>NZ_JBNNIX010000001.1:505410-1549277 GCF_050269735.1 Paenisporosarcina sp. NPDC076907 | reverse complement strand
AACCGTTTTAACGATAAATATAATGTGCCTTCTTTTAATTCAAATTGACTGTCGCTCTTTTCACGAACGTACTTTGCTATTTCGTATCCGTACATCTCTCTTTTTAATAAAAGCGAAAGGATTATTGTATCGATATGCCCTTTTAAAACCTCTTTATTAACTTCCATAATTTTGCACCTCCTAATTACAATATAATTCACGTTACTCTATAATACAAGGTATATAATCAAAAAAATATTATGAAATGAAACTAAACTGCCCAATAAATTGGAGTAGAAAACGGGATGATTCATCCCGCCAACCATCGATTCGATCGCTGACCCCGGTTGTATAGGTTATTCAAAGTAGGTTAACATAACACATCGACTAGGAAGTTAGCCCCTTCATCCCAACCCGTAAGCACGCTCACTTTTTCTCTTTTTTGACCATCTATCTTTTATTCCCCCAATATACATCGTTGAGTTGACGGGCTTTTGGTGGATTCGCTTTTCCCCTACGATGAATAAATATCCAATCTGTCTTGGGGTTTAGGCAAACAAAAAAGACCGTCTCTGACGATCTCCTATTGTTCAACTAAAGCACCCGTTCGTTGAAAATCAATTAACGACTCAATCCATTCACAACATTTTGTATTTTACTATCTATTTCACTATTGAGTTTTTCTTCTTCTTCATAAACATGAAACAGCAACACATTTTTAACCTCATACACATTATATGAGACCGTATCCATACTTGCTGTTTTTTCACGCCAATCTTCCAAACCCTCTACTCGTTCTTTATTTGAATCATAGATATAAACTAATAACATTTTTCCATCTAATTCATAAGCAGAAGGTCTAACCCCATTAAGTTTCATTCCAAAAATATTGTCGTCCTTATTAACTTTGCTTTTTATTAGTGACAATTGCTGTTCTTCAAATGAAGATAGCACATCTTCCAGTGTACTTGCACTTGGGTCATTTGCTTGGCAAGCCGTTAATAAGAAGAACAGTGATATAAAAGTGAAAGCTAATTTCTTCAAACAATCTCCTCCTTGAATTATTAGACGTGAAGACAATTCATATGTTACAAATCATTCCTTGTTCAACTAAACTGCCTCGTTAGTTCAAGAAGGAAAAATGCTTTACTCCTTCTTGAAGCAAAGCACCCGATAGTTTAAGTGAATCACTTCACAAGAAAAATCTCTTAAAACTTATTATAATTTTCTTTTAAGCGAATTGATCATTGAGAATTAGTTCATATCTTTTCCAAATCCAATATATATATATGTTCTCCTTCATCTGAAGAAAGAAAAGTAAATTTAAGCTTTTTAAGTAAGTTGATTGAAGCAAGATTTTCAGGTGAAACGCCCGCATTTATTCTGATACAACCTTTTTGCTTGAGCCAGGAAATAATTGCGACAAGTACTTCATATGCATAGCCTTGCTTAGCGTGAAAAGGACTTATTGTGTATCCAATCCAAAAAGTGCAATTTTCACTTTTTAAATAAATATCACCAATCAATCGATTAGTTGTATTGTTGATTATAGCAAGTTGCACACCTTTTAAAAGAGAGGGTTCGCTAAGTAATTCTTTAGCATACATTTGCTTGGTCAATCCTTTGAATCCTTGAAATTGCATCCAGTTTTCATTATTTCTATATTCCATAAAATCATCAAGATTTTCTTTTACAAATCGACGTACAGTACATCGTTTAGTCTTTATCTCCATAATACCTACCGCCTTTTTCTGCATATTTCCATTCAACAATCCTGCCCCGTTAGTTTAAGTGCAATGGTTCACAATATTTTTATTTAGTGTGTTCCAGCATAACAGTACATTAGAGCAAAGATAAAAATAAAAGTTAAGACTGCTCCTAAAACATTTTGGTTATGAGTGCTTTTTCCATTCTTTAAGTTCTTCAAAAAAGTAGTAAAATTTAAAAACCATAAAACTCCTAATAAAGGTACGACAAGCCAAAGCATAAATAACATAAATTAGTTCTCTCCTTCTCATTTACAAAATCTTATTTCAACAAAACTGCCACGTTAGTTGAAGAAAATGTATTATACGAAAAACGTAAAAGGATAGAAGATATAAGCGTCGTCTACATAATGAACTAAATAATGCCATAAAGGATATGTTATACCGCATATCACGATTGACGTGATGATAGGCACCACATAATACTTGTGTTTTTTATATAACCCAAGATTCACCGCTATTCCAATTAACAAAATGAAAATCGTAGGTAACAATATATATAAACCTACTGAAAAAGCTCCAAAAAAACTGATGAAGTAAAGTAAAAAAGCAAAAATATAAAACCTAATTGCCACCTTCGTCATTGGTTTCACGACCTCCATTACCCCCTTGTCCATTTACCTACTTCTTCAACCAAACTGCTGCGTTAGTTCAATAAGAAACTAAATGCTGTTTTGGCAGTTCACTGATCTTCAAATAAAGCCCGCGTTAGTTGAGTAAGGTTAACTGTAGATTTACTCGATAACTAAAGAGACATATTGGTAAAGGACAACCTATTTTGGTAAAATTTTAAAGAGGAAAGAAATAGGGAGGTGAATTTTATAAAGAGGAATATTGGACTAATTATAACTGCTTTAATTATTGGCTCAATGATTTTTATAACTGTTAAGTCAAACCTTGAAAGTACAGATTCTGGAGAATCTTTTAAAGTAAAAACTTCTATCAATTCAAATATTGATACTGGACTGAAGCTAGGTAAATTACCACCTGATTTTAAACTTACTACAATAACAGGAGAAACTCTTACCTTGTCTGATCATAAAGGGAAAAAAGTAATACTTAACTTTTGGACGTCTTGGTGTCCTCCCTGCAAAGAAGAAATGCCTCATATGGAGAAGTATTATCAAAAAAATAAAGATTCTCAAAACGTAGAAATTATTGCGATTAATATGACCAATTCCGATAATATAAAATCGGTGGAAAAATTCGTTGATGCCTATGAACTTACTTTTCCCATTCCTCTAGATAAAAGTGGTAATGTAATGGATGCATATGAAATTAAATTCCTTCCAGAAACATATCTTATAAATTCCGAAGGAATCATAGCTCATCACATAAGAGGACCAGTAAACGAAAAAGTTTTAACTGACCTTGTTAGTGACTTACCATAATTAACAGTACAGTCAATTTTGCAACTATATCCTATGTTTAAATTTAGAGTACTGTATTACAAACTCTTCATCTTTATATAATCAAAATAACCAAGCCTTATTCAACTAAGCAATCATTAGTTTAATAAGGCTTATTTACTTCTTTCTTTTGTTTCCTCTGGTAAAAAAACGCCATGTATAAAATATAGCCAATGCTATTACTAACACTAACCATCCAACATATTGATATTTTTGTTCACCATAAAAAATAATAATGCTTGCGATAATAAACGTTGGTACCGCCAAATAAAACCACATTCTTACTTGTTTGTTTTTAAAACTTAATTCAAACCGTTCACTCATATATTACTGCCCCCATATATATATTTCTTAACTAACCTAACTTTTACTTAATACGTTCGAACGAATAGAGGTTCCAATTTCAATGGAATTTCCATTAAAATTTAACAAAATTCCATTTCTGTTCTTAAACTAACCTGCTCCGTTAGTTTAAGTGAACACTTTCACAATAATATATTTATTTTAACATAAATATCCAGTAAATTAGATAGAGAAAATCATTCTCCACATTCTTTTACCATTAATAATCAACTATTTCCTTTAAGAGGGTGAGCTGGTACTAGTGGATTGGAGTGGAAGGCAGCGACTCCAGTGGAAACAGCGCGAGCTGAAAGCCCCGCAAGTTATTATTGAACGAAGACTAAGAGCGCCACGTCGTGTTGCTAATGCGGTTACTCGTCGCAAAATGCAGAGCTAAGAAATTTGGCAACGTCTTCGTGACCAACATCCTGTTGGCCCGAGGAGATTGAAACCGTGCCCACGGAACGCTTCTGCCTAGAACGGAAAGCCACGGATACTAAGAGAAATGCGAGTATGAGAACGAACAGTTCCCATACTCGCATTGATGTTCCAAGATGACTTTTTCAGTGCTCACTTTTTTTTCATCAGTTTTATTTTAGGTGCTTACTAGACAGTCCTCTTTAAATTACATAACTGTGGCTTCAGGCTCGTAACTGATGATTTCACGGATTGTATTGTTTTCACCCATAATAGCAACAGTTGGTTTATGGTCTTTTGCTTCATCATTCATCATGTAAACATACGACAAAATAATAACGATATCCCCTTTTTGGACAAGGCGGGCTGCTGCTCCGTTAACACAAATAACGCCACTACCTCTTTCTCCAGCAATGATATACGTTTCAAATCGTGCACCGTTATTATTGTTGACGATATGCACTTTTTCATTTGGTAGCATGCCGACTGCATCGAGTAGATTTTGGTCGATAGTAATACTGCCTACATAGTTTAAATCCGCTTCTGTTACAACAGCACGGTGAATTTTTGAGTTTAACATCATTCGTAACATTGTTTATTCTCCTTTATTGTTCAAAATAAGATTATCGATTAGTCGCGCTTTTTCAAAGAAAACAGCTACTGCTAAAATAACAGACGTGTTGTTTGAAAGATTGTTAGTCAGGTCGGGATAGCTTAATAGTTCTACATAATCAATTTTCCCTGATGTACCATTTTCAATATGTCGAATGGTTACTTGTTTGGCTTTTTCTGCATCCTGGTTGATTTTAAAATCATTCATCCCAAGTTGAATGGCTTGTTGGATGATGGGTGCTTCTACACGTTCTTTTTCACTCAAAAATACATTTCGGGAACTTTTAGCTAAACCATCCTTTTCCCGAACAGTTGGAACTCTCATTACTTCCAATGGGAAATTATAATCTCTTACCAACGTTTCAATAATCGCTAGTTGTTGAGCATCTTTTTGACCGAAATACACTTTTGTAGGTTCGACCAAATGGAAAAGCTTTGTCACAACTTTTAAGACACCATCAAAATGTCCAGGTCGTGAGGCTCCGCAAAGAACATCTGCCTGAGCACCTGCACGAATTGAAATACCGCCATCTTGCGGATACATTTCATCCACTTGCGGGAAAAACAGCAGATCGACTCCCGCTTCTACTGCCATTTTAGTATCTCTTTCCAAGTCCCTTGGATACCTGTCCAAATCTTCATTTGGACCAAATTGAGCCGGATTGACAAAAATACTCATGACGACAAAGTCATTTTCTTTTCTCGCTTGTTCGACTAAAGACATATGGCCTTCATGTAAATAGCCCATTGTCGGTACAAATCCGATGCTTTTGCCAGATTTTTTCGCTATATTTATATTTTCTTTTAAATCCTTTATTAATTGGACTTGAATCATTCTTTTCCTCCGTATAATTGCTGCAATTCTTCATCTTTCATTGTGAATCGGTGTTCTACTGCTGGGAATGCACCTGATTTCACTTCTTCTACATATTGCCTTAAACCATTGGAAATTTCATTGCCAGCTTCTGCGTAAGCTTTAACAAACTTTGGCATATGGTGACTTCCATAAGTAACGGTGTCATGAAACACCAGAACCTGTCCATCCGTTTCTGCGCCAGCGCCAATGCCAATTACGGGAATTGACAGTGATTCCGTGATCGTTTTAGAAAGCTGGTACGGTATGCATTCCAAAACGACCATTATAGCCCCTGCAGCCTCACATGCTTTAGCATCTTCAATCAGCTTCTGAGCAGCTCTAGCTGTCTTTCCTTGCACTTTATATCCACCCGAAACACTTGCTGACTGTGGTAGTAATCCAAGATGTGCAACAACCGGAATTCCAGTGCGTGACAACAATCGAATGACATCAATGACTTCGTCGGCACCCTCAATTTTCAAGGCTTGTGCATTGGTTTCCTGGAAAATACGAATCGCATTGGATAGTGTCGTATCCATTGACCCATGATAGGATCCAAACGGCATATCAACTACAAGAAAAGTATCTTTTGCCCCTCTTCTTGTTGCTTTTCCATGATGAATCATATCTTCCATCGTAACTGGAACCGTTGAATCGTACCCAAGCACGACCATGCCCAGAGAATCTCCTACAAGAAGAATTTCGACACCTGCATTTTCTGCAAGTTTCGCAGAAGGATAATCATAAGCAGTTAACATAATAATTTTATTGTTCTCTTTTTTCATATTGATAAAATCCGTCGTTGTTTTCATTTTCCTAGCTCCTCTCTTTGGAGAGGAAACCAAAATAAAAACCCTACTGACCGGAAATGGACAGAAGGGTTGTGTTGGATAAGTAATGGTTTCCTCCGTCCCTGTCGATTAAGATCAAGGCAGAATTATTTAATTTCTGTAAATCAAATTTTCACATCAGGTGCAGTTCTATATTAGATACTGCCCTACATTTTTACTATAACAGAAATAAATTGTACATACCATTCTGTTTATCATTTCTTAATTTTGTATTTCGATATCTGCAGAATAAATTCCATGTATTTGGCCATCATCAGTTTTAACTTGAAGAATTCCTTCACTTGTAATGCCGAGCGCCAATCCTTCAATCTGCTGATGAATCATAATCGCTTTAATTCGCTTTCCAAGCGTACAAGAATAACTTTCCCATAGAATCTTCAAGGGTTCAAAACCATGCATCACATATAAGTCTGTATAAATTTCTAGATGATGCAATATGCGAGCAACAAGTTTAGCTCGATCAACAGCCTTTCCCGTCACCATTTGAATAGAAGTGGCGATTGATTGAATTTCCTCTGGGAAATCGGTTTCCTGTTGGTTAACATTAACACCTATTCCTAAGATGATGGCATGAACACGATCCATATCGGCCTGTAGCTCCGTTAATATCCCGGTACATTTCTTGCCATTGATTAAAAGATCGTTCGGCCATTTTATTTCTGCACGGACGTCTGCGATATCTTCAATTGCGCGTGTAACTGCAACAGCAGCCACCAATGTGAACTGAGGGGCTTTTGTCGGTGGTATTTCAGGTCTAATAATTACACTCATCCAAATGCCTTTTCCTTGTGTAGATGTCCATACACGTGCCAACCGTCCTTTTCCTGCAGTCTGTTCTTCACAAACGACGATTGAGCCGTCTGGCGCACCAGATTGCGCCATTTGATGTGCAATTGGCTGTGTTGAAGGGCATGACACTTCATAATGAATCTGGTGTCCGAATCGTTTTGTTGTTAAATGCTGATTTATTTTGGCTGCTTGCAAAGAATCTGGAGACGAGCTCAATACATAGCCTTTTTTCTTAATGGTCTCTATTACATATCCTTCTTCTTCAAGTTCCTTGATATGTTTCCAGATTGCTGTTCGAGACAATCCAAAGTCATCAGCCAATTGCTGACCGGACACAGGCTGTCCGTTTGCAGTTAATAACCGTTTTGTAATTTCATATTTCACTGTTGGATTCATTCATTATCCATTCCTTTATTTTGGTAGCATCATTCACTACTTTTTGGTGAAGCACAGCCATTTCAATCCCTGTCAATGCTTCTTTTAACCAAGGGCCACCTCGCTTGCTGAACCACTCCATCAAGTCTTTCCCTGTAATTACAAGATCGCTTTTTGACTGGATTGGTAAAGAACGCTTGTTTTTAATAATGGTTTCATTTGATATTGGAGAAATTCCAATATGCAATACGTGTACGAGACTTTCTGCATGTACAAGAATCTCTTCATCGAAAAGGTAAAAATCATCAACTGTAAACATTCGCTCAGATCGAATAGTAGTAGCTTTAACGAGCTGTTTGATTAGACCTTTCGATTCATTTGATAATCTAAACATTCTCGTCAGTTCAGAAACTGATGGCTCGTCCTGCAATAAACATAGGAATGCCCAGCAAACCAAGGTGTTTTGTGGATTTCCTAGGTCCGACCATTTGCCATGATGGAAAGGGAAATCCCCTGGAAGTTGGTTGGCCAATTTGCTGCTGACCAGATAGGTCATTCCTTTATGTAAATTTGAACTGACCCACATTTTTTCAAGTTCCGCGGTCACTCTCTCTACCGACACATACGAAAGATCGTCAGCGCAAGTCTGGATGGCTTTCAATGATTGAGGATCGATTGAAAAATCAAGTTGTGCGCTAAAACGTATTGCACGGAGCATGCGCAGAGCGTCTTCTTTGAATCGATCAATCGGATTACCGACAGTCCGGATCAATCGGTTTTCTAAATCACGACGACCATTGAATAAATCAATGATTTGAAAGCTTTCAGTCATGGCTAGCGCGTTCATAGTAAAATCTCTGCGTCTCAAATCTTCTTCGAGTGAGTGGACAAACTTTACATCTGTAGGTCTGCGGTGATCTTCATATTCACCATCGCTCCTGAAAGTCGTGACTTCGATTGGAACACCATCTTCAATGACTAAGACGGTTCCATGTGCTAGTCCAACATCAACAGTCCGTTTGAAGATTTCCTTTACTTCTTCAGGTAAGGCACTTGTGGCAATGTCTATATCGTTTGCATTTTCTTGTCGTAAAAAATCGCGGACTGCTCCCCCGACAAATACTGCTTCAAATCCATTTTCTTTCAGCCTCTTAATAATTGACTTACCGGCTTGCCAATTTTCAGTTGTGAACATATGGTCGAACCACTTTCTCGTACAGCTTTTCGTACTGATCCACAATTATTGAAGAATGGAATTTTTGAGAGACTGTCTCGATTGAAGCCATTCTCATTCGATGGTGTAAATCATTATTCGTTAAAATCTTCAAAGCATAGCAAGCAACCGCTTCAACATCGTTTAAAGGGACGATAAATCCATTTTGTCCATGGTCTATGACTTCTGGTATTCCCCCTACATTTGTGCCGATACAAGGCACTCCGCAAGCCATTGCTTCAAGCAAAACCAAGCCGAACGCTTCTTTTTCCGATAGTAATAATTTTAAATCGCTAATGGAGTACAATTCTGAAACATTATCCTGCTTGCCTAAAAAAAGCACATCTTTTTCTAGTCCCAAAGTTTCGACAAGTTTAATAATGTTGTTCATTTCTGGTCCATCCCCGACAAGCAGTAGTTTTGATCGCATTTCTTTACGAATGTAAGCGAAACTAGATACTACATCTTCAACATGTTTCACTTTTCGGAAGTTTGACACATGAATTACTACTTTCTCATCATCTTGTATGTTGAAATATGATTTGACATTAGTTGATTTAGAAGGCAAATATTCACGTTCATCCACAAAATTATAGATGGTTTCAATCGTTTGAGATGGTTGAATTAATTGATAGGTTTCATTCTTTAATGAATCGGATACTGCCGTTACTACATCCGATTTTTCAATTCCATAGCGAATAGCACCAGTAAGGGATGAATCGTATCCCAAAACACTGATATCTGTGCCATGCAAAGTCGTCACGATTCCGACATTCTGTTCAGCCATGTCACGTGCAAGTACAGCACAAACAGCATGTGGAATCGCATAATGCACATGGAGGATGTCCAGGTTTTCTTTTTTAATCACTTCGGCCATTTTACTCGCTAGAGCGATATCGTATGGTGCATATTGAAAAACAGAGTAACTGTTTACTTCCACCTGATGAAAGAAAATATTAGGGACCATGCGATTTAACCGAAAAGGCATACTTGACGTAATGAAATGAATTTCATGGCCACGTTCAGCAAGAAGCTTCCCCAGTTCAGTCGCAATCACACCAGAACCTCCCACTGTCGGATAGCATGTTATACCAATTTTCAATTTCTTCATGAAACTCACACCCTTTCTTAAGAACGTCTTTCCTGTAATAAACGCCAATCTATAAAGCCTTCTTGAAGACCTTTCAATAACACTTCAGCAGTGCCCATATTGGTTGCTAAAGGGATTTGATACACATCACATAATCGAATTAACGCGGTCACATCCGGTTCATGCGGTTGAGCTGTTAAAGGATCACGGAAGAAAATAATCATATCCATTTCATTTTTTGCAACCATGGCACCTATTTGCTGGTCCCCTCCGAGTGGGCCAGATTGAAAACGAATAACAGTTAAACCAGTTTCATCTATAATTCGTTGTCCAGTTGTTCCTGTTGCATATAATTCGTGTTCAGCCAGAATGTCACGATAAGCCGTTACAAACTGGATTAAATCATCTTTTTTTCGATCATGTGCAATTAATGCTATTTTCATGAGATTCTCATCCTATCATTTATAAAATGTTTTCGAGTCCGTACACAAGCTTTTTTAAATCCATCACCTGATTTATAGAAAAAGTCACACCTGACATAAAAGATTGTCGATTTAAAGAATCATGGCGCAATGTGAACAGCTGCCCTTCTCCACCAAACATTACTTGTTGGTGAGCAACCAGTCCAGGCAGTCTTACGCTATGTATTGGGATTCCATCATAAGATGCGCCTCGAGCACCCGGCAAGGTCACTTCTTCTGATGGATGACCTTGTTTATGGGATGGGCGTACTTCAGCAATCATTTGAGCTGTTTTATATGCGGTACCTGATGGGGCATCAAGTTTTTGATCATGATGCATCTCGATAATTTCAACATCCGGAAAATACGCGGCAGCCATAGCTGCAAATTTCATCATCAATACTGCTCCGATTGCAAAGTTTGGTGCAACAATACAACCAAGTTCGTTATCTTTGGCAATTTTTGTGCAGAGCTCCAATTGTTCTTCGCTAAATCCAGTTGTGCCGATTACTGGCCTCACAGCATTTTGCAAACACATCATCGTGTGTTCAAAAACTTGATGTGGGGTCGTCAAGTCGACGAATACATCCGGTTTAATTGAAGAAATCAAACTTTCGAGATCTAGAAACACTGGTACATCATAGCTTGCAGGGAATTCTGGTGACTCACTCAAAAGATCTCCAATTTCCTTGTGATCAAGAACTGCTACTAATTCCATGTTCTCATTATTCATGACTGTATGTACAGCTTCTTGTCCCATTTTGCCACGTGGTCCACCTATTGCCACTCGAATCATGACTGTTCCTCCTTTAACGTCCAACGATGTTTATCTCTTGAATTGAATTTATCCATCACGCGATCATGTGCCTGTTGAATATCTATTTTCTCAGCATTTGCAAAACAGATGAGAACAAATAGTAAATCACCTAATTCTTCTTCCATGCTCTTTTTTGCTTCTGTTGATTTTTTCTTCTTTATTCCATGGACATGTTGAACTTCTCTTGCCAATTCCCCAAGTTCTTCAGTCATTCTTGCAAGCATTTCAAATGGCGGAAAATAGCCTTCTTTATATTGTCCAATATAATCGTCAACTTCTTTTTGCAAAGTTTGAATCGTTTTCTCAGATGTCATTCTTTTCACACTCCTATCCTTATCCTAATAATAAGGAATGATGTTGTCAAAATACTGAAAATGAATGATAATAACTTAGGATTCTTTTTCAGAAAATGGGGTGTTTCAATGCTTAAAGGCATTAAATTTAAAAATATATTTTTCATTATGTTGGGTGCAGCAATTTTCAGTTTTGGTTTTGTTCATTTTAACATTCAAAACCAACTTGGTGAGGGAGGATTTAGCGGGATCACCTTAATTTTATTTTTCGTATTCAAACTTGATCCTGCTTTAATGAATTTAATTCTCAATATCCCAATGTTTATTCTCGGATGGCGTCTTTTGGGACAAAAAGTATTTGTCTATACAATCATAGGAACGGTTTCCGTTTCGATATTTTTAAAAATATTCCAGATTTATGAAATTAACATTCATATACAAGATGATTTATTTTTAGCCGCCCTTTTTGCAGGCGTATTTGTCGGAGTGGGGCTTGGAATCATTTTCAGATATGGTGGTACTACTGGTGGCGTGGATATCATTGCAAGGCTTGCGCACAAATATGTGGGCTGGAGCATGGGTAAAACAATGTTCATGTTTGATGCAGCGGTCATTCTTCTATCTTGGTTAACTTTCTTGGATTCGCGTTCCATGATGTATACATTAGTAGCAGTCTTTATAGGTGCAAGGGTAATCGATTTCGTTCAGGAAGGTGCCTATGCTGCCCGTGGTGCATTTATTATTTCGGAATTCCAACATGAAATTGCTGACCGAATCGCCAGTGATATGGACCGTGGTGTTACCGTTTTAAGAGGTTTTGGGCACTTTACTAAAACGGACCGTGAAGTATTGTACTGTGTAGTAGGAAAAAATGAAATTGTTCGCTTAAAAAATATCATCACATCTATTGACCCTCATGCATTTGTTTCCATGACAGAAGTTCATGACGTTATGGGAGAAGGATTTACACTGGATGAACAAAAACGTCCTCTGGATTAAATAAACAAACCTAACAAATAAATATCAGAACGAAAAAACTCACGTAGCATGTCATTCATGCACGTGAGTTTTTTTCTATTCGTCTCGGCTCATGCCAGTATAAATTAATACTAAACGCAGTAATTCAAGAACACCTACTGCAGCTGCAGCAACATACGTCATGGCAGCGGCATTTAATACTTTACGAGCGTGTGTTTCTTCTTCGTTACGAATAATTCCATGAGAAACAATTTGTGTCATAGCACGGCTAGAAGCATTAAATTCGACTGGTAATGTAACAATTTGGAATAATACGCCAACTGCTAATAAAACGATACCTAGTAATAAAAAGTTGGACATACTTGCAAAAATTCCAATCATTACGAAAATCCATGATGCGTTTGATGAAATGTTTGCAACCGGTACTAACATATGACGGAACTTTAAAAATGAATATGCTTCTTTGTGTTGAATTGCATGACCAACCTCGTGTGCTGCAATTGCAGTTCCTGCGACTGAAGCTTCATGATAGTTGTGTGAAGATAATGCAACAATTTTCGTTAATGGATTATAATGATCGCTCAAGTATCCGTGACTTTCCACCACTTTCACATCTTGTAAACCATTTTGATCTAAAATTAAACGTGCTACCTGAGCACCTGACATCCCAGAAGTTGAACGTACTTTTGAGTATTTTTTATACGTTCGTTTTACTTTAAATTGCGCGTACAATGGTAACAACAATAATACGGCAAAATACACTAAAAAACCCAAATGGATCATCCCCCTATTTTCTATCTACCACTTATTTTATCTGCCCAGATATAATTGAGCAACTAATTAGATTGCTCAATTGGTGACGATTTGATGACCTTAATCGCTATTAAGATACAAGCAATCGACAACCAGAATGTAAAGTACCCTATTGTTTGGTAATGTTCGCTTAAGCTGCGATAAATCGGCATTTGCCCAAAAACATAGTCAATCACATCATTATGTAATGTCCAGATAGCAGCAATTAGTATATGTATCCATTTAAATTTATAAAAAGGAATGTATAAAACTGCTTGAACTGCCATTGCAAAATGACTTGCAATAAGCATCCAACCGACGATACCGATCGGGCTGCCTTCAAACTGAGTCCAAATGTTCATCACAACTGCCCACAGCCCATATTTCACTAATGTAATTAGAGCAAGCGCTTCTATTAGTTTAAAATGACGGTTTATCAGCCATCCAATAAGAGCAATTGAGAAGAATAAACTGGCAGTGGGACTGTCTGGTACGAAAATCAAGAAAATCGGATCCGTTATTGCAAGTTGCCACCCATACCAATAATACCCATAAGCAGTTCCTAATATATTGACGATGAGCAACAACCACATGAATGATTTATGAAATAAAACGAATTTTATTTGAGTTAGTAAAGTATGCACTTCCTACCACTCCTTTATGTACAAAAAAAGAGTCAGTTCCCTGACTCTCTTTTCAAAAATCTATTATGGTGTTAACTCATCAATGAATGTAGCTAACTCTTTTAATTCTTCATCAGTACCTTTAAACGTTCCAGCTGGCATAGTACCTTTACCATTTTTCGCGATTTCTATAATTTCTTCAGCTGTTTTATCAGTAGTTGCTAAAGATGGACCAATACCACCTTCGAATGCATTACCGTGACAGCCGATACAAGATGCTTCCGAGTAAATTTTATACCCTTCTGCTTCTGTGTCGAATTGTGCTTCCTCACGAATTTCACCTTGAGCTTTTGCTGCTTCCCAGTCATGGTTCACAACAGATTCCCAAGTCAGGTAGAACATTGATGCCAATGCAAGTAACATAAACGCCGTTGGCAAAGGACGTTTAAATGGACGACGCTCAGGACCTTTGTCCAAAAATGGTGCAAGTAAAAGTGCTCCAAACGCAAGCCCTGGAATAATGATTGCTCCGATAACATTGAAAGGACCAGAAGCAAATTCATATTTTAACAATTGATATAAGAACAAGAAATACCAGTCCGGTAACGGTATGTAACCTGTATCTGTTGGATCCGCTTGTCGTTCAAGTGGTGATGGATGTGCAACAGTCAAGATTAAATAACCAATTAAGAAAACAGAACCAACCAACCATTCTTTCAATAAAAAGTTTGGCCAGAACGCTTCAGTTTTACCCGGATACTCGGAATAGTCTTTTGGAATATTCGGTTTGCGATTAGCAGGTACACGAGAATCCCCGACAAATTTCATCCCTTTTCCGCGATGCATATTGTCCCCTCCTTTTAGAAATCATCAAAGACGCTGTATCTTACAACGGTCCTGAAATACCTTGTTTACGAATCATGATAAAGTGTGCTGCAAGCAACCCAAGCAAAGCAGCTGGTAAGAAGAATACATGAATCGCAAAGAATCGTGTTAACGTTTGTGCACCGAGGATGTGTTCATCACCGGCTAACAAGGTTTTAATTGCGCCTCCGATAAATGGCACGGATGCAGCAATTTCAATACCTACTTTCGTTGCAAACAACGCTTTCATGTCCCAAGGAAGTAGATAACCCGTGAATCCTAAACCTAACATGACGCCTAAAATCAACACGCCTACTACCCAGTTTAATTCACGAGGTTTTTTATAAGAACCTGTAAAGAATACGCGTAATGTATGAAGGAAAATCATCACGATTACAAGTGAAGCTCCCCAGTGATGCATACCACGCACAATTTCACCGAATGCTACTTCATTTTGCAAGTAGTAAACAGATTTCCATGCATTTTCAATATCCGGTGTATAGTACATTGTTAAAAACATACCAGACAGAATTTGAATTACCGTGATGAAGAACGTTAAGCCCCCAAAACAATAAACGAATGCTGAAAAATGATGTGCAGGGTTAACGTGCTCTGGAACTTCATGATCTGCAATATCACGCCAAATAGGAGTAATATCCAGACGTTCATCCACCCAATCATAAATCTTATTTAGCACTGACGTCGTACCCCCTTACTTAACTAATGTATTTGGTCGTGTTTTACCGATTTGTAAAAGACCATCTTTTTCACGTACTTCAAACTCGTCCAACGGACCTAGAGGTGGTGTACCTTTAATGTTTTTACCGTTCTTTTCATAACGACCAGCGTGACATGGACAGAAGAATTGATCCGGGTGATCCGGGCTACCTGCCCAATTAACCGTACAACCTAAATGTTTACATACTGGTGATAGCGCGATAATTTTGTCGCCATTTTTGTAAACCCATGCAGTGCTTGTTACTTCAGATGTATACCATGCATCTACTTGTTCAAATGCAAAGTCGACACGTTCCGGCACATCAGTGATATCTGCCACTTTTTTATCAGTTGGTATAAAGTCTCCACCACCAGCTTTTTGCAATACAGGATCGATTGCAAAACGAACCATCGGCATTAACATACCTGCAGCCATAAACCCACCAACACCAGTTAATGTGTAGTTTAGGAATTGACGTCTTGATACACGATTGTTACTCATCCTTTTCCCCCCTCTAACTTTAAAGGTCAGTCCAACGGACATACTTATACAAAAAATAGTAAAACTAGGACAGTTCTATGATAGCTCAATAAAAAACGGAGGTCAATATTCCAATAGATGCGAACATGTACTTTGTGAACATTTCTTGAAGCTTATTGTCCGTTTTTTGCCCAACGGTTTGCAAATACCGGAATTATTTGTCTTAATTGATCATCCAGTACGGATTGACGCAATTTCTGGTCCATATTTTCAAGGGGAATGGATGGGGTATAGATTACGTTCAATTCAGGTGCTTCATTTGCCCATGCCATGTCACTTGAAACAAAAAACAAATGCTTAAAGCCTACATCGTTTAACGTTTCCGTCCATTCTTCTGCTAATTGCTTATAATTGGACCGTTTCGTATAAGTAATTGGTGGCATTAGGACCACCCGCCCTTTAAATTGATTTTCGATAAATGCGGTAAGTGCCATCAAAAACTCAGCACTCGAAGCATTTTGTTTCAATTGACTGGCTTGTCCATCAATCAGTAATAATGGAATCACGGCCGTGTCAACAAACTCTTTTTGTTCTATAAAAACACTCACATCTTTTGAATTCCAGTACATATCTTCATTTCCTCTCAACAAAAAACTTCATCGTGTACACGATGAAGTTAAGAATTGGATGATTCTTTCATCCCTTGTAGCAATTTAGACAATTCAAAAAAGCGTTCTTTATCATTGGCGTCCAAAGCTTCATCAATTTGTTTCAATATATGCTCTTCTCTAAATGAATTCATACTGACTTTCAGTACTTCTTCAGCAATAAGGCGATCTTTGTCGTTAATATGCAAATATTTCGGCATAAATGGGTTTTCTTCCAGTACCGCCAAATACTCTGAACTTGGTGGGACATTTGGGAAATTCAACTGAATAAACATATCTTCATTTGGATTTAAACGCAAGTCGTGAAATGATTTCTCTGCATCTGCAGTCATCAAATTTCCTTTGTAAAAGCGAAACGGCACGCCATTGGATTCTGTAACAGACATAACCATCGCTCTTGGGCAGTAATGTGCTTCTTCTACAAAATGAACTTTTTGGAGTAAATCATCATGACTTAATAAATAATTGAGGATCCATACGCATTCACGACGTTTCATTTGATATCGTTTCAAAAACCAACGCACAAATTCTTTCTTTTCCATCACAGAAACAGATGCGGTCATACTACTCCTCCTTTCACGACAAAGATTCAATCAGGTCTTGCCATCTTTCTTCATGAGGTTGTAAAAGAACTAATTGTCTACCTATTTCTAGAGCTTCTTCACGTTTTCCTTCTTCGAGTAGAAAATAAACGTATTTTTCCATGAACAACGGGTCTTCCTTATGATCAGTATATGCCAAAGAATAAAAATCGTATGCACGTTCAAAATTTTCTTCTTTCGCATAAGCTTCAGCTGCAAACGGGTATAAAGCGGACCAGTCGTCCTGATTTTGTGAGATGATTTCAATCAGTTCAATAACGTCCTGATCGCGTTCTTCAGCATGCAAATATGACACAAGAGTCAATGTAGCTTCCATATATTCTGGGTCCAGTGCGATTGCCTGACGCAGATGTTGTTCAGCCTCCACCACTTTCCCAAGCTTCAATGCCATTTTACCGGCGAATAAGTACAATTCCTTATCATATTCATCACGACTCAATCCTTCAAGAATAGCCTGATAGGCTTGCTCATGGTCTTCTAGCATGCTGTATGCTTGTGACAGTAATAAGTGCGCTGAGAAATAGTCGGGATCCAATGTTTTTACTTCATTCAGTTTACGCACCGATAAATCATACTGTCCTGCCTGGAATGCGGCATATGCATAACCGAATAGTAAATCTGGTGTTACATGATCAACTAAGGATTCTTCGTAAAAAGGAATGGCATCCTCATATGCTGCTCCTGCACTATATACTTCAGCCAGTCGTTCAGATAAACGAATTCCGGCGATTTCATCCGTTTCGTTTTTCAGATTTTCATATAAGCGTGCAGCTTCAAGATATTTTCCTGTTTCCAGAAGAAGTTCCGCTTTTGCAAAAATCAGCAAAGTTTCTCCAGGCAAAATTGCGAGTGCTTGATTGATTTTTTGCTCTGCAGATTCGTAAAAGCCCTGCATTTGATAATAATCAGCTAAACTGAGTAATGCTTGAGGATATTCTTCTTCATGTTCTTCGATGCTTGTCAGTAATAATAAAGCTTCGTCTTCCTCGTCAATTTCCATTAGTACCTGTGCTCTGTCAATCTTGAGCTGTGCTTCCTCAGGAAACAAGAACTGAAGATGTTCTAGTACTTGTTCACCTTCTTTTAAATATCCAGCTTGCACAAGCATGTTAGCAATTTCATATTGCGCGTCCGGTTCGCTTGAAAGCTGTAAAGTTTCAATCAAAGATTGAACGGCCTGTAAATCTCCAGCTTCAATCGCTTCAATAAATTGTTGACTTATTTCCATTTCCATCACCCGTTCTCTTTCTATTCATACCATATGCTACATCAGGACTACCCCATTCACAAGAAAAAACTCCCCGCTTAACGGAGAGTTTCATAAGTAGACACATTTCGCAAATGATCGAAGAAGTTAGGATAAGATACGGAAATGCACGAAGCCTGTTCAATTTCAATGGGACCTGTCGAAATAACCGAAGCAATCGCACCCATCATGCCGATGCGGTGGTCTCCATACGAGTTTAAGACCCCTCCATTAAGTGTTACAGGTCCGTTGATAATCATCCCATCATCCGTTGCTTGAATATCTGCACCTAACTTTTTCAACTCTTCAACTACGGCTGTTATACGGTCGGTTTCTTTTACTTTAAGTTCCTCAGCATCTTTGATTACTGTCGTACCATGTGCTTGCGTTGCCAGTAAAGCAATGATTGGAATTTCGTCAATTAACCTAGGTATCATTTCGCCGCCGATTTCAATGCCGTGAAGCTCAGATGTTTTAATCGAAACACTGCCAATAGGTTCTTTGTCATCTGTATCAATTTCAACTTCAATTTCAAGATTGGCTCCCATATTTTTCAGAACATCAATAATACCGGTACGTGTTGGATTTAATCCGACATTTTCCAGACGAATGCTACTGTCCTTAGCAATGGCTCCTGCCACTAAAAAGAAGGCAGCTGAGGAAATATCTCCTGGCACTTCAACATGCGTTGCAGAAAGCTTTTGGCCTCCCTGAAGTTGAATGACACCATCCTGACAGTTTACGGTAGCTCCAAATTGGCGCAACATACGCTCAGTATGATCTCGTGACACTTCTTTTTCACGGACTTTTGTCACACCATTTGCTTGAAGACCAGCAAGCAAAATAGCGGACTTAACTTGTGCGCTTGCAACGGGCATCGTGTAGTCGATGGCTTTCAGATCGGTTCCCTGAACAGCAAGTGGGGTGAACTGTCCTCCACTTCTCCCTGAGATTTTTGCACCCATTTGTCTTAAAGGTTCGATTACTCGTTTCATCGGTCTCTTCGCAATGGATTCATCGCCAACGAGGACGCTGTGGATGTTGGATCCGGCTAATATGCCAAGCATTAAACGAGTAGTCGTTCCTGAATTACCTGTATCCAAGATTTCAGTAGGTTCTTTCCAGCTTTCCATCCCGTCACTCTTGATGGTGACTTCATGACCATCCACGACAATATCGACACCTAATTTTTGAAAACAGGAAATCGTACTTAAACAATCATCCCCAAGTAAAAAACCATTGACCGTTGTTTTACCTTTAGCCATAGCACCAAACATAATGGAACGGTGAGAAATCGATTTATCACCAGGTACTTTTATAGTTCCGTGGAGGGCTACTTGGTTTGCTTGTAGTTTTATGGAATCCTTCAATACATTCACATCCTAATAATCGTATTGGATTTTCAGTTTATCTAAAATCGTGTTTAGAGTGACTAGTACGCTTTCTTATACTTAAGATATATACGTTTCATAAATTGTTTCTTCGGCTATACATTTAGCTGCTTTGCTGCGGTCTTCGAGCGTCTGGAAACTAATGACGAGAATCCCAAACACATCTTCTCTTGTCTCAACAATCCGCAAGTTTGTAATACTGATTAAACGATTTGCGAGAATACCTGTGATTTCTGAAATGACACCCGGATAATCAGGTACATCGACATATAAATCAAATACTGAATACATCGCACCTTGTGAAGTGATCGGCAATTCATCTCTGACATATTTGGCTCTCGAAAAGTAATGTTCAATATTAGATGGTTCGGCCTGCATTAACAACGTTTTTACCGTGTCCATTTCTTTTTGCCATTTTGTTAATTGATCGACCAATTCGATTCGGTTCTGAAGAGTGATGTCTCTCCACATAACCGGATTGGAAGACGCAATTCTTGTGATATCCCGAAATCCACCTGCTGCGAGTTGGCGCGTGAATGGATATTCTTCATTCTCACTAGATAATTGGTGAACTAAAGATGCCGCAACCAAATGGGGAAAGTGGCTAACTACCGCTGTCATATGATCATGTTCCAACGCAGTCACTCGTAGAAGTTTTCCTTTTGTCGGGAGTAATAACTTTTCCAGGATATGAATTTTCTCTTCTTCTTCGTGCTCGAGTGGAGTAACCATATAGTAGGCATTTTCAAATAAATGTGCCTTTGCAGCCTCAATACCACTTTTGTGTGAGCCAGCCATAGGATGCCCGCCAATAAAAGTGAGTCCTAGTTTTTTAAGTGATTTTGCTTTTTCCATTATGATTTTCTTAGTACTACCAGTATCAGAAAGAATAACATCTTTTTTGAGTTGCCAATGTTGGGCTTCGTTCATTAATTGAAGTGTTGCATTGACCGGTGTTGCAAAGACAATGATATCTGCCATTTTGGCAGAATCTTTAAGGCTAAGGGCCATGTCATGGATAACGCCTAATTTTTTAGCTTTTCGAACGGTGTGGGAGTCTGTATCAAAACCCATCACTTTCACTTCAGGATTTTTTTGGATTGCCAAAGCCAATGATCCACCTATTAAGCCTAGACCCACTATTAAAACATGCGTTGTCATGCAAGTACCTCTAATTCTGTTAATACATCAGTCAACGACTGCAGGAAAACCTCATTTTGCTGTTTCGTGCCAATTGTAATACGGATATATCCCGGCGTTCCAAGTGCATTCCCGCTACGTATAATAAAACCTTTTTTCAGGAGCCCTTCAAATACTGTATCTGAGTCAGCTTTAACTTGGAGAAGTACAAAGTTTCCTTGAGATGGATAAATATGAAGTTTGTGTTTTGTAGCATACTCCTTAAATTGTTTTTTTCCGGATTCATTTTCGATCACACATTTTCCGATGAATGATGAATCATGTAAAGCAGTCAATGCTGCACCTTGGCTTATGACCGTATTGTTGAATGGTTCTCTTACCGGATCTAGACGGGCAATCAATTCTTTTTGCGCTACTGCATAACCCACACGGAAACCTGCGAGCCCATACGCTTTTGAAAAAGTTCGTAAGACAATGACATTGCCGTATTTTTTTAGAAGTTCAAGTGAGTTTTTATATGTAGGGTCAGTTATGTATTCGAAATAAGCTTCGTCTAAGACGATGAGTACATCTTCTGAAATTTTTTGAACAAATTGTTCTAGCTCTTGCTGATTAATGAGCATGCCCGTCGGATTATTTGGTGAACACAGCCAAACCACCGCTGTATTTCCATCAATTTGACGTGTCATTTCTTCCAAATCATGCTCTCCGTCTTTCAGTTGAACTTCGCGGACCTCTGCACCTTCAATGACTGCATTATGTCGATATTGCGGGAAGGTAGGGATGGCCATTACGGTGTTGACTCCAGGTTGAAGTAAAGCACGTGAAATCATCATAATAATTTCGTCCGAGCCATTTCCAAATAACAATTGCTGTTCTTCCACACCTAACGCTTCAGCCAAGGCCTGGCGTAAACTACTTGCGTATCCATCTGGATATATGGCATGATTTGTCGCTTGGTTTTCCAGGAACTCATTAACTTTCGGAGAAGTTCCAAAAGGGTTTTCGTTGGAAGCAAGCTTTACAATATGATCTAAGCCATACATCTTTTTCACTTCATCGATGGAACGTCCTGGTTGATATGGTTTCATCCCTGTTAATTGGTTTTTCCACTTCATCGTCAATCGCCTCTACCTTCTTACTTAATGTTTGTTAGTAAATCGGGTCGTAATTTAACTGCATCGTTCAAGTATACATGAAGTATATCGCGTTGTGATTTTTCGGTATTGACATGCATTAATACCCGTATGCACAATGGCATGGCACCAGGCACATCCATTTCATGTGTACACATAACAGGTACGTATGTCCAATCTGGAATGCTGCGCACGGCTTTAGCTGGAAATGCAGAAGCTATATCAGTAGTCGTTGAAACGATAACTGAAGCAACATCCTCAGGTTTTACGTCGTTTTCTTTAGCCATAGCCAACACCAGTTTTTCTGTCTCCGCCAAAACTTGAGCTGCCGAATCTTCTGTTACAGTTGTCGCTCCTCTTATACCTCGTATCATGTTTGCACCTCCTTACTCCATTGTCTTAATTGCTCATGCGCCTTCACTACTTCTTCAAGGGGAACAATTTTCATACAAGGTTTGCCAATCTTCTCAAGTAATACAAAGTGAAGGTCTCCAAAAGATGCCTTCTTATCCCGTTTCATATAAGGAATAAGCTGATCGATTTCCTGCGTTAACACGGGTTGAAATGAATAGCCCAATTTTTGCAGTGCATGGAATAGTTTTTTGGCAGTACCTTCTGGTAGAGACAGTAAACTTTCACTCAACTGAAGCGAAATCACCAGTCCGATTACGACAGATTCCCCATGCGTGATATTACCGTAACCAACTGAAGCTTCGATTGCGTGTCCATATGTGTGACCTAAATTCAGATATTTCCGTACCGATTGTTCAAACTCATCCGCCTTCACAATGTCAGCCTTTACTTGAATGCCTTTGACTAGAAAAGATAACTTTTGCTCTTCCGACATATTTTCAAGAGATTGATACGATAACAACTCTTCCAACCATCTCTCATCAGATATAAGTGCATGTTTGATAACTTCAGCCATACCTGATAAAACTTGTTGATGAGGTAAAGTTGTTAATGTTGAAGTATCAAAAATGACTGCTTCAGGCTGATAAAACGACCCAATCATATTTTTCCCTTGCGGATGATTGATTGCCGTTTTTCCTCCGACTGCACTATCATGAGCTAAAATAGTCGTGGGACATTGAATAAATGGAATACCGCGCATAAATGTAGAAGCTACGAATCCGATGACATCACCGCATGCTCCACCTCCAAAAGCAAACAGAATGGATTTTCGGGTACATCCTTTTTCTAACAAGAACGACTGACATGCCAAAAAGGTCTCGAAAGTTTTACTGGATTCTCCAGACGGTAATTGACATACATGAACTGCTGTATCCAAAAAAGATTGGAGAGGCTTCAGCAATTTGTCCAAATGCAGTTCAGCGACTGCTTCGTCGACAAAAATCACTGCATGATCTGCTTGTCGAATTTGCTGTTCATACAAAGCTAAAGCATTTTCATAAATGGTTGAACCCACATGAACCTTGTAAGACTTGCTTTCCGTCTCGATTGAAATAGTATTCATGATTTAGAACTCCTTTGTATAGGCGCGGTGCTGATTGATTGAATTAAGTAGTTGTGGCATTTGATCACTATGGAATTGCTCTAAAATCGCATTGGCAATTTCCCATGCGACTACATGTTCCGCCACAACTGAAGCAGCTGGTACTGCACAACTGTCTGAACGCTCAATACTTGCTTTAAACGGTTCTTTAGTGGAAATATCGACACTTTGTAAAGGTTTATATAGTGTTGGTATAGGCTTCATTACACCACGAACAACGATTGGCATTCCGGTAGACATACCGCCTTCCAATCCTCCCAAGCGATTTGTTGATCTTGTATAACCCTGTTCTTGATCCCATACAATTTCATCATGCACTTGACTGCCAGGTTTACGTGCCATTTCAAATCCTAATCCAACTTCTACACCTTTGAACGCATTGATGCTCATGACTGCCATAGCAAGTTTTGCATCGAGTTTTCGGTCATAGTGTACATAACTTCCAATTCCCGCTGGCATTCCTTCCACAATGACTTCAACAACACCACCAATGGAGTCACCGTTTTCTTTCGCTTCATCAATTGCTTTTACCATCAAAGCTGATGCCTGCGGGTCTAAGCAATAAACCGGATCCTCTTCAATGATTTCACGAATTTGCTTAACAGTCAGCCCTTCCCAAGTGGATGGATCTGCTTTAACCCCACCGATTTCGGTTACGTGTGAAACGATGCTGATTCCCATTTCCGCTAATAACTGCTTAGCCACTGCGCCAACTGCCACACGTACTGTTGTCTCCCTTGCAGAAGATCGTTCCAATACGTTTCTTAAATCGGTATGACCATATTTCATGCCGCCTACTAAATCCGCATGCCCTGGACGGGGACGCGTAATTTGACGTTTGATATCTTCAGGGTTCAAACCTTCTTCCAACGGTTCGATTCCCATGACATGTGTCCAATGCTTCCAATCGTCGTTCGTAACTACCAACGCGACTGGGGAGCCTAATGTCTTACCGTGTCTAACACCTGACGTGATATCAACTGTATCCGTTTCAATTTGCATACGTCTGCCTCTACCATGTCCACCCTGTCTTCTTTTCAGGTCTTTATTAATCATTTCTGCTGTAATGGTTAATTGTGCAGGTAATCCTTCTATAATGGCGGTCAATTGTGGACCGTGAGATTCTCCAGCTGTTAAATAACGCATAACACTTTCCCCCTTCAACTCGCTAAAGTATTTTAAGTAACACTATAACACAAACCTTTTTCATTTTCACCGTTATTTGTCCGATTAAAAAAAGTCCGAAATTTCATTCGGACGATTTACTTCAATTCTTTGTTATAAACTATAAAATTTTTCTCCGTTCATTTGTGCCGGTCTCTTCCTTTACGCTGATGCGGAAATGGATCCTTCTTTAGAGAATCAAGATTGTATACAACCCATTATATCGCAAAGATACATTAGCTTAAATTAAAAAAAGCAGTCAAATGAAAAATCATTTGACTGCTTAGTTAATTAGTTAATCCAGTTGTTAGCGTCTTTTGAATAAGAAACAAGCTCTTCTTCTTTGAAGAATAAACCGATTTCACGAACAGCGCTATCTGCAGAGTCAGAACCGTGAATGATGTTTTTGCCAACTGTTACAGCAAAATCGCCACGGATAGTTCCTGGAGCAGATTCTTTAGGGTTAGTAGCACCTACTAATAAACGAGAAGTAGCAATTACATTTTCGCCTTCCCATACCATTGCGAAAACTGGTCCAGAAGTAATGAAGTCTACTAATTCACCGAAGAACGGACGCTCTTTGTGCTCGCCGTAATGTTCGCCAGCTAGTTCAGGTGTAATTTGCATTAATTTTGCTCCAACTAATTGGAAGCCTTTGTTTTCGAAACGACCAACGATTTCACCGATTAGGTTACGTTGTACGCCATCAGGTTTTACCATTAAGAAAGTTCTTTCCATCATTAACACTCCTTCAATTATAACTTAGAGTTTAACCCTAAATAGTTATGGATACTTTATCCACCGTAAAAAATATTACCATTGTCTCTTCGTTTGTTCAACCTATTAAAATTTACGTTTGCCCATATATAGTGCAATATCACGTAATGATTTTTTTGCTAGAGACGTTGGAAGTGCATCGATTTCTTTTAATGCTTTCTGTAAATAACGATTGCTGATTGCTTTCGACTTCTCAATCGCGTCCGATTCCCTGATTCGTTTAACCAGTGCCAGTCGCTCGTCTTCAGTCATATTTCCTGTTAGAGCATACTCAAGATCGGCCCTGAATTCTGGCGAATCTTTTAAAAACAAGATCGGTAAGGTGATATTACCTTGAATCAAATCAGATCCGGCAGGCTTGCCCAATTCTTTATCGGTGGAAGTAATATCCAAAATATCATCGATAATCTGAAATGACATTCCTACATAATAGCCAAACCGTTTTAAGTGATTGGCGGTTTTTTCATCGGCGCCTGAGACCACTGCACCAAGTTGACAACTTGACGCAATCAATAATGCAGTTTTTCTTTTAATCCGTCTAAAATAATCTTGTAGTCGTTGATCCAATTTGAACTTGTCTTCAATTTGAATGATTTCTCCTACACATATTTCAACCATCGTATATGAAAGAATTTGATGCGCTTTTGGATTTTGGATGTTCGTTATGTATTCAAGCGCACGGGCAAAAATAAAATCGCCGGTATACATGGCGACTCGATTATTCCACTGTGCTTTTACCGTTAGCTGTCCCCGTCTCATTTCTGAATCATCTATTACATCATCATGTACTAATGATGCCATATGAATCAGCTCCAATGGTACGGCGACATGCTTGATTTGTTGAATTTGATAATTACCAAATTTAGCTGCCAGCAAAACAAAAACGGGCCGAATTCGCTTTCCGCCCGCATGTAATAAATGAAGAGAAGCTTCATTGAGTAAGTCTGAAGACGAATTCACCGCTATTTCCAATTCTTTTTCGATGAGATCTAAATCTGAACGCATATCAGAATAGAGCATCTTCAACTTCATCTTTTCCACAACACTAACCTTCTCCCGCTAATTAAACTTTTTTGATGCCAATATGTCTTGCAGCTGCTCCGCCGCTATATGGCTTGTACTCCACTTGTTGGAAACCAGCTTGTTCAAGCATTTTTGCAAGAGCCTTCATACCTGGGAAATCTTTCGCAGATTCCTGTAACCAGGAATACTCTTTGTAACTTTTTGCAAAGAACTTTCCGAAGACCGGCATTACATACTTGAAGTAAAAACGAAACAGTTGCTTATATATAGGCAACTCAGATTGCGATGTTTCAAGACAGACAAACATCCCGCCTGGTTTGAGGACACGATGCATTTCTTTTAGGACCTGCAAATAGTCCGGTACATTCCGCAAGCCAAAACCAATCGTTACATAATCAAAGGTATTATCAGGATAAGGTAAGTCCATCGCATTGCCATGTACGAGCTCAATCTGAGGAAACGCTTTTACTTTTTCAATTCCGACATTCAACATATTCTGACTGAAATCCAGACCGATTGCTTTTCCGTTCGAACCTACAGCTTGTCCCATTGAAATCGTCCAATCGGCAGTTCCGCAACAGACATCCAAAGTGGTGCTTCCTGGTTGAACCTTCATACGTGACATCGTGTCTTCCCGCCATTTTTTATGTTGTTGAAAACTAATGACTGAATTCATTTTGTCGTAGTTCCCTGAAATTTTTTCAAAAACTTCATGAACACGCTGTTCTTTTGTTTTGGTCATGCCTATGTCACCTTTCTCTCATGACTGACACTTGTTCATTCAATCGTAGTTTGTACAAATCTACCAAAAACTGTCGGACAGCATGACTTAGTAGATGTGATTGTGAAATGTCTTCCATCATTTTAATTTTTTGATTTGCCAGTTCACGGTTCAACAAGACAAGCCATGGGTGTGAAAAACCATATTCGCTTTCGCTTTCTGTTAAAGATTCTTGAAAGCGAGAGCTCTTTCCTAGTTTGACTAGTTCTAGTTCATTTTCGAGTCGGTGGATTAATAATCCACGGCGTACAAACGAATGATAGCCAATATACTCAAAATGTTCATGAAACTGCTCAATGGATAAGCTTTCGATGGTCTGAATTGTTTCCATCCATTTTTCGAACGACTGCTTGACATTGTCATAGACAGAAGCTTTTTTCTCACTGATATCGATGATGCCATTTGATAATGAGCGTATTAAATCAATATTGGACAGCTTGGCTAACATTTGGTAGTAAAGACCGCTATAGTAATCTCCCGCAAGCACGGTTAACTGCTGACTTTTAGAAGAAGCATTCAATTCTTTAATCTGATCATGTGCCGCTAATGCACTATAAATGACTGCAACTGAAATAGCTGACTGTTCATGCTCGTCATTCCAATGCTCCCCATTTAAATATGGTAAAAGCAAAAAAAATAATCGGTCTTCGCGAAGATCCGGTTCGCCCGCATGAATACGAAGAGTCCGATGACGGACAGACATCAATATTTTCGACCTAAATTGTTCGATTGTTTGTTGTATGAATTGTTCGTTCATCGTACGTGCTCCATTTCGCTATATTGCCGGTGTCGTATTTTGTCATTATAGCACAGCAACGTCAGTCATTCACGTAGACTGAACCTATTTTTTCGTTTCACTGTGAATCGTGCCATGAGTTGTTTGAATCTCTGCTTTTCCACGGATTTTCATTGCTGAGGTATGTTCAGTAAATTGCGCAATCATAACTTCTCCACGATCCAGTTTTTCAGAGTGGTGAAATTTTGTATCAGTACCTCTAGTAAGACCAATTACGTGAACACCATCTTCTTCTGCGCGGATTACAATGTATTCTGTCTGTGCCATTCAGCATCCTCCTCCATGAACCTTATTGTCTATTTATCATAGCATATCCTAACATTCCAAGTTTACTTGCTTAATTCATTTGAATAAAAGATAAAATTTCATTGCGTTTAACATGATCTTCCTCGTAGATTCCACGAGCCACTGCAGTAACTGTTTTAGCGCCAGGTTTTTTAATTCCTCGCATCGTCATGCACATATGCTCAGCCTCAATTACAACATAGACACCATAAGGATTCAGCATCTCCATTATTGAATCTGCAATTGTAGACGTAATACGTTCCTGCAATTGCGGGCGTCTTGCCGTTGTCTCCACTGCTCTCGCAAGTTTGCTTAGACCTGTTACTACACCGTCTCTTGGAATATAGGCAATGTGTGCTTTTCCGTAAAATGGAACTAAGTGATGTTCGCACATCGAATGAAACGGAATGTCTTTAACAAGAACCAGCTCTTCATGATCTTCGTGGAAAACGGTTTTAAAGTATTCTTTAGGATCCTCCTGTAGACCAGAGAACATTTCAGCATACATTTTCGCCACACGTTTTGGTGTTTCCAACAAACCTTCACGTTGTGGGTCTTCGCCTACTGCTTCCAAAATCATTTTTACAGCTTCTTCTATTTTTTGTAAATTTACATTTGACAAGATGGACGCCTCCTATAATAAACACAACTTAATCAGCACAGTTATGTGTCTTCAGTTATGTATTCGACATAAATCGAGCTCTAATTCTTATTTTTAAGTTAGGCTCTGTTAAAGTTGTTGTTGTTTTCCCTTTGCGTTCTTAGCTACTGGAGTTGAATACTACATAGTTGTAGGAAACAAGCTCTTGAGGCATCCCTTGCGCAATAACAAGGCTGTCTTAGCAATGGCCCTAAGATAAACAAGGTGTATGAGATTTTTTTCAATTAATTCTACTGAATCGTAGCACACCATCAAATGTTACGCAAAAACGCTTCGTTCGTCTATATCGTTTTTTAAAAAGTGAATAGAATGCCGGAATCGACTTGTGGATTTTTACACGGTTTGATTATTGTTCGACGACAAATGTTGAGAACAAAAAAGAACGACTTCTGTGAGAATTCACAAAAGCCGTTCTTTATGTACATTCAGACGGGTATTATTTTACCGCGTCCTTAAGCGCTTTACCTGGTTTGAAAGCAGGTACTTTGCTTGCAGCAATTTCGATTTCTTTACCTGTTTGTGGGTTGCGACCCTTACGAGCAGCACGTTCACGAACCTCAAAGTTACCGAAACCAATTAGCTGGATTTTTTCACCCTTTGCAAGAGCATCTTGAATTGTATCAAATAACGCATCAACTGCTTTAGAAGCATCTTTTTTCGAAAGATCTGCAGCTTCAGCTACAGAGTTCACTAGTTCTGTTTTATTCACACCATTCACCTCCTCTCAAAGGGGATGGAATCTCAATCATGTAAAAAGAGTATCATAACCAAAAAGCCTACGCAACAATATTTCCACCACAATTTCCAACTTCATGCAGAAAAACCCCCAACAAAAAAAAGAACGGGACTTTTCGCATAGTTAAATGCGAGATCCCGTTCAGTTTTATAATATAAATGTGACCATTCCACGATCGCCTTCATTAACCATTCGTTCAATCGTTTCACGCATACGTCTCTTCGCATGGGTCGGAACAGCTTCTGTTTTGAACTTCATACTTTCCTTGAGCATTTCATGTAGCGGGGTACCAAATAAAGACGTTTGCCATAAGGCTTCACGGTTGTGAAGATACGCTTCTTTTAAATCTTTCAGTAGCTGTTGGCTATGGAATTCAGAGCCAATCAACGGTGAGAATTCGGCGTCCATATCTACACGAATAATGTGAAGTGAAGGTGCTTTGGCTTTCATACGAACACCAAAGAAATTATTTTCTTTAATTAACTCAGGAGCTGAAGGCGTGAAATCTTCCACAGTCGGTAAAGTGACACCATAACCACTTTCTTTTGCCATTTCAATGGCTTCATGGAATCTTAAATATGATTTTTTTGCATAAGATGCTTCTTTAACATATAAAAGCCAGTCTTTTTTCGTGACGATCGGCTCTTCCAAAAAATCCTGATAGACTGATTGGAACGCATCATCTGTCAAATCAATTTGAATGGATGCTTTTCCTTTACCTGCATTCACTTCAATGACTTCAGCATTTGCAACATATGGTTCCTCAGCTAAAAATGTAGCCAAATCTTTTACATCACGGATTTTAGCTACTTGTTGTGACCAAGAATCCAATGAATTCTGAATCGATTCTTTTAATGGATGATCATTCTCTAATACATCCATCCATTCCGGTTTCAATAGTTCAAATGTAGTAACCGGGAATTCGTAAAGCGCTTCTTTCAAAACAAACTGGATTTCATGAACAGTCATTTGATCTACAGCAGTCGCAATGACAGGCACGTTGTACTTGTCACATAATTCCTGACGTAATGCAAGTGTTTGATCATGGGCCGGGAATCGAGTATTCAGTACTACCACAAATGGCTTTCCAATTTCTTTTAACTGCCCGATTATCTCTTCTTCCACACCTTCGACAGCTGTTCTCGGAATATCATTTACCGAACCGTCTGTCGTCATTACAATCCCGATTGTAGAATGGTCGCGGATTACTTTATCCGTACCAATTCTTGCTGCTTCTTGGAACGGGATTGGTTCGTGATGCCAAGGAGTGTGAACGTACTTAGGACCGTTCTCATCTTCATGGCCTTTTGCACCCTCAATAATATATCCTACACAATCCGCCAGGCGAATATGGAATCGGAATGCGTCGTCACCCACTTGAATGCTAGTACCATGAGCTGGCACAAATTTCGGTTCAGCTGTCATAATTACTGCACCAGGAGAGCTTTGAGGTAGTTCATCTTGGGCGCGGAGTCGGTCCACTTCATCCGTCATATTCGGAATTACTAAACTTTCCATTACCCTTTTTACAAAAGTTGATTTTCCAACTCGTACCGGTCCAACAACACCAATGTATACATCTCCATTTGTCCGTTCGGCTATTTGTTGATAAAGCTCTTCAGCCATATCGTTGCCCCCTTTCCTACGCACTTTATCGTATGCACAAAAAAAACGTTTCATGCATATGCACGAAACGTTTGTCTTTATTTCTTTATTAAAAATTCGGGTTCGTTGTTTTCATTTACAGTATACGGTAATGAATAAGCTGGTACTACAGGGAATTTATCTTCCAAAAGATAACGTATATCTTCTCCAGGTTTCACTTCCGGTTTATCTTCCTGAAGTATACGGTTCAATTCTATTGAGTAATCGATATAAATGGACCCATCACCTGTTGCAATTAAAGGAAGATTTACGTTGGAATATGGACTTGGCACGGTTTGTTCATCCTCGTATCCCATGATTTTATAATCCAATTTATAAACATTTTCTGAGATTTGTTCTGCAATTGGCCCATAGCCATTCACACCAAGTTTAATGTTCAATTCTCTGATTTTTTCAGCAGCACGCAAGTCTACCAATTTGACGGTAGGATTATCTTCTGCATCCATAATTACATATTGAAATAAACCACCGTTTTCAAATGCATTTGACGGAAGTTCACTTAAATAAGCAGGAACAATTTTCTTGAAATCAATCGGATATTTAATATATTGATCGACATCTTGATCCCTTGTCTTGATTGGTAATAATCCACCTGTTGCTTCTTGAAATTGCTCTACAGCAGCCTGTACCGATGCCAATTGTTCTTCATTCGGTCTTTGATTCTCTACGCGTTCTGATTCGGGATACATGCATCCAGATAACAGAAGTACAGTGAACATGAATAAACTTAAAAGAGATATTTTCTTCATATCTTACCCCCCTGTTGGACCGCTAAATACAATATAGATCATGCATAAGAATCCAATAATTAAAAGTACATATGCAACAAGAGCAAGTACAAATTTAATTACGCGATTATTGATTTTGTGTCGACTGAAATAAATCAATCCCATAGAAAGCATCATAAAGCCCATCGAAGCAAATGAAACCCACATTTTGTCTAGTGATGACATAAACTCAACCACCCTTCACTGTCTCTCAACAAATAAGTATAACATGAAAAAACAAGAGGTACAGACAAGCTACCCCTTGCTTTGTGACGATTTATAGATATTCAAACAAATCTTCCATTTCATGTTTTTTCACACGGTCCATCAACTGATCTACAGCTGATTTTGGATCCACATGTTCAAATAAAACGGCATAAAGGGCACTAGTAATCGGCATGGGTACTTCATGTAATTGAGACAGTTGGTAGGCTGCTTTCGTGGTGCGCACACCTTCAACAACCATCCCCATCTGATCCAATACTTCATTCAGTTTCATCCCTTTGCCTAACATGCTCCCCGCTCTCCAATTTCGGGAATGGACGCTTGTACAGGTTACAATCAAGTCCCCAATCCCAGTCAAGCCTGAGAAGGTTAAAGGATTGGCACCCATCTTGGTTCCTAGACGAGCTATTTCGGCAAGCCCTCGCGTAATTAGCGCAGCCTTTGCATTGTCACCGTATCCTAGGCCATCTGTGATCCCTGCTGCGAGTGCAATAATATTTTTCAATGCACCGCCCATTTCCACTCCAACGACATCGGAATTGGTATATACACGAAAGTATCCATGCATAAATAAATCTTGGACCTTTTCAGCATAGAAAATATTTTCACATGCCGCAGTCACTGTAGTCGGGTGCTTCAAAACAACCTCTTCTGCATGACTCGGTCCAGATAAAACCACAATTTCTTCAATCAAGTGAGCTGGTAATTCTTCACGCATAACTTCAGAAATACGTTTTAAAGAATCTGGCTCGATACCCTTCGATACATGCACAAAAAGAATGGGTTCTTGAATCCACTCTTTTATATTGCTACATACTTCGCGAATTCCTTTTGTAGGAACAGCCATGACCACTATTTTTCCGTGAATGGCCGCTTCCTGTAAGGATGAAGTAGCTTTTAATGATTTTGGTAAGACGGTACCTGGAAGATACTTTTCATTTGAATGTTGCTCATTAATTTCATTCGCCTGGTCTTCGCGATGCGACCAAAGCAAACAATCATGACCGTTTTCTGCAAGAACAATACTTAACGCTGTCCCCCAGCTTCCGGCACCTAAAACGACTACTTTTTCCATGTTAGCAACTCTCCTACTGAAACAAATTACGTTCTAGCGCGTGTAATAAGGCGAATTGGTGTCCCTTCAAAATCGAAAGATTCACGGATTCGATTTTCAAGGAATCGTTCATATGAGAAATGCATGATTTCTGGTTCGTTAACAAACACGACAAATGTCGGTGGCTTGATCGCAACTTGTGTAGCGTAATAAATACGCAGACGACGGCCTTTGTCTGTCGGTGCAGGATTACGTGCAACAGAATCCTCAATTACTTCGTTCAAGACACTAGAAGTAACACGCATCGCATGGTTTTCACTAACACGGTTGATAATTGGTAAAATTGAATGAACACGCTGATTAGTTTTTGCGGATACGAAAATGATTGGTGCATAATCGAGGAATAAGAAATGTTCACGAATCATTTTTGTTGTTTTGTTCATCGTTTTCTCATCTTTTTCAACAGCATCCCATTTATTTACGACGATAATAACTGCTTTACCCGCTTCGTGTGCATAGCCGGCAATTTTTTTATCTTGTTCCTGGATACCTTCTTCTGCGTTTAATACAACTAAAACAACGTCGGAACGTTCAATTGCACGAAGAGCACGAAGCACACTGTATTTCTCAGTCGTTTCGTAAACTTTCCCTTTTTTACGCATACCAGCTGTATCGATGATGACATATGGCTGGTCATCATATTCATATTGAGTATCGATTGCGTCACGTGTAGTACCCGCAATTTCACTTACGATTACTCGTTCATCCCCAAGGAAGCTGTTCACCAAAGAGGACTTTCCTACATTCGGACGACCGATAAGTGAGAATTTAATGACATTCTCTGGATATTCTTCTTCATCCAGTTCAGGGAAGTTTTTTGCCACTTCATCGAGCAGATCCCCTAATCCAAGTCCATGAGAACCCGAGATTGGGAATGGTTCACCGAATCCAAGTGAATAGAAATCATAAATCATTGAACGCATGTCTGGATTATCTATTTTATTGATTGCCAGCACGACTGGTTTTTTTGTTTTATACAAAATTTTCGCCACTTGTTCATCAGCAGCAGTAACACCCTCACGACCATTCGTAAGGAAGATGATGACATCTGCTTCCTGGATCGCGATTTCTGCTTGCTGACGGATCTGTTCCAAAAATGGCTCGTCCCCAATTTCGATACCGCCTGTATCGATTATATTAAATTCATGAGTCAGCCAATCTGCCGAGCTGTATAAACGATCGCGTGTGATTCCTGGGATATCCTCTACGATTGATATACGTTCTCCTACAATCCTGTTAAAGATTGTGGATTTTCCGACATTCGGCCGGCCTACGATAGCTACTACCGGTTTAGACATATATTATTCATCCTTCCAACTTCTTCTCTAAAGTATTATACATTAGAAGCACCAAGCTTGCACCCCCATGGTGAAAGCTCCTGTTTTTCTATTACTTATATACGAACAATTTCCAACAATTCTCCTACGGAACTCTCTATATGAAAGCCGCATTATATATCTTTAACAAAATAAAAGAGATACAGACATTTATGAATGTCTGTATCTCTTTTATTAATTGCGGTTGGCATATGTATGCAGATCGATGCCTCGAAGCGTCAGATAATGAAATAACTCACCTGAAATAATCAATGGAGAGCGTTGTAATTCCTGAATAGAGTTGGCTCCTAGAGATACCATTAACATCATTAAATCTTCATTTATCTGCATGATTTCTTGAATTGTCGCTTCTTCACCATCTTCTACCAGCTTCTTTAATAACACTCCGGCAAGGCCGACTGCAGAAGCGCCAAGCGCCAAGCACTTCACAACGTCCAGTGCATGTTGTATACCACCTGAAGCGATGACTGGTGTCGTGGACATTACTGAAGTAGTTTCAATTAACGCAGCTGCTGTGGGAATGCCCCAATCGTTGAAATAGGATAATTTCCTTTGCCGACGCTCATTTTCAATTGCCGCAAAGTTCGTTCCTCCGAATCCACCAATATCAATTGCTGCTACATTAATTCCCTCGAGTTTAATGGCAGTTTCCCTTGATATACCAAAACCAGTTTCTTTTACGATTACTGGGACGTTCAATTCATTTACAATTGTTTCAATTCTGGATAATGCTCCTGAAAACTCTCGATCCCCTTCAGGCATCGTTAATTCCTGGATGACATTCAAATGAATTTGAATGGCATTTGCTTCAAGCATATCTACTGCTCGTTTCGCTTGATCGACAGTGGCTTCACTACCTAAGTTCGCAAATATAACACCGTTCGGATTCTCTTTCCTTACGGTCGAATACGTAGCGATTTCTTCAGGATTTTTTAGCGCAGCCATTTGAGACCCTACAGCCATAGGAATATCCATTTCTCGGGAAATACGGGCTAGTTGGCTGTTAAGTTCTGTCGTCTTAGCTCCTCCACCACCGGTCATTGCATTAATGAAAAAAGGCGAACCAAATACGAGTTCGCCTAAATGAGTCTGCAATGACACGCTTTCCCAATTGCTATCGGGAAGCGCTTGATGAACAAAACGAATATCGTCTAACCATGTCTGTCTTGATTGTCCAGTAGACAAGGCATGTTTTATATGGTCCAATTTTCGTTCGGCTCTAGTCATAAGAATACTCCGTTATTTAAAGTTTTTTAATTTATCACCAATTACGTCACTAATAGAGAAGCCTTTTGCTTCTTCAGGCATTTCATAGTCAGTACCTGAATAGCCATCTTCCTTCTCCACCAAATCTTTGATGCTTAGTGACAATCGTTTGTCTTGTTTGTTAACGTCCAAAACTTTTACTTGTACTTCTTGTCCCTCTTTTAACACTTCGTGTGGAGTGGCAATATGGGAATGTGAAATTTGCGAAATATGAACCAAACCTTCAATTCCTTGGAACACTTCTACAAAAGCACCATAAGAGACGAGACGTTTAACAGTTCCCGTATGAACAGAGCCTCTTGGCGCTTTATCTTCAATTCCTTCCCATGGTCCAGGAAGAGTATCTTTAATTGACAAGGAAATTCGTTCGCTATCACGGTCAACAGAAAGCACTTTCACTTTTACTTCCTGACCCTCTTGAATAACATCTGAAACTTGCTCTACGTGTTCGTGGGATAATTGTGAGATATGCACAAGTCCATCGACTCCGCCTAGGTCAACAAATGCTCCAAAAGCAGCAATACGTTGAACAGTACCAGTTAGCTCATCACCTGGATGAATATGGTCAAGTACGTCTTTTTTATTCGATTGTTTTTGTTCTTCCACCACTGCACGATGGGATAATATTAAACGGTTTTTTTCTTTTTCCATTTCAACAATCTTGAATGTCAGCACTTTGCCTTTGTAATCGTCAAACGATTCAACAAAATGATCTTCGACAAGTGAAGCAGGAACGAATCCGCGTAATCCAAGATCGACAACCAGTCCACCTTTAACCACATCTTTTACTTCTGCTTCGATAATTTCACCGCTTAGAAACTTTTGTTCCAAAGAATCCCAAGCTTCAGCAGCATCAACTTTACGTTTTGATAACACAAAATTATCATCTTCTACTTTTGTAATAACTAGTTGCAATTCATCTCCGATTGAAACGACGTCAGAAGCTTTTTCAATGTGCAAGCTTGACAGTTCACTAATCGGGATAATTCCATCAAACGGTGCACCCTCAATTGTGACAGTTACTGCCTTTTCTTCAACTTGGGCAACCGTACCTTTTACAAAACTTCCTTCACGGAAATCCTGGTTTTCCTGCAAGTTCATTTCCTCAGACATATAGCATCCTCCTTCACAACGTTCCAATCTTTATTTTATGCGAATTCTTTAATAAAAACAAAAATTTGCACTTTTTCTTAACAAAAATTACAAATATTACGCTTTATTTTCATTTAGCAACTGTTGAATGCGTTCCATGATAACAGTTGTAACTTCATCTGCAGATGCTTTCCGCTCACGGTAAGGTTGCATGATAATCGGTTCTCCATAAACGACTTTCACCCGTTTAAATAGCTTGTAAGGACCTACAATGGCACAAGGAACTACATCCGCATCGCCTTTTAAAGCAAAAAAACCTGCTCCAGAAAAGCCTTTCCCGAGCTCACCATTCTTACTTCTGGTACCTTCAGGGAAAATGCCCATCACATCGCCACCTTTTAAAATGGCTAATGCCCGTCTTAGAGCCTCACGATCACTTAACCCTCTTTTAACGGGAAAAGCGTTCAATTTAGGCAACAATGGTTTTAGAACTGGCGCATTAAACAACTCTTCCTTCGCCATGAAATGTACTGGTCGAGGAGCAGTAATACCCACAACTGGAGGATCTAGAGCATCAATATGATTCGCACATATAAGAATCCCGCCTGTTTTTGGGAAATGTTCCAAACCCTTTATATCAAAACGATAAACTGGATTTAAAGCAGTCCACACAAGTGACTTTGCAAATTGATATAAGTTCATTTAGCTCATCCTCTCTTTCGCCATCTGAATGATATGTTGAGCCGCTTCCTTGATTGAAAGTTCAGTTGTGTCCAAATAAATGGCATCTTTCGCCTGGACAAGTGGGGACGCTTGTCTTTCACTATCCATTTTATCGCGTTCTGCAATTTCTTTTTTCAATTGATCTACATATGATTCTATGCCCCGACGTTCATTATCCAACTGTCGTCGTTTTGCACGTTCATCGACTGATGCAGACATGAAGATTTTCAATTCCGCATCAACCAGCACATGAGTCCCAATGTCGCGTCCATCCATCACGACACCCCCACTTTCAGCCATTTTAAGCTGACGTTTAACCATTTCTTCTCGTAAAGTTGCATGTGTTGCAACAGCAGAAACAGAGGATGTCACCATATTTGATCGAATTGCATCTGAAACATCTTCGCCATCAAGAAAGACGAGTTGTCCATCAACAGAAGGCTTTAAATCAATTTTTGTTTCAAGAAGCAATAATGTTAAAGCTTCTTCATTTTCTAAATCTATGTCACGTTCAATTGCTTTATACGTAATAGCACGATACATAGCTCCTGTATCGATGTATGTATATCCAAGTTCTTCTGCTGCCAGTTTTGCAATTGTACTTTTTCCAGCAGCTGCTGGTCCATCAATTGCAATTTGAATATTGTTTTTCATGAAATCCACTCCTAAACTTTCTCACACATATTGTACCACAGAGATTAAAAAAAAAGCCCACCAGAGTGAGCTTTCATGCTTGATTTTTAAAAATATAAGTCGTGTGAAATCTAATTAATCTATCACAAAAGAAATCAAATAAATGATTAATTTAACAACTCTGATTTCAACACTTCATGTGTCTCCGTATCAACTAATATGCGGAATGTGTGACTTCTTGTATCTGTATCTTTTAAGACAATCAGTTCATAGCAAAGTCTTTGTTGGAGTAATTTATTTTCTGTATAGGCCAATCGTTCTTTTTGAATCGTCACCTGTTCTGTGAAATAATCATCCCAATTTACAGGAACTTGTTTTTGATCAGGCAACGTTTCCTTTTGAATATATTCCATCGTATTCACACCTAAGATTTCACCATCATCTTTCGACAATTTCAGTTGGATGGCATCCGCATAAATACGCGCTTTATTCGTGGGATTCAGCCTTGCGAATACAACATGCCAGACGAGATGATTTTCACGTGTTTCCACCATTTCAACATCATCAAATCCAAACGCCTTGACAGCTCTTTCAGCTTTTTCCTTGATTTGTTCTTGCGGGACGCGATCTTTTCCGATTGGACGTTCTATTAGCACAGATAGTAAGTGTCCACCTTTTTGGGTGTAATCAACATACCCTGTCCGGATTCCCTCATTAAATTGAATGTGATAGAAAGGATATGCAGCTCCTTCTTTACTTGAGGAGGCCACTAGTTTTGCATTTTTCAACTGTGGAAACATTTCTTTCATTGTATTTTCGACATCTTTCTTCGTTACTTGTTTATCTTCAATTGACTTTAATTCTTTTTTCTTTAAGTCATCAGATTCGCTGGCTGTTAGTGGAAAGTCACTTTCTGAATATCCTTTAACCGTAGTGGATAAAGCCGTCCATTTTTTTGAAGATTCATCTTTTTTAATATCTTTTTGCCATTTTTTGAAAGATTGTTGATTTGCCAGCAATTCAGTTGATGCATTTTGCCATTCATAAGAGAAGTCATCCAAATTTTTTGCTACATTGTTCGTCACTTTTAACCATTGCTCTTCAGGTACTTTATCCTGGCTTTTTAGTCTTGCATAATCTCCGAGCCGCCCAAGATAATTCATCCATTCCTTTGAAAATTCCCGATCAAGTGGTAGAGATGCAATATCACTTTTAATTTCGGAAGATAGTCTCCAGATATCTTCAAGCGGTTCGGCTTGTGCGGCTTTATCATTGAAAACAGTCGCACTTTGAACAGATTTTTGTAATTCACTCATTTTCTCTGATGCGTCCGTCATACGACTTGTATATTGTGCACGAAGGTTATTTTGCATGTCCATTTCGTTTTGTTTGGAGTTATATAAAAACACACCCATTACAAGCACAGCAAGCGCTAAAATACTTGTTAAAATTTTCATGTCATTCCTCCTCATTCACAGAATATATGTTTTCCAATTTTTTTAATTTGCGGTCTTGACCAGATCCAGTCGCTCGTAGCTGTATCCGGATTGAAATAATAAAGTGCATTTTCAGTAGGATCCCACCCATTCAATGCATCGAGTACTGCTTCTTTCGCACGTGCATTAGGCGTCAGCCATATTTGTCCATCAGCGACTGCGGTAAATGCCAAAGGCTGAAAGATTACTCCGCTCACTGTATTCGGGAATTTTGAATCTTCAACACGATTTAAAATGACGGCTGCAACTGCAACTTGTCCTTCGTACGGTTCACCCCGCGCCTCACCGTAAACTGCGTTGGCCATAAGCTGAAGATCTTGTTCAGAATATTTTGCAGGCAATTGAACCTGTTCTGGTTGTTTTGCACCTTGTGCCGTTCCTTTTTTAACTTGTTGCTCTAAAGGGATTTTTCCATAATGTGTGAATCGATTCCCTTTGTTTATTTGATCTTTTACAAACTTTTCATGATAGGTAGATTCCTTAGCTAGCCTCGATTTGGTTTTTGCTCCTGCTACCCCATCAATCGGCAAGCCAAATTGTTCTTGGAAATTTCGTAATGCCCAGTAAGTACCGTATCCGAATTTACCGTCTATCTTATTTTTGTAGAAACCGAGATATTGCAATCGTGCTTGTAACTCTAATACATCATCTCCGTAAGCACCCAATTCAATCACTTGATCCGAAAAGGCTTCTGATTTTTGGGGTGCGCTAACCGATAATGTCAGCAAACATAAAGTGATAATCCAAATTAACCATTTGTTTTTTCGCATACACATTCTCCTTTTTCTTAGAATGAGGAATCATGCGTTTTTTATACAAAAAAAAACCAATTTATTAAAAATTGGTTTTACAAAATTTCACTTATATCATTTCGCTTATTAAAATGCTGGATTGTCATTAAATGCGCTTTTTTCACTTTTGCTAAACACAGCCACCATAAAAACAACATAAATGGAATCATAAAGTATAGTGAAATCCATTTAATCGATAATATTCCGTTATAAACCATATGCAAGCTAAATGGAGCCAATAAGGCGATAAATAACAGCGGTTTGGAAGATTCACTTAAAGCAAATTTAGCACGTCCGAGGTAATATCCCATGACCACGCCAAAAATCGCATGACTAGATACGGGTAATAGAGCACGTAAAAATGCAGAATCCATTCCAAAAGTAAAAATATAGAGTATGTTTTCTACCGTTGCAAAGCCAAGTGATACACTAGCACCATATAAAATCCCATCATATGGGTCATCAAATTCAACATGTTGATAGATCGCCATGACCAGAATGAGCCACTTGAAAAATTCTTCTAATAAGCTGGTAAATAGAACATTTCGTAAAAACATTGACTGAAATATATGTTCAATCTCAAACACATGTTGTATGAATAGAATGGGAAACGTTAAAATAGCACCATAGATAAATGTATGAAACAATGTTCGAGAAGGCTCTGCTGAAATTTGATTACGCAAATAAAAATAACTGAACAACGCTAGCCCCGGAGCGATTGCCACAGATAATAATAGGATCAAGTTGCGCCCGCCTCCCTTTTATTGGTTTAATTATATCATTTTTATGTCATCTATTGGATGAATGGAGGTAGTAAAAAATGAAAAAAATAGTGGTAATTCATACAGGTGGAACAATTTCCATGCATGTTCACGATGAATCAGGCGCTGTAGTCCCTGGTGATTCAAACCCATTAACGGCGGAAATCGGTAAATTAAAGGAATACGCCGATATACATGAAATTGAAGCATTCAATTATCCATCTCCTCATATGACACCAAACGAAATGCTGAAACTGAAACAAATTATTGATCAGCATTCTACAGAAGATCATGTAGATGGGTTCGTCATTACACATGGGACAGATACATTAGAAGAAACCGCATACTTTTTAGATCTAACAGTTAAAAGCAAAGTGCCGGTCATATTGACGGGTGCCATGCGTTCTTCCAATGAAATCGGAGCAGACGGTGTCTACAATCTATTGTCAGCAGTTAGGGTTGCAATTTCCGATAATGCTGTTGGCAAAGGCGTATTAGTTGTGATGAATGATGAAATTCATACTGCGCAAAATGTAACGAAAACATCAACAAGTAATGTCTCTACTTTTCAAAGTCCTCAATATGGACCGATTGGACTCATTTCAAAAGCGGCTATTCATTTCCATCATTCACCCAATACCCGGGAATCATTTGAAGTAACAGATGTTTCTCCTAAAGTAGCATTACTTAAAATTTATGCAGGTATGGACGCAGAATTGCTGATGCATGTTGCAAAAGCGGGCTATCATGGAGTTGTACTGGAAGGGTTAGGTCAAGGCAACGTACCGCCAGCCATCGTACCTGCTATTCAAAAACTCTTAAATCAGGACATTCCAGTTGTTTTGGTTTCAAGATGCTACAACGGAATTGCCCAACCGGTTTATGGATATGTAGGCGGTGGAAAAATGTTAGAAGATATTGGCGTGTTGTTTGCACACGGCCTAAGTGGTCAGAAAGCACGCATCAAATTATTGATTGCCCTTTCCGACCCTAGATGGTCGCTATGCCTTAATGAAATTTTCGAGTATTAATTTATTCATTCGATTAGAAAAAGCTGCCTTTAATCGGCAGCTTTCAGCCTGTAGAAGAAGTGCCAATGCAAGCAAATGTTGATTTTCGTTACGGCGGACGCGTTTCGCGGGCACGGCTTCAGACTCCTCATCACTAAAAACGTTGCTCCTGCATCGCTTCGCTAGCTTCGTCGCAAAAGAATTGTGCAAACTTCCATTTGCACAATTCTTTTCTTGCGGGGCCTTCAGCTCGTGCTGTTCCCGCCGAAAAGATATTGGCCTGCCAATATCTTTGCGACGAGTAATCGCAGGAGCAGTCTTGTTTTCGCCGCCTCCACTCCAATCAACAGAAAGCGCTTATGTCAGAGTGTCTCTGCAACTATTTAAGTAGGCAGGTGGTTGACTATTTCTGAAGACTCCTGCGGAAAAACGGAACAAGCTAGACCCCGCAGGGTAAGCTGTCAAAGACAGCTTGCCCGAGGAGGCTGGCGTTTCGTCCGCGGAAAGCGAAAGAAATAGCCGACCACCTCCTTTTTTGATCGAATGTAAATAAAGATGAACATGACTTATAGTATGAAATTAATTAACATTTTCTTCGCATCAGTTTGAAAGCTGCCTTTAATCGGCAGCTTTTTTTGATTTTATCGCATCGGCAATTAATTCTCCGTGGAACCGACCATTTTCAATAAATATTTCATTCGCATTGTTGCCGGCTGCCAAGACGCCTGCGATGTATAAATTTTCAATATTGGATTCCATAGTCAATTCATTCAACTTTGGTCGACCTGATGCCTTGTCAATGTAAACACCCATTTGACGAAGGAAGTCATGATCCGGATGATACCCAATCATCGCGAAAACAAAATCATTTTTAAGGGTGATGACTTGATCCTTCATTCGTATTCGCACTTCTTCCTGTCCAATTTCTTCGACATGCGATTCAAAAAGCATTGTAATTTCTCCGTTGCGCACCAAACCATCAAATTCAGGCAGAATCCAAGGTTTCACACTGCTCGAATAGGTACTTCCCCTGTAGACGACAGTTACTCTGGATCCTGCTTTATTTAATTCTAAAGCAGCGTCAATACTTGAATTTTTACCGCCTATAACAACGACATCCGTATCAAAGTAAGGATGTCCTTCTTTAAAGTAATGACTTACTTTCGGTAACTCTTCTCCAGGGATACCAAGCATATTTGGATGGTCATAATAACCAGTGGCGATTACAACATTAGCCGTTTCATATGTAGATTTTGTTGTGTGTACTGTAAAAATGTCCTTAATTTTCTCAACCCGCTCTACGGTTTCAAATCGACGAACATTTAATTTTTTCATTTTCACGACTTCACGGTAATAAACAAGTGCCTGATTTCGCTTTGGTTTACGTCCTTCAATAATGAAAGGCACATCCCCGATCGACAGTTTTTCACTTGTACTAAAAAAAGTTTGATGTGTCGGATACTTGTAGATCGCTTCCACAACGTTCCCTTTTTCAATTATGACGGGTGAAAGCCCGATATTTTGTAAAGATATTGCAGCGGCCAGACCACAAGGACCCCCGCCGACAATAATTGCATCAACTTTCTCCACCATTTCACACTTCCTCTATATTAAAAATCTCCTATCTAATGATAGGAGAACAAACCGAACTATACAACTAATTCGCATACGTTTTTTCTTCAATCCAATGGTCCCACTCGCTCATGCTTTGTCCGAGAATGTTTTGACAAAATTTCTGCTTATCATCATTATTCATGGAATCAATAGCAGAACCTCCAAGTCCCACCACTAAATTACTGAATCCTTTTTCGAGCGATAAGGTCAATTCAAGAGTGCTAGCGAGATTATTCGTCATTGTACAGGACATGAATAAGAAGCGAGGTTTGACCGTTTCAAGCACTACTTCAATATCATGTTCTTTTATACTACTTCCTAAATAAATTACTTCGTAGCCTTTACGTCTCATATACAAAGTAAAGATTAATAATCCTAATTCATGCCATTCTCCTGGTGCACAAACTGCCACTACTTTTGGGAGAATGCCATTATGAGGATATGCATGCATTACCGCACCTATTCTAGACCTTAAAATAGACGTAGAAAAATGCTCATGCGCAGTAGTAATTTTTCCATTTTCCCACATGTCGCCAATTTGCAAGAGAAGTGGAGCCAAAATATCGATTAACACTTTATCCATCGTGTAGATTGTGAAAGCTTCATTCATCAGGTCTTGAACTGTTCGTTCATCAAACTGAAGAAACGCGTGTAAAAGATCCTGTTGCAATTGTGATACTCTGTTTTCAGCATGTTCGTTAAATGGTCTGGTTGATAATTTTTGTTCTTGTTCCAAAAGAGAAATTGCCTGGCTGATTGTAAATCCATCATTTACTTTTTGAGTCAGCCATTTTAATTTCCGGACATGGTTATCCGAATATAACCGATGACCAGCCTCATTTCTCACAGGAGCAATCATTTTATATCGCCGTTCCCATGCTCTAAGCGTTCCTGGCAAAATACCGACCATTGTTGAAACTGCCTTCATGTTATATTTCCCTTGATTATCCAGGTCGTTTTGCATTCTTTCCCCTCCACTAGCCTTATGTGTTTTGCTCTCAGTATAGGAAAGTTAAGAGTTATTGTAAACGTCGTATATGTTCTGCAAGAACATTTAAACCTCTTTATGTTTAATCGTCAAGATGTGGCACTCTGCTGGTGCACCTAATCTGAAAGGTACAAAAGTTGTTCCGAATCCGTTACTGATTAAAGTAAAATCATCTCGGTTCTTTTTCAACTCACCTTTTTCATAATAGCCCCATTTGCCTAATCGGATTTGGCCACCATGTGTATGACCAGCTAGTAATACATCAGGATTATAGTGGTCTTTTACTTGATTAAAGACAAATGGTGTATGAGAAAGAAAGATAATCGGATCATCTTTCGGTACATTTTCAAAGCTTTTCTTGATGTCCGCTCTTCCTGAAGAGACATCCTCAATGCCCACAATCCAAAGATGATGTGCATTCGTTTTTATACGAATTGCTTCATTTTCTAGAATCGTCCCACCGGCATTTTGAATATATTTCCGAATATGTTGTTCACCCACTTCACGGTCATTATTCCCCCATACATAATAAAGGGGCCCGATTTTAGCAAGTTGCTTGATATTCCGTTCAATTTGTTCCAACGGTACGCCACTTTCAGCCAGGTCACCACCAATAATGACCGCTTGTATATCTGTTCCGACTTCCTTAATTAAATCTGTTGTTATTTTCCTTCGATGAATATCAGAAATAAAAAACAAGCGAAAAGGGTTTCGATCCTTATAACTTACCAGGTCAATATTTTGGTGTCGAATATTCGTCTCAAAAGCTTTTTTAAACATGATGACTGGTATACAAAAAGCAACACCTAAAATCGTTACCAAAAAACGCATATATATTCACCTCTGATTCAAAACAAAAAGAGGAGGGTTTCCCCTTCCCCTTACATGTTTCAAAGTTTTTATTTGAATTAATCTTCTTCCATATGCAATACGCGGAATCCAGAACGGTCAAGTTCTTTTAAGAATTTCTGTATGTTATCACGTTTCTCAATTTTTAATACTATACGTCGCAATAACTTGTCTGATTCATCGAATGTCACTAATGAAATTACCGATTCATGAAACTTTTGAATAATGTCTCCAACACGTGCGATACGTCCCTCTGTTTCAACAGACGTAAATGTGATGCGAACACCAGGTCGATCCATACCAAAAGCACTTCTGAATTGGTCCATGATATCGAAGCGAGTAACAAGTCCTAAAAAGCGATTTTCTTCAACTACTGCTATGATTGGAAAGTCATTAAGCTGCAGTAAAGAGTCTTCAAAAACGTCATCAATGGATAAATAGATTTCTTCCCGTGTCACAACATCCATTAAAGACGTGCTAGCAAGAAATTCCTCTTTACTTAGACCACTGAAATAAAATGCACGGTAAACTATATAACGATTCAAAATGCCTTTATATTGGCCATTTTCTAATACTGGCAATGCATCGATTTGATTTTTCTCCAATATGTCCAGTGCCGTTTGCACCGACTCTGATGTTTGAATTGAAATACACTTTTCCTTTGGAATCATTACACTTTTAGCAAACATACTGTCACCTCAATCTTTCTTGAATACTAACCTATTCTACAAAACTCACATGTATCCTCTTTATCATACAAAATTTATGGAAGAATCAATGTTTGACCAGTTGAAATCGAGTTTGATGAAAGTCCATTTGCAGATTTGATTTTTTCGACAGCATCTGGCGAATTATAATAATTCATCGCTATACGGTAAAGTGTTTCGCCAGGTTGAACGACATGCGTCTTTGAAGATGTTGGCTGTTCAGTTTCTGGTTGTTCTTCGACCTCTGAAGTTTCTGTGTCTTGTTCAGTTTGTTCTTCTACTACTTCGGTCGCTGTTCCTTCTTCTTCGGAAGACTCTTCTGGAGACTGTTCTTCAGTTGTAACTTCTGTGTCCTCTGTATTCGTGTTTTCTCCAGCAGACACCTCGGACTCAGTGTCAACAGAATCTTCTTCACTCGCAACGTCTTCTTCATTTTGTTCATATTGAACTTGAGTCTCTTCAAGAACGGTTGTTTCGTTTGCCTTCGGCTCATAAAATGCAAATACATAGATTAGAAAAGAAACGGGAATTAAAATAAAGAATAAGAACAGGATGGGTAACAATAAGTTACGTTTTTCTTTATTCTTCTTAGGAGCCACATTAGTTGAACGTCTAGAAGTACGTGTAATCAGTTTTTCATCACCATTTAATTGTATGGGTTTACGATGTTCTTCAATTTTATTTTGATAATCATCTTTATTCATAGCTGTAAACTCCTATTCTACTTTTCATCTGTATTTATTATGACGAAATTTGGAGAAAAAGTAAAACAAACCTCTAATTGTTTCGTTGAAACAATGCTGAAATTCTTTTTTCCCATGTTTGTATGATTCCTTGATTTTCGTGCTTTTTTGATTGATTAACAACTTCTTCTTTTATTAACCCGCACTTCGAACAACAATTATATGGTCTTTCGTTCAGTTTCTGCCCAAATACTTCAATGATTTGCTGTCGAATGCAAGAAGTATTTGTTAGAATTTCTTTCATTAAATATATCTGATTGATCTTTTGCTGTTTTAATTGGTGCAATATATGAATCGTCTCTTCGGCTGATTTACGTGGTAACCAATAGGTTAAGATACGGACATGTGTTTCTGATAACATGCCCATCTCAACAAGCTGACCAGGAAGTTGTTCATTTTGCTGAAACTCTTTATACATCCTGACATGTGATTCGTCTGGAAAATCGTTCGTAGCCACGAAAATGGAATGATCTTCATCATCACGTGTAAAAAACAGTGTGGCCAGTGAATCAAGACCATCTCTTCCCGCACGACCCACTTCCTGGGCATAATTGGAAATTGAAGATGGAAAATGATCATGAATGATTTGACGGACATCATCTTTATGTACACCCATTCCAAAGGCATTGGTCGCACATACCCATTCAACTTCCCCATTTAAAAACTGCTGTTGAATAAACATCCGATCAACTTGCTCCATCCCTGCATGATAGGAGGCAATGCGTATGCCCATTGAACTTAATTTAAGCGCGTATTCGTCTGCTTTCTTCCGTGACTGAGTATATAAAATACCTGGACCCGTGAACTGATTTATTTGTGCAGCGATATGCTCAAATTTATTCTCCTGAGAAACGACTTCAATCGCTTCATATCTGATGTTCGGTCTGTCTAGTGATTGAATATGGATCGAAGGCGTCGCCAAATTTAATTGATTGGTGATATCATTTATTACTTTTGGTGTAGCAGTTGCTGTTAAAGCTAAAACTGGTGGTCGTCCTTTGAAGGATAACCAATCGCTTAATCGTAGATAATCCGGTCTGAAGTCAAATCCCCATTGTGATATACAATGTGCTTCATCTGCAACAACAAGAGAAATGGGCATAGTCTGGAGTTTTGCTTTCACAGGTTCTTGCATCATCATTTCAGGTGATAAAAAAATGAACTTGTATGTATCCAATTTCTGCAAAAGTAAATTTTTTTCAAGAGGCGTCAAAAATGAATTCATAGCCACGACTCTCTTTTCCCCCATTTTCTTCAACTGATCCACTTGATCTTGCATCAGGGAAAGCAATGGAGAAATAATTATGACACTATACGGCAAAAGATATCCCGGCACTTGATAACAAAGTGATTTACCCATCCCTGTCGGTAAAATTGCAAGAACATCTTCTTTATTTAAAACGCTTTGAATGATTTCTTTCTGACCAGGCCTGAACTTGCTGTAACCAAATTTATTAAATAATACTTTTTCCAGATGTGAAGTCAATTCTCATTCCCTCCAATAGCCAAAAGCAATCTTAATTGAAAGTACGTATAATTAGGAAATAATTCCTTTAACGTCCGTAATTTTTTTGTTTTTTGTTTTTTAATATCGTGCATCAATGACGTTACATCCTCATTTGGAAAAAACAACTGGACAGAAGTTAATGTTCCATTCATCGCCATCTCTACGAAATGATCTTCGATTGTACTTTTTTTAAGCTGACGAATCGAACTGATTTCCTCAAATGAATAGCCTTTCTTGAAAAGATCTGACGTTTTCTTTGCCGATTCAGTTAATGGAGTTGAAGACTTGATGCCCTCTGACATACTCGTTAAAATATTTAAAGACTGCCTGTTCGAAATTTCATCAAGTAGAATATGTAAACTTTCTTGCAGAAGAATTTGTAGGTCAATTTCATCTTCTTGCAATGCATGGGATAATTGTTGCCATGTTACCCCGCTCACCCCATATCCATTTAATCGGTGGGTGAGTAGGACTAAATGGAGTTCGGAAAGTTTGTCCGATTGAAACAGACTGAGCAATTCTTGATAATATTGATTAACGAACTCTTCTGACTTATAAGAGAAGTTTTGTAAGAAATGACGGACCCAAAGTTGTATTTTTTCGTCTTTTTGAATTGGTGTAAATGACCACTTCTTCGCATGTATATGAGATAATGTTTGGGTGATTAAAGACAGACGTTGAAAGAAGATGCGCTCATTGCCTCTATATAACCAACCATTTAACTTTAGTTGCGGCATATCCATCAATTTCACTTTTCCAGAGCTTGTCAGCTTTGGAATAGCCTTCTCGTCAATGACTATCCATTTTAATTGAATCATTTGTTGTACGTGATCATCATAGGTTGTCTTTGTAAGTTTCGGAAAAAGAGAAAAGTAGTTTGTCAGACGATAGATTTTCACATCTTGAATTGTTTGTCCCGAACGTTTACCTCTGATCAAATGAAATGGAGCCGAAATTGTTCGTTCTTCGTTCATTCGATCAACTATATGTAAGATGATTTGTTGGAATAGCACAAGACTTCCTCCAATTTATTAGTATTTAGGTTGAAAATTGAGGAAAACATGATTAGAATAAATACGAAAGCTTTTTCAAGCGAACGGAGAAAAAGGAGAGGTTTTGACATGGCGAAGTATACCATTGTAGATAAAGATACTTGTATCGCTTGTGGCGCATGTGGCGCAGCTGCACCTGATATTTACGATTATGATGATGAAGGCATTGCCTTTGTTATTTTAGATGATAACATGGGAACTACTCAAGTTCCAGATGAACTAGAAGAAGATATGCAAGATGCATTTGAAGGCTGCCCAACGGATTCAATCAAAGTTGCCGAAGAATCATTTGACGGAGACGCATTAAAATACGAATAGAAAAAAGCTGCGAATATGATTCGCAGCTTTTTTTATATTCTTGACTTTAATATCTAGTAATCTTTATCAAAGCCTATTAATAATTATGATTATGAAAATTGAGCTCGTTGTTTATCTAACCATGTTTTCATCGTTTTGAATAATACAATGATGATGGCAGACAACAGCAACCCTTTAATTAAGTTAAATGGTAAAATTCCTAGCACAATTGTATCACGCATTGCTGAGCCAGTAAGTGCTGGCATGTTCAAGAAATAAGTGTACATCGGTAAAAATACCGCATAATTTAACACGCTCATTCCGATTGCCATGGCAAGAATACCTACAAATAGGCCGATTGCCAAACCTTTCGTATTTGAAACTTTACGATAAATTGCATAAACCGGAAGCATGAATAAAATGCTCGTTGCAAAATTGGCCATTTCCCCTACAGGTACGCCTGTTGGACTTCCACTAAAAATCCAATATAAAACATTTTTAAACAGCGCAACTAAAATACCAGCTACAGGTCCCATTGTAATGGCCGCAATTAGCGCTGGCACATCGCTGAAATCGACTTTTAAAAATGGTGGTAAAGCAGGTAAAGGGAAATTAAATAGCATCAAGACAAATGAAATACTACTTAACATCGCTACGGCAATCATGACACGTAATTTGTTGTTCTTCATAAAACTCTCTCCTTTTGTCGATTCACTCCACAAGAAGAAAAGTTCGTTCGTTTTGTCCCATCAAAAATCCCTTAAGCCGTTATCGCTCAAGGGAGTAGAAAGGCGCACTTAAATAGGCGTCTCGTTAAATGACAGAACGAAAAACGACCGCACCTTCACCTTCTCCCATCCAGACTATACTGTCGGCTTTGGAATCACACCAAATCCTGCCTTACGGCTCGCGGGCTCAAGAAAACATTCTTCTATTACCGCCGATCGGGAATTTCACCCTGCCCCGAAGATGAATCATTATTAACTTACATTGTATACTATAAGAAAAAAAGAACCATTTGTAAACTACTTGAGCCTACTACTGGTTCTTTTTTATTTTTAATTTTTTTCAACATTTAATTAAATACGTTTCACAATTTATTCCCAAATAAATTTATTCGCTCCAATGGGACGTGGTATTGGCTTAGAGAAATCGAAGCCCTTCCAATTTAAAGGTACTATATTTTCAAACTGAACTTCTTCACCGAAGCTTCCATTTGTTAATAATATTCCTTCGATTAAGTGAGAAGCTGCTTGCGGGTCCATCTGTTCCAAGTTCAGTTGCTGTGTGAATTTAATATGATTTGTCCCGTCTTCGTCACGAACCTCGTAGTCAATACCCTCCGGAATTACACTCTTAAGATAATCACTTTGCGTGGTTTTCATTTCAGTCATAGCAATTTGGATGTCCGAATGAGTTTTATTTAAATTAGGAACTAAGAATTGATTCCCTTGCTGGTTCGTATACAGATAAAAACTTGAAAATGTGTTGCCGCTCCTCAATTGTTCAGGTTTCTTAGGGCCTACTTGATCAAAATACGCTTGACTACCATCTTCATTTTGGAATACGACTTGGCTATATCCATAAAACGTTTCCATAATCGATTCGTCAAACGTGTTAATGGTAGCACTTGATAAATCGTAATCATGTTCGGCCGGTAATTTATGAATCAATTGATTTTGTTGTTCACTAAATTGTCCTTGATATGGATGGTATTCTGCGAATCCTAGTGCTGGTTCCACTATTTGTGCAGCATATTGGTTGTATAATTCAAGACTTGTTGGCTTTTCATCTCCAAAATCGTTTTTAATCGTACGAGTTGGAATAAGTACTGTTAAAGGTACGACGATTGCATCATTGGATACCATACCAATATGAAATACTGTATGATCTTTCGTATCAGCAGGATAAGCAGATGTAAGCATTGGATCTTGATTTACAAGTACAGCTGAGGTTTTCTCAGTACTGGTTATCCCTTGACTGCTCGCAGGTGCTGACTCTTCCATTTCTGTGTTTTTCATCATAGAAGTGGATTCCTCAGCCCCTTCTTTTACCATGTCAGCCGAGTCTTCTGTGACTCCCATTTCTGACGTGGCCTTTTCCGAATGTTGGGGATTATTAATATAACTAGCAACAAGCACAGTCAATGTTACCATTGCAGCAACTGCCACAGCTGGTGGAATCCACTGTTTACGTTTTTCTTTCTTAACATCAGCCAATCTTGGATCCTGTTGCAGTCGTTTAAATACATCGTCTTTGGAGCGTGTATCATGTATTTGGGGCACTTGGCTAAGTAACTCGTCAATCTTCTGTTCACTCCAATTATTGTTGCTCATCGTGAACTTGCCTCCTATCCGAATGCCCTGACAAGCGATCCCTTAGTTTATGGATTGCACGGTGTTGTGTGGTCTTTACTTTTCCTTCAGTCCAACCGAGAACTTGTGAAGTTTCCATAATGGATAAATCCTGGAAATATCTCATGACGATGACCATTTTCTGATCGCCTGTGCATTCATCTAATGCTTCTAACATTTGTTTCATTTCATCATTCATTTCGACCAATTCATCAGGTAAAGCTTCATTCGATCTTAGCTCTTGTTTTTCCCAATCAAAAAAGTCAAAAGCATGACGCTTGCGTACGGAAGACTTTCGAAAATGATCGATCGCCACGTTTTTTGCAATCGAAAATAACCAAGTCTTTTCGGAACTTTTTCCTTCGAATCTGCTGTATGCTTTTAACACCCTAACGTATACTTCATGCATTAAATCTTCGGCTGTTTGTCTATTTTTAACCATATATAGCAAGAACTGAAAAACGTCCTGATGATATTGGTCATAAAGCCGGTGAAAAACGGAGTCATTCATGAACTCCCCCCGTTCATAAAATTAGTCGTTGCACTAAATAAAAAGTTACATCTTTTTTATTGGTAATGTAAAAGTAAAATTGGTTCCAATATTTTCTTCACTAAGTACAGTAATCGTGCCATCATGGGCTTCCACCATATTTTTTGCTATAGCGAGACCCAAACCAGTTCCACCTTTTCCTCTTGTTCTCGATTTATCTGCCTTATAAAAACGCTCAAAGACAAACGGCAAATCTTCTGCCGGGATTCCTGAACCTGTGTCTTCTACACTAATTTTCACGAATGCATTGTGTTGTTCGACATGGACCGATACTTTTCCTTCATTCGGAGTATGGCGGATTGCATTATCTATCAGATTGGTCAAAACTTGTTCAATTCGATCTTCATCCACTTCTGCAGTTAACAGTCTAGAAACAGCAGAATCGAATTTCAACGTAATATGGGATTCCTTCGCCACTTGTGCAAATTTTTGTGTAATCCTTTCGATTACTGGGACAACGGCAACATTATCTTTATATAGTCGCATCCGCCCTGATTCCATTCTTGCTAAATCCAACAAGTCGGTTACTAGACGTCCCATTCGTTGCGATTCTTCATAAATAATTTTAATCATTTCGTCTCGTTCTTCTTCTGTCGACACAACATCATCCATTATTGCTTCGCTATACCCTTGCAACATCGCAATAGGAGTTCTGAGTTCATGTGATACATTGGCGATGAAGTCAGAGCGCAAACGATCCAAACGGTGCTGTTCTGTCATATCTCGCAATACAGCAACGGCTCCTCTGATGGAATCACCGCTATACAATGGACTGATTGATATGGCAAAGTAACTGCCTTCCATCTCCAGTTCTTCATTGATTTCTTCTTCCAAATGAAGGACATGGTCCAGCATGTGATCCATTTCGATTGGGATTGGTTGACCATTGTTCGTTCCCATACGGAAAAACCATTTTTGTAACATTTTTTCAGCTTGGGGATTACTCAATAAAATTGTATGATCTCGATTAAATGTTATAACCGCATCTGTCATGGACGTTAAAATGCTGGACAGTTGCTCTTTCTCCTGATTAATCACTTCCAGGTGGTGCTTCAATTGTCTTCCCATCTGGTTAAATGCATTTGCCAATTGGCCAATTTCATCATTTTGATGTGCTGGCAGTTTTGTATCAAAGTTTCCTTTGGATAATTCAAAAGCAGCTTCACGCATTTTCCGCAGTGGTGATGTGATACGGGTAGAAAGGAAAAAAGCAAAAAAAGTTGTCAATATAAATGCGATAAACGCTGAAAGAAAGACGATATTCGTCGTTTCTTTTGTGGTCTCGTGTATAACATCCAAACTTTGGTAAATGAATACGGCTCCATGGACTTCATTTTCAACATTTAATGGAGAAGCCAATACGATAAATGACTCCATTTGGTTTTTATTCTGAAGGGAAGGCAGCATCATTTCTTTTAAAATCGGTTGTGACGATTCAAATACTTCCCCGAGAGTTTGATCATTCATGATCTGTGACTTTATTTCTTCGCCATTTTCTCCTTCATGCAAAGCCAGTGACACTTCACGGGGCTCCTTTGCAATCAGAGCATTAGTTTCAGGTCCAAGTATGTCCGAAATGATAGAGAGTGATGTATCCACATTTTCATGATCATCAACGATCGTGGCAATTGTACTCGCTTCCTGTCGTAAGGAAGCTTCAGCCTGCTCGCTATGATAGTTACCTAAAAACTCCAACATCAAAACTGTAATAATAAACAATACAAACGAAACGAGAAGCAATATGGTTACCCATAGCTTCCCGACAACGCTGTTCCATATTCTATTCATTGACTACCTCGAATTTATAACCTACTCCCCAAACCGTCACAATCATTTTGGCCGCTTTTTCAGAAACGCGGTTCAATTTTTCGCGTAACCGTTTTACATGGGTATCAACTGTTCTCAAATCACCAAAGAAATCGTAGTGCCATACTTCTTTCAGCAATTGTTCTCGATCAAAAACTTTATCGGGCGATTTTGCCAAAAAGTATAATAACTCATATTCTTTAGGAGTTAAGTTCACTTCTGTTCCATCTGCAGTAACACGATGTGCATCATGATCAATCGTTAAATGCGGAAATACAACTAAATCTTTTGAAGAAGAAGTTGATGAAATTGGTGAAATTGTCACGGAACGTCTTAAAACAGCTTTCACACGAAGAACGACTTCGCGCGGACTAAATGGTTTTACTATGTAATCGTCAGCTCCTAGTTCAAATCCTTGAACCCGGTTCGCTTCTTCGCCCTTCGCCGTTAATAAAAGAATCGGTGTTGCTTTCTGTTCACGAAGTTCTGACAGCACTTCCATACCGTCTTTTTCCGGCATCATCACATCAAGAAGAATACAGTGATATTCTTTTTCAAGTGCCATTTCCAATGCCATGGCTCCATTTTCAGCTTCGTCCACTTCATATCCTTCACGCTCTAAATACATTTTTAATAATCGACGAATGCGGTCTTCGTCATCTACCACTAATACAGCAATATGTTCCGACATTGTGGTAACCCCTTTCGTCCTATCTCTATCCATTATTGTACAATTACAAGCTCTAAAATGAAAGAAAAGCCCTTCCCCCGGAAGGAAAAGGCTTGTCTACTTATGCGTAAGAATGTAAACCGGCAATAATTAAGTTTACGGCAATTAAGTTAAACATAATAATAATGAATCCGATTACAGCTAACCAAGCAGATTTCTCTCCATGCCATCCTCGCGATAAACGAAGATGCAGGAACGCTGCATAGAATAGCCATGTAATAAGAGCCCACACTTCCTTTGGATCCCATCCCCAGAATCTGGACCATGCTTCCTGTGCCCAAATCATTGCGAATATCAATGCCCCTAATGTAAACACAGGGAAACCAATTGACACAGCACGATAACCGATTTCATCCATTAATTGAGAATTTGCTTTTTGTGCAAATGGTTTCAGAACAGCTGAGATTGGTTTGCGAATGATTAGTCGGATGAGGCCATACAGGACTATCCCAAACAATAAAGACCAAGTAACCGTCGTTAATTTCTTTGCATTAACTATTGGAGGCATTTCAGCCAGTGGTGTCATTGTTCCAGGTGTTAACGCCTTGTATTCATTCATTCCAAATATAGGCGGTGTATTGTACGTAATTTCTTTATCTTTTTGTTCTTTGTCCACATAACTAAATTTTGCTTCATAGTCCATTACACTAAATGTTGTCGTTGATGCAACAAATCCTAGTGTTAATACGAGCGTAAACATGACAGCTTCTAACCAAAAACTTTGCTTGGATCTTTTCGTCACATCTACATTCTTCAACAAGTAAATTAATCCTGCAACCGCACTGATGGCTAAAATAGCTTCACCGAGCGCAGCCGTAATTACATGAACCGTTAACCAGTAGCTTTTCAATGCCGGTATCAATGGATTGATATCGCGTGGGAACATACTTGCAAATCCAATAATGATAATGGCAATTGGTAATGCAAACAGCCCGAGCGAAGGTGTACGGTAAATGAAATAGATTAAAATAAAAGCTGCAACAACCATCATGCCGAATGCAGTTGTAAATTCAAACAAGTTACTGACGGGTGCATGTCCAGCCGCAATCCATCTTGTAATGAAGTAAGCCAAATTTGCTATGAAACCAACGATCGTAACAATAATTCCGATACGTCCCCATCGCTTTTCAGAAACGGATGTTTCCGGCTTTGAGCCTTTTACAGCTCCACCAAAAAATAGTGTTGCAATCAAATAGCAAACAAATGCAACAAACAATAAATTCCCACTTATCGAGACGAGTGTCATGACGATTTCTCACCATCCTTTTTGAGCTCTTGAGATTCAGAATCCTGTTGATCCTTGTACAGAGGCAATTGAGCTGCTTCCGTCACCTGATCCAACTCTTTTTTAATTGCAAACCAGTTTTTATTTGTATGGGCAGCTACAGCAAATTGTCCATCTTTTGTTTTATGAATCCAGATTCTTCGATGATTGAAGTAAGAGCCTTGCGCTACCCCAATCATGAAAATTAGTCCACCTAAAGCCAAAATCCATAATGTTTTGTCTTTGCGAATCGTCAGTCCTGAAACATCACGTGTATCTACATTCTGAAATTCTAGTTTGTAGGCATTTTCTCCAAGAGGTTCCACTGTTTGTTTAATCGCAACAAAACTAGTTTCACCTTTAGGCGTTTCAGGTGTTGTCATTCTCACTAAAAACGCTGGATTATTTGGGACTGGAGACTTAGTTTGTGGTTCACCGTTTTCAAAACCAGAAAAATCAGGATAATAGCCTAACAATTTGACAGAAGAACCATTACCTAAATCATAAGTTGTTTCAGGGTTAACCAAATCTATTGCCAGGTCTCCTAATGACTCTCCAGTTGCTTTGTTTGAAAGAACAAAATGCATTGTTCGTAGTTCATCCAATCGGAAATCCATTTGATATACGGCAAAGCCATCGAATTTCAAAGGCTGATTAACCTGAATGGATTCTTTTTTCACTTCTTCAAGATTGTCAGTCTGACCAGGTAACGCTGCTTCTGGTTTTTTGTATAAAACCACATTCGTCTGATAATTGGATGCAATCGTCCCTACACGTTCAATGGCATCGCCGAATACTTCATCGGCTTGCTCTTTATCATAGGTTTCAAGAATAAAATCTTTACTTTCAAGGTAATAACCATGCGCTTCTGGGATGGCGCGTGTTTCACCTTCGCGGATCCACATCGTTTCGTCCACATAAAATCCTGGCAATGCACGAAGCATAACCCCGAACAGGAAAATAATAAGACCCACATGATTGACATAAGGACCCCATCTAGAAAAACGACCTTTTTCTGCTAACAGTGCACCGTCTTCTCTCTTAACGTCATAACGCAACTCTTTTAATTTGGCTTCACTTTTTGATAAGGTTTCTTCTCCTACACTACTTTCACCAAGAGCAAAAAGACGTTGACGTTTCATAAAGCTTTCATGTCTTTTCGTGCGTTGTTTCTTTAAAGAATTGTATAAGGGAATAAAACGGTCCAAGCTTGCTACAATTAAAGAAATTCCAAGCATTCCAATTAACGTTTGGAACCACCAGGAGCCATATAAATCAGACAAACCCAATTCGTAATAGATTTTTCCGAAAGTCCCATATACTCTTTCGTAATAAGCAGCAATATCCGCTTCTGTTGTCGCAGGTACATAGAGAACTTGCGGTAAGATTGTTCCAATTGCAGCTGCCACTAAAATCATGACAATGATGGTTACGCCAATCTTCACACTTGAGAAGAAGTTCCATATTTTATCGATAATCGATTTGTTGTAGGTTTGCGAACGTCGTGCCGAACCTTCGTAACGCATGTCCGCTAATTTTAAATCTTTTGCTTCTTTCGTGAGGGGCCGACCACAGTTCCCACATAGCACTGTTCCTTCTGGATTTTCATGCCCACAAGCACAAATGATGTTGTTCATATGATTGACTCCTTATTTGGGACTTATCTGCTCCATAAAAAGAGCGATGTCCTGTTCTGTCATCTCTCCGCGTACAATCTTCTCGATTTCACCTTCAGGATTGATTAACAATGTCGTTGGAAGCGGGTCAATGTTATAGGCTTCCATTACACTTTTCGTTTTATCAATAACGATTGGGAAATCCAGACCATATTGGTCAGCAAACCGTTCCACTTCGAAATTGGACTGGGCAATATTTACAGCTAAGATTTGGACACCTTGATCTTTAAATACTTCGTATTGGCGATCCATAGCTGGCATTTCTTTCGCACAAGGCTTACACCATGTACCCCAGAAATTCAAAAAGACACCTTGCCCTTTATAATCTGACAAACGATGCTCTTCCCCATTTAAATCTACTAAAGTGAAATCTGGGGCTTCATCTCCAACGCCTAGTACCTCAACCTTATCTTTCGTGGCATTGTTGTAAATGGTGTAAATGATTGCAACTGCGAGCACAGTTAAAATCAATGTTCGAATCAAAAACCTTTTTTGTTTCGTCTGAGCCATTTTTAGACCTCCTACATGACGAAATAATCATTTTTCATTATAACAAAGAAAAGCGGTTGATTAGACCGCAGATTTGAAGGGTTTGTGAACGTTTACCAGTGTTCTGAAAACGTACTTTGTCATCTGAATAGTTCACAAAATTTCCATTACCTACTAATTATGAACCAATTTTTCCTGTTTCAGCCATAACTCGCAGTAATTTCACTTCATGGGATGTTAACTCACGTGACTCACCTGCATTAAGACCATGCAGAGTAAGAAACGCAAATCGTTCACGTTTTAATTTTTGAACTGGGAAACCAATCGCATCGAACATGCGACGAACTTGACGGTTCTTCCCTTCATGGATCGTGATTTCAATAATTGCTTTACTTTGCTTTGGATCAGCTGATAATAATTTGACTCGGGCTGGAGCAGTTTTTCCATCTTCGAGAACAATTCCTCGCTCTAGTGGACGAAGTTGTTCTTTCACTGGAATGCCTTTTACTCGTGCAACATATGTCTTATCAATTTTGAATTTAGGGTGAGTCAGTGTATAAGACAAGTCGCCATCATTCGTCATAATCAATAGACCGGATGTCTCATAATCTAAACGCCCCACCGGAAACAATCTTTCTGGAATGTGCGGAAATAAATCAGCAACTGTTTTACGGCCCTTGTCATCCGTTACGGCTGATATGATGCCTCTTGGTTTATATAATAAGTAATAAACCTTCTGTTCTTTTTCCAATTTCACTCCATCTACTTCAACCGTATCTGATGCAGATACTTTTGTTCCAAGTTCTTTAACAACTTGTCCATTCACTTTTACTTTTCCTTCTAAAATCAGTTGCTCAGATTTCCTTCTTGATGCAACCCCAGCATGTGCTAACATTTTTTGTAATCTTTCCATACCTTCACCTCATCGTCGATTCCTATACTCTTTAAAAATTATGTCACACTTTCACTCAAAACAAAAGAAGACCGCTTATTTAATAAGCAGTCTTCATCATTCATTCCGCTCAATATGTACTTTTTTTGTAAGTATGGTTTGCCCGTTTATTTGTACTTCCCATCTTGCCACTTTTTGAGACGTTTTAGCTCGATTCAAAACGACGAGATGTGAAACTTGTTCATCATTCTTTTTAAGGATGTAAGCTGGCTGATCTGTTTTCATTACTAATCCACCAGGTAAATCATATGAGCCTTTTTCAATGACTTGAACTCTATCATATTGTGTAAAGACATTCTGTGCAAGTTGCTTATGCATTTGCCAATCGTTTGATTGGTTCAATGTGACAACGATAATTTCCTCATCGCCATCTTTAAAATACGTAGCAAGCGTTCTTCCTGCCGTTTTAGTGAAACCTGTCTTACCAGAGATCGCTGTGTTTTCCAAGCGAACGAGTTTATGCTTGTTTTCCCAGTACTTTCCGTCACTCTTGAAATGAGAGGCAGTCAATATGGGCTGCAATGCTTTGTTCTCCATTGCAATTTTTAACATTAGGGCCGTGTCATAAGCAGTTGACAAGTGTTGCTCATGATGTAATCCTGATGGGTTTTCAAAATGTGTGTCTTTTAATCCCATAAGTTTGGCTTTTTCATTCATCAATTTGACGAAACCTTCAACAGATCCGCCTGCATGTTCCGCAAGTGCTACTGCTGCATCGTTTCCAGATCTCAACATCAATCCATAAAGCAACACTTCCACCGTTGTTTCTTCTCCATTTTTCAAATAGATAGATGAGCCTTCCTGTGAAGTTGCATTAGGAGAAATCTCTGCTTTTTCTTTTATGTCCACTTCATCTGCTACGACAACCGCTGTCCACATTTTCGTCAAACTAGCGATTGGCAATTGTTGGTCTTCGCCGCTTCCCATTAGTAATCGTCCCGTTTTAGCATCAATCACTGCATAAGACGATCCCTGAGCTTCAGAAAATCGAGGATACAACAGAATTACACCTACAAGTAAAATCACCAGCACAATGAACCCTTTAATTCGCAATCAGCAGCACCTTTCGTTTTTTATTCTTGTTGTTCGCCAAAGGCTTCCTGAAACTTTGTCATGAATAAATCTGTTTGGTCATCATCTTCCTCACCTTGCGTTTCCGGCAACGGAGGCAACTCATTCATATCATTTAAACCAAATACATTTAAAAACTCTTTCGTAGTGCCATAAAGGATAGCGCGTCCAGTACCTTCCGCGCGTCCGACCTCCTGAATTAGACCTTTGAGGCTTAAAGTGTGTAAGGGTCTTTCACTTTTCACACCTCGTAAGTCTTCAATTTCGATCCTTGTTATCGGCTGTTTATAGGCAACAATCGCCAACACTTCCAAGGATGCTTGTGAAAGAGGTTGATTTGTAGGATTTTCAACAAGACGTTGAATCGTTTCAGCGTTTTGTCTTTTGGAAATCAGCTGATATGTACCTGCTAATTCTTTCAATTCAATTCCACGGGTTTTGGATTTTATGTATTCATCCTGTAATTTTTCTAATGCTTCTTTTACCTCTATGGTTGTTGCACCTGTTAAATTTTCAATTTGCTTGCTCGTTAACCCTTCGTCTCCTGTGACAAAAAGTAAACTTTCAATTTTACTCATCAATAGGCTCAAAAGATTCTTCCTCCCATCGATCGTTTATTAGATTAACTGTCAGATCATCAAAATTCTGACGTTGCTCGACAACTACCATTTGTCTTTTCATCAATTCAAGTAGGGATAAAAATGTGACCACCAGCGTAGGTTTGTCTTCAGACGGGAAAAGCTCTGAAAACGAACAACTTCCACCTCTGGATTTTAATGTTGTGAAAACACTTTTCATTTGATTTTTAATGGATAGTTCCTGTTTGGCAATTTTAGTTGCCAGTGGTGCTTTCAATCGTTTCCTTCTCAGCATTTTTTGAAATGCTCCCAACATGTCATAGACATTCAAGGGATCTTCAAATGCTGTTAATTGTTGAGTTGGCTGATAGTCGGTCAAGTCACTTGGAGCTCTAGTGAATACTTGTGCTCGTTGCTCTTCTAATTGCTGCAGATTCTCCGCGGCTTCTTTAAACTTGCGATATTCAATTAGACGATTCACCAATTCTTCCCTTGGATCATTCATATCAATAACGAGTTCATCATCGTCCAATTCGCCTTCGTGGATCGGAAGCAGCATTTTGCTCTTGATTGCAAGTAAAGAAGCGGCCATTACTAAATATTCACTTGCTTCATTTAATTCAAGCACCTGCATGGCACGAATATGTTCCATGTACTGTAAAGTTAAATCAGCCATTGGAATATCATATATATCAATTTCCAAACGATGGATTAAGTGCAATAATAAATCGAGAGGACCTTCAAAAGCGTCCAATTTTACTTCATAAGACATGTTAAGATCACCCGATCAAATAGATTCAAATTTTAGTATAGAGGAAGTGTGAGAAGAATGCATCCGTTGTTTCACCCACTTTATGTGCAGTTCGTCATATATTTTAATGAGCACAAGGATTATTTTGAATGCCACGAAGCATTGGAAGAGTATTGGAAAGAAATTGCACCGAAAGATAAAACACATCCACTTACTGCTTGGATTTTGCTCTCTACAGGAATGTATCACTGGAGAAGAAGTAACTTTAATGGCGCGAAAAGATCGCTAGTCAAATCATCCGAACGCTTCCATTTAAATGGTTCCAATGTTTTTAATGAAGGCATTAACTATTCTGAGCTCATGAACAATTTACAGAGATCAATTGAAAGTTTAGAAGAGAAAAAAGGTTTTCAGCCTTTTAACATACAGGTCGATTCTCCTGATTTATTATCTGCTATTCATAATCAGCCTGCATTAAACGCACTTGCGGGTGATCAACTTATACACAAGCATATGCTCCGAGATCGCACAGAAATACTTAATGCACGTGAAGAAAAAAGAAGGAACAGACATTAAACGTCTGTTCCTTCTTGCTGGATAGAGCACTTATCTAAGAATGGTTTTGTCGATTCAGCAGCCTTTATCTCGTTACATGGAAGGAAATTTTGCACTTTAGACACCATTTCTTTTCCGATTCCTTCACCTCTAAATGAAGGAGTAACTGTAATATGCTGAACCAAACATTCCGTATCTGTCGTTTCTATTCCAATCAAGCCTACAAAATCTTCATCCTTTTTCCACATAAACAAATGCCAGTTTGGATTGTTTTCATAAGTATGAATGGTTTCTTGTAATTTCTTTAAATCTTTTTCTTGTGGCATAAAGGATAGGAGACCCATCGCTATCTTTTCACAATTTTTTTTAAATCGCACTAACATAATAAATCCCTCATTTTTGATTCCGCTTCAGCACCAATGACTATCCTACATCATTTGCGATAAAACTTCAACTTGCAATCCATTATTTAACAGTTTATTGGTTCGGTGCAATAAATATCCAATATAGGACTCCCCAGATAATTCCCACTAAAAGAATAAACAGATAGAGTTTGTTATTAGTTCTTTTCATGAATGTGCACCAACCGTTTCGCCCTGTAAAGAACAATCCAACCTGACAAGATCTTCATAGGTCTCTCTCTTAATGACCACGCGATGACTGCCCTCTTCCACGAACACCACAGCCGGTCTCGGCAGTCTGTTATAATTGCTTGCCATTGAGTATCCATAAGCCCCTGTGCAAAATACTGCGAGTATATCTCCCGCTTCGACCGAAGGCAAAGAAATGTCTTCGATTAATTTATCGCCTGACTCACAGCATTTACCGGCCACCGTATAAGTAGTAGTGGCATCAGCTGTCATTCTATTCGCAACAGCGGCATCGTATTTTGCTTGATAAAGAGCAGGACGGATATTATCCGACATCCCTCCATCGACAGCAAGGTAATTTCGAACTCCAGGCACTTCTTTTTGAGATCCAATCGAATATAGAGTCGTCCCTGCGTCACCTACTAGTGAACGGCCTGGTTCAATCCAAATTTCAGGCATTGGATAATCTGCTTCACCAATTTCAGAACGAATTGACCTGATCATATCTTCTACATAAATTGCAGGTTGAAGGGGTTTATCCTCTTCTGTATAGCGGATGCCAAAACCGCCCCCCAAATTTAACACCGGGCAAATAAAGTCAAAATCTGTTTTCCAGGAAAGCATTTTCCCGATAAGTTTTTTTGCTGCTAAAGAAAAAGCCACCGTATCAAAAATCTGCGAACCAATATGGCAATGCATTCCTAGTAAATGAATAGATTCTTCATCTTTAACTGCATGGAACGCTTTATCTGCCTGACCATTATTTAAATCAAAACCAAATTTCGAATCCGCTTGACCAGTTGTAATGTAGTCATGCGTATGAGCTTCGATACCGGGGGTCACACGGAGCAAAATGTTAACTTGCTTATTATGGTTTTCTGTCAATCTCTTTAACTGTTCTATTTCATAAAAGTTATCAACGACAATACAGCCAATACCAGCGTTTAATGCAAAGAGTAATTCATCATTGCTTTTGTTATTTCCATGAAAATGAATATGTTCCACTGGAAATCCTGCGTGAATGGCTGTGTATAATTCGCCGCCAGAAACAACATCCAAAGACAGTCCTTCTTCAGCAGCAAGCTGATACATCGCAATACTTGAGAATGCTTTACTGGCATATGCAACTTGAGCTTTAACGTGCTCACGTTCAAATGTTTGAATAAAAGCTCGGGCACGCTCTTTTATTAAGGCAGTGTCGTATACAAACAATGGCGTTCCATAGTTTTTTGCCAATGTCAGTGCGGATGTTCCTCCAATAGTTAAATGACCCTGTTCGTCCACGGACTGTGTTCCAAATAAATGCATCTTCATCTCTCCCAGTGGTTTTTCAATATAAGAACTTTACCATAGGGAAAGACTCCGATGCAATGAATGGATTAGGAACGTTTACGTTTCGGCGAATGAACAATAAATGGTCTGAGTGCTCCATTGGATGAAGGGAAACGGATAAGTATTCGAGCCAATGCTTTAGGGAAAAATGGGACAAGTGGCCATAAATAAGGCACGCCCATCGGTTTAATTGATACAAGGTAAAAGAATACGAACAGGATGCCAACGAAAAAGCCATTGGACCCAAATGCGACGGTTGCTATTAGCAATACATTCCTAAACATTTTGGCAGCAACACTTAATTCATATGACGGTAATGCAAATGTTAAAATCGCCGATACAGCGGTATATAAAACCACTTCAGGAATGAATAGTCCCACATCGATTGCAATCTGGCCAATAATAATGGCAGCCACTAAACCCATTGCCGTGGATAGAGGTGTGGGGGTATGAATAGCTGCAAGTCTTAAAAATTCGAGACCGATATCAGCTATCACGATTTGAAGGAAAAGTGGTACCTCTCCATTTTCTTTCGGACCAATGTACGAAAGAAACTCTGGAACACGATCTGGTTCTACCACCAGTAAATACCAGAAAGGCAAAAGTGTTAAACTTAGGAAAAATCCTGAGAAGCGGAGCATGCGGACGACCGTTCCAATTATAGGGGCTTGTCGATATTCTTCTGCATGCTGCAAATGATGAAAGATTGTTGTGGGAACTAAAATTACAGAAGGAGACGTATCTACGATAATTGCGATGTGACCTTCCAGTAAATGAGCTGCACATGTATCTGCACGTTCTGTATATCGAACGAATGGTACTGGATGAAACTTTTGTTTAAATAACCATTCTTCAAGCGATTTGTCGGTCATTGTCAATCCATCATGATGGATTTTTTTCATACGCTTGCGAATATAATCGATGTGTTCTTCATTCGCTACACCTTTTACATAGGCAATAACCGTATCCGTTTGACCCCTCGTAGAAAGTTTCGTTAATTCAAAGCGTAGAGATACATCCCGTATTCTTCTGCGGATTAATGCCGTATTCTGCAAAATGTTTTCAGTAAATCCATCTCGTGATCCCCGGATGACTTTTTCATTGTCTGGTTCATCAGGTTGTCTGCCAGGATATGAGCGGACATCCACTGTGAAAACATATCCACCTGATGTCACGATACCCAGCTGTCCACTTAACACCGCGGACAGCCAAGCATCTTTCGAATCGTAAATCGTGACAGAATGATATGGAAAATAACTGTTCATTGCTTCAATTTCATGAATTTCCAAATTACGTTTCACTTGTGATGAGGTACTCTGTGTTAACGTCAAAATTTGAGTAAGTGTTGTCGAGTCAATCAAACCGTTCATATAAACGAATAGCGAAGGAATTGACCAAACATGTGCTTTTTTAACACCTACATCGAAGCTCTCTCCTTTACCAAACTTCGAATAAACAAAAGATTCAGCATCAGTAATATTGGCAAAAAGTGACTTATTTATTGAGATCCATCCTTTAATGTTGCCTGTTTAGGTAACATCCAACTTTTCAGTTGCTTGAGTATTTTCTTTTCTAGCCTGGACACTTGCACTTGTGAAATTCCGAGTCTCTCGGCAATATCACTTTGAGTACAGTCTAGGTAATAGCGTAAATAAATAATCATTTGTTCCCGTTTTCCGAGTTTCGATAAAATATCACGCAATGGAATATGATCGAATGAGCGCTCTGAACGTTCATCTCTCAATTGATCCATCAGAGTCAATGCATCTCCTTCACTCTCAAACAATTGTTCATGAAGGGAAGCTGGATCTCTCAATGCATCAGAAGCAAGTACTATTTCATCCATCGTCACATCGAGCGTTGTGGCAAGCTCCGACAAGGATGGCTGGCGTTCGTTAAGGCGAATAAATTCATCTGTGGCATGACGGATTTTAAAACTCAGTTCACGTATGGAACGACTGACTTTAACCATGCCATCATCTCTGAGGAACCGTTGGATTTCCCCAATAATCATCGGTACCGCATATGTTGAAAATTTCACTTCATACGATAAATCAAATTTGTCGACTGATTTCATTAAACCAATACAACCGATTTGAAATAAATCTTCTAAATCCGCTCCCCGTGAAGCGAATCGTTGGACAATAGACCAGACGAGACGGGTATTTCCTTCTACCATGGTTTGTCTGGCAACTTTGTCTCCTTGTTGGGACAACAAGATTAATTCTCGCATTTTTTCTTGAGTCAACAACACGGGTTGTTGTCCGATAGGCGTCGTCATCGTTCACCTAAAACGAAGTTGGATTGTATGGGTAAGAATTCCTTCGTAAAGGTAATCGCAGTTCCTTTCTGAGGCTCTGACCATACCGACAAATGATCTGAGAAACTTTCCATAATGGTAAAGCCCATTCCGGAGCGTTCTCTCTCCGGTTTGGATGTATAAAGAGGTTCCATTGCTTGCTCAACGTTTGGAATCCCTCTGCCTTCATCACTGATTGTCATCGTGATTGATTGTCCATTCCTTTTGGCACGTATGGTTACGATGCCCTCCCCATCCTCTTCATATCCATGAATGATGGCGTTTGTGACTGCTTCAGAAACAATTGTTTTAAACTCAGCTAATTCATCAATGGTTGGGTCAAGAGATGCAATAAAACTCGTCATCACCATACGTGCCAAACCTTCGTTTTCACTAATGGCAATAAACGATAGCGTCATTTCATTGTCCATTTAAAATACCCCCTAACTGTGCGATTGTTTCTTCTTCTGTTGTTGGCCAAACATAGGAACCGAGACCAGAATATTGAAAGATTTTTTTCATCGTTTCAGAAGGATGTAAAATTACGGTTTGTCCATTGGTAGGAACAAAATCTCTCATTCTTCCTAAGATAAGTCCAATTCCTGCACTATCCATAAAATGTAAGTCTTGCAAGTTCCAAATGATGGCACGAAGAGTTCCTCTATAAAGAGATTGTGAAATTTCGTCACGGATTGTTTGTGTGGCATGATGGTCAAGCTCGCCTTTTAAGCGAATAATTGCTATACCGTCTTCGACAAATAATAGTTGATGTTTCATCTAGTAACTCCTCCTTTCCGTGACTATTCGAGGTAAGCTACTTCAATTCCTTGTCGTTGACAAATAAAGGCTAAACCTCTTATTTCTCGACAGAAATTGCACCATTCTATTCATTAACAGTATGGAAAATCTTTCATTCATTTAAACATCACTGTTGAAAAAAAGTATAAGAATAAAAAGGAATGGATTGTGACAGCGTCACAACCCATTCCTTTTTTGTTTGACTCATCCCTACGGCTTTTGTGCGTTCTTTCTCTTACAACCGTATTAGTTCTCTGCTTTTTAATAAATTTCTTTTACTAAAGAATCGATCTCCTATTTAAATAGAAATTTATCCGAAGATAGAATTCTTCCTACTTTCTTCAACAAGGGATCATTGGTTCAACATTTTTGCACCTTACAACGCGAAATGGAATAACGAAATGCACAAGAAAACGATTCATTTTATGAGTTGAGATTCAAACGTTTTTCATAAAATTTAACATTGGTTCAACTTTCCTTTCATTGGTTCATATAATGTTTTGAGAGGAGGCGTTACCAAATGGATCGATTTATTCTCTTAATGTTAGCTAGTATTTTAGCTGGTTTTGCATTATTAAAGGTTCCCTTATCAGGCACTTTCTTATCAGGTTTAGAGCCCGTAACAAACGTAATCGGTGTTTTAGCTATAGTCATATTCTCTCTATTCCTGATATTTAAAGGTGTAATGGCATTACTGGGGAAATAAAATGGCGTTAAGAAAAAACTGCATCCTGACAGTTAGACACCGTCTATCTGTCAGGGTGCAGTTTTTGTGATCTTCTATGCCGAATCAACAAAATCTCCATATATATCTCCTTGTTTATCTACCATGCTGTTAGCAACTCGCACTTCTAATAAGCAACAATTAAAAAGTTAAACTTTGCCAAGAAAAAAAGCGATCTCCGAAGAGACCGCTTTTTTGATTTACATTATTGAGTGATGATTTCTTCTATTAATTTTGGTGCTTTGGTCGGTTCTTTTGAGAATTCAATGTATTTGTACATTATTTCCATTACTTTATCTACATTTTGAGAGTTAGCGTGGATTGTTGCAAGGGACTCGCCCTCTTTAACAGCGTCGCCAACTTTTTTGTGAAGAACGATACCGACTGCCAAATCAATTTCCGACTCTTTTGTGGCACGACCTGCGCCAAGAATCATAGCAGCTGTACCAATTTCGTCAGCTTCAATGAAAGAGATATAGCCACTTTCTTTTGATGGTACTTCAAACGTAAATTTAGCTTGTGGCAACAATTCTGGTGAGTCAACAACTGCCGGATTTCCACCTTGACCTTCAATGAAGTTTTTCAGAATTTCAATCGCTGATCCATTTTCGATCACTTCAAGAAGCATACCACGTGCTTCTTCCAAATCTTTTGCTTTACCGCCGACAACAACCATTTGACTACCTAGCACCATGCATAGTTCTGTTAAATCTTCAGGACCTTTGCCGCGAAGTGTATCAATCGCTTCTTTCACTTCTAAGGAGTTACCAATGGCAAAGCCTAATGGTTGACTCATATCAGAAATGATGGCCATTGTTTGACGACCTACATTGTTACCGATTTGTACCATTGCTGTTGCTAAGGCACGAGCATCTTCAACAGTTTTCATAAACGCGCCTTCACCCGTTTTCACATCAAGAACGATGGCATCTGCACCTGCTGCAATTTTTTTACTCATAATTGAACTTGCGATCAATGGGATGCTGTTTACAGTTCCCGTAACATCACGAAGCGCATATAATTTTTTGTCTGCAGGAGTCAAATTACCACTTTGACCAATTACGGCAAGTTTCATTTCATTAACTTGTTTCGTAAATTGTTCAGTTGTCAATTCAACGTGGAAGCCTTCAATTGCTTCCAATTTATCAATCGTACCGCCTGTATGACCAAGTCCACGACCACTCATTTTAGCTACTGGTACACCACATGCTGCCACTAAAGGTCCTAGCACAAGTGTTGTCGTGTCACCCACACCACCAGTTGAATGCTTATCTACTTTAATTCCCTCGATACCTGACAAGTCAATTTGATCGCCTGACTCAACCATCGCAAGAGTTAAATCTGCACGTTCACGATCACTCATATCTTTGAAGTAAATAGCCATCAATAATGCGCTCATTTGATAGTCGGGAATACTTCCGTTTGTATATTGCTCAATGAAAAAACGAATTTCTTCCGTTGTTAATTCCGCGCCATCACGTTTTTTTTCAATTAAATCAACCATTCTCATGAATGTTCACCTATCCTTCAGTTTAAGTGGGTCAAGAAACTGCGGCCAAATTTAGGCATAGAAACATTAAAGTTTTCCGCAATTGTCGCCCCTATATCAGCAAATGTTTCGCTTAGTGGAAGTTCTTTTCCTTCCGTAAAGCGAGGTGAATAAGCCAGCACTGGCACAAATTCTCGTGTATGATCCGTACCTGGGAAGGTAGGGTCATTTCCATGGTCTGCTGTAATAATTAGTAAATCTTCATCTGTTAAAGCGTCCAACACTTCTGGCATACGTGCATCGAAAGCTTCCAATGCTTCTCCGTAACCGATTGGATCACGACGGTGACCATACAATGCGTCAAAGTCTACAAGATTCAAGAAACTGATGCCATGGAAATCTCTTTTCACAACTTCAGCTAACTTATCCATGCCGTCCATATTGTCTTTTGTACGCAATGACTCAGTTACACCTTCATTGTTGAAAATATCTGAGATTTTACCAATGGCAATTACATCATAATTTGCATCTTTTAATTCATTCATCACTGTACGTTCAAATGGTTTCAACGCATAGTCATGACGATTTGTTGTACGCTTGAATTCACCCGGTTGTCCGATGAATGGACGTGCAATCACGCGTCCTACTAAAAACTCGGGTGCAAGTGTTAATTCGCGTGCAATTTCGCAGATTTTATATAGTTCTTCTAAAGGGATAATTTCTTCGTGGGCAGCAATCTGCAATACTGGATCTGCAGACGTATAAACGATAATTGCGCCTGTTTCCATATGCTCTTGTCCTAACTCGTCCAAGATTTCCGTACCACTTGCTGGTTTATTGCCAATGACTTTACGTCCTGTCTTTTCTTCTAATGCTTTGATTAATTCTTCTGGGAATCCATCTGGGTACACTTTAAACGGTTGATCAATGTTTAGGCCCATGATTTCCCAGTGACCTGTCATTGTATCTTTACCTACTGAAGCTTCCTGCATTTTCCCATAATAAGATGAAGGAATCGTTACAGGCTGAATACCTTGGAATGGACGAATATTAGAAAGTCCCATTTTTTCAAGGTTTGGCATGTTCAGACCATTCATTTTTTCTGCAATATGTCCAAGTGTATCAGAACCAGTGTCTCCAAAAGCATGGGCATCTGGAGCCTCACCGATACCTACTGAGTCCATAACGACTAAGTGAATTCGTTTAAATGATTTAGTTGTCATACATATCCTCCTTCAACTTCTATTCATATCTTAACAAATGTTTGGAAAAAATACACGTCAGACTTCTGACGAATTTAGTTGATTATGCTCTTGGATGAAACTGTTTGTACACATCTTTTAAACGGGTTTTGCTCACATGTGTGTAAATTTGAGTTGTTGAAATATCCGCATGTCCAAGCATTTCCTGCACCGCACGTAAATCTGCACCGTTTTCTATTAAATGAGTGGCGAAGGAATGGCGCATTGTATGTGGGGTAAGGTCGTTTTGTATGCCTGCTTTCATCGCATACTCTTTCATTAATTTCCATACGCCCTGTCTAGTCAATCCTTTCCCACGTTGATTGACAAAAATAATATCCGTCCGATGTGACGGTTTGATCAATTTTGGACGCCCTTCTTTCAAATATTGTTCACATGCTGCAAGTGCAGTCCGGCCTAAAGGAATAATTCTTTCTTTTCCTCCTTTTCCGAAGCATCTAACAAAGCCCATCGTTAAATGTAAATCTTCCATGTTTAAAGTAATACATTCACTGATTCGCATTCCTGTTCCGTAAAGAATCTCTAATAATGCCCGATCCCTCAAGCCCTGTGGTTTATCCAAACTTGGAGCAGCAATCAATTCCTCTACTTCTTCAATTGACAATATCTTCGGTAACGTACGATCCATTTGTGGCATTTCCAGATGCACTGAAGGATCCGAATTAGCTATTTTTTCACGAAGTAAAAATTGATGAAACGATCTGATCGATGAAATGTGGCGAGCTAAAGTACGAGATGATTTACCTCCTGCTTTTAAGGATTGCAAGTGAGAAAGAATATGAATTCGCTCGACATCATTCAGTGTGGACAATTGTTGAACTTTTGCAAGGTCCTTTATATAGACAAGTAAATCACGTTCGTACGAAGTTAAAGTATTGGTAGATAATTGTCGTTCTACTCGTAGAAAATGAAGATAATCTGCGACGGCATCTTGCATTTCTTTCATATTAAACCCTCCCTGTAAACTCACTTTTATGTACATATATGAATTGGTCAATTTTTTTTATTAAAGTAAACGTAAAAAAGGATAGCAATTCTGCCATCCTTTTGTTTTACAGTATAACATGTCTGAGTCTTGGCGTTAGCCGCTTTTCTGTTACTCAGATTCTTCTTTTTCATCATGGTTATCGTGGCAACGCCAACAAATACCATGAAACGTCAATCGATGATCTTTGATTTGGAAATTCCATCGTTTTTCAACAATGGCTTCCACATCTTCCAACAGGTCTTCCTGGATTTCATCTACGGCTCCACATTCAATACATACGAGATGGTGATGGAAGTGTGCTGCACCTTCCTGACGCAAATCGTACCTTGAAACGCCGTCTCCAAAGTTAATTTTATCGACGACTTTTAATTCTGTAAGAAGTTCAAGTGTTCGATATACAGTTGCAAGTCCAATATCAGGAGCTTTATTTTTAACGAGAAGATATACATCCTCCGCACTCAAATGATCTTCTTCATTTTCAAGAAGCACTCTAACTGTCGCTTCACGCTGTGGCGTCAGTTTATAGCTCGCACCATGAAGCTGCTTTTTTATCCGGTCAATACGGCTCTCCATGTGACGCCCCCCCAAACTTCCTTCATTATACCAAATTGGTCTTTCTCATTACAAGATAGAGAAAGTTAACCAAACGATAACAATTATAATCTAGTATGGATTATAAACCATGAATATATGGAAGGACAAACAATTCAAGTCCGATTAACACAATATAGATAAGACTAAGTACGCCTATTCCTTTAAAACTACGAGCTTGTTTGGATTGATTATAGGATGGTGGAGGCACAAGTAAGAAGCCGATTAGCAACAATAAAGAGCAATAAATCAACTGAAATGGAAACCACCACAATGCATATGCCCAAAATTCAGTTTCCTGCGCAATCAAGAACCCGGAGCAAATTCCCCAGAAAACTGCTCTCATTGTCCCTATTAATAGAATGGCATATTTTAGGATCAAGTGAGTAGCGAACAAAAGAAATAACAAAATCGTTACGAGTTGCGGGAGAATTGAATCAAAACCACTCGGTATATTTTCACTTAACAACCTAGGGTCGATCCAATGAATGACTCTTTCAACTTGATCAAAAGGCATTTTTGAATACAGCCATAATCCACCTAAATAACCGATGACTAACAATCCTAGTAAATAAAATATTGGGAAAGAGCGAGTCAACATCCGCCACCTACCTTTCATAGAGTAGCTTATGCGTGTCCCACTATCAATCATTCATCTTTTCTGTAAATATTCCTTTGCCCATAGAACGCTGTATGCTGTTTTGGCATCAAAGATTTGTCCAGACTTCATCATCTCTTCCGCTTCTTCCACGGTTGCCTCAATGATTTCAACGAACTCATCTTCATCCAGTGACGCTGCATTTTCTATTTTTGATAGTCCTTCTGCCACGAACACATGAATAATTTCATCAGCAAATCCAGGGGAAGTGGCGAAAGATTGAATATGCGTTAATTTTTCACAGCCGTAACCTGTTTCTTCTTCCAGTTCTCTTCTTGCCGTAACTTCAGGCTCTTCTCCCGGCTCTAGTTTCCCGGCAGGAGTTTCAATCAGCGATCGTTCCAGCGCTTTTCGATATTGCTCGACAAAGACAATTTTGCCTTCGTCTGTTATCGGCACGATGGCAACTGCTCCGGGGTGTTTAACCAGTTCCCGCTTCGAAGTTTTGCCATTGGGCAATGTCACTTCATCCACTCGAAGGGAAATAACTTTCCCCTCATAAATCGGTGTTGATGCTATAGATTTCTCTTCATATTTTTTCATATATTTCGCCCTTTCTGTTTGTCTATTTTCAAAGACAATTGTACCATTTATGAAATGAGGAGGCTGACTGATGAATAAACGTGAACTTGGACAAAGTGGATTGATGGTATCGGAAATCGGACTGGGTTGTATGTCGCTCCCTACAAATCATCGTGAAGCGAAACTGATAGTGGATGCTGCCATTGAACAAGGAATTACATATTTTGATACTGCGGATTTATATGATAAAGGTGAAAATGAAGAAGTTGTTGGTTACGCTTTGAAAGGAAAACGACAGGACATCATTTTAGCGTCTAAGGTGGGGAACAAGTGGAAGGAGGATGGTTCCGGTTGGACGTGGGATTCATCCAAGTCTTATATCACATCGCAAATAAAAGAAAGTCTTGGCAGGCTCCAAACAGATTATTTAGATTTGTATCAATTACATGGTGGAACAATGGAAGATGATTTGGAAGAAGCAATCGATGCTTTTGAATCCTTAAAAAAAGAAGGTCTAATTCGAGCATTCGGCATTTCATCCATTCGACCAAATGTTATTCATCGCTTCCTCCGTGACGGTAATGCTAGCTCTGTCATGATGCAATACAGTATGTTAGATCGCAGACCTGAAGAATGGTTTGAGATGATTGCGTCTCATGGTGCTTCAGTTGTTACTCGGGGTTCTCTCGCTAAAGGTCTTCTTACCAAAGATGCATTGAAACGTGCCGAAAAAGCAGATGGATACGGAGAATACAGTAAAGAAGCTTTAATCGAAACACTTTCACAACTTACTCAAAACACACAAAATCTACACAGTTCAGCATTGGCATTTGTGCTTCAACACGACAAAGTATCAGCTATATTGGCAGGCGCAAGCACAGCAAACCAATTAGAGGAGACGATGAATGCATATCATCAATCTACGACCGCGGAGCAGCTTGCACACTTGAAGCAATATTTAAGAGCGGAAATGTATACCGATCATCGTTTATAAGTATTTCTTGGAATACTCATTCATATCTTCGGTATTGCTCATGTTGTAACCATTGAAATAAGTTTGATTAAAATTTAGAGAGTATCCTCTATTTCAAGATATAAAAACAAACCTCGTATTTTCAACCAACATTGATTAAAATACGAGGTTTCGCTTTTTTATTTTTAATCATCTATATAACAAGATTAATTATTTCCGAAATCGAATCTTCAACTAAAGCACTCGTTAGTTGGTTGTGTGCGCTCGCCAAATGGGAAAAAAGCAATAAAAAAAGCAGGCGAATTGTGCCTGCCACCTTGCTCTTATTTACTTGACCTAACGCTCTTGAGATTCGTTCGGTAAGGCCAGGGGCAACGGGAAAGGAACCTACGGATTGTAGGCGTAACCGTACAAGACTTTGTTATCGGGCCTTTTAGTGCTGAAGAGACACGTTTAGATTCCTGGATAGCGTTCTATGCTGTCCTGGAACCTGTAGTGCCACCGCCCAACTTATCTCATCTTTTTGAACTAGGCATAGGGTAACAACGATTGTGATTTCGGACATAATTAGTTAATTTCACTTCACTACCCGGAAACAGAAAAAATAGAAAGATTCTCTTAAGGAATTTATTTCACTGAGTTAGCTATTCGAACTAATGTGTCAAATGTTTCTTTGTTGGATACTTTTTTATGAATTCCGAGTATATATTGCAAATTATTTTTTTCAAAAACAAAAAAGTTAAATAGGTGGTCTTCAAAATAAATGGCTTTACTACCATCTTGAAGTGTATACTCTTTACCTTTGAAGTTTAATTTATCTTTGAAGCTCAATTTATTTTTTAAAGAACGAATATCTATTTTATAAATATTTTCTCTTAAATCTTTATTAACAAACATGATCTGTAGGGAATCATTCATACTATTTTCCTTATCTTCATAAAATCTCCCGAATTTATGTGTAAAAGAAATAGAAGGCATAATTTTGGGTAACTTTACATCACATTCAAAATGATTTTCAAATTCCTTAACTGACACTTCCATGGATTTATATCCCACTTCAGTGAATTTCCCCTCAAAAGAAGGAGGTGTATTTTGGGGATTTGCAATAATCCCTTCTTTAGGATTTTCAAATTCCTTAATTGACACTTCCATGGATTTATATCCCACTTCAGCGGATCTTCCCTCAAAAGAAGGAGATGTATTTTGGGGATTTGCAATAACACCTTCTTTAACCGAAAATAAAATAATAATACTGATAATAGGTATCATATAATAAACTTTTTTTACCATTTGTAATTCACCCTCTTATCAATTAAATAAAAATCAATTCTGTTAGGTATAGCTATTCTTTTCACCATTAACCCACCTCCTTTTTATGTAAGTATTTCTTTAACGGTCGGAAATATACAGATACTGCAAGACAAAGCACAAGTGAGTTTTGAATTAAGGCATGTGTTTAAAATCATTAATTTGGTTAAAATCGGCGACATTCCATGCAGCACATATTATTACTGAGTCAAGCAAATGAAGCGTAATGATATGTATAGTGAGATCTTCAAGGGAAGAATAAAACAGAAATTCGAGGAACACCAAGGAAGATATGGATGCCGTCTACGATGGAGTTAACCATCAAACGGATTAAGGCAAAATTAAAAGGTATGAGCCCGGTTCAATACCGAATTCACACCTTAATTGCCGCCTAATATTGTGTCTAACTTTTGGGTTTAGAACAATTTTGGATGCTTTTTTACTGTATTTTTATTGAGAAACACTTCCTCTACCGAGACACCTTTTCGATGCGGAAGAATCCATACATGTTACTTTAACCCTATAGCTACCTTCTCTAGGTACTGCAATGAACTGTGTATCCGTGAATGCTATTTCTGAACTAATCGGAGTACCAAAAAGATCTACTAATTGAGTTACTAAATTAAATGGTCCATCAGATTGATTACTTACTGCTAATACTTGTCCCCTTGTTGCGTACACATAATCAGAATGATTAAAGTGCGTACCGTATGAAAAAACATTAACTCCCTTGCATTGGAAACCTGCAAAACTACAGTCGAACTTTGAAGATTCTGCCGATGCTACTGATACAAATAATGACAATAGTAATAATAAGCTTATTAAAGATGAAACAATAATTTTTCTTTTCCCTATAGTCAAATTTATCACTTCCTTTCTTGTAATGTAGATATTCGATGTATATATACCAATTTCATTTATTTTATACAAAAATTTCCTAAAGAATTTTTACGAGTCCAATATAGCGTATTTATTATTTACGAGGATGCGCTCAAAACACCCTTTCTGTAGAGACATAAAATATTGAAGGTAATCGGTTATGTAACAAAACTCGTCCTTTTCTGGACACGAATCACTGACATTAAAATACATCTCACTATGGATGTTAATTTGAGCCTGATTAAAGGCTTAATTGGCAATTCCAAATTTAAAAACCCATCTAACCTTCACATGAAAAGATTAGATGGGTTAATTAATTATTACATCCGCCATTTATTAAACGTTGTAAATGGTTCAATAAGAAAGTGACTGCTCATTGTGTAGCAATCGCTTCCGATTCTACTTCACAATAACCGAAAATCCGTAATATGCTTCGCCTTTAATATCTCCTTCAAATGTTGCAAAGTAACCATAATTGTAGCGTCCACTTTCGGTTGGGAGATTGAACTTGTTGTCCGAATTAAGGGGTATCTCTGTAACCTTATCGTCTTTAAATTGGTACAATTTAGTGCTCGTTGGAAGAGGGGCTTTTAATGCGGGATTAGCATCGAAGTGAAAACTAACCAATTCTCCTTTATCCATGAGTTGGGTCTTGTTCCCTTCAAGGTTTTTAGCAGGGTTCTCAATTTTTGTTTGGCAGATTGATACATCTTCATTCCAGCAATAGTCAACTAATACAGTTAATATTCCAACTTTTGTATTACCCGTCATCAACTCTCTTGGCTTCTCACCTGATTCGTAGAATGAAACTTCTTGTGTGATGATAGGTTCTAGCGGTTTTTCTGCACAACCTCCTAATAAAACTAATATAAAAATAGAAAACAATTTGTATTTTGCCATTCCTAAACCACTCCACTTATCAATCATTATTTTATTTGATTTTAACATAGCTCAAGACTAATAAATCTAATATTTTGATTATTTTTACAAAATAAGAAGGAGATTACAATTGTATCGAGAATAGTTAGATTTAGTGTTCGTAGACCGAACACACTAAACATAAAGGAGAAATTAATTATGAAAAAACTCATCATTGGAGCAAGTGCAGCTTTTTTAAGCTTAGGTTTATCGTTTGGAGGGTTATCGCCAACTCATGCTACGGGGAATGAATCAAATGTTGAGGCATCTTCTTATACAAAGAGTGTTTCTCAAACAAAATACTATTCTGGGAATATAACACCTCCTTCTAGCATTCCCTATTCTCAAAGTGGTTGGACTGGCACACTTTACTTGCAGTCAAAAGCCTTCGATGGTACATACACAATCGCTTCGTACTCAGGTAATGTTTCATGTACAAGCAATTGTGCGATGAGTAATAGTGAGGTAGAGTAATAGTTTTAATTTACTCTCCAAACATAATGACCTAAGGAAGCTCTATGAGTGAGCTTCCTTTTTACATTTAACATCAGTTTAAATTCAAAATACATTAAGGGAGGGAATTCCAATGCTATATATGATTAGATTGGAATGGAAGAAAATGAGGCGTACAAGGTTCTTCAAGATGCTTCTTCTCCTGCTGATACTCGGAATTGCTAGTTATTATACATATATCTATCTTAATACAGTACGATCTCATGAAGTTCTTGACAATCTAAAATCCCAACTAGAGGGAAGTGAAAAAAGACTGTCTGAACTGGAAAAAAAAGCACAGGAAAATCAAAACGACCATTCAGACTACAACCATGAGCTTGAATATTATCGTACTTCTGTTCCGTTATTAGAACAGGAAATGCAAGGTTTAACAACTCGTAATTGGGTAACGTGGGCAAAGTCCAATAGTCTCTCGAGGAATTTTGATGAAATGATTTCATCTAAACAAGATTGGGAGAGTACCTATCCCACACGCTTTACATTAGAAACTCACCAGTCCATACTCGAGTGGTTCGCCGAGGGGAATATTGAACCGATATGGCCAAGTGATTTCTGGATGACGAAATACGATGAAGTATTTGATGATGGTCTTGAACCAATCATTCGGGGCAATTTCGAGAAACGTCACGCATCAAATGGCAGTTATTTCAGCTATCACCTATTTGAACACTGGTTTTCCTTAATCGGTGTCGTCTTTTTTCTCTTCCTGTTTAGTGACATTGTTACAAAAGAAGGTGAAGGAAGGAACGGTCCTATACATCTTCTTCGTACACAGCCCATGAAGAAAGATCTTATCCTGGTCAGCAAGTTTTGCTCCGTTTTTTTAATGACGCTGTGCATATTACTTGGAGTGTTTGTTCTAACAACATTATTAGGTACTGTTTTTGATAGATTTGGCGATTGGGACTATCCAATTTTGATTTATGATAAAGAATACGCCTATCAGTTGATGCCACTTGGTTGGTTTTTACTCAAGAGCACAGGACTATTTCTCTTGATACTCCTCTTCAGCTACGCTCTTTTGTTCTTTTTCTCGGTTTTGACTAACCGAGCGATCATTTCAATAGGAATCACGCTGACTCTGTTGTTACTTGGAATCAACTGGGCGGAACAATCAGTTTTGTCTGAGAATGCACATTTTTTGCCTTTTCATTATTTAAATGTATTTCCAATCGTTTCGAATGAGTATGCGGTGCTGCATGATAACTTTGAGTTTTCCTATCAGAATGGGGTGCTCTCATTAACAAGCTTCTCTATCATACTGTTATTTTTCACTTATGTACTGTCAGTTTATCGTTACCGAACTCGAGGATAAGGGGTGTTGATATGATAATTAATGTAACCGATTTAAAGAAGAATTATAAGAACCAGGAAGTATTGAAAGGAATCGATATCCATGTGGAGACACCTCAAATCCTTGCTTTAGTAGGTCCAAACGGGGCTGGAAAGACAACACTTATGAACTGTATGATGAACCTGCTGCCTTTCAACGAAGGACATGTCACAATCCTTGGCAAGAAACATACCGACTCGTCCATTTTCTATGATGTTTCGTATATGCAAGATAACCGAGTCTTATATGGAGACTTGACTGCTCACGACCATCTATCCTTCATCTGTGATATCCAAAAGCTCCCGAAGAAAAAAATACAAGAGGTCGCAGAGCGTGTGGGAATGGTGAACTATTTACAGAAGCGCGTTCGGAGCTTCAGTCTAGGAATGAAACAACATCTCCTTTTAGCGATGGCAGTCATTAATGAACCGAAAATAATACTTATGGATGAACCCATTAATGGGTTGGATCCGACAAGTGCTATTAATATGCGTAATATCTTACTTGAGCTAAATACCGAGGGGACGACAATTCTGATTTCCTCACATAATCTTGATGAGGTTGATCGACTCACAAATACGATTTATTTTATGAAGAATGGCACACTTTTAAAGGAATCTCTTGAAGATTTTGCGACCAATCAGTACATCATACAAGTAGACAAACCGGAACAGGCTCGAACAGCACTGACAGAATCCAGAATTATCTTTCGGATGACTGATGCCCACGAACTGACCTTTGAAGAATCAAAACAATATTTAAACGAGGTTCTCGAGACACTCCATAATCATCAGATTCAAATCTTGCAAATTCAAAACGTTCGCATTGGAGCTGAGCGTCGTTATCTTGAGTTGTTTGGTAGCGGGCAAAGCTGATGAAACTATTATCATTTGAACTTAAAAAAATCTTGTTCAGTAAACGGTTTCTTTATCTGGTGCTTTCCATTGCTGTAGGCGTCATATTTTTATTTATCCGTAACTACATTTTTCAATCCTATATTGATAAGGAACGTGAGAAGGAAGTTATTGAAGAAATCCAGTATGGCCAGAGTCTAATTCGTCAATATCAGGAAAGCTTGGCACGTAATCCAGAACAATCCGACATCCAAGAGCAGCAGCGTCTAATCGGCTCAATTGTTGAGGTCTTATTTCAGATGCGTTCAAATCTTGAATCCGAGGATTGGGAGAGCCAATTATACCTTGAAATCGACTATCTCAATAAATTGACTGAGTTCCTGGCATCTGGTGGTCAGTTTCCAATCACGTCCAAGGAAATTAAGGATCGTATCATCACCAACAATCATTTGCTAGCAAAAGGAATCCCACCCGAACATGAGACATATAGCATTGCACCACCTAATTTTATGAAACAGACAGTCGATCTCTTAGCGACTGCTGGAGTCGTTATTTTATTACTACTTGCGATTGGTGATCTTCTGACATCAGAGTTTGAAAACAGGTCCTTACACTTTTTATTTTCGCAGCCTTTAAAGAAATCTAGCATTATTCATGCCAAGGTATGGAGTAGTATCTTAATATACCTAATCCTATTGATAGTAATGCTAACAACTTCTTGGTTGGTAAGTAATCTTTTTGGATCAAAGGGAACTTTCGATTATCCCATTTTGATTGAAAATAACCAAGGTCCCGCCTTCTTACCCTTGCATCAGTACATTCCTGCATTACTAACACTTGTTAGTGCAGTTGCTCTTTTAGTAATTGGGCTAACGATGAGCTGGAGCTTAATTGTTAAGAATTCACTTGCAACTCTTTTTGGCGCCTTAGTAACGATGGTTATCTTCTATGCCGTAACGTCAATTATTCATATACCTTCCTATATTAATCCGTTCCAATATGTGTTGCCGATTAACTCCCTATTGGACCAACCTGCGTATGCATGGTGGTCAGCTGTTCCAGTAACCGTTGGTGCATTTATCATTCTGTATTTGTTTTCTACTATTTATATGAGAAAAGTGAAGTTAAGTTAATATTAGTTAAATATGGTGATAAATCGAAATTATTCTTGTCGATATTAAGAGATTATGAAAATTTATTATAATAAGCTACTTATATAATAGAAGAAACTCATTAGCTTTCCAGTTGTAGATCTAACCAATAATTTATTTTTCTTCTATTAATATTGGAGCCTTACTACATGAAACTATGTAGTAAGGCTCCTTAAAGTTATTTAGTTCGGACTTCGAATCTTTAAGTAAACCAGCTAATAGGATGTCAATATTTTTCTCTAAAATTCTAATTAACCCTATGTTATACTATTTTGTGCATGACAAATAGCCCTCCAAAAACCTTTTGGAAGGTTTTCTCTTTATTACTTATAACCGTTAATTACGCTATATCTAGGAAAGTTTCTTTGCTATTTAATAAAGCATAAATCCAGTGAAGCAGTTTGTTAATGCAGGCTACTAAAGCCACTTTGGCAGGCTTTCCTTCTGATTTTTTCTTATCATAGAATTCCTTAAGTTTTTTATTTCTTGAACTTCGGATACCGCACAAAACGGCAAGATACAAGGCATGGCGTAATCTACTAGAACCTCTTTTGGTAATGCGATTATTTGTTGCAGTAAACTTTCCTGATGAGTGAACACTAGGATCTACTCCTGCAAAGGCAACAAGTTTTTTCGGATGACTAAACCGATCAATTTCACCAATCTCTGAGATAATCGTGGCAGCGATTTTTTCTCCGATACCGGGAATCGATTGGACAATCTGGTAGTCTTCCAGTTCATTTGCCAAGGTCACTATACGATTTTCTAACTCCGAAAGGTGTCCTTGGTACTGAAAAAGCAACTCAATATACATTTGAAGGTTGATTAAGTGACTGTGATACACCACTTTTTGAAATGGGTTTCGAGACGCGGAATCCATTATTTTTTTTGCCTTATCCAATGCCCATATAGGACAAAACTCCATAACACTCTCGGCTAGCTTACTTTCCCCAGCTGCTATTACGTCTTCTGAAGTAGGATATTGCTTTAACATCAATAAAGAAACCTTCGAATAAAGATCTCCAAAAACCTTGCGGTATTCCGGAAAAACTTGATCTAAAATAGTGTGAAACTGTAGTTTAGCCTCCACATACATATTCGTAATAATCTCCTGTTGTCTTGAAAGATTTCTAAGGTTCAAAAGTTGAATTCCTCTGTTTTTATGAGGTTCAAAATCTTCTTTATAGTAAAGAACACATAGCTGATACGCATCAATCTCATCTGTTTTTACTTTTCGTAAACTTGATCTTTTAGCCTGGTAAGAAATGATAGGATTAAGCAAGATATATAAAACCTCGTGCTCCTCCAAATATTGAATAACAGGAGAATGATAATGACCTGTAGATTCTAGAATGACCATAGGCATTTGCCCTGTCATCACTTCAATCTCATTTAAAAAACCTATAAAACTGTCTAATTCCTCTCTTGTATGCTTCATAGAATAGCTCTTTCCAAACGGCTTCGATTTATCTAAAAATGCCTGAACTTGGCTCTCTCCTTTTGCCACATCCAGACCAACTACTGGATTCATTTTGCTTCCTCCTTCTGACTACTTACTCACCAGTACCCCTAATCCTCCATGTAGTATCATAGCTTCGCTTGTTATACGAGATCTATGTCCCAACCAGCCTCAAACATGTTTCTACAAGTAGGGGGTGGACAGTTTAGTTCACGGGATCGTTGTCCCACGCACCCGTACGTCCTACCCTGGCTACTGATATATTAAATCCAATAAAAATAAGGTCAACCAGTAAAAACTGGTTAACCTTATAATACGAAGCACCCGTTAGTTGAGTAAGCATTTTCTATTCATTGAATGGTTGAACTGTCTATTATGCTCTTTTTTTTATTTGCAGAAATTCATATGTTTCCAAATTGTTCTAAGGTTACATATTTATAATAATGATAAAATTGATTGAATTCATTCCCTTATTTGGAGGCAAGGCAATATGACTGATATAGCAAATCAACCGTTGACTACTTTACTCCCTCAACTAACATACAATCCTTTATATATCTTGACAGTAATAATAGCTTTTGGAGTATTAATTTTCTTAAAAGATGAAAAGGGTTGTTTAATGTTTTTTTATAAATGTTCGGCTGTGGTCTATATAATCATATATTTACTAGCCATTTATTTTTGTATTGCCTTTGCTTTTGGTGGTCGTTCCCAAGTTACAAATACAAGAGTTGATAAACTTAATAGCAATAGCAAAAATATAGCTGATATTTTATTCATCTAATCACCTACCTAATTTTAAAGGTAGTATTACCTAATGATAAGACAATATTCTTGTTCAACTAAACATCACCTATTACTCAAACATAGCCTTAAAAAAAGCACCTCCGAAGAGATGCCTTAACTAACTTTAGAGGCTAGTGATCTTAGTTATTTGTCATGTGAAAACCTTGACGCTATTGGGTTGAACGTACTGAATCGTGCGTATTTGTATGACCGTCTTAATTTACTAAAGCACTCGTTAGTGAAAAATAATTATAATTTCACTGTCCAAATTTTATAGATAATTTGACCATTTATTTCTGTTTTTTCTGTACAGACATCGATTTGCATATTGTTATAAACAGCCCATTGAGGAAAAAGAGAAGCTAAATATTTAATTACCTTTTCATCAGGTGTTGCATATCCTACATTATTTTTATTACTTAAATAGGCAACAAAATCTGGATATAACGCTTCTGTCCATTCAATAACTTCAAACTTCGAATCAAAAATACGGTTATCCTCTTTATGGCTACCATTTATCCATTTAACATTCTCCATTGAATACACCTCATTTCCCAAAAAAAAGTTACCCTTACAGGTAGCAATTTGTGAGCTAAGCACCCGTTAGTTGAAGTAGGAAGCATTATTCATAAGAACCGTTAGGTTCTGGTAAATCTTTGTATTCTTCTTTATTTATAAGAATGCTATGAATATCTTCTGCCAGTCTTACCAATTTCAATGCATCCTCTGGATAGCCATCACAATAATTCTTAGTAGATATAGAATTAGTCTTACCATCCATTTGAATATTCCAAATAGTAAAAGATGGTGTACTAATGTCGCATTCATTTTCATTTTCATTTTCTACTACTAATTCACCCATAATATCAATACTCATCATTACATTATAAATTTGTTTCATCTCTTGTTCAGTAAAAGCTATGTTAGCTTCAATCGTTCCATCTTTTATAAGGTCCTTTATAACAGTATTATTAAAGGTATCTACTTTTTGTTTTCCATAAGTACCGTAAATCAGGCTAAAGTTAAAGTCTTCAGGCATTTCAGGATTAATATCGTCTGCATTTTCTTTTGAGCACCCCGATACCCCAGACAATATGATTAAAAATGCAAATAAAAGAAAAGACAGTTTTTTGATATTCAGTGCAAAAACCTCCTAAGAATTCGATTTAAAGCATATTCACCTCTATACACTCTTTCTTATTGAATTAACCTGCTGCGTTAGTTTAAGTGAAAGCCTTCACATTCTTCTGTTAATTTTAACATAAATATCCAGCTAACCATCTTTAATTATTTAGATATGAAATAATGAAGGTAATCGGTTATGTAACAAAACTCGTCCTTTTCTGAACACGAATCATAGGATGTTAATTTGCGCTTGCTTCAAGTCAATAATCTGAGAAATCAAAAATGGAATGAAAAATACTTTCACCATGTCTCTGGGCTTCACAATTATTCATTTCTAAATTACTGTTTATTCGATAAATCAAATACAAGAGACATCGGAACAATAGAAATTGCAACTTCTGCCGATAATGAAATTCATTCTTTTGCTATTTGGTCTGACGAAGAAGGCGGTCATTACGTTTGCTTGCCATTAACTAATTTGTATTTGATGAGAATGATAAAGGGGACTGAATGACGTATTGTTTGCGGATATATAAAATCAATTTAATTACATTAAAAAACAAGCCCCTCTATTTAAAAGGCTTGTTTTTTTAACTTTTAAGGTATGTTTGATTTTAATTAGTTCTACTAATGATAGTAATTTACCGCAGTATAGATTGGCCATTCCCAAAATACAGACCCTTGCGATACGATAAATCTATCCAAAAATAATTCCACATTAAGGTGGAGTGATCTTGGTCCATCTATATGGTCTAATAGAAAAAGATAATTAGGGTTCTTTTTTTCAATCGCCTCTAAACTTATGGTGAGAAATTGTTGTTCCACTTTACCTATTGGTAATAATTTGTTATTAGGGTCCATGTATTCTAGATTCTGTACTATTTCTTGTATCGAAAATAATTCAAGACCGCCACCAATGTTTCTTCCATCAAGCAACTCCTGGAAGATCTTCACTCCATTAAACTTCACCAGAAATAAACGATAGTCATCGGGTAATCGATACCCAATCTTTTCTTCGAACTGTAGAACGTTTTTTTCTTCATTAGGTTTGTTGATTGAACTTGTTACTGAAGTAAGCCGTCCACCAGTTTTAACTAACGTATGTCTTTTTTGGCTATCCATAGTTTGTATAAGAGTGTGTATAATCTTCGTCACATCCATATCGTCACTCCTTAGTAATTACTCCACCAACCATTATTACCATGAACAACCTTTTGGTGAATGTATATAGTAAGTCCAAAAAGATTTAACATAGAATGAGTTCCTCCATATTGAAGAGGAACAACATGATGCACCTCATAGTCAGACCAATTAAATTTAGGAATTCCATATGTCTTTTCATAGTATTTAATATAATTAGCTCTATATGGCACTAATTCTCTAGGTACTCTTTTATCAACTGGAACTATAGCTATATCGGCTTTGTAAGGCATTGGTAAATATTGTTTGCTGTGAGCATTAAATACTTTCGGATAAATTATTGCCTTCTTGTTTGCAAGTACCGAGTAAGTTTGGGATTTTTCAGTCTTTGGATAAGAACCAGTCCACCCTGTGGAGGTAGTTGATTTAGTAATCCAAAATTTTGTGGATGACACCTTGAAGGTTTTAGAATAAGATTTTCCTACATAAACTTGTGCGCCAGTCCACTCCACATCAAATCCTGTCACTTTTGAATAAGAACCTTCTAATGTATTACTACTATACAAGTCTGTTCCTGTCAGAATAATACTTGGTTTATTACCAATTATTTTACTAATAGTTTGTTTTAGGGTTATCGTGTTATTGCTACTATCAAAAATGATATCTCCAATCACTTCAACATAATTCAGTTGTACTTTGGCATCAGGTGATACTTCAGTATTAATATTAGTTGTATTAACTTGTTGTTCGAGATTGTTGCTATTTACTCCAAGCTCTTCTAATTTACCATAATAATCTACTAAATAGTTTTCTTCAGAATCTAGATTTGGTTCATTAAGTTGATAACTTACCGGGTTTTCCAAGTCATTCAATTCCATGTCATTGTAACTTATCTGAACATTTTGTTTCAATTCATCTTCTGTTTGAAAAGGGATCTGATTGTTTTCAACATCTGAAATACCCAATAATTCCTTATAGCTAATTACTTCTACCACTGGAGTATGCTCCAGCGTATCCAAATCGTCGCATATATTGCCAACCTCATTAACATTTACAGTACTCATCTCTTAAGCCCCCTTAAAGTTTTAGACACCATAAAGTAAGCGAGTTACAATATAACCAAACTTGTGAGCGGATGTTTAAATCGAATAGGAGGGGAAAGAAATGCCTAATAAGAAAATTGCCGTGGTTGAAGAAGTGAAAAAGAAATATGTTCGCATGGCATTAGAGACGGGAAACAATGCTACCATTGCACGAAAAGCTGGAATCGATCGTTCAACTTTAAAAAAGTGGATGATTGAATACCAAGATGAGGTTGGCAATCAAATGGAAAAAGAGGATATTTCCATCCTTTCGGATGAGCCTACTCATGACGAGCTCCAGAAGAAATATGATCAGGCCATGAAGCTGTTAGGTGAAAAAGAACTTGAAGTTGCCTTCTTGCGAGAAATCGTAAAAAAAAACACTTTAGTGTGAAGGAACAGTTGAAGATGGTAAAAGAATGGCATGAAGAAGGGTTTCCCATTAAACGGATGATGAAATTCCTTCGTTTAACCCGTTCCATGTTTTACTATAAGCCAGTCGCTCAAAATCCTGAAAAAGAGGAAGAGCGTGGACGTCCGTGTCCTGGTTTTTCCTTAACGAACAAAGAAGAGCGAATTTCGGATGAACAAATTCAAGAGTTTCTGATGGAAGCGATTGAGGGTGAAGAAAGCGTGTACGGTTACCGAAAACTTACCCACCACTTAAAGACTGTGTATGATTTAAAAATCAACGCAAAGAAGGTGTATCGCCTCTGCAAAGAGATGGGCATCCTCTTGCCGCAGCGCAAGAAGAAAAGCAAACACCCACGGCGTTTGGCAAGAAATCACGTTATTACAGGTCCAAATGAGATGTGGCAATTAGACATTAAATATGGATCTATCGAACAAAGTGGTCGTTTCTTCTTTGTTGCAAGTGCAATTGATGTTTTTGATCGTTCAATCGTTGGCTATTATCGAGGATCTGATTGTAAAGCTACGAGTATAACCAATATGATTCAAGATTCCTTGATACGTCGTAACGTCCCTCGTCCCAAGGACGATGAAAAAGAGAAACGATTGATCATTCGGACAGACAATGGTCCACAATTCGTAAGCGAACACTTTGGCGGTTTTTGTGAGGATAAACGGATTTATCATGAACGAATTCCCAAAAAATCGCCGAATTCAAATGCGTATATCGAATCATTTCATAGCATCCTAGAACGAGAATGTTTTCAGCAACACGACTTTGAATGTTTTGATCATGCATATGAAAAATTGGATGTATTTATCGATTTTTACAATGAACGACGATATCATGGAAGCTTAAACTACCTTTCACCTTGCCAATTTTTAGAACGTTTTCAAGAAAATAATGACCATTCACAAAAGATTAGTCTTTAATTTTCAAAGATGGTGTCTAAATAGAGGGGGCCAAACCGTCATAGTCATACTTTCTTGCTGAATAGGTGGTTTAATTGGGTCGATAATATCACCTGGTGGTGGCTGTGTTGGCACTATCACTCCTGGTGGATTTGTCGGGGTCTGATAGCAATCCTCCATAAAATAAGTTGCTGCAATAGTTGAAGGGGTTAAACTCATTAGCAATAAAAGTAAAGTAATTGCAAAGATAAAGGATTTCTTCAAATAACTCTCTCCGTTTTATTCAAATTTTAAAAACCTCGTCCACCCCTTCAATTCCCCCTTATATTTCAGGCATCAGATAAATAATATCATTTGTAGGAAAAGATGTAAGCGTAAATATTTAAATTTTCTAAATTATTAGTTTAAAGTCTTGTGTTATATAATAAGAATTTTAATTTCCTAACATCTATTGGTGTAATATTTTTTATGTTAAGTGATTTTGTATTAAATTCTCCACCTATTGATTTGAATTTCTTTTCATTAGTTTTGTGTTAATTGGGTTGATATCAATTTTTATTGCATTGCTTAGAGTTTTCAACATAAGGCTAAAGAAGTATACTAAATTGTTTTTCTTCTCTAAGTAAACTGATGCTTAATTGAAAACTACATATCCGACGAAGAATAATGGCAACGCTCAGTAAAACTGAAAGTTTCCATTTTTTGTATTTACTTTTTCTCAAAAACGATAGTTATTGAGATTTTTTATTTTGATTTCATTTTGAGGAGAATCATAGGTTATTTATGTATCAGAATATTGCTCAAAATCTATGTATCAATAACTACTGTTCGATCAGTTCGGTTATATGCGTGTCATTAACAAAGATCGTAAGGTATACGGCTAGAGACCATGAAAAAGTTAGGATATGAAAAGGATATTTTCACAATTGCTTAAACGCATCTTCCGAAAGAGTTCTTTATATTCATTTAATAGTTCGATTCTGCTGGAACAAAAAAACTTATTACAAAGATGCTTTTATAATAGAAGAAACTCATTAAATTTCCATTTGTAGCTCTACAATTAATATATTTTTTCAGATAATATTGGAGTCTTACTACATTAGACTATGTAGTAAGGCTCCATATAAGTTGTTTAATTCGGACTTCGAATATTTAAGTAACGCACCTCGTTAGTTGAATAACACATACTGTGTATTCAATTAACGGAATTAGCCATTTTTAAAAAATCCTTAAGTGTATAGTTTTTCTTCTCTCCCTTGTAAGGAGGTATCATTAAAACGATGTCCACATTATCTTCGCTATCGTGCCACGAAATTACGTTAGCATCTCCTTGTTCATCCCATTTAGCTTTTATTCCATTACTTAACTTCACTGTTTCTTGAGCTGTAACCGTATCGTATGCCTTCGTGAAAAGGTTGGATACGTGTAATACATCTTGTTCACCAATAAATACAATATCGATTAATAGGGGATCTTTATCTTTTATACTGGTCGGTAAGGGAGTTATTTGCACACTTTCAACTTGAAACGGAATAGTTGTATATGCTGGTATTTTTATTTTGTCTAGGATATCTTCAGGGATTTCTTCTTGGTTAGTTTCCAGTTCAGGATTACGAGTCATCAATTCTTCCCAATCACTTTCCTTTGGCTCTTGTTCTGTTCCTGAACATCCAAATAACAAAGTTACGAGTATCAAACTACTAAATAACCTAACTAACGTATTTTTAATTAGAAACACCCTTTCAGTTTTGAAATACATTCTTCTTCAACTAACCTGCTGCGTTAGTTTAAGAACATTGTTTCACAATCTTAATTAAACCTCTTCTTTTGTATATTCAGTAAATGATTCGAAATCTCCACAACCCAATATAAGTTCACAACTCTCTGGATGAAGCATAATTCCTATAGACTGGACTACATATTCTTTGGTTATCGGTTCTATATGGAAGTGCTTTCCATTACCATAATCGTGTGCTAAACGAATTAACTCAGTACCTAATCCGAGTAATGCATTTTTACTTAGAGTAATTTGTACTCTACAATTCGTCGTAATATCATTTCCGCTACTATCCATAACGGTTACTAATGCTATGTTGTCTCCTGATATTTCAAAAGCTTCTTCTTTATCAAAATCGTTATCTAAATCGATAATGTATTTAGACATAATTAACCAACATCCGTTCTAATAAATTTTTAATTTTCCTTAATTTCTCGTTCAACTAACCTGCTGCGTTAGTTCAAGAAGGAAAAATGCTTTACTCCTTCTTGAAGCAAAGCACCCGATAGTTTAAGTGAATCACTTCACAAGAAAAATCTTTTAAAACTTATTATAATTTTCTTTTAAGCGAATTGATCATTGAGAATTAGTTCATATCTTTTCCAAATCCAATATATATATATGTTCTCCTTCATCTGAAGAAAGAAAAGTAAAATTAAGCTTTTTAAGTAAGTTGATTGAAGCAAGATTTTCAGGTGAAACGCCCGCATTTATTCTGATACAACCTTTTTGCTTAAGCCAGGAAATAATTGCGACAAGTACTTCATATGCATAGCCTTGCTTAGCGTGAAAAGGACTTATTGTGTATCCTATCCAAAAAGTGCAATTTTCACTTTTTAAATAAATATCACCAATCAATCGATTAGTTGTATTGTTGATTATAGCAAGTTGCACACCTTTTAAAAGAGAGGGTTCGCTAAGTAATTCTTTAGCATACATTTGCTTGGTCAATCCTTTGAATCCTTGAAATTGCATCCAGTTTTCATTATTTCTATATTCCATAAAATCATCAAGATTTTCTTTTACAAATCGACGTACAGTACATCGTTTAGTCTTTATCTCCATAATACCTACCGCCTTTTTCTGCATATTTCCATTCAACAATCCTGCCGCGTTAGTTTAAGTGTAAACCTTCACAAACTCACCCATATTTTAACATATATATCCAGTTATCGAGAATATAATTTAATCCGATTTAGGGTAGGTGTCAACAATTTTACGCTAAATCAACCATTTCCTTTAAAATAGCCAATAACTAACTAATACCTCTACTTCAAGAAGTACCTCCTCTACTGTACCGGTGAAAGTGAAAGTGAAAGTAAAACTTTCTTAATCATCAGAACAGCCAGCAAATAATAAACAAATTAATAATAACAAAAACGCCCAAATTCTTTATAAATCAAGGAATCTGGACGTTTCATGAATGGTTTGTTATTTGCTTTAATTTTTATATAAAATAAAAATACATTACTTATTCAATGGTAACTGTATTGATTCAATAGCGTATGGTTCTTTAACCAGTTCAAGTGAACCATTATTGTCTATCATTTTGTAAACACCAACAATGGGTGTTATGGTTAGGGTTATTGCTTCCTCATGAAAAACTGTAGTAGTTATACGCGAATAATTCACATAATCCTTGAAATCTGTGCTATGCCCTGTACCATTATAATGAATAGTTTTGTACTCATTTCCTAAATTATCAGATACACGATATTCAATTAGTACACCACGCCATTCTTCATCCTCTTTCGCTATTTTCCGAACATCTGCAAATTCTGATAAATATAATGTTGTGGATATAGGTGTTTCCGTCATTTTTGTAACTACAACTCCAATATCTTCCTCTTCATTTTTTATACTATCAGCAAATTTTTGTGTTTTACTTTCAAGAGCATTTAATGAAAATTGAAATGACCAATCTCCATGAAAAGTATTATTTACATTATTTAAATTAAGAATTTTGTTTCCATGCCATGTTATATGAACTTCATCCGGTTTGGGACCATCTATTAATTCGTAGATATATAATACTGCGTACTCATTGTCGTTTATTTTTTCTATAACATAACTGTCAAAGTAACCACTATCCTTATACATATTTTTAAGTTCATCAACAACCCATTCCCCCATTAAAACGGGTCTTTCTCCTAAATCCTGTTCACTTTTTATGGTATAAGCTACCGTAATATTTTCCCCATCATATACAGCATCTGTTACCGTTACACTAATCCCATTACTTTCTTTTGTAACCCCAATTTCTGTTGAATACGTATCATATTTCTCAAAAACATATTTCTCATCATCATTAAATAATTCAAATATATTACCAATAACCGGAATTTTCGCTGCAAAGGTAGGAAATGCAAAACTTAGAGTGATGCTTGAAGCAACGAAAAATGCAACTGCAACCGACATGTTTCTTGAAAAGTGATTCTTCTTTTTCCCTTTCAATACAGTCCTTTTAACCCTTTCCTTTTCGAGATCGCTTACTTCCATTGGTTGAATATCCATCTCAATATTCAGTTTAGAAAATTGTTTATATAGTTTTTTCAAGTCAATAACCCTCCCAAACGAATTTGTTGTAATCTTTTTTTCCCACGATACAATCGATTATCAACAGATGCCTTTGTTAAACCAAGGTGTTGGGAAATCTCTTCATTTTTCATATTTAAAAAGAATTTCATCGTGAAAATATCACGGTCTACTGGTTCTAATTGCGTCATCATTTTTAAAATATCTTCTGTTGATGACCATATTAAATATTCCTCTTCGGCTGATTTCACAGCATTCTTGATTTCATTAATATTAGTAACTATTTCAGATTTTGACAGTTTTCTTTGTTTATCAATCGCTTTAAACTTAGCTATGGTACAAATCCATCTTCTGAAGTCTTCCTTATTCCCCTCAAATTGTCTGGAATTATCATAGACGCCTAAAAACGTATCATTTATACATTCTTCTACCGACTGAGGATCATTATAGGATTGGAGGGAATTGTAGATAATTGCTTTCACAATTCCGATATATTCCTCAATTACATATTCCAGTGCTTCTTCTCTCTTTCTTTTAAGATGTTTTATAAAATTTTCACTTGTAATTCTCATACAACAACTCCTAATTAGATTTTAAAGGCCTTAATACTTAAAACATCGTTCAGATTTGGATATATTCTCATATTATTCATTGGAATTTATAAAAAGATAAAAATATTTATTTTCAATATGAATAACATTTGAAACAAATGTCGTTATTTTTATTAGAATTTCAAGGTCTATATTAATTGGCAATTTATTATAGTGCTTCTTAAAATAAGCTACACTGTTATTTGAGTGTAACATTCCACACTGGATCCACTTGATGTTTTGGACGTAAAAATAGACCATCGAAATGATGGTCTTGTTTTACTGAAAAATAAGTTAGGTGATGTATATTACTTTATATTAAATCAATTATTTTAGTCTTCACGATAAGCATATCGATTCCCATTAGTAGCTCATATATGTGATAATTTTAATCAAACTCTTTTTAGAAGGATGAAACTATTTATATGTGGAATCTTTGTCTTAGTCTGAACACGTTACTTAAATATGTTTCAATAGGAGGCAATGTGAGTGCCAAAGTTTATTGATGATTTTGCTGGTGCCATATTTGATATCTTTAAGTTCGTGTTAAAAAGCATGAGTTATTTTATAGCTGGTATGATGATCGTTGGCGTGCCTCTATACTTGATTGTCTTAGTTATTAATTCCTTAAAATGAATAGTTTCATCTAATAATGACAAAGCAAAAGGACTTCAAAAATTTGAAGTCCTCTTTTGCTTAAAACTTATTGCCCTTCATGCCATACTCATCCAGAAGTTCAGCAAATGATTTATTTTTTTCTTTTTGTTTACGATCAAATTCAGCTTGCGCCAGGCGTTCTTCTTCCTGTTGATGCTCTGTATCTTGCAACTGCTTTTTAGCTGACTTCAGTTTTTCAAGCACATCCCCTTGCAATTGATCTGCTAAAGTATTGCCTGATTGTTCAGATCGCTCAGGTTGTCTGCGTTGTTGCTGTTGCTGTTTCTTTTTTGCCATCTTTTTTCACCTTCTGCCTATGCTCTTTTCACAATTGTTGCGACCCCTTGTCCGCCACCAATACATAATGTTGCTAACCCTGTCTTCGCATCTTGTTTCGTCATTTCATGCAAAAGAGATACGAAAATACGTGCGCCACTCGCGCCAATTGGATGCCCTAGAGCGATCGCTCCACCATTTACATTCAGCTTGTCATGATCAAATGCAAGTTCGCGATCAACCGCAATTGACTGTGCGGCAAAAGCTTCATTCGCTTCTACTAAATCAATATCTGCCATAGATAGACCTGATTTTTCGAAAACATTTTTAACCGCTTGAACCGGACCAATTCCCATCACTGATGGATCGACACCAGCTGATGCGTTCGCTACGATCGTTGCTAACGGAGTTAAACCTAACTCGTCTGCTTTTTCTTTAGACATCACGACAACCGCAGCAGCTCCGTCATTGATACCTGAAGCATTCCCTGCAGTGACACTGCCTTCTTTTTTAAATGCTGGACGCAATTTACCTAATTTTTCAGCAGAAGTTCCTCGTTTTGGATATTCGTCCGTATCGAATACGATCGGATCTCCTTTGCGTTGTGGAATTTCGACAGCTACGATTTCTTCATTAAATTTCCCAGCATCTATTGCTTGCACGGCACGTTCCTGTGAACGAGCTGAGAACTCATCTTGCTGTTCACGGGTAATTTCGTAACGATCACAAAGATTTTCTGCTGTAATGCCCATGTGATAATCATTGAATGCACACCATAAGCCATCAGAAATCATGCTATCCACTACTTTTTGATCCCCCATACGGAAACCTTCGCGTGCATTTTTCAATAAATATGGAGCCTGGCTCATGTTTTCCATTCCACCTGCTACAACAATGTCCGCGTCCCCTGCGATAATTGCCTGTGTTGCCAAATGAACCGCTTTCAATCCAGATCCACATACTTTATTAATTGTCATCGATGGTATCGTCTCTGGTAGACCCGCCTGAATCGATGCCTGTCTCGCAGGATTTTGACCAAGACCAGCTTGTAAAACATTCCCCATGATTACTTCACTTACTTGATTAGGTTCAAGACCTACTTTTGCTAACGCTTCTTTTATGACAATCGCACCTAACTTCGTAGCCGGTACGTCTTTTAATGACCCTTGAAATGAACCAATTGCTGTACGGACAGCACTCACGACAACCACTTCTTTTGTTGACATTATAAATCCTCCTAATCCCCTAAGAAAATATATTTGCTAGCACCCCTATCCCATCATTACAATAGAATGAAGGAGGGATGATATGTTTAGTTTACCAAACAATGTGACAATTATCGAGGTCGGCCCAAGAGATGGTTTGCAAAATGAGAAAAAAGAGGTTACTACAAATAACAAATTGGCATTTATTCATGCTCTGCAAGCAGCTGGTATTGAAGAAATGGAAATCACTTCTTTTGTATCCCCAAAATGGGTTCCTCAAATGGCTGATGCATACGAAATTGTAAAAGAGGTTCACAAGCAAGGACGCCAAATCGTTTTGACACCAAATTCTAAAGGGGTTGAACGTGCACTTTCTGCAGGAGCAAATAGTGTGGCAGTTTTTGTTGGTGTAAGTAATTCATTTAATTTAAAGAACATAAATAAAACCACAGCGCAAAGCATGCAAGATTTGAAACCTGTCATAGCGGAATTAAAACAACAAGGGATTTTTGTTCGGGCGTGTATTTCTACATCTTTTTATTGTCCTTATGAAGGTAAAATCGATAGTAAAGATACTTTGGCTTTATGCAAGGAGTTCGCAAACTGGGGTGTTGATGAACTTAGTGTGGCTGATACGATCGGCATGGCTAATCCACAGGAGAGTTATGAACTATTTTCTTTATTAATTCGCGAAATTCCACATGTATTAATGAACGCACATTTTCATGACACAAGAAAGATGGGCCTCGCCAATATTTATGCTGCTCTTTTGGCAGGTGTTACACGATTCGATACTTCAGCAGGTGGATTGGGCGGTTGTCCTTTCGCTCCTGGCGCAACTGGAAATGTAGCAACTGAAGATGTGGTGAATATGTTACATAAAATGGGGGTAAACACTGGAATCGATCTGAACAAACTATGTGAAGCGGTTTCGATTATAGCTCCTCACGTTTCAAGACCAATTGATACGGGCATGTTTAGACTATACGAGTTAAATCAAACATAGGAGGAATTCCCATGAAGCGTCGCATTCTTTGGATCACCAGTATTCTCTCGAGTATTATGACCGCAGGAGCGGCGATTTTTGGTTTTGTGTTTACGAACAGACTTATGTATTTGAAGAAAAAAGACGATGATTTTATTTTAAATCGTGAGATAACGGCCAAGAGATTTGACGAGGCATGGTTCAAGGTAGTGAGGAAAACTGAAAAATGGATTGACAGTCCTAATGGATACCCGGTCAAAGCAATTTTTCTGGAACCGTTAGACACGAATAACTTCGTCGTCATATGTCACGGTGTAACAGAAAACAAAATTAATTCAGTAAAATATGCACGTCTCTTTGAACGGCTAGGTTTTAATTCCGTTGTCTATGATCATAGACGACATGGTGATTCCGGAGGGAAAACAACCAGTTTTGGTCATTATGAAAAAATGGATTTGCAGGCTATCGTCAAGGCTGTAAAAAATTATGCTGGAGAAGATGCAATTATAGGGATTCATGGAGAATCGATGGGAGCGGCTACGACTATTCTGTACGCAGGGACTTTGGAAGATCAAGCTCACTTTTATATAGCGGATTGTGCGTTTTCTGATTTTACCGATCAACTTTTATATTTAATGAAGAAAGAAACTCCTCTCCGAACGAGTCTTGCCATAAAACTGGCAGATGTCTTTTTAAGGGTACGCGACGGTTATTCAATGAAACTCGTTTCTCCTCGCGAAGCCGTATCACGTATCGAGAAACCCGTCTTATTCATTCATAGTCTGCCCGATGATTTTATTTTACCAGAAATGACCAAGGAACTTTATGAGTTGAAAAAGGGACCTAAACAATTGAAACTCTTTGAAATTGGTCCTCATGCCCAATCATTTAATCAAAATGCTGAGGAATATGAAAAAACAGTTGCAGAATTTCTTCATACGTATAAACTTTTACCAAATTAATAAAAACGTAATCCGCTTTCAAAACTAGATAAACGAAACCATAAAAAATAGCACTCTCGGAGTGCTATTTTTTATTTTTGCATTTTATTCATTTGGTTCATCATTTGTTTTACTTGTTTTTCAGATGGTTTACGACCCATTTGAGCCATCATCATGCGAAGCATTTGTTCATTAATTGGTGGGTTTTCTTTTAAGTACTTCATCATGTATTGACGTGCAGCATAGAATCCGATTGCAGCTCCAGCTAATAACGCCACGATGATTAAAGTAATTGCTAACCATAAAGCCATTGCTATTTTCCCCCTTCTCGGTGTTTAACCTTACTTTCTATCTCCAAGAAGGATTATACAACAAAACCTAACTCCTTACTAGGCGAAGTCCAGAATTTCTGTAAATGAATGAATGGAACCGATTTTGATGGGCTTTAACCAACCGAAGGAAGCTTCTTCTTGCTGGAACGCCATATAACAATCACTCGACTCAGACAGTCCTGCAAATAAATCAAGATCGAGCATATGTGATCCTTTACACCAGACGTGGACACAGTATGGTTCAAACTTCATGTGAATCGTACCCTTTAAAGGATGCTCTAGCAATAGTTTGTGAAGATCCTGTTCATTATGCAAGAACAAGCGACTGAGTTTTCTTTCAAGACTTTGCTTGATGAAATCTTCATCGATTTTCTCGCAAACATACGTCATTTCATTATGATCCTGATTACCTTGCAAATTATCTTTTCCCAGTATTTCCTGTAACATTTTTTCCCGGCCTAAAACGAAAGGTTGGTATGCTTTTTTAATGTGAAAAATTTTATATGTTCGCATATATTAAACCCCCACTTTTATGGCTCTGTTCTTTAATTTGTTATTAATAATCGAGAACCTGCTCCCTCTCCACGAATTAGCTAACTAGCTCGCTCGAATCTATCTGCAAAGGTTATGCACTCCCTATTACTATGAACAATATAACTTTTATCAGAGCCCTTTTTATAAAGTATAAAGGGTGACCTTCGCTAAAGTTGTCGAACTGCGATTCCGCAACGTCACTTTTATTGACGAAAAAAAACAAGTAGTGGCGAATGCTCACTACTTGCTTTTATATTATTATTTATTCAATAAAGATTTTACACGAGCAACTACGTTTTCTTTAGAGAAACCATATTCCTTCATGACAATTTCTCCTGGTGCACTTGCTCCAAAACGATCGATACCCAACACGCTGCCCTCGTCGCCTGTGTAACGGTCCCAGCCGAATGAAACACCCATTTCAATTGCCAAACGTTTTTTAACCGTTTGTGGCAAGACGCTATTCTTATAATCAGCATCTTGTTGCTCAAAACGATCCCAAGACGGCATTGAAATAACAGCTACATCAATTCCTTCTTCAGCTAACTGTTGTTGTGCATCCACAGCAAGGGAAACTTCAGAACCTGTTGCTAATAGCAAAGCATCTGCTTGTTCTTTGTTAGCTGGTGATACAACGTATGCGCCTTTTGCTACACCTTCCGCTGCAAGAGAAGCAGAGTTTTCAAGTACCGGTAAGTTTTGTCTTGATAAGATCAATGCAGTCGGCACTGATTTCGAAGAGACAGCTAATTTCCATGCCTCTGCAGATTCGTTGGCATCTGCCGGACGAATAACGGACAAGTTTGGCATAGCACGTAATGATGCCAATTGTTCCACTGGCTCATGCGTTGGACCATCTTCACCAACTGCAATACTGTCATGTGTAAATACATACGTAACAGGAAGTCCCATTAACGCTGATAAACGCACAGCTGGTCGGACATAGTCGCTGAATACGAAGAATGTACCACCAAATACGTGTAAACCACCATGCAAGGCCATACCGTTTAAGGCAGCACCCATAGCAAATTCACGCACACCGAACCAGATGTTACGGCCTTCATATGAATCGCTTGAGAAATCTCCCGCTCCCTTGATCGTCGTTTTATTAGAACCGGCTAAATCCGCACTTCCTCCGAAGAATGATGGAACAGTTTTAGCGATTGCATTTAAAACTTCACCTGAAGATGAACGTGTTGCATGAGAAGTACCAACTTCATAAACCGGAATCTCTGAATCGTAGTTTTCTGGCAGTTTCCCTTGAATTGCAAGCTCTAATTGTTCTGCTAGCTCTGGATATTCCGCTTTATAAGAAGCAAATTGCTCATTCCAAGCCGCTTCGTTTACACCGCCAAGTTTCTCTGCCGCTTCTTTAAAAGCAGCATAAACTTCGTCAGGTACATGGAAGTCTTGTTCGAATGTCCACTTGTAGCTTTCTTTTGTTAACAATGCCTCATCTTTTCCTAGTGGCGCGCCGTGTACGTCTGATTTACCAGATTTATTCGGAGAACCAAAACCAATAACCGTTTTCACCTCAATAAGTGTAGGTTGTCCTTTGTGGTTTTTAGCTGATTCAATGGCATTTGTAAGTTCTTCAAGTGAATTACCATCGGCTACATGTATATAGTTCCAACCGTAAGACTCAAAGCGTTTTTGGATTTTTTCAGAGAAAGATTTATTTAAATCTCCATCCAACGAGATGTCATTACTATCGTAAAGTACAATCAGTTTATCCAATTGCAAGTGTCCTGCAAGAGAAATTGCTTCTGCTGCAACACCTTCCATTAAATCCCCATCACCACATAACGCATAAGTAAAATGATCTACGACTTCATGGTTCGGCTTGTTGTAAACTGCAGCCAAATGGCGCTCTGCCATTGCCATACCGACTGACATCGCAATACCTTGTCCAAGTGGACCTGTCGTTGCTTCAACTCCGGCAGTATGGCCGAACTCAGGATGTCCTGGTGTTTTAGAATTCCATTGACGGAAGTTTTTAATTTCTTCCATTGGTAAATCATAACCACCTAAGTGCAATAAACTATAAAGCAACATGGAACCATGTCCTGCTGAAAGAACAAAGCGGTCACGGTTGAACCAATTAGGATTTTTTGGATTATGACGTAAATGTTTTGTCCAAAGAGTATACGCCATAGGTGCTGCACCCATAGGTAAACCTGGATGACCTGAATTTGATTTTTCAATCGCATCGATTGATAACGTGCGGATGGTAGTGATGGCTAACTGATCTACGTGTTGAGACATGATTGACACCCTTTCTGATACAAAAGTTTTCTTCACACTTTAGTTTAGTCAACTTTTGATAAACTGACAATGGTTAGCAAATGATGATTTAATTCAGAAATTTCTTTTCTTTTAATGCTTTTACTTTATCTGGTGTAACATCATTGCCTTCAGGGTCCACAACTTTAACATTTTCAATGGTACTTCTCATGGAAGAACGAAACGTTTCCAGGTATTCTTTGCGTAAAGAAGTTTGTTCTTTGGCTTCTTCTATAGTAAGACCTACAGACTTTGATTTTTTGGATAACTCATTGATTCGTGAAATTTTATCTGGAGATAACATTCAAAACACACCTTTCTTCTAATAACCTTATTAAAAGGTATGCAAAAAAGACTTGGAGCGCAAGTATTTAGCCTCCAAGTCTTTCTTTATACTCAATATATCGTCTATGAACTGTGGCTTTGCTCACAGGAAAACCGAAACCTCTTAGTGTAGATGCGATTTCTTCATATGTCAGACCATTTGTACGTAATTTCACAATTTCTTCAATTGGAATATCTTTTCTTTCTCTTCCTTCTGGATTCCCTTGATCTTTGAGGTTCTTTTCAGGCTTGAAACCATGCTCCACTGCCCTTCTCATTCCTCTACGAATTTTAGCGTTATGCAATTTTCGTTGATATTCTTCTACCATCGCTAAAATTTCCAACATCATAGTATCCATCTCATTTAAGCGGATAAAACCACCATCGTTTAAAGAAATAACTTCGACCTCTAATTTTTTTAACATATGTAAGATCGCCATTCGGGAATTCCCTCGACCTAAGCGTGTCTCATCTTGAATAAAAACAGTGGAGATTGAATGCATTTTAACATAATCCATTAAATCAAGTAATCCTTCTCGCTCAACGGAATATCCACTATGCTGATCAATAAATACGGCTTTTACAAAATATTTTTGTTCATGAGCAAACTGACGTAACTCTTCTTCTTGTCGGGCTAGCGAAGTTTCCTGTGCCTCTTTCTCCGTACTGACACGACAATATATAACTGCTGAATGAGAATTGCCCATCATTCTGTGTCTCCTGCAAATTCGACACCATGATCTGGAGCATATTGCTGCAGAGAGTTTGGAATGATTAGAGAATCACCGGAATGAATCATTTGCGTATTCAGATTGTTTACTGCCATCACTTCTGATATCCAGTCCTGTTTTGGCGTATTGCCTCGATACTTTTCAGACAATGTCCAGAGAGTATCACCATCTTTTATATAGATTTCATTGTATGATTCTTCATGGCTCACATTAAAATGCACAAAAAATAAGGTACAACAGAATGTAACACCTATTAATAATGAAATAAATTGATTATCTTTAATCCAATTCATGTAAATTCCTCCTCGAACCGAATGTTTGTTCGGAATATATGCTCCTACTATAAACCGAACACTTGTTTCTTGTCAACAATAACTAGAACCTATGTTTGCATTTTTGGAGTTGGATTGTTATACTAATTTTAGATGAATGAGACAACCATTTAAGTGAAGAGGTGAACTAGTTGAAAAAAGTATCGAAACGACAAGAAGATATATTAGCTTTTATTAAAGATGAAGTTCGAAAAAAAGGATATCCACCTTCCGTACGTGAAATAGGAGAAGCAGTTGGACTTGCTTCAAGTTCGACAGTTCATGGTCACTTAGCTAGATTGGAAAGCAAAGGTTTAATACGACGCGACCCTACGAAACCACGTGCTATAGAAATTTTAGAACTTGATAATGTTACAGAATTGAGACCGAACGTAGTGAATGTTCCTTTGGTTGGTAAGGTGACAGCAGGTTTACCGATTACTGCCATCGAAAATATCGAAGAGTTTTTCCCTCTTCCTGAAACTTTCGGTACTTCTGAAGACAATCTGTTCATGCTCGAAATTATGGGCGATAGTATGATAGAAGCTGGTATTTTAAATGGTGACTATGTTGTGGTTAAGCAACAGCAGACTGCCAATAATGGAGATATCGTCGTTGCCATGACAGAAGATGATGAAGCAACGGTTAAACGGTTCTTTAAAGAACAATCATATTTCCGTTTGCAACCTGAAAACTCATCAATGGAGCCAATAATTGTTGAACAAGTTTCAATACTTGGTAAAGTTGTGGGTGTTTATCGTCAGATCCATTAAATACTTAATAAAAGGCTGACCCAAAATCTATTAAATAGACTTTGGATTAGCCTTTTATTTAAGTTTATTATTATTATGTTGCTCTTAGATGAACTATACCAAAAATAATATTGATGATAATTATAAAGTATGCTATACTATTTTTGAGCCGATATCACGCCGACTGACATTTTCATCTTCAGTCGGCCTTTTTGTGTTCATTTTCCCGTAGAAACATTTCTTATAGTGGTAGACCTTTTACTTTAATCCTTTATCTTTCAAATATTGTGTATTACGTCTGGCTTTAAACCGTACATCATTGTTTTTCCACCAGGCCCACATAGATGCTGCGAAAGTAATGAGAATTGTAATCTCTTCACTATTAATAGGTAACGGACTATTCCCATTTAATACTAAATACTGATTTAGCCAAGCTAATAAAAGAATTGCGGTCCGAATAATCATCATTTTATCAAACGGAGCTTGATTCTTTGTTTCACTCACTGATAAACCTCCTTATTATTTTGGTGTTAGCTCATCATATGACAAAAACTTGAGAGCTAGTATTAATTCCTTCATACTTTAAACATTTTTTCGAGTTTTTCTTACGTTTAACTAAATAAATTTGTAAAAAGACGAAAAACGCCCCATATTCATGTTGGCGTTTTTCGTCTTTTATCACAGAATAACTAATTATATTGACGCTTTGTCTGCTTTTTTAATTTGTTTACTTCTTAACTGCCCGCAAGCTGCATCAATGTCAGCACCTTGTTCATGTCTTACTCCACAGTTAATTCCTTTTTTCTTTAGTGCATCATAAAACGCACTGATTGCTTCAGGCGTACTTTGCTGATATTGACCATGCTCATCAACCGGGTTATATGGAATCAAATTGACGTATGACAGGTGACGCTTGTTTTCAAGCAACTTGGCTAGTTTCACCGCTTCTTCCACGTGATCATTAACATCACGAAGAAGAATGTACTCAAACGTAATGCGTCGGTTCGTTTTTTCCAAGTAATAATCGATTGCATCCATCAGCTTTTCAATTGGATACGCTTTATTAATTTTCATAATTCGTGTACGTAATTCATTTGTCGGCGCATGAATGGAAATGGCTAAGTTGACTTGCAGACCTTCGTCAGCATAGTCATAAATTTTCGGAACAATTCCACTTGTTGAAACTGTGATGTGACGCGCTCCGATTGCAAGTCCTTTTTGAGAGTTTACAACACTTAAGAAACTCATTAAATTCGTATAGTTATCAAACGGTTCGCCGATTCCCATTACAACAATATGGCTTACTCGTTCTTCTTTTTTCACTTCATCCAGATGCTGTTGGACTTTCATGATTTGCTCGACGATTTCTCCAGAAGTTAAATCACGGCTCTTTTTAAGTAAACCACTTGCACAAAAACTACAACCGATGTTACAGCCAACTTGAGTAGTTACACAAACGGACAAACCATATTTAAATCGCATCAAGACAGTTTCAATCAAGTTTCCATCTTTCATTTTGAACAAGAACTTGATGGTTCCGTCTGCCGATTCCTGTTTAACGCTCTGTTCCAAAGTGTAAAGAACGAAGTTGTCTTCCAAAAGTTGAATACATTCTTTACTAATGTTTGCCATTTGCGAAAATTCAGTAATACGTTTTATATATAACCAATCCCAAATTTGTTCAGCTCGGTATTTTTTTTGTCCGTTATCTATAAGCCATGCTGTCAGCTGTTCTAATGTCAATCCAAAAATAGATGTTTTCATTTGATACCCTCTTTTCATAAAACAAAATCAGTACTCATTCTACTAGAAACAAGAGAACATAACAACTGATTGAATTTTCAATGATAATTTCTTTCATTATGAACTTAAATATCATCTTTATTCTAAGGTGACTCAGACTGTAGTCATATTGCTGTCAGTTAAAGAAAAAATAGATTTCCATGAACAAGACCCCACTTAAAATAAGTAGGGTCTTGTCATTGTTTTATTTACTTTGCTCATTAATCCACCAGTCGATATGATTTAGATCGAATATAAGGATAGTACTTATAGGACTGATGTGAGGTAACTCTTTTCGCGCCATTAGATCGATTAAATTTTCTTCAGTCATTGGATAGTTGACTGAATCGAAATAAGCCATCAAACTTTTGACACCTTGTACCTTTCGCATTTAATCACCTCCCACTAAACCTTCCTTTTCAACAAAAGAAAGCTTAGTGATAGTTACTAAATGAAATGATTATATTATTTTATACCCATACTCTGTACATTTAATCCTAATTTCAATGCAATAGTTCCAAAAAATTTATTATTTTTATCATTTCTTCACTTTTCATTTGTATATATCGATTTCTGGCCATTGAGTACTATTCTTTGTTACATGTTTAATCGAATCATGCCATTCAAGTTAAAAGAATAAAACCTTCTATACAGAGCAAATTAGAATCTAGGAGGTGAAAATCCATGAGCAAAAACAACAAAAAAACATTGAACGAAAGAACGCATAACCCCTTTGGAACATATAAAACCCCCAACAATCAGAAAGAAGAATTTGCTGTTACAGAATTTGATTCCCACCCTAAAAATATTGTTAACAACAAAAACAAGAATCAACAAACTAACAAGAAAAATAAATAATCTGGTTTAAATGCGAGAACTATATGGGTTTTCGACCTAGTTTGTGTTGTATCCCAAATATTCAAAATTAATGCAGGTCTTTCATAAACTTTTTCAAAAAAACGTTGGAAGTCTCAAAGACTCCAACGTTTTTTCTTAGTACATTTTCAAATATTGTTCGCGTTCCCATGGGTGCACAGTCGTGCGGAACATATCCCATTCGATTTCTTTTGAATCCACGAAGTTAGCATATATATGCTCACCTAGAGCTTCACGAATCGTACTATTTTTTTCAAGTTCTTCTAAAGCCAGGTGTAAATTAGCTGGTAGATCCTCTACTCCGTTAGCAAGGCGTTCTTCTTTATTCATTACATAAATGTTGCGATCAACTGCTTTTGGTGGAGTAAGTTTGTTTTTGACTCCATCAAGACCAGCTTTTAAAATTACTGCCATTGCTAAGTAAGGGTTAGCAGCTGGATCCACTGAACGCACTTCTACGCGTGTACTTATTCCGCGTGAAGATGGGATTCGGATTAGCGGGCTACGATTTTGCGCAGACCAAGCAACGTAACATGGAGCTTCGTATCCAGGTACTAATCGTTTGTACGAATTTACTGTCGGATTAGTAATCGCTGTAAATCCTTGTACGTGTTTCAGAATACCTGCCATGAATTGATAAGCTGTTTCACTTAACTTCAAGTCACCAGTCTCGTCAAAGAATGCATTCTCTTTTCCTTTGAATAAAGAAACGTTCATATGCATCCCTGAACCATTCACACCAAACAATGGTTTTGGCATGAACGTCGCATGCAATCCGTGTTTACGGGCAATTGTCTTAACAACTAATTTAAACGTTTGAATATTATCACATGCAGTTACAGCATCTGCATATTTGAAGTCAATTTCATGTTGTCCTGGGGCTACTTCGTGATGGGAAGCTTCGATTTCAAAGCCCATTTCTTCTAATTCTAGAACGATATCACGTCGGCAGTTCTCCCCTAAATCCATTGGTGCCAAGTCAAAATAGCCACCAGCGTCATTTAGTTCAAGCGTAGGCTCACCACGTTCATCCAATTTAAATAAGAAAAATTCTGGTTCTGGCCCTAAATTGAAATCTGTAAAACCTAACTCTTCCATTTCTTTTAATACACGTTTTAAGTTACTGCGTGGATCTCCTGGGAATGGTGACCCATCGGCTTTATTTACGTCACAGATTAATCTTGCAACTTTCCCTTTACCCGTAATCCATGGGAAGACTACCCATGTGTTCAAATCAGGTACTAAATACATATCTGACTCTTCAATACGAACGAATCCTTCGATTGAAGAACCATCAAACATCATTTTATTGTCGAGAGCTTTTTCAAGCTGGCTTACAGGTATCTCAACATTTTTAATCGTCCCAAGAATATCAGTAAATTGTAAACGGATAAAATTAACCTCTTGCTCTTTAACAAACTTATGAATGTCGTCTTTTGTGTACTTGCTCACTTCTTGTCACTCTCCTAAAAATTTTATATTCTTACTCGCTCAATGATAAAAACGAGATAAATCCCCTTGTCTTAATGAAGCTTTCTGAAATCTACCTGCCTGTTGCATTTCAATACGCAAGATGTTTCGAAGTTCTGCATCTGTCAATTGCGCTTTCGGTTCTTGAACGATTGGCTGGTTTTTCATTTCAAATAATTTCTTAATTCCCGCCATATTGATTCCTTGCTCAAGAAAATCTTTAATCTCAAGTAAAGTGTCGACATCAATCAATGAAAACATTCGTCGATTTCCTTCGGTACGTGCAGGGTGTATCAAATCATGATCTTCATAATAGCGAATTTGTCGTGCAGTTAATTCTGTGAGCTGCATGACTATGCTAATAGGTAGTAATGGCATTGACCTTCTTAATTGCTGACTCACAAAAGTCACCTCCGCTTTCACAAGTCTTATCATAATATATGTAAGGTTTCCTGTCAAGTTCATGTCATATTATCTAACATGAAAAAATTCCTCCACATAAAGGAGGAATGAATTCATTTGTCAACTTGTCCTGTTTGCAATTGTTGCACAGCTGAAAGAATGGCGAATTTCACGTGCTCATACGTTAACCCGCCTTGAATAAACGCTGTATATGGAGGTCTGATGGGACCGTCTGCTGTTAATTCAATACTGGATCCTTGAATAAATGTACCTGCCGCCATAATGACATCATCCTCGTATCCCGGCATATATGCAGGCTCGGGTGCGAAATGAGCATTAATTGGAGAATTAGCTTGAATAGCTCTGCAAAAACGAATCATTTGTTCAGCTGTTTTAAAAGATACGGATTGGATGAGGTCCGTGCGTTTTTCCAAATAATGAGGAGACGTATCCATTCCAACATTTTCAAGCATTGCTGAAGTGAAGATTGCCCCTTTAACCGCTTGCGCAACAACATGTGGTGCCAAGAAAAACCCTTGATACATATCTGCCAATGTATTTAAAGATGCCCCAGCCTCTCCTCCTATACCCGGAGAAGTCATACGATAAGCGCACATATCCACATATTTTTTCCTCCCTGCTATATATCCCCCGATTTTAGCAAGCCCACCACCTGGATTTTTAATAAGAGATCCGGCCATTAAATCGACTCCAACATTGGTCGGTTCAAGTTCCTCTACAAATTCACCGTAACAGTTATCGACAAAAATAATGGCTTCAGGTTTTAAAGTCCGAATTTTTTTTGTCATCACTTCAATTTGTTCGATCGTAAATGACGGTCGGTTTGCGTACCCCTTTGAACGTTGAATGGCTATGACTTTTGTTTTTTCAGAGATGGCTTGTTCTACTTCTGACCAATTGATTTGTCCATCATATTGTAAATCGACATGTTGATAGGAAATATTAAAGTCTTTTAAAGAACCCGTATCCTGCTCGCCACCGTCTACAATGGATTGCAAAGTATCATAAGGCTTACCAGTTATATAAAGAAGTTCATCACCTGGGCGAAGGACTCCAAATAGACTTATTGTAATTGCGTGTGTACCGGAGATAATTTGCGCTCTCACAAGTGCTGCCTCACTCCCGAATACTTCAGCATACACTCTTTCTAAATTGTCTCTTCCCTCATCGTCATATCCATAGCCCGTTGAAGGATGTAAATGAAAATCGCTAACATGGTTGTTACGGAATGCAGTGATTACTTTTTCCTGATTTAAAAAAGCGATTTGATTCGCAGCTTCATGTTGAGAGGAAATAATTAGTTCAATTTGTTTGGCTTTATCTAATAAATTTGATGTCAATGTTGTCTGAAATGTCATGGTTTACGCCTCAATTCTTCTATTTTCCTTTTTCATCTTATCAGCCCCACTAGTATCGTCAACTATTTATATAGGGAACCAACTGAAAGCTATTGTAATTGACTGAAAATCTGCTACAATTTAATCCGTTCTATTGATTTATGGAGGAATGTAAAGTGGCGTGGGATGTATTAAGTATAATTGGAACAATTGCGTTTGCGGTTTCTGGAGCAATTGTTGCGATGGAAGAAGAATATGATTTATTTGGAGTGTATTTACTTGGAATTGTTACCGCATTTGGTGGTGGAGCAATTCGAAATTTACTTATAGGTGTTCCGGTATCTGCACTTTGGGAACAGGAAATGATGTTCCAAATTGCACTAATTGCGATTACCGCAGTCTTTTTATTTCCACAAAATTTATTGAAACATTGGAATCGTTGGGGAAACTTCTTCGATGCTATCGGCTTGTCCGCCTTTGCCATTCAAGGTGCTTTATTCGCTGTTCAACTCGAATTGCCGATTAGCGCAACAGTAGTTGCAGCTGTTCTGACAGGTTCAGGTGGAGGGATCGTACGTGATGTCTTGGCCAAACGAAAACCTTTGGTCTTACGAAATGAAATTTATGCAGTATGGGCTGCGGTTACTGGATTAGTTATCGGAGTTGGATTAGTCGTTAGCGACATATCACTTTATATATTGTTCTTGATTACGACGACCTTACGAGTTGTTTCCTATATGAAGAAATGGCGACTGCCATTCCGGACTTTGCAACAATCTGAAAAAAACAGCTTAACTCAATAATGAGTTAAGCTGTTTTTTTATTGTTGAACTTCGCCTTTCCAATCTAACATTCCGCCAGAAAGGTTAGTTACATCGAAACCTTGAGATTCTAATAACTGACATGCTTGTCCACTGCGACCACCAGAGCGACAGATCATAACATATTCTTTACTTTTATCTAATTCTTGATGTTTAAATTCAACTAATCCTAATGGCAAATGCTGTGCACCAGGAATCATCCCATTTGCAACTTCATCCGCTTCTCGTACATCGATCATGTGAACTGTTTCACCAGCGTCAAGTTTTGCTTGCAATTCTTCAGGTTGAATCGTTTTCATGTTTATTCCTCCAATCAAATAAATACAATCATCATATTATACCCTTATAGGTATACAGTCAAATAATTGATTATACTTCTTCAGTAGAAATAGAAATTGCTTTCGCTGGTACAAAAGTAGAAATCGCGTGTTTATAAATTAATTGCTGTTTTCCGTCCGACTCCAACAACACAGTGAAATTATCATAAGATTTTATAAGGCCTTTTAATTGAAAACCGTTTAGTAAAAAGACAGTCACGAACATATTGTTTTTTCGACATTGATTTAAAAAAGTATCTTGCATATTAATTGATTTCATCGTTTGGTTCCTCCAATATCAACTCAAGAGTGGGTAATTAATTATCTCACTGATAGTATTCGCTTTTAAAGAGTGGATTCCTGCTTAATATTATTTATTATTGGAAGAATTTCCGACATGGAAGTCTTTGGCCCAATCCACTCCACGGGTAATTTATTACGGAAATAAGTTAGTTGCCTCTTAGCATACCTACGTGAATTCTGTTTGATTTGCTCAATCGCTTCTTCCAATGAAATTTCATCCCTGAAATATGAGAATATCTCTTTATAGCCGATGGCTTGTACTGACTGAGTTTCTCTTATGTTTCCATCCCACAAAAGCTTTGCCTCTTGAACCAAACCTTGGGCAATCATACTGTCAACTCGCAGATTAATACGTTCATACAGCACTTCCCGGTCGACATCAAGTCCCAAAATCACATGGACATACATTGCTTCATGCCCATTATTATGCGGTTCGGCAGATTTTGTTGTATCCGTATGTTCTGCAATTTCCAACGCCCTCACTACTCTGCGGGTGTTATTAGGATGTATTATTGCGGCACTTTTAGGATCAATTTGCTTAAGCTTCTCATGCATGGCAACAGGTCCCAGTGCCGCTAATTGCTCATAATATTTGTTTCGGGTCGTCTCATCAACCCGCTCCTCAGTGAATTGAAAGTCATATAAAACTGATTGAACATAAAGTCCGGTACCGCCCACAAGAATAGGCAACTTACCTTTTGCTCTAATTTCATCAATTTTCGAACGCACCAATTTCTGATATTCGGCAACCGAAAAAGTTTCATCCGGTTGTTTTATATCCAACAAATGATGTGGGATTCCTTCCATTTCGGCAGAAGTAATTTTGGCAGTTCCAATATCTAATCCTTTATAAACTTGCATGGAATCACCGTTAATTATTTCACCATTCAACATCTTTGCAAGCTTTATTGATAAAGCTGTCTTACCGGACGCAGTTGGTCCAACTATGGATAACACTTCTAATTCTTTCATTTCTTCTCCATCCAATTAATAATGAGTTCAAATGTTTCTTCTCTATTAATTTCATTTAGTAATTCATGTCTTTTACCTTCTACTAGAACAACCGTAATATCAGTGAGTCCTGCTTTCTTAAGTTTTTCAGCAACTCCCCATAGTTGTTTTCCGTTTTGACTTACGGGATCTAACGTCCCGGAAACCATTAAAATCGGGAGGTATTTAGGGATTTTAGCTATTTCTTTTGAGTCATGTATCTTATCTAATCCTGTTATTAAATCGACAAATAATTGATTACTAGCTACAAATCCACAATAAGGATCATTCAAATACTTTTGAACTTCGGCAGAATCTGAAGATAACCAATCAAATTCCGTTTTTGCATCAGTAAATGCTTTATTGAATTTGCCAAATGTCATCTTATTCAGTAAAGGGTTCTCAAGTTGAGTTCCTTTTACTCGCGCAAATCCAGAAGCAATTAATTTTCCTATTTTCCCTGAAAAACCAGCTGGTCCCCCAGTTCCTGATAAAACAATTTTAGAAACGGAATGCCCATATTTTTGAATATAGCGTCTGCCAATGAATGAGCCCATACTATGAGCAAAAAGAATCGGACTATCACAGCTTAAATCTGTTCTCACATCTTGTAAAACTTCACGAACATCTTCTGTCACACGTTCAAAACCGTCCATTTCCGCAAAGAAACCCTGTTGATTATTTTTTTGTCCTGTAAAACCATGCCCACGATGGTCATGTCCTGACACAACATATCCTTTGTTAACCAAAAATTGAGCAAATTCTTCATACCGTCCGATATGCTCTGCCATGCCGTGTAATATGTGGATATGACCAATCGGAGTATTTTGGGGTTTATAGACTACGGTATACACTTCATGACCATCAGACATCTTTACATAATGGATACTTTTCGTCATTATGCATTCTCCTCTCGGAATGATGTGGCTGCATTCAATTGATTTTCTAGGTCAAAACGATAATAATCCAATTGTTCATCTGTATAGCCGAGTTGTGCTTTCATCATTTGACACACTTGTTCTTTATAAGAATAAACTTCGCCAATGTTGAAGTACACATCTCCTGTTCGGCGAACAAAGAAATCCGCTGGTGTACAAGTCATTTCAAAATTTATACCATACGCAAGTCTCGCCGCCAAAGGCAGTGGCAAGCCATAGACATTTCCTTGGAGAACACTCGCATAGGCAAATAATTGATCGACATTAGTTCCATAAAAAGCTGAAAGTTGACGTGCATCGTCATATGTCAATCCATATCGTTGACCTTCCAAAGCTTTCATTTCCACAAAGGATGCAAACCGTGTTGACCCTCCCATATCTCCCCCTGATAATGGAAGGTTTTTGGTTCTAGAGGTACCATAAGGTAATTTGGAAATTGCAATGACACGGTCGACAACCATTTCCGCCATTTTGCGATAGCCCGTTAGTTTGCCGCCTGCAATCGTTATCAAACCAGTTGCCGATTCCCAAATCTCATCTTTGCGGGAAATTTCCGATGGATCTTTTCCTTCTTCAAAAATGAGCGGCCTAATACCAGCCCATGTTGACTCTACTTGTTGAGGTGACAACTGTATGCTAGGAAACATTGACGTTATGGACTCAAGAAGATACTTGACATCTTCACTAGTCGCCAATGGGTTTTTGGGATCACTATCATAAAAAGTATCTGTAGTACCGACATACGTTTTACCGTTGCGAGGTATTGCAAAAACCATGCGTCCATCATGTGTATCGAAATAAACTGCCTGTTTTAACGGGAAATCCTCTTGATCTATCACAACATGTATCCCTTTTGTCATACGAAGCTGTTTGCCATTTTCAATTGAATCCTTAGCACGGACTTGATCTACCCAAGGTCCAGTTGCATTGACTACCTTAGTCGCATGAATCGTTGCCAATTCCCCTGAAAGTTGATCAACTACATCAACACCTACAATTCGATCCTGTTCATATATAAATGATTCGGCTTTTACATAGTTTACGCAAACGGCCCCTTTTTCAGCCGCTTTTTTAATGACTTCAATTGTCAGACGCGCATCGTCAGTACGGTATTCCACATAGTAACCGGCTCCCCGGAGCCCTTTTGTTTTCAACAGTGGTTCTTTTTTCGACGCTTCTTCTGAAGACAGCATTTTACGGCGTTCATCTCTTTTGACTCCGGCTAAAAAATCATACACGCGAAGTCCAGCTGAAGTTGAAATCGGCCCAAATGTTCCACCTTTATGAAAAGGCAATAACATCCACTCGGGTTCAGTTACATGCACAGCATTTTCATAAACAATTTCACGTTCTTTCCCCACTTCTGCCACCATTTGCACTTCCAATTGCTTCAGATAGCGAAGTCCACCGTGAACAAGTTTGGTTGACCGACTGGACGTACCTGCAGCAAAATCTTGCATTTCAACTAAAGCGACTGATAAACCGCGTGTTACAGCATCTAATGCAATCCCAGCGCCTGTAATGCCCCCTCCGATGACGAGTAAATCGAATTGAAAGGAATTTAATGTTTTCATTAATTTTGGACGTCCAATTGCTGATAGCATAAGTATCACTCCTTATTTGAACAGACGAGTTGCTTCCACTGCTTTTTGCCAACCACTGTATAGCTCTTGTCGTTTTGTTTCTTCCATTTTAGGTGTAAAAGTTTTTTTACTACTGCGCATTTTTTCGATTTCATTTAAATCTGACCAAAAGCCAGTAGCTAAGCCTGCCAAGTAAGCCGCACCAAGAGCCGTTGATTCATTTAATTTTGCCAATTCAACTTCAAGCTGAAGCAAGTCACTTTGGAACTGCATCAAAAATTCATTATTAACGGCTCCTCCGTCTACTCGCAAGATTTCCACTTTCATGTCTGCATCCTGTTCCATAGCATCTAGAACATCTTTTGTCTGATAGGCTAGAGATTCAAGTGTAGCACGAATAAAATGCTCTTTTGATGTTCCTCGCGTTAGACCGAAAATTGCTCCTCGAGCATCTGAATCCCAGTATGGTGTCCCAAGTCCGACAAACGCGGGCACAACGTATACCCCGTCTGTTGAATCTACTTTCTTAGCATATGATTCACTATCAGTAGCATTTTTCACCATTCGAAGACCGTCACGTAGCCATTGAATGGCAGAACCTGCGACAAACACACTACCTTCCAAAGCATACGTTACGTGACCACCCAATCCCCATGCAATGGTTGTTAACAAACCGTTTTCAGATGTAACAGCGGTATCACCTGTATTCAGCAACATAAAGCATCCTGTACCGTAAGTGTTTTTCGCCATGCCTTTATCAAAGCAACATTGTCCAAAAAGTGCCGCCTGTTGATCTCCAGCTGCTCCGGCTATAGGCACTGCAGCTCCATAGAAAACTGAAGGATCTGTTTTTGTATACACTTCAGAAGAGGATGCCACTTTAGGAAGCATCGTTAATGGAATGTTTAACTTTTCACAAATTTCTTCATCCCATTTCAAATCATGGATATTAAATAGTAGGGTCCTTGATGCATTTGAGTAATCGGTCACATGCACTTTCTCACCAGACAACTTCCAAATCAACCAGGAGTCTATTGTTCCAAATAATAAATCTCCCTGCTTGGCTAAATCTTCAGCACCTTCTACATTTTCCAATATCCATTTAACTTTTGTTCCTGAGAAATAAGGATCTAAGCGAAGTCCGGTTTTTTCCTGAAACCACTTTTCCAAGTCTTCTTCTTTTAGTTCATCTACGATTTTTTGAGTTTGTCTGGACTGCCAAACAATGGCATTGTAAATCGGACGACCAGTCTTTTTATTCCACACCACTGTCGTTTCGCGTTGATTGGTAATTCCGATCCCATCAATCTCAGTCGGTTGAATACCACTTTCAGTCAGTACAGCGGCAATTACCGATAAAACTGAACCCCAAATTTCATTTGCGTTATGTTCAACCCAGCCAGGCTTAGGAAAATATTGTTGAAATTCTTTTTGTGACGTATGTACAATTTCACCCTTTTTATTAAATAAAATCGCTCTCGAACTAGTTGTTCCTTGGTCAATCGCCATTATAAATTCGCCCATACTCAAGTCCCCCCGAAAAATTACTCCTAACTTTACATCGTGTCGATTTTCAAGAAATTATTTCCTCTAATTATACTGTTTTTCCTAAATCAATGTACATGAAACGCCAATTGATCATTTCGATCATAAGAATTTATGCTGCTAAATCGCTAAGTATATTTTCTTCAATCAAGCCCTAAAAATAAAATTCTTACTATTCTGTAGTTGCTTAATTTCAAGTTCTCGCATATAGTTGTTCTAAGGAAACTTTTTTTCGAGCGGGAAATAATTATTTTCATATAAAAATTTCATGTATATAGATATTTATTTATTAGGAGGGGTTAAGAATGACAACAGCTATTGCCGTAAACGATTTATTTGTTTCGTACAACGGAAACGAAGCTTTAAGAAATGTCACTTTTACAGTGGAAGAAGGAAATTTAGTAGGGATTATAGGGCCCAATGGAGCAGGGAAATCTACTTTGTTGAAAGTCTTATTGAATCTCATCAAAAAAGATACGGGTAAAGTTGAGATACTCGGCAAATCGATTAAAGAAATGAAGACCAAAGTTGCTTATGTTCCTCAACGTAGCAATATTGATTGGGATTTTCCGATTACCGTAATGGATACGGTCCTAATCGGCACCTACCCAAACTTGGGGATTTTCAAGCGCCCTAAGAAAGAACATAAAGATTGGGCTTTGGAATGCTTAAAGAAAGTTGGCATGGCTGACTATGGGAATCGCCAAATTGGTGAACTTTCTGGCGGACAGCAGCAAAGAGTATTTTTGGCTCGTGCGTTGGCTCAGAAACCTGAAATGTACTTTCTGGATGAACCATTCGTCGGTGTGGATGTGACAAGTGAAGAAAAAATCATTTCGATTTTAAAAGAACTTCGTGATAGTGGAAAGACTGTCGTTGTTGTCCACCATGACTTGAGCAAAGCCAGTGATTACTTCAATGAATTGATTTTACTTAATAAAGAATTGATTGAGCATGGTATTGTTGAAAAAGTATTCCAACCAGCCGTCTTGAACAAGGCTTATACAAATCAATTCTCTCCAATCCTTGGTACGGAGGTGACATCATGATGAATTTTATTGATGCTTTAATACAATATGAATTTCTACAAAAAGCGTTGCTCACGTCGATGATGGTCGGCATCATTTGTGGGGTCATCGGTTGCTTTATTATTTTACGGGGCATGGCATTAATGGGAGATGCAATTTCTCACGCTGTCCTTCCTGGTGTTGCATTGTCCTACATGCTTGGCATTAACTTCTTTATCGGTGCCGTCTTCACTGGCATTTTGACCGCGATTGGCATTGGTTACATCAGCCAGAACAGCCGAATTAAAAATGACGTATCGATAGGGATTATGTTTACTGCTGCATTTGCATCTGGAATTATTCTTATTACATTTATGAAGAGTAGTACTGATCTGTATCACATTTTATTCGGGAATGTCTTGGCAGTTAGACCGACTGAAATGTGGTCAACACTTGCGATTGGAATTTTTGTGCTCATTAGTATCTTTATCTTTTACAAAGAACTTCTTGTCAGTTCATTTGATCCAACAATGGCTGCAGCATATGGACTTCCAACAAAAGCCATTCATTATTTCTTAATGGCACTTCTGACATTGGTAACAGTTGCTTCTTTGCAAACAGTTGGAATTATTTTGGTGGTGGCTATGCTCATTACACCGGCATCGACTGCGTATTTGTTGACTGATCGCCTATGGGTCATGATTTATCTATCTGCTGGAATTGGCATATTGTCATCCATTCTAGGTTTGTATTTCAGTTACACCTACAATTTAGCGTCAGGTGCAACAATTGTTCTTGCAGCTACCGTTTTATTCATACTTGCATTTTTATTTTCACCAAAGCAAGGTGTGGTATGGAGATCATTAAAGAGTGCACGAAAAAGAGAAATGCATTCTCAATCATAAAAATTATTGGAGGATTTTAAATATGAAAAAAGTAACCTATTTCTTAAGTGCCATGAGTATCGTTTTGCTCTTACTCATTTCTGGCTGTGGAAAAGAAAACAATGCAACGAAAGATAGCAATGATAAGATTCAAGTCATTGCTACGTATTCAATCATTTACGATATCGTTAAAAATGTTGGTGGCGATCGCATCGAAATTCATACATTAGCACCAGTTGGATCTAATCCACATGAGTATGACCCCCTTCCAAAGGACGTTCAATTAACAACGGATGCCGATGCAGTCTTTTATAACGGCCTTAATCTTGAGGGAGGAAACTCATGGTTTGAGAAGCTTCTTCTTACTGCAGGAAAAGCCAAAAAAGATGCCCCTGTTTACCGTTTAAGTGAAGGTGTGGAACCTAAACATCTGACGACTAAAGGAAAAGAATCAGAAGAAGACCCACATGCATGGCTTGACATTCGTAATGGCATAAAATATGCTGAAAACGCTAAAAATGCATTAGTGAAAGTTGATCCAGATCATGCAGATGTATACGAGAAAAACGCGGAAGCATATATTGCTGAATTGACGAAGTTACATGAAGAAGCAGTTGCCCGTTATAATGAAATTCCTAAAGAAAAAAGACTGTTGATTACAAGTGAAGGTGCTTTTAAATATTTCTCTGATGCCTATGGCTTTGAAGCGGCTTATATTTGGGAAATCAATTCAGAAAATCAAGGCTCACCGGATCAAGTAAGTAAAGTCGTTGATTTTATCAGATCTAAAGAAGATCCAGTACTTTTCGTAGAAACAAGTATCGACCCGCGTAGTATGGAAACCGTGTCTGCAGAGACAGGCGTACCGATTTACGGGAAAGTTTTCACAGACTCCATCGGCAAGCCTGGTGAAGATGGCGACACTTATATCAAGATGATGGAATGGAATATTGACACGATTTTCAATGGCTTGACTGAATAATAATGGTTTTACTTCTGCTTTGATTAAACATTTACCTTAGCGATTGATATTTAACATGTTATACTTATAGCTTGCGTGTAGAGATAAGATACGATAATATCTTCCCAAACACGCATGTCTTTTACAGATAATCGAATCGAGAAGGTGAAATCAATGATTGAAATAAAAACATCGACATTAAGTGATGGCGAATTAAATCGTGGCGTTTTTGCTACGCGAGATATTAAAAAAGGTGAATTGATTCATGAAGCACCTGTTCTTCCGTATCCAAATGAAGAACATGAGCATGTTGAAAAGACGTTGCTTGCTGACTACGCATTTGAATATGGGATCAACCATACGGCACTCGTGCTCGGCTATGGGATGCTGTTCAATCATTCATATCAACCAAATGCCGTGTATGACATCAATTTTGATAATCATACGTTTGATTTCTTCGCTTACAAAGATATACAAGCTGGTGAAGAAGTTTTGATTAACTATAATGGTGAAGTCGATAATGAAGATCCTTTGTGGTTTAACGAAGAAAACCCAACAACTGACTAGTTCTAGTCAAGTGTTGGGTTTTTTTATGAGGTTCGATATGACTTCAATGTTGTTTTAATGGATGCAAGCGTGCCGATTGCTGCAGCACTATAGAAAAATCCCATAAATATTCCGGCTGATAGGTTTTCACGGTGGCTGATGAAAATCGAAATAAATAAGCCAATCAATGTTGCACACCCCGGAACATATTTTGGAGGTACGTGAACAAAGAACTTGAGAACGATGACCAATATCATAATTACCGGAATCGCCCAAAGTGCATCCCAAATATTCGTATGTATGATGGGAAACTCAGTCATTAAATAGTCTCCTTCAGTAAAATTCTTTTTCACTAAGCATTTACATGACGGAGACTTTTCAAACATAAATTTTTCAAGCCCAGCTTTCAGACTTAATTAGATTCCAAACAAGATGGATTGTAATTTTCACAAGGATACAGACAGCTTAAGACATCTTTCTGCTAATGTCCCTCTTCTGCAGCTAATGCATCTGCTTTGGTTGAATGAACCGAACCAAACGAATGATTGGGAGGAGCATATATCGAATATAGTTTGAGTGGAGTAATCCTTTACAGTTTTGAAATTATCCTATGCAACTTGTTAAAGGAATGTACTCAGACTCAATTTTTGCTCGATGAATAAACCGTTTTGTTTAACATTAAAAAACGACCGAATATGAAAATTCGGTCGCTGTCTGATTTAAATAATATTTCATATTATTACATAACACGTTTGAACATTTTTTCAATTTCATATGTGGAGAAATGGACAATGACTGGCCGTCCATGCGGGCATGTGAATGGATGCTCTGCTTGTTTCAAATCACCCATCAGTTTAATCATGTCTTCTCTTGTCAAATAGTGATTGGCTTTAATGGACCGTTTGCAACTCATCATAATGGCTGCATCTTCACGTAATTTTTTAATATCCGTTTTTCGGCTGGTCAGCACTTGTTCGACCAGTTCTTTCACAATCTCTTCTTCAAAACCTTTCGGAAACCAGACCGGGTACTCTCGTACAATAAAGGTCGTCGGACCAAACTCTTCTAGAAAAATGCCTACTTCTTCAAGTTCATTTGCATATTCCTTTAATCGCATCGCTTCGTCTGCAGAGTAATGCATCGACAATGGAATGAGCAATGATTGCCTCTCATTGGCCTGTACTTCCCCCACTTTGTCCCGGAAAAATTCATATTTTATCCGTTCCTGTGCCGCATGCTGATCGATTAAATAAAAACCATCCGAGCTCTGGGCAACAATATAGGTTCCATGAATTTGTCCGACGATATCAAGCTCAGGAAAAGGTTCCTTGGTTGATACTGGCTCTAGCTGTTCGATGAATGAATCTGGTGATGACTGCACGGCTTCCATTGGTTCTTTGACCATTAGAGACTCTGGTCTTTTATTAAATGTTTGCATCGGCTGGAATGGAGCAGACGTGGCCTGGGAAGGTCTTGATTTCCACAAATCCATTTGTTCGCTTGGCGCAACAACCTTTTTCGGTTTTTCTGCAATTTCAGGTGCACGCATAACGGTACGAATACTCTTCCGAACCGTCTCTTCGACCAGTTGCTGCAACTCTTTTTCTTTGCTCAATCGAATTTGTTGCTTGGAAGGATGAACGTTAACATCCGTCAAGTAGGGATCTCCTTCAATATGCAGGATGACCAGCGGAAAACGTTCGATTGGTAAAAACGTGTGATACGCATTGACAATCGATTGTTGCACGCTATAATGTTTCACCCAACGTCCATTCACAAACAGAGTCAAATAATTTTTCGATGCACGCGTGATTTCCGGTAATGAAGCATAGCCATGGATTCGGTAATCCGCCGACTCCCCTTCAAAAGGAATCATTTTTTTGGCGATGGCCATGCCGTAAATAGCGGCTACAACTTGTTGGAGATCCCCTCTCCCGTTTGTATGCAGTAGCACTTGTTCCCCGTGAGTTAGTTTAAAAGCAATCGATGGGTAACAAAGTGCAAGACGGTTAAGTAAATCGATGATATGTCCAAGTTCTGTCTGAATCGTTTTCATGTATTTCAAACGAGCCGGTGTATTAAAAAACAACTGAGATACTTTAATATCCGTGCCCTTTCGAAGTGCGCCAGCTTGCTGTTTTTTTAGATGGCCACCTTCTATTTCAACGGTTGTCCCAGTGGATACACCATCAGAAGTCCATAAAGAAACCTTGGATACTGATGAAATACTTGCCAGTGCTTCGCCACGGAAACCGAGTGTCCGAATCCGAAACAAATCATGTTCATTTGAGATTTTACTGGTCGCATGTCTCGAGAATGAAAGGAGTGCATCTTCTTCGTCCATTCCGCTTCCATTATCGGTAATTTGAATGGTTTGCAAGCCCGCCTCTTCCAAATACACATCTATGGAAGTACTTCCGGCATCAATAGCATTTTCAACAAGCTCTTTTACGACGGAAGCAGGCCGTTCCACCACTTCTCCAGCTGCTATCTTATTCGATAAGGGTTCATCCATTAACCGTATTTGTCCCATGGAATCGGCTCCTTTCTAACTCAATTATTTGCCGACTTTTTGTTGCAATTCATATAAGAACTGAAGTGCCTTCATCGGTGTTGTACCGGAAATGTCCAATTCACGAATTGTTGTTAGGACATCCTCTTGCTGAGGTTCTCTAGCTGTTTTCTCCACCTGTTGTTTCGTTTCCTGGAAGAACGTCAATTGTTCATTCACAGAGGACTGTGGTTCTTTATCCTCTAAACCATTCCCTGTTTCAAGCTCCTGCAGAATGTCTCTTGCACGAGCAAGAATCGGTTCTGGCAATTGAGCGAGCTCTGCTACATGAATTCCATAACTCTTATCCGCTGGTCCATTCTTCACTTTGTGCAAAAAGACTACTTTTCCACTTTGTTCAACGGCTGACACATGGACATTCCGCAATTTATCCAATTGAGTTTCTAGATGGGTCAGCTCATGATAATGCGTTGAAAACAATGTGTTTGCTCGAATCTCATTGTGAATGTATTCCATCATTGCTTGAGCTAATGCCATGCCATCGTATGTAGACGTGCCACGACCAATTTCATCGAACAACAAAAGACTGCGTTCAGTAGCACGTGTGATGGCATATGTTGATTCAAGCATTTCGACCATGAATGTACTTTGGCCGGCTGCCAAATCATCCGCTGCTCCAATACGCGTGAATATTTGATCTGTAACGGGCAACTGTGCCTGTTCTGCCGGTACGTAACAACCCATTTGTCCCATAATGACCGTGATGGCAACTTGGCGCATATAAGTACTTTTACCGGACATATTCGGTCCAGTGATTAGTAACATATTCTCTTCAGAAGTCAGAGCACAATCGTTTGGCACATAATGCTGCTTGTTCATCATTTTTTCAACTACGGGATGCCGTCCGTTAACAATTGTTAATTCCAAGCCATCATGAAACGTTGGCTTGGTTAACCGATATTGATCGGAAACTTCGGCAAAACTTGAGAAGACATCCAACTCACTTACTTTTGCTGCCAGTTTTTGCACTTGCGGAATGTATTGTTTCACTTGTTCCCGAATATCGACGAATAGAGAATACTCTAATGCTAAACTTTCTTCTTCGGCTGTTAAGATCAACGATTCTTTTTCTTTCAGTTCATCCGTAATATAGCGTTCCGCATTTGCTAACGTTTGCTTTCTTTCGTACCTTGTCAAATCAGCCAAGTGAATATTGGATTTTGTAATTTCAATAAAGTATCCAAAGATTCGGTTGTAGCCGATTTTCAGTCCTTTGATGCCTGTCCGTTCACGTTCTTTTAACTCTAGAGCGGCAATCCAATCTTTTCCGTTCTTCTTCGCATAGCGGAGCTCATCCAGTCGCTCGTGAAACCCATCGCGGATGATATCTCCTTCTTTTACTGAAAGTGGCGGATGGTCAGCTATTGCTGTTTTTAACAAACTCAATAGCTCCCCACACTCGTCCAATTGATTGGCAGCTTTTATCAACGCAGGTTTGCCACTTTCAATCAATTGGTTTTTAATCATTGGAATCTGAAGGAGAGATTGTCTCAATTGACTTAAGTCACGACCACTTGCTGTACCAAAAGAAATTCGTCCGATTAAACGCTCCAGATCATATACTTCTTTTAAGCTTTCTCTTAAATCAGCACGAGTGAAGTATGCCTCCAGCATTTCTGTCACAATTTCAAGGCGTTCTTCGATTTTCATACGATTCGCCAAAGGCTGGTGCAACCACTGCTTTAATTTCCGTCCACCCATAGCTGTCATTGTTTCATCAAGCAACCAATACAATGAACCTTTTTGATCGCCACCACGAATGGATTGAACCAATTCCAAATTGCGTTTTGAATGAAAATCAATCGTCAAAAGTTCTTCTCGTTCCTGGAATTGGAATGCTTGAATATGTTCAAGCGAACGTTTTTGTGTTCGATGCAGATAGTTTACTAGACGTCTGCATACTGCACGTACTTCAGCTGGATTTTGTTCTGTAAATGATTCATCCACCTGTGTTTCCAGTTGAGTTTCCTCAATGGACAATAAAATGGAATGGACTTCGGCCAGGTCTGAAAGAAGCACAAATAATTGCTCGGGTACAACAAGTTCTCTTATGGATAACGTTTGCAATTCTTGTATTAAATTCTTTTCGGTGCCTGTCAAAATTGCACTTGTGCCCTCGCCTGTCGATAAATCCAAATACGCATACGCGTAGCGATTTTCATCCAGTTCTTCGGCAGAAGCGATAAAATGATTGCTTTTGCCATCCATATTTTTACCTTCAATAATTGTACCCGGAGTAATCAAACGAACCACTTCACGTTTAACAACTCCTTTTGATTGTTTCGGATCTTCAGTTTGTTCACAAATAGCGACTCGATGACCTTTTTGAATCAGAGTTTCTATGTAATTTTGGGCAGCGTGATGTGGCACACCACACATGGGAATTCGTTCTTTACTTCCCCCATCACGGCTCGTCAATGTGATTTCAAGAATTTGGGATGCATTGATAGCATCATCAAAAAACAATTCATAAAAATCGCCTAGTCGAAAAAATAAAAAGGCATCTGTATATTCGGATTTAACCTGTAAATATTGCTGGATCATAGGAGTATAGGTATTCATGTCAAAACCTCTTTCAAATACTAGCGATTCTATCATTATAACTTAACTTTGACAGGGGTTAAACAACCATGATCTTACAATGGCATGAGCATATACATAAGTATTGAACGAATCATCGACACTATGATTGAAGTGTAAGCATTTATAGCTCCCACCAAGCTCTTGGGTTTATATAACAAAAAAAAAGCCGGTTTAGCTGCCCGGCTTAAGAGAATGATGAGGACTCTTTCGCATCACCATATGAAGAAGTAGATGATGAAGATGAACTTTCGTCTTTCATTGACCATTCGTCCTCGTAATCGACTGGTTGCACTTGTATTAAGACTGTTGTTTCGCCGACAACTTCTGCATGCAATTCTCTTTCTACTGTAACTTGGAATTGTTCACCATCCGGTGTAATAATGGCTTCTGTGCAATTTGGTTGTTGAATGACACGTACATGGATATCTTCTACACCATGTGAATCATCTTCACGATAGTGAAGCTTGATGCGTTCTCTGTATGGAACAGTCTCCGAAAATACAGAGGTTTTGGAGTGATCGTGATGTGCATACCATACATTGATGTCATACTTCCCAGTCACTTCAACGAATTTCCCGTGTTTCTTCGCCTGGTGAGTGTGATTGATAACCCAGCACCCTAGAATACTAGAAGGGTTATTTGGTGGACGTAATGTTTCACTAGCTTCAGCTCTTTTTTTACCTTTCGCCACGACTGCTTTGGTTACAATTTGACGGACATGTTTCAAAGCCATCCTCCTTCGTTCGATTCCTTTTCATCATATGCAGGATGTGCCCATTAGGTGATAGGAAAAGTAAAAAGCGGAAAGTTAGCTGAACTATATGGCTGGAAAGATTAAAAAAGAAAAACTGTTCCTTCTTAATAAGAAGAAACAGTCGATATACATATTATTGGCAGCTGCCTGGTTTGCTGTTTTGTACTCTTGATCCGGTTTCTCCGCGGAGTAAATCGCCTTCTGTGGATTCAATTATTTGATTTGTCACATTGTTTGCAATTGTATTCGCTACTAATTGAAGTAAATCATTCACATCCCCTTGAGATTGCTTGAACTCTTGAACAATTGGAATGTCATCGATTTCTTCTTCGATTTTCTCGATTTTACCTTCAATTAAGGTTAACGCCTTTTCTTTTCCGTAGTGTTGGAAATTGACTGCTTGTTTTTGAAGGCTCTTTAAACTCGCAATTTTTTCACGAATTTTTTGGTTTTCATTAATTTGCGCTTCTGCACGCTTAAAGAAATCCACTTCTTCCGTTTGTGCAATCATATCTGCGATTTCTCTTGCTTTAGCAATGATTTCTTCTTTTGTATATTTCGTAGTCATAAGACACCCACTTCTTGGCCAGATAGAACTTCGATTAATTCGCCTTCTAGCGACCATGTTTTTGTATTTGTTATTTTCACGAGAACCAATTTGCCAATGATTTCAGGCGTACCGACGAAATTCACTAGCTTACTTGTTCTTGTATATCCAGCTAGAACTGCTGAGTTTTTCTTACTTTCACCTTCAACCAACACTTCAACAATCTTCCCATCGTAGGCATGCATTGCTTTGGCTGACAACTCGTTCACAAGATTGTTCAGTCGTTGTAATCGCTGCTTCTTCACGTCCATCGGAACATTGTCTTCCATTTTTGCAGCAGGTGTACCTTCCCGTGGTGAATATATATACGTATAAGCATGCTCGAATCCAACTTCTTTGTATAAAGACATGGTTTCTTCAAACTGCTCGTCCGTTTCGTTCGGAAAACCGACAATGATATCTGTCGTCAATGCCGCATCTGGAATGGCAACTTTAATTTTACGTACCAACTCCATATATTGTTCACGGTTATATTTACGGGCCATCAGTTTTAGCATACTGGAAGAACCTGATTGAACAGGTAAATGAATATGTTCTACCAAATTCCCACGTTTTGCCAGAACTTCAATCAAATGATCATCAAAATCTCGTGGATGGCTTGTGGTAAACCGAATACGAGGCATATTGATTTGGCGAAGGTCATTCATCAAATCACCCAGTCGATACGTAAGATCGTCAAAATCTTTCCCATACGCATTCACATTTTGCCCAAGTAAAGTAATTTCTTTATATCCTTGTGCAGCTAATTGTCTGATCTCCTGAATAATATCTTCAGGTCTGCGACTACGTTCTTTTCCACGTGTATATGGAACAATACAATACGTGCAGAACTTGTCGCATCCATACATAATATTGACCCACGCTTTAATTTCGCCACGTCGGACTTTCGGCAGACTTTCAATGACGTCACCTTCCTTTGACCACACTTCAATGACCATTTCTTTTGACAGATAGGCTTCATTCAAAATGTGCGGTAAACGATGGATATTGTGCGTACCAAAAATCATGTCGACTTGATTATAAGTTTTTAAGATTTTATTGACAACTGATTCCTCTTGAGACATGCAACCACAAACACCGATCAAGACATCTGGATTATCACGTTTAATCTTTTTGTAGTGACCAAGTTCGCCAAACACCTTATTCTCGGCATTTTCACGGATGGCACATGTGTTCAGCAAAATAACGTTTGCTTCTTGCACATTCTGAGTTGGCGTGTAACCCAGTTGCAGAAAAATACCTGCCATTACTTCTGTATCGTGTTCATTCATTTGACATCCGAAAGTCCGAATGAAAAACTTACGCCCTTGTCCCATTCCTAAAAATTCAGGATGAATTGCAAAATCTTTATGGTATGCAACTTCTTCTTTACCACGTTTCTTTGCTTCTTTTAATGATGGTGCTACATAGACAGATTGGAAATATTGACTGTAATCTTTCTCTGTTTTCTTTACTTCTTTTACTTGCGAATTATGTAAGCGTTGCTCTTCGTTCATCGTATAACTCCTTTCATCCTGTCCAGACGAAAACTTCATGCCTCTATTATACTGATACGCTTAGCGTTACTACAAGATGCTGACAACAATTGTCGGTGTTTCGACAAAAAACTGCCGATTTTTATCGGCAGTTCATTTCTTACATAAATTCTTTTACAAGTTCATCGAAATCTCTTTCGCTCATCATTAAATCTTCAGTAGATAGAGGTGTCTCCGCATACCCACTTACCATTTCTTGATAAGAAGGCTGTTCGTTATTTTGGTAGATGATGCCAGTCACCAAGCTTTCATGTTCCATTAACGTTGCCATGGCTTGTGGTCGATTGGTCGGATCGTATCCTTCAACTGTTGAAAGTTTAGTGATGCGTTCCTTAAACCAATCATACGTGTTGATTTTATTGTAAGTAACACATGGGCTGAAGACGTTGATGAATGAGAACCCTTTATGGTTAATTCCCGCTTCAATAATACTTGTCAACTCTTTTAAATCCGAAGAAAAACCCTGTGCTACAAATGTTGCACCTGATGTCAAAGCCATTTCCAGTGGTGCAAGAGAAGGCTCGATCGCACCTCCAGGCGTAGATTTCGTTTTGAAACCAGCTGCTGAACGCGGAGATGTTTGACCTTTTGTAAGGCCATAAATTTGATTGTCCATCACGATATATGTGATATCGATATTTCGGCGAATTGCATGAATGGTATGACCCATTCCAATCGCAAAACCATCTCCGTCTCCGCCAGAAGCAATGACGTTCAAATCACGATTGGCCATTTTTAGACCTTGCGCAATCGGAAGAGCACGACCATGAATTCCGTGAAATCCGTATGAATGAATATAACCAGAAATACGCCCCGAACAACCGATTCCGGAAATTACAGCTAAGTCTGTTGGTTCTATTCCTACATTGGCAGCAGCACGTTGAATGGCAGCCTGTACGGAAAAGTCGCCACAGCCTGGGCACCAGTTTGGTTTTACATTATTTCGAAAATCTTTAAATGTTACCATTCGTGAGCAACTCCTTTACTCGATTCGTTAATTCTCTTGGCAAGAAAGGTGTTCCATCGTATTTCAATACATTGACAATCTTGTCATGAGCACCGATATTCATTTTAAGAATGTTTGCCAGTTGTCCGGTTGCATTATTTTCAACAACCAATACTTTTTTTGCTGACGCAGCGAGTGGTGAAATATGCGCACTCGGGAATGGCTGTATTAAACGGATATGTGCATGGTTAGCACGAATACCATGTGCATTTAAATTAGCCTGGACTTCTTCCAGTACGCCACGAGTCGAATTGAAGCCCACTAATAAAACGTCTGCTTGTTCATGAGGCGCATACACATGAACAGGGTTTGGGAAATTAACATGCTCCATTTTCCGCATACGCTTGTCCATTTGAAGCTGACGATTTGAAGCTGATTCTGAAGGCTTACCAGTTTCATCATGTTCAACGCCTGTAACATGGTGAATTCCATTTTTCATTCCAGGAATGACACGTGGAGACACACCATCTTCAGTCACTTCGTAGCGTTTGAAGTACGATTTGTCCTCAACTACTGCTAATTCTTCTTCCAATTGCAGTCGGCCTCGGCGTAGTGCAACTTTGCTGTAATCAAATGGTTCAACTGTCTGTTTACCTAAAGATAACTGCAAATCGGATAAAATGATTACAGGCAGTTGCAATTCTTCAGCAATATTGAACGCTTCAATTGTATCGAAGAATGCTTCTTTTCCTGTACTTGGAGCTATTACGACTTTCGGAATCTCTCCGTGAGTACCGTAAATCATTTGCATCAGATCCGATTGTTCTTGTTTCGTCGGTAATCCAGTAGATGGACCGCCACGTTGTGTATCTACAATTACCAACGGTTGTTCAGTCATACCTGATAAACCGATGGCTTCCATCATTAAAGATAATCCAGGGCCTGCAGAAGCGGTAAATGAACGTACGCCGCCATAGTTGGCTCCGATTGCCATTGTAGCAGCAGCAATTTCATCTTCCGTTTGAATGACCGTACCACCAAATTTAGGAAGTTTCTTAATTAAGTATTCCATTATTTCCGAAGCTGGTGTGATTGGATAGGCAGCCATAAATCTAACACCTGCTGCAAGTGCACCCAAAGCGATCGCATCGTTTCCGATCATGAACAAACGACGTTTCCCGTCAGCAGGTTCAAGTTCCCATTCACCGATTCGATCACCAAGATGTTGCGCCATTACTTCATATCCTTGTTGGATGGCTTGCATATTTTTTTCGACAATCGCTTCACCTTTACGTCCGAAAATTTCATCGACTACGCTTTGGAAAACGGTCTTATCTAAATTCAGCAAAGCGGATGTCGCACCGATTGCCACCATGTTTTTCATTAATGACGTACCAAGTTCTGATGCAATTTCTGTAAACGGTACACTGTACATCGTTGCAACACAATCTTCTGGGTGCTCTGGATTGAATTTTGCATCAGCTAAAATGACGCTTGAAGCAGTCAATTCTTTGTAGTTTACATCAATTGTTTCCTGATCAAATGCAACTAAAATATCTAAATCATCCGGTATCGTGCGAACTTCTGTTGTTCGTACACAGATTTTATTATTTGTATGTCCACCTTTTATACGTGAAGAAAAGTGTCGATAGCCGTACAAGAAATACCCTAAGCGATTCATCGCCATTGAGAAAATTTCCCCCGTACTTTCGATTCCTTCTCCTTGTTGCCCACCGACTTTCCATGAAAGCTGATGTAACATTGCAAACAACTCCTTAACATATCAGGTAATATCCTCTATTTTCCTCCATAAGTTTATCATTTAATTGCTTCATTCACTATAAATTAACGGTAGTTTTTTTGAATTTCAGACCTTTGACTGAAAAGCTAAAAGATAATTACTTGTATAGAAGATGAACAAACATGAAAAAACCCAAGCTCAGAAGAGATTGGGTTTGATTTCTATTCGGTATGACGAGCGCATTCCGCTATTCTTATTGTGCTCTTGTGCGTTTTTCAACTAAAAGCTTAATAGCTGTCCGGTCTTCCCCGGAGATCACAATATCTGTAAATGCCGGAGAACAAATTAAATCGGTACCACTCGGCGCGACAAAGCCACGTGCAATTGCAACTGCTTTTACCGCTTGATTAAGTGCTCCAGCTCCAACTGCCTGCATTTCTGCGTACCCTTTTTCTCGGATAACTGCAACTAATGCACCTGCTACTGAGTTTGGATTAGATCTTGAAGATACTTTTAATGATTCCACTACGATTCCTCCTTGTCCTTGCTGACCGTTGGACGATTAAAATGTCCTTAAATCACTGTATGCAGGTTAAGAGAAAGATAGAAGAAGTTATCCTTTAAAAGGATAATCTTCATTAATATAAATACGTTCAAAACCAATGGCTTTTCCAGTTTGATTGTCCAACTCTACGAAAAAGGCGCTGAGAACGGATCGACCTGACTTGGGTACCTCAAAACGAGCAGGCATATTTGTTTGGAAGCGATACAATACGTCTTCTTTTTTCATCCCAAGTACGCCATCATACGGACCCGTCATCCCCACGTCGGTGATGTAGGCTGTACCATTTGGATAAATGCGTGCATCTGCCGTCTGGACATGTGTATGTGTGCCGACAACCGTAGAGACTTCTCCATCCAAGTGCCAGCCCATAGCAATTTTTTCACTCGTTGCTTCTGCGTGAAAATCCACAAAAATCAGTGGAGATATTCGTTTTGCTTCAGCAACAAGTTCCTTTGCTTTTTTGAATGGATCGTCATGCGGAGGTAAGAATGTCCGGCCATGCAAATTGATAATCGATAATGTATGACCATTTTTCGTAATGGTCGTCATCCCTTTACCTGGTGCTTCGTCCGAAAAATTTGCTGGACGAATTAAGTAATCGGTGTCGTCGATGAAATCAAAAATCTCTTTTTGATCCCATGTATGGTTCCCCATTGTCACAACGTCAACGCCCATAAAAAGTAAATCTTTAAAAATCTTTTGTGTGATTCCACGACCTGCAGCAGCGTTTTCACCATTTGCAATGATTACGTCTGGTTGATATTTTCGTTTAAGTCTTGGTAAATAATCTTCTACGGCATCTCGTCCGATCGATCCAACGATGTCACCAATAAATAATACTTTCATTTTCATTCCTTCTTTCTTCCATAAAGAAAAGCGTAAAGTGTCTCTTTAACCAGAGTTTTTGGTTCGAGTTAACGCTTATGACTAGATATAGCCTATCTTTAAAGCATGAGTATCCTAAATAAACTTATACGCTCTTAAAAAGTAAAAAAAGGCTTCAAATTGAAGCCCTTTTTACTTATTTCGCGTATTCAACGGCACGAGTTTCTCTGATGACCGTTACTTTAATATGTCCTGGATAATCCAATTCTTCTTCAATTCGTTTACGGATGTCACGCGCCAAACGATGAGCTGTTATATCATCAATTTGTTCTGGACGAACCATAATTCGAATTTCACGACCTGCCTGAATGGCAAATGATTTCTCTACACCATCGTAAGACTCTGAAATTTCTTCCAGTTTCTCAAGGCGACGAATGTAATTTTCTAACGTTTCACTACGTGCTCCAGGACGTGCAGCTGATAATGCATCGGCTGCCGCTACTAATACCGCAATAACAGATGTTGCTTCTGTATCCCCATGATGGGAAGCGATACTATTGATGACGACTGGATGTTCTTTATATTTCGTTGCAAGTTCCACACCAATTTCAACGTGGCTACCTTCCACTTCGTGGTCAATAGCTTTCCCGATATCATGTAGTAGACCTGCACGGCGTGCAAGAGTTACGTCTTCGCCAAGTTCAGCTGCCAACAAGCCAGCTAAAAACGCCACTTCTTTCGAATGTTTCAGGACGTTTTGACCATAACTCGTACGGTAACGCATACGACCCATGATTTTAATTAAATCAGGATGTAAATTATGAATCCCAACATCGAATGTCGTTTGTTCACCAATTTCACGAATTTGTTCATCAACTTCACGTCTCGATTTTTCAACCATTTCTTCAATACGTGCCGGGTGAATACGTCCATCCTGCACTAATTTTTCAAGTGCGAGACGAGCTGTTTCACGACGGATCGGATCGAAACCAGAAAGTATGACTGCTTCAGGCGTATCATCGATGATTAAATCGATTCCTGTCAATGTTTCGAGAGTTCGGATATTTCGTCCTTCTCGCCCAATGATGCGGCCTTTCATTTCATCGTTTGGTAAATTCACGACTGATACAGTCGTTTCTGCTACGTGGTCTGCTGCGAAACGTTGTAGAGCTAATGATAAGATTTCACGAGCTTTCTTATCCGACTCTTCCTTCGCACGCGTTTCAGATTCTTTCGTCATAACTGCGATGTCAGTCGCTAATTCATTTTCTACTTGTTGTAGAATGATGCCTTTCGCTTCTTCGCGTGTTAATGCAGAAATGCGTTCAAGTTCTGTTTGTTGCTTGGCAACTAATTCTGCCACTCTGCTTTCCATCTGTTCGATATGCTGTTGTCTCTCAGTCAGAGCGTCATCTTTACGCTCTAGACCCGCTTCCCTTTTGTTAAGAGCATCATCCTTACGGTCAAGGTTTTCTTCTCTTTGCAAGTACCGATTTTCCTGTTTTTGCAGTTCAGCTCGGCGTTCACGGATGTCAGATTCTGCTTCAGATCTCAATTTGTGAGTTTCATCTTTCGCTTCTAGTAATGCTTCTTTTTTAAGAGCTTCCGCTTCTCGCTTCGCTTCGTCCACGATAAGTACCGCAGACTGCTTCGCACCAGTCACTTTTGAATCATTCACATTTTTAATTAAAAAATAGCTAACAACGGCACCGACGATAAGACCAAGCAAAGCGGAGATGAGTACTGTTTCAATCATTTGAACACCTCCTCTTGCTATTTCGTTTTCATGTTCAGTCGGCTCATATATGGAATAATCCACAATACTGCCAAATGGTTTCATTTGAGAGATTATACAAGTTTAATTGTATAGATGTAAAAATACTCTGTCAAGGATTCACGAGCGTCCTTAAAGGAAATAGCCTGCCGATATTTACGGCAGGCTACTACTTAATTCTTATTTTTCATCTAGTAATAACTCAAACTCTTCATCTTCTTCTTCATCGTGAGCTGCAATCGTATAGGCTGTCGCCATCATGCCATATGCTGCACGGATTTTCTGAGCAATCTCATTACGTGTAGATGGGTTGTCTTTAAGGAATTGTTTTGCATTTTCACGACCTTGACCTAAACGATCATCATTGTAGGCATACCAAGAACCACTTTTGTTCACTATATCCATTTCAACGCCTAAATCAACGATTTCACCTTCACGTGAAATTCCTTGTCCATACATGACATCAACTTCAGCTGTACGGAATGGAGGTGCTACTTTGTTTTTAACAACTTTAATTTTTGTTTTGTTCCCCATGAAATCGTTACCTGATTTAATAGCTTCAGCACGACGTACTTCCAAACGCACGGAACTATAGAACTTAAGTGCACGACCACCCGGTGTTACTTCAGGGTTACCGAACATAACGCCGACTTTTTCACGAATTTGGTTAATAAAGATTGCAGTCGTTTTAGACTTGCTGATTGCACCAGACAATTTACGTAAAGCCTGTGACATCAATCGAGCTTGAAGACCCACGTGAGAGTCCCCCATATCGCCTTCAATCTCTGCTTTAGGTACAAGTGCAGCAACTGAGTCAATAACAACAATATCGACTGCACCGCTTCGTACAAGTGCTTCACAAATTTCTAGAGCTTGTTCACCTGTATCTGGTTGTGATAATAATAATTCATCTATATTTACACCTAAATTTTGAGCATAAACGGGATCAAGCGCATGTTCTGCATCAATAAATGCTGCTTGACCACCAGCTGCTTGTGCTTCTGCAATAGCATGAAGAGCAACCGTTGTTTTACCTGAACTTTCAGGTCCATAAATTTCAATGATACGCCCTCGTGGATAGCCACCTACACCAAGTGCTACATCAAGTGCAAGAGATCCACTGGAAGTAGTCAAGACTTCACGATCAGTTTTTTCGCCAAGTTTCATAATAGAACCTTTGCCGAATTGTTTTTCAATTTGTTTTAACGCCATGTCTAACGCTGCTTTACGATCGCTCAAGAATGGTTCCTCCTTTAATTTAAACGCTACTTTAACCTCTGTCTCTACTATACTTGGTTTATGAGAAATACACAAGAAAAAAGCGAACGTTTATTCGGTTTATTTTTTTATCTGTTGTTAATGACATAATCATCCGTTATCATATGTGGTTTTAATTACATAAACAATACTATAAAAAAGAAGCATCTTTATACTAAAGAATGCTCCTTTAAAAATCTATTATGTTGTTTGATTGTTTGATAACAGCTGAATCAAATAATGGAATGTGCGTTTCACTGCTCTCAGGCGATTGGTATTTCGCATATCACTCAATTGCAATTCATGCGTTACCACATCATCGTTCGGCATTATGATTGCAATCCATACAGTACCCGCCGGCTGGTTATCATGCGGTCCTGGCCCTGCTGCACCCGTCAAAGCAATTCCGATATCGGTCTTGAACATCGCTTTCACTCTGCTTGCCATTGCAGTGGCACATTCCGCACTTACAACCCCGTATTGATCAATAATTTCCTTGGAGACTCCAAGTTGATTAATTTTCGACTCTGCTGTGTAAGTAACAACCCCACCAACTAATGTTTGACTAACCCCCGGGATGGCTGCAAGCTCAGATTGAAATAGTCCAGCCGTCAAACTCTCAGCTGCCGCAATCGTCAATCCTTTGTCTATTAATAGCTTACTTGTACTGGAAGCAAGTGAGTCATCATTGTAACCATATAAATAATTTCCTACTCGAGAGAGTAATTCTTTTTCGGTTTGTTGGATTAAACTCCAAGCCTCTTCTTCAGAAGAAGTTTTGGCAGTAATCCGTAAAGTGACTTCACCATCAGATGCTAATGGAGCAATCGTCGGATTTGACTGAGCTTCTAATAAGTCCATGATTTGAGTCTCAAGTTCTGCCTCACCAATTCCATAAAAGCGAAGGACATGAGAGATAATCACTTCTCCTTGATTTAACCATCTTGCCAATACTGGTTTTGCTTCCAATTGAAACATTGGTTCCATCTCTTTTGGAGGTCCTGGAAGCAGTATATAAACATGCTTATCATTAGAATAAAACATCCCGGGAGCCATACCATGATGATTTGCTAGGACTTGGCAACCATCCAGTACAAGAGCTTGCTTCTTGTTGTTTTCAGTCATCGGTCGGTTCACCCGTTGAAAAAATGCTTCTATGGAAGTCAATGCAATCTGGTCCATTACAAGTTCCGTTCCAATATGTTTGGCAATCGTTTCCTTCGTCAAGTCATCTTTAGTCGGACCAAGGCCACCGGAAAAGACGATTAAATCCGCCCGAGATTCCGCAAGTTCAATTGCTTGTCGTAAACGATCCGAATTATCACCAACTACCGTATGGTAATAGACATTGACACCAAGTTCTGCTAATTGACTTGAAATGTAACGCGCATTTGTATTTGTAATCTGTCCGAGCAACAATTCTGATCCAACTGCAATAATTTCAGCATTCATGTTCATTCACGCCCCTATTTTGAATCAAGCAACACACGACGGTTGGCATAGAAATAATCCCAGCCTGACCAAACCGTAAAGAACAATGATACGTATAACATAATTGAAGCGAATGGAATAGAGAACATTTCAAAAATGATATTATGAAGGAGTAAAGCCGAAATTGCGACAATTTGTGTCCACATCTTGATTTTCCCCAGTTGCTTCGCAGCGACAACTTCTCCTTCGTCAGCCAATATTAAACGTAGTCCAGTTACAGCAAATTCACGACTAATTATTAATATAACAATCCAAGCGGGTGCAAATTCAAGTTCTACCAAAATAATCAATGCTGCAGATACTAATAATTTGTCAGCAAGTGGATCCAGAAACTTGCCCATATTGGTTACTAAGTTATGTTTACGTGCATAATACCCATCAATAAAGTCTGTTACAGATGCAAAAATAAAAATGATTGCACCAATTAAATGTTCCAGAGGTAAAGTTGCTCCTAAAAAAGTAACATCTCCCCAGCCAAAATCAACTAACATGAAAACAACAAATATAGGGATCATGATGATTCTTGAAACCGTAATTTGATTCGGTATATTCATTTCTGTCTCCTCTCGATTCAAAGAAAATAGCCATCTTGTTAGAGATGACTATTGCTGTTTTGAAAATTGAATCATCATATTTTGAGTAACTTTATCTGCTGGCGCCATTCCATACTCCACTTTTTCGTCATTAACAAACACATCAATTTGCGCAGCTGCACCAACTCGTATACGAGCTGATTCAAGATCACTTAAGTCTAGGTTAACCGTTTCACCCACGGATAATTCACGCCCAAGCATTTCTACTCCTGATGGATTTTTAACACCAACCCATGCTTTGCCACGTGCGACAATTTTGACTAAAAATGTTTCTGTTCCTGAGAGCGTATAATTTGTTGTTTCTCCATTAATTGCGCCCATCTCAATCTTTTGAGTTGTTTCAGGCTCGACAACAGTTTCTTCAGGCTCTTCTTCCACCGGTGTTTCTTCTTCTTCTTCTTCTGCTGCCTCTTCTTCGTTCACATCTGATGCAACCTTATCCTCAGGCTCTTCATATGATACTTCGTCCTCGACAGCCGATTCTGCAGGGTCATTGTTGTTCGCTAAATTTTGATAGAAAAACCAAAAAATCACGATTCCGATGATGATGAACAGTGCAACTAGAATCATCGGGAAAATTTCACTTATATTGTTTGTCGATTTACCAATCGGTCTGCGTCGTGTAGGTACAGACGTCATTGTTTGACGCACTTCCTCGCTCATCGAAGAAGGTACTTCTTGCTTATATGACTCTAGTAATTCATCTGAATTCAATCCGACTGCATCAGCATATTGCTTAATAAATGCGCGAACATAAAACGGACCGGGCATCATGCTGTAGTTGCCTTCTTCGATACCGGCCAGATAACGTTTTTGAATTTTTGTCATTTCCTGCAAGTCGTCTAAACTATATCCTTTTGCCGTTCTCGCCTCTTTAAGACGAGTTCCTAATTCAGTCAACTAAAACACCTGCCTGTTAAAAATTAAAACCTCCGAAGCCTTCTAAGTTACCTCTTTCAGACATCATCTGGTTTTTTTCCATCATTTCGTATGTTATTACTTCATCTGGTTCGTGTCGCAATTCAATAATGTAGTCAAAGTCTTCAATCGTGTAATCCGATTGCTGAATAAACATATCAGGATGTTCCACTACTTTAATCGACGGAAGCCGCATCATTTCACGCACCAATTGTAAATGTCGTTCATCTGTAGACTGTCTCGTCACAATTCCATCGAGGATAAAAATATTGTTATCACTGAATTCGTCTCCTGCCAATTGGCTACGAACGGTCTGCTTGATCATGGTCGAAGATAAAAACACCCATTTTTTATTCGCACTGACGCTAGCAGCAACAACTGATTCGGTTTTTCCTACTCGAGGCATTCCACGAATCCCAATTAATTTATGTCCTTCTTGCTTAAACAACTCTGCCATAAAATCGACAAGAAGACCTAATTCATCCCGCACGAAACGAAATGTTTTGCGATCATCCGCATCTCTTTGTATGTAACGACCGTGTCTGACTGCTAAAATGTCACGCAATTTCGGTTCGCGGAACTTCGTTACTTGAATCGTTTCCATCGTTGAGACAATCAATTCAAAACGTTCAATTTGCTCATCATTCTCTGCACGAAGTAACATCCCTCGTCTGCCCTGATCTACACCGTTGATAGTGACAATGTTAACACGCAGCATGCCGAGTAAAGAAGCAATGTCTCCAAGCAATCCTGGACGGTTTATTTGTATTTCATATTCAAAATACCATTCGCGCATAATGTAACGACCTTTCCGCCTATCATATTGAAGGAGCAAGTCTTTTTCTACAAAAAAACTCTTGATGCGACACCTTAACCAATCATTCTCATTAGATGACGCTTTCAAACTACTCTAGGTTCTATCATAGCTGATTTATGTACGTAAGAAAAGGAAAAAAGAAAAGAAGGAACAATGTCCTTCTTTTCTTTTACTGCACAGTTTTTTGTTGAACTAATTTGACGACCATGTTTGCCAAAGCATGTTGTTCATCTTCTGAAGCAACTGACCATAAATCCGACAAAACACGCTCTTGTTCATTCTTCGGATCCACATTTTTGGCTAAGTAATCGCCGATTTCATAAGCTGTTGATTGAATGGCTTTTTTAGACATTCCAGTAGCTTCGGCATTCATTACATTTGCACCAAGAAAGTGTGTCCATTTTTGCCAATTTTCAAGTAAGGCCATGTCCATTCCTCCTTTTCACAAACAGTATGTGCAAATAGAGAAATTATATGTACCAACCGCCATTCACACGGAGAACTTGCCCTGTAATATAGTCGGCATTTCCACTCGATAAAAATGACACCAGGTTCGCAACGTCTTGAGGTTTCCCAATAGTCTGAAGTGGAATTTCCTCTTCTAGAGCAGTTCTTTCCTCAGAATCGAATGAATCATTCATTTTTGTGTCGATAAAGCCTGGAGCGATAGCATTGACTCTAATCCTAGAAGGTCCTGACTCCTTAGCATAAGCTTTTACGAAAGCATGTTGAGCACCTTTGACAGCTGAATAAACAGTTTCTCCGGCCGCTCCTGTTTCACCCCATATCGATCCAATAAAAATGATATAGGATTGCTCATGACGTCTTAACTTAGGAGCAAGCTGACCGATGATTGACATCGGCGCTTGCACATGCGTTCGCCAAACCATTTCCATTTCATTTGGTGAAGTATCTTCCAGTAATTTATACAAAGCTTGACCGGATGCAAAGATAATTGTTTGAACTTCGAATAGTTGAGCAGAAATATGTTGAAAAGCATTACTGTCTGTAAGATTAGCTTGAACGACATGGAATTCTTGGTTTGGATAAAGTTTTTGCAAATGGGCAATTAAACGATTAACTGCCTGTTTGTTTTCATTAAAATGCAAATACAAACTCCAGCCGTGTTTTGACATATCGTGTGCTATTGCTTCCCCTATTTCACCTGATGCCCCAAAAATGCAGGCAAATTTACTCATGATACTGTTTGTTCTTTCTTGGGAAGAACAGAAAATACAGTTTGTTGTTCCTCACCTTCGATGGATTTGAAAGCTTTTTGCAAATCTTCAACAGTCATTTTTTCAAGAACTGGAACAGCATCGAATAAATCCATTTCATTAAAGGCATAACGAGTAAATTGGTTTGCTATAAACTCCACTGAGTTTAAGGCGCGAAGGAAATAGCCAATTTTTTTCTTACGAACACGATCCAAATCACTTTGACCAAAAGGCCATTTTTCTTCGACCTTTTTGAGTTCTTTTTTAATGGAATCAATTAATTCTTTTGGCATTGAAGTATCGGATCCAATTAAAGCAAATCCATAGCCTTTTTCCAATGTGAAATCAAAAGCATATGATTCATCAATCCAACCTTTTTCATAGGCTTCCACATAGAAGTCCGAGGAACGACCAAAGATTAATTCCAATGCTAATTGAATTGCCAGTTCATGTTTCATCATCTCTTCACCTTGAAGTGAAGTTTCTTTGGCTTTCAATCCTACATAAACTTTTGGTTTTTGAACGTCCATAAACAATTTGTTTTCATGTTTTGCAACTTCCAACGGTTCTTCCGGGAATTCACGTTGAATAGGCTGTGGTTCGGTAAATTCTTTCTTAGATTGATTTTCTCTAATATAATTCATCATTTCTTCTGGATTCACTGCGCCAACAACAAACAATAACATGTTTGATGGATGGTAGAATGTCTCATAACAAGTATACAAATGTTCAGCCGTGATTTTATCAATCGATTCGATTGTTCCTGCGATGTCGATTTTCACGGGATGGTCTTTATACATATTTTCAATAGCTCCGAAATACAAACGCCAATCGGGTTGATCATCATACATAGTGATTTCCTGTCCGATAATCCCTTTTTCTTTTTCTACCGTTGCTTGTGTGAAGTAAGGCTCCTGAACGAAATTCAAAAGTGTTTCTGTGTTCTCATACAAGTGATCTGTTGAGGAGAATAAATAGGCCGTACGAGTAAAAGAAGTAAATGCATTCGCAGAAGCACCATATCCACTAAACTTTTGGAAAACGTCGCCGTCTTCTTTCTCAAACATTTTATGTTCCAGGAAATGTGCAATTCCATCTGGTACTGTGACCGATTCAGAATCACCCAATGGCACAAACGTACGATCAATTGCCCCATACTTAGTCGTAAAAGTAACAAATGTTTTGGAAAAGCCTTTTTTAGGCAAGATGTACACTTCTAAGCCATTATCCATCTTTTCATGGAACATCTTTTCATCCAATTGTTTAAAGTGAAGCTCCTTCATGAGAAAGCTCCTCCTTTCCAGACAAGAAATAAACAAGTTCTTTATTTATTGATTTCGCCATTTCTTGAATATCTTCTTTTGTGACTGATGCCCATTTCTCGACCCATGAGTCCACCGAGAATTTCTCATCAAGGTCTTTGTATTGGTCGTAAATCTCGATTTGTCCTCTAGCAGAATCAAGCGCTTCTTTTAATTGATTCTTCAGCATGGCAACGGTTTGGTCGATTTCATTTTTTGAAATCTCCCCTTTTTTCATTGCTTCCAACTGTTCATCAATCAATCGAACTGCTTTTTCTTGTTTACTCGCATCAATTCCTGCCAAAACAAATAATAAGCCATATGCTGAAGAGAACGAACTTGACACATAATAAGCCATGCTTTCTTTTTCACGCACATTCAGGAATAATTTCGCATGAGGATAACCACCAAAAATGCCGTTCGTAATTTGCATTTTAGGGAAGTCAGGATGTGTGAACGTAATCGGCGTATTGAACCCAATATGCAATTTCCCTTGCTTCATTTCTTGTTGCTCGCTGACGTTCTTTTTCTGTGTGGTTGGATGTTCAATATTCTCATGAATATTCTTTTGTTTTTTCGAACGTGCTTTGAAAGGAAATGCTTCTTTTAACTTGGCTGTCATTTCTTCAACGTCCACGTCACCGACCACATAAATATCCAATTCATCTTCTTCCAGCATTTTTTTGTATGCATTAAATAGCGATTCCTGGGTAATCGCATTTACATCTTTGATGGTTCCGTTTGCACCAATAGAAGCTGGGTGATTTGGTCGCATTAATTCAACCAGTCGCTGTTGAGCATATCTGGTTTTATCATCATAGATTGACTCAATTCGTTGAATGACTGTATCTTTTTCACGTTTTACAATCGATTCTTTGAACGTTCCCTGCTCCAGATTTGGACGGAAAAGAACCGTTTGCATAAGATTAATTACTTGGTCCAACACTCCGCCAGTAGACAAATATTGATCATTGACAGACTCAGCAAGCAAAGTGACGGAATGATCACTGCCTTTTTTACTTGAGTCCAAATACATAATCGTCCCGTAAAGTTCATCTAAATGGCTGCGGAAAGCTGAATTGGATGGAAAAAGCTCATTACTATGCATCAACACATTAGAAAGTACAGAACGCTCTGAAGCAGATTGATTAGTCAATAATTGTTTGAATTTAAAAGAAAAATTTACAGTTTTAAATTGATCTGTCGGCCTAATATGTAGATGGATGCCTGGTTGTAACTCGATTGTTTGAAACATCGAAATCCCTCCTATTTCATTAATATGCCATACCATATCTTTCACTATACATGGTGCTGGTAAATGATTGCAAATAGCTCGTTAAAAAATATAAGTCTTACGTCCCATAAATACCTCTTGCTAGGGATTCAAATATCTGTTGTCAATTAATTCCTGAATCTTAATCACCCGTGAACAAAAGAATTGTTCTTTGTAAAAATTATAAATCAAGTGAAACTTTCCTATTAGATATTCGTAGTTAAATATTAGGAGGTGTTATTTTTTGGAGTTTCGTTCAATAATAGATAAATTTTTCGTTGGAATCATATCAATCACAGTATTTATTATACTTGGCGTATTTTTGATTCCTCTGCTTTTAGATTATGATAGAACGAGTATTGATACCATAACTGTACTTTCCTTATGTGTGTTATCAATTGGGGTACTATTGTGGTCTGCTTTTTCTATTAAATACGTCCTATTCAATGACCATTTATTTGTAAAAGGTGGACTATTTAAAAGTCGAATCCCATATGAAGATATAACAAGGATTTCACCCACAACAGAAATCTTTACAGGTTACCGCTTGTTATCATCAAAACAAGGTATTGAATTATTTTATAAATCAGCAACTTTAGGAAGTGTGAAGATTTCACCTAAAGACATTGACCTTTTCATTTTCGAATTAGAAAAACGTGCGTCAAATGTACAAATTGATAAAATAACTCAGTAAATTACCATTAACTAAATGTGTAAACAAAAAATGAAAGGACCAGGCAAAAAATGCCCGGTCCTTTTAAGATCGATTTTATCGTTTCCCTTTTATATAAGGTGTTCCTATAGCCTTTGGTGCATTTGCTTTACCAATGAATCCTGCTAAGGCAAGGATTGTTAAGACATAAGGTAAAATCAGTAAGAAAACACTTGGAATTTCGCTGATTATCGGCAATGATCCACCGACAATACTTAACGCTTGAGCAAACCCAAAGAACAGAGCTGCCCCCATCGCACCCAGGGGATGCCACTTACCAAAGATCATTGCAGCAAGTGCCATAAATCCTTGTCCATTGATTGTTGAATGACTGAAGTCCAATGAAATCGACTGTGAATAAATCGCGCCACCGATACCGGCTAAACCACCTGAAATCATGACAGCAATATAACGCATACGTGTTACATTTATTCCCATTGTATCAGCGGCCATTGGATGTTCACCTACAGCACGAAGACGCAGACCGAATGGAGTGTAATACAGGACAACCCATGCTAGAATAGCAATCCCAATTGCTAAAACAGAAGTCCAATAGACGTTCTGGAAAAACATCGGGCCTAAAATTGGAATATCTTTTAAGAACGGAATATCGTCACGCAAGAATCGCTCTTGAACAAAGTCTGTTTGGCCTTTTCCGTAAATCATTTTTACTAGGAACAAACAAAGCGCCACTGCCAATAAGTTAATCGCTACACCAGAAACGACTTGATCCGCACGGAAGGATACAGAAGCCACTGCATGCAGTAATGAAAATAATGCAGCGACAACCATAGCAGCAAGAAGAGCCATCCACTCTGTACCTTGTCCAAATATATGAACGAAAGATAAGTTAAATAGAATACCGATGAAAGCACCCATGACCATGAGTCCTTCCAATCCAATGTTTACTACACCAGAACGCTCAGAGAAAACCCCACCGATAGCGGTTAAAATTAGAGGCGCTGCATAAGCAATGGCTGCAGGGATTAGAAAATATAATACTTCCAAGAAACTCATGTTACTTCGCCTCCTTTTTCTTGCTGAAGCGTTCAACAAATAATCGAATGATGTAGCCTGAAGCTACGAAGAAAATGATAATCGCAATGACAATAGATACGATTTCAGTAGGAATACCCGCTTCATTTGGCATATTTAAAGCTCCATATTTTAATGAGCCAAATAATGCTGCCCCGAAAATAACGCCAAGTGGCGTGTTAGCACCAAGAAGTGCAACCGCAATCCCATCAAAACCAATACCTGTAAAACCGCCTTTAACCGAAGCATATTCAAACGTACCCAATGCTTCCATCGCTCCACCTAAACCAGCAAAGGCGCCAGATATGACCATTGCTAGAATGATATTTTTATTGACGTTCATTCCCGCATATTCTGAAGCATTTTGGTTTAAACCAACTGCTTTCAATTCAAATCCGCGAGTTGTTTTCTCTAAAATTAACCACATTACTAAAACCATGGCAAGTGCAATTAGAATTCCGTAATGTAGACGTGAGAAATCTGTCATGTTTTCAAGGAATTCTGAACGAAGTGACGCCGTTGGGTGAATTGCCCCCGTATTGTCTCCTCCATCTGAAAACGTTTTCACTAATGCGTTTGTTGTGTGAAGAGCTATATAGTTCATCATGATTGTGACAATTACTTCATGGACTTTAAAGCGAGCTTTGAGAAGTCCAGGAATGAAGCCCCATAATGCTCCCGCTCCAGCTGCAGCAATTAACGCAAGTGGCAAGTGAATGTATTTTGGAAAATCAAAGGCAACTCCTACATACGCCGCTGCAAACCAGCCAACGATTAATTGTCCTTCAACACCAATGTTAAAAAGTCCTGTACGGAATGCAAATGCAACCGCTAAACCAGCAAGAATGTATGGTGTAATTTGTCGGACGGTTTCACCCATCGTATAAACATCACCAAAAATTCCGTTCCATAATGCAGCATAACCAGCCACCGGATCGTATCCACTGACTAACATAACAACTGCCCCAACAAGTAATCCCAAAATAACGGAAATGACAGGGACAAGAATATTTACTAATCGATTAGACATGAGCGCTGCCCTCCCCTTCCACTTGATTTGTCATAGCGCCTTTTTTGGTTTGACCCGCCATTAACAATCCAAGTTCTTGTTCGTTGGTTTGAAGAGGATCTAAAGTATCCACGATTTGACCGTCATAGATTACTGCGATACGGTCAGAAACGTTCATGACTTCATCTAATTCAAATGAAATTAATAAGACCGCTTTTCCTTTGTCTCGTTGTTCAATCAAACGTTGGTGAATAAATTCAATTGCACCTACATCCAATCCACGAGTAGGCAGAGCTGCAATCAGCAAATCTGGATCCCGATCAATTTCACGGCCAATAATTGCTTTTTGTTGATTACCACCTGATAATGCACGGGCTGGTTCATGATCACCTTGCGTACGAACATCGTATTTCTGAATGATTTCGTTGGCTTTTTTCGAAATGGTTGAATAATTCATAAAGCCATTTTTTGAAATAGGGCCAGTATAGTATGTTTGCAATGCAATGTTATGACCAATAGGGAAGTCTAGTACAAGACCATGCTTATGACGATCTTGAGGAATGTGACCTACACCTGATTCTGTAATCTTACGTGGGCGTTTGCCCGTAATATCTTGACCATTCATAAAGACTTGACCACTTTTCACTTTTCGTAACCCCGTGATGGCTTCAATCAATTCTGACTGCCCATTTCCATCAATACCGGCAATTCCGACAATTTCACCTCTACGGACATTTAAGTTAAGACCTCTTACTTTTTCAATTCCACGGTAATCAGTCACCACTAAATCTTTCACGTCGAGAACATCTGTCGTTGGGTTAGCGGCTCCTTTGACTGTTTTAAATTCTACTTGACGACCGACCATTAAAGAAGCAAGTTCATTTGGATTCGTCTCGGCAGTTACAACCGTACCGATACCTTGTCCTTTACGAATTACCGTCACGCGATCGGAAACATCCATAATCTCTTTTAATTTGTGCGTAATTAAGATGATCGATTTTCCTTCTTCAATTAAGCGACGCATAATTTGAATTAATTCCGTAATCTCTTGAGGAGTTAAGGAAGCAGTTGGCTCATCAAAAATTAAAATTTCAGCACCACGATACAATGTTTTCAAAATTTCAACACGTTGTTGCATCCCTACTGAAATGTCTTCTATTTTTGCATAAGGGTCTACGTCTAATCCATAAAGTTCAGATAGCTCTTGTACTTTTTTTGCAGCCGTTTTCACCGAAATCATTCCGGCTGAAGTTGGCTCACTACCTAAAATAATATTTTCTGTAACAGAAAAATCTTCAACTAACATAAAATGTTGGTGAACCATCCCGATTCCAAGATTATTCGCAACATTTGGATCCGTAATCTTTACTTCCTGACCACGAACACGGATTTCTCCACCCTCTGGCTGGTAAAGACCAAAGAGTACGTTCATCAACGTCGATTTCCCTGCACCGTTCTCACCGAGAAGGGCATGAATTTCGCCTTGTTTAAGTTGAAGGGTAATGTTGTCGTTAGCAACGAAATTTCCGAACTCTTTGCGGATATTCAGCATTTCAATAACATGTTCCAATCTATTCACTCCCTTAGGCACTTTTTAAATGTAAATTAACACAGGAAAGGCTTTATCTATAAAACCTTTCATCTATTAACTTATTAAGGGCAATAAAAACATCATAAAGACCGGATTTCCGGTCCTTATGATGACTTATTAAAGTGTTTAATTACTCTACAGTTTCAGGAACTGTTACTTCGCCATCAGCGATTTTCTTAGCATATTCATCGATTTGAGCCATAACATCTTCAGGAATTGCTCCACGAGAATCCGCTAAGCCAACGCCGTCTTCAGCTAAACCGTAAACAGTAGTTTCGCCACCTGGGAATTTATCTTCTGCAGCCAATTTAGAAATGTTTTGTACAGCAACATCAACGCGTTTTAACATAGAAGTTAAAGTTACGTTCGAATCGCCAACAGCACCTTCGTCATATTGGTCAGAGTCAACACCAATTACCCAAACGTAAGCATCTGGATCTTTAGTTTTCAATTCTTTAGCTTCTGCGAATACACCATTACCAGTACCACCAGCAGCGTGGAAAATAATATCTACGCCTGAAGAGTACATACGGTTAGCAGTTGTTTTACCAAGTTCAGCTTTGTCAAATGCACCTGTGTACTGTACATCAACTTGGATGCTTGGATCTACAGCTTTAACGCCTTCAAGGAATCCAGCTTCAAAACGCTCGATTACAGGAATTTCCATACCGCCAACAAAACCGATTTTTTTCGATTTAGTCATTAATGCAGCAGCAACACCTGCAAGGTAAGAACCTTCTTGCTCTTTAAATAATACTGAAGCAACATTTGGTTGATCTACAACTGCGTCAATAATAGCAAGATGATTATCAGGTTTTTGAGTTGCAATTTCTGTTACAGCAGCTTCCATCAAGAATCCGATACCGAATACTAAATCAAAGTCACGACGAATTAAGTTATTTAAGTTTGTGTTGTAGTCAGCGTCAGAAGCTGATTGTAAGTAATCAAACCCACCATCGCCTTTTGTAAGACCATTATCTTTTCCAAATGCTTGTAAACCTTCCCAAGCTGATTGGTTGAATGATTTGTCATCTACTCCACCAACGTCAGTTACCATTCCTACTGAGAAATCAATTGCATCCTTTTCTCCAGCAGAACCGTTACCTTCATTCTTATCCTTGTCAGTACCACATGCTCCTAGAATTGTACTAGCAGCTAAAACCATCGATAAAGCTAAACCAAATTTACGCTTTGTCAACTTGAGACCCCCCAAAATGTTTTTTCATATTAGCAGGAAGTTTGGTGTTTTACACCCGTTTACGCACTACATGGAAACTGAATTTGTCAGCTCTAAAATAGTTTTTTGAATATAACACTACTTGATCGTCTTCATTATAATGTAGTTGTTTCAGAACTAGTAACGCCGTTTCAGGTTCACACTCTAAAATCGGTGATGCCACTTCGTGGTAGCCGGTTGGATCGATAAAAGCAACTGCATATGAAACACGGATTTGACCGGATTCTTCAATTGCGGTAAATATCGAACCTTCTTGCCTACTCAAAAAATCTGAGGGCAAATATTTTGTAGGAACTTTGTCCACACAATATACAACCGGTTCACCATTAGCTGTTCTTACACGTTCAATCATAATGATAGACTCGTCTTCTTCGCAATGAAAGCGTTTTATATCCTCTTCAGACGGATGCGATTCCGAAGAACTTAAATAAATAGTCCCCGGTTCCATACCCGCCTTACGAATCATGGAAGATACACTTGCTAAATGTTCAATCCCCGAAGTGAATACAGGTTTTGGGTTCACAAATGTGCCAACACCATGTCGTCTGACGATGACATTTTCTTCTTCCAACAGTCTAAGTGCTTCACGGAGTGTAGCACGACTGACTCCAAGTGATTTGGCGAGTTCAAATTCTGAAGGAAGTTTTTCCTTCTCTTGAAACACGCCTTTTGCAATATCGTCCTTGAGACGATCGATCACTTGAAGATACAAATGACGATGATCTGTTTTTATTGTCATACATATCACCACCAACAGCAGAGATCAGACATCTGATGTAAAACTTTCCTACTAATCAGACATACTATACCACTTATATTTGTTTAAATAAATAGATTTTTGGGTATTTATTAAAAGTTTCGTAAAATTTTTAATTTATTTGTAATGCTTTTGTCATATTAAAGCTTAATTATGATCATCATGCTTTGCTTGAAGCACTTGACGTGGCTTGCTTCCTTCATATGCTCCGACTACCCCACGCATTTCCATTTGATCAATAATTCGTGCAGCTCTGGAATAGCCGATACGGAACCTTCTTTGCAATAAAGAAACCGAGGCAGTTTGCATATCGGTCACCAATTGTACGGCTTCATCATATAAATCGTCCGTTTGTTCATCAACCGGCACTTCTTCAATTTCTGTTGGAATCATTTCTTCTTGATATTGTGCTTTTTGCTGAGCGATTGCAAAATCAACTACTTTTTCTACTTCTTGGTCCGATAAGAATGCTCCTTGCACACGAACAGGTTTCGATGCGCCTGCTGCTAAAAATAACATGTCTCCTCGGCCTAATAGTTTCTCCGCTCCACCCATATCTAAAATCGTACGTGAATCGATGGAAGAAGATACAGCGAACGCAATACGGGATGGGATATTCGCTTTAATAACCCCTGTAATAACGTCGACACTTGGACGTTGGGTGGCAATAATTAAGTGAATTCCGGCAGCACGAGCCATTTGGGCAAGTCGTGTAATTGAATCTTCGACGTCATTGGACGCTACCATCATTAAATCAGCCAATTCGTCTACAATCACGACAATATAAGGCAATTGTGGATGCTTTTCCTCATTCTCTTCATTCCACTTACGAATGTGATCGTTATAGCCTTCAATATTACGAGTCCCTGTATGTGAAAACAGATCATAACGACGTTCCATTTCCGACACGACTTTTTTAAGTGCCTGAGACGCTTTTCGTGGATCTGTTACGACAGGTGCTAATAAATGAGGGATTCCATTATAAACATTCAATTCCACCATTTTAGGGTCAATCATCATCATTTTCACTTCATGTGGTTTCGCACGCATAATGATACTGACAATAATGCCGTTTATACAGACACTTTTCCCGCTTCCCGTTGAACCGGCAACGAGTAAATGGGGCATCTTGTTTAACTCCGCGAGAACTGCTTGACCAGTAATATCACGGCCAAGACCGATCATCAATTTCGCATCTGGTTTATTGTTTTCTTTGGCTTCCAGCACTTCTCGTAAACTTACGATAGCTACTTCCTGATTTGGGACTTCAATTCCGATTGCGGATTTCCCAGGGATCGGGGCTTCAATTCGAATATCTCGAGCTGCCAGGGCCAATGCCAGGTCATCACTGAGACTGACAATTTTACTTACTTTCACTCCCGTATCAGGCAATACTTCATATTTAGTGACTGCAGGACCGAGATGCACTTGTGTCACACGCGCTTTAACTCCAAAGCTACTGAATGTTTGCTCAAGTTTTTTTGCATTGGCTTGAATGATTGAATATTCACCACTTTGATCACTATGTGGTGGCGCATTCAATAAAGACGCTGCAGGCAGTTGATAATCTTTGTTTTCCATTACAGCTTCAGAAACTGCATCAAAAACTTTTTCATTCAATTCTTCGTTTAATTCAATTTCCGGCACCGGTGTTATATCAACGACTTTCTCTGCCCGTTCCGTAAATGCAGAAATAATTGGAGATGAATGAATAGGTTCCGCTTCAGGTTCACGGAGAGTGGTTGCAACTTCCAGGTCTTGAGCGGCTGGAGGCAGACTCTCAGCATTTTTGCGTTTGTCACTTCGCCGTTGAACTCTCGGGGTACTAGCTTTTGTCTTTTTCTTTTGTTCTCTCGAGACTAGCCATCTATCTCTCCATAGAGGTGCTTGGGTAGCTAAAAAAGGGACAAGTGCTTTTCCCGATAACAGAATAAACCCGATCATGACTAACAGCCATGCCGCAATAGTCGCTCCCCCTGAATCAAATAAAACATGGAATGAGGCGAAAAGAAATGCGCCCATCATCCCCCCGCCTAACGATTGATCACGGTTAACAATTCCTTCACTATCAATCAATATTCGCCATGTTTCACGAAGTACAGAATCACTTATCAGTGCGCCGCCTTGAAACAATTGTTCAAACAGAGCTAAATGGCTGAATAATGTCAGGCTGGCTAAAATACTTAATAGTCCCAGTACAATTCGATTATTCATACCTGGAACTGCTCGTTTGATCATCATCATCAAAGCAATCACAATACACAATAATGGTACTGCAAAATGCCAATTTCCAAAGAAAAAGCGGGCAATAGAAGACAGACTGAATCCAACAGCGCCTAATTCAAAAAAGGTGATGATGCCGAGTCCAATTAATAATAAGCCCGCAATTTCATACATGAGTGGATGTATCGGTGTCGGCTTTTTCTTTTTCACAACTTTTTTCTTTCTTCTTGTCACTTCGTTCACCTACTTTGGTCAGTTAATTAGTGAAAAGCGAATGTATGTAGATTACTATTTCAATATTTCTCCTCTGAGATGCTTGAATTCGCTATCATCTTTTGTGAAAGAAAAAGGATTTCCTGCCGCTCCATATGGCGAGGAAATCCTTCCGCTTTTACACCTTAATATTCCATAATAATCGGGATGATCATCGGACGTCTTTTCGTTTTTTGGTATAAGTATGAATTTAAGGTATCACGAATTTCTTGTTTAATGTTTGTCCATTCAAACGTTTCTTTGCTGACGTATTTCTCAACAATTTTCTTTACAAGCTCAGCTGACTCATCCATAAGTTGTTCAGACTCACGTACATAGACAAATCCACGGGATAAGATTTCTGGACCAGATGCGATTTTCTTTTGTGCACGGTTCAAGGTAACAACTACGATAAAAATACCATCTTGTGAAAGTAGTTTTCGATCACGCAATACAATATTTCCTACGTCACCCACACCAATTCCATCTATCAACACGTTACCAGCTTGTACTCGGCCGCTCATACGCATTTTACCGCCTTTATATTCGACGATATCTCCTTTATCCGCAATAAAGATTTGGGACTTGGCCAATCCAGTAGCCTGGGCAAGTTTGGAGTGCGCCATCAACATGCGGTATTCCCCTTGAATTGGGATAAAGAATTTAGGTTTCATTAAGTTAAGCATCATTTTCAAATCTTCTTGACTACCATGTCCAGAAACATGCACTTTTTTGCTGGCAGTTAACACTCTTGCACCAGTTTTCGCTAAGTGATTCATTGTTTTGAACATAGCAACTTCCATACCAGGTGATGGAGTGAACGTAATTAATACCGTGTCAGTATCTTTGATTTTCACATCTTTATGATGTTTTCTAACCATTTTTTCAAGAGCCTCTAGAGGTTCCCCTTGGTTACCTGAAACGATAATGACCACTTCATCATCAGCATAATTCCCAATTTCTTTGATTGAAATTAACGTCTCTTCATCAATTTTCAAATATTCAAGTCGTTTACCAACATCAAAGACGTTTTCTAAAGTTTTACCCACTACCGCTACTTTGCGTTTTGACTCAATCGCTGTGTCAAACACTTGTTGGATACGAATAAAGTTAGAAGAATACAAGGAAACGAGAATACGACCTTTTGCTCCGTGGAATGTTTCCGAAAGTTGTTCTTCAATCACTGATTCTGAAGTTGTATAACCAGGTCTTTCCGCTTCAGTTGAATCAGACATCAAAATGAAGACGCCTTCTTCACCAAGTCCCGCCATTTTAGCGATATCTGGACGATAGCTTCCTTTTGCAGATTGGTCGAATTTAAATTCGCCAGTATGCACAATTGCACCTTCAGATGTATGGAATACAATCCCTAAAGAATCGGGAATACTATGTGTTGTATGGAAAAACGTGACATGAGTCGATTTGAAGTTCATACGACTTTTATTTGTCACTTCAAAGAATTTTACTGGTTGTGCAGCCGGCAGTTCTTTCAAATGCTCTTTAGCTAAAGCAATCGTCAAACGAGAACCGTAAACTGGAGCGTGAATCTTATTTAACAAATAAGAAATGGATCCGATTGCATCTTCGTGTCCGTGTGTTAAAAAGATCCCTTTTATTCGTGCTTTATTTTCTTCTAAGTACGTCACATCAGGAATAACAATATCAATTCCAAGCATTTCATCTTCAGGGAACATAAGTCCACTGTCTACTACAAAGATTTCTTCATCAATTTCTACTACATACATTGCTTTTCCGATTTCCCCAACTCCACCGAGGGGGATAATACGGATGGTTTCATTTATTGTTTTAGTCACTTGCTTTCCTCCTAAAAATTACCCGATCAACATCCACTAGTAATCATTATACGGGACGTATGACAACAGTACAAACAAAAAAAGGTCAGTTGAACACTGACCTTTCAAAATTTATTTAAAACTTTTTCTTTTTCCTTCATATTTCGCCCATGCTTGATCGAAATCTTGCTTCTCTTCGTCTGTCATATCAACAAGTGGCAGGCGAACAGACCCCACTTCTAAACCGAGTTTAGACAATGCATATTTCACCGGCACCGGATTCGGTTTTACAAAAAGTGCACGAATGAGTGGCAACATCGCATGGTGAATTTCCGCTGCATCAGTGTGTCTGCCTTCTTCAAAGGCACGAATTAACTTTTGCATATCATCGCCAACAATATGTGAAGCCACAGACACGACTCCGGCTCCTCCAATTGAAAGAAGTGGCAAAGTCAATCCGTCATCACCGCTGTATACTGCAAAATCAGCCTGACATTCGGAAATAATATCGGACATTTGCTCCAAATTACCCCCAGCTTCTTTGATTGCTTGAATGTTAGGGATCATACTTAATTTTAGAACCGTTTCAGGTAGCATGTTCACTACTGAACGACCTGGGATATTATAAAGAAGTACAGGCAATTTCGTTTCATTTGCAATTGTTTTGAAATGTTCATACATTCCACGCTGGTCAGGCTTGTTGTAATACGGAGTTACGAGCATAATCCCGTCTACTCCAGCCTGTTCTGCAAGTTTAGTCAATTCAATCGATGCTTTCGTGCTGTTACTACCGGTGCCAGCGTATACCGGAATTCGATTATTGACAGATTCTACAGTAAATCGAATCAAATCAGCTTTTTCCTGATTCGTCAGTGTTGGGGATTCCCCGGTAGTTCCACAGACTACAATTGAATCAGTTCCAGTTGCGATTAAATGTTCGATAAGTTTTGCGACCATTTCAAAATGTATAGAGCCATCTGGCAAGAATGGTGTGACCATCGCAGTAGATACGCGACCGATATTCATTAGAATCTCCCCTTTTAAATAATTCCGTCTTCAATCATTGCTTCTGCTATTTGTATCGAGTTCAAAGCTGCACCTTTTAATAAATTATCTGCAACAATCCACATATGGAAACCTTTATCATTTGATAGGTCTTTTCTTATGCGGCCAACGAATACTGCATCTTGTCCTTCAGCGTATAGAGGCATAGGATATTGTTGTTTTGCGGGGTTATCAAGGACTTCAATCCCTTTTGCTGCTTCTAAAATCGAACGAAGTTCCGTAACACTTACACCTTCTTTATCCACTTCAATGAAAACTGATTCCGAATGGCCGGAAACTACCGGCAATCTTACACACGTCGCTGCAACCGAAAGATCCGGAGTGTGCATGATTTTCTTCGTTTCGTTAATCATTTTCATTTCTTCCAGCGTAAAGCCATTATCATCAAACATATCAATTTGCGGTATGGCATTGAATGCGATCGGATAATGTGTCTCCGCACTCTTAACTGGCAATACTTGAGCAACTGCATTTTTCGTGTCACCAAAAGTGGCACTTTGTGCTTCCAACTCATTTATGGCAACAGCGCCAGCGCCTGAAACAGCTTGATAGGTGGATACGATTACTTTATTCAATCCAAACGCTTCTTTAATTGGCTGCAATGCACAAACCATTTGAATCGTTGAACAGTTTGGATTGGCGATGATGCCGTTGTGCAATTTAAGATCTTGACGGTTTACTTCTGGCACAACAAGTGGAATGTCTTTATCCATTCTAAATGCACTTGTGTTGTCAATTACGACAGCCCCACGTTTCGCCGCTTCTGGCGCAAGGACTTTAGAAACTGATCCTCCTGCGCTGAATAATGCAATATCTACACCTTCGAATGCCTCAGGAGTTGCTTCTTCAATAAGATAAGATTGCCCTTTAAACTCAATGTTTTTCCCTGCTGAACGTTTGGAAGCTAGAAATTTTATATGATGAATAGGAAAATTTCGTTTTTCGAGCTGTTCCATCATTTTTTCTCCGACTGCACCGGTTGCACCGACAACAGCTACGGTATAGCTTTTTGCCATGACACTCACTCCCTCTAGCCAACTAATTGGTCATAATGACGGTATTGTATCATAATCTTGCGTGATTGTGCATGAAAATTAATCCGATTGACCGTGTTGGATTAATAGGGGTTGAAGTTGTTGATGTTCAAGAGCTTTGACAATCGTTGGTAAAATCAAGTTAAAATCGGAGATGAGGGAGTTTGGTTTTTTCAGTGGATCATCTTGACCGAAAGGAATGAAGTAAATGTGTTTTGAGTTTAATAACCTCATGACGTTTACCCCATTTAAACCGAGTGCATCATTGGTAGAGATGCCAAGAACGACTGGTCGACCGATCCGCATGGTTGCTTTGGCGGCCATCAGTACAGGTGAATCCGTTATAGCATTTGCTAAGCGACTGATTGAATTGCCCGTTATTGGCGCAATAACCATGCAATCAAGTGGTGCTTTCGGTCCCAGTGGTTCTGCATCGGCTATTGTAGAAATTACTTTTGCTCCAGCCGCTTCCTCTATTTTTCTTACCCATTCATCCCCAGTTCCAAAGCGAGTGGCAGCCACTAGCACGGAATGTGAAACGACAGGTACAACCACTGCACCCTGGTCTCTCAAGAAATTGATTTTCGGAACCACTTCTTCATACGTACAATGTGATGCTGTTATACCGAAACCTATTCGTTTACCTGTTAACACACCGTTCCTCCTCATAAATCTTTTGCTGATTCTGTTAAACACTGAAATAAGATTTTAGAAGCGTCTTCTTTCAGAAATTGCCCCGGCAAAGACGTATAGAGTCGATAGCATTCAGAATAATCTCCTTCCAACTCTAAGCAACCTGGGGCGGAAGCAATATCATAAAACCGTTTGCTCGTTTTTAACAACGACTGATAATCATCTGTTAACCATTTTGCAGGAATTGTATTGATGAATATTGCTTGATTACACGAAATTCCTGTTTCTAATTTTTTCACCTCATACCCCATTGCTTGAGCTTCAGCTAACTGGACTGGTGAGCGTACCACTATTAACGGATAGGCATCCATTCGTTTTAGCTGCGTCGCTAGCAACTTTGCTACACGGCCGAAGCCTGAAATCATAAATCGTTTGCCTGCAACGGTTTCGTGCTCTTCTAGATAATAGGCAGCGATAAACCCTTCTGCCGTTAACTTTGCATTCAACCAAATAAATTGCTCATTTTCAAGGTAAGCTTCAGTATTCAGTTCACTCGCTTCAAAAAAGCGTGTCCACTCTGGAGATAATTTTCCGATGAAGCATTTTTTGACACTTTGAAAAAATTCCATTCCAATTGAATCGGTTACAATTTCGAGTGGCTGAATTGGAAAGACCATGATTTCTGGTTGAAAAGCCAGCAAGTCTCGTTCCACTTGATAACTCCATGCTTTGGTTGGAATGTATAACACTTGCTCATCGATGTTTTTCAACAGCGCAGCAAGTTTTTCCATGCGAGGATCAGTCCCAATGACACACCACTTTCGGCTGGTCATATGGATTGTTCCGCATGTAAGTGAGACGTCTTTGTAAAGAGTATTCGATGTTCACCGATAAGGACAATATCTTCCCAAGCAATGTAAACATTTTGATGAGTTGACTTCGATTTAAATGGTCGACTACCCTGCTCTTTTAGTATGAGAAATCCAATGATTTTTCCACTTGTTGGTTCAAAGAGTAATTCAGTATCAGCAAGTATTCCAAACCGTTTACCATCTTCTACTTGAATTAATTCTTTCACCGCCAATTCTGATAGCAACATATGACTCCTCCTCCATGTTCATCTCCTTAAATATATGCAAAGAAAGAATCACATGTTCATGGAAAAGTGTATTGCGCCGATTTAGCTCGACACCAAAAAGCCTTTTGTCCAGTCATCAACGTTTTTCGTCCAGTTACCTTGATTTTTCGTCCAGTTAGAATCATTTTATGTCCAGTCACATGCCCTTTTTGTCCATTCAGCTCCCATTTCTGTCCAATCGCTAGAAAATCATCTTTTTAGAGCTTCGAATTCTCCTTCTAATTTGAACAAAAAAAGACAATCACAATGGATTGTCTTTCAGACTTGAGAGAACCAAAATAATGAGTTAATATACTGCATACTCTTGAAAAAGTGCAAATGCACGAAATGTTGATTTCCGTTGCGGCGGACGCGTTTCGCGGGCATGGCTTTAGTCTCCTCGTCACTTCGTGACTCCGGGGCCTTCAGCTCATGCTGTTCCCGCTGAAGTCGCCGCCTCCACTCCCATCAACAGAACGCGCTCTGTCAGCGTTTCTCTTCAAACTATTTAAGTAGGAAAGTGGTCGGCTATTTCTGAAGACTCCTGCGGAAAAACGGAACAAGCTAGACCCCACAGGCTCAGTTGTCAGAGACAACTGAGCCGAGGAGGCTGGCGTTTCGTCCGCGGAAAGCGAAAGAAATAGCCGACCACCTTCTTTTTTGATCGAGTGCAAAATAATAGTAACGAATCTTTATACTGTTATTAATCAATATTCTATTGTCATAAGTCTAAAAGACAATCACAAAGGATTGTCTTTAGGTGTGATGATCGAGATGGCAGGTTTAATGGTGAATAGATCCGTTACAAGTTTTTGCACTTGGTGAATATTCACTTCATCAATCGATTGCAATACTTCGTCATACGTTTTATGTTCATTGAAAACTAATTCGTTTTTCCCATTGCGGTTCATACGAGCATTCGTGCTCTCTAAACCAAGCATTAAATTTCCTTTTAATTGCTCTTTCGCATTGTTCACTTCTGTCTCGGTAACCCCTTCGTCGACCACTTTTTGAATGGTTTCATAAATGGTTTCCTGGAGTTTCTGCAATTGATTGCTGGAAGTGCCTCCATAAATAGCAATCGATCCCGAATCTTCGTAAGAAGAATGATATGAGTAAATGGAGTAGGCCAATGCTTTTTCTTCACGGACTTCTTGGAACAACCGGGAAGACATATTTCCACCCAGAATATTATTCAATACCACGAGATCATAAATATGTTTATCTTTCACGCTAAGACCTGGATAACCAAGACAAATATGTCCTTGCTCCGTTTCCCGTGATTTACGTGATTCACCAGGTTTGAACACAGGCACTTCAAACGGAGAACGTACAGAGTTAGTAGAACTTGAACTGAATTGACCGAATAAAGAATCGGTGTAATCGATAAAGTCTTCTGGAATATTCCCAGCTATCGAAATCACGATATGTTCTGGTCGATAATGATGATCCATAAATTGATGAATCGAATCTTTACTGAATGTTGCGAGTGATTCCTTTGTTCCTAAAATGGATGCACCAAGCGGTTGGTTCGGATACATCACATTCCACAATTGTTCATGGACATCATCATCTGGTGTATCTTCAACCATCAATATTTCTTCTAGTACGACTTGGCGTTCTTTTTCCAACTCCACTTCATCAAACTGGGAATGGAAAAACATATCCGCCAACACTGAAATGGCATGCTTTGCATGGTGATCCAATACTTTTGCGTAATAGCAAGTTTGTTCCTTCGATGTAAATGCATTGACATGCCCACCAATGCGATCGAATTCTTCTGCTATTTGACGCGCTGAACGTGTAGCAGTTCCTTTGAAAAGCATATGTTCAATAAAATGAGTTAAACCGTTTTCTTCAGGTGTTTCATGTCTTGATCCAACATTGACCCAAACACCAACAGCAACTGAACGTACGTGTGGGATGTGCTCATAGACAATTCGCACACCATTTTGACTTGTTCTTTTTTGTAACACAGTAAAAGCCCCCAAACTTTCGAGAAAAAAGGTTGCCATGCATTGATTGGCAACCTTTTTTCTTACTTTATGATTATGCTTGCTCTTTTTCTGCCGCTTCTTTTTCTTCTTTTACGACAATTTTACGAGACAAATTCACGCGACCTTGGTTATCGATTTCAATAACTTTAACGATCATTTCATCGCCAAGTTTTAATACATCTTCAACCGCTTTCGTACGCTCTTCCTGGATTTCAGAAATATGAAGAAGTCCATCTTTACCTGGGAAGATTTCAAGGAAAGCTCCGAATTTTTCAATGCGTTTCACTTTAGCCATATAGTATTCACCAACAGCCGCTTCGCGCACAATATTTTCGATGATTTCTTTCGCACGTGCATTCATTTCTTCGTCAATAGAAGAAATGTAAATCGTACCATCTTGCTCTGTATCGATTTTCACGCCGGTTTCATCAATGATTTTGTTAATCTGTTTACCACCCGGTCCAATAACGTCACGGATTTTATCTGGATTGATTTTAACCATGATAATTTTCGGAGCATATTTAGACAATTTCGTGCGTGGTTCAGAAATCGTAGCCATCATGCTATCTAAAATATGCATACGGCCAATTTTTGCCTGTGTCAACGCCTCTTCTAAAATGCTGCGTGACAAGCCATCAATTTTAATATCCATTTGTAGTGCCGTAACACCTTTAGCAGTACCTGCTACTTTAAAGTCCATATCGCCTAAGTGATCTTCCATTCCTTGAATATCCGAAAGAACAGAATAATGCTCACCACGTTTGATAAGACCCATTGCAATACCAGCTACTGGTGCTTTAATTGGAACACCGGCATCCATCATGGCAAGAGTTGATGCACAAATACTTGCTTGAGAAGTAGAACCATTCGATTCCAATACTTCAGAAACTAAACGAATAGTGTATGGGAAATCTTTTTCATCAGGAATAACGGCAACAAGTGCACGTTCACCTAAAGCACCATGACCGATTTCGCGGCGACCTGGTCCACGGATAGGCCCAGTTTCCCCAACACTGAATTGTGGGAAATTATAATGATGCATGAAACGTTTAGATTCTTCAATTCCCAGACCATCAATGATTTGAACATCGCCTAAAGCACCTAAAGTAGCAATGCTCAGTGCTTGAGTTTGTCCACGAGTAAACAACCCAGACCCATGCGTACGTGGTAAGACACCTGTTTCAGATGATAACGGGCGAATCTCATCTAGTTTACGGCCATCTGGACGGACTTTATCTTCAGTTATTAATCGGCGAACTTCTTCTTTCACCATTTTATCTAAAATTTGGCGAACTTGTTTAAGTGTTGCTTCATCTGCTTCACGTTCAACATATGTCGCGATAACTTCTTCCTTAACTTCGCTAATCGCTAATTCACGTGCATGTTTTTCATACACTTGAATTGCATTGTTTAATTTAGTTTCACAAACGGCTTTGATTTCAGCAGAAATTTCAGCATCAAGCTCATACAGTTTGATGTCTGTTTTTGGTTTACCCATTGCCGCGACAACTTCTTCTTGGAAAGCGATTAATTCTTTGATATTATCGTGACCGAACATAATTGCTTCTAACATCACTTCTTCAGTTACTTCAAGTGCTCCTGCCTCAACCATGTTAATTGCATCTTTTGTCCCGGCAACGATTAAATCAATTGTGCTTAATGCCAATTGCGCTTGAGTCGGGTTAATGATGAATTGACCATCAATTAATCCTACTTGTACGCCAGCAATCGGGCCATCGAAAGGAATATCAGAAACGGATAGCGCTAAAGATGATCCTAACATTGCAGCCATTTCAGTTGTGCAATCTTGGTCTACAGACATAACGATTGAAATAACTTGTACTTCATTACGGAATCCATCAGGGAATAATGGACGGATTGGACGGTCAATTAAACGACTCGTCAATACGGCATTTTCAGATGGACGACCTTCACGTTTAATGAAGCCACCAGGAATTTTACCTGCTGCATATAGGCGTTCTTCATAGTTACATGTAAGTGGGAAGAAGTCTAATGGCTTCGGGTGTTTCGAAGCCGTTGCTGTTGAAAGGACTGTGGAATCTCCGTAACGGACCATAACGGCACCGTTTGCTTGTTTTGCATATTTGCCTACTTCTACTTGCAATGGACGACCTGCCCATTCGAAATTAAAAACTTGTTTTTCTGTCATTGAATGAACTCCTCTCGAACTGAAAATCCTATTAAATTTAGTTGTATGTATCATTAGTAGTGTATCAAAAAAGCGTTTATCATGCGATAAAATATAAATTAGTCATTGAGAGTGGATTTCTTATACAGAAGACTTTTTGAACATAAAGAAAAAGCGGGACGAATCCCGCTTTCACTAAAATGCATCTTATCGACGTAAACCAAGTTTAGCGATCAAGTCACGGTAACGTGATACTTCGTTTTCACGTAAGTATTTTAACAAGTTACGACGACGTCCTACCATTTTGAATAGGCCACGACGTGAGTGGTGATCTTTCTTGTGTGTACGTAAATGTTCGTTCAAATTGTTAATCTCTTCTGTTAACACAGCGATTTGAATGTCTGCAGAACCAGTGTCGCTTTCATGAGTACGATACTCAGCGATAAGTTCATTTTTACGTTCTTGTGTAATTGCCATCCGGTTCACCTCCAATACTCTCATAATATCCCCAATTACCGAGCAAGCGTTGGTGAATCGCATTGCCAAGCAACGGTTAAGCATATCTCTATGCACTTAAAAATAGTAGCACAGTTCAGTTGGATATGCAACTGTTACTTCTATTCTTGAAAAAACGCAATGGCCGTTTGTTTATCTTTTTCAATTTGTTGTTTCAAGGAATCAATGCCATCAAATTTGCGTTCATCTCGGATATGATGATACCAATCCACTGACACTTCTTCCCCGTAAATGTTTTTATCAAAATTAAACAAATGGACTTCAATTGTTAGTTTTTTTTCATCCGGATTTTTGAATGTGGGTTTATACCCAACGTTGCAAACACCGTCCACCCATTCATCTTGAATAAGCATTCGTACGGCATAAACACCTGTTGCAGGAATGTATGATCCTTCTTTTGCCTGGATATTTGCGGTTGGGAAACCGATAGTACGACCCCTTTTATCCCCATGAACAACTACACCAGGGATTTGGAAAGGTCTCCCAAGCAACTCATGAACTTTCTCCATATCACCTTCAGTTAGTGCTTGGCGAATCCGTGTGGAACTGATCTTTTCATATTCGTCCGTTTTCTTTTCAACAACTGATACGTTGAAATCGTCATTGGCTAATTGACGCATCACGTTCATATTACCTTTGCCGAATGCACCAAACGTAAAATCAAAACCGGCAGTAACATGTTTTACATGCAATTGACGTATGAACGTTTCTACGAATTTTTCAGGTGTCAGTTGAGCGAAATCCGATGTAAACCGAACTACAAAAGTCGTGTCGACACCCATTGATTCAAGCAATTCCATTTTCTGATCCAATGGCGTGATATAAAACACTTTCTCATTACGCTTCCCAAGGACGATTGAAGGGTGTGGATCAAACGTCATGACCGCTAATTTCAATCCCTTTTCAGTCGCTATTTGCTTTGCATGTCTGATTACTTCCCTATGACCTAAATGAACACCATCAAAAAATCCAATCGCTAAAGAAAAAGGGCCGGATATTACTGAATCATTGATGTGATGTGGATAAGATAAGTGCACAATATTCATTCCGAATCTCCTCCTTCTAATCGATTAAACATTTTTTCGGGTTTCATCTTGCCTTCTTTTGTTGGATGGTTAATATAAACAGCAACAGCCTGTTCATCCATAGTAAATACAACTCGTTCATGATCCTTTAGTGCATCAATGGCATCCAATACCTGACCATTCTGGACGGATTTCACCAAGAAAGGTGGTACTTCAAACTTTCGCATATCTTGAAGCGCATAATCCAATCCATACAATTTATCAGTTAATAAATCACTTTCGACCAGTTCCTGTACTTCACTCAGTGTAAGACAATCTTTTGCCGTGAATGTACCAGAGGCAGTGCGGACCAGTTTTGACATATGTGCAGGAAATCCTAATTTTTCACCAATTTGGACGGCAAGCGTTCTTATATACGTTCCTTTGCTGCAGGATACACGAACATTGAATGATATAAGTTCTCCAGAAAAACTATCCTCTTTACTAAGAAGTGTTAGTTCATAAATATTCACTTGTCTGGTAGGTCTTTCAACGGACTGTCCTGCTCTTGCGTATTCATAAAGTTTTTTTCCATTTACTTTTACAGCCGAATACATTGGTGGTGTTTGATTAATCGTACCGGTTAGAGAAAATAGCGCATCAAGGATTTCTTGTCTTGTAAAATGCTTAATGGATGCATCCGTTTCCACCACTTCACCATCTGCGTCTTCAGTGGTAGTGGATGTACCGATTGTTACTTCTGCTTCGTATATTTTTCCTGCGTTTGTAAGATACTCCGCTACTTTGGTTGATTCCCCTAAACAAATGGGTAAGACTCCTTCCACACTTGGATCGAGAGTTCCTGTATGGCCGATGCGTTTCATTTTTAAAATTTTTCGCAACTTAAAGACGCAATCATGTGATGTCATCCCTTGTTCTTTCCATAGCGGAAGAATGCCATTTTGCATTCGGTCCCACTCCTTTTAAATATGTAATTTAGAAAAAGCCTGCTTTTAAAAAGCAGACTTCTTTTTGTTACTCAGTTTCTTCAGTTGTATCGTTAATTTGTCTTAGTAAAGTGTCAATTTTATTACCGTAAGCTGATGATTCATCAAATTCAAACATAAGCTCAGGTGTCTTACGCAATCGAATTCTTTGGCCAATTTCTGTACGGATAAATCCTTTAGCTTTAGCTAAACCTTTTAACGTGTCTTGACGTTTTCTATCATCACCTAGAACAGTAATATAGACCGTCGCTTGTTGTAAATCACCCGTAACTTCAACATCTGTTACAGTGACAAACCCAATGCGGGGATCTTTAAGTCTACGTGCAATAATTTCGCCTAGTTCTTTTTTCATTTGTTCTGCTACTCGATTTGAGCGATTCGCCATGATGGCTTCACCTCTGTTCTATCTATAAATGTTCACGGATGGTTTCCGTTCGTTCCCATTCTGGATTTGATTCCAGGTAGTGAATGGCGTGGGTCAGCTCACGGTCGCTTGCATCAATTGAAGATGCAACACAAACAATCGCAATGCGAGTCCTTTGCCATAAATCCTGGTGGTCAATCTCAGAAATCGATACATTAAACTTTTGCTTCGTTCGAGTAAGCATGCGCTGCAGAACAGCGCGCTTCTCTTTTAACGAATGCGACGTCGGAATGATAAATTCGCATTCCGCGTAGGCAATCATTTACGTTTAATTTCTTCCATTACGAATGCTTCAATAATGTCGCCTTCTCTAACATCATTGTAGTTTTTCACAGTGATCCCACATTCATACCCACGAGCAACTTCTTTTACATCATCTTTGAAACGTTTTAGTGATTCTAACTCGCCCTCAAAGACAACAATGCTGTCACGGATAACACGTACGCCACTATCTCGGCTGATTTTACCTTCTGTTATATAACTTCCGGCAATCGTACCAATTTTCGTAACTTTGAACGTTTCGCGTACTTCAGCTTGACCGATAATTTTTTCTTGGAATTCAGGATCAAGTAAGCCAGTCATTGCCGCTTCAATTTCCTCAATTACTTTATAAATTACGCGGTGCAGACGAATGTCTACGCCTTCAGCTTCAGCAGCACGTTTTGCATTTGTATCAGGTCGAACGTTGAAACCAATAACAATTGCATTGGAAGCTGCAGCAAGTGAAATATCTGATTCATTAATTGCACCGGCACCAGTATGAATGATGCGTACATTTACGCCTTCAACGTCTAGCTTCATCAAAGATGCTGCCATTGCTTCAACAGAACCTTGTACATCCGCTTTAACAATCAGGTTAAGTTCTTTCATTTCGCCTTGCTTCATTTGATCAAACAGGTTATCAAGCGTCACTCGTGTTTTTTCAGAGCGTTGAGCTTGAAGTGCCGTAGAAGCTCGTGATTCTCCAACTTGACGGGCTGTTTTCTCATCTTCGAATACGACAAAACGATCTCCAGCTTGAGGTACATCATTCAATCCTGTAATTTCAACAGGTGTACTTGGACCTGCTTCTTTTACACGACGACCTAAATCGTTGACCATTGCACGAACACGACCATAAGTATGACCCACTACAATTGGATCTCCAACTTTAAGCGTTCCATCTTGTACTAGAAGTGTAGCAACTGAACCACGACCTTTATCAAGTTGAGCTTCAATTACTGTTCCGATTGCACGGCGCTTAGAATCAGCTTTAAGTTCAGCTACTTCTGAAACCAATAGAACCATTTCAAGCAAGTTGTCAATCCCATCGCCTTTTAATGCTGAGATTGGTGCGAAAATCGTATCGCCGCCCCATTCTTCAGAAACTAGACCATGCTCAGTCAATTCTTGCATTACTCGTTCAGGGTTAGCAGACGGTTTATCCATTTTATTCACAGCAACAATAATTGGCACTTCTGCCGCTTTGGCATGATTGATTGCTTCAATTGTTTGAGGCATTACACCATCATCTGCTGCAACAACTAAAATCGTAATATCCGTTACTCTCGCACCACGCGCACGCATTGTTGTGAAAGCTGCGTGACCAGGAGTATCCAGGAACGTAATTTTCTTGCCGTTTTCAACAACTTGGTAAGCACCAATATGTTGTGTAATCCCGCCAGCTTCACCAGCAGTTACTTTTGTATTACGAATTGAATCTAGAAGTGTTGTTTTACCATGGTCAACGTGTCCCATGATTGTTACAACTGGTGGACGTTCTTTTTGAACACCTTGTTCTTCTGTTTCGCCTTCGAAATAGCCTTCTAAATCCGAAATATCAACGCGGATTTCTTCTTCTACTTCAACACCATAATCGGTACAGATTAATTCGATTGCATCTTTATCTAATTCTTGGTTGATTGTTGCCATCACACCAAGCAAGAATAATTTCTTGATGATTTCTGAAGGCTCTCTGCCTAATTTTTTTGCCAGTTCTGCCACTGTCAATGATTCATAGAAAGTGATTTTTTCCGGCAATTCTTTTTCTTTTCTTGGTACTGGAGGAGCTACTGGTTGACGATTTTGTTTCCCTTTGTTTCTTCCAGCGCGATTACCAGTTCCCGGACGGTGATTCCCACCGCCACCTGGACGTCCACCAAACCCTGAACCAGCAGGACGGTTTTGTCCAAAGACTTTCTTTTCTTTCGATTGAGCACCTTGTTCTTGCTTACGGCTGTCTCCTGTAGCTGCTGCTGCAGGTTTTTGCTTGTCACGAGAAGGTGTATTTGTCATACCACGACTTTGACCTGAAGATGGTTTAGCAGCAGGTGTACTTGGCTTATTCCCTTGATAACCACTGCCAGCAGGACGATCCCCTTGTGAACGGTTGCCTTGAGAACCGCTACCTTGTGGGCGATTCCCTTGATATCCACTACCTTGTGGTCGGCTGCCTTGTGTACCAGACCCTTGTGGACGATTTCCTTGAGGACGGTCACTTTGTGGACGGTTGCCTTGAGAACCAGAACCCTGTGGGCGATTTCCTTGATAACCAGAACTTTGTGGACGGCTGTTTTGAGAACCAGAACCCTGTGGACGATTGTTGCTTTGTGTTGCAGTTTTTTGAGCAGGAGCAGACGATTTCTTGTAGACAGAGTCCAACTTAGAAACAGCGTCTCCTTCTAATGTCGACATATGATTCGTCACTTGTACATTCAACTTACTTAATTGCTCAATAACTTCTTTACTTGTTTTATTTATTTGCTTCGCATATTCATGGACGCGTAATTTGGTCATTTGGTCACCCCCGGTTAAATTCGTTGAGTAGTCCGGACAGTTTTTTTGCAAAACCGTCGTCAGTTATTGCGAGTACCACACGGGCCTCTTTTCCTGTAGCATGTCCAAGATCAGAGCGATCTCCGAAAACATGTAACTCAACGTTGTAAGTGTTGCATTTGTCTTGAATTTTTTTCATCGTATTCTCAGATGCATCTGATGAGATAATTACTAGTTTCGCACGGTTCGCACGAATATCTTTGACTACCAGTTCCTCACCAGATATCAACATTCTTGCACGCACGGCCAAACCGATTAGTTGTAAAATCCGTTGCTGTGTATTCATGTAATTTGCTCTCTTTCAATCACAGTCAACAATTCTTCAAAAATGCTTTCTGGTATTTTTGCTTCTAATTGGCTGTCTAGCACTTTGCGTTTTTTTGCGATTTCAACTGCTTGCTTGGTTTTGGAGACATAAGCTCCGCGACCAGACTTTTTACCAGTTAAATCTACCGAAACTTCGCCTTCTTTTGAGCGAACAACACGAATCATTTCTTTTTTAGGAAACATTTCGCCAGTAGCAACGCATTTTCGTAAAGGTATTTTCTTTTGATTGGACATCAAAATTCACCCTCTTTGTTTATTCTTCGTCATCTTTGTATAAATCAAAGTTGTCTTCGATATTTTCTTCGTATTCTTCATCTTCGATGTCATAGTTTTCTGAAGCATGAGCAGATGGGTAAATACCTAGTTCGCGAGCGTCTGTTTCACTCTTGATATCGATTTTCCATCCAGTCAATTTAGCAGCTAAACGAGCATTTTGCCCACGTTTACCAATTGCCAAAGATAATTGATAGTCAGGAACTACCACTGTCGTAGATTTCTCTTCTTCATGGACTTGAACATCTAATACTTTTGATGGGCTCAGAGCGTTGGCAACGAAAACCACTGGATCTTCAGACCATTCAACAATATCAATTTTTTCACCATTCAGCTCATTGACGATTGTTTGAACGCGGGAACCTTTAGCTCCTACACAAGAACCAACTGGATCTACATCGTCATTGTGCGCAACAACTGATATTTTTGATCGATCGCCAGCTTCACGAGCAATTGATTTAATTTCAACGATGCCGTCATAAATTTCAGGTACTTCCATTTCAAACAGACGACGAAGCAATCCTGGGTGTGTACGTGATACGAATACTTGCGGTCCGCGAGTTGTGCGTTCTACTTTCGTGATATACACTTTAATGCGCTCATGTGGACGGTATGTTTCCGTTTGAATTTGTTCATTCACCGGTAATACCGCTTCAACTTTACCAAGTCCTACATAAATATTACGAGCATCCAGACGCTCAACAACACCATTTACGATATCTTCTTCGCGATCAACATACTCTTCATAAATCAATCCACGTTCTGCTTCACGAACACGTTGTGTAACTACTTGTTTAGCAGTCTGTGCCGCGATACGGCCGAAGTTTCTAGGTGTTACTTCTTGTTCCACAATATCTCCCAGTTCAAACGCAGGATTTACTTGTTTTGCGTCTTCTAATGAAATATGTAGACGATCATCCAACACTTCTTCCATTACATCCTTACGTGAGTAAACCTTCATCGAACCATTATCCAGGTTCAAATCAACACGTACGTTTTGTGCTTGATTAAAATTGCGTTTATACGCTGTAACAAGCGCCGCTTCAATCGCTTCAATTAGTACATCTCGTGAAATTCCTTTTTGTTTTTCAAGAGCTATTAAAGCATCCAGCAACTCATTTGCCATTATTTTTCACTCCTACATTCACATTATGCAGAGAAATTAATCGCTAACCGCGCGAATGCAATTTTCTCTTTTGCAAGTTGAACTTTTATTTTTCTCGTTTTAATTCGAACATCCATTTCTAAGCCATTTTCATTATAAGCAGTCAAAAAACCTTCAAATTCTTTTTCTTTCAGGCCGTTCACCAGCTCGTATGTTTTCACATGAATGAATTGACCAACTGCACGTTCGAAGTCACTTTCTTTTTTCAATGGACGTTCAGCCCCAGGTGAAGAAACTTCTAAAAAGTAGTTTTGCTCAATTGGATCTTTTGCATCCAACACTTCACTTATACGTTCACTTACAAGCGCACAATGTTCGATGTCAATGCCACCTTGAGGAGTATCTACATAAATACGTAAAAACCAATTACGTCCTTCTTTTACAAACTCCGTATCAACGAGCTCCAAATTCAACTCTTCAACAATGGGCGTCACAAGCTTTTCTACTTCGGTTAATATTTTGCTCATATATGCCTCCCGCTGCAACTTATTTTCGACATAACAAACAGAAAAGAGCGGGAAATCCCACTCTTTTGCCGTAAATCTATCAACAACTTGTTATACAAATGATACCATACCAATGCTCTCAGTGCAAATCAGGCCTAGAACAGTGACAATTGGTTAGCATCCGGCATGCCTTCCAAACAACCAAGTTGATCCATATATTCAAGCAAGGTTTTTGAAACACGACCGCGCTGTCCTAAATCTTCTTTAGACAAGAACTCGCCATTTTTACGTGCTTCCACAATCGTTTTAGCAACGTTTGTACCAAGTCCTGGAATCGCATTGAAAGGAGGAATCAATCCTTTTCCATCAATAATGAATTCAGCTGCTTTTGATTGATAAAGATCCACTTTCTTGAAATGATAACCGCGTTCACACATCTCCAAAGCAATTTCCAGAACTGTGAGCAAGCTTTTTTCCTTAGGGGCGGCATCCAATCCTTTCGCGCTTATTTCATCTACCTTCGCGCGAATCGATGCAGAGCCTTTCGTCATGGCATGCAAATCAAAGTCTGCTGCACGTACTGTGAAATACGCTGCATAGTAAAGAATAGGGAAATGAACTTTGAAATAAGCGATCCGAACGGCCATCAATACATAAGCGGCTGCATGGGCTTTCGGGAACATGTATTTGATTTTTTTACATGCCTCGATATACCAGCCTGGCACACCATTTGATTTCATGTCTTCTTCAAATTCCGGGGTTAAGCCTTTCCCTTTACGCACAGATTCCATAATTTTAAATGCCAGTGATGGTTCGAGACCCTGGTAAATTAAATACACCATGATATCATCCCGGCACCCAATAACATCAGAAAGCTGACAGGTTCCATTTTGAATAAGTTCCTGAGCATTTCCTAACCATACGTCCGTACCATGTGACAGTCCAGATATCTGAACAAGTTCAGAAAACGTCGATGGTTTCGTTTCTTCTAACATTTGACGCACGAAACGTGTACCAAACTCAGGAATTCCGAGTGTACCGGTCTTACAACCAATCTGTTGCTGCGTTACTCCCAGTGATTCAGTACCACTGAAAATCTTCATCACTTCAGGGTCATCTGTCGGAATCGTCTTTGGATCAATCCCTGACAAGTCCTGTAGCATACGGATGGCTGTCGGATCATCGTGTCCGAGTATATCCAGTTTCAATAAGTTATCATGGATCGAATGGAAGTCAAAGTGAGTTGTTTTCCATTCGGAGTCCTGTGCATCTGCAGGGAATTGAATCGGTGAAAAATCGAAAATATCCATATAATCCGGAACAACAATGATTCCACCTGGATGTTGACCTGTCGACCTCTTCACTCCCGTACACCCTTGAACAAGACGGTCAATTTCAGCTCCACGGATCGTCAAATTATGGTCATTCGCATAACCTCGGACGTATCCATAAGCTGTCTTCTCTGCAACTGTTCCGATAGTACCAGCACGATATACATTGTCTTCACCAAATAGCACTTTCGTGTAGTTATGGGCAACTGGCTGGTATTCACCACTGAAATTCAAATCGATATCGGGTACTTTATCTCCTTTGAATCCTAGGAACGTTTCGAATGGAATATCTTGTCCATCTTTTTTGTATGGCGTTTCACAGTGCGGACACACTTTGTTCGGCAAATCATAGCCTGAACTGACGGAACCATCATCAAAGAATTCAGCGTGTTGACAAGATGGACATATATAATGTGGCGGCAATGGATTCACTTCCGTAATTTCCATCAAAGTGGCCACAAGCGAGGATCCTACCGAACCACGAGAACCTACTAAATATCCATCATCCAAAGATTTCTTAACCAACTTGTGGGAAATTAAATAAATGACGGCAAATCCGTGTCCGATAATGGAAGTAAGTTCTTTTTCTATGCGGGCTTCTACAATTTCCGGAAGTGTATCACCGTAAATTTGTCTTGCCATCGCATAGCTCAATTCCCGAACTTCTTCATCGGACCCTTCGATCTTAGGTGTATATAAATCATCTTTAATCGGTTTGATTTCTTCAATTCTCTCCGAAATCTTATGACTGTTTTCCACAACAATTTGTTTAGCTGTTTCTTCCCCGAGGAAAGAAAACGCATCTAACATTTCATTTGTCGTGCGGAAATGCACCTTCGGTAATTTATGTCGATTCAGTGGATTGGCTCCGCCTTGTCCACCGATTAAAATCTGTCTGAAAATCGCATCATTCTCATTCACATAATGAACATTTCCGGTCGCTACTACAGGTCGACCTATTTTTTTGCCGAGTTTGATCATTTTACGAATGATATCTTCCAAATTCCATTCATCTCGAACCAATTCAAGTTCGATTAAATGTGAATAGACTTCTTTTGGATGAACCTCTAGGTAATCATAGAATTTCGCGATATCTTCGACTTCTTCTGGAGATTTTTGCATTAAGCCTTCAAATACTTCACCCTTGTCGCACCCAGAACCGATCAGTAACCCTTTCCGGTGTTTAACAAGGACAGAGCGTGGAATACGTGGTACTCGGAAAAAGGTATTCATATGGGAATACGAGACCAATTTAAACAAGTTTTTTAAACCGTCTTCATCTGTCGCCAGAAGCGTGCAATGAGATGGACGTGCTCTCTTATACGATTCTGCATTCCCTGTTTGATGATTGAATTCATCGTGGTAGTGAATTCCTTTTTGTTCAGCTTCTTTGAGTAAATTCAAAAGCAAGTAACCCGTTGCTTCCGTATCATAAATAGCCCGGTGATGTTGAGTAAGTTCGATATTGAATTTTTTGGCCATCGTGTTTAATCGATGGTTTTTCATTTCCGGATGAAGGAAGCGGGATAATTCCAGCGTATCGATGACAGGATGAACGGTTTTTTCCAGACCGATTTTCTTATAGCCAACGTACAGGAACCCCATATCGAACGATGCATTATGCGCAACCATGATGCTGTCGCCGATCCAATCGTGGAAGCGCTTGATGACGTCCTCAATATCCGGTGCATCACGAACCATATCATCGGTAATGCCTGTCAATTCGATGGTAGTCGCCGACAATGGATGATGTGGATTGGCAAAACTTTCGAATTTATCGAAGACCTGACCATCCTTAATTTTCACTGCAGCAAGCTCGATGATGGTATCGTAAACCGCAGATAAACCTGTCGTCTCCACATCGAATACAACATAAGTGGCGTCTGCTAATGCTCGATGTTCCTCTTCATAAGCAATGTTCACACCGTCGTTGACCATGTAAATTTCCAATCCATAAATGATTTTAATGCCATGTTTTTTTCCAGCTGCATACGCATCCGGGAAAGATTGAACGACTGCATGATCCGTAATTGCTACTGCCGGGTGTCCCCATTTGGCCGCTTGTCCTACTAAGGCATCTACTGAAGAAACAGCGTCCATTTGACTCATAGGTGTGTGTAAATGAAGTTCGATTCTTTTTTCGTCTTCCGGAGCCGTATCTTTTCTGGAATCTACTTTGATTTCCATAATATCCTGCGCCATGATAATTAAGTCACGGACGAATGTATCGTTTTGTACAGAACCACGGACTTTTAACCAAGTCCCTTTTTTCAACAGCCCCATAAGCTCTGCATCTTCTTTGTCGCGAGAGAACATTTTGACAAGAATGGAATCAGTATAATCCGTTACTTTGACAGTCAATAAAGAACGACCGCTTCGAAGTTCTTTCACTTCGACATCAAACACGAATCCTTCAATTGTGATGCGTCTTTCTTCATCCTGTATTTGTTTGATTTCCATTATCGGCTCATCCGCTTTAATCGGAATCCCCAATTGGAATGGTCCACTCAAAGTAGCACCTGGATTCGATGCACGATCTTTATCACGTTTCTGCATATCGGCTAAAGCTTTCTTACCAAGCTCTTCTTCTTCTATTCTTCGTTGTTCCATAAATGCTTGTTGAGCTGCTGCGAGTTCTGCTTCCTGCTCGACTAATTTAAAATCAATCGGTAAAACCGGGAAACCGTAGGAAGCATAGACATCTGCAATTTTAGGAGCATATTTACTTTTCAAAGTGCGGAATTCTATTTCCTGAGCACAGGTAAAGTGGACAGTCTGACCATTAAAAGATGGAATTTGTGTATGCAAACGATTTCTTAATGGCGGCGACATATCATCTATTTCCTGTAATACAAATGGCCAATATGAAGCGATTAACTCAGCTTCAACCTGTGGATTTTCACAAGTCAGTGATAACTTGATATCCGCAATGCCAGCAAATTTCTCACGTAAACGCATGTGGAATAGTTGAAACATGTTATAAGGCAACAGTTTCTGTACTTCTATCGTAAAACGCCATACACGCTCTTTTTTATGTACTGTCATACGACTTAAAGAAGCCGATTCAAAATGAGTCATGTATTCATCGGCGGTAAGTTCCAATTGTTGTAATAATAGTTGTAATCTTTGTTTGGCATCAAGATCTTTACTCATGCTCTCTGCCTCCTTTCTTTCATAAGAAAAAGAAAGGAAGACCCGATTTCAAGGTCTTCCTTTTGATTAATCGTTTAATGACGAAAAGAAAGATTGAAGATGGTCCATTACCTCTTCTTTTTTCCATTCAAATGTTTCGCCGGTATTACGTATTTTCACTTCAACTAGACCTTCTGATGCTTTTTTACCGACCGTTATTCGAATTGGCAACCCAATCAAATCGGAATCGGCAAACTTCACACCTGCACGTTCAGGACGGTCATCATATAACACATCATAGCGATATGCTTTCATCAATTTATATAATTCATCAGAAAGAGCAACTTGCGCTTCGTCTTTTGTATTTACTGGCACTAAATGAACATTATATGGTGCGATTGCACTTGGCCAGATAAATCCTTTTTCGTCTTGGAATTGTTCAGCAACAGCTGCCATTACACGTGAAACCCCAATACCATAACAACCCATGATATAAGGCTGAGAACGGCCATTATCATCCAGGAAAGTTCCGTTCATTGGCTCAGAATAAGTAGTTCCAAGTTTAAAGACATGTCCCACTTCAATCCCTTTTGCAAAAACAATCGTTCCTTTTCCATCTGGAGAAGGATCACCTTCCATGATAAAGCGCAAATCTTCATATTGGTCTACTGCAAAGTCGCGTCCCGGATTCACATTTGTTAAATGATATCCAGCAACATTAGCCCCACATACACCATTACGGATTGCCGCTACAGCATGGTCTGCGATAACTTTCACACCAACAGGAATTTTCACAGGACCTAGAGAGCCAACTTCACACTGTAGTAAGTTTTGGACTTCTTCTTCAGTTGCAAATTCAACGACTTTTGCCTGTAATGCATTTTTCACCTTAATGTCATTAATTTCATGGTCTCCGCGAGCCAGAACTAAAACTAAATCTTCATCCACGTTAAAGACGAGTGTCTTTATACATTTTTGTACATCGACATTTAAGAAACTTGCCACTTGCTCAATTGTTTTCTGGTCTGGAGTCGCTACTTTCTCGACATCTTTCAAATCTTCTGTTGATGATTCATAAGAAACGTTTACTTCAGCCATTTCAATATTCGCAGCAAAGTCTGACGCGTCAGAATAAGCAATTGTGTCTTCTCCGATTTCAGAAAGGACCATAAATTCATGCGTATCTTTCCCACCGATGGCACCTGAATCCGCAATAACTGCACGGAAATTCAATCCTAAACGAGAGAAGATATTGGAATAGGCTTGAACCATATCATCATATGTTTGATCTAAACTTTCGCGTGTCGCATGGAAAGAGTAGGCATCTTTCATAAGGAATTCACGTCCGCGAAGCAAACCAAAACGAGGTCGTTTTTCGTCACGGAATTTCGTTTGAATTTGATAAAGTGTTAAAGGCAATTTTTTATATGACTTGATTTCATCACGAAGCAATGAAGTAATGACTTCTTCATGAGTAGCCCCTAAAGCGAAATCACGATTATGTCGATCTTTTAGACGCATTAATTCTGGACCATATGAATACCAACGGCCAGTTTCTTGCCAAAGTTCGGCTTGCTGCATCGCAGGCATAAGCACTTCAACACCATTAATCGCATCCATTTCTTCTCGTACAATACTCTCGACTTTTTGAAGAACACGTTTTCCAAGAGGTAAGAACGAATAAATGCCACTAGTATTTTGACGAATAAACCCTGCACGAAGGAGCAGCTGATGCGACTTAACATCGGCATCAGCTGGAGTTTCACGAAGTGTAGGGATGAATGTAAGACTTTGTTTCATAAGTTAAAAGCTCCTCATACCATCCGTAGATTAAATTTTAAAAGAAAAATCTTTGTATATCATTCCAAGTTACAACTACCATGAGTACCATCAATAGCATGATTCCGACAAAATGAACCATTCCTTCTTTTTGACGGTCCACAGGTTTCCCTCGAATCGCTTCAAACAGGAAGAACAACAATCGTCCACCATCCAAAGCGGGAAGCGGCAGTAAATTCATGATTCCTAAGTTAATGCTTAGAATAGCTGCCCAGTTCATTAAATTGAATACACCATATTGAGCCATTTCTTCAGTAGCTTTATAAATACCTACCGGCCCAGATAGTGCATCAATTGTAAACTGGCCAGTTACCAGCATACCCAGGAGTTCAAAAATCTTCACAATCCAAGAGATCGTTTGTTCTGCCCCGAAACCTACTGCTTTCAGAGGATTTTTTTCAACTGGACTTTCATAGAGTACACCGATTTGTCCATACTCTTTGCCATCCTGTTCAACGGCTTTTGGAGTAATTGTTGAATTAATTGTTTCACCATCGCGTACATATTCAAACGTTAATTCTTCGCCTGCACTCGCTTGTACTTTAGTAGCGAGATCTTGCCATTTATCAATGGGCTGACCATTAATTTTAGTAACTAAATCTCCATCCTGCATACCTGCTGCAAGCGCAGGACTATCATCAGAGACTCCCGATATAATAGGTTCGTATGTCGGAACACCTTGTAGCAGTCCGATTGCCAAGAAGATAAAGAAAGATAAAATAAAGTTGAATAAAGGCCCTGCAAAGATGGCCATAGCACGTTTACCAAGTGATTTTGAACCAAACTGACGGTCGTATGGCGCGATTAATGTTTCTTTGCCATTTTCCACAATTACAGCATCACGGGAAACGTTATAACGTACTAATCTTTCTTCTTCATCGTAGCCTTCTATCCAAAGTCCTTTTTCCAGATCAGAACGTTCGGTTTCTAAAAACAACATGTCTTGTTGTTGTTTGTTTTGATTTAAAACGATTTTTTTGACTTCTTCTTTTGAGTTCAGAATCAGTCCGACACGGAATCCAGGTTGTAACTCAACCGAATCCATATCTTCTCCAGCCATTCGAACATATCCTCCAAGAGGAAGTAGCCTTAGCGTATAAAGAGTTTCACCTTTAGTGATGCCAAGTATTTTCGGACCAAAGCCGATTGCAAACTCACGTACCATGATTCCTGCACGTTTTGCAAAAATAAAATGCCCCAGTTCATGAAAAAATACAAGTGAACCGAATATCAGGATAAAAGCAATGGTTGTCTCCATAAATTCCCACCTTTTTACAGCAATCCGCTGTCATCAATCTTTCTTCATTTTACCATGTTTCGAACAGCTTTTCTCGTAATTGCATCCACATGCAAAATCGTTTCCAAATCCGGTGAACTGATAAGCGAATGTTTGTCCATGACACGTTCAATGTATTCTTCTATCTGGAGGAAACGAATCTCTCCATTTAAAAACAAGGCAACAGCAGCTTCATTTGCTGCATTCAGAACTGTGGTCATCGTTCCACCTGCACGACCAGCATCGTAGGCAAGTTTTAAGGCATGGAAACGTTCAAAATTCATTACTTCAAAATGCAGTTTGCCTATTTCAACTAGATTTAATCGTTTGGCATTGTTTCTTGGCAGCCTGTCCGGATAAGAGAGTGCATATTGAATCGGCACACGCATATCAGGTGTTCCTAATTGAGCCATGACACTTGTATCATGGAATTCCACCATTGAATGAATGATACTTTCCCTGTGCAACACAACTTCAATATCATCATACGGCATGTCGAAAAGAACTTGCGCTTCAATCACTTCTAATCCTTTGTTCATCATGGTTGCGGAATCAATTGTAATTTTCGCACCCATTGACCAGTTTGGGTGGTTCAATGCATCCTGAATCGTTACGTTCTCCAATTCTTCACGAGTACGATCGCGGAAGCTGCCGCCCGATGCAGTTAAAACCAACTTCCTTACTTGGCTTCTTTTTTCACCATTCATCGATTGGAAAAGCGCAGAATGTTCGCTATCAACCGGTAATATAGGCGCTTTATATTTTTGTGCCGCTGCCATCACCAGATGTCCAGCAGTGACGAGTGTTTCTTTATTTGCCAAAGCAATTGTCTTTTGTTGTTTAATTGCCTCTAAGGTTGCTTCCAGTCCAACACTTCCAAGCACAGCATTCACCAGGATCGAAGCGTCTGGATGAGTCGCAACATCAACCAACCCTTTGCTACCATATGCAAGTTCAATGCCTGGAAATTCCTTTTTAAGTGAAATTGCATCAACTTCTTCTTGAACTGATACAAGTGTAGGCTTGAACTCACGAATGATTTCTTTCGTTTTTTCAAGATTGCGTCCAGCAGAAAAAGCCACTAGTTTAAATTGCTGTGGATGTTCTCTTATGATGTCAATCGTTTGAATCCCGATAGAGCCTGTTGCTCCCAATAAACTAATAAGCTTTGTCATAAACGTCAAATCCCCTTAACCGGTAAAATGCAAAAAGTGTAACAATGGTAACACAAATAATAAACTATCAAATCTGTCTAATACTCCGCCATGTCCAGGCAATAAATTACCTGAATCTTTAACGTTGTAATGACGTTTAAGAGCTGATTCGACTAAATCACCCATTTGACCGAAAATGGATGCAAGTATTGTCACAAAGATTAGCATCGTATACGAAGAACTGATTGGATAAATCCATTGAAAAAGTACAGCAAAAATAATAGCCGTTACGATTCCTCCGACAAATCCTTCAATGGTCTTATTAGGAGAAATATCAGGCCATAATTTCTTTTTACCAAATTTTTTCCCTGTAAAATAAGCTCCTGAATCGGTGGTCCAAATTACCAACAGTGCAAAAATGACATATTCAATGCCAGCCATTCTCGTCTCAATAAAATAGAAGAACCCAATCCCGATATAGAGAACGCCCATAATCGAGAAAGCGGCATCTTCGAATGTGTAGCGATTTTTTACAACAACGGTGTATATAAGTAATAAAAGTACAGCAATAAGTGCTAAATCTATTTTGGTATATCCCGTTGTTTCCATCAATGGGATGGACCATTTATTGGGTAATAAAAAAATAAACAAGGCCATTAGCGTAATCGCTCCGTGAACGGAAAAAAGCGAATGTCCCTTCATGCGCAATATCTCAAATAAGCCAACTGCTGCCATTGCATATACCAGCAATGTGAAAGGAAGGCCACCAAGCCATACAATTGGAATAAATAAAGCGGCTCCAATTACTGCCGTAATGATGCGTTGTTTCAATTTGATTCTTCTCCCTTCAATCCCCCGTAACGGCGATTTCGGTTTTGGTAACTTTCTACTGCATCAAGCAAGCAGTTTTCATCAAAATCCGGCCAAAGTGTTTCTGTAAACCAAAACTCTGTGTAAGCCAATTGCCAAAGCATGAAGTTACTTAAACGGACTTCCCCGCTTGTACGAATGAGCAAATCTGGTTCTGGGAGTTCACACGTCATTAAATGCTGAGAAATCAAGTCTTCTGTCACTTCACTAGAACTTATTGAACCTTCCTCCACGAGTTGTGCGATTTTTTGCATTGCTTGCGCAATCTCTGCACGGCTACCATAATTTAAAGCAAAATTTAAAATTAATCCCGTATTATTTTTTGTAGCTTCCATTGCTTTTCGAACTGCTTCCTGTGTATGTCGAGGTAATGTATCATTTTCACCCATCATGACGACACGCACATTTTGTTCAATCAGCTCAGGCAGATAGGTACCTAAAAACTCTTCAGGTAAACGCATAATAAAATCAACTTCAAGTTTTGGACGTTTCCAGTTTTCAGTTGAAAAGGCATACACGGTTAAAGCCCCTACGCCTAAATCATTGGCAAGACGAGTAATTTTACGAACCGTTTTCATGCCTTCATGATGGCCGGCCACTCGAGGGAGAGCTCTTTTCTTAGCCCATCTACCATTGCCATCCATAATAATCGCAATGTGTTCAGGGATTTGATCTTTTTTAGTATGCGAAATACGCTCCGCCAGCGATTGGTTTTGTCGTTCGGGTTTTCTCCGAATGAGTTTATGTAACATGCTGAATCCTCCACTTTACGCACTTATCGGAATGTCGTCTTTCCTATCATATCAAAAATCGGTGAGTTTTTCTTCTTTCCCACAAAAAAAGACGTCCTATTGAATAGGAACGCCTTAACTGTAAAAAGGTTCAAATGCTTAAACTTCCAAAATTTCTTTCTCTTTGTCTTTAGCAACTTGATCAATTTTAACGATATAGTCATCCGTTAATTTTTGAACGTTGTCAGAGAATCCACGTAGATCATCTTCTGTGATTTCGCTTTTCTTCTCTAGTTTTTTCAATTCATCATTCGCATCACGTCGGATATTACGAATGCCGACTTTTGCTTCTTCCGCTTCTTTTTTGACCAATTTAACTAAGTCTTTACGACGTTCTTCAGTCAAAGCGGGAATAGCAATACGGATAACAGTACCATCATTTGATGGAGAAATACCTAAATCCGATTTTTGAATCGCTTTTTCGATATCCCCAAGAGCAGTCTTGTCATAAGGTTGAATTGTCAGCAAGCGAGCTTCAGGTGTCGCAATTCCAGCGATTTGATTAATCGGCGTTGGTGAACCGTAGTAATCCACTGTAATTTTATCCAATAATGAAGCACTTGCACGACCCGCACGAATTGTTGAAAGTTCGCGACTTAAAGCTTGAATTGCTTTTGTCATTCTTTCTTTCGTTTGTTCAATTACTTGTTTTGACATTACGTATTCCTCCTAACGATTGTACCGATTGTTTCACCTAAAACGGCACGTTTAATATTTCCATTCTCCATAATTGAGAATACTATGAGCGGGATGTCGTTGTCCATACATAGTGTCGATGCAGTAGAATCCATTACTTGCAGCCCTTGTTGAATGACTTCCAAGAATGAAAGCGTCTCATATTTGACGGCTTCACTGTTTGTTTTTGGATCGTCTGAATAAACGCCATCAACATTGTTTTTGCCCATCAAAATAACATCTGCTTCAATCTCTGCTGCACGTAGAGCCGCTGTTGTATCTGTAGAGAAGTAAGGGTTTCCTGTACCAGCTGCAAAAATAACGACTCTTTTTTTCTCAAGATGTCGAATTGCTTTTCTGCGAATATAAGGTTCAGCTACTTGACGCATTTCAATTGAGGATTGAACACGTGTTTCAATACCTGACTTTTCAAGTGAATCTTGTAGTGCTAAAGAATTCATAACAGTAGCTAACATGCCCATATAGTCCGCAGTTGCACGGTCCATACCCATTTCACTACCTACTTTACCACGCCAGATGTTTCCGCCGCCAACAACGACAGCCACTTCCACACCCAACTCTACAACTTCTTTCACTTGCTCAGCTACGGATTTAATAATTTGAGGAGAAAGTCCGAAACCTTGCTCTCCTGCCAAAGCTTCTCCACTTAATTTTAAAACGACTCGATTGTATTTAGTTTCGCTCATGGGTAGCCTCCATTACACTTTTTTATCGAAAAATAGGGAACACAAAATCGTGCTCCCCGGAGTAATCATATATTCTTTTGAAATTAACCTTTGTTAACTTGGCTCATTACTTCTTCAGCAAAGTTATCTTGGCGTTTTTCGATTCCTTCACCAACGCTGTAACGTACGAATTCAGTAATAGTACCGCCCGTTGATTTCACGAATTCACGAACTTTTTGATCTGAATTTTTAACGAATGATTGGTCAAGCAAACAAACGTCTTCGAAATATTTACCAAGGCGGCCTTCAACCATTTTAGCTACAATGTTTTCTGGTTTGCCTTCGTTTAAAGCTTGCTCAGTCAATACTTTACGCTCGCGGTCAACTTCATCTTCAGAAACTTCGTCACGAGAGATATAAGTAGGGTTTAAAGCAGCAACGTGCATAGCAACGTCTTTTGCTGCTTGAGAATCAGAAGATCCTTCAAGTGTTACAAGAACACCAATACGGCCACCCATGTGTAGGTATGAACCAAAAGCATCGTTGTCCGTTTTTGTGCGAACTACAAAACGACGCAATGTGATTTTTTCACCGATTTTAGCAATTGCATTTGAAATGTGGTCTGCAACAGTCAATCCGTTAGACATTGTAGAAGCAGTTGCTTCTTCCACTGTTTCAGGTTTAGTCGCAAGTAAGTGATCAGCTAATTCTTTAACCAATGTTTGGAAACCTTCGTTTTTAGCAACGAAATCAGTTTCAGCATTTACTTCAAGAAGAATTGCATCATTACCTTCTTCTAAGATGTAAGTAGTACCTTCTGCAGCGATACGGTCAGCTTTTTTAGCCGCGCTAGAAAGACCTTTTTCACGTAAAAAGTCTACTGCTGCATCAATATCACCATTTACTTCTACTAACGCTTTTTTACAGTCCATCATACCTGCGCCTGTTTTTTCGCGTAATTCTTTAACCATTTGTGCTGTAACTGCCATTGTTGTTTCCTCCTATTCAAGTATCAACTCTGTGTCATTTCTCAAAAAAAGGTGATAAGGGGTTTAAGCCGCTTATCACCTGTAACATACGTGGGGATTACTCAGCAGCTTCAGCTGGAGATAGATCTTCACCTTGTTTTGACTCAAGTAACGCATCCGCCATTTTACCAGTTAATAATTTAACGGCACGAATAGCATCGTCGTTTGCAGGAATTACGTAGTCGATTTCATCTGGGTCACAGTTTGTATCAACGATTCCTACTAGAGGGATGTTCAATTTAATAGCTTCCGCAACAGCAATACGCTCTTTACGTGGGTCTACTACGAACATAACGTCCGGTACACCTTTCATGTCGCGAATACCGCCTAAGAATTTAACAAGACGTTCGTGTTCTTTTTTAAGTTGAACAACTTCTTTTTTAGGAAGTACAGTGAAAGTACCGTCTTCTTCCATTTTTTCGATCGCTTTCAAACGGTTTACACGTTTTTGGATCGTACCGAAGTTTGTTAATGTACCACCCAACCAACGTTGGTTAACATAGTACATACCTGAGCGTTCTGCTTCTTCTTTGATAGCTTCTTGTGCTTGTTTTTTCGTACCAACGAAAAGAACTTTACCACCGTCTGCTCCAACTTGGCGCATGAAGTCATATGCTTCTTCTAACTTCTTAACCGTTTTTTGTAGATCGATGATGTAGATTCCGTTACGTTCCACAAAGATGTATTTCTTCATTTTTGGGTTCCAACGGCGAGTTTGGTGACCGAAGTGTACACCAGCTTCAAGTAATTGTTTCATAGAAATTACTGACATGTTTTGTTTCCTCCTGATATGGTTTTTTTCCTCCGCATTTTTCAACTAGAGCTCAAGACCTTAACTTTGTTAAGGACCACTTGTCACTATCCAAATGCGTGTGTGATAACACCATTTGATAATATACCATATCTAGACTAAACTCGCAAGTGTTTCTAACAAAAATCAACAAAAGATCGAACTTCGGTTTAATGATTGTGAATTCAGTGGACTCCAAATGATATAAACGAGAACAAATCAAACTGAAAATTGATCATTAATCCAACTCTGATAGCCATTTCTTCAACTATCCCTCCACTTTTCCATAAGGTTGTAAACTTGATGGTTTGAAAAAACGACCACAATGGTTGAGTCATTGTGGTCGTTAGCTAATTCTTATTTAAGTTTTAGTTGAGCCAATTCGTTTAAGAATTTGTCATTTAATACTTTGATGTAAGTACCTTTCATTCCTAAAGAACGAGATTCAATAACACCAGCACTTTCCAGTTTACGTAGGGCATTAACGATTACCGAACGAGTGATGCCTACACGGTCAGCAATTTTAGAAGCAACTAGCAAGCCTTCGTTTCCATCAAGCTCTTCGAAAATATGTTCGATAGCTTCTAATTCACTATAAGACAGAGAGTTGATCGCCATTTGTACAACTGCTTTGCTACGTGCTTCCACTTCGATTTGTTCTGATTTCTCACGTAAGATTTCCATTCCTACAACCGTTGCACCGTATTCACCAAGAATTAAATCGTCATCATGGAACTCTGCTTTTAAACGTCCAAGAATTAATGTTCCAAGACGTTCCCCGCCCCCGATGATTGGAACGATTGTCGTTAAACCATCTTTGAATAACTCGCGGTTTTCTACTGGAAATACTGTGTGTTCGCTGTACACATCCAAGTTAGAAGATGTTTCATTTACGTTGAAAAGGTTTTTCGTATATTCTTCAGGGAATTGACGCTCTTCCATCATTTTAATCATACGTTCGTTCTCGATTTGTTGATTGATGTCGAATCCTAGTAGTTTACCTTTACGGCTGACGATGAAGACGTTACATTCGATTACGTTGCTTAGTGTTGTTGCCATTTCTTTAAAGTTAACCGGCTTACCTGCTGACGCTTGAAGCATCGAGTTAATCTTTCTTGTTTTACCTAATAAATTCATTAATGTGGCCTCCTATATTGGGTACAGCTATTTATTTAATATTCTAAAGGTTTTTAATTGTTTTTGGAACAGATATATCTTACATTACAGAATGAATTGTGACAAATCTTTGTTTTTTACGATATTTCCAAGCTTTTGGTCGACATATGCAGGCGTAATGTCGATATGTGCAGGAGCAATTTCAGAAGCTTCGTATGAAAGTTCTTCTAGTAGCTTCTCCAAAATCGTATGCAATCGACGTGCACCGATATTATCGGTTTCTTGATTTACTTCTGTTGCAATTTCAGCAATCCGCTCAATTGCACTGTCCGTAAATTCAAGAGTTACACCTTCTGTTTCCAGCAATGACTTGTATTGACGTATCAACGAATGATCTGGTTCTTTCAGTATGCGAACAAAATCTTCTTTTGATAATTTCTCAAGTTCCACACGGACTGGGAAACGTCCTTGCAGTTCCGGGATTAAATCAGAAGGTTTCGCTGTATGGAAGGCACCTGCAGCTACGAACAGCATGTAATCAGTTTTCACAGCTCCATATTTCGTTTGAACGGTTGATCCTTCAACAATTGGTAATATATCACGTTGAACACCTTCACGCGAAACATCTACTGATGATCCGTTGCCACCCTTACTTGCAATCTTATCGATTTCATCAATGAATATGATACCCGTTTGCTCGGCACGTTCGATAGATTTTTGAGCTACTTCTTCAGAATCAATAAGCTTGTGAGCTTCTTCGAGTGTTAAAACTCGACGTGCATCTTTTACTTGTAAACGGCGCTTTTTCTTTTTCTTCGGCATCAGATTAGACAATGCATCTTGCATATTCTGCCCCATACTTTCCATTCCAGAGCCTTGGAATGCATCAAACATTGAAGGTGCTTGTTCAGTCACTTCGACGTTCACCCATTCATCTTCCAATTTCCCGTCTCTTAAATCTTCGGCAATTTGGGAGCGTTTTAAACGAATATCTGTATCGTCAGTAGCAGTTTCTTCCTGTTCTGCTTTTTGACCAAATAACATTTCAAATGGGTTTTGCGTATTATGTTTCTTTTTTAAGGATGGGACGAGTAGACGCACAATCGCATCATTGGCTAAGCGTTCAGCCTGAGCTTTTACGCCTTCAGTCATTTCTTCTTTGACAATTCGAACAGCTGCTTCTGTCAAATCGCGTACCATTGATTCGACGTCTCGACCGACATAACCAACTTCGGTAAACTTGGTGGCTTCTACTTTGATAAACGGAGCATTGGTAAGTTTGGCGATTCTTCTTGCAATTTCCGTTTTACCAACTCCAGTAGGACCAATCATCAATATATTTTTCGGTATAACTTCATTTTTCATCTCATCTGACAACAAACTTCTTCGATAGCGATTTCGCAATGCAACCGCAACTGATTTTTTAGCTTCTTTTTGTCCGACAATAAAGCGGTCCAAATGCTCGGTTATTTGTTTTGGGGTTAACTGTTGTTTATTCATTCACTTAACGCCTCCACAATAATTTGATGATTTGTAAATACACAGATATCGGCCGCAGTTGTAAGTGCTGCCTTGGCAATTTCGGTTGCATTCATGGTTTCTCCAGCAAATTGTTTTAGTGCACGCCCTGCTGCCAATGCAAAATTCCCGCCCGAACCAATTGCTAAAATGCCATCATCGGGTTCGATTACTTCTCCAGTGCCGGAAACCAATAAAAGTGTCTCATCATTCATCACGAGCAACATCGCTTCAAGTCTTCGTAACATTTTGTCGCCTCTCCATTGTTGGGCAAGTTCGACTGCAGCTCGTTGTAAGTTGCCATCGTATTCCATCAATTTCGCTTCAAACATTTCAAATAATGTAAAAGCGTCTGCCACTGATCCAGCAAAACCTGCAAGCACTTTCCCATTGTATAAGCGTCTTACTTTTTTGGCTGTATGTTTCATGACAACTTGATTTCCTAAAGTAACTTGACCATCGCCAGACATTGCAGACTTTCCTTTATGCTGAATCGCAAATATCGTGGTTGCATGTATTTCTCCCAAGATGTTCACCTCTCGTATAGCTCATCCATCATTATGCTCTAGGATGCGCATTCATATAAGTTTTTCGCAAATGTTCTTTGGTTACGTGTGTATAAACTTGTGTCGAAGACAAATGACTATGTCCAAGTAATTCCTGGACTGTTCGCAAGTCTGCTCCATTGTTCAGTAAGTGTGTCGCAAATGTATGCCGCAACATATGTGGATAGATTTTAGTATGCAATGACGCTTTTTCTACTAAGTCGCTCAGTATATATCTAACACCGCGTGGAGTCAAAGGTTGACCACGCATATTTGTAAAAACAAAATTGTGTTTTGCTTGTTTCATTAGTTTAAGACGCGCGTTTTCCAAATAGAGTTCCAACGCATCTTGAGCAAACTGACCAAACGGTACATATCTCTCTTTTCGGCCTTTACCCATCACCCGCATGATGCCGAGACGCATATCAATATCCCGTTCTTCTAATGATGTCAATTCACTTACACGAATTCCGGTTGCATACAACATTTCGAGTATAGCCCGATTTCGAAGTACCATAGGTTCTTCGCCCTCAGTAGCTAGAAACAACTGTTGTAATTCTTCTTCATAAAAAAAATGAGGAAGACGTTCCTCTTTTTTGGGATGATATAAGGAGCGAAAGGCATCTTCTTTTAAACCGAATTCCCGGTTACCAAACTTAAAAAATGAACGGATCGCCGATATTTTTCTAGAAATTGAGGTGCGCGAAAGTGATTCATCGTACAGTTTTGTCACATACAGTCGTGCATGGATGTATTCGACATCATGTAAGCTTGTAATCCCTTCTGATTGTAAAAAACCAAAAAAGTAGAGCAGGTCTGATTCGTAATCCCGAACAGTGTGTTCTGAATAGTTCTTTTCAAGCTGGATATAGCTTTTAAATTGAGACAAAGCTTCTAACGGAGTCATAAGTGTCTGTACCTCCAAATAGTTAAAGCGCCAGGAACCGTCCAGTCTCGAAACAGCCGGAGCAGCTGGATGCCAAAACACGCGAAAAATGAAATGTATACGAATTAATAAATATGACAAAGTAAAAAGCCTCTAAATTATAACAATAATTAGAGGCTTTCAGCAATTAAATCGAAAGTGAATTCATAAAATTTTGAATTGTGCCTAGTGCTCGTTCAGCTTGCTTCTCTCCACGTTTTTCTTTTGTTTTGTATCGCTGCGGTAATGCAGGGAATAAACCAAAGTTAACGTTCATCGGCTGGAAGTTTTTAGGGTCGGCTTCTGTTATATACCGGGCCATACTTCCTAATGCAGTTGCTTCAGGGAACACAAGCAATTCTTCTCCTAAAGCCATTCTAGCAGCGTTTATGCCTGCTATCAAGCCACTTCCCGCTGATTCTACATATCCTTCTACACCTGTCATTTGACCTGCAAAGAACAACGTATCATTTGTTTTCAATTGATATGTAGGTTTCAAAACTCTCGGAGAATTTATGAAAGTATTGCGATGCATTACGCCATAGCGGACGATTTCTACGTTTTCCAAACCTGGAATTAACTGCAAAACTTGTTTTTGTGGACCCCATTTTAAATGTGTCTGAAATCCGACAATGTTGTACAAAGTGCCGGCTGCATCATCTTGACGCAACTGAACAACTGCATATGGAACCTTACCAGTTTTCGGATCCTCAAGACCAACTGGCTTCATCGGACCGAATAGTAATGTCTTTTTCCCACGTTCAGCCATTACTTCAAATGGCATACACCCTTCGAAATAAATCTCTTTTTCGAATTCTTTCAAAGGCACCACTTCAGCCGAAATCAACGCTTCATAAAAACGGTCAAATTCCTCTTCAGTCATCGGGCAATTGATGTATGCCGCTTCCCCTTTATCGTAGCGGGATTTAACATAAACTTTGTCCATATTGATACTTTCTTTTTCCACAATAGGTGCAGCTGCATCATAAAAGTATAAATAATCCTGACCGGTCAATTGTTGGATCTTTTCAGCCAAGGCTTGAGAAGTTAAAGGTCCTGTTGCGATAATCGTAATGCCTTCAGGAATTTCCGTTACTTCTTCATTGATTACTTCAACAAGAGGATGGTTTTTCACTTTATCTGTTACGTAGCCTGCAAATTCGTGACGGTCTACTGCAAGAGCTCCACCTGCAGGTACAGAACATTTGTCTGCAGCTCCCATAATAACGGAATCCAACATTCTCATTTCTTCTTTAATAACACCGACTGCATTAGTCAAAGTGTTTGCACGTAAAGAATTCGAACACACCAGTTCAGCAAATTTATCCGTATGATGAGCAGCTGTTTGTTTAACCGGACGCATTTCGTACAATCGAACTCGAACACCTCTTTTAGCGATTTGCCACGCCGCTTCACTTCCTGCCAGACCTGCTCCTATTACATTGACGATTGTCAATTTCTACACCAACCTTTTCTAATCTCAGAAAGCAGAAACTTTCCAAATTATAATTTCGTTCTTTAGTTTCTATGTACAAATTCAAACGTCAGTCCAGAAAACCCAACCACGGGCCAACTCGACTGACGCTTATGCGTTACATTTTTATGCTTGTGTGTCTTCCTTATAATCACAAGAAGTACACTGAATTTGTATGCCTTTTTTCAGTTTTTTCTCTACGAGCAATTCGCTACATTTTGGACACGGACGACTGATCGGCTTGTCCCACGATACGAATTCACAAGTTGGGTAACGGTCGCATCCATAAAAAATTCGCTTCGTTTTACTTTTACGTTCAACAACTTCGCCTTCTTTACAGCTTGGACAAGTCACTCCGATATTTTTAACAATTGCTTTTGTATTACGACAATCCGGGAAGTTACTGCATGCCATGAATTTTCCATATCTTCCTAATTTAAAGACCATTGGAGATCCACATAACTCACAATCTTCTCCTGCAGGTTCATCCTTGATTACGACTTTCTCCATTTCTTTGTCTGCATGCGTTACATGCTTTTCAAAGTCTTTGTAGAATTTATCGATAATATGAACCCATTTTTCCTGTCCTTCTTCAACACTGTCCAAATCTTTTTCCATCTGGGCAGTAAACTCAATATCGATGATGTCAGGGAAAAACTCTAACACAAGCTGATGGACAATACCACCAAGTTCAGTTGGTACAAATCGTTTTGCATCGAGAGAAACATACCCTCGCTTTTGTATTGTATCAAGCGTTGGCGCATAAGTCGATGGTCGACCTATACCTAATTCTTCAAGCGTTTTAACTAATCGGGCCTCTGAATAACGTGGAGGTGGTTGCGTGAAATGTTGCTTCGGCTCGATTTCAAGCTTCTTCACAAAGTCGCCTTTTTCCATTTCAGGTAAAATACGATCTTTTTCTTCTACTTGGTCATCGTTACCTTCTACATACAATTTCATGAAACCAGGGAATTTCACTTGTGAACCATTTGCACGGAAAACAACATTCTCATTTGTTAAGTCAATCGTAACCGTATCCAAAACAGCTGATGACATCTGGCTCGCCAAAAAACGTTCCCAAATCAATTTGTATAGTTTCAATAAATCTTTTGAAAGAATCGATTTCAGCTGATCAGGAGATCTCAGTACACTCGTCGGACGAATCGCTTCATGGGCATCTTGAGACTTGCTTGATTGTTTAGCGGGTCCTGTCGATGTGGTGACATATTCCTTGCCATATTGCCCTTCAATATAACTGTGTGCATCTTTCTTCGCAGTATCGGAAATTCGCGTAGAATCTGTACGCATATACGTAATCAACCCGACCGTGCCTTCTTTTCCAACATTCAAACCTTCATAAAGTTGCTGAGCCAGCATCATTGTTTTTCTTGCTCGGAAGTTCAACTTGCGTGCCGCTTCCTGTTGAAGAGATGATGTAGTAAATGATGGCGCAGGGTTACGTTTACGTTCTTTTTTTACAACACTTGTGACTTCGAACTTGTCACCTTTAAGTTGCTTTAAGATTTCGTTAACTTGAGCTTCGTTTGTCAGTTTTACTTTTTCAGCTCCGTTTCCGAAGTACATAGCATCAAAAGATTTTTTGCCTTTTTCAAAGCTACCTTCGATTGACCAGTATTCTTCAGGCTGGAAGTTCTTAATTTCGTTCTCACGATCAATAATCAGTCTCAATGCAACGGATTGTACACGTCCTGCTGAAAGACCTTTTTTGACTTTCTTCCATAGAATCGGACTGATGTTATAACCAACAAGCCTGTCCAAGATACGTCGTGCTTGTTGTGCATCCACTAGGTCCATATCAATGGGACGTGGGTTTTTAAATGATTCTTTAATTGCGTCTTTTGTAATTTCATTAAAAACAACGCGACAATCTGATTCAATATCAATGTTCAATGAATTCGCGAGATGCCAAGCAATTGCTTCACCTTCGCGATCGGGGTCAGCCGCGAGATAAATTTTCTTCGCTTTTTTGGCTGCTGATTTTAAATCTTGCATTACTGGGCCTTTGCCACGAATCGTGATGTACTTTGGCGTGTATTCGTTTTCTACGTCCACACCCATTTGACTACGTGGTAAATCACGAACATGACCAAGTGATGCTTTCACTTTATATTTTTTGCCAAGATAACGTTCAATCGTTTTCGCTTTGGCGGGCGATTCCACAATCACTAAAAAATCCGACATGTATGTGCCTCCTCATAGAGGTTCCTAATAAATCAATAAAAGAAATACCTGTTGCAAAATGTATAACAGATTCTAGTATATTGCAACCATTTTTCATTACGCTATTTATTTTTTAAACGACAAGCCCTGAAATTCTTCTACAATTTGATACCCATTCCAGATCGGTTTTGCCCCTTCTAACAACGACTGATTAGGACCAAGCGATAAATTGGAAGTTATGGGACCTGGAACACAATAAACATCTTTCCCATTGTCCAATGCATGTTGAAGTGTAATGAGTGTACCGCTTTTTTCTTTTGCTTCTGTCACAACCAACGCATCGCAAAGTCCACTGATTAAGCGGTTACGCATAGGAAAATACCACTTTTGTGGTGTAATATACGGTGGATATTCAGATAAGGTTAAATGATGCTTTTCCATTATTGTATATAACTGATCATTCTCTTTTGGGTATCGGGTATAGTGGCCATGACCAAGAATTCCGATGGTTTTACCACCAAGATTATGAGTTGCTTGATGAGCCATGGCATCAGCACCTTTCGCCATGCCACTGACAATCACGATTTCATTTTGTATAAGGGGAGGAAGAATAAAAGTCAAAGCATCCTTCGAATAGTTTGTAGCATCTCTTGCTCCAATTACAGCCACGTAATTTTTCATGGATAAATAATCAATATCGCCTTTTGCGTAAAGGATTGTAGGCGGGTCATATAGAGTTCTTAATTGTTTGGGATAATTGGGATGGTAAAATGGGATTGGGGTAATATTATTCGTGTTATATGCTTGTACAAGGGGGGTTCCAAGCACTTTGGTATATGCTTCTTTAAATTTCCTGGCACGTTCAGGTGTTAACCTCAACAATTTTGAGAGCTGATAGGAACTCATTCCCTCACATGCGGCTAAATCATGATCCTCTTGAAGTAGGGGCTCCAAGCGATTAAGAGGGATTGGCAAAACGTAGTGAAGAGCCAACAGTCGTTGATGAAATGTTTGTTTTATCATGCATTTCCTCCTTTTTTTCAAACAACACATCTGATGATGAGCCGCCACCTTTTATGATAATCTGTTTCTTCTAAATTGACCAGTTTTCGACCAGTTTCGACTCTATCATATGTTAAATAATATTTTGAGTTTCTTCTATATAATAACCTTATATCTGTTTTAGCTTCTTGCATTTATTTAATACATCACTCAAAACAATCTGTCTTAATAATAAAAATAGTGAATGAATGTAAGAGAGAATTATTACTAAGTTGATATTCCGTAAAACGCTACGCTTTCCGCGGGCTTGCGCCGAACTAACACGAACTAATCGTTCGTGTGGATTTCGACACTTCGCTTTTTCCGCTGGAGTCTGTGTTGTTTTCCTCCGTATTATACATGAAAAAGAAATAGCTAAAAAATGCTTAATTTTCATCGCTATTTAAGACCAATAAATATCGGATCTACTTGAAATGCATTTGATGAAACTTTTACTAGAAATAAAAAAAGCCAGAAACGATTACACAACGTTTCTGGCTTTTATTTTTAATTAATGAGTTTTACATTGATCGTACAAGCCTTTTTCTTTAATCACTTTGATTAAAGTTTCACCAATAACAGATGGTGTAGCTGCAACTTCCATGCCAGCTTCATTCATTGCTTTGATTTTGTCAGCAGCTGTACCTTTACCGCCAGAGATAATTGCGCCGGCATGACCCATACGCTTGCCTTCTGGAGCTGTTTGTCCACCAATGAAACCTACAACAGGTTTAGTCATGTTAGCTTTGATCCACTCAGCAGCTTCTTCTTCAGCTGTTCCGCCGATCTCACCAATCATTACTACTGCGTAAGTATCTGGATCTTCATTGAATGCAGATAATGCATCGATGAAGTCAGTTCCATTTACTGGGTCTCCACCAATACCTACAGCTGTACTTTGTCCAATACCTTCTTGAGAAAGTTGGTGTACCGCTTCATAAGTAAGTGTACCAGAACGAGAAACTACGCCTACATGGCCTTTTTTGTGAATGTAACCAGGCATAATACCAATTTTACATTCTTCAGGTGTAATAACACCTGGGCAGTTCGGTCCGACTAAACGCGTTTTCTTGCCTTCCATATAGCGTTTAACTTTTACCATATCAAGAACAGGAATATGTTCAGTAATACAAATCGCCATATCCAAATCAGCATCTACTGCTTCAAGAATAGCATCTGCAGCGAATGGAGCTGGAACATAAATAACGGACACGTTAGCGCCAGTTGCTTTCACAGCTTCTTCTACTGTATTGAAAACGGGTACGCCTTCAGCTTCAGTTCCGCCTTTACCTGGAGTTACACCAGCGACGATTTTTGTACCATATTCAAGCATTTGCTTTGTATGGAAAAGAGCTGTTGATCCCGTAATTCCTTGCACGAGTACTTTCGTATCTTTGTTAATATAAACGCTCATCTTTTGTCCCTGCCTTTCTTAGCCTACAAGTTCAACAATTTTTTGCGCGCCATCAGCCATAGAGCCAGCCGCAATAATGTTTAAGCCAGATTCATTCAATAGTTTCTTCCCAAGTTCTACGTTTGTACCTTCCAAACGAACAACTAAAGGTACTTGCAATCCAACTTCTTTCGCAGCTGTGATTACGCCTTCAGCGATAACGTCACACTTCATGATTCCACCAAAGATGTTAACGAAAATACCTTTAACATTTTTGTCTGAAAGAATGATTTTGAATGCTTCCGTTACTTTCTCAGCTGTCGCACCGCCCCCAACGTCAAGGAAGTTAGCGGGTGATCCGCCGTAATAGCTAATCGTATCCATTGTTGCCATAGCTAGTCCAGCACCGTTAACCATACATCCGATGTTGCCATCTAATGAAATATAGCTTAGGTCATATTTAGACGCTTCGATTTCTTTTGCATCTTCTTCATCGAAGTCGCGTAATTCTAAAATGTCTTTGTGACGGTATAAAGCATTAGCGTCGAAGTTGAACTTCGCGTCAAGTGCCATAACGTCTCCTCCACCTGTAACAACTAGTGGATTGATTTCAACGATTGCTGCGTCTTTATCAACGAATACTTGGTATAGACCAAGCATGAATTTCACAGCTTTATTTACTAAGTTAGTTGGAATGTTCATGTTGAAAGCCATACGACGAGCTTGGAAGCCAGTTAATCCAACAACTGGATCAATTACTTCTTTGAAGATTTTTTCAGGAGTTGCTTCTGCAACTTCTTCAATATCCATTCCGCCTTCTTCAGAACCCATTAGAGTTACACGTGACGTTGCACGGTCAAGAACTAATCCTAAGTAGTACTCTTTTTTAATGTCGCAACCTTCTTCAACAAGAAGACGCTTAATTTCTTTTCCTTCAGGACCTGTCTGATGAGTAACAAGGACTTTACCTAAAAGTTCCTTCGCGTATGTACGAACTTCATCCAAGTTCTTCGCGATTTTAACACCGCCAGCTTTACCACGTCCACCTGCGTGGATTTGAGCTTTCACCACGACAACTTCTGTGCCTAGTTCTTTTGCAGCTTTTACTGCTTCTTCAGGAGAAAAAGCAACTAAACCGTTCGACACTGCGACACCATATTGTCTGAGGAGTTGTTTACCTTGATATTCATGGATATTCATTTTACATCCTCCAATCAAACTTCTGTCAAGTAATTTACTACCTTAACCATTGTATTAAACCTGTCAAACAATGTCCACACTTGTCCTTTATATTCCTTAAACTGCGAATATTCTGTTCTTTTTGTCGAAAAAAAGTTCTTTTACCTTTTTAAACCATGAGATTGGTCTATTCGATAAATGAATGCAAAAACTTCCGCAACTGCTTGATACAGCTCCTCGGGTATTGACTCATTAATATCCAATTGCCCGAGCAGCGCAACTAAACTGGGATCTTCTTGTATTGGAATATGATGTTCTTGTGCTATTTTGATAAGATTTTCAGCTATTGCACCTTTGCCTTTTGCAATTACTGTTGGCGCATTTTCTAAATTCTGTTTGTAAGTTAAGGCGACAACTTCTTTAGTCTTCTTGTTTTCTTCGCTCATACCAGAATATCCACTCCCCACTTACTTACTTGCGATTTCGTCAATATTGGAGGTGGCTCTGGTTGCTTCGAATAGCTTTTCATAAATACGCCAGATAATTGATAATTTAATGAGTTGAGACCTGTTTTAAGCGCTTCTCTGAACTGATCTGCGTAAGGCATTAATGCCTCACTTTCGTTATATACATTAATCGTGATAATCCGATTTTGAATTTGCATATCAATTACTGTTTCTTTCAAAGAAGATAAATCCAGATAAAACATGACCCGTGCATAATTGGAATCAATTTTTCCATCATCATTCATTTGTCCGTTCCATTGTAATGAAGCATCCATACGTTTCCCGAAAAAATCCAGTGGAACTTGCATTAGCAACTGATGCTGAGGACCATTATCACCTGATAAGATTTGCATCCCATTTAAACGGGATACAATCATTTCTGCTGTTTCCTTCAACGGCGCAGATATCTCGGAATTATGGAGTAATGCCAGTAATTGTGGTTTAAGCGATTCACTTATTTGGCTAAAATTCGCTCCCTGCACCAATTTTGACTCGTAGGCAAACCCGATATTGCTAAGTATTTGTTTGATTGCTTGTTCAATCGCTACGCCGTTCATTCCAGCTTGAACGTTAGCTTCTGCTATAGATAAAGCTTGCTGAACAACAAGATGATTAGATTTACTGGATAGCATCGTCAATTGTTCTAATACTTCGGCGTCCAACTCTTTCCTATTCAGTGAATTTAATAGGGACAACACATGATCCGAAGGTGTAAACAATTTCTGATTTGTTTCAAACGGTTGGCCTTGAGCCGTTTCTGAACTTAACCAATTGGCAAGTGTCGCTTGCTTCGGAACAAGACCAACCTCTTTCAGCAAATTAAGTAATATCAGTTTGTCGCTTTCACTTGTATTCTCTAACTGTAAACGTTCAATCATCTGTCCAAGAATTGCCCCGCCAAGCTCATTTAAAAAAGGTTGTGTTATTTGAGTCAATACTTTTTCAATACTTCCTTTTTGTCGCGATGGAATGGTCGTATCATTTTGCAAAGCAAGTTTAAATATATCCAACAGCTGATGTAAGCCACTTTTATCTTGTCCGTTGATTAACATGGTAAAGTTTTCGTTCGTAAATGCTAGTTTGAGCTCACTCAATTTTTGGATTGCCAACAATCCTTCTGACAATTTAACCTGTGGAGGGATTTCCTTCAGCCATTGTTCTGCTAAGAGTAACTGTTCTTTCGAAAGAGGAATTTTCTCTTTAATCATTTGCTGTACGATACTCTGCATTTCAGTTGTTTTCGGCAATTGAAGAGAGTCCATTAACTGCTTCGTTTGATTAGTTTCATCTACGTGAGGGTTAAGAGCATCTGTCACTACTTTTAATTGCAAAGTTGCTTGATTACTTAGTACTTGAAAGTAATGAGCATCTCCGGCTTTTAAAGGGACTTCTAATAAAGCCATCATTTTTTGATTCCCTATTTGAACTTCAGCTCTTTGGTCAGGAAATACTTTATTCACACTCGCACGAACGACTTGACCATGTCTCAACGAGATCACCTGTTCATTTGTCACAGCGGTTCGTATGGATGGCTGTATAGTGGGTGACATGCTCTAACCTCCTTTAGGAAATCATGGACTTGATAGGCTCAAATGACCTTCTGTGAATAGGCGTTGGACCAAACTTATTCAAAGCTTCTATATGTAAAGCTGTCCCGTAACCGGCATTTTTCGCAAAATGATATTCTGGATACATTTTATCAAACTCATCCATTAGTTCATCACGAGTTGTTTTGGCCAATATTGATGCTGCAGCGATTGCTAGACTTTTTGCATCCCCTTTAATGATTGAGTGTTGTGTTGTTGCTGTAGGGAGTTTCATGGCGTCGACCAATAAGACTTGTGGTTCAATCGATAAGCTGTCAACAGATCGCATCATGGATAGCCGAGTCGCCTCGTAAATATTTAAAGTATCAATTTGATCAACTGCTTGAATATGTATGGAGTAACAATGTGCATGTTTTTTGATGATTTCAGCGAAATGCTGTCTTTTACTGCGCGATAGCTGTTTGGAGTCATTAATTCCGAAAAGTTCACTTGGGTAATCTTTGAAAATAACTGCAGCAGTTACGACAGGACCAGCAAGAGGTCCTCTGCCCGCTTCATCTATGCCGGCAACCAAATCACTCATCGTTTGCTTATAACTGTTATCAAATTGAATCTTATCTTCATGTTCAAGTTTAACTTTGTTCTGCGCTTCCAGTCTTTTCAACCAGGAAGTAACTAATTTTTGAACCCCCGACCGTTGATCGTTCATGAGTTCACTCGTCCACTCATTGGGCTCTGTTGTACTTCTCAGTTGCTCTGAGATTGCCTTTATTGTTAGCATTACGCTCCACCTCTTTGTCTAGGTTACAAAAAAACCTTTTTTACCCGAAGGTAAAAAAGGTTACTTTTCGGGTTCTGAAACCAACTCATCCACAATATCAAACGTCAATTTGCCTAGATGTTGTCCACGGATATCCCGCACAATAAGTTGCGCAACTTGATCATAATCGATTTCTCCTCCACCTGCATAAGCACGGCGAAGTTTCCCGATATGGTCAAATGTAATAACTAAGTCCTCATTAACTTCAGTCAATTTGTAGCGTTCTTCCATACGTTTCGGATAATGCGTAGCTAAAAAATTCAGACCATAGACAGCCAATTCTTCCATATTGGTGATGGTGTCTTTGATTGCACCCGTTAATGCCAATTTGTATCCTACAGCCTGGTCTTCAAACTTCGGCCACAGGATTCCTGGTGTATCTAAAAGCTCCAGTTCTTTTCCTACTTTTATCCACTGTTGCGCTTTTGTGATACCTGGTGTATTCCCTGTTTTCGCAAGATTTTTCTTTGCCAGACGGTTGATTAGCGTCGATTTCCCTACGTTAGGAATTCCTACGATCATTGCACGGATGGCACGAGGTTTGATTCCACGCAGACGCATGCGTTCCCATTTTTCGAATAACAATTCACTTGCAGCCTTAGTTACGACTTGTAACCCTTTGCCTTCAAGTGAATTGATGGCTACCGCACGATGTCCACGCTCTTCAAAGTATTGAATCCACTTTTTCGTTTGAAAATCGTCGGCCATATCCATCTTATTTAATATTAACAACCGAGTCTTTTGACCAATCACTTCATCGATCATTGGATTTCTTGAAGATAGCGGCAATCTTGCATCAATTAATTCAAAAATAATATCAACTAATTTTAATTTTTCCGTAACTTCACGACGAGCTTTCGCCATATGACCCGGAAACCATTGAATGGTCATGTTCTATCTCCTCCTGTGTTACTCAACCAGTCCCATTTCAGTCGGTGGCCAGAAAATAACAGTGGTATTACCTATTATTTCTTCCATTGATACCACACCGATAATTCGACTGTCTTTACTGTACCTTCGATTGTCACCCATTACAAAAACATATCCTTCTGGAACGACTTCCAATTGAGTAAGTTCTTCAAGCGTGAAATCTTCAGTTAGCGTACCTTCATTTATTTCTCTTTTGTAAGGCTCTAAATACGGCTCGGGAAGCGGTTCACCATTTATATAGAGTTGATCATTTTTGTAAGCGACATGATCTCCCGGCAATCCGATAACACGTTTAATGTAATCCTTTTGCTCAGGCGCATGGAACACTACAATATCGAAACGGTCTGGTTCCCCTACTTCGTAGCCGATTTTGTTCACGATCATCCGGTCTCCATCTTCGAGCGTCGGCATCATCGATTCTCCATCCACTACGATAGGTGTAAATAAAAAATAACGAATAAGCCAGGCTAGTCCAAATGCGATAAGCAAAGCTTTCGACCATTCCCATAACTCATTTTTTTCTTTTTTGGTTTGTTCCATTTTTTTGTTGCCCCCTTGCTTCAATTACATATATTGTACAAGTATTTTTAATGACAAGCAAAAAGAAAGAGAGCTTGATAGCCAAGCTCCCTTTCTGATTTGATTATTATCGAATTTCTTTAATACGAGCTGCTTTACCACGTAATTCACGTAGGTAGAACAATTTCGCACGACGTACTTTACCACGGCGAAGAACTTCTAGACGAGCAATCTTTGGCGTGTGTACTGGGAATATACGTTCAACACCAACACCGTAAGAAATTTTACGTACAGTGAAAGTTTCGCTTACTCCGCCACCACGGCGAGCGATAACGATACCTTCATACATTTGGATACGTTCGCGAGTTCCCTCTACGACCTTAACGTGTACACGTACAGTGTCACCAGGACGGAATTCAGGAAGATCCGTACGAAGTTGTTCTTTAGTGATTTCAGTAATAATGTTTTGCATGGTTTTCTCTCCTTAGACAGATGCTCATGCCAGCGACTATGGCTGCAGCGGAACACCGTAATTCAGCACTTCACATAGAAGTACAGAATAGATGATACCACAATTCACCGAAGCTAGCAAGGCAAATTAGTTGTTTTTTCATTCTCCCACCTGGCAATAAGCTTTTGTTCAGCAGGTGACAAGTCCATATTGACCAACAGGTCCGGACGTCTGCTCCAAGTACGGTATATAGACTGTTCACGACGCCATTGTTCAATGTGCGCATGATTACCTGAAAGTAATACATTTGGAACTTTCAACCCTCTAAAATCGGCAGGTCTCGTGTATTGAGGATGTTCAAGTAACCCCATTGAAAATGAATCCTGCACTGGTGATTCGCCATTGCCAAGTACTCCAGGCAATAAACGGACAACACTATCGATTACTGTCATCGCACCAAGTTCTCCACCAGTTAAAACAAAATCCCCAATCGAGATTTCATCGGTCACCAAATGTTCGCGAATCCGTTCATCATATCCTTCGTAATGACCGCATAAAAAAACCAACTCTTCTTCAAGAGCCAATTCTTCTGCCTTTGCTTGCGTAAAGCGTTCACCTTGAGGACACATCAATATGATGCGAGGTTTTTTGGAATTTGCGGTTATCGCTTCCACAGCTTGAAATAAAGGCTCTGGCTTTAATACCATCCCAGCACCCCCACCATAGGGATAATCATCAACCTGGTTATGTTTATTACCTGAATACGTACGGAAATCCGTAACAGCCAATGAAACTGCTTGTTTTTCTTGTGCTTTTTTTAATATCGAAGATCCGAAGACACCAGAAAACATGTCTGGGAATAACGACAACACATGAATATGCATCATGACAATAAGCCGTCCAGGACTTCGATTACAATTTTCTTTTCATCGACATCGATTTCTTTTACGACATCTCCAATATAAGGAATGTAATGAGCTTTCCCTTTTGCAGGTGTTACGGTCCAAACATCATTTGCTCCCGTTTGCAAAATATCCGTCACTACGCCAATTTCCTGTCCATCCACACCAAACACAGTACAACCAAGGATTTCATGGAAATAGTACTCGTCCCCTTCTAAATCGGACAATTGATTTTCAGATACTTTTAAAATGCCGTCGCGGAACTCTTGCACCATTTCAATCGTCAAATAACCTTCGAACGTCAATAAATCAAAGTTCTTATGTTGACGGTGACTTGCAACAGTTAACACTAAAGGCGATTTACCATCTCTAAATAAAGACAGCTTATTACCTACTGCATAACGTTCTTCTGGAAAATCAGTACTTGAAATGACGCGCACTTCTCCACGAATTCCATGTGTATTGACAATTTTACCGACGTTATACCAATTCATTAAAATCACTCCCGATTTAAAGTACAAAAAAGGAAGGAACCATGAGCTCCCTCCTTTTCGTCTTAATCTAAAATGTCGACATAAGTCTTCTTTTTGTGGTGACTGCTTGCTGCTGAATAAACAATGGTACGGATCGCTTTCGCAACACGACCTTGCTTACCAATAACTTTCCCCATATCTTCAGCATGGACAGAAAGTTTGTAGACAATACGGTTTGCATTTTCGTCTAATTCAACACGAACTTCTTCCGGATAATCAACTAATGGTTTAACAATTGTTTCAATCAGCTGCTTCATTATGCTGCCCCCGATTACTTAGCGTTTTTTGCGTTATGGAATTTCTCCATGATGCCTTGTTCAGAGAACAAGTTACGTACTGTATCAGATGGTTTAGCACCAGTTGATAACCATTTCAACGCTAATTCTTCGTTGATTTTAACTTCAGCTGGTTTTGTTAATGGGTTGTAAGTACCAACTGTTTCGATTTGACGGCCGTCACGTGGAGCGCGAGCGTCAGCAACAACAATACGATAGAAAGGAGATTTTTTAGCTCCCATACGTTTTAAGCGAATTTTAACTGCCATGTTTAATAGCACCTCCGAATAGTTTCACACAAGATAGTATATTATCAAGGATTTATTTGTTTGTAAAGTGTTTTTTCTTAACACCTAATATTTTGCCTAAAAAATTACTTGAAAAGGGAATCCAAGCCAGGCATTCTCATCTTTTTCTTGCCTTTTTGTTGTTGCATGTTCGACATTTGCTTCATCATTTTCTTCATGTCTTCAAATTGCTTAAGCAAACGGTTCACGTCTTGAATCGACGTACCAGATCCTTTTGCAATTCGTTTTTTGCGACTGGAGTTAATGATATCCGGTGTCGTTTTTTCTTGAGGTGTCATTGCATAAATAATCGCTTCTACACGCCCCATTTGTTTTTCATCAACTTTGGCATTTTCTAGCCCTTTGATTTTACCCGCTCCAGGAAGCATTTTAATGATGTCCTCAAGAGGACCCATTTTCTTCACTTGGTTCAGTTGTTCAATAAAATCATCAAACGTAAAGCTTTGAGTTCTGAATTTTTCTTCCAACTCTTTTGCTTTTTCTTCATCTACATTGGCCTGAGCTTTTTCAATCAGCGACAGCATGTCACCCATACCTAAAATACGGGAAGCCATACGCTCAGGGTGGAATGGTTCAAGTGCATCCATTTTTTCGCCCATCCCGACAAATTTAATCGGTTTTTGAGCTACAGAACGGATTGATAGTGCTGCACCACCGCGCGTGTCTCCATCAAGTTTCGTCAAGACAACTCCTGTGATACCGATGCTTTCGTTGAAGCTTTGAGCAACGTTTACAGCATCTTGACCTGTCATAGAATCCACGACCAAGAACACTTCATCCGGTTCCTTCAATGCGCGAATGTCTTTCAATTCTTGCATAAGGTTCTCGTCGATGTGTAAACGTCCCGCAGTATCAATGATAATAACATCGTTATGATCTTCTTTAGATTTCTCAAGTGCCTGACGAACGATTTCCACGGGCGAAACTTCTGTACCTAAAGAAAATACAGGCAATGATAACTGTTTACCAATCGTTTGCAATTGTTGGATGGCCGCTGGACGATAAATATCCGCTGCCACCAATAAAGGATTACGATTATATTTTTTACGTAAAATATTTGCCAATTTACCGGTAGTGGTAGTTTTACCAGCACCTTGCAAACCGACCATCATAATAACGGTTGGCGGTTTTTTAGCAAACTGAATTGGGCTTTGTTCTCCACCCATTAATTCAGTCAATTCATCTTTTACGATTTTGATGACTTGCTGACCTGGCGTCAAGCTCTTCATGACATCCACGCCAACTGCACGTTCACTTACTTTTTTGACGAATTCTTTGACGACTTTTAAGTTTACGTCTGCTTCTATTAAAGCAAAACGGACTTCTCTCATCATTTCTTTAACGTCTGCTTCGGAAACTTTACCTTTACCTTTGATGCGTTGGATGGTTCCTTGCAGCCGCTCGGCTAATCCTTCAAATGCCATGCATGCCGCCTCCTAATCCGATTCTTTCAGCATCTCAATCAATTCAGCAGCTAGTTCCTGATTGATTGGTTCCGCTTGAATTACTTGTTGTAATTGATTCATTACAAGTTGGCGTTGCTGAAATTTTTCCAGTAATTTAAGTTTTTCTTCGTATTCTTCTAACATCGCTTCTGTGCGACGGATATTATCATAGACAGCTTGTCTTGAAATTTCATATTCGTCAGCTATTTCACCCAATGAGTGATCATCCAGATAATAGAGATGCATATAACTTCGTTGTTTCTCTGTCAGTAATGACTGATAAAAATCATATAGAAAGTTCATACGTGTCGTTTTTTCAAGTAGCACTGTGATCTCTCCCACCTACAACTTCCTACTTGTATCATAGCGAGCAATACATTATGCGTCAAGTAATTTTACTTGTCTACTTTAAAGTATCCGCTTCTTCCTGCTCCAAACCTTCTGCAAATAAACCGTATACATATTTCTCAGTATCGAAAGGCTGTAAGTCGTCCATTTTTTCACCAAGACCTACAAATTTTACAGGAATGTGCAATTTGTTGCGGATTGCCAGAACAATTCCGCCTTTTGCCGTCCCATCCAGTTTCGTCAGGACAATTCCTGTCACGTTAGTTGCTTCTTTGAAGGCTTGTGCCTGAACTAATGCATTTTGCCCTGTAGTCGCATCTAGTGCCAGTAGTACTTCGTGTGGAGCACCAGGTACTTCACGTTCGATTACGCGATGAACTTTTTGCAACTCATTCATCAAGTTTACTTTGTTTTGCAAACGACCAGCCGTGTCACAAATCAATACGTCAATCCCTTTGCTTTTTGCAGAGCGGACAGCATCATACATAACTGCTGCAGGATCTGACCCTTCGGACTGTTTAATCACTTCGACACCAACGCGATCTCCCCACACTTGCAATTGATCAATTGCACCAGCACGGAACGTATCTCCAGCTGCCAGCATCACTGTTTTTCCTTGTTGTTTCAGACGATGCGCCAGTTTTCCAATCGTTGTCGTTTTACCAACACCGTTTACCCCAACGAATAAAATAACCGTCAAGCCAGCTTCCTGAATAAGGAGTTCGTTTGATTCCTCTTCACCTGATTCATAAATTTCTACTAACTTCTCGGAAATCACGGACTGAATGCCAGCGGTGTCTTTTATATTTTTACGTTGAACTTCAAATCGTAACGCATCCATCAATTCCATTACCGTTTCAACCCCAACATCGGCTTGAAGCAATAAATCTTCCAATTCTTCAAAGAAATCCTCGTCAACTTTACGATATTTAGCAACTAAATCGTTTACTTTCGACGTAAATTGATTGCGTGTTTTGGATAATCCATCTTTAAATTTTTCGGATACAGAAACCGATTCACTCGTTCCTGTTAATTTTTCTTTCATTTTTTTAAAGAAACTCAAGCTCTTTCGCTCCCTTGTGCGACAAGTGTCGGTTGATGATCTTCTTGCAATTTTACGGATACCAGTTTAGAAACACCAGATTCTTGCATGGTAATCCCATATAAAACATCAGCACCTTCCATCGTACCTTTACGATGGGTGATGACAATAAACTGAGTATCATGACTGAATTTTTTCAAATATTGACTATAGCGAATTACATTGGATTCATCCAGTGCCGCTTCTACTTCATCTAGTATACAGAACGGTACAGGACGAATGTTAAGAATGGCGAACAACAAAGCGATGGCTGTCAAGGCACGTTCTCCACCTGATAGTAAACTTAAATTCTGACGCTTCTTACCAGGTGGCTGAGCGATAATTTCGATACCCGTTTCAAGCATATCTGATGGATCAGTTAAAACTAAATCCGCTTGCCCGCCCCCAAATAGTTCGCGGAATACACGGCCGAATTGAGAACGTATCGCATGGAACGTATCGCTGAAACGCATCGTCATTTCTTCATCCATTTCTTTGATAGCTTCATGTAATGTCTGTTTTGCATCCAATAAATCCTGTCGTTGATCCGTCAAGAAAGCATGGCGCTCGGACACACGTTCAAATTCTTCAATGGACGATACGTTTACAGGTCCAAGCTCTTCAATCGATTGCTTGAGCAATTTCACTTTTTTACGAGAGACTTCTTCTTCAAATGTATCCATGTCTGGCAGTTCCAATTCATCCAATGTTAAATGATAGTTTTCTTCTAGCTGAGCGTGCAATGTATTCTGTTCAACATCGAAACGGTTCATTTTCACTTCTGCAGCTCTTAAAGCATCTAGCTGTTGTTTGTGTAAATGCTGATTTTTCTTTAATTGCAGCTCAACTTGTTGCAGTTGAATTTGAATTTGTCCACGTTTTTCTTTGCCAATGGTAATACGTTCCACAAGCAATTGCTTTTTGTTTCTCCACTCGATCAGTTTTTGATCAATTTCTTCAGGGGTTGGGCCCATTTGATTGTCACCAGATTCATACCATGTCATTTCCTGAGTGGCATGCTCCAGTTTTTGCGAAACTTTTTGCAGTTTTTCCCGTAACTCAGTAACTGCAAAATCTGCAACATTGAGTTGTTCTGATAAAACTGCCTGTTTAGAACGAAGTTCTGCCATTTGTTCGGTTAATTGATCACGTTCATTCAATGTCTGTGATTTAAGGTTTGTTAAACGATTAATGGTTTCGTTCAATGCATCCAGTTCGTTCTTTAATTCCAACAGTCGTTGTTGTGCTTGATTTTTCTTTTCTTTTGCTTGTTCATGACGACTTGACACATCTTTCGTCTCTGAACTTGAAATAAATGCTCGTTCATTAAGACGTTTAAAAGAGGTTTCGAGTTCTCGCAGATTCGAACTTAATTCTAATTCCTTTGCTCTGCGTTGCTCCCCTTCACTTCGCATACTTTCAAGTAGTTCCGTCTGTTGTTCAATAGACTTCTTCAAAGTGGAAACTTGATTTTCAGCAGTTTGAATGGACTGGTCCATCCCTTTTAATTTCATTGCCAGTTCATCCAACTCAGCTTTTCTAGAAAAGACGGAAGACTGTTGTTTTGTAAATCCACCTGTTAAAGAACCGCCTGCGTTAACGATATCCCCATCCAGTGTTACCACCCTGTAGCGATATTGAATGGATTTGGCTATTTGCGACGCCCCTTGCAGATCTTTTACCACAATGACATTACCAAGTAGATTCTCAACAATTGATTTAGACGTTGAATCAAATGAAACGAGTTCATCTGCCGTCTGAATGAACGAAGGGTGTCCTTGCAAATTTCTTAAAACATCCGCTTGGATTTTACGCGACTTCATGACCGTTTTCGGAAGGAAAGTAGCACGTCCGGAACGTTTATTTTTCAGGAAAGCAATAGCTTTTCGGGCATCTTGATCCGTCTCAGTAACAATATGTTGCATGGCTCCACCAAGTGCCGTCTCAAGGGCTTTTGCATACTCCGCCTTTACTTGTATAAGCTCTGCTACCGCACCAGAAATACCAGTAAGTTGTCCATTTTCACGTGCCACCAAAACCTCTTTAACTCCTTGGAAGAACCCAGAAAAGTCCGCTTCAAGCGCTTCCAATGATTCTTTTCTCGCCTTCAACTGCTGTTGATGTTGATAAGCTTGATATAGCATCGCTTGTTTGGAATCGAGAGTCTGTTTTTCTTTCGAGAAAGTTTGTTGACGCTCTTTGTAATCATTCAGTTTATCGTCTAACATTTTACGAATTTCCGATAACTGCTGTTCCACTTGTTGCTTTTGTGACTCAACGGTTGATAAGTCCAAAGTGATTTGTTCATATTCATTTGTCATTTTATCTTTAAACTCATGCTGCTGAAGAAGCTGTTGTTCCAAATGTTTTAATTCGTTTTTGACAGTTGCTTCTTCATTTAACAAATCAATATATGTTGATTTATGGTCTTCGATTTCCAATTCTATTTCTGCACTCGATTGTTTGAGTAAATGGTCCAGTTGTTTGACTTCTTGCTGGACATTGCGCAATTCAACTCGTGCTTTTGCAGTGTCGGATTGCTTTTGTTCCAACTGAGTCGTTAACTGGAATTTCTCGTCTTCAAGTTCAGCAATGGTCATACGGAGTTTATCGATTTGTTGATCCATATTTTGACGCTTTTCAGCCATCAGTTGCTTGCGGCCATCCCAACGCTCAAGCTCGGAACTAGCTTCGACCAATGATTCCTGTGAATCATCTATCAAACGGTCTTGCTCCGTTAACTGCTCTCGAACGGTATGTAGTTCAAGCTCCATCTTACTAATGAGGTCTTCGAGTTCTTTTTCTTGCTGCTCAAAAACTTCCACTTCTTGCTTCACTTCACCTAACCGTTTTTCAACACGTACCAGATCAAAAGCAATTAACCCTAAGTCAACCTCTTTCAGCTCTTCAGACATGCGTATATAATCGGTTGCTGCTGATGCTTGCATTTGAAGCGGCTCCATCCGACTATCCAACTCGTGTAAAATATCCAGCACTCTGTGCAAATTGTCATCTGTTTCAAACAGTTTGTTTTCGGCTTTCTTTTTACGCAATTTATATTTGAGAACACCCGCTGCCTCTTCAAAAATCGAACGTCGATCTTCAGGACGGCTGTTCAGGATCTCGTCTACTCGCCCTTGAGATATTATCGAAAAGGCTTCTTTGCCTAATCCTGAATCCATAAATAAATCAGTGATATCTTTCAATCTACAAGTTTGCTTATTTAATAAGTATTCACTATCGCCTGAACGAAACACGCGTCTCGTGACACTGATTTCATTGTAATCCAATGGCAAGCGCTCATCTGAGTTATCGAGTACGAGCGTAACTTCTGCAAAATTGAGAGGTTTTCTCGATTCACTGCCTGCAAAAATGACATCTTCCATTTTGGCGCCGCGCAGTGATTTTGCTGACTGCTCACCCAAAACCCATCGGATAGCATCCGTTACATTACTTTTCCCACTTCCATTTGGACCGACCACTGCGGTCACTCCTGGTACAAAATCAATGCCAATTCGATCCGCAAACGATTTAAATCCAATGACTTCAAGTCGCTTTAGGAACAAATTTAGCCCTCCTGTCTGCTTACAACTTGCCCTTGTATGCGATTAATCGCCACTTGGGCCGCTTTTTGTTCAGCTTCTTTTTTAGATTTCCCTTTACCTTCACCTAACTCGTTGGTTCCTAATCGAACACTTGAAACAAACGTACGGTTATGGGCAGGGCCCTTTTCTTCAACAATTTCGTAGCTCAAAGATCCGTTGTTCATTTGTTGAACCATTTCCTGCAACTGACTCTTGTAATCCATCACATGCGAAAAAGCACCGGTTTCGACTTTTGGAAACACGACTTGTTCCAAAAACTTCACGACAGGTTGTAAGCCTTGATCCAAATAAAGTGCGCCAACAAATGACTCAAACACATCTGCAAGAAGTGCTGGTCGTTCTCGTCCTCCCGTAATCTCTTCTCCCTTACCTAAAAGCACATACTTCCCAAAGTTCAATTCATTCGCAAATAAAACGAGTGACGGTTCACAAACAATCGCCGCACGTAATTTTGTCAATTCACCTTCACTCATGGAAGTAAACTTTTGAAATAAATATTGAGAGACAGAGAGTTCAAGAACAGCGTCACCTAAAAATTCAAGTCGCTCATTGTCCGTGTAAAATTTCCGTCGATGCTCATTCACATAAGATGAATGGGTAAATGATTGATAAAGAAGTTCCGGATTTTGAAATTGAACTCCTAATTCTTGCTGTAATATTGCAAATGATTGCTTAACTGTTTCGGAAAATGTTCCGTTTTTTTGAGGAGCCCCTCTACGTTTACCCGTCATCTATATAATCTGCCTTCCTTTAGTTTCTACGGTCTAGTTTACCCGTTTGTCCTGTTTTGTGCAAAAAGAAATAGAGACGCGAAAGACCATTCTAAAAGAATGTCTAACGCGTCTCGCAATTGAATAATTGCTTATCCTTGTTTGCTTTCGATATAAGTAACTGCATTTCCTACAGTACTGATTTGTTCAGCATCTTCGTCTGAAATCTCCATGTCGAACTCATCTTCCAATTCCATAACAAGTTCTACCACATCAAGAGAGTCAGCACCTAAATCATCACGGAAAGAAGCTTCCATTTTCACTTCGCTCTCGTCTACACCTAAACGATCTACGATTACTTTTGTTACGCGCTCTACTACTGTTGCCACTAAAGTCACCTCCCCTCAATGATTATACTAGAAAAACACAGCTTGCACCATGGTGCTAGCTGATGTCTTTTCTTGTACTGATATCCGAAAACCTATACTCTTCTATCAGTGCAAAAAACTACGCTTACTTCATAGAGGATAATTACATTACCATACCGCCATCGACATGAAGCGTTTGACCTGTAATGTAGTTCGAATCATCGGAAGCCAAAAATACCACTGCTTTTGCTACATCTTCAGGATTACCAAGCTTCGCCAACGGAATTTGAGTCAGCATTTGCGATTTCACTTCTTCTGGCAGTTCGTCTGTCATTTCAGTAGTGATGAATCCTGGTGCAATGGCATTGACATTAATGTTACGGCTCGCCAATTCTTTCGCAGTTGTTTTTGTCAATCCAATGACACCTGCTTTGGCAGCTACATAGTTTGCTTGACCTGCATTACCTGAAACTCCCACAATCGATGCGATATTGACGATTCTGCCAGCACGCTGTTTCATCATTTGACGAGTAACGGCTTTCGTACACAAAAATACACCTTTTAGATTCGTGTTAATAACATCATCCCACTCGTTTTCTTTCATACGCATTAATAGGTTGTCGCGTGTGATTCCCGCATTATTCACTAAAATATCGATACTTCCGTAACGGCTCATTGTTTCAGCAATCATTGCCGATACACTATCCGCGTCGCTGACACTTGCCTGAATGGCAAAAGCTTCTCCACCATTCGCGACTATCTCATTCACGACTTCTTCCGCTTTTGCTTGACTGCCGCTGTAGTTCACTGCAATTCGTGCGCCTTCTTTAGCCAAGTATTTAGCGATTTCAGCACCGATGCCTCGTGAAGCACCAGTGACGATTGCCGTTTTCCCCATTAATTTCCCCATTACGCCCACTCCTTTGCTGCCTCAATGACTTGCTCGACTGTTTCGTTATCATAAGCTGCATAAACCACTGCCGATCGATCGATTTTTTTCACCAATCCACTCAAAACTTTACCGGGTCCGCATTCAATGAATGTGTTAACGCCTAAATCCAGTAATGATCGGATAGATTCTTCGAAACGTACAGGTGAATATAGTTGTTCAACAAGCAGCTGTTTCATTTCCTCCGCGGAAGTTACAGGACCTGCTGTTACATTTGAGATGACTGGCACATCGGTATTGTGCATGTCCATTTCATTCAAAGCAGACGCCAGTTTGGAAGCAGCCGGCCTCATAAGCTCCGAGTGAAACGGTCCGCTGACCACGAGTGGAATCGCTCGTTTTGCTCCTGCTTCTTTCGCTTGCACACAGGCTTTTTCAACGCCAGCTTTTGTTCCTGAAATGACGATTTGACCTGGACAATTTAAATTCGCAAGTTGGACAACGTCGCCTTCAGTTGTTACTTGATCAGTAACCATTTTTAATGCATCAGCTTCCATGCCAAGAATAGCTGCCATAGCCCCTTGCCCTGCAGGTACCGCTTCATTCATGAACAATCCACGCTGATGGACAATTTTCACACCGTCTTCAAAAGACATAACACCCGATGCTACAAGTGCTGAGTATTCTCCTAAACTATGACCAATAGTATAGTCTGGTTTTAAACCAGCAGCTTGCAGAAGTTCCGACACCATCGTACTTGTTGTCAAAAGTGCTGGTTGTGCATTGTAAGTGTAAGTTAATTCTTCAGCCGGTCCTTCCGAAATAAGTGTGGAAAGAGCGAATCCTAATTGTTCATCGGCTATATCATAGAACGCCTTGTTACCTGAATTGGTCTTGACTAATTCATTCCCCATACCTACTGCTTGAGACCCTTGTCCAGGGAAAATAAATGCAATCTTGGTCATTGAGTTTTACCTCCTGCAATAGTTGAATGGATAGTGCCGCACACATCGAACTCCACCATTGTGCGTGCCTGACGGATCGCGTTCATTACCGCATTCGCATTGGATGAACCATGTGCTTTAATGACAGGTGCTTTCAGACCGAATAATGCAGCGCCGCCATATTCCGTATAATCCATTTTATTCTTCAACCCTCGTAAATCATCCTTTACTAGATAAGCGGATAATTTCGACTTCGTCGAAGCGCCATATACTTCTTTTAACATACTGAAAAAGCTAGCTGCGGTACCTTCGATTGTCTTCAATACCATATTGCCTGTAAAACCATCCGTCACAACGACATCAGCTACATTCATCAGTAAATCTCGTGATTCTACGTTCCCAATGAAGTTAATCGGCGCTTGTTGCAATTGACCAAAAGCAGCTTTTGTCAATTCATTTCCTTTTGTTTCTTCCGTTCCGATATTCAGCAATCCTACACGCGGAGCTTCAATCCCACGTACTTTTGCCGCATAAATACTTCCCATAATACCGAACTGAACCAAATGCTCAGGTTTGGCATCGGAATTGGCTCCTATATCAAGCATAACAAATCCTTGCCCGTCGATCGTCGGCAATGTCGGTGCGAGTGCAGGCCGATCAATCCCTTCAATTCGCCCTACGATGAAAAGTCCGGCAGCCATTAATGCACCTGTATTACCTGCAGATACACACGCATCCGCTTCGCCGTTTTTCACAGCTTCAGCCATGCGAACCATAGAAGCATCTTTTTTTCGACGAATCGCCCTTACAGGTTCGTCATCCGCTTCTATTTTTTCTTCTGTATGTATCAGTGTTAATCTTTCATGCGATTGGAGAAACGGTTTCACTTTTTCTTCATGTCCGTATAAAAGAATATGGATATCTTTGAATTGCTCCAGTGCTTTTAAGACACCTTCCACAATTTCTTTAGGTGCGTGGTCTCCACCCATAGCATCTACTGCGATTCTCATGTTACATCACCCTTACTATGCTCATTTGTCCGATACATTTCAAAATGACCTTCGAAAACAACTTCGTTTTCTACAGTTGAAGTGACATCGACAAATGTGCGATTTTTTTCTTGATCTTTTTTTGTCACGGTTGCTTTTGCAATGACCCGGTCTCCTAGTTTCACGGGCTTGACAAAGCAAAGGTTAGATTTAACTGTCAGAGCCAGCTCGTCATTGATGACTGCCACAGCCAAAGAATTTGCCTGAGCGAATAAATGATGCCCCCTGGCGATTCGGTTTCGCTTAAAGATATGTTCCGATTTCACATCGAACAATGAAATTGCCCGAACATCTAGCTCGATATCCACCATCTCACCGATTACTTCGTTTAAAGGTAAAGAACGAACTTCATCTTCAAATGATTTCGAAGCAACATGTTTTATGCGCTCTCGTAATTCGGGAATCGATAATTCCAATCGATCCAATCGAATTGTCTGGACACTCACCGAAAACTGGTTTGCAAGTTCTTCATCTGTGATGAAGGGATTATGTTTTATCGTATCTATTAACAGTTGTTGACGTTCTTTTTTTGAGCGTTTCATAAGGTCACCATCCGATATTAGCACTTGGTACTAATATCAGTATATTAATACCACAAAAAGAATGCAAGGTTTGTATGAAAGTTCATTCTTCAAAAGAAGTATCAAAAGAGTCATTTTTCAATGGAGAGCATTTTTTACCGAGCCAATTAAGAAAATTAGATGTCAAAGAATACTTCAAATGGCCATATGGGTTTTTAGCGTTTAATTTTTCTCCAGGTGGTATTGGTGCCATAATAGAAACAAGCAGAAGAAATCGTAAAAAGACCGTGACATGAAACACACAATATACTTTATGGATAAACGTACTCAAGGGGAATGTGAAAAATGAAATGGATGCCTGATAGAAATATTAAGAAAGCGATTTATAAACAGCTCGCAGAATTCATCGAAGTAGGAATTGCAGATGGTACTTTTCCGCATGATGAACCACTTCCTTCGGAAAGATTCTTGGCTAAGGAATATAACCTTAACCGGAGTACAGTTGTGTCTGCATATGACGAATTGGAATCTAATGGCCTAATCCAAAGAAAAAGAGGCAGCGGTACCACAATAAATAAAGATATTTGGGGGATTACGAAGAAACGGATTCCGAGTTGGAATCGATATATTGAGGCTGGCTCTATATTACCCAATTTAGCCGTAACCCAAAAAATCCGTAAAGAAGTGACTGATCATAAATTAATTAATTTAGCTAGTGGAGAATTGTCGGAAAATCTCTTCCCACAGGCCTCACTGAGAAGCATTGCATCAAACAGGTCATTCTTCGGAAGCTTAGGCTATGATCACCCTCAAGGTAATGAGATATTAAGAAAGACAATTGCAAAACACGTGTATCAGGAAAGGAAAATGGAGGGAGCTGATCCGTCCTCAATTCTTATTACCTCGGGTGCGCAGCAGGCTTTGCATTTAGTCATCCAATGCCTGTTAAAGCCGGGTGATGCAGTAGCTATAGAAAATCCATCGTATTCTTACAGCCTTCCTATATTCAAATCTGCAGGCATCAGGACCTATTCTTTGTCCATGGACAAAGAAGGCATTAATCCGGATGACTTAGTATCCTTATACAAAAAGCATAAAATCAGGATGATTTTCTTGAATCCTGCTTTCCAAAATCCAACTGGAACATTTCTATCCCAGAGTAGAAGAAAAGCTGTTTTGGACATTTCATCTAAGTACGGAATTCCAATTGTGGAAGATGATCCATACAGTTTAACATCCTTTAAGGGTGATGAAGTCAGCACTTTAAAGTCGATGGACACTCATGGGAATGTCCTGTATATAAGTTCATTATCAAAAATCGTGGCTTCCGGATTGAGGATTGGGTGGATCATAGGTCCAAAAGCGGTGATTGAACGATTGACAGATGCAAAGCAGCAGATTGATTTTGGGCATTCGAGCTTCACTCAATGGATTGCAAATGATTTCCTTGAATCAGAAGACTTTCCTGCACATATAAAAAGGTTGAATATGCAGTTGAAAAAGAGAAGAGATCAAATAGCCAAAAGCCTTGAATTTTTTCTTGGAAATCAAGTCCATTTTCATGCTCCCGAAGGAGGTATTCATATCTGGTGTAAGCTGAATAAAGAATTCAATGAAATGAAACTGCTGGAAGAATCCATAAAAAGAGGAGTTATATTTGTTCCTGGAACAACAATGGGTTCAGAAAAGGGATACGTCCGTTTTACATTCGCTAGGGAAAATGAAGGAAATATACATGAAGGAATAAAACGATTTGCAGAAGCCTTACTTTCGGTTCAAGAGTAATTTTTTTAAAAAAAAATGAATTATTAAGCACGAAAGTGGATGGTATAAATAATAGCAAATTGGATGGTCATAAATTTTATGAATCCTTTTATAATAATATTTGATAGTGCAGTATGAAAAAACATACAAGGATAAATTCTAACGAACATTTACAATAACGATGGCGTCGAGGAGGATATATGAACATTCTTATTTTATTAATTACCGTTTCCATCATTTTAATAATTGCTCTAGTAAGTACACTATTAGTGACAAAAGAAAGTGACGCTGTTTATAGCAGTGAAAAAAGTATGAATTGGCTTGGATTGATGTATAGCGCATTAATTCCAGTAATAATCGTTGTAGAGTTGATTTTTTGGTTTTTAAATTAAATAACATATGGACATGTGAAATCGCACAGGAAAATGCTCTTGTGCGATTTTTCTTGAACTATGTAATTCCCTTGAGTCACCAAGGTAATAATCGAATAATTTTTTAACTTTCAAGGTTATTTTACGAAAAATGAAATATCCAGATTTAAACATGCGACGAGTAACCGCAGGAGTAGGTCTTTTTTTGCGACGAATAACCGCAGGAGCAGCACTTTCGAAGAATGAGACTTCAATTATGTGTTTTTCATACTTGGGGTCTCATTCCGAACGTACTGCAAGAGCAATTGTAACGATAAAAACTATGCCATTAAACAGAGCTATTTAATCAATTCGTTCCCCATCCATTGCGCCGGACTGTTCCAAGTAAGTGCGCAAACACTTCGTCTCTTCAATTGTCCAAAATTCATCAGAAGAAATAAATTTTTCCGCATCTTGTCTGGCTGTTTCGAGTGCACGATAGTCATGGACCAGATCGGCCATTTTAAACTCAGGCATTCCACTTTGTTTTCTTCCGAAAAAGTCACCTGCTCCTCGAAGTTCCAGATCTTTTTCTGCTAGCTTGAATCCATCATTGGTTTCTGTCATCGAAGTCATGCGCTCTTTGCCTTCTTCGGATTTCGGATCGGCCAACAAAATACAATAGGATTGCTCCGAGCCACGTCCTACACGTCCCCTTAGCTGGTGGAGTTGCGCCAACCCAAAACGTTCTGCATCATAAATAACCATAAACGTCGCATTTGGCACATTCACACCAACTTCCACTACCGTGGTGGAAACGAGAACTTGAACTTCCCCTTCACTGAATGCCCGCATGACTTCATCTTTTTCACTTGAATGCAGTCGGCCGTGCATCAGACCGACCTTATATTTCTGATTGAAAATGGATGATAATTGTTCGTACACTTCCACGGCATTCTGCACATCTAACTTATCTGATTCTTCAATGAGTGGACAGATAACATAGGCTTGTCTGCCAGCTTGAAGTTCAATCACCATACGTTTGATGATTTGTTCAAACATCTCTTTTTTCACCCAATGCGTTTCAATCTCTTTTCGACCGGCTGGCATTTCATCAATAATGGATACGTCCATTTCACCAAAAGCAGTGATGGCCAAAGTTCGTGGAATCGGGGTAGCAGTCATGAATAATACATCTGGGTTTATTCCTTTATCCCTCAACACCCGGCGTTGTTCGACTCCAAAACGATGTTGTTCATCAGTGATCACGAGACCAAGTTTATTAAATTCTACGTCCGGCTGAATAAGTGCGTGTGTGCCAATTAGTAAGTCAATCTCTCCATTTTGAAGTTGCTCCAGTAAAATCCTGCGTGCTTTTGTTTTGGTGGAACCTGTTAATAGTGCCATGCGAATTCCGAGTGGTGATAGCCAATCATGCAGGGATGCGGCATGTTGCTCCGCCAGAATTTCCGTCGGTGCCATCATGGCCCCCTGGTAACCCGCAGTAATCACAGCATATAAACCAATGGCTGCAACGACCGTTTTACCTGAACCAACATCCCCTTGAAGCAAACGGTTCATACGGTGTGGCTCTTTTAAATCTTTACAAATTTCATTGACCACTCGCTTTTGAGCATTGGTTAGTTCATAAGGTAATGCAACGATTAAGTCTTTTAATTTCTGAACATCGTACGCAATGGATATGCCTTTATTTTGTTCTTTACGCACTTTTTTTATCGCTTGCATTTTTAATTGGAACAACAATAACTCTTCGTAGACAAACCGTCTGCGTGCCTGTTTGACATGTTCCGCGGATTTTGGGAAGTGAATCCCTTCAAGCGCTTCATGCACTGGCAATAATTTATACGTTTCTCTTAGGTGATGTGGAAGACATTCTTCTAAATCGTTTGTTACTTCTTGCAATGCCTGATGCATAAATTTACGGAAGGTTTTTTGATGTAGAGAGCCTTTGAGACTATATATTGGCTCAAAATCCACATTGTCCGTCTTAGGTCCAGGCGAAAAATTCGACACACTGATCGCTTGACGACCTCGATCCCATTTACCCGTTACCGTAATAATTTGACCACTTGCTATTTTATTTTTTAAGTATGCCTGATTAAAAAAGACTACTTTAATTAAATGTGGCCCTACGAGAAGTCGGATTTGCAGACGAGATTTGTTTTTCCCTAAAAAAAGAACGGAAGGTTCACTTTCGACCCTTCCCTCTACTGTAATTCTTTCGTTATGTGGTGTTTCCGCTATGTTTTTTAAACGGAAATCTTCATGACGATATGGAAATGTCATGACCAAATCCTGCAAAGTAACAATGCCCATGTCATTCAGTGATTTTTCAGTTTCTCCACCAACGCCTTTTAAACTACTGACGGACTGAAGCGTTCTATCAGACACCTTTTACAAATTCAGCACCGAAGATTTTTTCAGCTAGTGCTCTTCCTGTCGGTGTCGCAGCTAAACCGCCCTGCGCAGTTTCTTTTAATGCAGTTGGCATTGTTTGACCAATCTTAAACATGGCATCGATTACTTCATCACATGGAATACGGCTAGTCACTCCTGCAAGAGCCATATCTGCTGCAACCAAAGCGTTTGCAGCTCCCATCGCATTTCGTTTAACACATGGAACTTCTACTAATCCAGCAACAGGATCACAGACTAGACCTAGCATATTCTTCATTGTTATCGCAAAAGCTTCCGAGGATTGCTGTGGAGTACCTCCAGCCATCTCGACAATAGCTGCTGCTGCCATCGCCGCTGCTGATCCTACTTCTGCCTGACATCCTCCAGCAGCTCCTGAAATGGATGCATTGTTAGCTACCACGAATCCAAAAGCTCCAGAAGTGAACAAGTAACGAATCATCTCTTCACGTGTTGGATTCAATTGATTTTGAACAGCAAATAATGTTCCAGGAACTACGCCGGCTGATCCTGCCGTCGGTGTTGCGCAAATCGTACCCATTGCGGCATTCACTTCGTTCGTCGCTACAGCTTTACTTACTGCATCAATCAAAAGTGTACCAGACAATGTATTGCCCTTTTTCATGTAATTTTGAAGAAGCACTGCATCTCCTCCAGTTAAACCTGAAGTGGATTGAACACCTTTCAATCCTTTTTCCACAGCTTCTTCCATAACCGTTAAGTTTCGATCCATTTGATTCATGATCTCTTCACGGCTTCTACGTGTTATTAACATCTCTTGTTCAATCATCAACTCAGAAATCAATTTATTTTCACTAGTCGCCAATTCGACCAATTCTCTTACATTACGAAATAAGACGTTCATATCTATTACTCCTTTAATCTGCGATTTTCGTTACTTGTGTGATATATGGCAACTGAGAGATTTGCAGTAACACATGATCTTCAATTGGCTCATCCACTTCAATGACCATCAATGCCATTTGACCTTGTTCTTTTCGGGAAACTTCCATATGGCCAATATTAATATTTTGTTCTGCTAAACAACTAGCTACTTTAGCAATACTTCCCGGTTTATCATCATGTACAACCAAGATCGCAGAATGATTTCCAGATAATCGAAGCGGGAAACCATTTAGTTCACTGATTTCAATTTTCCCGCCACCAATGGATATACCGATGAGTTCCATTTCACCTGATTCATCGCCAATAACAAGTCTTGCTGTATTCGGATGTTCTGTATGGCCATTTTCAGGAATAAATTCAAACGTCATCCCGATATCGTGTGCAAGGTCGAACGAGGTTTTAATGCGTTCATCAAACGTATCGAAACCAAGTAGTCCTCCAATGATGGCAATGTCAGTACCATGTCCTCTGTACGTTTCAGCAAATGATCCATATAAATAGATTTTAGCCCATTTCGGCTGTCTGCCAAATAACTCTCGAGTTACAAGACCAATTCTTGCAGCCCCTGCTGTATGTGAAGATGAAGGACCGATCATAACCGGTCCGATAATATCAAAGACTGATTTAAACTTCATTTTACTAAACCCCTTTGTTTCGAATTTCTACCTACAGTTTACAATATTAGACCACATTAAACAAAAGTAATAGAATCCGCTTACATTTATGTGGAAAGCCGTTTTACGCTACGCTAGCTTCGAAACATAAAAGTGAGATCCTATAAAAAAGCAGTGAACCGAATTGATTCACTGCTTTTCTGTATTATTCTACTGAAATGATGTATGGATACAACGGTTGTTTCCCATTATATACTTCGACATCAGCATGCGAGAATTTCTCCTCTACGAATGCAGCCAACTCGTTGGCATCGACTTCTGTAACATCTTCTCCGTAAATGATTGTAATGATTTCTGCATCTTCATCAACCATGTCGTTGAGCAGTGTTTGCGAAACTTCTTCAAGTGAAGGTGTGGCAAGAATGATCTTCCCTTCGGAAATTGCCATGAAATCATCCTTTTGGATTTCAACACCATCGATGGAAGTATCACGAACCGCAAACGTTACTTGACCAGTTTTGACGTGCGCATACGCTTCAGTCATAGCCGCTTTGTTGGCTTCAACAGAAGCTTCTGGATTGAATGCTAATAACGCAGCCATTCCTTGAGGAACTGATTTAGTTGGTACGACTGCCGCTTCAATGCCCATTACTTCTGCAGCTTGCTCAGCCGCCATAATGATATTTTTGTTGTTCGGTAAAATAAGAACTCGCTCAGCACCAACAGCTTCAATCGCTTTAACGATATCTTCTGTAGAAGGGTTCATTGTTTGTCCACCTTCAATGACTGCACTTGCTCCTACACTTTTAAGTAGCTCTGAAATCCCTGCGCCCATCGCGACGGTAACTACTGCATAAGGATGTTTTTTAGTTGGAGTAGAGATTGGCTGATCTTTCTTGTAATCATCCCCAACAATTTCAGCATGCTGTTGACGCATGTTTTCAATCTTGATTTTGATAAGATCGCCGTATTTTTGTCCATAACTTAAACAGTTACCTGGTTGCTCCGAGTGAATATGTACTTTTGCAATTTCGTCATCCGAAATTACAAGCAATGAATCACCAAACTGACTCAAGCCTTCACGGAAGTCATTTTCATTGAACGGATTTTCAGCTACTTTTTCTGGTATGAATTTCACCATGAATTCCGTACAATAACCAAATTCAATATCCGAAGTATCCATGAAGCCCTGAACATTTTTATGATGTTCCGCACTTACAAGATCATCCATTGAATAGGCAGATGTTTTTTCAGGTAATTTCTCGCCTTTCATGGAAGCGATGAATCCTTCATAAACATACACAAGGCCTTGTCCACCTGAATCGACTACACCAACTTCTTTTAAAACAGGTAGTAAATCAGGCGTACGCGCTAAAGAAGCTTTTGCTTCTTTGAGCAACTCTTCCATCACTACAATAATATTGTCTTCATGCTCGGCCACTTCTACCGCTTTTTTGGCTGAATCTTTTGCTACAGTCAAAATCGTTCCTTCAACTGGCTTCATAACTGCTTTGTAAGCCATATCCACACCATGTTGGAATGCATGGGCAAACTCTTTTGCTGTCAAGGATGATTTTGTTTCAACATCTTTTCCGAATCCACGGAAAAGTTGAGATAAAATAACGCCCGAGTTACCACGAGCTCCCATTAATAATCCTTTTGAAAGTGCTTGTGCTGTTTTTCCAATATGATTAACTGCATGTGCTTCTGTTTCTTTTGCTCCAGAAGACATTGATAAGTTCATGTTCGTTCCCGTGTCACCATCGGGAACAGGAAAGACATTTAGCGCATCCACATAATCTGCATTTTGAAATAGATGATGAGCACCCATTTTCACCATTTCTGCAAATTGAATTCCGTCTAAAGACTTCATATCCTACTTCCTCCTCTTATGGGTTCGTAACACGAACTCCTTGAACGTAAATATTTACTGATTTCACTGCAAGTCCTAATGTCTTATTTAAGGTGTATTTAACTTTTGATTGAACTTGATAAGCCACTTCTGACACTTTTGTGCCGTAGCTAATGATGATGTACATATCTATGTGAAGATCTTCGCCATTTTGGCGCACTAGTACACCTTTAGCAAAATTTTCTTTACGTAAAATATCTGTTAAACCATCTCGAATTTGATGTTTGGACGCCATACCAACAATTCCATAACATTCAATTGCTGCTCCACCTGCAATTTGTGCAACGACATCATTTGAAATATCAATTTGTCCGAATTCGTTTTTTAACTCAATTGACATAGAGTATACCTCCTTATAAGTCCTTTTTGACTACCCATTATTGTACTACACAATGTCCTTTAATAAAAGAAAACGTTAACAATCTCCTGCATTCCTCTGTAAAGGCTTTTTTCTTGAAAGGGGGGTGAAAACTTGTTGCAAAGAAAATTACTATGTGTTAAATTATTAAAGTATGTGAAATATCGAACTGAAAAAAATCTTTCAGCTTCTTTTTTGAGGAGGAAATAGTATGCCAAAAGTATGTGTAATTTCAGGGCGCAAAGCTCGTGCTGGTAACGCTCGTTCTCACGCAATGAACTCAACAAAACGTACTTGGGGAGCTAACCTACAAAAAGTTCGTATTCTTGTAGACGGTAAACCAAAACGTGTATGGGTTTCTGCGAGAGCATTGAAATCAGGAAAAGTTGAGCGCGTTTAATCGTGCCCATAAGTAATGCCAGACTGACATAAGTCAGTCTGGCATTTTTTCGTTCCTCTTCTTCGGTTTACCCTCAGTGTGCACCCAACCTAAACACATTCTCACAAACCCACTTACAAATCTCGGTAATCTAAAAGTATAAACACGCATGCTTTCACTCCTTCTTATTGATCTGAGCTACGTATTAATAAACATATGCCAGATGCAAAGGAGATAGACCCGTGTTCGTCCAATACTTCATTACTTGTAAAGCGGGAATTGCCCATTTCAATCAATTCATCGCAAACATTATATTTCATGCCAGTCAACGTCACGTGCTCCACACTTCCTTGAAAAGCAAAAAAAGACACAAATGGAAACTGTCGATCCTTTATTAAAGGTGTAATACCAGGAGTCAACAGCTTCATTTCATTCCATTTGTTACGTATTGTAAATTGTATGGAAGGATTGTTCTTTTGAAAACGATAAACACTATTGAGAACAGCCATAAAGTGATCTAAGCGGCCACCTGTCACACCTGTCACTAAAATATGATCAGGATTAAAGTGTAAAGCTTCCGCGATAGCTAAATCCGTATCTGTTTCATTCTTTTCAGCAGGGGCAACTTTCACTGATTCCACATGTTCTTTTAACTGTGAAAGTTCATCCGGTGTCAATGAATCAAAGTCACCTACAGCCACGTTTGGTTGTATTCTTTCATTGAGTAAATAAATCGCACCTTTGTCAGCCCCGATAAAAATGACATTTTCTGAACCTCTGAATGGCTCAAATTCGGCTAATTCATCAAGAGGGCCACCCGCACAAATTACTGCAGTTTTCATCCACGAATCGCTCGTTCGCCTGCTTCTTTAATTTCCTGCAATGCCGCAGTGCGATCTGTTCGACTATATATAGCTGAACCCGCTACAAAAATTGTTGCACCCGCTTCTGCACAAGGAATAATGGTTTCAGCATTGATACCACCATCAATTTCAATTTCAATATTCAGACCTTTTTCTTTAATAATCGTAGAAAGCTGTTGCACTTTAGGCACTACGGAATGAATGAACTTTTGACCGCCGAATCCAGGATTTACTGTCATGAACAATACCATATCGATGTCTTCTAATACGTGTTGAATCGTTTCAATTGGTGTATGTGGATTTAAAACAACACCAGGTTTAACGCCAAACGAGCGAATCAATTGAATGGTGCGATGAAGATGCGGACACGCTTCAACATGTACAGTAATGTAATCTGCACCAGCTTTTGCGAATGACTCAATATATAAATCTGGATTTTTAATCATTAAATGAACATCCAATGGCAAGTCGGTAACAGGTCTTAAAGCTTCGACAACAATTGGTCCCATCGTGATGTTAGGGACGAAATGCCCGTCCATTACATCAATATGAATTAATTCTGCACCAGCTTTTTCGACTTCTTTTACTTCTTCAGCCAATTTGGAAAAATTAGCAGCTAGGATTGATGGAGCAATTTTAATCATGTTAATACCTCGGCTTTCGCTCGTTTATTTCATCTAAAAACTTAACGTAATGTTTGTACCGATAGTCTTTGATTTCTCCGGTTTCGAGCGCAGCAAGTACTGCACACTTCGGTTCACTGATGTGTAAGCACCCTCTGAATTTACAGCTTTCTGATGCCTTACGGAACTCAGGAAAACATTCGGATAACTGCTCTTTATTAATCTCATCAAAATCAAATGAACTGAATCCCGGAGTATCCGCAAGCAACCCTTCGCATACTTCTACAAGCTCTACGTGGCGAGTCGTATGTTTCCCACGTCCAAGCGCTTCAGAAATAATGCCGGTCTTTAAATTCAATGATGGCAGCACCGTATTTAGCAGAGTAGACTTCCCTACACCTGATTGACCTGCCAATACGCTGATTTTGCCCTTCAGAATCGGTGAGATATTTTCCACCAAATCAGTATCATCCTTGTAGGTTTCAAGCATTTCATATCCTATTGCACGATAATCATCCAAATAAGGCTGAATTTTACTCATCTCTTCTTCAGTAAGTAAATCTGTTTTCGTCAAACATATAATCGGCTCTACATTAAATGACTCCACGACAACAAGAAAGCGATCCAGTAATAATGGATTAAAATCGGGTTCAGTCAGGGAAAACACGAGCAAAGCTTGGTCAATATTTGCAATAGGTGGACGGACGAGTGCGTTTTTACGTTCATGCACCACTGTTATGGTGCCGTCCGAGCCACTTTCTACTTCATAATCGACAAAATCCCCAACTAACGGATTCACTCCACGATTTCTGAAAACCCCACGTCCACGGCATTGTATAAATTTTTCTCCGTCCTGAACATAGTAAAATCCACTAAGTGCTTTTCGTATTTGACCTTTTGGCATTGTATTCCTCCCTATTCGAAGCTGTCGTACTCGATGATTTCATCAAAGATAACTTTCGAGTCGACCATGATTCGATATGCTCCTTTTTGTCCTTCTTCAATTTTCAATTGAATTGGCTGCATTTTAGTTTCAGTCAGCACAAATTCTTTAACTGGTTCTGCGAGTGAGTGTGTTTGATCTTGCAAGTAAATACGCACAATTTGTTCAGCACCCGGAACATCCGGTTCGTATGGGATTTCTACTGAGGTCACATACGTTTTTATTTGTTTGGCAGCAGGTCCTTTTGATAACACAATATTAATCGAACTACCTGGTTCAAGTTTCGTACCGGCAACTGGATCTTGAGAAATGACGAATCCTTCCGGTACTTCTTCAGAATATTCATCTTTAATGATTTCAATATTAAACCCTGAGGATTTAGCATAGTCATTTAACGTTTTTTCATTGTATTGCCCAGTTAAATCAATCACGCTTTGCAACTCAGGTCCTTTGCTGACTACGAAAACTAGGTCAGTCTCGTCAGGAATAACTTCCGAGTACTCAGATGGTCTTTGAGAGATAATGCGACCTACTGGCATATCAGAGAATTCTTCATCCTCTTTAATTGACTTGAAGTTTTGAGAAGCCAGCAATTCTTTCACATCTTTAATATCACGCCCAACATAATCAGCAAGTGTAACCGACTCTTTTCCACTTGAAATAATGAATTCAATTTCAGTTGCTTCGTCCCGAATTTTCCCAGCTTGTGGAATTGTCCTGATGACTTGGCCTTCCTCAACTTCCTCCGATGATTCCTCTGTCTCATTCCCTGCAATGAATCCTACTTCTTCGACCTTATCGATCGCTTCACTTAAAGGCAAGTTAGCTACGTCCGGTACTTCCAGTTTTTCTGGGCCGAAAATTCCTGGAAATACAATGACGATGACCAAACCTACAAGCAATAATAACGACAGAATGCCCACAATCCATGGCCATTTTTTCTTTTTCTTTTTTTCTTCCTCGACTGGAGGCGCCAATGTCGGTTCTTTTACAAGCGTTTTTGTCATTGATAAAGAATCGTAACTTGCATCCTTGATCACTGGCATTGCTTTTGTTGCTCCATCATCATCCAGAGGAATGGCAAAAGCTTTTTCGTTTGCACGTTCTTCAGATAAGACATTCTGCAAGTCGCGTTGCATTTCTTCCACCGTTTGGTAACGATTTCGAGGATCTTTTGCTGTCGCTTTCATGACCACATTTTCTAGACTTTGCGGGATGGTAGGTACAGTTGCACGAACAGATGGTGTGTCCGTCTGTAAATGTTTCAATGCGATTGAAACGGCAGATTCTCCTGAAAATGGAAGCTTGCCGGTAAGCAATTCATACAGCACAATTCCAAGCGCATAAATATCCGATTTCTTTGTCGCTGTTCCCCCCCGAGCTTGTTCAGGAGATAAATAGTGAACGGTTCCCAATACGGAATTGGTTTGTGTGAATGAAGTTGCACTTAATGCCATCGCAATTCCAAAGTCCGTGATTTTCACATGATGCGTTCCATCCATCAAAATATTTTGTGGTTTAATATCACGATGAATAATTTGATTTTGATGAGCATGTGCAATTGCAGACGTTAATTGCTTCATGATTTCTACCGCTTCACTTGGTGACAAAGGTGCTGAATCGGTAATGTATTGCTTCAAGGTTTTCCCTTCCACAAACTCCATGACCAGATAATGCAAGTCCCCATCTTCACCTACATCGAAAATATTAACAATGTTCGGGTGAGTCAAACTGGTAGCTGAAAGTGCTTCACGCTGAAATCTTCGATGCAAATCATCTTCATTGGAGAAGTCGTATCTCAAAACTTTAATGGCTACATCACGATCGAGAATCATGTCGTGTGCGAGGTATACATTGGACATGCCCCCTCCACCAATCATTTCGAGAACTTTATACCGTCCGCTGATTCTTTTGCCTAAGAGCATGTCTACACCTCCTCTTTCGTATTTGTAATTAAAACGAGAGAGATGTTATCTTCTCCACCTTTTTCGTTGGCAAGATTCACTAAACGGGAGCCTTTTTCACCAACAGAAAGGCTAGTGTTTAATATGGTTGTCATTTCATCCATTGATAATTTGTTACTTAATCCATCAGAACACAATAATAAGTAAGAATATGTAGGGATTTGAATTGAAATAAAGTCCGGTTCGATGTTTTTTTGCGTTCCTAATGATTTTGTAATCAAATTTTTTCTTGGATGACTTTCTGCTTCTTCTTCACTAATTTCTCCACTTTCAACTAACACATTAACGAAAGAATGATCTCTAGTTAATTGTTTCATTTTCCCCTCATGCCATTCATAGGCGCGACTATCACCGATATGACAAAGAACTTTCAGGGCTTCCGTTAAAACAACGGCCAAGAACGTAGTACCCATTCCTTGGCAATCCTCGTGTCTCAATGAATAATCAAAAATACTGCTATTGAGCTTCTTTACCGCTAGTAAAAACCATTCTTTAATGGATTCTTCCGATGAAAATTGTTCCGAGGCAGCGCTTTCAAAACATTCACCGATTTTTGTGATAGCCATCTCACTTGCGATATCGCCAGCGTTGTGTCCGCCCATGCCATCAGCAATGACGGCTAAACGGACAAAATCCGATCGCACGAAAACAGCCGCGCGATCCTCATTTACCGATCTTTTTTTACCAATATCACTTAATACCGTGTACTTCATCAATGGTCACTCCGTTTCTTGTTGACGCTTCTTCGCAAGAAGGAGTCTGCAAGTCGCATCAATATCAGAGCCGTGTTCACGACGGTTTCTAGCTGAAAATCCGTAGCGGCATACGATTCATACTATAAAAATATGTTGGTATGCGTTACTTTACTTCTTTATTTTCCTTCATTTGAAGGGAACTCTTTTTTCCGAAAAGCGGCTACAAAGAAACCATCGCTGTTGAAGTCCTGCGGGAAGATATGAATCATGCCATTGCTTGTCAGGTGATGATAGGCTTCTGGAAGGACATTATCCAGTTCATCCAGCATCATATCTGTGTGATTGGCAAGAAAGGCTTGAACCGTTCCGTTATTTTCAACTTCGTCAATCGTACATGTACTGTAGACGATCAGTCCATTGGGTTTGATTAACTTGTATGCTTCGTCTAGCAAACGAATCTGAATATTATGCAATGAAGCAAAATCTTCTTGTTTCTTTGTATATTTAATATCTGGTTTTCGACGAATGACCCCTAAACCACTGCACGGAGCATCCACTAAAATACGATCAAACGATTGCTCATCATATTCATTGGTCAGTTCACGGCTATCCCAAGTACGAGTCTCAACGTTATTAAAACCTAAACGGGTTGCCTGATCGGCAATAAGTTTCACTTTATGTGGGTGCAAATCCACAGATACTAGAGATCCTTGATTGTTCAATTTTTCAGCAATATGCATGGATTTTCCGCCTGGAGCCGCACACATATCGAGAACTCTTTGACCAGGTTCAATCTGAAGTGCGTAAGTTGGTATCATGGAACTTTCGTCTTGAATTGAAACAGCACCGTATTGATAAGCTTTCGTTTTGGCAACTTGCCCTTTTTCAATGTGCAAGCATTCAGGTATCACTTCGCTTTGGTGTGCCACAATTCCTTCATCTAATAACATGTCGATTGCCTCTTCCACTGAAATACGCGTGGTATTAACTCGTACGGTATGCGCTGGAGGAATATTGTTTTCAAAAGCCATCGTTTGTGCTTGTTCGAAACCAAATTGTTTCACCCATCGCTCAATCAGCCATAAAGGGTGACTAGCTTCAATGGATAATCGCTCAAGGGGGTCTGCAATATCTTCAGTAGAACGCACTCCTTGGCGTAAAATGCCTCTTAAAATACCATTAACTAAGCCGGCTGTTCCTTTGTGACTACGTTTCTTCGCAATTTCAACGGCTTCATTGACAGCCGCATGATTTGGGATTCGATCCAAATAATGAATTTGGTAAAGCGACAGTCTTAATAGCTGGCGAACCCAATCATCCAGTTTACCCTTGATGAACGGTTGTAGATAATAATCAAGCGTCATTTTATGCTGTAGTGTACCATAAGTAATTTCCGTCAATAATCCACGATCTTTTGGTTCAATATCATATTTTTCGATCGTTTGATGAAGTAACAAATTACTATACGCTTGATTTTTTTCAATTGCCATCAAAATCGATAAAGCGGCGTCACGTACATTTCCGTTCCACATTCTATAACTTTTTGAGCTCATTCAAACTGATCCCCAATCTGTAATTTAGAACCAGTGCCTCGTAGAAATTCTTCTGCAGACATTTTTTTCTTTCCTGCTGGTTGTAATTCAGTAATTTCAAAAGCTTGTTTGTCACCTGTTTGTATTAGCAGTCGATCGGCTTTCAATTCAACAACTGTCCCTATCGGTTGTGAGTAGTTTTGTTCACTCGGTTGACCCCACCATATTTTCACGTTTTCCTGCTTCAAAGTGGTATAGGCAACCGGCCAAGGATTAAGACCGCGTACAAGATTATAAATGTCCTGAGCTGATTGACTCCAATCAATTCGTTCCTGTTCTCTCGAAATATTGCGAGCAAAAGTCACGAGATTTTCATCCTGAACAATTCTTGCATTTGATCCATTAAGAATGGTTGGTAATGTCTCTTTTAATAAATCACGTCCAACAACACTCAATTTTTCAAATAGGATTCCCGTCGTATCGGTTTGTTCAATAGGTATCGCTTGTTGTGAAATAATATCACCGGCATCCAGTTTCTGAGCCATATACATAATCGTCACGCCAGTTTCGGTCTGACCATCAATAATAGCCTGGTGAATCGGTGCGCCACCACGATAAGCTGGTAGTAATGAGGCATGTACATTCAGACAGCCATATTCTGGCGCATCAAGTATCTCTTTAGGAAGTAACTGTCCAAACGCAGCTGTTACCACAATGTCCGGCTTTAATGAAAGAATTTCTTCCAATTGTGGTGAGTCTTTAAGCTTTTCAGGTTGAATGACAGGCAATCCAAGGCGTAAAGCTTCTTTTTTAACTGGAGTCGGAGTCATCACTTTCTTACGGCCAACTGGACGGTCAGGCTGTGTCACAACAGCTAAAATGGAATACCCTTCTTCGTGCAACATCGTTAGAATCGGAACAGAGAATTCTGGAGTTCCCATAAACACTAATGAGGTCAAATCAATTCCTCCTCATCAGCTGCAAGTTCGGATGGGTCGACAACACGAAGGATTTTCGAATCAAATAACACACCATCTAAATGATCGATTTCATGCAAAATGGCTCTTGCTTCGTAATCTTCCGCTTCAAGTTCATACCATGTACCATCGCGTTCTTGTGCTTTAATTTGCACAAAATAAGGACGTTCAACTTCTCCATAGAGTTCTGGGAAACTTAGGCAACCTTCAACTTCAATGGCTTCACCTTCAGTATCCAATACCTCAGGGTTGATCATTTCAATAGTGTCTTCCCCTTCTCCTAAGTCAACGATTGCAACACGCAGGGAAACTCCCACTTGTGGAGCTGCTATGCCAATGCCATCTGAATCCAGCATCGTTTCGTACATATCGTCAAGTAATGTTGCAAGGTTTTCATCGAACTCCGTCACTTTTTTGGTCGGAGTCTTCAATATTTCATTTGGATGTAATACGATTTTTCGGATTGTCAAGATTATTCCTCATTTCATTTCCGCTCACATGATGGATGAAGGATTCAAGTCTATGGACATTAATATCCCTTTTTTAATCCAGTCTGTTCGGTATATACGCGTTAACTGCTGCAATATTTCCGGGAGCGTCGGTTCTTTTTTGTATTTTATCAAACATTGATAACGATATCTATTTTGCAAACGACTGATCGATGAAGCCGTCGGACCGATAATTTCTGATTGGTCCGTCAAATTATCACGAAGCCAGTTTGCTGCTTTATGTGCATATTCTGCGGTCATCAATACATCTTCATGCGTGATTTGGATCAACACCACATACGTGAATGGTGGATATAAAAATTGTTTCCGGTTCATCATTTCCTGGTTGTAAAAAGGAACAAAGTCATGATGTTGCGCAAATTGAATGGCATAGTGTTCAGGAGTATATGTTTGTACGATGACTTCTCCTTCTTTATCATGCCTGCCTGCTCTACCACTAACTTGTGTTAGTAATTGAAACGTTTTTTCTGCAGCTCTGAAATCCGCCAAATGTAGCGTCGTATCAGCTGATAAGACACCGACTAAAGTGATATTGGGGAAATCAAGGCCTTTGGCAATCATTTGTGTGCCGAGTAAAATATCGGCTTTCCCTTCTCCAAAAAGTTTGAGAATGTGTTCGTGTGACCCTTTTTTTCGGGTCGTATCCACATCCATTCGAAGGACCCTTGCCGCTGGAAACAGACGGGCAATTTCTTCTTCCACTTTTTGAGTTCCAGTTCCAAAGAATCGTATATGCTCACTGCTACATTCAGGACAAGTATGAGGCACTTGGGACTCTTCACCACAATAATGACATTTAATTTTTTCCTGATGGCGATGATAGGTCATGGAAATATCGCAGTTAGGACATTCCACTACTGTCCCACAATCACGACAGAGGACAAAAGATGAGTGACCGCGTCGATTCAGGAACAACACCATCTGTTCCTGCTTGTCCAGTCTCACATTGATTGCTTCCGCCAGTTCCAATGAAAACATGGATCGGTTGCCGTTTTTTAATTGCTCGCGCATATCGACGACAGACACTTCAGGCAAAGCTTGTTCTTTTGGTCTATTTGCCAGGGTAAGCAAAGAATAATTCCCTTTTTTCGCACGTGCATAAGATTCAAGAGAAGGAGTAGCACTTCCAAGAATAACTGGACAGTTGTGATATTCACTACGCCAGATTGCCACATCCCTCGCATGATAACGAGGTGAATCATCCTGCTTATATGTTCCTTCATGTTCTTCATCCAATATAATGATGCCGACATTTTGAAATGGAGCAAAAATCGCTGATCGTGCACCCACGACAACTTTGACCTCTCCTCGCTTGATTTTTCGCCATTCATCGTATTTCTCCCCTGTAGATAAACCGCTGTGCAAGACAGCTACAAGGGAACCGAAACGTTCCTTAAAGCGATTGGTCATTTGAGGAGTTAGTGAAATTTCAGGTACTAGAACAATAGCTTCTTTATCATCTATCAAAGCACGTTCGATCGCCTGCAAATAGACTTCTGTCTTCCCGCTTCCTGTAATACCATGAAGAAGAAAAGTTTTAGCTTCCTGCTTATCATACGAATGGATAATTTCACTAAGTGCGAGGTGTTGTTCATTTGTTAAAGCGAGTTTAGTCGATGTATCGATCGTTCTGTCCGCATACGGATCGCGATAAATTTCTTCCATTTGCAATGTTGCCGCACCTTTTTCAATTACGGCTTGCAAGACTGCATTTGTCGTACTAAGTTGTTTCAATAAATCAGCCGAGACAATCCGTTCGCCTGGGTGATCCATCATCCATTTCACAACATCTTTTTGTTTCTTAGCTTGATTGGTAATGCTGTCATAGACCATTTTTAAACGTTCAAGGTCAGACTCAATGTGAATCATTCTTACTTTTTTCACAGCAGTTTTTTGTTTAATCGAAGTTTCCAGCGACAAGATATCTTCTTTAACCAATTTTTTGATGAGGGCAAGCAATTCTTTAGATTCATCAACTTTCAGCTCGACATGGTCTCTCTGCTGAAACATTGCTTGTACACTTTGTGGAAGCTGTACATTATGATCAACAATGCGCAGTATCTTTTCATATTTGGCACGTAAAGCTGAAGGCAGCATGACTTGCAGGGCATCTATCTCATAGCACAAAGTATGACGTTTCAGCCACTTGGTCATTTCGAGCATTTCCTGCGTCAATACCGGTTCAATGTCGAGTAATTCACCAATCGGTTTCTGTTTATCTGTAGGGACATCCGTTTCACTTTTCAATGCCGTAACAAATCCAAGGACTTGACGGTTGCCAAAAGGAACTTTCACTCGACTGCCGTTTTCAATTAATTCAAGATACGGTTCTGGAACCAGATAATCGAAAGGTCGATCGATCGGATAAGCCGCTACGTCAACAATGACTTCAGCGTACATATTGTAAATCTTCCTCATGAGCTAATATTGTTTCGAACAATTTAGTTGCCAATTGTTTTTTAGACATATTGTCAAAGTGATGTTCAAAATCCCCTTTACCAATCAATACAACCGTATTGGTGTCTGTCCCAAACCCGCTATCTTCTCTCGTGACATCATTAGCTACAATATAGTCTGCATTTTTTTTAGCGAGTTTTCCTTTTGCATACATCTCGACATCATTTGTTTCAGCAGCGAAACCAATCAAAAGTTGATGTGTCTTCTTTTGACCAAGCGTCATGAGGATATCAGTCGTACGTTCCAGTTCAAGGGCAGCGTCCCCTGCTTGTTTCTTCATTTTTTGCTCATGGACATACTTAGGACGGTAATCTGCCACCGCCGCTGTCTTCACAACCATATCGGCATCATCAAAATGATGTAACACAGCCTGCAACATTTCCTCAGCGCTTTCCACATTCTCAACAGTTACCCCTGATGGAATTGGCAATGAAACTGGACCCGAAACAAGTATAGTTTCTGCTCCAAGTTTATTAGCTGCTTCCGCCAGCGCATAACCCATTTTCCCTGAAGAGAAATTAGTCAAAAATCGAACTGGATCTATTCGCTCGCGTGTTGGACCTGCAGTAATCACTACTTTTTTGCCTTTTAAGGGCAATTCTTTCGGCTGAAAAAATGCTTCCACCAATGAGACGATTTTTTCCGGTTCTTCCAATCTACCTTTTCCTACATACCCACATGCCAGGAAGCCTTCAGACGGTTCAATGAATTCATAACCGTCTAATGCCAATGTGGCAATATTTCGCTTCACTGCTGGGTGGTCGTACATATGTACATTCATAGCTGGTGCAATCCAAACCTTGGCGGTTGTCGCAAGAAGAGTCGTCGTTAACATATCATCACCAATTCCATTGGCAAGTTTGCCGATCACGTTCGCAGTAGCAGGCGCTACAATAATTAAATCTGCCCAATCAGCCAAGTTGATATGTGCGATGACATTTGAATCTTTTTCGTCAAATGTATCAGTATATACATCGTTTCGTGACATTACCTGAAAGCTCAGTGGCTGCACAAACTTTGTGGCAGAATCGGTCATGATGACTTTGACATCCGCTCCTGCTTGTGACAATTTACTGACAAGGGCAACAGCTTTATAAACAGCAATACCACCAGCTACGCACAATAAGATTTTTTTGTTTGCTAGCATGAACAATCTCCCTTTCTCAAACAACAAACTCCCAAAGCATCTGACTGTCTAAGGGAGTTTTTTGGGTAATAATAGGTTTTAAATTTCGTCTTCGTAGATCGTTGCTTCGTCTTGAACTTCTTTTGTTAATGCGCCTGATGCGACTTCTTCCAATGCGCGTCCTACATATTTCAAAGACACATATGAGTCAAGTCGCTCTCCGCCCTCTTCTTGTAATTGGCGAGCACGTTTTGAAGCCAAACTCACTAGTGAGTATTTTGAATCGATTTTACTTTTTAATGAATCAACTGATGGATATAACATTAATATTCCCCTTCCAGCATAGCTAGGTATCTTTTTTCAACGCGTTCCCGACGGCAATGTTCGGCAGTAACAATGGCATTTACACGATCGCAAGCCAATTGCACTTCGTCATTTTCGACGACATAATCATACAAGTTCATCATTTCAAGTTCTTGTCGTGCTGCTAAAATTCGTGAAGCAATCACATCTTCTGTTTCTGTTCCACGACCTACCAAACGTTGTTGCAATTCCGTCAGGCTTGGTGGTGCCAAGAAAATAAACAAGCCATCTGGTACTTTAGCGCGAACTTGCGATGCACCTTGCACTTCAATTTCCAAGAACACATCACGGCCGGCATCTAATGTCTCGTTCACATAGTCTAACGGAGTTCCATAATAATTCCCAACATAAGAAGCGTATTCTAATAAACGGCCTTCTCCGATTAGTTGTTCAAAATCCTCATGGGATTTAAAAAAATAATCGACACCATCGACTTCGCCTTCACGCGGCTTTCTTGTCGTCATTGAAATCGAATACTCATAATTTGTGTCAGGCTGTGAAAACAATTCTTTTCGCACAGTACCTTTTCCGACACCTGATGGCCCTGAAAGGACGATTAATAATCCACGTTCTTTTCGCATTAAATCCCTCTTTTTATCTATTCGGCTTGTTCTATCACACGTGTCACCATGGTTTCCGCATGGACTGCGGATAAAACCACGTGTTCACTATCCATAACAAATATCGCGCGGGTTTTTTTACCATAAGTTGCGTCAATCAAAAACCCTTTATCTCTTGCTTCTTGAATGAGACGCTTAATCGGCGCTGATTCAGGCTGCAAGATGGAGATGATTCGTTCAACTGCTACCACACTACCGTTTCCGATATTAATAAACTTAAGATTTGGCACAGTCGTTCCTCCTGTAGAGCTTCAACTTTCTTTGTTACACACTTAGCCAATTATATCACATTTCCTTTGGAAAATGATAAGATAGAGCAAAACGTTTTGAAAGAGGAATACTTATGGCATTTGATGGCTTATTTACAAAAGCAATGACAAACGAACTTCAACAATTGGTATCAGGGAGAATCTCGAAAATACATCAACCGAACTCACAAGAAATTGTGTTGCATATCCGTGCGGCTGGGAAAAACAGCCGCCTACTTATTTCCATCCACCCTTCCTACTCACGCATTCATATAACGAACGAAGCGATTGATAACCCTTCTGAACCACCGATGTTTTGTATGTTATTACGAAAACATTTAGAAGGCGGATTCATTTCATCTATTACCCAGCTCGAAATGGACCGCGTGATCATATTGCGCGTGGAAAGTAAAAATGAAATCGGCGATGATATGGTTCGAGAACTCCATATTGAAATTATGGGCCGACACAGTAATGTCATATTGATTGATCCGGTACGAAATCTAATATTGGATAGTTTAAAACATCTATCACCGTCTGTGAACAGCTATAGAACGATTTTGCCAGGTCAGCCGCATATCGCACCGCCAAAACAAGATAAAGTGAACCCGTATGAAGCGGATGCAGCGGCGTTGATTGCTCTGTTGGAAACAGATGATGTTTCTAAGGCCATTCTTTCTCAGCTAGCTGGATTTTCTCCACTGCAAGCAAAAGAACTCGCTTATCGTCTAGCTGATAGCAATCAAGACAAATTCGAAGTGTACAGATCATTTCTGGATGAATTCAATCAATCTATGCCTACAGGAACGTATGTGGAAAACGGCAATAAAGCGATCTTTTCAAGTAATAAACTTGCGCATATTGACGGCGAAACAATTCATTACGAGTCACTTGGTCTGTTACTAGATAAAGTGTATTTTGCACGCGCTGAACGCGATCGAGTGAAACAGCAAGCTGGCGATCTGGAACGTTGGTTGCAAAATGAACTCGACAAGCTGAAATTAAAGATGAAGAAACTCGCAAAAGAAAAAGCAAACGCAGAAAAACTGGAAACCTTCCAACTTCATGGTGAACTGTTAATGGCTAATTTGTATACACTTGAAAAAGGAATGACTGAAGCACAAGTGGTGAATTATTATGATGAAGAAAATGCAGTCATCACCATTCCATTAAGTCCGCGAAAAACACCGGTTGAAAACGCACAAAGTTTTTACACGAGATACAACAAAGCAAAAACCGCTTTATTGAAAACGCAACAGCAGATGGATAAAACAAAAGACGATATCGATTATCTTGAAATGTTGCAACAGCAAGTGCTGCAAGCATCTCCACAGGATATAGAAGAAATTCGCGAAGAACTTGCCGAACAAGGCTGGATGAAGGCGCGCATTTCGAAAAAGAAAAAGAAAGTCGTAAAACCGACACCTGAAAATTTCGTATCCTCTACAGGATTGCCAATTTCTGTAGGGAAAAATAACAAGCAAAATGATTATTTAACATTTAAAATCGCAAATAAGTCGCAAACTTGGTTCCACACAAAAGATATTCCAGGATCCCATGTTGTGATTCACGACACCAATCCGGATGAAACGTCCATTTTGGAAGCAGCAGGTCTCGCAGCATACTTCAGCAAAGCGCGTGACTCCTCTTCTGTGCCGGTGGATTATACCGAAGTACGCCATGTCAAAAAACCGAATGGCTCAAAACCTGGATTCGTCATTTATTTTGAACAGAAGACGGTATTTGTAACACCGAGCGAAGATTTAGTGAGGAAACTTCGAAAATAAAATACACGAAAGCCATCCAACAATTAAATGTTGGATGGCTTTTTCTGATAACTTATAAACGCAAAAAACACCATTCTGTAGTATATGTTAAGGATGTCAATTTGGAACTAGTGAATGTGGAAATACTCATGTTTCTAACCATCTCAAAGTCTAAGTAATCATGCTCATTTTGTAACCGGAGATTTTCACCAAGAGGAATGTCTATAATTTCAATCATTAGGATAAATTAAATACGCAGTGGAATTGATTATATTAAAAGTATAATTAACATAATTAATATATTTTAAATAAAAAATTAATTTTTCTATTTATATTTATAATAAAATGTAATACAATAGAATTAACGAAGGGAAGGATTTTCATTATGGCTTATAAAGTAATTACTAATTGTCCTGTCTGCACTAAAACAATGAAAATCACAAAGTTGCAGTGCGCTAATTGTCACACGACGATTGAAAATGAGTTTGAATTATCAAAACTGGCATCCTTATCAATGGATCAGCTTCATTTTGTGGAAGTATTTTTAACATGCAGAGGGAATATCAAAGAAGTTGAAAAGGAAATGGGGATTTCGTATCCTACGGTTCGAGGTAAGCTAACTGACATCATTTCATCCCTTGGATATGTGCAGAAGAAGAAAAATGAAGTAGACGAGAAAAAAATTGTCACCATGTTAGAAAATGGCGAAATCACACCAGAAGAAGCCATTAAGCTCTTAAAAGAAGAATAGGGAGGAATTATCAGATGAAAGAGGAAATTACAAGAGTGTTAACAATGGTTCAAGAAGGAAAGATTGATGCAGATAAGGGATCAGAACTGATTCAAGTATTAAAAGAGAAAGAAGAAACAGGTAATAAACTTTTTGAAAAACCAACTAAATATTTAGATAAAACATTAAAAATTCGTGTAGTATCAGCCGAAAATGATATCGTCACGGTTAATTTGCCCATAAAACTTGTCAAAGTCGTATTAATGGCTGGACTCAGCATCGCAGCGAGTATTCCTCAATCGGAAAAATACATGAAAGATATAGATGTAAGCCTTATTATTGAAGCAATCGAAAACGAATTAGATGGACAAATTGTTGATATTAAATCGGCAAACGGGGATACCGTTTCAGTCATCATTGATTAGTGATTTGCTAATGATGTATGTAAAAGTGAAAGCAAAAGATGTTCGGTTTACCATCCCAATTCCATATGCCTTTTTAAACATTATTATTTCAATTTTGTCTTCAAAATTTTTTCAGCAAAATTCAAACAAATGGACAAAAGAGCACTTAGAAAGAAAAAACCTGGATTTCACCTTTCCACTAATAGACAAAAAAACACTAAAGCCTATCGTCAAGGAACTGAAAAATTATAAGGGGATTGTGCTTGTAGATGTTAAAGCTAATGACGGTACTGAGGTTAAGGTTAGGCTATAATTGAATTTATTCGGAGTTTCAGGATGCCTGAGTGCTACAAATGCACTGGCATCCAATTTTTTTGAGGATTTAATTATATGCTTCTGAAACTCAGTTCTTCTTTATAGTTCCCCGTGTTTCAGCTTTTCGTGCCACTCCATCAGCTGAGGTTTGTCTTCGTCTGAGATTTGCTTCGCAAGCGTTGCCTCTTCAATTAATGCATCAAAGTTTGTCAAGCTGACGTATGGAATTCCTGCTTCTGCAAATAATTCGTCCGCCCGTTTTAAATGATATGTAAAGATGCACACCACACCAACTACTTCGCATCCTTCATTTTCAAGAGCGCGAACAGCCTCAATGCTACTGCCTCCTGTAGAAATTAAATCTTCCACGACAATCACTTTTTGGCCGGGTGCGATTCTTCCTTCAATTTGATTCCCACGGCCGTGCTCCTTCGCTTTTGAACGGACATAGACCATCGGCAAATTAAGAACATCACTTACCCATGCTGCATGTGGAATCCCTGCTGTCGCGGTCCCAGCTACTACTTCTGTTTGTGGGAAAAACTCACGGATATTTGCCGCTAATGCTTCGGCAATTTGTTTGCGTACAGTTGGGCTCGACATGGTTAAACGGTTGTCACAGTAAATTGGTGACGAAATGCCAGAGGTCCATGTAAATGGGTCTTGAGGCCTCAATTCCACTGCACCTATTGATAATAATGCTCCTGCAATTTCATCTTGCTGACTTTTCATTGTAAAACCTCCCATTGTTGTTTAACCAACTGATACGTTTCCACTGGATTTTCCGATTTAGTGATCGCTCTACCGACGACAATCAAAGAGGAACCTTCCAATCTCGCTACTTCAGGTGTAGCAATACGGATTTGGTCATGCTCAGTACCATCTGTCAGACGAATCCCAGGTGTTACCCGCAAGAAGTCTTCCCCACAAACTTGTTTAATGTCTGCCGCTTCCAGTACGGAACAAACGACTCCGTCTAGACCTGCCCGTTTTGAAAGTTCCGCATAATGTATGACGGATTCCTGTAATGTTAAATTGATTTTCTGTTCATTCTTCATTTGCTGTTCGCTTGTCGACGTTAATTGCGTCACACCGATAAGAAGTGGTCGTTGTTTACCTGCTTCAGTTCCCGCTTCAAGGCCTTCCAACGCACTCTCCATCATTCGCAAGCCACCTGCCGCATGGACGTTCACCAAATCTGCACCGAGCTTGGCAAGACCGCGCATGGCGGATTGAACCGTATTCGGAATATCATGCAGTTTCAAATCCAGGAAAACGTTATGTCCCATTTCTTTTAGGTCCGTTACGATCGTTGGTCCTTCCTGTAAATAAAGTTCCATGCCAACTTTGACAAACAGTTTTTCATCGAACGGCTTGAGAAACTGAAAGACCTCTTCTTTTGCAGAAAAATCAAGCGCGATTATCGGGTTACGAATGTTCATCGGTGACTCCTCCCTACTAATTCAGAAACATGATTCAGACCTAACCAATCAAGCTTTTCCGGTAATTGATTAATGATTGTCGGACAGACAAATGGATCAACGAAGTTTGCGGTTCCAACCGCCACCGCGCTTGCTCCTGCTGACATGAAATCGATGACATCGTCAACCGTCGCCACGCCGCCCATTCCAATGATTGGGATGGAAACTTGCTTTGCAACTTCATAAACCATGCGTAAAGCTACCGGTTTAACCGCAGGACCTGATAATCCGCCTGTGCCATTTGCAATGACAGGTTTCCCTGTTCTTGTATCCAGACGCATTCCAATCAACGTGTTGATCATCGTGATGCCATCTGCTCCACCCGCTTCAATCGCTCTCGCGATTTCACCGATATCGGTCACATTTGGGGACAACTTTACATAGACCGGAACTTCCGAAACTTCTTTAACAGCTGCGGTCAGTTCTGCAGCAACTGTCGGATCTGTTCCAAACGTAATGCCGCCACATTTTACATTGGGACAAGAAATATTTAATTCTAATGCATGCACATTTTTTGATTTTGAGATATGTTTTGCAACTTCCACATAATCTTCCGTCAACGTGCCGGCAACATTTGCAATAATCGGCACATCGTATTGTTCCAACCACTTCAGCTCTTCAGCCAGTACTTTTTCCAAACCCGGATTTTGAAGACCGATTGCATTCAGCATCCCGGAAGACGTTTCTGCAACCCGCGGTGTAGGATTTCCTAAACGCGTCTCGAGTGTCGTTGCTTTGATCATAATCGCGCCAAGTTTTGATAAGTCATACAACCGGGCATATTCTTTGCCAAATCCGAAACATCCGGAAGCCGGCATAACTGGATTTTTCAATGACAATCCTGGTAACTCTATCGACAATCGATTCATACAGACACCACCCCTGCAGGAAATACCGGACCATCCGAGCACACTTTTACATAGTCCACTTCGGTTTGATCCGTCGTTTTGCACACACACGCAAAACATGCGCCAAGTCCGCAACCCATGCGTTCTTCAAATGATAGAAACCCTTTTCGATCAGGATACATGTTTTGAATGGCTGCAAGCATGCCTGTTGGACCGCAAGTAAAATATGAAGCAAATTCAGGTTGTAATTCAGCCAGCAACGTTGTAACAAATCCTTGTTGCCCGTATGATCCATCTACTGTGACGATATGCGTTTCGCCAAGTTCACGAAAAGCATTCTCGTAGAAGACAGCTTCTTTTGACTGGAAGCCAAGTACATGAATCGGTTTAACACCTTTTTCTACAAGTCTTTTAGAAAGTTCATATAACGGAGGAACACCGATCCCTCCTCCAATCAGGACCACTGTTTCTCCTGGAGCGGTTTCCTTAATGGGAAAACCGTTTCCAAGAGGGCCCAACACATCGAGTTCTTCCCCGACCTGCTTTTGCGCTAGCAACGTCGTGCCTCTGCCTTCCGCCCGATAAATCATGGTGAACTCAGAATTCTCATGATCAATGGACGCAATGCTAATTGGTCTGCGGAGCAATGGCTCATAACTATCCGACACACGGATGTGTACAAATTGACCTGGGCTGGCCATGTCATGGACAAGCTGACCGACCAAAGTCATTTCGAAAATACGATGAGCGATTTCCTTATGTTTGACGATACGCATGCGTTCTTGTCTGATCATGCAAAAACCCCCTGTTTCGGCATCTCCTCCGCTTGGAAGGTCATTGATTCAATGACACGCAACATTGCTTCTGCTGTGTCCAGTGAGGTTAAGCACGGGATCCCATTCTCAACTGATTCACGACGGATACGGAACCCATCACGCTCTGGCAGTTTACCTTTTGTTAGCGTGTTAATGACAAACTGCGCATCCCCTTTTTGGATGTAATCGAGAAGGGTTGGACCATCGTTGCCGATTTTATTAACTGTTGTAACGGGGATTCCCGCTTGTTTCAAAGCATCTGCCGTTCCTTCAGTTGCAAGTATTCTGTACCCGATTGAAGTAAAGCGTTTAGCAATCGATACTGCTTCTTCCTTGTCTTTATCTGCAATCGTCATGAGTACGGAACCGTGATCTTTAATTTCCATACCCGCTGCCACTAGACCTTTATATAGTGCTTTTTCAAGCGTGATATCTTTCCCCATGACTTCCCCAGTTGATTTCATTTCAGGTCCCAATGTAATATCCACTCGGCGCAATTTCGCAAAGCTGAATACTGGCACTTTCACGAACACACCTCTAGGTGAAGGCGCAAGTCCGTTTTCAATGCCTTGAGATGGTAGAGACTGTCCTAAAATTGCTTTTGTCGCAATTTTAGCCATTGGAATATTCGTGATCTTGCTTAAGAAAGGAACTGTACGGCTTGAACGTGGATTCACTTCAATCACATAAACTTCGCCTTTAGAGATGACATATTGGATATTCAGCAAACCAATGATGTTCAGACCTTTTGCAAGGCGTGTCGTATAATCTACGAGTGTATCCACTTGTTCGCAGGTTAAGTTTTGTGGTGGATAGACTGCAATCGAGTCACCCGAGTGAACACCCGCTCGTTCGATATGTTCCATAATTCCTGGAATGCATACATTTTCTCCGTCAGAGATGGCATCGACTTCAATTTCCGTACCTGTTAAGTAACGGTCGACCAGTACCGGATGCTCCGGACTTGCCTGCACCGCATGTTCCATGTAGTGAGCTAGTTCTTCTTGATTGTAAACAATTTGCATAGCACGTCCGCCTAAGACGTATGATGGACGGACTAATACCGGGTAGCCGATTTCGTTACCGATTGCCACTGCTTGTCCGGCTGAAACAGCCGTCTTACCCATTGGTTGAGGGATACCGATTTCATGTAGTGCACGTTCAAATTTATCACGATTTTCTGCACGGTCCAGATCTTCCAAAGAAGTTCCCAGGATTTGAACACCACGTTCCTGCAGCTTATCCGCTAAATTGATGGCCGTTTGTCCTCCGAACTGTACGACCACCCCTTTAGGTTGTTCCAGATCCACAATGTGCATGACATCTTCAATCGTCAATGGTTCAAAGTAGAGCTTGTCCGATATGGAGAAGTCCGTTGAAACTGTTTCTGGATTGCTATTGATAATGATTGCTTCATAGCCTGCTTCTTTAATTGCCCAGACGGAATGCACAGTGGCATAGTCAAACTCTACTCCTTGCCCGATTCGAATTGGGCCTGAACCTAGCACAATGACACTTTCTTTTTCTGTTCTGATTGATTCATTTTCATCTTCATATGTTCCGTAGAAATAAGGTGTTTCCGATTCGAATTCTGCCGCACATGTATCCACCATTTTAAACACTGGAATCAAGTTTTGTTCTTTTCTCCAGTTGTAGATGGTCAATTCATCGCTATTCCATAAAGTCGCTAACGTTGCATCTGCAAAGCCCATACGTTTTGCTTTTTTCGCTACGTCGAAATCAAATGGATGTTCAGAAACCACTTCTTCATACTTCACGATATTTTGGAATTTATTGAGGAAGAATAAATCGATTTGGCTCCACTCATGTATAGTGTCAATCGTCACTCCACGTCTTAATGCTTCTCCAATGAAGAACAAGCGCTCATCACCTGCACGTCGGATACGTTTTTCAATCCATTCGTCTGACAGGGCATCCGCATTTTTCAGATCTAAATGGAATTGGCCAGTTTCAAGAGAACGCACAGCTTTTAGGATGGATTCTTCGAATGTTCTACCCATCGCCATAACTTCTCCAGTTGCTTTCATTTGTGTACCTAAATTTCGTTTAGCTGATTCGAATTTATCAAAAGGCCAGCGCGGAATTTTAGTAACGACATAATCGAGCGCAGGTTCAAAACATGCATACGTTTTGCCGGTAACGGGATTCATCATTTCGTCCAGTGTCAAACCAACTGCGATTTTAGCAGCCAGTTTGGCAATTGGGTAACCTGTCGCTTTAGACGCCAGAGCAGATGAGCGACTAACCCTTGGATTCACTTCGATAATATAGTAGTTAAAGCTGTATGGATCCAGTGCTAACTGAACGTTACAGCCCCCTTCGATTTTCAAGGCACGGATAATTTTCAAGGAGACATTACGCAACATTTGATACTCACGGTCTGATAACGTCTGACTAGGCGCAACGACGATCGAATCTCCTGTATGAATACCTACCGGATCAATGTTCTCCATATTACAGACCACGATGGCATTGTCATTGGAGTCTCTCATCACCTCGTATTCTATTTCCTTGAATCCAGCGATTGATTTTTCAAGAAGACACTGTGTAACAGGACTATATTTCAAACCACTCGTCACCGTTTCAAGAAGTTCTTCATCGTTGTGGCAAATCCCCCCACCTGTTCCACCCAGGGTAAATGCAGGACGGACGATGACAGGGTAACCGATTCTTTCAACGAATGCTTGGGCTTCTTGCATGTTATGGAAGATGTCACTTTGTGGAACGGGTTCGTTCAATTCGTTCATTAATGTTCTGAATAAATCACGATCTTCCGCTTTATGGATTGCTTCTAATTTTGTTCCCAAAATTTCAATGTTCAATTCTTGAAGAATCCCTGATTCGTCCAATTCAATCGCCATATTCAAGCCTGTTTGTCCGCCCAATGTTGGCAGAAGGGCATCCGGACGTTCTTTTCGTAAAATACGGCTAACAAAATCCAATGTGATCGGTTCGATATAAACTTTGTCTGCAATTTCAGTATCCGTCATGATGGTCGCTGGATTTGAATTAATCAGAATGACACGATAGCCTTCTTCTTTTAAAGCCAGACATGCTTGTGTACCAGCGTAGTCAAATTCAGCTGCTTGTCCAATAACAATCGGACCGGATCCGATGACGAGAATGGTTTCTATATCTTTACGTTTAGGCATGTATTTTTTCCCCTTTCACGTTGGCGTTCATTAACTCGATAAAGCGATCAAATAAGTGATTTGAATCTTCTGGTCCAGGTGAGGCTTCAGGATGATATTGCACTGTGAATGCTGCAGCATCCAAATGTTTTAAGCCTTCCACTGTGCCATCATTTAAAGCCGTATGCGTAACTTTCAAACGTGTACCTGTTAATGATTCTGGGTCTACTGCATAGCCATGGTTCTGGGAAGTCATTTCCGTTTTGCCGGATTCCAAATCTTTTACCGGGTGATTGGCTCCTCGGTGACCGAACTTCAATTTAAACGTGTCTCCGCCACTTGCCAGGGCAAAAAGTTGATGACCAAGACAAATGCCGAATATCGGAATTTTGCCAATTAGGTTCTGTAACATCTCGATTGCTTCCGGCACATCTTTTGGATCTCCAGGTCCATTTGATAGCATGATGCCGTCTGGATAAATCGCCATGATTTCTTCAGCAGTTGTGTTGTAAGGTACCACCACCACATCACAATCCCGTTTATTCAGTTCACGCAAGATGCCGTGTTTCATTCCGAAATCTACAAGCACCACACGTTTTCCGCGTCCTGGACTAGGATAAGGACGTTTGGTTGACACTTGTTTGACTTGATCCGTTGGGAATGTCGTCATTTTTAACTGTGCAACTACTTCTTCCACTTGGATATCTGAACCCGCTTCACTGATGTGGCCTTTTACGGAACCGTATTCGCGAATAATTCGTGTCAGTTTACGTGTGTCCACTCCTTCAATACCGGGAATGTTTTTCAAAACGAATAAGTCATTGAGTGTCGCATCACTTCGGAAGTTTGATGGTGTGTTCGCTAGTTCTCGCACAACCATCCCTTTAATTGCCGGTTCAATTGATTCAAAATCGTCCCGATTAATACCGTAATTGCCGATCAATGGATAAGTCATCGTTACGATTTGACCGCAGTAAGATGGATCCGATAGCGTTTCCTGGTAGCCTGTCATACCCGTTGTGAATACGACTTCTCCTTCACTGGCATTCAAACTACCGAATGCTGTTCCATTAAACACATCTCCAGTTTCTAAAATGAGGCTTCTTTTCATCATCATTTCTCCTCCTGCCAAATAACATTGCCTTCAAACATCGTCATGACCGGCCAACCGGTGCATGCCCAATCTTGGAACGGTGTATTTTTTCCTTTTGATACAAACGTTGCAGTATTTATATTCTGTTCTTTCGCCAAATCAATAAATACTAAGTCTGCTGATTCGCCCATATGCAAGCGACCATAAGGCAGTCCGAAAACATCAGCCGGCTTTCTCGTCATCCAGTCTATCAATTGCGCTAATGTCCATTTTCCACTTTTCACAAAATGAGTATGCAGCAAGGGAAAAGCCGTTTCCAAACCAACGATTCCAAACGGTGCCTGTTCCATTCCGTTCCCTTTTTCATCAGCTGTATGAGGGGCATGGTCCGTAGCGATGAAATCCAGTGTCCCATCTTCCAGTCCCTCAATTAAGGCTTGTAAATCTTCTTTTGCGCGAAGTGGCGGATTCATTTTCCAGATTGCGTCATTTCCTGGAATATCGTCTTCACATAACAACAAGTGGTGAGGACTGACTTCAGCTGTAACCCGTATTCCTGCCTTTTTGGCATCTCTGATTACTCGCACAGATTCTTTGGTGCTAACGTGACACACGTGATAGTGCGCACCAGCAGCTTCAGCGAGCAATACATCTCTCGCAATATGCACAGACTCTGCAATGGATGGAATGCCTTTCAGACCCAGTTCTTTATTTTTCACACCTTCGTGCATGACGCCCGCGTAGATAAGTGTATTGTCTTCACAATGAGCAACTATCGGCATATTCAACTTTGCTGCATCTTTCATTGCTTCATACATCATGCCAGCCTGCTGAACACCAACCCCGTCATCCGTAAAGGCAAAGGCACCATGCTCTTTCAATGCAGCCAGATTTGTTCGTTCTTTACCAGCTTCGCGAATGGTTATAGAAGCATAAGGGAGTACTCGAATTAACGCGTTTTCTTCTATTAAACTATTGACATGAGATAGATTTTCAACCGTATCCGGAACAGGTCTTGTATTCGGCATTGCACAGATGGTTGTGTATCCACCTTTTGCCGCAGCATGTGTACCGGTTTGAATCGTTTCTTTTTGCTCGCCACCTGGCTCACGCAAATGAACATGGACATCGATGAACCCTGCGGAAACAAAATGTCCGTTGCCGTCGATAATTTCATCCGCTTCAGGTGTTGTTTTCGGATTTACTTCGATAATGCGTCCATTGTCGATCAGGATGGATCCCTCCATCAATTCATGATTGTCATTAAGCAATTGAATGTTTTGTATGAATTTTTTCATCATGATCTCCCTTTCAAAACGGATTCCAGTATGGCCATGCGTACGAACACACCGTTGTGCATTTGCTTGAATATACGTGATTTTTCACTTTCCACCAGCTCGTTTGCTATTTCCACGTCCCGATTAACAGGCGCTGGGTGCAAGATGATAGCTGTCGGTTTCAATTCTTCATAGCGTTTGTTTGTTAAACCGTATGTCTCATGGTAGCTTTCTTTCGTAAAGTCAGTTGTTGATTCATGCCGCTCATGTTGCACTCGTAAAAGCATAATCACATCAGCAGTCGGCAGTATGTCGTCCCAAGTATTTACTGCTTCATAGTCGCCTTGCCACTCAGGTGGACAAAGGAATGTGACATGTGCACCTAATCTTGTCAGCGCTTCTGCATTTGATTTGGCTACCCGGCTATGTGCGATATCCCCAACGATTGCAATTTTCAGCCCTTCAAACTTTCCAAACTCTTGTAGGATGGTATATAGATCGAGTAAACATTGAGTTGGATGCTGACCCGAACCGTCTCCACCATTGATGATTGCGACGTTCACTCCGGCTAATAATTCTTCATAAAAACCATCTTGTTCATGCCTTATAACAACAGCATCCACCCCGATAGCTTCCAAAGTTTTTACTGTGTCGTACAAAGTTTCACCTTTTAGAGTGCTCGATGTTCCTGCTTCAAATGGAAGTACGTTCAGTCCAAGTTTCCGCTCGGCCATCTCAAAACTCATTTTTGTTCGTGTACTCGGTTCGAAAAATAAATTTGCTACCGTATATGGTTTAATCAAATTAGCTGATGCTTGCTGTTGAAAGTGTGATGCACGACTTAATATCGTTTGTATGTCCTTTTCTTGTAGGTCTTTCATGCTCAATAGATGCTTCACTTTACAGCCTCCCACTTTCTTTTGGTTAAAAGAAAGCCTCTCAACAAGTGTTGAGAGGCTTAAGGGGTACCTTCAAGCAAAGATCCATGATGTCACGGAACTCTACCAGTCGGTTTCCCTTTTCCTGCCTCTCTGGACTAGGTATTAAAAGGATTCAGTATTTGATTTGTCTTCCAATGAATCAATAGCTTCTTGCGGTCTACCAGGTAGGACCAAGTTTAGTAGAACACCGACTATGGCAGCTAAAGCCATGCCACCAACTTCAAACGTATCCATGAAGTGTAGTTTCGCCCCACCGATTCCGATTACCAGGATAATCGATGAAATGACTAAGTTACGCTTGTCTCCAAAATCAATGTTGTTATCTACCAGCATGCGTAGACCTGATGACGCAATGATCCCGAAGAGTAAAATCGAAATTCCACCCAGCACTGCATTTGGAATCGTTGCAATGAGTGCCATGACTTTGCCAAAGAACGAGAAGGCGATGGCAAGTACTGCAGCACCCCCAATGACATAGACACTATATACTCGGGTAATTGCTAGCACTCCGATGTTTTCACCGTAAGTTGTTTTTGGTGGTCCACCCAACAGACCACTGATGAAAGTTCCAAGGCCGTCACCTAATAATGAACGATGAAGTCCTGGATCTTTTATGTAATTGCGGTTAACGATTTTTCCTAAGACCAATTGATGACCGATATGCTCGGAAATCGTTACGATTGCGATGGGAACCATCAGCCAAAGTAAGGTCGGCGTAATGACAAATTCATAATGCACACCAGGAATCAGGAAGTCAGGAACTGATATCCAATCCGCTTTTTTTACTGGATTGAAATTGACGATTCCGATTATCAATGAGTACACATATCCTACGATAATTCCAATCAGAACCGGCATTAAGCTGATGATTCCTCTGAAGAATAACGTTGCCACAACTGCTGCTGCTAATGTCACTAAGGCTGCTGAGAAATGCAGCATGCTGTATTCTTTTATTCCGTCTAAGTCAGGGTCGATATTCATCGCCATATCGATTGCGACTGGTGATAAAGCCAACCCAATTACGATGATGACAGGTGCCACTACAATCGGCGGTAATATTTTCATAATCCATTTATAGCCTGTTTTCCAGATAATCAGCGAAACGATAAAGTAGACGATTGCGACGAACAGACTGCCAATCATAGCACTGCCGATACCGCCTTCTTTCGTTGCCATTTGAATCGGCAATATGAAAGCAAATGAAGAACCTAGATAAGCGGGAACTTGGAATTTCGTTACGAACATAAAGATCAGCGTCGCGATCCCACTTGTTAACAATGCAATTGCCGGACTTAAGCCGACCAATTGTGGCACCAGTATTGTTGCCCCAAACATGGCAAACATATGTTGAATACTTAGCGTTGCTAACTTGCCCGTTGAAGGTCTGTCATGTATGTCCAAAACTGTTTGTGTATTTGTCATCTCATTCTCCCCATTCGTCTACTCGTGAATTGTTACACTGTCTTCATGATCTGTTTCTTGCATACGTACAACAATTCGTTCCAGGCTTGCGGTCGGAATATTTTTTCCGACATAGTCCGCTCGTACGGGTAATTCGCGATGACCTCGATCAATCAAGACTGCTAATTGAATTTGTGATGGTCTTCCCAAATCCATTACCGCATCCATTGCGGCTCTTACTGTGCGCCCTGTATACAAAACATCATCTACCAAAATGACTTTCTGGTCGGTCACAACATGTTGGATATCCACTTGTTGCACAAGAGGTTCTTTGTTTGCCGTTTTCATGGATAGGTCGTCTCGATACAATGTAATATCCAGCTCGCCGGCTTTGATTGACTTACCTTCAATTTTTTCAATTTTGGCAGCCAGGCGATTCGCTAAATAAGCTCCTCTTGTTTTGATCCCTACAAGAATACAATTCTCAATTCCTTTGTTGCGTTCAATAATTTCATGAGCGATCCGTGTCAAAGCACGGTTAATGGCTTGTTCATCCAAAATATTCGCTTTTTCGACCATCTTCGATTTCTCTCCTTTTTCCCCAAATAAAAACCCTCTCGTCCAAAGATGGATGAGAGGGTGTGAATGCAGAAAATTAGGCGTATGAATAACACACAGCATGTGTTCTTATACGTTCACTGTTACCTTCTCAGCCTCTCTGGACTGTTTTTAAAGGTGTTCTATTAAATTTTGATTTGTGTTAATGAATGAAAAGACGTATGAACTTTAACTACCGTCCTATACTTTAAACTAGTATAGATTTACTTTTCCTTGGTGTCAACAGTCGTTTTCATTTCTTCAAGCAAAGCCTGGAACTCAGCAGGTAATGGCGCTTCAAATTCCAAGTACTCTTCTGTACGTGGGTGAATGAACCCGAGAACGCCTGCATGTAACGCTTGTCCGTCAAACTCGATTGTTTTTTTCGGTCCATATTTCGGGTCACCTGCAAGAGGGTAACCGATGTATTTCATATGCACACGAATTTGATGTGTACGTCCTGTTTCCAGTCGACATTCCACCAATGTGAAGCTGCCGAAACGTTCCATAACACGGAAATGCGTGACGGCATGTTTTCCTTTATCAATAACTGCCATGCTTTGACGATCGCGTGCATCACGGCCAATCGGCGCATCGACGGTACCTTTATCATGCGGAATATGACCATGAACTAAAGCTGTATATTTACGGGTAACCGTCTTTTTCACTAACTGATCCACTAAAGATTCATGCGCTTTATCATTCTTTGCAACCATTAATAAGCCAGAAGTGTCTTTATCGATACGGTGTACGATACCTGGACGCATTACACCATTAATACCGGATAAATCTTTTACCTGGTGCATCAAGCCGTTTACAAGTGTTCCTGAAGTATGTCCAGGGGCTGGATGAACGACCATTCCGCGTGGTTTGTTTACCACTAGAACGTCTTCATCTTCATAAACGATTTCAAGATTTAAATCTTCTGCTTGGATATCCAAAATTTCAACATCCGGTACTGTGACATTAATAACATCATTAGCTTTCACTTTGTAGTTAGATTTAGCAGTTTCACCGTTGACTAATACGGCTCCATCTTTTAACCATATTTGAATTTGACTACGTGACCAATCTGCTTCAAGTGTTGCTAATGCTTTGTCGATACGTTCACCTTTTTGTTGCTCTGAAATTTTATACGTAAAATCTTCCATCTATTCACCTTTTCTCTTTGCAGCTTTTTCTGCTTTTTCTTCTAAAAATAATACGATGATGAGCATGACGACCCCAATGGTTAATGCTGCATCTGCAACGTTAAAAATCGGAAAATCATAATTTATGACTGGAATAAGAACGTCCGCAAAATCCACAACTTCACCGCGGAACAAACGATCTATAAAATTCCCAATCGCACCACCAAGTAAAAGCATCAAACTTAATTGAAAGTATGGCTTTCCTTTTGCTTCTTTATGAAAGTAATACAAAATACCAATGACCACGATGATCGTGACGATCGTAAATAGCCACATCTGTCCTTCTAACATTCCCCACGCTGCTCCACGATTCCGATGGGAAAGTAATGCAAACGTCGGATCCATTAAGACAATCCGTTCGCCTAGTTCCATATTTTTTACAACCAACCATTTTGTCCATTGATCAATCGCCACAACGGCAATTGCTACTAAATAAAAAATGTACACGAATGTTCCTCCGTTACGCAAGTATCTTAGCTAGTTTACCACATAACATGAACGGACAGAAAGAGCTGCCCAAAAAGGACAGCTCTTTCACATGCAGGAATACTTAGTCTGGCAATAATCAAAGCCAGTTTCCCGATCTTTTATACGTAATATTTTTCTACTACATCTGCACATCGTGGACATAATGTCGGATGTTTTTCATTTTCTCCCACTTTGGAAGAAATTGTCCAGCATCGTTCACATTTTTCACCTTGTGCTTTTGTAACGACAACAGATGACACTTCAAGATTTAAAGCCTCCGCTGGTGCTTCTTCTTTTGCACCCGCTAATGTAAAGTCCGACACGATGAAGAATTGTGCAAAATCCACTTTGCTTGCATCAAATGCTTCTACAAGTTCTTTCTTCACATAAAGCGTAACTTTTGCTTCTAGTGACTTCCCGATGACTTTTGCATTACGTGCTTCTTCCAATGCTTTTAACACGTCGTCACGTACTAGCATTAATTGTTGATACTTCGTACGTAAACTTGCAAACACTTCATGTGATACCGCTTCAGGGAAGTCAGTCAGCTGCACACTTTCTTCCGTTTCATGTGTCAGGAAGACCCATAGCTCATCCGTCGTATGCGGTAGAATTGGTGTTGTCAGTTTCAATAATCCAATCAATGTATCGTACATGACTGTTTGCATCGCACGACGATGTGAATTGTCCACTCCTTCGATATAAACAACATCTTTTGCAATATCCAAGTAGAATGAGCTCAAATCAGATGATACAAAATTGTTGACAGCATGATAAACACTTGGGAAGTCATACTTGTCATAAGCTTTGCGAACAGTTTCAATCAAATCTTGCAGTTTCATGAACATGTACTGATCTACTTCACGTAAATCTTCGAAAGCAACACGATCGGTCTGTGGATTGAAGTCCGATACATTTCCATGAAGGAAACGGAACGTATTGCGAATTTTACGGTAAACTTCAGCAACTTGCTTGAAATTTGAGTCCGTTACTCGAACGTCTGCTGTGTAATCGACAGATGCTACCCATAGACGAAGAATGTCAGCACCTAGTTGATTCATGACTTTCGCAGGATCGATGACATTTCCAATAGACTTACTCATCTTACGTCCTTCACCATCAAGTGTGAAACCATGGCTTAACAATCCTTTGTATGGAGCGTGACCACTGATAGCAACACTTGTTGTTAACGAGGAATTGAACCATCCACGGTATTGATCCGATCCTTCCAAGTATAAGTCAGCTGGATACGAAAGGTCTTCACGCTCATCAAGTACAGCTTGGTGAGAAGATCCTGAATCAAACCAAACATCCATAATATCCGTTTCTTTAGAGAAGCGGCCGTTTGGACTATTCGGATGTGTGAATCCTTCTGGAAGCAAGTCTTTCGCTTCACGTTCAAACCACACTGTCGAACCGTGTTCACGGAACAATTTTGAAACATGGGCAATCGTTTCTTCCGTTAAAATTGGTTCTCCATCTTCCGCATAGAAGACAGGGATTGGAACACCCCATACACGTTGGCGGGAAATACACCAGTCTCCACGGTCACGGACCATGTTGAAGAGACGAGTCTCACCCCATGCAGGTGTGAAGGATGTATTCTTAATTGCGGTTAATAATTCGTCGCGGAATGCTTCAACAGAAGCGAACCATTGAGCTGTTGCACGGAAAATAACCGGTTTTTTCGTACGCCAGTCATGAGGTGCAGAATGTGTGAAGAATGTTAGTTTTTCTAAAGCACCAGCAGCATCCAAAGCTTCTGTGATGACTTTATTGGCTTTATCATAAAATAATCCTTCGAAGCCAGGTGCTTCAGCTGTTAATACACCACGGTCATCCACTGGTGAAAGCACTTCAAGTCCATAAGCTTTACCTACTTGGAAGTCATCTTCCCCATGCCCTGGAGCTGTATGGACACATCCAGTACCACCCTCGTCAGTTACATGGTCCCCGAGCATTACAAGCGAATCACGGTCATATAAAGGGTGTTTCGCTACCATGCGATCCATTTGTTCACCTTTTAGTGTCTGAACAATCTCATAAGAATCCCATTCAAGAGTAGTTGCCACATTCTCCAGTAGTGCTTTTGCTAAAAGGTAACGCGTTGATGCAACTTCTACAATTACATAGTCGAATTCAGGATTTACTGAAATTCCAAGATTAGCTGGAATTGTCCAAGGTGTAGTCGTCCAGATAATAATTTTAGTTCCTTCAGCAACTACGCCTTTACCATCTGTCACTTCAAAACTCACATAGATAGATGGAGATTTTTTATCCTGATACTCGATTTCAGCTTCAGCAAGCGCAGACTCACTTGATGGAGACCAATAAACTGGTTTTAACCCTTTATAGATATAGCCTTTACGTGCCATTTCACCAAAAACTTCAATTTGACGGGATTCATATGCTGGTTTCAATGTCACATATGGATTTTCCCAATCACCTTGTACACCAAGGCGTTTAAATTGTTCACGTTGACGGTCAATTTGTTCATAAGCATATGTTTCACATAAGTTCCGGAATTCCGCTACCGTCATTTCTTTGCGATTGACACCTTTATTCGTTAAAGCTTGCTCAATCGGCAAACCATGAGTATCCCAACCTGGAACATACGGTGCATAATAACCCGTCATAGATTTTTGACGTACAATCATGTCTTTTAGCACTTTGTTCATAGCATGACCCATGTGAATATCGCCGTTCGCATATGGAGGGCCATCATGTAAAATGAAACTTGGGCGCCCTTTAGTACGCTCCAAAACTTTTTCATAGAGTTTCATTTCATTCCAATTTTCTTGCATCGCCGGTTCCCGTGTAGGTAAGCCACCGCGCATTGGGAATTCCGTTTTAGGCATCAATAAAGTATTTTTGTATTCCATTTTAAAAAACCTCCTCTTAATATACAAGCGCATTGCTTGGGGGACTGACCATTCAAATCTTCCTATTCTCAGGAAAATCCAACCATTTTAAACCAAACAAAAAAACTCCTCATCCCAATGAAGGGACGAGAAGTTATAACTCGCGGTACCACCCTAATTGCAACATGAAGAAGTTGCCAGCTTAGATCACGTTAACGGTGTGAATCCGAAATCACTTACAAAATCAAGTTCAGTGATTTTACTCAAGAGTGATTTTCATTTGATTGCCGCCTGTTCGGGCTTCCACCATCCCCGAATCGCTTTTCTGTGCTTTCAAACTACTGTCTCTTTCAGCGTATTAGTATAAAGTATTGTTTACAGTTTCACTATGTCTGGCTAGAAACATCTGCTATAGAGACGTTCTTCGCATTTCTTATAATATGTAGATATTATAGGGAATGATTCCATAATCGTCAAGCTGTGATTAGTCTTCTTTTGAATCCATTCTTTCAAGCTGAGTCGTGTCCACTTCATATTGCATCAAGTGATCCCAATCATCAGTGTTGATTAAATCAAGCTGAGCTTCGACCAACATTTTAAAACGGTTACGGAAAACTTTTGATTGCTTTTTCAAATCTTCAATCTCAAGGGCAATGCGGCGAGCTTTCGTCAATGCTTCATTTACGATACGGTCCGCATTTTTCTCAGCTTCTTTAACGATTAACTTTGCTTCTTTTTGAGAGTTTCGGCGTACTTCTTCTGCAGCTTCTTGTGCAACCACGATTGACTTCTGAAGTGTCATTTCGATAGTTGTGAAATGGCCAACTCGCTCACTTGACGACTTCAATTTCTCTTCCAATTCTTTTTTATCTTTGATTAGAAGTTCGAAATCTTTAATCACTTGGTCCAAAAATTCGTTGACCTCATCTTCGTTATAGCCTCGGAACCCACGACCAAACTCTTTGTTATGAATATCTAGTGGTGATAGCGGCATTTCAAAAATCTCCCCTTTACTAACTTACATCGTTTCCAACTATTATACCGTTCATTGTCGATGATGACATCAATAATTCGAATTTTCTTGAATATAATTCACGAATTTTGTTCAATTCGCCCTATTTGAAGTCGTATTTTGTCTTTCTTTGTACGTCCTTCAATCATTCCAATTCGTATTCTCCCATAGCCCCTGATCGAAAGCAAATCAGATTCATGCAATTCGAATGATGGTTGTTCGCGCACAGTCCAGTTCACCTTTACTTTACCACCATGGACAAGCATCGATGCTTTTTGTCTGGAGACATTAAAAAGAGAAGCGATGATTGTATCAATTCGCATTGAACTTACTGTATGTGTCTCTTCGACCCACACGTCCCTGTTTTCTAAATAGGCATGGTCAGGCTGCAGTTCTTCCAAATGAACTTTTGCCTTACCAATGGAAGTAAGATGCATCCGTACAAAATCGGCAACTTCCGAAGCAACTGCAAATTCAATTTGATTGTCATCCACTCGGATATCTCCAAATTTTGAGCGATCCAATCCTAATGACATAAGGGAACCTAATACATCGGGGTGTTCAATATTGATGAATTTCGAAGGATATTTAATAGAAAACATCGCAATGTCATAATCATCGTCAGTCGCAGTAAAGTATGAAGGAGCAATGAGCATCCGTTTTCTTTCTGCTTCAGGAAATTCACCAAAAGCAGTAGTTAACACATCTTCATTCTGACCAATAATTGCATGCACAATAAATTGCTGTCTTGGATCCAGGAAATCGGTCAACTTTGGGGCATACCGATCCTGCGTCTCTCGCAGCCATCCACTGACTTGTTCGATAAATGGTTGTTCATCTTTACGAAAATGTTGCAAAACTTGTTCCATCTTTGCTCTTCCTTTCAATGGTCAAAAAAAGCCCCACGAAAGTGAGGCAATCTGTTAGACAAGTCTACTTAAATATTCCAAGCCACCACGAGCGAGGTTTAATACTAGAATAGCGACAATTGGCGATACATCGATCATACCAAAAGGTGGGATAAAGCGTCTGAAAGGCTCTAAATACGGTTCACATATTCTTTCAAGGAAACGTCCGATACTCGATTCTTTCACACTCGGTACCCACGACATAAAAATATAGATAATAAGCAAAATCGAATATAATCCAATTGCTTCATTTAATAAATTGATTACAAAATCCATAAGAATTAATTACACCTCAATTATTGTATGTCATCATAAAAGTAGTCGGAAATGGCTCCAGCCACTTCTACGGTATCAGGTGCACACAAGAAAATATCGGTGCCAATACGCTGAATATCTCCGCCTAAAGCATACACGGTTCCACTTAAAAAATCCACAATGCGTATTCCCTGATCTTTATCTATTCGTTGTAGATTAACTACTACTGCTCGTTTATTTTTTAAATGCTCCGATATATCCTGCGCTTCCGCATAAACCCGTGGTTCAACAAGGATTACTTTTGAAGATTTCTGTAAGTTTTGGAGACTCACAATGTTAGGAGTTGAAGTCGATTCCGAATGCACAACTCTTCTTTCTTTTGTCGTTTTGCGAACAGTCGGTTGAGGCATTGATTGAGATTCTTTTCTGCGTTCATTCGTTGTTGGAATTTCTTCTTCTTCATCTAAGTAAAAAAAGTTTTTGAATTTATTCTTCATGCTCATGTAAGATCCTCACTTTCATCTCCGACTAGTGCTGTACCGATTCGTACATATGTGGCGCCTTCTTCGATCGCGATTTCAAAGTCATTAGACATGCCCATAGATAATTCCGTACAAGGTGCACGAGTATAGCCTTTACTGGCAATATTAACCTGCATGTCCTTGAGGGATTTAAATACGGAACGAATGACTTTTTCATCTGACGTATTTGGTGCCATTGTCATTAATCCAATGATGCGTATTTGATGATGGTCACTTAATGATTCAATGAATGGTTGGACATTCTGCAACTCAATTCCATGCTTTGCTTCTTCACCAGACACATTAACTTGAATAAAACAATCAATCTTTTGAGTTGCACGCTTTTGAATTTCATCCGCTAAACTCATTCGGTCCAATGAGTGCAAAACTTGAACACTGTTGATTACTTGTTTTACTTTGCGTGTTTGTAAGGAGCCGATATAATGCCAAATTGCGGGCGTTTTAATTTCAGCTTGTTTGGCCAACAAGCCTTCCGGGCGATTTTCACCAAGATGGTTGAGTCCTGCCAATATGGCTTCCTGCGTTCGCTCCACAGTAACTGACTTAGTTACTGCCACAATATGAACATCCTTGATAGAACGATTGACACGCGCACATGCTTGACTGATTTGCTGTTGTATTTGTTGAAGTTTCCGCTCAATTGGCATTTTTAGAAGTTCCTAACTATTAAGTATCGGTGTTATCTCATTATTGTACCAATCAAACGTTGAATATTCAATGTTTATCCGTGTTCAGAACCTTTCGTCTGAACGATAACCACGTCTTTTCCAATGACTTTAATATCGGATAATCTTATTACAGTTGTCGGTCGATTACCAGAGAACAATTCGAGCATCTTTTTCGGTTCTGCCAGGAAAAAGGATTCAATCGTTCCATTTTCTTTTGAAATTCTGGCATCATTGACAAAGCCAAGCATCCGTCCATCACTCGCCTCAATAAATTCTTTTTGTTGGATATCGGTAAATTTCAACGGTCATTCCCCCTTTTTACAGTTTATGTTCATAAACAAAAAATAAAGCTTTTATTCCGTAAAAGGAATAAAAGCTTGCAGACAGATGAAAAATCGAATTAATAACTTTTGCACTTGATGGAAAAAGAATGTGGTCGGATATTTCTTTCGCTTTCCGCGGACGAAACGCTAGCCTCCTCGGCTCGGCCTGCGGGGTCTAGCTTGTTCCGTTTTTTCCGCAGGAGTCTTCAGAAATAGCCGACCACCAGCTTACTGATATAGGTTGCAGAGACACGCAGACAGAAACTTTCTGATGATTGGAGTGGAGGCGGCGAAAACATACTGCTCCTGCGGTTACTCGTCGCAAATATATTGGCCATTTGCCAAAATATTTTCAGCGGGAACAGCACGAGCTGAAGGCACCGCAAGAAGCGAATTGTGCAATTGGAAGTTTGCACAATTCATTTGCGACGAAGCTAGCGAAGTGATGCAGGAGCAACGTTTTTTTGGAGACTGAAGCCGTGCCCGCGAAACGCGTCCGCCGAAATGGCAATCAAATTTTTTTGCTTTGGAACTTTATTCTTTGACTCATTTTAATGTCTACAATTTAAAAGCTTTTATTCCGTAAAAGGAATAAAAGCTCAGTGTTTCATCGATAATCGATGTTGTATTCTTCTTTAATGACGCGAATTGCATGTTTTTCCAGCCTTGAAATCTGAGCCTGGGAAATACCCAGTTCTTTAGCGATTTCAGTTTGGGTCTCACCGTAGTAATACCGTTTAGCCAATATTTTTTGCTCCCGGATGTCCAACTTGCTTATGCTTTCTTTCATGAAAACATATGTGGACCATGACTCTTCTGATACTTGCTCATCTTTTAACTGATCAAGCATAAAGACTGGGTCTCCCCCGTCGTGATAAATCGGCTCCTGTAACGAAATGGGTTCTTGAATGGCATCCAAAGCAAATAGAATATCTTCATGGGGAATGTCAATCATCTCAGACAGCTGCTGTAACGTAGGTTCATGCAAATGTTCTGCAATGTACTGCTCTTTTGCCTTCATTGACTTATACGCAATATCACGAAGAGACCTTGATACACGTACTGGATGATGATCACGCAAATGTCTTCTGATTTCACCGATTATCATTGGCACTGCATACGTTGAAAAACGCACATTGTGTTTTAAATCAAAGTTTTCAATTGATTTTATCAGGCCGATACAGCCCACTTGAAACAAGTCATCAGCTTGTTCTCCACGATAAGCAAAACGTTGGACCAAGCTGAGAACCAATCGTAAGTTCCCCATCACAAGCTCTTCTTTTGCTGTTTCATCTCCACTTTGGAACCTTATAAAAGTTTGTGTCATCACTTCGTTTGATAAAACAGGTAGCTTTGACGTATCTACACCGCATAATTCGACTTTTGTACGTACCATCGCTTTTTCCTCCGAACTGTTCAACACTGTGATTCTTATCAGTGTGTCCGCCTCGAAAGAAACTATGCGTTGTCAAATACGTCCAATTTCATCCATTAAGCTGTTGGTTGATTCAATTCTTCTCTCAGATCATGAATAATTTTCTTTTCTAATCGGGAAATATAAGACTGTGAAATTCCAAGCATATCTGCAACTTCTTTTTGTGTCATTTCTTCCTGACCATTTAATCCGAAACGGCATTCCATAATGTATTTCTCCCTTTTATCCAACAAGTCAATTGCCGAAAACATAAATTGTCGTTCAATCTTTTTCTCAACGTCTTCAGCGATAATATGTTCGTCCGTGCCTAAGATATCCGAAAGTAATAATTCATTACCATCTGCATCTGAGTTCAATGGTTCATCAAAAGAAACTTCAGATTTTAAGCGGCTTGTTTTGCGAAGATGCATCAGGATTTCATTTTCAATACAGCGTGATGCATATGTGGCGAGCTTAATTTTCTTTTCTGTGTTGAAAGTTTCAATCGCTTTAATAAGTCCTATGGAACCAATGCTGATTAGATCTTCAATATGGGTTCCTGTATTTTCAAAACGTCTTGCAATATATACGACAAGCCTTAAATTACGTTCGATCAACGTGTCACGAGCAGAAAGACTGCCATTCATAAATGCTTCAATGGTTTTTGCTTCTTCTTCACGATTCATTGGATGTGGTAGCGACTCACTACCGCCAATATAGTATGTTCCTTTACTGCGCCATTGACTCCAAAGCTCAATAAGTCTGTTCCAAATTTTCATTAACATAGCATTCGCCCTCCCATGATTAGCTGAATAATGTTGAAGCATGCAATATGACATCTGTTTGACGTGGAAAATGTTTGCTGTTTTTCGTCAATACGATGTAACACGGCGACAAGAATTGCTCTTTATTGGTTTTCAAACGGATATGATCCACTTTTATTCCGATTGCCCAAGTCGATTCGTTCTGAACGGTCTGGAGACGAATTAAACGCAATTGAGAGCGAAATGGTAAAGGGACATTTTTAAAATTTTCTGATGAACTTCCTTCAAAATCATGAAGATATTGCCACAAATCCATTGGAAGGTATGATTTCATTTTTTCAGCAGAAATAAAATGAACAGGATTGCCTGACAACGGTTCAATACATTGGTTGCCCGTGTCAGAATATGAGGTGAGTTGAAATTCTTGCTGAAACAGACGAATGGTGACTTGCCCAACATACGAATCTTTCAGGGCAGTCAGGTTGACGCGGAACCAATTTTTTCGGACCCCTGTTAAACTTAAAACTAGAACACTTCCTGCAACCAGCAAAACAACATACCAGGTGGCATTAGCTAGAAGTGGTTGAATAACTGTCAGCAAACCACCAGCAAATAATGCCCCTATTAAAGTATTAGTTGCAGCGAGTATCCAATTGGTGCGATTCATTCCAAAAGCAATTGTCGTCATAAAGACAAAGGTTGCAACGATTGAAAGGAAACTACCACCAAATAGGACAATACTTATTCCACCAATAAATGCACTGAGCCATAATCGCCAAGATTTTTGATGAAACGAACCCATTTTGTTTGAAAAGGAAAGTAATGAAAAATTAATGAGTGTATTAATCGTGATCAAGACTTCAGCATACATTTTCTCACCTCCTATAAATACGGTATCATTTGTCCCGTGCAAAACCTGTCAGTTCTTGTTCCTCTATTAAAAAAATCTACGACAAAAAAAGCCCAACTTAAGTAGCGATATAAGCTACTTAAGTTGGGCTTCTTTTGTTATGTCTAGTTACAAGCGCCAGCTCGCACTTCCGCTTCAAGGCATCATGCGAAAACAGGTTTTCGATTCGGACTTTCCATCGTCAGCGTCGAGCTAGATTAGCGCTTTTCACTTTTCTAAATTAGTTTCTTTTTTGACGATTACGCAAGAACGTTGGAATATCTAACGTATCTTCTTGATGTGAAGTTTGTTGCTCTCTTCTTGGTGCTTCTTGTTGGTAAGAAGGTGCTTCTTCACGTCTAGATTCACGAGTTGGAACATGTTGTGGTTGTTGTGGAGTTTGAGCTTGTTGGGCACGCCCTGCACCAAATCCACCGCTTCTTGTTGTACGATGAGTAATTTGTTCTTCGTTAAATCCAGTAGCAATTACTGTTACGATAATTTCATCTTTCAAATTATCATTGATTACAGAACCGAAGATCATATTAACATCTTCATCTGAAGCAGAAGCAACAATATCAGCTGCTTCTTGTACTTCGAATAAGCTTAGGTTCGAACCACCCGTGATATTCATCAAGACACCTTTTGCACCGTCAATTGACGTTTCAAGAAGTGGACTTGAAATAGCCTTCTTTGCAGCTTCTGCAGCACGGTTTTCACCAGAAGAAATACCGATACCCATAAGCGCTGAACCTTTGTTTGACATGATCGTTTTCACATCAGCAAAGTCTAAGTTAATCAATCCAGGTACAGCAATCAAATCCGAAATACCCTGAACACCTTGGCGAAGAACATTGTCCGCTTCACGGAATGCTTCTAACATCGGTGTGTTCTTGTCAACAATTTCAAGTAAACGGTCGTTTGGAATTACGATCAATGTATCAACTGCTTCTTTCATTGAACCAATACCGCCGATTGCTTGAGTCGAACGTTTACGACCTTCAAACGTGAATGGACGAGTAACAACACCAACCGTTAATGCGCCAATTTCACGAGCGATTTGAGCGATTACAGGTGCTGCACCTGTACCAGTTCCGCCACCCATACCAGCAGTCACGAAAACCATATCAGCTCCACGTAAAGCTTCTTCAATTTGTTCTTTGCTTTCTTCAGCAGCTTTTTTACCAACTTCAGGGTTAGCTCCAGCACCAAGCCCACGCGTTAATTTCGCGCCGATTTGTAACTTCACTTCTGCTTTTGATAAATTTAATGCTTGTGCATCTGTATTTACTGCAATAAATTCTACACCTTTAACCCCGTGTTCGATCATACGGTTTACAGCGTTATTTCCGCCACCACCGACACCAATTACTTTGATGACGGCAAGTTGGTCTACACTTGTATCAAACTCCAACATCGCATTTCCTCCTTCAATTACAATTAGTCTCTACATTTTTTTATTCGAAAAATTTATCGAGGAATTTGCGAGCTTTCCCCATAACACTTTCTTTGTCTTCTTCTTTTGTCTGCATTTGCTGTTTTTGTTTTTTTGGAGCCGGTGATTGTTGTTCAGGTTTTTTTGATTGGCCTAAAGCACTGTTACCACCGAACCGGTTAAAGAACTGATCTTCCTTATGAGCGTAACGTATTAACCCGACTGCTGTCGCGTAACCCGGCTCACGTACTCCGATATACTCAGGTGTGTACAGTCTTACGCGAGTTTGCAAAATGTGACGAGCCAGTTGTGATAGCCCTTCTAATTTTGCAACGCCACCTGTAATGACCACGCCACCTGGTAAATCCTGAAGACCCATGCGATAGAATTCTTCTAAGACTAATTCAAATAACTCTTCTAAACGAACGCCAATAATTTCCGAGATGTATCTCTGACTATATTGTTCTTTCATTTCTGCACCAATCACAGGAACTTCAAACAATTCATCGTCAGATGCATCATCATAAAAGGCATGTCCATATTGATGTTTAATTTTTTCCGCTTGTTCAGTCGGAGTTTTCAGGACAATAGATAAATCTTTTGTCAAATGATCCCCACCAACAGGCAATACAGATGTGTGTGTTAAATGACCATCTTGGAATACAGCAATCGTAGTTGAACCGCCACCAATATCAATGAATGCGGTACCATGATTTTTTTCATCTTCTGATAAAGCAAAATAGCCAGAAGCGAGCGGTTGTAAATAAATTTCACGGATTTGAAGACCCGCACGCTCCACACAACGTAAAACATTATGTAAAATCGTTTTCGATGTCGTCATCATGGTTCCATCCATTTCAAGACGGATGCCAATCATGCCGCGTGGATCTTTAATTTCATCCAGATGATCCACAATAAATTGTTTAGGCACTAAATTGACTAATTCTCTTTCAGGGGGAATTGACATTACTTGTGCCGAATCTATGACGCGATCCAAATCATCATCGGTAATTTCACGATTCTCACTATTAACTGCCACAACGCCTTTCACATGATGCAACATGGCTTGATTGGCAGGAATTCCTAATACTACTTCGTTTATAGACATTCCGATCATTCGTTCAGCTTGGTCAATTGCTTTTTTAATGGACTGCACGGTCGCATCAATATCGACAATTGCACCTTTTCTAATTCCATTTGATTTAACGTTCCCAACGCCAATGACGTTTAGGGAACCATTCGTCATCTCTCCAATAAGAACCTTAATTGATGAAGAACCTATATCAAGAGAAACATATAATTCTGTCTGATTCAATCCGTGGCACCTCCTTCAACAACTCTTTACTCATCATTCTATTGCATTCTATCAAGCTTGTCTAAGCAAAATCGTTAAAAGTTGTAAATTTTCCTTCTATTCGACTGTTTTTTAGTCAATAGTCCCTTTTCTTTCAGTCCACTTAGTCAATAACATACGGCGAATTACCGCTATATTCTGGAAAAGCCTAACTCCAAAAGCAAAAATAGCTGCCAAATACAAATCAACACCTAAATGTACCCCAAGAAAAGCAAGACCTGCAGCTAAGACAATATTGAAGAAAAATCCAGATACAAATACTTTATCGTCATAGACATGTTGAAGTTGGGCACGTATTCCTCCAAACAAAGTATCCAGCGCCGCTAAAACTGCTATGGATAAATAGTTTTCATACACCGAAGGGATTTGAATATCCGTTAGTAATCCTAGTGATATTCCCAAGATTAATCCTAGTAATGGTAGCCACATATGTTAGTCCCCTTTCGATGTATTTTTCAAATAATTGTTTTCAATCTGCTGATCATAAGCGGGAATGCTTATTTGATCTTTTGGTTCCTCTATTGTCAATGTTAGGTTATCGATGAAAAAGTCATCTGCAATCATTGAAGATTGAAGATGGTTGTAAAGCTTTTCAGCATCCTCCATTGTCTCGGTTCCAATTCTGATGTTAAATGGTGGCTTTCGGACATTTAAACTATTAACCGTCGTCTGTCCATTTATATCTCTGATTGGGGAGGAATGAATAATTCTTTTCCCATCGATTGAAACATCATGTCCGTTAAAACGATTAATTTCATTGAGCAACCGAACTAGTAAATCGGGTGAGATTCCAGAAACAGTTTCACCAAGTGCAATCCCTTCCAATGAAGGTTCAATCATTAGTTCCAGTCCAGGACCTGTCACTATAGTCAATCCTGCTTTTTCCCTTAATGTTTCAAGGGTTTCATTTAAAGCTTGCGCAGGACTTTCCGACTGCAGATTTTCGTACTTAGTAATGGTTTCATTAACCTCTCTAATATCCGACAAAAGTTCTGAGTGCAATTGTTTTTCCGCAGAAAGCTCTTGTCTGATTTCCCAAATATCTCGGGTATCCCGTGATTCTGGTTTTTGAACCGTATTGTATTGTACCGCAACCATAAAGCCTACAATTAATAAGATAAACGTGAAGCGGACATAAACGCCTTGTTTCATCGAACCGCTCCTTCCTTTCGCGTGGAGATGTTGACAATGCTTGTCCATACCCTGGGAAAAGCGCAGCGTCAGACTAAAATGGCGCTTTTACTTTTCTTATAGCGATGGCATTTCTAATTTTGATTTTTCTTCGATTGTTACTACAATATTATCGTTGACGAGTTGATCCAACACGCCACCTGTTAATTTAAGCGATGGTAATAATACGGATGGATCACCAATTGCTTCAATGACAAATGGAGCAGGGAATTGTTTACCATCAATCGTAATGACTGGCCCATTGCATTTTATGTACGAGTTGGCTTGTAAGCGTTGGCCATTGATGGCAATGGCTTGAGCTCCGGATATTTTCAATTCATTCAGTACTTGGAATACATGACTTTCATGAACAATATAATCATTTGGATTGACAGACGCCGGATCGTATTCTGCATCTTCCAATTGAACTTTGACCCCTTCACCAGTAGACGGTAGTACGCCAAGCAGTAAGCGTAAATCTTCTGCTTCTTGAATCAGACTCTCGTATTGCTCTTCGCTTCCTGACAGAGACTTTTCAATCTCTCGGACTTGTTGTTGTCTCGCCACTAATTCTGTTTCCAACTCTTTGTTTCGTTCTTTCTGCTGAATTAGATCTTCTCGGTAGCGTTCTTCCTGTTCGAAAAATTTGCTGCTGGTTGGTTCTCCGCTCATTTTCTTACTGCTCGATAAACTGTAAGAGTAGGCTAACATAAAGCCCAAAACGAGGCACACTATCGAAAAAATGATGCGTTTGTTCACAACCGACCGATTAGGTTTATTCTGAAGTTTCTTCAACTTCCTCCTCCTCCTTAGGTTGCGGATTATACATATCTACATAAGTCTGAAAAAATGAACCCACTTCAATGTCTATGACACCTTTTTCAGATTCTCCGATTTGCGCAATGATGGAGGGATAATAATTCATCTTATCAGCAAAAGACGGAATAACTGCCCTGATTTCAAACCCATCATTCATAAATAATCGAATTCTGTATGGATCTGCTTTAGACGGTACAGATTCAATTTGTGAAATCATGGATAGCACTTCACCTTTTAATTTAGCAAGTTCCTTAACCATACGCTTCAGTGCTTTCGGATTTTCAAAAGAACTTAAAACAGGTGCATCAACAGGTGCTGTTTTTTGTGAAGAATGATAGATTGTCCCATTTTCAAGCACCAGGTCAAAGCCTCCTTCTGAGTGAACGTAGGCAGCTTTTTTCCATTCTGTTACTTCAATTGTTACAGAAGTTAATCCAGTTCTCTTAACCGTCACATCTTGAAGCCATTCATTTTTAAGTAAAACTTTTTCGGCATTGCTTGTCCGGATTTCCCACATGGATTGTCCTTCTTGAATACCACTTCGTTCAATATATTCGTCGCTGGTCGCCAAGTTAGCTCCTTTTACGACAATACTTTGAACATGACTATAAGGAGATTGAAAGTAGAGGAGACCAAGTAAAGCAAATAGGAAAATGACGAGCAATAACGTGAACTTGCGGTTTGTTCTCTTTTTTCTGCGCTCTCTCAGCGTTGGTATACGATCTTCAATATCGATGATTTTATCCACGTTATTCACTCCTTTCCTAATCTATCAATCTTTTGAAAATCGAAGAATGAGCCCGACAATGAGCCAGGTTGAAAGTAAAGACGAGCCACCATAACTAATGAATGGCAATGTTACTCCCGTAACAGGAAATAAGCCAATGACAACGCCAATATTTAAAAATATCTGGAAACCAATCATGGATTGAATCCCTGCAATTGCATAAAAACCTACTTTGGTTGGTGCTAAAACAGCTAATCGATAACCTGTGTACAAGAACAGACAAAATAATCCTATCAATAAAAAAGCACCGATAAAGCCCATTTCTTCTACGATAATTGAGAAAATGAAGTCATTTTGAGGTTCAGGCAAATAAAGAAACTTTTGTCGACTGTGACCGAAGCCATGTCCAAACAGGCCGGACGGACCAATTGCCATTAGGGATTGCGTCCCTTGAAATCCACTGTTCAATGCATCTTCCCATGGATCCAGGAAGGCATAAATCCTTTTTAAACGGTAAGGAGCCGAAATGATTAAGCCAGCAAGAGCCAATACTCCAATTGAACCAATGCCGACAAAGAAGCGTACCGGAAATCCGGCGATAAACAACAGAGAAAAACCACCTACAATTAATAGAAAAGCGGAACCGAAGTCCGGCTGGACCATTATGATACCAGCTGGAACCAAACAAACCAGAATCGGCTGGACATATCTTCTTTTGAGACCAGTTGACTTTTGTGCCAACATGCAGGCAAGAAATCCGATGACAGAAATTTTTACGAATTCAGCAGGCTGCAGGCTAAAACCTGCAATTTGAATCCAGCTTTGTGATCCGTTCCTGACAATTCCAAGGCCTGGAATATAGACAGAGAAAAGCAGGAGAATGGACAGAATGTAAGCAAGCTTCCAAAACTTGCGATTGGTTAGGAATGTCATTTTCGACATAGCCAAAGCGCACAACATACCTAGCGTTCCATACATTGCTTGTTTCCAGAAGAATGGCAAACTGTCCTCGTAATGAATTTTTCCCCAGTAAGAGCCAGCAGAGTATACAAAAAAGTATCCAATGACCGTTAATAGTAAACTAGTAAACAGAAAAACATTAGTCGGTTTATTCTGCAGTTTTGGCATCCCTTCATCTGTTATTCTTATTAGTTAATTTGAAAGACTGCTTCTATAAAATCGTCTCCACGCAACTCAAAGTTTGCATATTGATCCCAGCTTGCACAAGATGGTGAAAGTAGAATCACATCATTTGGTTGAGACAATTTGGTTGCGACTTTAACGGCTTGTTGAATATTTTCTACTTTTTCCAAACCTTCAACACCGCATGATTTGGCAAATTCGATGAGACGATCAGCGGTTTCTCCAAATGAAACAATTGCTTTCACGTTCCCCATATAGTTACGCATTTCTTCAAATGAATGTCCGCGATCCAAACCACCGGCAATTAAAATAATTGGTTCATTGAATGCCGCAAGTGCACTCTTAGTTGCTAGTGTATTTGTAGCTTTAGAATCGTTAAAGAATTTGCGTTGCTTCCATTCACGTACAAACTGCGTACGATGTTTTACTCCAGTAAAGGACGTCAAAACATGCTCAATTGTTTCTTTCGGACATGACATCAATATGGAAGTAGCAACGGCAGCCAAAATGTTCTCAAGATTATGTTCTCCCGGTAAAGCAATGGATTTTCTTGCAAGGAATGGTTCACCGAGCCAATAAATCCGCTCAGCATCTGCACTGATTCCTTGTTGTTTACGTCCTTTAGTCGAAAACGGCAAAAGTTTTGCATTCGTTTTGCTTGCATAGTTAACCACTGCTGGTTGATCTGCATTGTAGATGAAAATATCTTCAGACTTCTGGTTTTTGGTGACTGCAAATTTTGCATCCCCATACTCTTCGAATGATCCATGATAGTCTAGATGTGCCTCATACAAGTTTGTAAGAATCGAGATTTTAGGTCTAAATTGATTAATCCCCATTAATTGGAATGATGATAATTCCGTGACAATGACCTGGTCCTTTTGTGCTTCTTGAGCAACTGAACATGCTACCGTTCCGATATTACCTGCAATCAGTGGTTTTTGACCACCTTGATTAAGCATATGGAAAAGTAAAGTTGTGGTTGTTGTTTTACCATTTGAACCGGTAATTCCTATAAATGGAGCCTCGCTGATTAAATAGGCCAGCTCTATTTCTGTCCAAACCGGTATTCCCCGGGAAATGGCGTCACTGACAATTGGGTTCCGATAAGGAATACCAGGATTTTTAATTACGTATTCGAATCCTTCATCTAACAAATCCTCAGGGTGTCTTCCACAAATTACCGTGATCCCTTTGCTCAATAAATTCTGTGCATCCGGACTTTCTTCAAAGGGTTTAGCGTCGTTAACGGTAACAAACGCACCTAATTGGTGCAGAAGCTCCGCAGCAGCTACACCACTTTTTGCAAGACCGAGCACAAGTACTTTTTTAGATGTAAATTGTGTAATGTTTTTCATTTATAATACCTCCAACATAACGACGATAAAGGCTGCGAGGAATGCTGTAGACCAAAAAACCACGACAACTTTCCATTCAGACCAACCCGATAATTCGAAATGGTGATGAAGTGGACTCATTTTAAATATCCGTTTACCAGTTGTCTTAAAACTGATGACTTGCAAAATAACAGAAAGTGTCTCTGCAACGAAAATGATTCCCACAAGCAACAGCAAAAGTTCTTGCTTAACCAAAATCGAAACCATCGCAAGAGCTCCCCCAAGTGCCAGAGAACCTGTATCCCCCATAAATAGTTTAGCGGGATTTGCATTAAAAATTAAGAAGCCTAGCAGTGCGCCAGTTATGGCAAATGCAAAAATCGCAATATCTTGTTGATTGTAATACATCGCCAATACGCCAAATGTCGTAAACGCGATTGAGGCTGTTCCTGAAACCAAACCATCCAATCCGTCGGTCAAATTGACTGCATTGGAAAAGCCTACCAGCCAGAAAACCATGAACAATACATAAGCGATGCCAAGATCCATCGACCAGTCTGTAAAAGGAACACCGACAGTCGTTTCAAATGGACCTTGCTTAATCAAGAAGAACGAAGCAACCGCAATAACAATTTGCCCAATCAGCTTTTGTCTTGACGTTAAGCCTAAATTTCTTTTTAACACAACTTTAATAAAATCATCCAAAAAGCCAATGAGTCCAAAACCAACAAACACGATAACTAATACAATCGTTTGCGTGGTCAGCATTTCCAAATAAAAAGCAACGCCTAATGTTGTGAGGACAATGGAAACAATAAATACAAGTCCTCCCATAGTAGGTGTACCTGCTTTTTTCATATGGGATTGAGGACCTTCCTCACGGATACTTTGACCAAACTTCATCCGCTTCAGTGCCGGGATGAAAAGTGGTGTCAATAATACCGTAAGGAAAAAGCCTATCCCTACAATCATAAGTGTTGTTGCGAGTGTCATATGTATTCTCCTTCAAATAAACGATGTTTGTCGTTATTACTATTATTCACCTAAGTATAAATGAATTGTGCCGTCTAAAGACAATAAACTATCTGCTTTTGGAAGTTGAGATATGATTTTATTTCCTGTCCCGTGCCATTCAATTCTGAAAGGCTCTTCCATTTTCACAACTTTCTTTTTGTCGAGACCCACAAGTTCAGGAACATGCTGTTGTAATGCATCACCCCAGCGATACTCTTTTGCAAGTTGATCTTTGCTGTGTTTAAAACCAATAAATGGTGCACTATCTTCAATGATTTGCCCGACAATCGGCGCAGCAATGACTCCTCCGAACTGTAAAACATGTTTCGGATTATCGATTGCTACATATACCACGATTTCAGGGTCATTAGCAGGTGCAAAACCAATAAATGAAACAATGTATTGCCCTTCTACATAACGGCCATTCACAGCCTTCTGAGCAGTACCTGTTTTCCCTCCAATGCGCATCGTATCGCGGAACGCATTTCGACCTGAACCATTGGCCACGACTGATTCCAATGCTTCGCGAACTTGTTTGGATGTTTCTTCACTAATAACTTGCCTTACTATTGTCGGTTTATTTTCTTTTAGTATTTCATTGGTTTGTTCATTGTAGATTCGTTTCACAACATACGGTTGGAACAGAGTACCGCCATTGACAGCTGCGGATACTGCCTGAACTTGTTGAATGGGTGTAACAGAAATTCCTTGCCCAAAAGAGGTGGTTGCGTGCTCAACTGGCCCGTAAGCTTCCTCTGAAAACAAAATTCCTGTGGATTCTCCAGCGATCGAGGACCCTGTTTTTTTCCCAAAACCAAAATTTCGTATGTAAGCAGAAAGTTTCTCACGTCCAACGCGTTGACCAAGTTCAATAAATCCTGGGTTACAAGAGTTTTCAACCACTTCCAAAAAAGTCTGTTGTTTATGTCCTTCTCTTTTCCAGCACCGCAATCTTGCGCCTTCCACCAATGAATAACCTGGATCATAAAAGGATTCTTTGTGCAAATCCACTTTTCCTTCTTCAAGCGCAGCAGCAAGCGTAATGATTTTAAATGTTGAACCAGGCTCAAAAGTCATTGAGACCGGCAAGTTTTGATTATATACGCTTGGGCTCACTTTGTCATATTGTAAAGGATGGAAAGTCGGAAACGAAGCTAACCCCAATAGTTCCCCTGTTTTGGGATTCATGGCAATGCCCATTGCCTGATCTGCATCGTATTTCTTTACTGCTTGTGAAAGTTCACGTTCCATTACCTGCTGCACATCTAAATCGATTGTCAGGTCGACTGTTGAACCGTCCTCTCCTTTTCCCCATTCATCATTCACATGGGGCAAGGATTGGCCCTTGGCGTCGGTAAATAATCTTAGAGTTGATTCAGTAGATGTCAGAAATTCATTGTATTGATATTCGATTCCTGCCAAACCTTCGTGATCGTAACCAGTGAACCCAAGAAGGCGCGACAATAGTTCATCATGGGGATAATCACGTACATAGTCAACCCCGGTGTATAAACCAGGGATTTTTAAGGACTGAATCTCAATTGCTTTACCGAGCTCAATATTCTTACCTGCTGGCGCCAGTTTGATCAGAAATGTTTTTTTACTCATCTGCTCAACCAGTTTCTTTTCGTCAATGTTTAAAGCTTTGCTCAGTTTTGCAGCGGCAGTTTCAACATCTTCATTTTGAGCGGGCATAAAATAGAGCGTCGGTGCTAGCTTGCTTCCTACAATTAATTCACCATCACGGTCGCGAATATTACCTCTTGTCTGTGAAAATGGAATTTCACGATCCCAATTCTCTTCAGCTTTTTCTGTAAGCCATTCATATTGAAAAAACTGCATGTAAATCAATTTCCCCAATGATGCAATACTTAAGCAAAAAAAGAGAAGAACCATTGTCCGAACTCTGATTTTCAATTGATGAGGCACTCCAGCCTTCATTTAAACCACACCTTGTTTTTTAACAACTTATGATAGGAATGGAGTGCCTATTCAAAATTTAATCTTGCGGGAGTGTTTCTTCTCCCTCTTTAACCGGCGGTTGTTTCATTTTTTTATTGGTTTCTTCTGGTGTTTCCAATTTGATAACAAGTGGGGTTTGTTCGTTCACAACAGAACCTTTGGAAACACTTTGACTTACGACATACCCTTCCCCAACAACTTCAATATTTAATCCCGAAAGCATTTGGTATACCCATACATGACGTTTCGACCAGTTCGTGAAGTCAGGAATCGTGATGGGACCTTCTGTTTTCAAGAGCACCAGACTGCCAGGAAGAATTTCTGTACCGGCTGCAGGGAATTGCTCTTGCACTTTCCCACTTCCCCCAATCGTCACTGCATTCATCTTATGTTCAAGCATGACACTTTGAGCCATCTCAACATTTTTATTTTTCACTTCTGGCAATGTCACTGTTGGAATGGACTTCACTTGTTGAGGCTTGATATTCATATATTTCAAACTGTTTTCAGTTACTGATTTAAATATTTCTGAAACAGGTATGGACCCGACTTCAGTGTCTTTCAACTTCGGTTTAGATACCGCTACATATACGACAAGTTGTGGATTTTCAACTGGTGCCATGCCTAGGAAAGAATACAAATAATTTTCATAACCTTTTTGATAAAATCCATCCTTATCCGGAATTTCAGCAGTACCCGTTTTTCCCGCAACCGTATAATCCGTCAGTTTGAATCGTTTAGCAGTACCCGCTTCCTCAGTAACCGTAGAAGCTAATAAATCCCTCATTTTTTTGGCGGTTTCAGCGGAAATGGGTTTACCAGCCTTTTCAGGTTTTGAGTCATGCATGACCGCATTTGTAGTTGGGTTTACTATTTTTTCAATTACATATGGTTTCATCATGGTTCCATCATTTGCAATGGCTGTTTCAGCTTGTATCAGCTGCATAGGAGTCACCGTGGATCCTTGACCAAACGTAGAAACAAGTCGGTCAATCGGCCATTTGCTAATAATTTTCCCACTTGCTTCATTTGGCAGGTCGATGCCTGTTTTCTTTCCAAAGCCGAATTTGTCCAGGTATTCAAGAAAAGCAGTGTCGCCAAGTCTCTCTAGTAAATAAGCCATCGCAACGTTTGAAGATCGTTGGAAGCCTTCCTCAAACGTAATCGAGCCCCATCCAGTGCGATTGTGGTCACGAATGGTGCGGTCAATTAATGTGTATTGTCCTGATTTGTACCATGCATTCGGATCCCATTTGCCTTCTTCCATGGCAGCAGCGACCGTAAAAGTTTTCATCGTCGAACCAGGTTCGATTGTATTTTCGATTGTTTCATTCAACCAATTTGTTGTTAGTCCTTCACGTGTTTCGGGATCGAAGGAAGGACGCTGGCTCATGGCCAAAATTTTACCAGTCTTAGGATCAGCGACCATCGCGACAATCTTTTCTGGCTTATACTGTTCCTCAACGCGACTCATGGCATCTTCAAGAAAATTCTGAACGGTTTTATCGAGCGTCAGATGAATATTGTATCCATCCTGTGCTGGTGTTACCATTTCTTCAGAATTAGGCAATAAATACCCCCATAAATCACTTTCATATTGCACTTTTCCATTTTTGCCTGTTAATTGTTTGTTATAAATCGATTCAAGACCCATTTTCCCCACTGTTTGGAACTTCCCGGCTTCTTGTTCCTCTTTAACAGCAAATCCGATTAGATGAGATGCAAACGTTCCACCGGGGTAAAAGCGTTTTAAATCTCTTACAAAAACGAGACCGGACAATTTCTGCTCCGAGATTTTCGTCATAACTTCATGGCTGATATCCCTGCCTGCAGAGCCAAATTCAACTTGATAAACACCTTCTTTAGATAAGCGTTCAACTAATTTCTCTTTTGACAAAGGAATGTATTCAGCCAACACACTAGCAGTTTTCTCCACATCGTTTACATGTTTTGGATTTTTGGCATTTGATGTTGCTTTTGGGCTGAGAACCGCCACTAATCGATAGCTCAGTGTATCTTCAGCTATAATTTCCCCATGTTTATCGAGTATTTTACCCCGACTTGAATTAATCACTTGTTCTCTTTCATATTTAGCAGCGGCTTTTGCCGCAAGCGCTTGTCCATCCGCTTCTCCCGTGACTTGGATAAAAACCATCCGTGACAACAATAGAAAAAAGAGCCCTCCGTAGAACAAAAACATCAGAAAGGCTCCCCATTGAAATCTAAATTTCTTCGTCATTGTCCCGGTACGACCTTCACATTTTGCTCGTTCAGTTTCAAGCCAAGTGCTTTAGCTTTTTCCCAAACGCGCTCATATGTTGAGAGCTCACTAACTTGAATGGACAAATCTGTATTCTGTTTTTTCGTTTCATCAATTTGCTGTTCAATTGCACGAATGTCTTGAGCAGAAGCGTGAATGCTTGCCTGAGTCTGTAAAATCATGACACAGAACAATGCAACGACTGACAAGAAAGCTGCAAATAGTATTTTTTCACCTTTAGTAAAGATTTTCCGTTCCGGCTTAATCGACGGTTGGATGGCAGGCTGTGGGTTAACGACAGGCTGCTTTATGTAAGTTGTTTGTGTTCTTGCGTGCATTGCCATTTAGACACGTCCTTCATCCTTTATTTTTTCAGCGATACGTAGCTTTGCTGATCGAGAGCGATTATTGTGAAGTAATTCTTCTTCACTTGGTAGTATTGGTTTTCTTGTTACTAATTTCAACATAGGTTCCATGCCTTCTGGAATGACCGGTAAGTTCGGTGGTAGCTCCGGATACGAGGCCGCTTCTTTGAAAATAGTTTTGGTAATACGATCTTCTAGTGAGTGGAAAGTGATAACGCTGATACGTCCATTTAATGCAAGCAGTTCAAGTGCGTCTTGAAGCGATTGTTCGGCAGCTCCAAGTTCATCATTAACAGCGATTCGAATCGCCTGGAATACGCGTTTCGCAGGATGACCACCTTTTCTTCTTGCAGGAGCAGGTATCCCATCTTTAATCAATTCAACAAGTTGTCCAGTTGTTTCAATTGGTGCATTATTTCTCGCTTCTTCAATCTTACGGGCAATTTGTTTAGAAAATTTTTCTTCACCATAACGATAAAAAATACGAACCAAATCATTAAATTCCCATTCGTTTACAACGTGATAGGCCGAAAGTGGCGCTGACGTATCCATACGCATGTCCAACGGGGCATCATGGTTGTAACTGAATCCACGTTCTGGTGTATCGAGTTGAGGTGATGATACACCTAGGTCGTAAAGAATCCCATCCACTTTCTCAATACCAAGTTCATGTAATTTCTCTTTTATATAGCGGAAATTCGCATGCACAAACGTCACTTTATGAAGATGCTCTGCCAAACGAATTTTCGCATTTTCGATTGCAATGGTGTCTTGATCAAAGCAAATCAATCTTCCTTGATCACTTAACTGTTGAACTAAATATTCACTATGTCCCGCTCCACCAAGGGTGCAATCGACATATGTACCATCTGGACGAATGTTCAATCCGTCAACGGTTTCATGTAGCAATACGGTTGTATGGTTGAACAATGGATCGTCCTCCTAAAATGGGTCCACAGGATGTGGGTCATGAAGGCGTCGCGATACGATGTCGCGTTCTTATCCTTCTTTACTTAAATATCAAAGCCAATCATGTTTTCAGCTAAGTCGTTAAATGAGTCCTCGGATTCATCGAAATAAGATGTCCAAGAATCTTTCGCCCAGATCTCGATACGGTTTGAAACTCCCAAGACGATACATTCTTTTTCCACATTTGCATGGGACAGTAATGTACTTGGGATATTAATTCTGCCTTGTTTATCGATTTCTACTTCCGTTGCACCTGAAAAGAAGAATCGCGTGAATGCACGAGCATCTTTTTTAGTCACAGGGAGAGCCTTTAATTTTTCTTCGAGTTTTCGCCATTCATTCATAGGATAGCCGAATAAGCAGTTATCAAGACCTCTTGTAATTACAAATGTCTCTTCAAGGTGCTCACGAAATTTTGCCGGTATAATAAGACGGCCCTTCGCATCAACACTATGTTGATATTCTCCCATGAACATGCTACTCACCCCACTTATTGTCATAAATGTACCACATCCCCCCACTTTCCTCCACCATTTTTATATTTTTTTTTCATTACAAAAAGAAATGTGTTAATAGCACTTGTTGAACCAGCCCAAAAACCTTTTGTCCCATAGAAAAAAGCCGTCTCAATATACTGAGACGGCTTTAAGAATTAATACGAAATGACTTTATGTTTTCCGTTAAATTCAAACGGTTGAGATAATAGATTATCAATGAAGGTTGGACCCATTTCATTTAAAAACAATAATGGACTAAACCAACGTTCCTGTAATGTATATTCTGGGAAAATAAATCCTTCAATATGATTGTATTTACGAAGCTGCACATCATGACGCATTAAATTGGCATCTTCTATTTTACGACTTAAGTAAGTAAATTGTTTTTCATGAATTTGCAAATTTTTCCTCGTCAGAACGGAAAGCGCCGAAGCTGATTGTGTTGTTTCTAAATGACCAGCAAGTTTACCGTATTGCTCGACCAATGTTTGTTGGATTTCACGGATCATTTCTTCCGCAACATCATCTTTAACATCATCCATGAAAGCTTGTTTATGCATTTGCAATTGTCCATCGAATACACTTTCTAGTGGCAGAGCAAGCTCATCCAAGTACTGTTTGGATTTTCTGTCAAGAATCGTGATAGATAAACGAGGTACGATAACAGGCAATTCCATATCAAAATGTTCGAACATCGTTTTGAAGGTTGCCCAATACGCCAGTTCGCCCGGACCACCAATGAATGCTAAAACAGGAAACACCATTTCCTGCATTAACGGGCGGGTAACAACATTATTGCTCAAGCGTTCGGGATGATTTTTTGCAACGTCCAGTAATTCATGTTTTGTGAAAGAGAGACCCGCTGCTTCATTTTGAAATACTCCATCCACTTGTTTCAATAAAAAACGTTCTCCATGTTCTACGAAGAACAAGTTGGCACTGTCGGGCGAAGCTTGTATCGGTTGTCCATAACCCGCTTGTTGAAAACGATTTTCTTGGTCGACAACAAGTGTTGCAATCTCTGGAGCTTGTTCTATCATCTTCTCAAAATAGGGAGATTCATAACGTCGAAGAGATTCGTAAGCGGCGTCAATCATTAATAAACCTTCATTTGCAAAAAAATCATGCATCATAAAGGTGAAAAATTGGCTATACGTTGAAACTTGAACGGCAATTTCCAAATACTTTTGAAGCATTTCTTTCGTGTAAACCGTTTCAGTGAATTGTTTAAAGACGTCCTGAATAAAGGATTGTAATTTTTCTGTCTCAAGCGTACTTTCTGATGCCATTTGCTTGCGATTTGGTCGGTCATTATAGGTTGTTTTGATCAAATTTCCACGTTGAGGCGTGAAAGTCGAGTTGATTTCATCCAGGTCATGGTCTTCTCCAGCAATCCAGAAAACGGGTACGACTGGAACACCTAATGCTTCACGTTGCTGCTTCGCCAAGATCACGATAGAAATCGCTTTATGGACGGAATAGAGAGGACCTGTCAATAATCCCGCTTGCTGTCCTCCGATAACGACTAGCGCATTTTCTTCTAACTCTTTTAAATGCGTGTCCACTTTTTCGCTATGGGTTAGGTTCGCCATATATTCGCGGATTACTTTTGTCAGTTGTATTCTGTCTACCCGGTGCGATTTTAATGTCTTAGCTCGATTCTCAAAAGATATCTGACTCGGTAAGTAATGAAAAAAGGTAGAAAGATCTTCCTTTTGAGAATAGAAATCAGCCATGAAGGAACTGCTATTTGGTTGATTAATTTGGTCATATTTCATCGTGGTAACCCCTTTTGCTTCTAAATACAAATCGAGTATATCATTTGATGGCACGCCTGGAAAAACAAACGACTTACCAGGATTAATTCATGAATTCCATAACTTTTAATACGAGCCCAACACACCAGACAATAAAGTAGGCAAAACTGAGAACCAAAAACAAGAACCTCCAAATTTTACGGAGCAAAGGGAATAATTCGATTTCTTTCTTTGACTTCCATTCCAAAATCGTCAGGACGACACTCGTTATTATAGCTATGCTCAATACAACTCCCATCGTCTGTATTTGAAACAAAGACTTTATAGCGACCGGGACTGCCATAAATAGAAGCAGAGTGGTTATATCTGATGCATGTCCAAAAGCTCTCGATGTTTTCTTTGTTAGTTTCAATGAAATAATATAAACCACAATGAACATGACAATAGGAAACACAATGAGGAAACTGATAGTTGCTTGAAGAATATTATTCATGAACCTCACCTTTTTCATCAAATGCCAATACCAAATGATAAAGCGTTTCCATGACAGGCAAATCTTTGCCCCTATTCGCAGCCATTTGAAGCAATGCTCCTACAATTGGTTCAATTTCAGTCGTACGACGATTAAGTCGATCCTGTAACATAGAAGAATTGTTTTTTGAAGTTTTTAAACAAAGTGCTTTGACTTCTTCAAAGGTCAGTAATTTCAATATTTCCGGAAATACATTTTCTAACTCACTGAATACTGTTTTCATTAGCTGAAAGGCTTGGGAGTTTGTAAGGAGTTCACCATTTTTTATTTGTAAAATCGCGGTGATCGGATTAATACAGGCGTTTAATATCGCTTTTCTTAATACAATCCCATAAGCATCTTCCGCCAACTCGATTTGAAACGAATCGGACTGAAATATAGTGAAGTCTAATTGACTCGTATTTTTTATATAAGGCGCAATTTTTGTGACTCCGATTCCTTTATGGACAACTGTTGTTGGATCCTTTTTCATGGCGCCATGCTCAATTGTCGCTATATATATCGGATGATGTTTGAATTGGTTAATCCACTGTAAGTGAGCAAGACCATTTTGAATAAACAAAAAGGCTGTTGTCTCAGGTAAAGAATTTAACTCCATTTGAATAGTTGATAAATGATGATACTTCACTGCAATAATCCATAGTGCATCAGTAGGAGCTTGCTTAAATTCTGTACTGGCAAAAACTTTTGTTTTCAAGGTCCCACCATTAGGTTGAATGCGGGTTATTCCTTCTTTATTAAGAATGTCAGCTTGTTTAATTGTTTTAGTTATGTATGTAACTTCATGTTTTTGCTCACTTGCGTATGAGCCAATCAGTAAACCGATTGCACCTGCTCCGACGATGACAACTTTCAATTATTCTTCAACTCCCAAATGAAAAGCGCAAAGCGCCATTATTGCTAGACTGTTACTTTAAGCATATCGACTGTATAAGAAAAGGCCTACCAACAAACGGCAGACCTTTAGTCTTTCTTATAATTATACTGGATAAACTGGATGTTTACGAGGTGGTTGTGGAATATGTTTCGTACTATAGGCACGGTAACGCATTGCCAACACTTCTCTTAAATTACTTGGTGCGACAATTTCATCAATAATCATTTCGGAAGCTAATTTGTAAATATCAATTTGTTCTTTATATTCCTGATGTTTTTCTTGAACGAATTTCAAACGTTCTTTTGGATCTTCAATCGCTTCAATTTTGTTTGAGAATACAGCGTTAACTGCAGCCTCAGGACCCATAACAGCGATTTGAGCAGTCGGCAATGCGATACACACATCCGGTTCAAAAGCAGGACCTCCCATTGCGTATAGTCCAGCTCCATATGCTTTACGCACAATAACCGAAATTTTAGGCACGGTAGCAGAACTCATGGCCATAATTAGTTTCGCACCATGGCGGATAATGCCCGCACGCTCAACTTTTGTACCAATCATAAATCCAGGTACATCTGCAAGGAACAGCAATGGGATGCCGAATGCATCACATAAATTGATGAATTTCGCAGCTTTGTCAGCGGAATCAACGAATAAAACCCCGCCTTTTGCTTTCGGTTGGTTCGCAATAATACCCACGGCCTGCCCTTCAATTCGCGCAAGTCCCGTGATGATTTCAGGTGCAAATAATTTCTTAATGTCAAAGAATGATCCTTCATCAATTAATTGATCAATTGCTTCATACATATCGAAAGGAGCATTTTGATTTTCAGGAATAATTGCTTCCAGTGTACGTCCTTCTTTTGCCGCTTTAGGTTCCACCACTTTTGGCATTTCCGTAAAGTTTGCCGGGAAGTAAGCTAAATAACGTCTAGCTTCGGAAATGGCTTCTTGCTCTGTAGATACTAATACATCTCCACATCCACTAACTGAACAGTGCATGCGTGCGCCACCCATTTCTTCCAAAGTCACTTTTTCACCAATTACTTTTTCAGCCATTCGTGGTGAACCTAAGTACATGGAGGCATTTCCTTCTACCATGATGACGATATCGCAAAATGCAGGAATGTAAGCACCACCTGCAGCTGATGGACCGAATAACAAGCAGATTTGCGGTACAAATCCAGACATACGAACTTGATTGTGGAATATCTTACCTGCTCCACGGCGATTCGGGAACATGTCTAATTGGTCGGTAATTCGCGCTCCTGCAGAATCGACCAAATAAAGCATCGGTACTCGGTTTTTCTCGGCAATTTCCTGAATGCGAATGATTTTCTCAACCGTACGGGATCCCCATGAGCCCGCTTTTACTGTCGAATCATTTGCCATCACACAAACTTGTTGCCCACCAACTTTACCTGTCGCTGTTACAACACCGTCTGCAGGCAAGTCACCTGCTTCACAATTTGCAAAGCGTCCATCTTCCAGATATTCACCATTATCAAAAAGCAAAGCTAAACGATCGCGGACGAATAATTTATTTTGCTCTTTCATTTTTTCATGATATTTTGAATGACCACCTGCAAAGATACCAGTCAACTTATCTTCCAGACGTTCGTTATACGTTGTCTTAGCCGTCATGTATGTTACCCCCTTTGTTTAAACCTCACTTACCCCATGTAAGTTTTATTCGAATGTTACAAGTACATCGCCTTCGTTTACGAAATCACCGATTTGTGCATTGATTTTTGCGACTTTACCCGCTATTTCCGCTTCAACTGGAATTTCCATTTTCATTGATTCCAGAATCATAACCGTTTGCCCAGCAGTCACTTCTTCCCCTTCTGTGACTGTAATGTTAAATACCGTTCCTGCCATTGTTGAGTGAATTTGTTTCATGTTATTTTTCCTCCTTTTGTTGTTCAAGCCATTGCGGTAATACTGCTGTTGTATACGTTCCATTCATAAATGCATCTGCTCCTAAAAACTGCTGGAACAATGCAACATTCGTTTTAACTCCTTCAATCGTAACAGATGAAAAGAATTGCTGAGCTTTTTTGACAGCTTGTTCCCTGGAATCTGACTGAATGATTACTTTTGCAATCATCGGGTCATAGAACGGCGTCACTGTATTTCCTTCTTCGTAACCGGCATCAATGCGAATACCTTCCACCGAACCCCAATCCAATCTGCTTATTTTTCCTGGTGAAGGGAAAAATGTTTTTGGATCTTCCGCGTATATACGGAATTCCAATGCATGTCCAGATGAATGGATATCTGACTGATTTGTAATCGGAAGAGGTTCCCCTTTTGCTACTTGCAATTGCCACTCCACTAAATCAAAGCCAGTAACTGCTTCCGTAACTGGATGTTCCACTTGAAGTCGTGTATTCATTTCAAGGAAGTAAAAATTATTATTTTCATCCACAATGAATTCCACTGTGCCTGCATTGCGATAATTTACAGCTTTCGCAGCATCAACAGCTGCTTGGAGCAACCTTTCACGTGCAGCTTCCGGGAAATTCGGTGACGGTGACTCTTCAATAACTTTCTGATTTCTTCTTTGTACTGAACAATTCCGTTCAAACAAATGAACAATATTTCCTTGTGTGTCACCAAAAATCTGCACTTCAATGTGACGTCCGCCGGAAATATATTTTTCTAGAAAGACAACGTCATCTCCAAAGTATGCTTTTGCACGCGTTTTAACGGAGACGAAATTCTGACTGAGCGCTTGCTCATCATCACAGCGAATCATGCCAATTCCGCCACCACCACTGCTTGCTTTAAGCATGATCGGGTAACCAATCCTTTTGGCTTCTTCCAAAGCATCTTCCAACGTCAGCACACCTTCATCCGTTCCAGGTACTACAGGAACACCGGCAGCTTGCATCGTTTGACGGGAACCAATTTTATCGCCCATTTTATCAATTGTTTCTGGCTTGGGACCAATGAAAATCATGCCCTCTTCTTCAATCTTCCGTGCAAAACTTGCATTCTCTGAAAGCAGACCATAGCCTGGATGAATGGCGTCAACCCCTTCACGCTTTGCCAAGGCTAAAATATCATCTACTTTCAAGTAAGATTGCTGAACTTGACTCGGTCCGATTAAGAAGGCAGAATCCGCTTCTTTAACATATGGCAATTCTGCATCCGCTTCGGCATAAATCGCTACTGTTTCAATATGTAATTTCTTACATGTATCGATAATTCGACGTGCAATTTCTCCCCTGTTTGCTATTAAAATTTTCTTCATATGTAGTCCCCCTATGCTGTTCGAACATGAAACCCCATCTTTAACAGTCTATACGAAAGATGAAAACGATTTCAACCTTTGAATGAAGAAATATTCAAACTACATAAACAAATTTAAAAAAGACCGTCTATTTTAAGATGTAATCCTAAAAGAAACGGTCTTTAGAGTTTATTAATTCTTTTGGCTAATAAACGGACTTTCCAGACATACACGTTGAATTTGCTGAACAAAGGTTTTTAACTGTGCATGTTCTTTTTGAAGTCTATCATGTGCTTCCAGCAATTCATCATAGCTGGTCATCGCTTGCTTCAAGTGTGTATGCATCGGATGTTGGTATTTTTGTTTTGCGTGGTTCAAGTCCTGTCCATACGTATGTCTCAGTGTTTTATTCCATCGAAACCCACAAGCCTGTTTCGTACGAGATAGTTTTTCAGCTGCCACTTCAAATGCATGAATTTGTGTGCCTCCGTTTTTTACTATCTCCAACACAGTAGTTGCTAATTTATGGTCATCCTCTGCAGTCCATTGATCTTTTCTTTTAACTTGAGTCATAGATTCTTCACCTCGCGCTTTTTTTCTACTATATGCGCGAATAGAAAGAATAGAAGTTAAGGTTCAAAAAGTAAATAAAATGTACCTGTAAGGTAACTTTGATAATTACAAAGCCCCTATTTTTTGGAAGAAAGACAGATTGTATGAAGCTATTTAAATAAAAAACTAACTTTCAGACTGACGGCAAAAGAATATGATTAATATAACAGTTTTAAAATTCGAACCTTATTTTTGCACTCATTCAAAAAAGAAGGTGGTCGTCTATTTCTTTCGCTTTCCGCGGACGAAACGCCAGCCTCCTCGGCTCATTTGTCTATGACAACTGAGCCTGTGGGGTCTAGCTTGTTCCGTTTTTCCGCAGGAGTCTTCAGAAATAGCCGACCACTTTCCTACTTAAATAATTTGAAGAGAAACGCTGACAGAAGCGCATTCTGTTGATTGGAATGGAGGCGGCGAAAACATGCTACTCCTGCGGTTACTCGTCTCAAAGGAAATCAACATTTTCTTAAATACGTTCTTTTTTCAATAGAATGCATTAATAATCAATCATTTTATTATGTCTACAGTCTAACAACTCACTTTATTTTTTGCGGGAGAGGAATTTTTGAACAGCATTGTGATGTTCTTCGGCTTCCCAAAGTAGCGAACAGTTTTTGACTTCTTCCTTGATTTGACCAAGTAGATTTTGACCGATCCATTTGCGAATCAACATTTGTTTATATGCTCGGTGCACAGATGCTTCTACTTGTGTCATCTCAGTTAGAAAGGACTGTAAAGCTTGATCTTTGTCACCGTTATATACTTGTGTTGCCCAACCTTTATCAAGTAGAGCATCCGCCGAATAAGGTTTTGATTCACATAGCATATGCATAGCAATATCTTGCCTTGCTAATTTTTCAAGCAAATAGGTTCCACCACCCCAGCCACTTGTTATGGCTAAAGATCCTTGAATAAACCCTGCTTTAGCCTTTGATGAAACAAGGCGGAAGTCACATGCTGTGGCAATCTCACATCCGCCTCCTACCGCGTGACCATTTACGAGGGCAATAACAGGCACAGGGAGGGTGGCAACGTTATATAAGACACTGGCCATCCGATCAAGCATTGGAAAGGCTTCTTGCGCTGTATGGAGACCATGAAAGATGGACAAATCTCCACCAGAACAAAACGCTTCATCTCCTTCACCGGTGATGACGACAAATTGTATAGTTGAATCATTATGTACAGTTGAAACTAGTTTTTCAAGACCATCTATGACTTCATGATTAATTGCATTTCGAATTTCAGGACGTTTAATCGTAAAACGGAGAATATTTTCTTCTCGATTAATGGAAAATGTCATTTGAGTTCCTCCTTGTAAATAGAGAAAAAGGCCACCGGAGAGCCATGGTCTCTCCGGTAGCCTTTATAGAACAAATACTGAATTATTTGCTCAATACTTCTTTCCCTTTGTATTGTCCGCATGATTTACAAACATGGTGAGCCAATTTTGATTCACCACAGTTTGGGCAAGCTACCATTCCTGGTAGAGATAATTTGAAATGCGTACGACGTTTTCTTTTTACTGTTTTAGAAGTCTTTCTAAACGGTACAGCCATTGGTGGCACCTCCTTACAGATCGTTTATTCGTCTGTTTGATCAAAATACTTTGCTAAATCAGCAAGTCTAGGATCCGATTTTTTAGGTTCATTTTCTTCTTTTGCAGACAATTCCTCATCTGTTAAGTACGACCAGTTTTTGCCGCTAGCAATCGGTTGATGCTCAGCATCTTCCTTAAACACTTGCATCGGAATTTCTACTAGAATCAATTCTTCAAATACAGGGTCGACATTAACAACATCGCCTTCTACATAATGAATATCTCCATCGTCTTCCTTATGTGCTTCTGACCAGCTAAAAATCTCATCTGTTTGAATTTCAAACGGATACTCAACATCTTCCCAAGTGCGAGCACATGGTAAAGTGAGGGTGCCTGTCAGTTGAAAATGACAAGTCATTTGCGCTGCACCAAATGTGCAGTGCCCTTTTACATGAACGGGTGAAATTTTCCGGATGTCCGGGTTACGTTCCATCACTTCATCCAATTGAATCGTTTCATCAATTGGCATCCCGTCATGGCGATATTTAGATAGTTGATGAATTGCCCATTTCATTCGTTTATCACCTCAAGACAACAAAGTTGATTATATAATGCAGGAAATTAGATGTCAAGATAATTTCTTGTCACTCCTTTTTTAGACCCGTATAATCGAGAGTAGAAGATAAGGGGGTCACAATCTTGAAAGCAACTGGTGTAGTCGTAGAACATAATCCGTTTCATAACGGACACTTCTATCATATCAAAGAATCTCGCAAGAAAACAGCAGCAGATATTATTATTGCTGTCATGAGCGGAAATTTTTTGCAACGAGGGGAACCTGCCCTTGTGGATAAATGGTGCCGGACGGAAATGGCCCTGAAAGCTGGCGCGGATATTGTCATTGAGCTACCTTACGTTTTTGCTACCGCACAAGCCAGTGACTTTGCACGTGGTGCCATTACGCTGCTAGAAGCCATTGAATGCGATGCCTTTTGTTTTGGAAGCGAGGAAGGCACGATCGAACCTTTTATCCGCTCCTACGAGGTCCTAACTACACAACAAGAGGTTTACCAAAATTTAATCAAACAATACATGAATCTTGGATTAAGTTATCCCAAAGCGTTAAACGAAGCCTATGCTGATATTACAAAAGACTTAAACTTTTCATTTGTGGACTTATCTAAGCCCAATAATATTCTCGGTTATCACTATATTGAAGCTGCCTTTCAGATGAAGGCACGCATTCAGCCTGTAACTATTCAACGAATCGTAGCGAACTACCATGATGATGTTGATCAGAATCAATCCATTGCAAGTGCTACAGGCATACGTAAGGCACTATTTGAAGAAGGCTCTCTCGAAGCATTGGAAAAGTTCATGCCCCAGACTTCATTGGAACAACTATTGAAGTGGAGAGATTCTGTCGGTGTATTTGGCAGCTGGCAACAGTTTTGGCCGCTCCTCCGACATACAATCATTCGATCATCCATACAAGATCTTGCTTCTTACGCCGAAGTTACGGAAGGCATTGAGCATTTAATCTACGAGGCGGCTAAAGAAAGTCGGACATTTGAAGAATTTATGATCAGCGTAAAATCGAAGCGTTATACATGGACTCGCATTCAACGTATGCTCACTCATATTTATACTGGTTTTAAATGGGAGACGCTTAGAGAACATCCGGAACCGACTTACTTACGAGTTCTAGGCATGACAAAGAATGGACAGAAATATTTAAGTGAAAAGAAAAAAAATCTTTCGTTACCACTCATCAGTCGAGTTGCAGCAACAAAAGATTCTTTACTGGAAATAGATATTCGTGCTTCTGATTTATATCAGTTGGGATTACAATCATTAAAAATTGAAAAACCGGTCGGGATGGACTATCGAAAACCACCAATTTTTTTATGAATCTTTATTAAACGGTCTGTGTTAATTGTACTTTGCGCTAGTCGTACATTCTTTTTAAAAAATTAATCGTAAAAATTATCAATCATTTAATCATTACTTTTTGGCTTAAGTTGATTTAAGTAAGCAAGTGCGTCATCCACTGTTTTAACGGGCACGATTTTCATCGTCGTGCCTATTTTTTCTGCTGTTTCTTTTGCATCCAAATAATTTGAACGAAGGGAAGGGTTACTTTTCAATACTTCTTCAGGCAATTCATCGTCTGGTGCAAAGAAAATCTCGATATCTTCTTTATCGGCAGCAATGACTTTCAAATCAATTCCTCCGATTCGTCCAACTTCCCCATTTTCTTGCATCGTTCCTGTACCCGCGATCTTGTAACCTCTTGTTAAATCCTCATCCATTAATTGATTTAAAATTTCCAGTGTAAACATCAGTCCGGCGGATGGACCTCCAATATCATCAGCCTTGATATTCACTTTCGGTGTGGTAGTAATTTCTTTATCATCTGTGAACGTGATACCAAGACCGGCTCGGGACTCATCAGTGGGAATAGGCTTCAACTCCACTTCAACGGAATCTTTCTCTCCATCACGTTCTATGTTCAAGATAACCGAATCTCCTAATTTCTTTTGCTTCAAATAATCAATGATCCCTTGTTGTTCGTCACTCTTTATGTCATCGATTTGTAAGATACGATCTCCAGGACTAAGAAGACCGTCAGCTGCTCCATTTGGCAATACATTTAAAACAAATACGCCTTTTGTTTTAATTTCATATGGTTTATCCGCTTTTTTAAATGCCACTTGGATCGCATTAAATTGTGATTGTGACATCAGGTGTAGTTGACGAACATTATATTCTTCATCATCCTCGTCAGGATTTCTAACTTGATTAGTCTCCAATATTTCTTGATGGGCGGATACTTTTGCCCACGCATAGGTAAGAGGCGTCGCTTTTGCTAAAGCGATAGTCATTAAACTCATCGTCCCCTTATCATCTTCATCCCCACCATCGATATTTACAAGCGGTTCAAGAGGATACGCTCCTCCAGGCTTTGTAATGTAAGCATCGACGGGATAAACTGTCGCGCTGATCAGTAAAATACAAACGATGAAAAAGCCAATCGTACTTTTCTTTGGCATGTACCCTCACCTCCATGATGACAAGCATTCTTTTTGCATATACATAGTGTAGCACTTTCACTTTACTTCTGACAAAACGGTTGAAACGGGGAAATTTCGCATGCTACATAAGACCAATTTATTCATATGTTGGTTTCTCATGACTTTGTTTATATTCATGCCAGGGATAGCCCATCAAGGTGCTCAGATGGGACTGCAAGTTTTTCTAAAACGTCTGCTCCCTTATTTATTACCTTACTTAGTGGTTTCTCAATGGCTATTGTATGAACTGTACAAAAAAAATCAATGGCAGTCCCATGTTGGAAACAGCATCAAAGTTTACGCAATTGGAGCGTTTGGTGGATTCCCCACGGGTGCTGCAACTATTTCGACCTTATCGCAAGCAAGCATGATTAGTAAACGTCATGCAAGTCATTTACTTGGGATTTGTCATGCACCAAGCCCCATGTTCGTGGTAGGCGTGGTTGGAAGCCAATTTTTATTATCTGCCAACACAGGCATTCTATTAATGGTTATTTTACATACGATTAATTTATTATTTTTAGTTTTTCTTCATATATTCGTTCCTTTACCAACCATTTCTAAAAATGATGCCATCGCCAAGCCTGTTACCTCCCCTTTAAGTGAAGGGATACATCAAGCTGCTTCCATTCTACTTTTGGTTGCCACAACCGTAGTCTTCTTCACGACGATCAGTACTGTTATCAGAGAAATCATGGGAACGGTTTTCAATGGGATTCCTCATCAAGCAACCGTTTTTATCTATTCGCTTTTTGAAATGACTGCGGGGCTCGAAGTTGCACATCAGTTGTTTAATATGTCGACCTTTTTCCCAATTTTGGCCGTCATCATTCTTTCTTTCAATGGTTTAAGTATACATATGCAAATCATGGTGTTGGCGAAAACAGCCAAACTTTCATTAAGACCTTATGTCGTATATCGACTGATTCATTTTCTATTATTTGTAGGCAGTTGTTATGTATTACTTTTCTAAAAAGCGTTAGCGATCACTTTAATATAAATGTAAAGCAACCTCAGACTTAAGTGACGGTATCGCGTTCGCGGGGGTTCTATTCACATTGGTCCAAAACTCCAATGAATATAAGGCTTAGCATCTTCTAAATGTATATTGTTGTTGATTATCATTCAAAATAATCGGCAGGTAACGCCACTTCGCTTTGCGTGGGCTTGGCTACAGGCGTCATCGAGGCTTTTCAGCAAAAGGTATTCCCGCAGAAGTCGCCACCTGCGCTCCAATCAACTATAGATGGGGTTGGTTATAACCTAAAATAACTTAATCATGTCTTGGCAATAAGCTAATTTAAATCTTCTTCTCGGTTATTACTTACTTCATTGATTGTAGTGGAAGGCGGCGACTCCAGCGGGAAAAGCGAGACAGTTGAGACCCCGCAGGAAGCGTAGCGACCGAGGAGGCTCGACCTCGCCCGCGGAACGCGTCCGCCTGTTTCTGCATCGCTACGCTAGCTTCGAAACATGAAAGAGCGTTGGAACGGAAATCAACAGTATTGTTGAACCAATCTTTTTCTCCAAAATATCTGAAACACTGGAGTTATGGAACTGAAAATTATATACTTTCCTATAATTTTAAAAAACCATGAACGCTAGGTTCATGGTTTATTAAAATTGTTTACTTATCTTTTAAAGAAAAAACGCAGAAATGCGTGATTTATTCAAATCCGAATTTCATTTTCAGAGCTGTTTCAACAGTCTTAGGCACCAGTTCGGAAATATCTCCACCATATTTGGCCACTTCCTTGACAATGCTTGAACTCAAAAATGAATATTGGTTATTCGTCATAATGAAGAATGTTTCGATATTGTCGTCCAGTACACGGTTCATAGACGTGATTTGCATTTCATATTCAAAATCGGATACAGCCCTCAAGCCACGTACAATAGCATGAGCGTTGACACTCTTAGCATATTCAACAAGCAATCCAGAAAAAGAATCCACTCGGACATTCGGCAATTTCGCAGTCACTTCACGAATTAAATCCATGCGTTCTTCAATTGAAAAAAGTGGCTTTTTTGAGGAATTATTTAATACGACAACATGGATTTCGTCAAATACAGAAGCACCTCTTTTAATAATATCTAAATGACCGAATGTAACCGGATCAAAGCTTCCCGGAACGACTGCAATTTTAGTCATGGTGTTTTCCTTCTTCCTGTCGATAAATCGAAATAATAGTACTGCCATAAAGTTCTTGTCTTGTTAGACTAAATGACCCATATGTATTTGGCAAATCCACGCCTTTTTCGTGCTCACACAATATGATTGCATCATCAGTCAATAAGTTTTTTTCCACGAACTGTTCAACCAATTCATAATAGCCCACTTTTTGATAAGGGGGATCTAAAAACAGTAAATCAACTCGGGCTTGTCTTTTTTCCAACGCCTTAATTGCACGAGTCGCATCTGCCTTATAAACCTCTGCACGTTCATCTAGTTTGCATTTCTTTAGATTTTCATGAATCGTTTGAATCGCACGCGGGTCTTTCTCAATAAAGATACATGTCTCTATACCACGACTGAGCGATTCAATCCCGAGTCCCCCACTTCCTGCGAATAAATCCACAGCAAGCCCTCCATCAAAGTATGGACCGATCATATTGAAAATAGATTCTTTCACTTTATCAGTTGTTGGTCGTGTACCTGCACCAGGCACCGCTTTTAAAGGGAGTCCTTTTTGTTTTCCTGAAATTACTCTCATGATGTTCCTCCTACTCCGATTCATCGGTTATTAAATAGCCATTTCTGACTTTTTTTACATATGCTTCACGGAACAAGCCGTGATAAGATGGCTATTGAAAGGATGTGTTATTTTCTCATGATTCAACGCTTTATTGAACTTGGAGAAGGTTATAGCGATATTTATGAATGGTTAGAGTTATTAAAAACAAATGAGCACCGTTTTCACCGTGTATGTATTTTGACATCTGTATCGAAAGACGTCAAAAAATTAAGCGTTGCACTTATATTGAAACCTGTAGATGAAAGTAAATTCACGCCCATCTATTTCTGTCGTGAAGGAATTGAATATTCGGCGGTGAAAACAAGTAAACGTATCCAATTAGTCGAAAAGACGCTGCAGGAAAGAAACTATTCCCCACACCGTCTTGAAGTTAAGCATTCATCTTATTTTGCAGAACCCGCTTTATACCATCAGTATTTAATCGGGTTATTTAGGTTGCATCACATTTTGCCGCCTTTAAGCTAGGTTATAATCCCGTTTTGTAATCATATTCCTTGGCTTTGTCCGGTTTAGAATTTTCATATTCAGTTTTGACAAACGGTCTATAGGACGGGCTGACTTCTTTAACAAACGGGAGTTTTAATAATTTCGTTGAGATCGCTTCAATTTGATCAAGGTCGCAATACATTACGACATACTTTAATTTTCGGGAAATATATTGAACATGTCCATATTTCCTTAGCGATTTCGCTTGTTTTAAATGATGTACATATACAACTAATCCTTGTCGTTCATTCATGCGAGTTCCCTCTTTTCTTAATTAAAAGAATACCATATGGAAGAAAACGTTCGCAACCGCTTGAAGCTGACAGTTTGCTATACTTTCCTTTATAATGGGGAAAGCAAGTTTCCTATAGGAGGAATTAGACATGGGAAAGAAAACGAAAGTAGCAATCGCGATCGCTGCAGCTGGGGCTGCTGCTTGGGCAGGCTCAAAAGCCATCTCAAAACCTCAAAAACGTGAAGATAAAGAAGCACTTCAATATGAGCATCCGATTATTTTAGCACATCGTGGTGGTTCTTTAATTGCTCCAGAAAACTCAATGGCCGCTTTCAAAAAAGCAGCTGAACTAGGAGTTCATGGATTCGAAATTGATATTCGATTGACAAAAGATGAAGAAATCGTGGTTTTCCATGACGAATATGTAGATCGTACCACTGATGGCGCCGGGCGTATTGCAGATATGACGCTGTCAGAACTCCAAGCTTTTGATCTGGGCTATCAGTTTATTAATGCGCAGCAAGAATATGAGTTCCGCGGACAAGGTGAAACGATTATTACCCTTCGTGAGTTGTTTGAAGAATTCCCACAAATGTTGATCAATATCGATATGAAGGATTCTCCTGAAACATATGAAGGCAGTCTGATTCCTTCAAAATTATGGCGATTGATAGAAGAACTTGGCGCTCAAAACCGTGTTGTTGTGACGAGTTTCTATGACGAACAAATCGATCGGTTCAACTTGTATGCACAAAATACAGTTGCGCTAGGAGCAGGAGAAAACGAAGTCCGAAAAGCTTATTCTGCCTATACTAGTCAGTTTGGACATTTGTATCACCCTCGTGCGGACGTCGTTCAAATTCCTGTGAAATCAGGTATCTTCCCTCTTGATGGAGAAGGTTTCATCAACTTTCTGACCAAACTGAATGTTCCTGTACACTACTGGACAATTAATGACCCTCAAATAATGGAGAGACTACTGAAATCAGGTGCAAAAGGCATTGTTACAGACCGTCCTGATTTGGCGATTACCTTACTAGCTGATCGGTTAGCATAAGAAAAAGGATGTGCACATTACGCGCACATCCTTTTGTTATGTCTGTCTCAAAGGTGCGGTCGCACACTAAGATCCAATCTTATATTAAGCTGAACAGCCACAAGAACCACCAGTTCCACAACTTCCGGTACTACAAGAAGATGCAGCCGAGAAGAACGGATTGCTTACTGGGACCTTGACGGATTCAGATACAGTTTTGCCTATGAGTAAGCTGACTTCATCCAACAAATCTTGCAATTCATTTTCAGCCAGTTTTAAATTAGCGACACGTTCATTCATATCAAGTGCGCGTTTTTGTACTCGAATTGACTTCATCACGTGTTGATAGTCAGGATGATACTTTCCGAAGCGTTGAACATCTTCATATTGTTCTTTTAAACGAGAAAAAGAAGCGATTTGTCTTGTTAATAATTCGTCTGTATAAACGGCGAAATATGCTTCTTTGAAACGTTCTGCTTGCTCGGAGGATAAAATCATCTGTGTTAAACTATCACCTTCATCCATGATATTTGCCCATTCTGATGTCATCATCATCGGACATTCCTCCAATCTGTACCTATCATAACAGATTAGACAAAGAAAATAAAAGACCTGTATTTGCTAAAAGTTAGGAGAAACAACATGAAAAAATCCGTACGTAATCAGCTCGAACATATCTTAAATCAAGCGTCACATGAAGATATCTCTACTTTATCAAAATGGTTGGAAGGCTTTGAGAAGAAGCAAAACGGAGATCTTTCCACTTATTTAGGTGCCACATTGCATATGGAAAAGAAATTAAGTGATGATTCATGCACGATATCCATTCCTATAACTCCGTATATTCATAATACTCTTCATATCCCTCACGGAGGTATTTTGGCTGTAATGCTAGATACCGCAATGGGAGTCCTCGCAAATCATTCACTATCTGAAGAATTTGCTGCAGTAACAATGAATTTATCAATAAATTATTTAGCGACAGCAACGGAAGGGCATCTACATGCACATGCGACGTTTTCACACAAAGGCCGTCAGACAATGGTGGTTACAGGTGAAATCACGGATGATAATGGCAAGAAACTTGCCGTTGGTAATGGATCATTTTTCGTAGTTCCACGTAACCGGTAAAGTCGATAATTTTTGAAGAACGGTTTGCTCATCTGAAAAAGGAACAATTTGGTCTCCAATGTGTTGTGTCGATTCATGACCTTTACCTGCTATACACAGCAAATCTCCCGGCATGCAATGAAGAAGCGCTTTTTCAATCGCAGTCGCTCGATCTATTTCAATGTGAATCCTCGAAGTCTCCGGCAAATTCTCAACGATTTGCTGGCAGATTTTCAGCGGATCTTCTGACCGGGGATTATCTGATGTTACCCAAACACTGTCTGCATATTGTGAAGCAATCTCCCCCATGACACTTCGTTTTGCTTGGTCGCGATTTCCTCCACAACCGAATACCACAAGTAACCGTCCTTCCGTTATTGCAGCTGCTGAAGATAGAAGATGCTGCAGAGCTTCTGGTGTATGTGCATAATCTATGACAACTTGAAAAGGTTTTTTCAAGATAAATTGAAATCTTCCTAGGGGCAAATTGATGTTGGGGAGGATTGGAACAATTGATGACATTGGAATGCCCATCTGACGAACAGTCGCAATTGCAGCTGCTATATTTGATAGATTATAGATCCCGGTAAAACCAACTTCCACCGAATGGGGATTACAATTTCCTTCATCAAATACTTTCACATTCATTGATAGTGGTTTGATTTCTTCCAGTTGAACGTATTTTTCTCCAAACCACTTCAGTTCTTTCTTAGATTGTTTTCCTTTTTCCAACCAAAAAGAATCATCTTCATTTACTACGAGCTTTTGGGTTAAATCCATTAATTTGCATTTTGCTTTTTTATAGGCCTCAATGCCTTCATGATCTTCAAGATGATCATGCCCTAGATTTAAGAAGACTCCTTGTTCAATGGAGCAATGGTCCAGCCGGTGCTGTGCCAATCCCATCGATGAAGCTTCAATTATTACATGTGTGATGTTCATTTTTAACAGCCGAGCGAAGGTTTGATGAAGATGAGGAGCTGACCATGTTGTTAGCGAAGGAACGTTCTCTTCTACACGTAAACCATTTACAAACAGTCCTAGTGTACCAATTACAGCAGTTTGATACCCAAGCATTGTCAAAATTTGACCAATCAAATGACTGACGGTTGTTTTGCCATTAGTCCCAGTTACTGCTATCACATGCATATTTTTTGAAGGATCGCCATATATACGGGAACATGCATGAGAAAGAAAGGTTCTTGTATTTGGCACAATGCCAAATGCAACCTCTCCACACATTTCTTCATATTTGCGATCTTCTGCAATAATGCAGACAGCCCCTTTTTCAATTGCCTCTTTTATAAAAGTAGCACCATCGGCATTCCTTCCTTTGATGACAACAAAAACATCTCCAGCTTGAACTTCTCTGGAATTTTCTTTAACCCCACTAATGAATTCATTAAATGATCCATGTAACCAAGTACATGGCCAATCTTTTAATAAATCGGCAATGACCAAAGTCATTGTACCCCTCCTACACAAAATGAAATTGACCGAATACATTACAGTCAAGGTACGTTCATCGTATGTAAGCATGCGGGAAAATGTCACTCATGATTAATAAGGAGCGGGTTTAATGATTGTGCAGAAATTCGGAGGCATCGCGATGAGAGACGCAGCATCGCGGGGAGTATGTATTCAACATATTAAAGAAGGCTTAGCAAAATATAAATCGGTTCTTGTCGTTGTTTCAGCAATGGGGCGTCATGGTGATCCCTATTCCACCGATACGCTGATTCGACTAACAGACGCGTTTCAAATAGCACCTGAATCAAAAGATGTTGCTGCTATATGCGGAGAGCTACTCGCCTCCTCCGTTTTATCAGCGGAATGTTTAAAGCAACAAATTCCTTGTCAATTAGCCTATGGCGTTCAGGCCGGTATCTACACAGATGACCACTTTGGGGATGCTTCCATAATTAAAACCTCCAAAAAAGTAATTGAAGAATTGTTACAGCATGTGCCTTGTGTCATCGTACCAGGATTTCAAGGAATTACGACAGACCATCGTTTTACAACACTTGGACGTGGTGGCAGTGATTTAACCGCGATTGTGCTGGCTTCGTTATTTGAAGCTGAGGCTGTCGAATTTTATAAAGATGTACCAGGTGTCATGTCTGGTGACCCTAAAAACACTGAAAATGTTCATAAATTATCCAAGGTATCCTATCAAATGCTTCAAAAGCTTTGTGAAACTGCTAAACATCCACTAATACAAAAAAAAGCAGTGGACATGGCGGCTAAGCACCACATACCACTGCATATTCGTCCATTCGGTTCATCTGAAGAAGGCACATGGATAAACTCCCATGTTCATTGATCTTCTCTACGGTCCCTCTGTCTTTTCACAAAGTTTTGGGTATAGTATTTTCCAAACGTTCCAACGCCGAGATGTGTAAAATCTTCTCTTAACAACACTTCCCTATGATCTGCAGAATTCAACCAACCGTGAACTACTTCTGCTGAATCATAATAGTTTGCTGCTAGATTTTCAGCGGCACTGTCATAAACGATTTGCGCCTCTTCCAAACGGTCTTCCAAATCACCGTATTCCGGTGACTCATGTGAGAAATAATTTTGCAACGCCATATCTTCACTATGTTTACTTGCAACTAAACCGAGAGAGACATCTTCTATGACCGTTCTAACGGAGTGTCGAGAACGATATACATTGGTCAGCTCCAAAATCTGACGTTCATTTGTTTCATTAATAGATTGTTGCAATGTTGTTGAAGGTACCTCAGAGGCTAAGTAGTCTCCCTTGTATGTCATTTCATATGGTTGATGGAGAACGAGTGTCTTGGGATCGGTAAAACGGATAGCTTCTACCTCCCGATCTTCTTCATCCACATAAATTTGCGCAAATAGCCCATTAAACTTTATTAATAATCGGTTTTTCATATCTTGATCATTGATTGTGAATGTATAGACATTCGAATCAATTTGCACGGTTATTTCCGATTCAATTATTGTAAAGCGGTATAAATCATCTATGGATTGCCCAACTTGATAAGGGGAGGCATCCAGGCTCTCTCCTGCAATGTATACTTGATTAATGGTATCCCCGTTAACGCCTACCATCATATATGAATCGAATGCCTTGTTATAAACCCACCATTCATAACCGAATGCGGAAGGCTCGATTCGGTCAGGTTCCCCATATGAATTCACCATTTTTTCTGTGTGTTGTCCAATAAGCGTCGAGAGCCCTTTTTCGGGTCGGGGAATTGAGTCTTTCCCGGAAGGGGCTATTAAGTTTTCCTGCGGCAAGGCTTGACCCTTAGGACCTGGAGCTTCCAATAAATCATTTTCTTGAACAGTTTGGTCGGAATAAAAAATGACAGTCATGATAATTGCTAATAATATTAAGATTCGAACCAATACTTTCAATAAGACAACTCCTCATTAGGAAAATGATGAGTCTATTATATCAGTGCAAAGCGTATTGACACAATGTTGTCATTGCAACAGATGCAAAATTGCACTATTATAAAATGGAACGCGTTACTTAGGGTAAAGCATGTATAAGGAGGACGATTTTATGTATTTTGAAAACACAGGTATTGAAAATACAGCAGCTGATTTAGAATTATTAGATGAAATTATGTTAAATCATGGTCTTGTACGTGAAGGACAATGGGATTACGAACGTGTAACGTATGACAAAAAATACGAAATTAAAGAAGGCACATTCTATTTACGTATTTTCGGCTTCACTAAAGATGGCGATGTCGGCGCTCACGATGCAATCATTACTTTGATGAAACCAGTTGTAGGAAAGCACTATTTCCCACATGGTGTTGAATATGGAGATCAAGAAGTCTTCCCAGCACATTTGGTTAAATCTTGTCAGCAAACATTGGCTGCTGTTAAAGCAGATATCACTGCTTTTGAAATTCGCGCATAATAGAAACGCCGAAGAATTTTATTTCTTCGGCGTTTTTTCTATAGCTTTTCAAATGTGCCTTTGTTGTCTATACTTATACAATATGGAAAAATGAGGTGTTGCTGATGCCCAAATGGATGAATAAGAAATTTTTAATTATTGCTTTATTGATTTTACTGCTTATCCTCTTTCTAACCTTTGTACTCCCGCTGGCTATACCTATTCTTTTAGCTTTACTGACTGCTTTTTTACTTGAACCTCTAGTTAAATGGAGTAAAGATAAGTTTAAATGGAATCGAAAAACAGCTGTTATTACCGTTTTCATTTTATTCTTATTAATCATTACTGCCACTTTGTATTTCACGATTACACAATTGGTCGGTCAAATCATACAATTGACTAAAATCGCACCTGATTACTTCAATACCCTGTCATTGTCATGGATGAATGTACAAAGCAAATTATTCAGTTTTACTCAGGGTATGCCTATCGAAGTGGTCTCTTCAATCAAGAATGAATTAGATGAATTTTTAAACCTCATGCAGGAAGCCATACTGGGGATTGTAAGCTACGATAGCATCAGTAAGTTGCTCACAGGGATACCTAATTTCTTAGTCAGTTTTATCGTATACATAATCACGTTATTCCTGTTTATGTTAGACTTGACGGATTTAAAGAAAATGGTCTTTCGCCATCTAACACCTGCAACTGCTGAAAAAGTTCGTTTTATGACTTCACGATTAAACTCGGTGATCTTTGGGTTTATGAAAGCACAACTACTCGCGAGTCTATTTATTCTTGTAGGTAGTTTTATCGGTCTATTATTTATTGCCCCAGAATATGCCATCATTATGTCTATCGTTATTTGGATTATCGATATTATTCCGATTTTAGGTTCAATTGCCATTGTCGGTCCATGGTCCATATACCAATTTATCATTGGAGACGTCGCTATGGGAACAAAACTAGCGATCCTTGCATTGGTATTACTTGTCATCCGTCGTGCAGTAGAACCTAAGTTAATGGGCTCACAAATTGGACTTTCCCCACTAGCTACATTAATTGCGATGTTTATCGGTTTACAAATATTTGGATTCCTTGGATTGATCATTGGTCCATTTGTCGTTATCATTTTTACTACCGCGAAAGAAGCTGGGATTATTAAAACGAATTTTAAACTATAAAAAATGCCAATCGCCCATATAAAATGGTGATTGGCATTTTTTATATTAAAATCCTAGAATTGCTTTGAATACAGAAGTAGTTTCCCCACCATTGTAAATGATATAAAGCAATAAATAGACCATTACCCCTGTGATAGCAGTGAAGAACCAGATAACACTTGTAATTGGACCTAGTTTGCGGTGTCTCTGTAAATTATCCTTATACCCCGACCAGATGGTAACTAGTCCGAAAACAGCACCTGTGGTCGCAAGAATGATATGGAAGACTAAAAATGTTGTATAGAAAATTTTATATTCTTCGGGTCCACCAAATGCTGTGTTCCCTATAAACAATGTTCTAGATACATAAATAATGAAGAAGGTCAGTGCAGCAATCGCAGCTGCAAACATTGTTTTCTTATGTGCTTCAATTTTTCTTTGTTTGATCAAAGCCCAGCCAATCGCAACAAGAACGGCACTTAATACAATAAAAAACGTACTGATGGTCGGCAATACAAGTGGATTCATTTCATTTTCTCCTAACACTCACCTATTTATGAAAGTTGATTATTTGTTTGCTGCATATGCTTGGCGATCCAATAACGCTTGTTGAGTAATTTCATCAGCATTTTCCTGTTCTGAACGGTACCACTGGAAAAATACAATTGCTAATATAACTCCATAAATGATTTCTTGAATAATCTTCATAATTATTCCACCTAATTGTTGGTCTTCCATTATGGGCATATTCGAAAATAGTTCAGGACCGGACAAAGTTAACCCAGATAATGTGGATGAAGGAACACATAGCTCCATCGCTTTTAACCAAGCGTCTCCATTCGAATAAGTGTCATACATCGGATGACTCGCAAAGATGATCAATGCGCAAGCAGGTGTAATTAAAATGGCGCTACCTATGATGTACCCAATTTTACCCAAACCATGAACTTGGTGTTCACCCTTTAATTTATTCATGATTGGCCACCATAATAGAATGGCTGACAAGAACAAAATGATAGTGAAAATGGTGTGGTATAGTTCATTTTGTTTAATCGTATCAAAAACAAGTGGGATGTGATAGATAGAAAACATTCCACTGAACACAATTAGAGCCAACAAAGGTTTGGTAAGGAATCTGAACGTAGATTGGATATATCGCATTCTGATGATTTTTTGCCAAATCCAGCTCGGAAGTCCTACAATTAACAATGGAGGAACTAACATTAATAATAGAGCCATTTGTGCCATGTGAACTGAGAATAGAATATGACCCATTAAATCTACAGGTGATCCTTTCACTGCATAAAGCAAAAGCATGGCACTGACAAACGCTGTAATTTCCTTTTTGGTAACGGGTTGAGTATCTTCAAACCAATGCTGCTTTTTTGAAGTGATAAAAAAATATAGACCAATGACTAGTAACGTGGATAATATAAAAAACGGACTCCATAACGCTTGAAATCCAAATATACTTAAAGGCATCGTTTATCGCTCCTTTTTTCTTCAGTAACCTCATTATAAATCCCATCATCCATAACTTCAATGAACGAACTATGAACAATATAATCAAATAGCCTGAATTTCAATAGAAAACGATTTACGTATGTAAATTATTAGATTTACGATTTATAAAAGGCACAAATGATTATGTAGTTTATTTGCGCTAGCCGCATGTTTCGCTGAGACACCTAGCCATAAAAAAAACGAGCGGGGAAAGATAAAACTTTCCTCGCTCATTTCGATGTTAAATTACCACCAAACAATTGTTACGAACGTCAAGACTGTAATTAAACCTACAATTACACCACTGTACAAAAACATAGATGCAGTTTCATGTCCCTTGTGGCTCATGTGCATGAAGTAATACAGTTGTAAAATAACTTGAATTACAGCTAATAACAAAATGATTGGTACAACTAAGTTTGGAGAGAAACCAGCATAAACTGCCGTAAATGCGATCAAAGTTAAGAAAATCATAATCGCAAACGTTGTCAATTGTCCACGCATTTCATTTGCAGAACGGCGACGTTTATACTCATACTCGGTTTGAGATTTTACATGAGTGTGTACATCGTGTGCCATCTTAACCCATCACTCCCATCAAGTATACTACCGTGAAGATAAATACCCAAACTACGTCAATAAAGTGCCAGTATAGAGATGCCAAATAGAATTTAGGAGCGTTGTAAAGATTCAAGCCACGCTTCGCATTTCGAACCATAAGAAGGGTAATCCATCCTAGTCCAACCAAGACGTGAGCTCCGTGTATTCCAACTAGCGTAAAGAAAGCTGAACTGAAAGCACTTTGACCGTAAGTAAATCCTTCATGTACATAATGTTTAAACTCATAAATTTCAAAGCCTAGGAATGCAGCACCAAGTAATACAGTTACCATCAACCAAGCTTGCATCGCTTTGAAGTTATAGTTTTTCATATGATACATTGCATAAACACTCGTTAAAGACGAGGTCAAAAGTAACATTGTCATGATAAATACTAACGGTAATTCAAACAAACCTTGTGTCGTGAATTCCATACCACTTGGTCCCTTGTTCTTAAGAGCAAGGTAAGTTGCAAACAAACTTGCAAAAGTTACAGTTTCTCCACCAAGGAAAAGCCAAAATCCTACGAATTTGTTTTTACCTTCTAATGTGGAATTTTCCGGGTGATCCGGCCAAGACTGTGGGGTGTACTTAGTATTTAAGTCCATTAGTGTTTACCCCCTTTTTCATCCACTAAATCTTCTTTATGAACATGATATCCATGGTCATCTTTTAATGAACGGTAGATCATTGAAGCAAATGTAATTCCTAATCCTAAGAGAATGACAGGCAATGCCCAAGATTTTTCGCCATTGTATAAAGCACCAAATGCAGCTACGAATAGACCAAAAGAAATGACAACAGGAACAAATGAATTGTTAGGCATATGGATATCGCCAACAGGCTCTGCGTAAGTCATACCTTCTTTATTTCCTTCTTGTTTTTCAATCCAGAATGTATCTAGACCACGCACTAATGGTGTTTGTTTAAAGTTGTAGAAAGGCACAGGTTGTGGAACAGCCCATTCTAAAGTACGACCATCACCCCACGGATCACGACCAACTTTTTCGTTTTTAATGATTGTCATGATGATGTTAACCACTAGAACAATTACACCTGCTGCCATGAAAATAGCACCAATTGAACTGATCATGTTATAAGTGTCCCATCCTTGATCTGCAACGTATGTGAATACACGACGTGGCATCCCTAGTAAACCTAAGAAATGTTGGATAAAGAACGTTAAATGGAAACCAATGAAGAATAACCAGAACGTAATTTTACCAAGTTTTTCATTTAACATCGTGTTGAACATTAACGGCCAGTAGAAATGTAAGCCAGCTAATAATCCAAGTACTACCCCACCTACAATAACGTAGTGGAAGTGAGCAACAATAAAGTATGAATCGTGTAATTGATAATCAAGAGGTGCAGCTGCTTGCATGATCCCCGTTACACCACCTGCTACGAAAGATGGGATGAACCCAACCGCATAAAGCATAGGAGTAGTAAAGACGATACTTCCGCCCCACATTGTAAGTAACCAGTTAAATATTTTAACACCTGTCGGAACGGCAATTGCCATTGTAGCAACAGCAAAAATTGCGTTAGCAGTTGGTCCCATACCTACTGTAAACATATGATGCGCCCAAACCATGAAGCCTAAGAAACCGATTAATACAGTTGCAAAAACCATAGCTGAGTAACCAAACAATCGCTTACGTGCGAATGTAGGGAAAATTTCTGAGAAGATACCGAAAGCCGGTAAAATCAAGATGTATACTTCAGGATGTCCGAAAATCCAGAATAAATGTTCCCAGATAATTGTATTACCACCCATTGTATGGTCAAAGAAATTACCTCCGAACATACGGTCTACAATCATGAATAAAATCCCTACAGTCAATGGAGGGAAAGCGAATAGAATTAATGCAGATGCCACGAAAGTTGTCCAAGTGAACAATGGCATACGCATATAAGTCATACCCGGTGCACGCATGTTGATAATCGTAACAAGGAAGTTAATCCCTCCGATTAATGTACCGAAACCAGAAATGAATAGACCCAATGCATAAAAGTCAATCCCGTGTCCTGGTGAAGCTAATGATAGTGATGCATATGAAGTCCATCCTGCATCAGGTGCTCCTCCCATGAACCAAGATAAGTTAAGGAATACTCCCCCGAAGAAGAATAACCAGAAACCTAAAGAGTTTAAGAATGGGAAAGCAACATCACGCGCACCAATTTGTAGTGGCATAACTGCATTCATAAAGCCTAATAACAACGGCATGGCAGCCAGGAATATCATGGTCGTACCATGCATTGTGATAATTTGATTAAACATACCTGCACTCACAAAATCATTGTCAGGTTGTGCAAGTTGTATACGAATAAGCATAGCCTCGATACCGCCGACGATAAAGAAGAATCCACCGGTAATGAGGTAAAGGATGGCAATTTTCTTATGATCGACTGTTGTTAAATAGTCCCAAAGAGTGGCACCAAAGCCTTTTTTCTGTGCGATTGAACTCACAACTTTAACCTCCTTCTTGTCATTCTGTAGAAGATTAATCTTCTACAGATAGTCCCATTAAGTATTCTGTCAGAGCTGTGAGCTCTTGATCTGTGAAATCCTTGCCATTATTGATTTCTTTCGGTTGTGGCATTAAGTTTCCAGGTTTGTGTTCTTCTGGATTATTAATCCATGATTTTATTTTTTCCGGTGTATGCTCCATGAATCCAGCTACTCGATTACGATCGCCGAATGTTGCTAAGTTAGGACCTACCCCACCAGTTGAACCTGCACCTGAAACAGCATGACAAGCAATACAGCTAGTGTTGAAGATTTCCTGACCTTGCTGAGCAACGTCACCTTCTGGTGTTTCTTCTTTAGAAGCTTTCATGTCAGCAACCCAAGCATCGAAATCTTCACGATCTAAAGATTTCACTTTGAAGTCCATTAATGCATGTGAAGGACCGCAAAGCTCTGCACATTTACCATAGAACACACCATCTTGAAGACTTTCTGAAGGGTTATCGAATGTTAAATAGAATTTGTTGAGGTTATCAACGTTATTATCCAATTTACCACCAGCTGCTGGAATCCAGAATGAGTGTTTTACATCGGCTGCTTTAAGGTTAAAGTAAACTTTCTCTTGCGTTGGTACAACTAGTTCTTGAGCTGTAACGATTCCTAAATCAGGATACTCAAATTCCCACCAGTATAGATTTGCTTTAACGTTTACCGTTACTGCTGTTTTGTCACCTTTTGCATTAACTTTATCCATACCACTGACATCTGCCAATTTATATGTAGAGACTACAGTAGGAACTGTCAAAATTAATAGTAAAATAATCGGGACAATAGTCCAAATAAGTTCTAACTTGTGACTTCCTTCTACTTGCTTCGGAATTACATTTTCGCCCACTTTAGAACGACGGAACTTGACGATTGCAAGAATATAAACAATCATTACCACAATAATTACAAGTACCATGATTGCTGTTGAAAGCACCATTAAATCCAATTGATCTCTACCGACTTGTCCTGCTGGAGTAAGTGTAGATAAATGTTCTTCACCGCATCCAGACAAAAAGACCATTAGAGCTGTCAGCAGTGAAAAGAGACGCCACTTTTTGATCCCTTTCATCATAGCTTAATCAAACCCCTCTTTCGTAGTTGTATTCATGTGTAAATCGGACTGTGGTTCCATTCTATATGAATTCTATATTCACAGAAAGAATCCCGATAGTTTAGCTAAAAATCGAGAAAATAATCATGGAAACAAAAATGATGGTCATGTAATTTAAAGAATAAATAAACATGCCTTTTGCCCATTTTAAATCATCTTCCGCTTTAAAGCCTTTTAGTGCAAGTACAAGCCATCCAATATTAAGCACAGTTGCAAGCACAAGGAACCATGTTCCAAGTTCCATGAGTAAGAATGGAAGAGGGAAAAGAACTAAAATCCAAAGCAGCATGGAGCGCTTTGTATGTGCAAATCCTTTAATAACCGGCAACATCGGAATGCCTGCTGCACGATATTCTTCCGTTCGTTTCATAGCAAGTGCATAAAAGTGAGGAGGCTGCCACGCGAACATGATGAGGAATAATGAAAGTGCGCCCCATCCAAGTGTAGGTTCAACTGCTGCCCATCCGATTACTGGAGGAATAGCCCCTGAAATACTCCCAACAATTGTATTGCTCACATGTCTTCTTTTTGACCACATGGTATATAGGACAACATAACTGATAATACCAGCAAGTCCCCATACACCAGCTGAAACCGATGCCATAAATAACAAAATCTCACCAACAACCATGAAGGATAGAGCAACGGACAATACGGCAGTCGGTTTAAACCGTCCAGTCACAGTTGGCCTAGATTTTGTTCTTGCCATAATTGGATCTATATCTTGATCGATGAAGTTGTTCATTGCGGCTGAACCAGCAATTATCAACGCTGCACCGATAAGAGTATAAATCATTAAGTCTAGTTCATCTAAAAAGTGACGGTTGGAAAATTGAAAAGCCAACCACAATCCTGTAAACGTTGTCACAAGGTTTGAGTTTACAATTCCAATCTTAATCAATGCAAGAAAGTCTTTAACAAATGATGTTGTTTCAAGATCCGCATCAGTTCTTGCAGTGATCGCGCGACCGTTTGACATGAAACTCCCCCTTTCAAAGTTGTAAGCATATTCCGCTACCCTTACTATATCGAAAAACTTCTCTTAATTCTATAATTAAGTTGAAATTCGATAAAAAGCCACAGCGGTTTCCTGTCAATGTGACACAACATATCTATAGTAAAGCATTTTATAAAAAGTTTTGTGAATGGAAAGAGAATTTTTTATGAACAATTTGTGAAATGGGTATCCTTACTGTTGTTGTTTATCGGTTTAACATTGTTTTTTATCATGTTCTTAGCTATTATCAAACAAGCAGGTATCGCATTTTCGCGATCAGTATAGACAAAGTAGGTGTCATTCATGCAACAAAGTAAATACTTAAAGTGGTTTGCTGTTGCTTCTACTATCGGCATGTTGCTCATCCTTCTTGGTGGAGCGCTTGTGACGAAGACAGAGAGTGGAATGGGTTGCGGCAGACATTGGCCTGGATGCAATGGAGAGCTAATTCCCGACAAAATCACGACAGAAGTTTTAATTGAATTTTCTCACCGTGTCGTTACGGGCTCGGTAGGTTTTCTCATTCTGGTCTTATCCATTTGGTCATGGAAAGCAATGGGGCATATACGTGAAACCAAATTTTTAGCTTTTATGGCGATGTTTTTCTTGATTTTACAAGCCCTTATCGGAGCAGCTCAAGTTTTATGGGGGCAAGGTGACTTTATATTAGCGTTGCATTTTGGTATTTCCTTGTTATCTTTTGCTTCCGTTTTGTTATTAACACTTCTGGTTTTTGAAGTTGATCGTAAATTTGATGCCGACAAGCTTCGGATTGGAAAGAAACTGAAGTGGCATACAATCGGAGTTGCCCTTTACTCATATGTTGTTGTTTACACAGGCGCCCTCGTCCGTCATACAGATTCTGGTTTAATCTGTGCGGAATGGCCAATGTGCCGCAATGGAGATTTCTCTTTACCTATGAACCTCTACGAGTGGGTACAAATGGGTCATCGTGCGGCGGCTGGATTAATTTTCATTTGGATTGCAACAATCGCATGGCATGCATTCAAGCATTATAAAGATCAACGAGTATTGTATTATGGATGGATCATTGCATTTGTTATCGTTTCGCTTCAGGTCATAGCAGGTATGCTCGTGGTACTCACGAAGCTTAACTTATACTTCGCTTTAGTTCATTCATTGCTCATCACTCTACTCTTTGGGTTATTATGTTATATGATTTTGCTCCTTTCTCGAAGCCGGAACAAAAAAACAGTCAGCTAAAAGCAGTTTCCGCGTTCATGCGGAACTGCTTTTTTATGCATAATCGATAATTTCGACGGTTAAAGCCAAAAAAAGCATCAGTTTCGACCATTACAGGTCTAACTGATGCCATAAATCTCAATTTAAACTTTTTCCATTTCAATCAACAAGTCGCCCGTTGTAATAGAAGAGCCGCTAGTTACATGAATTTCTTTCACCAAACCGTCGTAAGGAGCCTGGACAGTAGTTTCCATTTTCATCGCTTCTGTGATAAGCAAATGGTCACGGCGTTTCACTCGACTTCCTTTATCTATCACTACTTTCAATACCGTTCCTGGCATCGTAGCACCAATATGATCTGGATTTGAAACGTCTGCTTTCGGTTTTTGCGTAATATCCGATTCAATCGTCATATCCTGAATAATAACTTCCCTAGGCTGTCCATTCAACTCGAAATAAAGGACGCGATTTCCGTCAGATTGAGGTTGGCTAATCGATACCAGTTTTACAAGTAAAGTTTTGCCTTTCTCTATCTCAACTTCAATTTCTTCGCCTAAGCGCATGCCGTATAAGAATGTTGGCGTATCCAATACAGAAACATCACCAAATTTCTTGACCATGTCCGAAAATTCATCAAACACTTTTGGATACAATGCATATGCCAGTACCTCATGAATTGTGACAGGACGACTTAATTTATGGAATAGCTCTTCTTTAAGCTGCTCGAAATCGACAGGTTCTAATAATTCTCCAGGACGAACTGTAATCGCTTCGCGTCCTTTTAAAATCACTTTTTGCAATTCTTTAGGGAACCCACCGTACGGCTGCCCAATATATCCTTGGAAGAACTCGATAACTGAATCAGGGAAATCGATCGTTTGTCCACGAGTCAGTACTGTTTCTTCCGTTAAATCATTTTGAACCATGAAGAGCGCCATATCTCCGACAACTTTTGATGAAGGCGTAACTTTTACAACATCACCAAACATTAAGTTTACAGTCGAATACATTTCTTTTACTTCTTCAAAGCGTTCACCCAAGCCAACTGCTTTCGCTTGTTGCTGTAAATTGGAGTATTGGCCACCTGGCATTTCATGAACGTATATTTCAGAATGTGGACTCATCATACCAGATTCGAAATCCTGGTAGTATTTGCGAACATCTTCCCAGTAGTGTGAAAGTTGCTCCAATGCTTTAATATCAGTTCGCACTTCACGTTTACTGCCTTTTAACGCATATGCTAGCGTATTTGTGCTTGGTTGGGATGTCAGACCTGCCATCGTTCCTAAAGCCGTGTCAACAATATCCACACCAGCATCTATTGCTCTGCCGTACAAGTAAATTCCGTTGCCGCTTGTATCATGCGTGTGCAAATGAATCGGCAGTGAAACCGTGTCTTTTAATTCTGAAATTAATCGATACGCGGCTTCAGGTTTCAGCAAACCAGCCATATCTTTAATCGCTAAAATATGTGCACCTGCAGCTTCCAATTCTTTTGCCATTTCTTTGTAATAAGTAACTGTATATTTGTCACGGCTGTCGTCTAATATATCACCTGTATAACAAATTGCCGCTTCCGCTATTTTGCCTGATTGTCTCGTTGCATCTATGGCAACTTCCATCCCTTTGATCCAGTTTAAACTATCAAATACACGGAAAACATCAATTCCTGCTTCCGCTGATGTCTGTACAAATTCACGGATTACGTTGTCCGGGTAGTTTTTATAACCCACGGCATTTGCCCCTCGAATCAGCATCTGCAGCAACACATTCGGAATCATTTCTCGCATTTTAATGAGACGATCCCATGGGTTTTCTTTCAGGAATCGGTAGGCAACGTCAAATGTTGCACCGCCCCACATTTCAAAAGAAAATGCATCATGCATGGCTCTCGCAGACTGCTCTGCAATTTCATACATGTCATGTGAACGTACGCGAGTAGCAAGTAAAGATTGATGTGCATCACGGAAAGTAGTGTCCGTCACCAACACGTCTTTTTGTTCATGAATCCACTTAACCAGACCATCAGCACCACGCTCAGTCAGAATTTGTTTTGTTCCGGCTGTCGGAGGAGTAAGCAAATCAATCTGCGGTTTTCTCGGCATGATAAACACTGGTTTTGATGCTTTTTCGATTCCAGGGAAACCATTCACTGTTACGTTCCCAATATAGTTAAGTAGCTTTGTCCCTCGGTCTTTACGGGTTGGAAACAGGAATAATTCCGGTGTGGAATCAATAAAGCTCGTATTGAAATTTCCAGTAATGAAATCTTTATGTTTTACTACGTTTTCTAAGAATGGAATATTCGTTTTAATGCCACGGATACGGAATTCCTGTAAGTTACGATCCATTTTAGCTGCTGCTTCTTTAAACGTTTTCCCCCAAGTTGATACTTTGACAAGTAGTGAGTCATAGTATGGGGAAATAACTGCCCCCTGGAACCCATTACCAGCATCTAGACGAACACCAAATCCTCCACCTGAGCGGTAGACCATTAATTTACCGGTATCCGGCATAAACTGATTTAATGGGTCCTCGGTTGTTACTCGTGATTGAATGGCAAACCCGAATAACGGAATGTCTTGTTGTGCCGGCATGCCGATTTCTTCATCATACAAAAACGAACCATCGGCTATGTGAATTTGTGTGTGGACGATATCGATTCCAGTAATCATCTCGGTAATCGTATGTTCCACTTGAATTCTCGGATTCACTTCGATGAAGTAAAACTCATCTCCTGCTACTAAAAATTCAACTGTTCCGGCATTTATGTACTGTACATTATTCATTAATTGAACTGCTGCATCACAAATGCGATCACGCAATTCTTTTGATATGGAATTGGATGGGGCGATTTCAACGACTTTTTGATGTCTACGCTGAATCGAGCAATCACGTTCATACAAATGAACCAAATTACCATGCTTATCCCCTAAAATTTGAACTTCAATGTGTTTCGGTTTGTCCACAAATTTCTCTACATATACTTCATCTGATCCAAAAGCGGCTTTCGCTTCTGATTTCGCCCGTTCATAAGCGGATTCCAAGTCTGCCGCAGTAGGAACCACGCGCATCCCACGACCGCCACCACCTAGCGATGCTTTAATCATTAAAGGATATCCATTGGCTTCCCCAAATTCTTTTACTTCCTGAACGGATTGCACAGGGCCATCACTACCTGGTATTACAGGTATGCCTGCGAGAACAGCTTGTTCTCGTGCTTTAACTTTGTCTCCAAACATGTCCAAATGGGTTGAAGTAGGACCGATAAAAATGATTCCTTCCTCTTCACAACGTCTTGCAAAATCCACGTTCTCAGACAAAAATCCATAGCCAGGATGAATTGCGTCTGCTCCACTAGTTTTTGCAATCTGCAAAATGCCTTCGATGTCTAAATAGGCATCAATCGGCTTTTTTCCATCTCCTACTAAATACGATTCGTCTGCTTTGTATCGATGAAATGAACCATTATCTTCTCTCGAATAAATCGATACGGTACGCAAGTTTAATTCGGTACAAGCACGGAAAATGCGAATAGCAATTTCTCCGCGGTTAGCTACTAATATCTTCTGAATCGTTTTCATAAGACGACACCCCTTAGCTTCGCGTTTTTTCGTATTTGACAAACATGGACACATTTAGCAGTATGCCCATAGCTAAAGATAACAAAATCACAGAAGTTCCGCCATAACTTATAAATGGTAGTGGTACTCCAGTTAGAGGAATCAGACCAAGCAATCCACCTAGATTGATAAATGTCTGGAAACCTATGAAACTTCCAAAACCCGCTGCAATCATACGGGCATGTGGGTCTTCTGCCGATAAAGCAATGACCATTGCTCGTAATACGATATATCCTAGACCACCGATAACAATCAATACCCCGAATATTCCCAGTTCCTCAGCGATGATCGCCATGATAAAGTCTGTTTGTGGTTCCGGTAAATAACCTAGTTTCTGTACGGACTGTCCAAGCCCAAGACCTTTTAGACCCCCTGCACCGATCGCCAAATAACCATTTACCACTTGGTATCCATAGCCTTGTTCATATTCAAATGGATTTAGAAAAGCCTCAATTCGACCTAATCGTCTTTCCGTAATAAATTTATCTCTTACTAAATACAAAAGTGGTGTTATTAAAGCAAGTGCGCCAATGATAATACCACTTATTTTTACAAAGGTCTGGATACGGATACCACTAGCAGCCATTACAGAAATGGCCGTAAAAAAGATAATCATGGCTGAACCCATATCTACTTCACTCAACACCAAGGCAACGGCCAATACAAGCACTGTTACAGGAGGTGCAATTGACTGGTTAAAACTATCAATGGGACCTTTTCTCGCTTTATTGGCAAATACACCGGCAAAATAGAGCACCATAATTATTTTTGCGAGCTCTGAAGGCTGGATATTCCCAAATCCAAGATTAATCCAACTCTTCGCACCACCCGCAGCATAGCCAATAAAATGAACGGCTACCAGCAATATAAACATAACAACCAACATCGCAATCATCATTGGTTTTTTTCGATAATGCTTATAAGGAAATAGAGCACCAACCAAAAATACTGGAACCGCTAATATCAAATTCAAGATTTGTTTTTTGTAAAAGTGATCCGGCTCGAAATCGTATCGATTGACGGACCATACCATGCTGGCACTGTAAATCATCACCAAGCCAAACAGGCATAAAAACATATATGTAATAAATAAGGAGTAATCAAAGTTTTTTGCATAGCGCTTGATGTATGGGATCATTTTTGAAACCTCTTTTTCTTTTTTTCTAGCAAAAAAACTCAAACACATGTTGAGTTTGAGTTTTTTACTTATTTCTCTGTATAAGCATCGTGCAACACAGATAATTCTTTTTCAAGTGTAGAAAGAATTAACTTTCCTTCTTCACGCTCAATAAGCCCTAATTTTACTGCGAAATCGATTTCTTTAGATAGACCGTACATTTGGGTATCTAAGACTTCTTCGTAAAGTGGGCATTGCGGCATCGTCAAATGGTCCATTTGAACCTTGATAAGTTTTGCTATTTTTTCCGCATCAGCTTTTAATAATTCCATAGCTTTCTGCTGGTACGATTGTTGAGATTTAGTATCCATGAGGACGCCCCCATTACCTTATATTGTCTTAGTAAAGTGTATCTTTCTAGTGACAAAAATGCAAGTATCGCTTCCACTGTGAATCTTTCTGAACTTAATTCTTTTTTACCTATAAGCAAAGGGTTATACTAGTAGAAGAAATGCAACTTGCAAGGAGGCACCAACAAAATGGAAACGATTATTCCTATTAAAGGCAATGTTAAATTTAAAATTACTTTAGATCCTGGTGTTTGGATTTTTGATGATCGACGAATTGATTTAAAAACATTTTTCACTGAACAACAACTAGAAAAGAATGAACTGGATGAATATACTAAAAATATGTCTGCCCATTGGTCGCGTGAAATCATGGAGGGTGCAACATATCCACCTACATTAAAAACAGAGAAAAAATACGAGAAGACAAAAATTCTGACTGGGACTTTTGGTATTTATTTAAAACATTTTTTAAAAAATGCGGAAGTCAATGATGACGCAAAATCTGTCATTATCGAAACTGCGAATGGCGAAGAACATTCTTTTACATTGGAACAAGCAGATTTGTTAATTTTTAAATATAGCCAGGACGGGAAACCTTTACTTGAAGATGGCCCAGTTTATGTCCTTCTTGCAGATGGATCGAACTTGGAAAATCCCATCAAACATGTACAAGCAGTCCGAGTAGATTAGGAGGTCGTTTTGATGCGTGTAAAATGTGTCATTTGTGATAACATCAACCAATTACCTGATGATTCACCACAAGCAAAAAAATTGCGTAATCGACCAATTCATACGTATATGTGTGATCCGTGCCATGAACGTATAGAAGAAAAGACGCAAGCACGATTGGCAACCGGTGACTTTATTTTTTACAAAAGTTCACGCAGAATAGAAGAAGATTTCTAATGTTTACCCGTTCACATATCGTCAATTCACTTTACATTGGCATATTTAGCGGGATTTTATTAGGTCTCTTAATGAAATTTATTCAATCTGTAACGAATGTACATGTCTATACTTTATTGCTTAATGTTGACTTCATCCCTATTTTCGGTAGTGTACAATGGCCCGAAACGATTGAATTCTTATTTCATATACTCATCTCTATAGTGATCGCATTCGCCTTTGTTACCTTTGCGAAAAGATTGCATATCGAAGACAGTCTTCCAAAATTGTGGTTACTTAGTTTTTTACTTTGCTTACCAACGTTCGGTTTGTATTTTATTCTTAGTGCACTCGCCATTAAAGAAGTTCCAGTATGGAATGATTGGCAGGCATTTGGCTATTGGTCACTTGCACACTTGTTTTATGTTTGGTTACTTCCCATGTTATATAGAAAAAAGAGAAGCACTAGCTTGCGCTAGCGCTTCTCTTTTTTTCATTATGCAAACGAATTTTATACAAAATCAATATCATTGCGGCAATAATTAATCCTTCTACTATTGGTAGGAAGAAAGCTAAAAAAGTAAGCATGATACATCCAATCAACAAAAATAAGTAGATTACGATGTTTTGTCCCATTCTTAATTTTTTAGCAAATCCTAATTTGTACACTACCGCCGATAGTAAGAAGATGACAAGATACAATGCGTATCCTGCCACATCATAGTTCGGAAGGATTTCATAAAGCCAACGTGCAACTGGGTACATCTTGTCATAGACAAATTGCTGTTCAGCCAAGATTTCTCAACCTTTCTATCGCGATTAACTATTTTCTGCAGTTTTCGCCTTTTTCGTTACACGTTCACGTTCGTTTTTATCAAGAACTTTTTTACGTAAACGAATCGATTGAGGTGTAATTTCACAGTACTCATCATCATTTAGGTATTCAAGTGATTCTTCCAACGTCATGATACGTGGTTTTTTACGTGTAGTTGTCGCTTCTTTGTTAGCAGAACGGATGTTATTGGCAGCTTTCATCTTCGTAATGTTAACTGTTAAGTCATTATCACGAGTATGCTCTCCAACGATCATTCCTTCATAAATATCAGTACCTGGTTCAACGAAAATTGTACCGCGGTCTTCAATACCTAGAATTCCGTATTCAGAAGCTTGTCCTGTTGCCATCGCCACTAGAACACCTTTACTACGTCCGCCTACGCGACCTTTTTGCATTGGTTGGTAGCTGTCGAAAGTATGGTTGATGATTCCGTATCCACGAGTTAACGTCATGAATTCAGTTGTGTATCCAATCAAACCACGAGCAGGAACCATAAAGATTAAACGTACTTGACCTGAACCATTGTTGACCATATCAAGCATTTCACCTTTACGCTCACCCATTGATTCAATGATTGAACCTACATGTTCTTCAGGAATATCAATTTGTACACGCTCAACCGGCTCACAACGAACCCCATCAACTTCACGAACAATTACTTCTGGTTTTGAAACTTGTAATTCAAAACCTTCACGACGCATGTTTTCAATCAAGATAGATAAATGTAATTCCCCACGACCGGATACAACCCATGCATCAGGAGAATCAGTTGGATCTACACGAAGTGATACGTCTGTTTCAAGTTGAGATTGAAGACGCTCATCAATTTTACGAGATGTTACCCACTTACCTTCACGTCCAGCAAATGGACTGTTGTTCACTAGGAACGTCATTTGAAGAGTCGGCTCATCAATGCGCAAGATTGGTAATGCTTCAGGATGCTCAGTTGGACAAACTGTTTCTCCAACGTTGATATCTTCCATCCCTGATACGGCAATTAAATCACCTGCAGAAGCTTTTTGGATTTCAACACGTTTAAGACCCATGAAACCAAACATTTTTGTTACACGGAAGTTTTTCACTTTCCCGTCTAGTTTCATAAGAGATACTTGTTGTCCTACTTCCATCGTTCCACGGAATACGCGACCGATACCAATACGGCCAACATAATCATTGTAGTCAAGAAGAGATACCTGGAATTGAAGAGGCTCTTCTTTGTTGTCTACTGGAGCCGGGATATGTTCAATAATTGCATCATAAAGTACTTGCATGTTTTCATCTTGCTCTGCAGCAACTGGTGAAAGACTTGCAGTACCGTTCATACCTGATGCGAAGATAACAGGGAATTCCAATTGATCATCATTTGCTTCCAATTCAATGAAAAGTTCAAGAACTTCATCTACTACTTCTTCTGGGCGAGCAAAGTCACGGTCAATTTTGTTTACAACTACGATTGGTTGTAAGTTTTGTTCCAAAGCTTTTTTCAATACGAAACGAGTTTGTGGCATACAACCTTCGTAAGCATCCACAACAAGTAGAACACCGTCTACCATTTTCATAATACGTTCAACTTCTCCACCAAAGTCAGCGTGTCCAGGTGTATCAAGAATGTTGATTTTCACATCTTTATATTGAATCGCTGTGTTTTTAGCAAGAATCGTAATACCACGCTCGCGCTCGATATCACCTGAATCCATCGCACGCTCGTCCACATGTTCATTTGAACGGAAAGTACCGGATTGTTTTAATAATTGGTCAACTAAAGTTGTTTTACCATGGTCAACGTGGGCAATAATTGCAATGTTTCTTAGGTCTTGACGTAAATTAGTCATTGTTTCACTCCATATTCTTTTTTCGAGTCCTTAACTGTGTTATTATAGCACATGTTGTTACTATTTGTCTGATTTAGAATTGTAAGAATATTATCGCTTTTGTGGAGGGTACTTTGTGAAAAATATTAAATGGGTATTTGTACTATATTCCCTTTTAGCTCTATTATCGATGTTTGCGATTGGAATATCTGTTGGATTACGTAGTGTGATTGGCATCTTTGCAAGTATTACACTACTTATTATTGTCATGGGTTTCGGATTTAAAACGAAAAAGAAAATGCGTGATGAAGGAACATTATAAGCAAGTTATGATGTGAAAAATAAAAAAGGAAGGAATGGACGCACTCCATTCCTTCCTTTTTATTTCATGGTAATATAATTCGCCAATAAAGAATCGTGCAAACTCTTACGTGCCACAATAAAGGTGTCTTGCCCTAAAAACTTTAAAGGTTGTCCATTCAAATTGGTCGCTACGGCTCCCACTTCTTCGGCAATGACAACACCTCCAGCAACATCCCACGGCGATAAACGCATGGACATATAAGCATCAATTCGCCCTGTCGAAACATAAGCAAGCTCAAGTGCTGCAGAACCATATGAACGGATTCCACGAACATCTTTGACCAATCGAATAAGCCCTTCATTTTCAATATGTCGATTCGGAACCACCCAACTCGCATTCATTCCAATAATTGCTTTGGAAATCGTTGTCGACTCCAACATTGGAATTGGCTCATCATTTAAATAAGCACCATGACCTTTCTGAGCACTGTATAACTCGTCATTCATAACGTCATATATGTAACCAAAAACTCCAACACCATCTTTAAATATGCCTAATGAAATGGCGAAATTTCGTTGTTGGTGAATAAAGTTCATTGTTCCGTCTATAGGATCTAACATCCACACATAACCATTCAATGACTCGAGAACATCACCGAATCCTTCTTCACCTAAAATTGCATGTCCAACGTAATCTTTTCGGATATGCTCAATGAAAAATTGTTCAATTTCTTTATCCATATTAGTTACCAAATCATTGGCATCTGCTTTTGATTCGATAACTAAATCATAAGTTAACGAGTGGCGAATCTTTCTGCCTGCTTCTTTGATTAATGCTTTTGCATAGCGATCGAGTTGTTGAAGTTCCAATGAAATTGCCGCCTTTCTAAATCTTTCTCTTCTCATATTATAAACAAAAAAACACCTGATGTCAGAAATAGACGATCAGGTGCGTTTAAGTATAAGGGCTGGATTTCTTTTTAGTGTAAAGCATGGAGAGCCTTCAATTGCTTATGAATTTCGCCAAGCCTTACTTTGCTCTTGTCGATTTCTGCTTGATTTTTCTCTTGCATCGCATCGTACAAAGAGGCAAGTTCATAGTCAAGGTCTAATTTCAATCCGAAAACCATCTTTTTCTCAACGTCTTCTTTACGAATGATTTGGACAACTTGTTTCATGTCTTACACCCCTTTTCTTTTATCTAAATATTCAGAATGTTTTATATACAATATGGCGTTAAGTTGTTTTTGTCAACTCCATAAAGCTTACTTACAAGATTTTTTCCCACTTTTTGATTAAAATAAACATAGGAAGTACGAAAGGTGGAAAAAAAGTTGAAATATCAATGGGAAAAGGATGATTTTGAGGTTTTTCAAATAGAAGGTTTAGAACATCGTATGCAAGCTTTGATAGAAAAAGTCCGACCAAAGTTCGAAGCTTTCGGTCATACATATGCAGCTTATTTTTCAAGTAACACAGGCGGTGAATTCTTTCCGCATGTCGCGAAGCATGCCAGACGTTCCGTAAATCCACCAAAAGATTCCTGGGTGGCATTCGCTCCATACAAACGAGGATACAAAGCGATTCCCCATTTTCAAATCGGTTTATGGGGTACGCATGTGTTCATTATTTTGGCTGTCATTTATGAAGTACCAGATAAAGTACAAATTGCAGAAAGATTATTGAAAAAGAAAAGTTTGTTTAAGAAACTCCCTCAAGACTTTATTGTTTCAGGCGATCACATGTCCCCTAAAGCAATTCCACTTAAAACGGCACACAAAGAACAATTGCCTTCTTTATTGACGCGTTTAAAAGAAGTGAAGAAAGCCGAGTTTTTAGTTGGACGCCATCTTTCAAGAGAAAAGGCAATTGAAATGTCAGAGGAAGAATTCGCCTCATTTGCTGAAGAAACATTTGAAGCGTTATTACCTGTCTATTATGTGATGGTTAATAAATAACATAACAAGGATTCGTTAAAGACGAAAAACGCTCAGAGAAATTTTCACTCTGAGCGTTTGTTTTGTTTTGTCACTTGATTGACGAAACTTGCAAAAAGATGTTTTTACAACGTGAACGGCGATTTTTCCTACGTGAAGGTCAATTTTTCCTACGTCAACTCCAATTTTTCCTACGTCAACCTCGATTTTTACAACCAAGAGTCGGGTTTCGCCTTTCAGCCTCAGAAAAACCGTTCATTATAGACGAAAAACAAAGAAACTTCTCACAATCGGATAAGAAAAGAAGGAACCTGCCAAAATTTCATCTTTGGCAGGTTGTTTCCCGAGCAAAAGCGTATATTCTTTCGTAGACCAATAGCATTTAACTTTTGATTTTAAAAGAATTTCTTATTTACAATCTAGCCAGCTTAAATTATTTCCCTGCCCCTTTAATGATTGCACCTTTAGTCGTTTCTTTCATTTTTTTGATGATTGGATAACAAATATAGCCGCTTTCTTTTTCGAATTCCCTGAAGTAAGTTTTCTCTTCAGCCATTGACGGAACTACCTCTTTAAAACGTCGATATTTTTCCATCAAGACTTCTCGGTTTACACCTTGTTCGTAAGCGTATTCTATGACTTCAAAAAATTGAACGACAGCGATTATTTCCTCAGTCGACCAATCTTTTGAAAATGGATATGCAAAACTCATGTTTATTCACCCTTTCCTTACTTCCATTTTAAGCGGAAGTCTTCTGCTTGTGAAATCATTCGAGTAATTAATTGTTCTACTGACGGGATGTCATCAATTAAACCTGCTACTTGTCCAGCCCAACCAAAGCCCTTTTCAGCATTACCTTCATAAATATATTGTTTGTTTGCTTCCCCACTAATATACTCTCTTAAAGCTTCGTATGTCGGCATCTCAACTTCAATTTCACGGATTTTTTCCGCCCAAGGATTGATTAAGGCGCGGGCAGGTGCGCCTATGGATCGCTTGATTACTGTCGTGCCAGTTTCAGAACTATCAATTAAAGCTTGTTTGTAGACATGAGAAGCATGAACGCATTCTTTTGTTGCAATAAAACGAGTACCCATTTCAATTCCTTCCGCACCAAGCGCGAGCGCAGCCATGAGACCTCTGCCATCCCCTATTCCACCAGAGGCTATTACAGGAATGGACACAGCATCTACTACACGCGGGACAAGTACCATTGTTCCAACGTCATCACGACCCAAATGCCCTCCACCCTCCTGGCCCACAACCATGACAGCGTCAGCACCAAGTTCTTCCGCTTTTTGCGCTTGTCTTGTAGCAGCTACCAACACCAGTTTTTTTATATCCGTTCCTTTTAATTGATCAAAAATAGGCGTAGGATTTCCTCCTGTCATCGAGACAACCGGCACCTTTTCTTCAATAGCGACTTCAAGCATATGCGAAAACGGCCGACCCTGATCCCCAATGGCAAAGTTCACGCCGAACGGTTGATTGGTCATAGTACGTACTTTATGTATTTCGTTTCGCAGTGCTTCAGGTGACTCGAGACTCATTGCCGTAATCTGACCAAGTCCTCCAGCATTCGAGACAGCAGCCGCTAAATCCGCATACGCAAGATATGCAAGTCCACCTTGAATGATTGGATATTTAATATGTAGTAATTCTGTTATTCGTGTTTGCCAGTTCATTTTTAGTTTCCTCCTATCAATTAATTGTACTATATTCAATTTTATTGTCGAAATTCCTCTAATATTTATGGTCATTAGCTATACTAAATGCTATAATTCACTTGTTTTTCATTTTCATTTTTAAATCGGTATTCCAAAATATTTGAATGCCATCATTAAGAAAGTTGAGGTGGTACGTCCATTGTCTCAGTTAGAAACCCCTTTATTTGATGTCTTGCTAAAACATCGCAATCGACATCCTATTCAGTTTCATATTCCCGGTCATAAAAAAGGTAATGGTGTCGACCCTGCGTTCCGTGAATTCGTAGGCGATAATATCCTATCTATAGATTTAATCAATATTGCCCCACTTGATGATTTACACTCACCAAAAGGTGCGATTAAAAAAGCGCAAGAATTAGCAGCAGAAGCTTTTGGTGCCGATTATACATTTTTCTCTGTTCAAGGTACAAGCGGTGCAATTATGACGATGATTTTAAGTGTTGTCGGTCCTGGAGATAAAATCTTAGTTCCGCGCAATGTTCACAAATCTATTATGTCTGCCATTGTATTTGCTGGCGCAAGTCCAGTCTTCATACACCCAGAAGTGGATCCGGAACTTGGAATATCACACGGCATCTCTGCAGAATCTGTGGAAAAAGCTTTAGATGCTCATCCTGATGCAAAAGCCGTTCTTGTCATTAACCCTACTTACTTCGGTTTTGCTGCAGACTTAACACGCATTGTTGAAATAGCACACAATCGTAATATTCCCGTTTTGGTGGATGAAGCACATGGTGTCCATATACATTTCCATGAATCTCTACCGGTATCAGCTATGGCTGCAGGTGCTGATATGGCTGCCACTTCAGTTCACAAACTGGGCGGTTCAATGACACAAAGCTCAGTATTAAATGTTCGTGAAGGCTTGGTATCACCTAAGCGTGTACAATCCATTTTATCGATGTTAACAACAACTTCGACATCATATCCAATCCTTGCTTCATTAGATACTGCGCGACGCCAGTTAGCCATTCATGGGCATGATTTATTGACAACTGCCATTCGATTAGCAAAAGATACACGCAAGCGAATCAATCAGATTCCAAACTTACACTGTGTAGGAGAAGAAATATTGCGAACTTCCGCAACACACGATATGGATCCTACTAAATTGTTGATCAGTGTCAAAAATTTAGGGATTACAGGACACCAAGCGGAAGAATGGTTACGCGAAAAAGCAAACATCGAAGTTGAATTATCCGATTTATACAATATTCTGTGCATCGTGACGATTGCGGATTCCAAAAAAGAATTGAACTTGCTTGTCAATGCCCTTCAGCGTATGGCCCAATCATTTGAAGCGGATGCTGAAATCGTAGAAGCATTTGTAACAATGCCTGATATACCACGTTTAGCCATGACGCCTCGTGACGCTTTTTATGCGACAACTGAAGTTGTACCGTTTGCAGATTCTGTAGGTCGTATTTCAGCTGAATTTATTATGGTATATCCTCCGGGTATCCCAATTTTCATACCAGGTGAAATCATTACGGAAGATAATATCGCTTATATTCATATGAATATCGAAGCGGGCTTACCTGTACAAGGGCCAGAAGACGATGAATTGAAATTGATTCGAGTTATTAAAGAACATAAAGCGTTCTATTAAAGTAAATGAAGTAAAAAAGGCTGAGTCTCCTTCACTGGGAGGCTCAGCCTTTCTTGTTAGTCATTATTCCCCTGTTACACCTTGTATGGTAGCAGGGTCGATCATGCCGTACCCTTTTGCTCGTAAACCTTCTACTATTCCACCAAGGGCTTCAGCGGTCCATTTTCGGTCATGCATTAATAAGTTAGCACCATTTGTTAAATACTCTGTATTAACCATGATATCTTTCAAAGCATTGGCATCTTGGTAATTCGATTCCCAGTCGTATCCGTAAGTCCAATTCATTAACAGCATGCCTTGTTCTTTTACGAGAGCTTTACTAAAATCAGTATTTGCTCCGAATGGGGCTCTGAAAAATTTCGGTTTTTCCCCAATTACAGCTTCAATCGTTTCACTCACCTGCATGATTTCAGCACGCTGTTCATCTTCAGTCAGTTGTTTCAAGTTCGCATGCGTTTGCGTATGGTTACCAATAGCAAAGCCCATGTTATGTATTTCTTTTAATACTGCTTTTTTTTCGTCACTATCCAAAAAATGTCCATTTACAAAGAAAATAGCTGGTGCATTCAAAGCTTTTAACGTTTTTGCCATTTCTAGTGATCGTTTGTCAGGTGCGTCATCAATCGTTAATAGAACAACTTTGGAAGGCGCATCGGCAATTGGCTTGAACGACCAATTGGCTTCATTCAACGTATATAGAGGCTCCAAGGGTGCAGTTACCTCTTCTGTCTCTTCTTGTGTATCCTCTTCATCATTTTCAACTTCTTTATCTTCAACTACCTCGTCCTTAACTTCCTGTTGGGTTGGTGCGGATGTAGTTGTTTTTGTTTCTTCGCTTCCACAAGCAGCCAGCATTATTGCTAATAAACTCATACTCATTAGTTTTGTGTATTTCATGATGTATCACCGTGACCCTTTCGAATGTCATTTTAACATGATTTTCCACTGTCTATCCAGAGACTAAAAAAAGTCGTACAGGTTTACCCTGTACGACTCTAGTATTAACTTATTTTGTAATGATATGAATTGGGTGACCCATAACCACTTCAGCAGCTTCCATTGAGATTTCTCCCAAAGTTGGATGTGCATGAATTGTCATAGCAATATCTTCTACTGTCATACCCGCTTCAATAGCTAAACCAAGTTCAGCAATCATATCAGAAGCACCTTGACCGACAATTTGAGCACCTAATAACAAACCATCCGATTTACGTGAAACAAGTTTCACAAAACCGTCTGTAGCGTTTAATGCCAATGCACGACCGTTAGCACCGAATGGGAATTTCCCAGCCGTTACTTCAAAGCCTTCTTTTTTAGCTTGTTCTTCATTTAAGCCAACTGTTGCAAGTTCAGGATCTGTGAAACATACAGCTGGAATTGCTAAGTAATCCACCACCGATGTTTGACCAGCGATAACTTCAGCTGCCACTTTACCTTCGTAAGAAGCTTTGTGAGCAAGCTGAGGACCTGAAACTACATCACCAATTGCAAAAATGTTTTCGATGTTTGTGCGAACTTGCTTGTCAACTTCGATCAAGCCACGTTCACCCATTTTGATGCCGATTTCTTCTAGACCCATTTCATCCGTGTTTGGACGACGGCCTACTGTTACTAATACATAATCCGCTTCGACTTTTTTCTCTTCGCCGCCTGCCTCGTACGTAACTGTAACGCCTGAATCTGATTCTTCGACGCCTTTTGCTGATGCTTTCACAACAACATTGACACCTTTTTTCTTCAAGCCTTTTTTAACGATTTGAGTCATTTGTTTCTCGAATCCAGCTAAAATATCGTCGCCGCCTTCGATGATTGTTACTTCAGAACCTAGGTTTGCAAAAGCAGTTCCTAGTTCAGTTCCGATATAACCGCCACCGATAACAACTAATTTTCCTGGGATTTCTCCAAGAGCCAAAGCTCCTGTTGAACTTAACACACGTTTTGTAAATTTGAATGATGGAATCTCAACAGGACGTGAGCCTGTTGCGATAATCGCGTTTTTGAATTTATACGTTTGTGCTGAATTTTCGTCCATTACACGAACAGTGTTAGCATCAACAAAGTATGCTTCGCCACGAACGATTTCAACTTTATTCCCTTTTAGTAAACCTTCAACGCCACCCGTTAATTTTTTAACGACACTGTCTTTGAAAGCTTGGGCTTTTGAAAAATCAATTGTAACTTCAGATGCAGTAATACCCATATCATCTGAATGTTTTGCTTGTTCAAAACGGTGACCGACTGAAATTAACGCTTTAGAAGGAATACAACCAACGTTCAAACAAACGCCGCCTAAATGTTCTTTTTCAACGATTGTCACTTTTTGACCAGTTTGCGCAGCACGTATGGCCGCAACATATCCGCCAGGGCCTGAGCCGATGACGAGCGTATCTGTTTCGATTGGGAAATCTCCTACTACCATGTTTTTACGCCTCCATTAATAAAAGTTCTGGATTGCTAAGCAAACGCTTAATGTTATTTAATGCGTGCTGAGCAGTCGCACCGTCGATCATACGATGATCAAAGCTCAATGATAATGCTAACACAGGAGCGGCTACAATTTCACCATTTTTTATGACAGGTTTCTCTGCAATACGACCAATTCCTAAAATAGCAACTTCAGGATGATTGATTACAGGAGTGAACCATTGTCCACCAGCAGAGCCAATATTCGTGATTGAACAAGATGCGCCCTTCATTTCTGAAGGTGATAACTTCCCATCACGAGCTTTTCCTGCAAGCGTATTGATTTCATCTGAAATCGCAAAGACAGATTTACGGTCAGCATGTTTGATAACCGGTACTAACAAGCCTTTTTCAGTATCAGCTGCAATCCCGATATTGAAGTAATGCTTTTGAATGATTTCGCCAGCTTCGTCATCCAATGAACGGTTGAAGTCTGGGAACTCACGAAGTGTGCTTACCAATGCTTTTACAACGTATGGTAAATAAGTCAATTTCACATTCTTCTCCGCTGCTAAATCTTTAAATTTCTTACGGTGTGCAACAAGCTCGGTTACATCAACCTCGTCCATTAATGTTACATGAGGAGCTGTATGCTTCGAGTGAACCATCGCTTTGGCGATTGCTTTACGAATACCTGACATCTTCTCACGAGTTTCAGGGAATTCACCTTCCAAAGATGGAGCGGCAGGTTTCGCTGCTTTTTCAACTTTTTCTTCGCTTGTTGATTCTTCATTTGCAGCAACTGTATTTTGTTCAGGTGCTTCAGATGTTTGCCCACCATTCATATATGCTTCGATATCTTCTTTCATCACACGGCCATTTTTACCTGATCCGTTGACTTGAGAAATTTCGACATCATTATCACGTGCAAATTTACGCACGGAAGGCATCGCAATTACGCGACCATTTGGGTCTTTTTCAGTCTTCGATGTTGCGTCTGCTTTAGGAGCCGCTTTTGTTGGTTCAGCTGCTTCTTTTTCAAGAGCTTGATCTTTTGCTACTGGCGTTGCTTCTTTTTCTACTTCTTGTCCAGCTTCTGCAGTAGCTTGTACTTGAGCTTCTGTTTTCTCTTCTGCTTTAGGTTCGTCTTCGTGACCACCTTTAAATTGAAGATCTTCATAGCCTGGTGCGTCGATGCGAATCAAGATTTGGCCTACAGTTGCAACTGTACCTTCTCCAATAAGCACTTCTTCCACTTTTCCTGCAACAGGAGAAGGAATTTCAACGACAGCTTTGTCATTCTGAACTTCACATAAAATATCATCTTCGCCAATAGTGTCGCCCGCTTTAACAAACCATTTTACGATTTCGCCTTCGTGTATACCTTCACCGATATCCGGTAATCGAAATTCAAATGCCACAAAATTCACCCTTTCAGTTGTGAGTGTTTACTATCTTTAAGTCCAAAAGACCAACAAGAAATCTTGACTGGACTTTTTGAACTTACAATTAGAATGTTAGTACTTTTTTAGCTGTTGCTACAATGTCCTTCGAGTTTGGTAACCAAACTGATTCCGCTTGAGCGAATGGGAAGATTGTATCTGGTGCAAATACACGTAATACTGGTGCTTCTAGGCTAAGAATTGCACGTTCGTTAATTTCAGCAACTACGTTAGCAGCAATACCTGCTTGTTTTTGTGCCTCTTGAACAACAACCGCACGTCCTGTTTTTTCAACAGAAGCAATGATTGTTTCAATATCCAATGGTTGAACAGTACGTAAATCGATTACTTCTACTGAGTAGTTTTCTTTTTCAAGTTCTTCTGCAGCTTTTAAGCTATCGTGTACCATTGCGCCGTAAGCAATAATCGTTAGGTCTGTACCTTCACGTTTTACTTCCGCTTTACCTAAAGGAATTGTGTATTCTTCTTCAGGTACCTCTTCACGGAATGAGCGGTATAACTTCATGTGTTCCAAGAAAATAACTGGGTCATTATCACGGATAGCAGAAATTAATAATCCTTTAGCATCGTAAGGTGAAGAAGGAATAACTACTTTCAAACCAGGCTGAGAAGCTACCAAACCTTCTAAGCTGTCCGCGTGCATTTCAGGAGTATGAACACCGCCACCGAATGGAGAACGGATTGTTACCGGAGCACTGTATTTGCCACCGCTGCGGAAACGCATACGAGCTAATTGGCCACTGATCGAATCCATTACTTCATAAACGAAACCAAAGAACTGAATTTCTGGAACTGGACGGAAGCCTTCAAGTGAAAGACCAACCGCTAAACCACCAATACCTGATTCAGCTAAAGGTGTATCAAATACACGATCTTCGCCAAATTCTTTTTGTAAGCCTTCAGTCGCACGGAATACACCGCCGTTATTTCCAACGTCTTCACCGAAGACGAGGACGTTTTCGTCATTCTTAAGCTCTGTACGGAGTGCATCCGTAATAGCTTGAATCATCGTCATTTGTGCCATCGGTTACTTCGACTCCTTCTCTTTGTAAAGTTCATATTGCTCTTTTAAGTGATATGGCATTTCTTCGTTAGGATCATACATAATTTCCATTAAGTCCGTCACTTTTTGTTTCGGAGCAGCATCAGCCGTTTTAATGGCATCTTTGATTTCTTCTTTAGCTTGTTCGATTACTTCATTTTCTTTTTCTTCATTCCAAAGATCTTTTGCTTCTAAATAAGCACGGAAACGAACCAATGGATCTTTCTTTTCCCACTCTGAATCTGTATCAGATGTACGGTAACGTGTCGGGTCATCCCCTGCCATCGTATGTGGTCCATAACGGTAACATAATGTTTCAATTAATGTTGGGCCTTCACCATTCACTGCACGTTCACGAGCATCGCGTGTTGCAACATAAACTGCCAATGGATCCATTCCATCAACTAGGATACTTGGAATACCTGCTGCAACTCCTTTTTGAGCGATTGTTTTAGCAGCTGTTTGCAATTCACGTGGAGTTGAGATTGCAAATTGATTATTTTGAACAATGAAAATAGCTGGAGAGCGGAAAGCACCTGCAAAGTTAATACCTTCGTAGAAGTCACCTTGCGAAGAACCACCATCACCTGTGTAAGTCACAGCAACTGATTTTTTGCCACGCTTTTGCATACCAAGTGCCACACCAGCCGCTTGGATGAATTGAGCACCAATAATGATTTGAGGCGGGAATACTTTCACGTTCTCAGGAATCTGATTCCCCATGAAGTGCCCACGAGAGAAAAGGAATGCCTGTGAAAGTGGCAACCCGTGCCAGATCATCTGAGGTACATCGCGGTAACCAGGTAAAATGAAATCTTCTTTTTCAAGTGCATAATGAGAAGCTAATTGAGAAGCTTCTTGTCCAGCTGTCGGTGCATAGAAACCTAAACGTCCTTGTCTGTTTAAAGAAATAGAACGTTGGTCAAGAATACGCGTATACACCATGCGGCGCATTAATTCGACTAATTCTTCATCCGATAAATTCGGGTCTGCATCTTTGTTAACTATCTCGCCTTCTTCATTCAAAATCTGAAACATTTCAAATTTTTCTTCGATGGCTTGAAGTGTTTCTACTGGTCCTAATTGCTTGGCATTTTTTGCAGCCATGTTAACACCTCTCCTTAAGTAACTGTATTAAAAAAACTGTAAAAATCGAGTGATACAATGTTCATTCTTCCCTAGTATACTCAACTTTATTTTGGTGGTCAATGATTGGAAACTCTAGTGAAATATGAGCTTGTAATTGAAAGACTATTCACTTTTCTTGAAACTGTACTAGTACAAATAAACCTCTGTATTATAAAACGTATTAATCTCTCACTCTCTCTATCACGCAAAAAAACGACCTCAAATTGAGATCGTTTTACTTTTCTTCTTGTAAAGAATCATACACAGACTCTTTCTTTTCATTTAATTGTTTTGTGGCATCATTGAATGCATTAATAGCTGATTGAACAACTTCGTTTTGTTCATTAACTTTGACCACTTGTTTTTGGAGTTCAGCTTGTTGCGTTTCTTCCTTTGTTAGCATTTCATATAATGCGCTTTGTAGATCAGTTAACTTTTGATATTCTGCGCTGACTTGGTCATGTGCTTCATAACGCGCATCCATGACTCCCTGCAAATCGGAAACGGATGATTTAATTTGATCATCTTTGGCATCTTCTACTATTTTATCTAAAGTGGAAAGTGATTCCTGTGCATTTTTAATGGAATCATTCTCTTCTTTTAATAGAGTCAATCTTTTAGCCAATGACGATTTTAATTCTTCAACTTTTACACTTACTTCTTCTTTTTGATTTTGAGTAAGCTCCATCGTTTGATTAAATGTAAGCTGTTCTTTCTTTTCTAATTCAGCCAATTTTGCTTGCGCGTCACGATATCCTTGTTCTTCATCATATACTTTTGTTAATGAATCTGATAATTGCTGCTCAGCAGATGTTCCGATTGAACATGCGGATAACAAAAGTGAAGTAGACAAGACGGTACCAATTACAAAATTTCTCATTTTAATAACCTCCCAAATCTTTTTCTACTATAGTCCTTCAAGTGAAAAATTTCAACTTGACTAAAGTAGTCATTTTCGTTTGCACGATGGCTAACGTTCGCTATACTAAATAAAGAATGAAAGTTGGAAAGGAAGACCACGATGTTTGTTATGAAAGATATTATTCGCGAAGGGCATCCGACTCTGCGAAAAAAAGCACAAGAAGTAGCATTTCCGCTCTCCTCTGAAGATGCAAAACTTGCAGAGGACTTGTTGGACTATGTAAAAAATAGTCAAAATCCAGAAATGGTAGGGCGCTATGATTTACGTCCTGGTATCGGAATTGCTGCACCCCAAGTAAATGTATCAAAGCGTATGTTTGCACTGCACTTACCAGATGATGAAACCAAATTAAGTATAGTTGCCATAAATCCTAAAATAATCAGTCATTCAGTTGAAAAAACGTATATTACGGTTGGTGAAGGCTGTTTATCAGTTGATCGTTCGATAGAAGGATATGTGCCAAGGTACGCACGAATAACCGTTAAAGGCTTCTATCCAGACGGAAAAGAATTTAAGCTCCGTTTAAAAGGATTGCCAGCTATCGCTTTTCAACACGAGTTGGATCATTTGAACGGGATTATGTTCTTTGATCACATCAACCAACAAAATCCTTTTGCTGATATTCCAGATGCTGTTCCATATGAACGAAAATAAATAAAAGGTTCCCGGAATTTTCGGGAACCTTTTCTCTTTTTATTAAATGAGCTTTAAATATCTCATAGCATTTACTAATCCATCTTCGTCGACATGAGTGGTCACATATTTAGCTCGTTTAAGCGCTTCTTCATGTCCATTGCCCATACAAACGCCATAACCTGCTGATTCCATCATTTCGATATCATTAAGCCCATCTCCAAAAGCAATTGTGTCTTCAAGAGCGATATTTAGTTTTTCACATAAAAAGTGTATGGCATTGGCTTTAGACGCCCCTTTAGGCAAAATATCAACAGATACTCGATGCCATCTGACGAATTTCAAAAGCGGAAAATTTTCTTTATAGGTCTGTTCTTCTTCTATAGAGCAAAACACAAGTGCTTGGTAAATTTTTTGATTTTGGAAAAAATTTTCCTCAAATGCAGGATGAGGGTACTTCAGGCTCCCGAAACTCTCTTCCACATGTGGGTGAAACGCAATAGATGAAACCATTTTTTCGGCATTCATATATACAATGGGATGATTGTTGCTATCCGCATAGGCAGATACCGATCTGAGAAGTTCCAGATTAATTTGCGTATGGGATACCACTTCCCCTTTATAGACAATATATTGACCGTTAAAACAAATGTATGAATCAATCTCCAATTCTTTCAGGACATCTTGAATCATGAAAGGTGCTCGTCCAGTTGCGATAAAAACTTCATGACCATTTTTTCGAGCTTGAAAGACAGCTTCTTTCGCCTTTGCCGGTAACTTTTTTTCGGAATCATATAACGTTCCGTCAATATCGAAAAATAATACTTTTTTCAAAACCTTCACCCTTCCTCGAGTCCTTCAGTGTACTAAAGACACGGCCCCTTTACAAAAGTTGCAATTTTCTGTATAATGATGTATGAGGAGTGATTTGCCATGTTAAAGCGTCTAAAAAAGAAATTGTTAAGACGATTGGGCGGCATACTCGGGAAAAAATCAATTGCATAATTTTTTGTCCTGCTATTTATAGTAGGGCTTTTCTTTATTTTAAAAGGCGCTCGTGATAATATAAAGAGAATGAAATTATTTTGAACGTGAAAAAGGAGAGCAAAACATGATTTACAAAGTTTATTACCAAGAAAACGTGCTTGAAGTGCCAGTTCGCGAAAACACAAAAAGCCTTTACATCGAAGCATCCTCTGAACGCGAAGTTCGTTACGCGTTAAAGGACCGCAAGTATAACATCGAATTCGTACAGCTACTCGAAGGTAATCATTTATCTTACGAACAAGCTAGCGAAAACTACACAGTGGAGAAAATTTAAACCACATGAAATTTGTTAAGAATGATCAAACAGCGGTTTTCGCACTCGGCGGACTGGGCGAAATCGGTAAAAACACTTATGGTGTTCAATTCCAAGATGAAATAATTTTAATTGATGCAGGTATTAAATTCCCTGAAGATGATTTACTCGGGATTGATTATGTTATTCCTGATTACACGTACCTTGTGAAAAATGTAGACAAGATTAAAGGTCTATTTATTACTCACGGTCACGAAGATCACATCGGCGGTATTCCCTACTTGCTCAAACAACTGAATATCCCTGTATATGGAGGCAAACTTGCTCTGGGTTTATTACGAAATAAACTAGAAGAACATGGTTTATTGCGTACGACAAAGATGCATGTAATCGCTGAAGAAGACGTGATTAAATTCAGAAAGACTTCAGTGAGTTTCTTCCGTACAACGCACAGTATTCCTGATGCTTACGGAATTGTAGTTAAAACTCCACCAGGTAATGTTGTACATACAGGAGATTTTAAATTTGATTTTACACCAGTTGGTGAACCGGCTAACTTAACGAAAATGGCTGAAATTGGCCGTGACGGCGTGCTGTGTTTACTATCTGATAGTACAAATGCAGAAGTTCCCAATTTTACAATGTCGGAACGGAAAGTCGGCGAAAGCTTGTCGGAAATTTTCCGTAAAGTGGATGGTCGTATCATTTTCGCTACTTTTGCATCAAATATTCATCGTTTACAACAAGTAACTGAAGCGGCTGTCCATCACGGACGTAAAATTGCTGTTTTTGGACGAAGCATGGACAATGCGATTACAATCGGGCGTGAGCTTGGATATATTACTGCACCCAAAGAAACATTCGTAGATGCTCAATCATTAAATCGTCTACCTGCGAATGAAGTGATGATTTTATGTACCGGTAGCCAAGGTGAACCTATGGCAGCGTTGTCTCGAATTGCAAATGGCACACATCGTCAAATTCAAATTCAACCAGCCGATACCGTAATTTTCTCATCTTCACCGATTCCTGGTAATCGTACAAGCGTTAACCGTACAATCAACTTGCTATTCCGTGCAGGAGCCGATGTTATTCATGGTTCATTGAATAACATTCATACTTCCGGTCATGGTTCTCAAGAAGAACAAAAATTAATGTTACGTCTGATGAAACCTAAGTTCTTTATGCCGATTCATGGTGAATATCGCATGTTAAAAATGCATACTGAACTAGCAGTAGATTGTGATGTTGAGCCAGAAAACACATTTATTATGGAAAATGGTGATGTTTTGGCACTTAGCCAAAACCAAGCAGCTGTTGCTGGTCGTATTCCTTCAGGTGATGTGTATATTGATGGTAGCGGCATCGGAGATATCGGTAATATCGTTTTACGAGATCGCCGAATTCTTTCTGAAGAAGGTTTAGTTATTGTTGTTGTTAGTACAGACCAAGAACGTCAGAAGATTGTTTCAGGTCCAGACATCATTTCTCGTGGTTTTGTTTACATGCGTGAATCAGGTGCGATGATTAACGAAGCGCAACATATGTTAAATCGTCACTTACAAAAAACAATTCAATCTAAGGCAACTCCTTGGTCAGAATTGAAAAACGAAATTACAGACGTATTGGGACCGTATTTATACGAAAAAACAAAACGTCGTCCAATGATTCTACCAATTATCATGGAAGTATAATCCCATGTAAAAAGCTGTGCGACCGACACGTAATGTGTCGGTTGCACAGCTTTTATTTTTGCGAGCTTTATTTACGATTCGCTTTTCGTTAATGCATTGCTTTTTTTTCAAAGCGAATAATATCTGCGTCAGCACCGATGACAATCAGAACGTCATTGATTTGGATTTCTTCATCTGCTTGAGGAGAAACAAGAATTTCCGCTCCCCGCTTAATTGCAACAATGTTTATTCCAAACTTCGCACGGATATCTAAATCAATTAATGTAGAGCCAGCCAATATTTCATTCGCTTTTATTTCCATGATTGAATGTTCATCCGATAACTCTAAGTAATCCAGTACATTATTTGTCATGATGTTGTTGGCGATACGAATACCCATATCACGTTCAGGATGGACCACTTGATCTGCACCAATTTTACGCAATACTTTTTCATGGTAATCATTTTGCGCTTTAACGGTGATTTTATTGACACCAATTTCTTTTAACATCAAAGTTGTTAAAATACTAGATTGAATGTCCTCACCAATTGCCACGATTACATGTTCAAAATTACGAATCCCAAGTGATTTCAACACAGATTCATCTGTCGTATCTGCAACAATTGCTTGTGTTGCAATTGATGCAAATTCATCGACACGATCAGCAAACTTATCGATTGCCATAACGTCTGCACCTTGTTCAATCAGTTCTCTTACAATACTTCCTCCAAATCGACCTAATCCTATAACTACGAATTCTTTCTTCATCTTTCAACCTCCGTTGCGGAACGAATGGACATAGTGTATCACAACTTTAATTGACGCTCAATTCATTTTAGGGCTTCTCCAAATTGGGACATAACCAACTGGTGATAATGACCACGGTCTTTCATTAAAGAATCATGATCGCCTGATTCAAGAACACGTCCATGTTCCAGCACAATAATCTGGTTTGCTTCACGGATAGTCGAGAGTCTGTGAGCAATCATAATGGCCGTCCGATTCTTAAGTAGTGTACGCAAAGCCTGTTGAATTTGCAGTTCAGTTTCTGTATCAATGGAAGCTGTTGCTTCATCCAAAATGATAATTCTAGGATTTGCTAGAAGTGCTCGTGCAAAAGATAACAGTTGACGTTCACCAACAGATAAGATGTTTCCGCGCTCTTCCACTTCTGTATCGTATCCATTCGATAAACGCTCAATAAAACGATTGGCCCCCACAGCTTCTGCCGCTTTCATTACTTCTTCATCCGTTGCGTGAGGATTACCGAAGCGAATATTATCCATAATTGTACCTGAGAAAATAAACGTTTCCTGAAGGACAATACTAATTTGTTCACGTAACGCACTTAATGATAAATCGCGGATATCCATTCCATCCATTTTCACTACACCGTCTGTCGGATCGTAGAAACGCGATACAAGGTTGGCAATTGTTGTTTTACCAGAGCCCGTATGACCAACCAGGGCAACGGTTTCCCCCGCCTTCATTTCAAGAGAAATTCCTTTTAATGCAAGGCGATCTTTTTCGTAACCAAATTGAACATTTTCAAATTCGATATGTCCTTGCAATTGATTGATTTTGGTTGGGTTAGCTTTTTCATGCACTAGTGGCTGCTCATCCAAGAATTCGAATATGCGTTCAGAAGATGCCATTCCCATCAGTAACTGGTTATAGATCTGTCCTAAGCGTGAAATTGGTTCCCAGAACATGCCGAGATAAAAGGCAAACGCGACGAATGCGCCAAGGTCAAGTTGGTTATTTTGAATTAAATACGCACCATACAAAATCAAAACAACTGAACCAACGGCATTTGTCATTTCTACGAATGGGCGGAACATGGAGTTCTTTTTAGTGGCAACCCTCCATGATTCAAAGCTTTCTTCATTTATTCCATTAAAGAAAGCCATATTTTCATTTTCTTGAGTAAATGATTGAGTGATTCGCATACCTTGAATACTTTCATTCAAATGGGAATTGATTTTTGCTTGTTTCATCCTTACATCTTGCCATGAACGACGAATGTTTTTACGTAACGTCGTCGAGATGAAGAACATTAACGGCAAAATAACAAGTACTGCTAAAGCAAGTGGTGGACTGAGTGTGAACAGGATGATGAGAACTCCTGCAAGAAGCAGTAAATCCATCAGTAAGTTTATTACCCCGTTCGTAAACAATTCTTGCAAAGAGTTAATATCATTCATGATTCTGACGAGTATTGAGCCGGCTGACCGTTGATCGAAAAATCGATGAGATAGCCATTGAACATGGGTAAATAAATGTTTACGCAAATCGTATATCACATTTTGACCGAGCTCATTCATCCATCGTATTCGGTACCGGTTGGCAACCGTGTTGATAATATACAAAACGGCAATAGAGCTGACAACCACCCAAAGCATCTGTGTATCTTTATTTTCCAATGCTTGATTAATGGCATACTCCCCTATCAGAATAGGGATGATCAATCTGATTAGTGTTGTGATCGTGACGGCGATAAAAGCTTTTGGTAACAGCGTTTTTGAATAAGGTTTTACGTACTTAAACAGCCTAGCGAGTTGAGACCAGTTAAACGGTGCATCAATTACATCATCCGAAGAGTAGCGGAATCGTTTTAATACACTTGGATTAATTTGTTTAGTCAATGTGATTCCGCCTTTCTATGCATAAATATTTTCTAGTTGATCTTTATATTGAATTTCAAATATCCGTTTATACAAACCCTGTTGTTTAATCAATTGATCATGAGTTCCACGCTGAACAATCTTCCCATGTTCAAAAACGATTAATTCGTCTGCATGTTTTACAGAGGAAATTCGATGAGCAATAATGAACGTCGTACGGCCTTTCATCACTTCTTCCAATGCTTGCTGAATGTGAAGCTCCGTTTTCATGTCCACAGCACTAGTTGCATCATCTAATACTAAAATGGCAGGATTTTGGCATAAGGCACGAGCAATTGCAATTCGTTGTTTTTGTCCGCCTGATAAACCAAGTCCCCGTTCACCTAGCATGGTGTCATAGGTTTCTGGTAGTTCCATGATAAATTCATGTGCATTGGCACGTTTCGCCGCATCAATGATTTCTTCCATCGTTGCATCTGGACGGCCATATGAAATATTGGCTTTAATTGATGAAGAAAATAAGAACGATTCCTGAAGAACGAAGCCAATGTTAGAGCGTAGTGAAGTGAGTGAGTATTCATCAACAGCAATGCCATCAACTTTAACTGTCCCTTTTGTCGGTTCATAAAAACGCGTTAACAGTTGAGTTAAACTCGTTTTACCTGAACCTGTGGCTCCTATTAGACCTACACGTTTACCAGCTTTAACTGTCAGATTCACATCATCAAGAGCTAATTGATCTTCTTCACGATATTGAAGCGTAACATTTTCAAAAACTACATGCCCTTTCATATTGGAGCCATCCACGGCATCTACTTTTGATTGAATCGGTTCAGGTGCTTCTAGAACTTCAAGTAAGCGTTCACCTGATGCTTTGGACTGGGAAAATAAATTGACCGTAAAGCCTAGGTTCATGATAGGAAAAATAATGTAGCCAAGCAGACTGTAAAATGCCACGAGGCGTCCGACACTTAATTGACCATCCATCACGAGAAATCCACCATAGCCTAATAAAAAGACCACACTGATATTTCCGAGGAATTCCATCACTGGGAAGTACTTTGCCCAGATTTCAGTTGTAAATAAATAGCGATCTTTATAATCCCCATTTGAATTGTTGAATTTATTAATTTGAAATGATTCACGGGAAAGTGACTTAACTGTATGAATCCCGCTAATGTTTTCTTGAACATTGGTATTTAATTTACCGAACGATTTACGGATGTCACGGAAAGCAGGATGTACCAGTTTATCGAATCGCAGCACTGCAATGACTAATAACGGCATGGAAGCCATCGATACAAATGTTAATGATACGGAGTAGTAAAACATGACACAAAGAGAAACGGATACTAGAAATACCAGACGGAACAACTCAACGAATCCGAACGATAAGAAGAATCTGAACCCTTCGACGTCTGCAGTCAGTCGGGACATTAAATCCCCTGTCTTTGCATTGTCGTAATAAGAAAATGGCAAACGCTGCAATTTTGCATATAACGCATTTCGTAATTCATAGACCGACCGAATTCCGAACATATCACCCGTGTACTGCCCAATGTACGTCGCAATTCCTTTGATAATCATAAGACCCATAAAAATCCCAGCAAGTTTCCAAGCTAGATCATATTGCTCTCCCTTAATAACACGGTCAATCGTCTGTTGCAAAATGATTGGATAAGCAACTGTAATTAACAACGTTATCAAGAGCATGAACAAGGACCAAAAGAATAAATGCTTATTTGGCCAGTAGTATTCTTTCAATTTTTTAAAAATTCCCAAGCTATTTCCCCCTAATTCGAAAGACATAGTATTTAATATATCGGATTCCGAAATAAATGACTACCCCCTTTTGACTGATATTTTACATAAATTGAAATTTTCATTTTAATCTTCTGTCATTTCAACTCAATCTAACTTTTTTGGACAACAAAAAAAGCGCTCGACATAAAAGAATGACAGAGAAATTTATCCCTGAATTCCATTATGCTGAGCACTTCTTTTTGTAATTAAAATGTCTTAAGAATTACGCATTTCTTCTAACACGCGGTTAACACGTTTTTCAAGCATCTTCATTCCACTGCCACCCGCTTGGAAGTGACGAAGTTGACCATCTTTATCAAAAACGTAATATGCAGGTACATATTGATTATCAAAAGCATCTGTCAATTTCATATCATTGTCCACATAAATTGGCTGTTTAATATCATGTTCTGCAGCGCTTTTCTTAATTTCTGACAGATCCATGTCTTTCTCTGAACGCGGCATATGGACAGCTAATACATTCAATTCATTCTTATATTGATCACGAAATGCATTTACTTCTGGCATTGCTTCTTTACATAGACCACAACTTACAGACCAAAAATGAATAAGTGTTGGTTTTTTGCCAATCAATTCTCTTTTTGCAACTTCTCCATTTAGCCATGCAGTGGCACCTGATAAATCAGGCATAGGTGAACGTAATTTCATTGTTTTTCCTCCTCAATGATACATGTAAAAAATCCCCACTGCGTATCGTATGCGTGGGGAAACTTGGTGTCTAATTAATAAAGCGCATGAAACAAGGCCTAATTGTGAGCCTCGTTCAAATAATTATAGAGTTTTTTGACCTGGACGCCAGTTTGCTGGGCAAAGACCACCAGTTTGAAGAGCTTGTAATACGCGTAGAGTTTCATCTACATCGCGGCCAATATTATTGTGGAACACTGTTTGGTATTGCATTTCACCTTCAGGGTTGACGATGAATAAACCACGAAGAGCAATTCCTTCTTCTTCAATTAACACACCATATTCACGTGATACTGCATGGTTTGTATCTGCAGCTAATGGATATTTCAATTCACCTAAACCATTGTCTTGACGAGCTGTGTTAATCCAAGCCAAATGAGTGTGGATTGTATCTGTAGAAACACCGATAATTTCAGCGTCTAAATCTTCAAATTCATCATAGCGATCTGACATTGCTGTGATTTCAGTTGGACATACAAAAGTGAAATCCATTGGATAAAAGAACAAAACTGTCCATTTATCGTTTTTCATGTTTTCTTCCAAGCTTACTTTACCGAAAGACTTATCTGCCAGCACTGCGTCCATTGTGAAACGAGGTGCTTGTTTACCTACCATACGTTCAGTCATGTGAAAACCTCCAAGAAGTTATTTATCTGCCAACGAATTGTATTCGTTATTAGCACAATTTAAAGAATAACAAAGTCCTTAATGCAAATCAATTCATCAGCTTTTAACTAGCATAAGGAAATAATTTTTTCGTCGAATTCGTGTCGAATGTTTAGTATGCTCATCTTGAGATAAACTATTCAAGCGAGAAAAGCAGAAGCTTTATTCTTTATCTAACTTAAGACACGAAGAAAGTTGTTTAATTTCTAGATAAATTTGCGTTTAATAACAACATTATGATGTTGTTTAATAAACTAAAATAAAAAAGACCTTCAGCAACCTTATGTTAAAGGGCGTTTAGGTCTTAATTCACAATATTCACATGTTGGATCTGTACAAGCTTCTTCTCTCCATGCATTGCATGGCTCGCAGTAACAAGCGTCGTATTCATCATGATACGATAAAGGTTCAAAACAATCATTACAATAATCACAGATTTCATCATCGGCAATGACACGGTTTTTCACCAAAAGAAAAGTGCCTTCAATTTGATTTTGTGATTTTTTATGTTGTCGTACTTTAGGATCCAAAAATAACATCATGGTTCTTCCCATAACCGTCACTCCTTCCGAGTTTCATGTTAACATATATATATGAAAGAAAAAATAGTGGAGGTCTTGAAAATGGATTCAACTGCAAAAATACATCCTCTAACTTTGAACCAGGCTTACATGTCATTTCTTTTTCCATTTTCTTTCCATGAAAAAGAACGTGAAAACCTTGCTGATCATTTACGAAAAAACCACTTCACGTTTTTTTCATTAGATCAAAAAGATTTACAGCATGGATTTTATGGTGAAGATATAGAAGTTAAACATGAAGAATTGGATCAATATTTTTTACCATTCCTGGAACGAAAATTATTCCCCCAACGTACCGATCAACAAGGGTTTCTTCGCTTTTCCAAGCGCGTCAATGAATCCTTTATTCTGGATGTTCATGACACTTCTTTTTCCTTTTTTGTTAACAGTATTGATGTCATGATTTGTCCTTTTGGCATTGGCCTGATTACAATCCGGACTGAAATGAACAAAGAACAAGAAAAATTATCTGAAGTGCTCGATTTTATGAATCATTTTCGTGTGTTAGAACCAAAACTTGATGAAGAAAAAGGAGCCACAATACGAAAAGATGGTCGGGAATTCAACACAACGAATGAATTTGTATTTGGCTATCTCTGTCCTTCTCTCAAAGCTTACATCGTTCATGATGATAAACGGGCAGGCTATTTCGGCAGCCTTCCTTTCTTTGAAGACGAACGTATGCTATCTTCAGGTTTTTTCATTGCTGACGGTGAACATCCGATTAGTGGAGATCAGTTATATCGAATGGGCCAATTGGATGGAAAAAATCCAGAAGGCCGCCCCTTCATGTCTAGTACAAATGCTGAATACATCGAGCGCTATGTGCAAAAACATGTACATGACCGTTGGGCACCTGATTCATATACAGTTACTTCCGACCATGCCCAGATTACCGTTTCCATAAAAACTCGTGAACAATTGGCGAGACCGCTTTCGCAATTCATGGGAACGCATCATTATAATTTGTTGCTTCATTATTTCTACAAAATCATGTTATTGCGAATGTCATTCGAATATAGCGAGATCCAATGGGAGCAGGATGAAGACTATGTGGAAGAATTAATCGAATTAATTTCTAAGTTTTCCTCCAGATATTATTTTGGGGAAGTTTCTGCTCGGACAGAAGGAAAAGAGTTAACTAAAACATATCGAGATACGTTTCATTTGAATTCACTTTACGAAGAAGTTAAACAGACATTGCATGAGCTATATCGTGCACAAGAGAATCAGTCAAATAAACGTCATAATATGTTGTTATTTATGCTAACCGTATTTACAGTAGTATCCGGTATTTATGGAATGAATCTGGTCATTGAAGATTGGAAAGGCAAAACTGATTGGTCCAAAGTACCTGGCTATTCATTTTTTGAATGGATTTCACTCATTACCGCATTAGCCGGCATTTCTCTATCGGTAATTTTATTAGTAACAACTGGCGGCAAGGGCCTATGGAAGAAAATTAGAAAATGGAAACGTGATCAATATAGATAAATTTAAAAGTATATAAAATCGTATTCGTATTTAATGCACTCGTTCAAAAATAGAAGGTGGTCGGCTATTTCTTTCGCTTTCCGCGGACGAAACGCTAGCCTCCTCGGCTCAGCCTGCGGGGTCTAGCATGTTCCGTTTTTTCCGCAGGAGTCTTCATAAATAGCCAACCACTTTCCTACTTATATATTTTTAGAAAAACGTGTTAATAGTGCTTTCTGTTGATTGGAGTGGAGGCGGCGACAACAAGACTGCTCCTGCGGTTACTCGTCGCAAAGAAATTGGCACACCAATTTCTTTTCAGCGGGAACAGCACGAGCTGAAGGCCCCGGAAGAAATGAAATGTGCAAATGAAAGTTTGCACATTTCATTTGCGACGAAGCTAGCGGAGCGATGCAGGAGCAACGTTTTTTAGTGATGAGGAGACTGAAGCCGTGCCCGCGAAACGCGTCCGCCGCAACGGAAATCAACATTTCTTGCATTGGTTATTTCATTTGTCATTCTATTGTTTGTCTATAATCTGAAATCCCATCTTTCTAAGATGGGATTTTTTTAGGATGTTAAAGATTGCTACAGATCTTAAATTAAACTCTTGCAAAAATTGGTTGAATTTGTATAATAAAAGACATTTATAGTAAACTCAAAGTATTGTGATAGTAAACTTACATAATCATTGTTTGCTATTAATAGCACCTGGGAGGAGCACCTCTTTATGCAAATTGGGAACAAAATCAAAAGCTTACGCATTAAGAAAGGGTTAACTCAGGAAGAATTAGGCGAACGTACTGATTTGACGAAGGGATATATTTCCCAATTGGAACGAAATTTGAATTCCCCATCCATTGAAACTCTTTTTTCATTACTTGAAGTGCTTGGAACAAAACCGAAAGATTTTTTTGATGATGAAAAAAATCAGAGAGTTGTTTATTTGGAAGAAGACCAGACCGTTTTTACTGATGACGAAAGGAAATACCAAATCCGCTGGCTAGTTCCGGAATCAAACGACAAAGAAATGGAACCCGTTCTCGTTAAATTTTTAGAATCGGGAGAATTTAAACAATTCGAGCCTTCATTATCCGAAACATTTATGTATGTCTTAAATGGCAAGGTAAGACTCACTCTTGGAGCTCATGAGTATTTCGCTCTGGAAGGTCAATCCCTGTACTTTGAAGCTTCAGAGCATCACCAACTGACGAATCATTATAACGGTGAAACAGAAGTTCTGATAATTGCTACACATTCTTATTTATAATTCAGGAGGTCAATCATGACAGACACAACCATTATCCGCTTTGAAAACGTCACAAAATCTTATGATAGCGCGACACCTGTGTTAAACAATGTGAGTTTTGAAATTGAACGTGGAAAATTTTATACATTACTTGGTCCATCCGGTTGTGGAAAAACCACAATTCTTCGTTTGATTGCCGGTTTCATGGAACCAACAAGTGGTGACATTTATTTTAATGGCAAAAAAATTAATCATGTTCCAGCAAATGAACGACAAGTTAATACGGTTTTCCAGGACTATGCCCTCTTCCCTCATTTAAATGTTTTTGAAAACATCGCCTTTGGTTTACGTATTAAAAAGTTAAAAAAAGATGAGATTACTCGCCGAGTTTTGGAAGCACTTAAGTTTGTCAATTTAGAAGGATACGAGAACCGTGAAATCGTTGAAATGTCCGGTGGTCAAAAACAACGTGTGGCGATTGCGCGCGCGATTGTCAACGACCCAGAAGTGATATTGCTTGATGAACCATTATCTGCTCTTGACCTTAAATTAAGAACCGAAATGCAATATGAACTCCGTGAATTACAACAACGACTTGGCAAAACCTTTATTTTCGTAACTCATGACCAAGAAGAAGCATTGGCCATGTCCGATGAAATTTTTGTTATGAATGCTGGAGTCATTCAGCAAAGCGGCACACCAATGGATATTTATGATGAACCAATCAACAGATTCGTTGCGGATTTCATCGGAGAATCCAATATTGTGCCAGGTCTGATGATTTCCGATTATCGTGTACAATTTGGCGGAAAAGATTTCGAATGTACAGATAAGGGATTATCCCAGAACGAAAAAGTGGATATTGTCATCCGTCCGGAAGACTTGGAAATTACCACTGTCGATCGAGGTAAAATGACAGTTAAAGTAGACACCCAATTATTCCGAGGGGTTCATTATGAATTATCGACATTTGATAAGGATGGGAATGAATGGCTTGTCCATTCCACGAAAAAGGCTGTAGTCGGGGAAGAAATCGGTTTGGATTTTGACTCGGAAGCGATTCATGTCATGCGCTTGAATGAAACGGAAGAAGAGTTTGACAAGCGTCTGGAATCGTATGGAGAAGAGAACTATGCAAAATAACACAAACCGTTCATATTATTTAGTCCCTTATATCGGATGGATGATGCTCTTTGTTATTGCACCACTCGTGCTTGTTATTTATTTCTCTCTGTTTGATTTACATGGCAATTTTTCATTCATCAACTATAAGAATTTCTTTACTTCCGTTTATTTGAAATTGACCTTGAGTTCCTTTTGGTATGCTTTCCTCATTACTGCTTTCACTTTAGCCATCGCATACCCTACTGCTTACTGGTTGACGAAAACAAAACATAAACAATTATGGTTATTGCTTATCATAATTCCATCATGGATTAACTTACTGCTAAAAACATATGCGTTTATTGGTATTTTTGGTGTAAAAGGTCCTTTAAACAAACTGTTTGAGACGATGGGAATCGGCACTCAACAAATTCTCTATACCGATTTCAGTTTCATTTTCGTTTCCGTCTATATTTTTATTCCATTTATGATCTTACCGATTTTTAATTCTCTAGATAAATTGAATCCAACTCTAATCGATGCTGCACGTGATCTAGGCTCATCTTCATGGACCACATTTACGAAAGTAATTTTTCCGTTGACAATCAATGGCGTGAAGTCTGGCATACAGGCGGTATTTATTCCTTCCCTCTCATTATTCATGATTACAAGACTAATTGCAGGGAACAAAGTTATTACGTTAGGGACAGCAATTGAACAACAATTTTTAGTGACTCGAAACTGGGGAATGGGTTCGACCATTGCTGTATTCTTGATATTGTTTATGGTCATTATCATGATACTGACTGGCCAAAAAGATAAGGGGGCTCTCTCTAATGAACAGATCAAGTAAATTATCAAATGTTTATTTAGCCCTTGTTTTTATCATTTTGTACACACCGATCCTTTATTTGATTTTTTATTCATTCAACAGTGGTGGTACGATGTCCAGTTTTAAATCATTTTCTTTAGAACACTATAAAGCTGTATTTGCTGATACACGACTCATCATGATTCTGATTAATACAATCATCATCGCATTATTGTCAGCCCTCTTATCCACGGCAATCGGAGTGATTGGTGCAATCGGCATTGTGTATTTAAAAAACCGTAAATCTCGCAATGCGCTATTATCATTAAACAATGTTTTGATTGTTAGCCCAGACGTAATCATCGGTGCATCTTTCTTAATACTATTTACAATGGTAGGCGTGAAATTAGGCTTTGCTTCTGTATTGATTTCACATATCGCTTTTAGCGTACCGATCGTCGTTATTATGGTGTTACCGAAATTACAGGAAATGAGCAGTACTTTAATTGATGCCGCGCTGGATTTAGGTGCTTCCAAACGGGAAGTCTTGAGCCGTGTAATCATTCCGTATATTAAACCTGGGATATTCGCAGGTTTCTTTCTAGCCTTGACTTATTCTTTGGACGATTTTGCGGTCACCTTTTTTGTAACAGGAAATGGGTTTACTACCTTATCTGTTGAAATTTATTCGATGGCACGTGCAGGCATCACACTAACCATTAATGCATTATCGGGTCTATTGTTTATCGTCACTCTATTATTAGTACTCGGGTATTACTTCATGACGAATCGCACCAAGAACCCGCTTAGAACGGGGGTACCGAAATGAAAGAAATCATCCGAGCGGCAGTAGCAATACTGATCATTTGTGCAGTTTTATTCTATGCCAATAACCAGTTGAATAAATCTTCTGGAAGAGCAGGCAGCGACACAATAAGCGTTTACAACTGGGGAGAATACATTGACCCCGAGCTTGTTGAGCAGTTTGAAGAAGAAACAGGAATCACCGTTGTTTACGAAACTTTTGATTCAAATGAAGCAATGATGACTAAAATTGAGCAAGGCGGAACCTCATATGATGTGGCAATGCCTTCTGAATATGCGATTGAAAAAATGAAAGAGAACGATTTATTGATTCCAATCGATCATAGTAAAGTCCCTAACTTGTCTAACATAGACCCTTACTTCCTAGACTTGCCTTTTGATCCTGGCAATGAATATTCCATTCCTTATTTTTGGGGTACGGTTGGAATCGCCTTTAATCCTAAACTGTTAGATGGTCAAACGTTTGAAAGCTGGGAAGATTTGTGGGACCCTTCTTTAAAGCAGGAAGTCATTTTAGTGGATGGTGCGCGTGAAGTTATGGGTATGGGATTGAATACACTCGGATATTCACTCAATACAAAAGATGAGCAACAACTGCAGGAAGCTACTGATAAATTAAAAACACTGTCGCCTAATATTAAAGCCATTATTGGGGATGAAATTGTAGAAACGATGCGACGCAGTGAAGCTGCCGTTGCCCTTGTCTGGTCAGGACAGGCTGCAGATATTATGTATGTAAACGAAGACATAGATTATGCTGTGCCAAAAGAAGGCTCAAATTTATGGTTTGACAATATGATTATCCCAAAAACGGCAGCGAACGTTGATGGGGCTCATAAATTTATCAACTTTATGCTCGATCCCGAAGTAGCTGCACAAAATGCAGATTATGTTGGGTATTCGACACCGAATGAACAGGCGATTGAATTAATGGATCCTGAAGTAACTGGTGATGAACGTTTTTATCCGACGGAAGAAATGCGGGAACGTCTTGAAGTCTATAAGAATCTCGGCTTGGAAACCCTTGGAAAATACAATGAGTTATTCCTGGAATTCAAAATGGATGCCCAGTAATGGATTGTCTCAATTAACAACACAATCTGCTCTGATATTGGGTAGGTTTCAGCATAATGAAAAAAGGTGGTTGGCTATTTCTTTCGCTTTCCGCGGACGAAACGCTAGCCTCCTCGTCTCAGCTGTCACTGACAGCTGAGACTGTGGGGTCTAGCTTGTTCCGTTTTTTCCGCAGGAGTCTTCAGAAATAGCCAACCACTTTCCTACTTAAATAGTTTGAAGAGAAAAACTGACAGAAGCAATTTCTGTTGATTGGAGTGGAGGCGGCGAAAACAAGACTGCTCCTGCGGTTACTCGTCGCAATGGAAATCAACATTTAATGCAAGGCACCTTTTCAAAAATTATCCAAGTATATTCACTTATTTTATTCTTTGTCTACTGTCTATAACCTGCCCGCACGTTAGGCAGGTTTTTCTAATGGCTTTTTTTATGTTATGTGGTAAACTTTTAGTTACTCGAAACAGTTTGAGCAAGAAAGAAGGATGTACTATGGCGAGTAAATCAAATCGCTTTGCACTTTATGTGCTAATGTTTAATATGTTCATTGCTATGTCAGGCATCGGATTAATTATTCCAATTATGCCAGATTACTTGGATACATTCGGAGTGGCTGGTCAGGCTCTCGGATTTCTGATTGCCATGTTTGCTTTTTCCCAATTTTTATTTTCTCCATTAGCTGGTGACTTATCAGATAAATTTGGTCGTAAGTATTTAATTATTGTTGGCCTGGTTATTTTCGGATTGTCTCAATTGATGTTCGGAATGGCTTCGGATTTATGGATTTTGTATTTAGCACGGTTCTTTAGCGGCGTCGGGTCGGCATTTATCGTTCCGCCAATGATGGCATTTGTCGCAGACATTACAACTGAAGAAGAACGTGGTAAAGGAATGGGGTTACTAGGGGCTTCGATGTCTCTAGGGTTTATGATTGGACCAGCCATCGGTGGTTTTTTGGCAGAGGTTAGTCTAAGGTTCCCTTTTTATGTAGCTACAACTGCCTCTCTTGTGGCAGCAGCTATTTCACTATTTGTGTTGCCTCAAACAGCACCTCCTGTCGTGCAAGCTGGAAAGCTCGCTAAACGGGAGAACCTTTATAAACAAATGAAACGCTCAACGACTACGCCTTATTTTGTCATGTTAATCGTCATGTTCGTGTTTTCATTTGGACTAGCCAATTTTCAGGCAACCATTGCGTTATATGTGGATAAAAAGTATGCCTTCACACCCGGTGAAATTGCGGTGTTAATTACAGCTGGTGGCTTTGTCGGTGTAATCGTTCAAACTTTTGTAATCAATAAGTTGTTCAAAAAATTTGGCGAATTGAAAGTAATACTCGTAAATTTACTTGTGTCTGCTCTTGCCATGATCTCCGTTTTGTTTGTAGATGGCTTCTGGCCGATTCTGATTGTATCGAGCGTATTTTTCACCGCTGCATCTTTGTTGAGACCAGCAGTGAATACTTTGATTTCAAAACAGGCAGGAACCGAACAAGGATTTGCTGCCGGAATGAACAACGCCTATATGAGTTTAGGGAATATGGTCGGTCCAGCATTGGCAGGAATTTTGTTCGACATCAACATGAGTTTCCCTTATATGGCAGGAACGTTTATTTTAATTATTTGTTTTTTCATTGCTTCTCTTACCCAAAGAAAACAATCATCTATCGTCGCACAATAAGAAAAAGGTTGTCCCTGGAAGTTTATACCTCTGGGACAACCTTTTTCTTTTCATCCTTATAAAATCTGATATTCAAAATATGGTTCTTCTTGATTTGTGTCATTGAACCACTTCATCCCCATATATTGAAAACCTGCTTTTTTAAGTATTTTAGTAGAACTGTTGTTTTTGGGATCGGCAGAAGCAAAAATTCTTTGAACTCCTATTGTTTGCTTTGCCAGTTCGATACAGGATATAGCCGCTTCGGTTGCATATCCCTTCCCCCAACTGGATTTGGAAAAGTGATAAATTAATTCAACTTTTTCCAACCCATTCGCTATATTGAACCCAGCAGCTCCAATTACAAGTCCGGATTCTTTCTCTACCACTCCATAAACAGATAATCCCATTCTTTCATGGCATGCTTGATAGGACATAAGAACTTTCCCTAACATTTCATGTGGAGTAATACCACCACAATGAAACATCACTTCGGCATCACCCCAAAAAGATGTCGATGCTTCTTCATCTTCAAGCGAAAAAACCTTTAATTTCAACCTTTCACTTTCATGAACGATCATGACCTATTTTCCCCCCAATATTTTTAGCGTTTCTTCTTGCCTTTCAGCAATTGAGCAACATTTGTATCATTGGCGGGTGAAACGTATTCATCTGTCGATTTCTTCATTTTAGAAGTCATTCCTGAAATCATACGCCAACCAAATCTTCTTAGTGTAATATCAATGAAAAATAAAATCATCGCAATTAAGACGAGCCATTTTTGAATACTTTTGCTTTCTGAACTCTCAAATTCTATATCGCGCATCGCTTGTTCAGGACTGGTAAGTACTTTCCCCCCTGTACGCTTAGCGATTTCCTCCATCAATCCTTTGTTAGGCGGCTGAATTTTGTATTCCTCACTATAAGGAATTGAAAGTCCTGCTTGATACATACTGTTTTGTTCATTGGAAATCCTTAGGAAAATCAGACCTGGATCTGCATCGAAGGAAACACGGCTTTTCCCAGGAGAAATCGGTTCAGAGAGACTTTCAATTTCTTCACCAGCTTCATTTACTGCTACAATATCCAAAAATGATGATTGACCCGATGGATCTGAAACGGAATAGGAGCCATCCTCTGATTTCCGAATGTCGAATGGAACTTCACTATAAGAAGGTAGTAGTCGAGATACTGCAGTATTCCAAAAATTCCCCCACTCACTGTAACGTGCAAAGTCACCACTCCACGCTCCCGATGAATCAGAAGTATACGCAATCGTTCGTCCTAAACCATACATCCATTCCGCAATAACCGGATCTTCTTTTGTACTTTCCGCAACGACGGTCGCAGTTTGTTTAGCAGTTGTTGCAATATAGGCATTTAATTGAGGTACCCCTTCGGCAAAGAGACTAGTCCAGGCCGCATCCCCTCGTATGATAGGATAAAAAGGATTATCTTCAATATATGTCCTTGAAATCATCACGGTTTCCCTTGATAAAATTGCCGGTATCGTGCTTTCATCACTGACATCATAGAAACGTCCTGTGCCGAATTGTGCTAATTCTTCAAGCAATACGCGGTCTGCATCTTGACCGATCGCAACGGTGGATAAAGTAATTTTATTATCACCTAGACCTTCTGTAATCAGTTCTTCATAATCGTTTTGAGTAGCAGACTGGCCATCCGTCAATAAAATAATGTGTTTACGCTGTAATTTGAGATCAGATAGACGTTCGTATGCAAGCTCCAAACCAGGATAGATTTCCGTTCCTCCACCTACAGATACGGAGAGGATTTTTTCGAGAGCTTCTTCCTTATTAGTCAAAGTCTTCGCTTCAATAATCTCCCAGGGACGATCGTCAAAGGCAATAAAGCCTAACGTGTCATCGTCCCGCAATAATTCAACTGATCGCGCAGCCGCTTCTTTTGCAAGCTCAAATTTATTCCCATACATACTACCAGAGCGGTCCATGACAATAATGAGCCCAAGCGAAGGCAATTGTTGCTTACCTTTCACTTCCATTTCAACAGGCAACAATTTTTCAATCGGTGTTTTGAAATATCCACCTAATCCATAACTATTGTCTCCCCCAACCATCATAAATCCGACACCAAAATTTTTGACTGCTTGTTCAATAACAGTCATTTTGGCTTCACCCACTTGATAGCCGGGAACGTTATCAAAAATAATAGCATCATAGCCCAAGTAATTGGATAGGTCGTATGGTAAATCTGAAGCTTGGATGGCCTCTACTTGAACCACTTGATTATCAATATAGGTTGGAATTGGCGAAGTCAATTTGTCACCGCTAACAACCAACAAATGTGGTGCGCTTTCAACCATTGTTACACTCGTCAATTGGTTATTTTCAAGCAATGCATCCCCAGGGACGTTTAGTTGAACTTGATATTTTAATAAGCCTTCTCCAACTGAAGCGTGTCTAAGAGTAAAGGTATTAGATCCCGGCTCAATTTGGACAGATTGTTTGGAAAGAAATTGGTCGTTCTGAGATAGGAGAAGTTCACCTTGACCTGCTTTTGTTGATTCCACTTGAACAATCAGTTGTTGCTGTTCTCCTTCAAAAGCTACTGGAGGTGTTTCAAAACTAGTAATGGCAACATCATCTGATTCAGGACGATTTAAGATATACGTATCTACTTCCACATTACTGCCGGTCATTCTCGAAAGCTGATCCGATATGGACCCAACATTTTCAAGTCCATCTGATAGTAAAACGATGCGCGTCGCTTTTTGTTGATCTGCTAGATTAGTTGCTAATTGAATACCCTCAGAAATATTCGTTCTGCTTTCATTTTCAGAACCGATAAATTCCGGTACATCCTCGGTTAACAATGATAGGGGTACTTGTGTCTGAAATTTTTCGTCAAACGAATAGATACCTACGGCTTGGTGATTTTTCTTCTCAGCAAGAGCTTTGATAAGAAAATCAGTGTACTGCTCTTCCGTTCCTGCAGTTGAAGCTGATCGGTCTACTACAAACAATAATTGCTCTTCTTTTATCGGTAGTAATAGATTAGGCATAGCCAATGCAAAAATCAGGATGCTTACTGCTACGACACGGGTGAAGAAGATAAACTTGTGCTCGCGGGTATATCGGTTTTTACTTTTCCACCATGCAAATGCAAAATAGACAGCTGGCAAAATGAATAACAAAAGCCAAGCTGGTGAATCAATTCGTAATCCCACGACGTCGCTGCACCTCCCATTCAATCATCAGCAATAATACAATGAGAAGTAAAAACCATGGAACCATTGAAGTTTTGACGGTCTCTTGAATATCTTCTTGCGAAGCAGAACCGATAGCAAAAGACGTACCTTTTTCAATGTGTTTCTCTTGTTGTTCGAGTGCCACTGCAAATTGTTTTTCTGACTTTCCTGATGTCAAAACATATAGTCCTGGTCGACTTGGCGCTGAAAATTGTCCGCCATTTTGAATCGTTTTGATATATTCATTGGAGTTCGAAAAAACTTCCCATTCACCTTTTTCTTCATCCGCAACCAAAGAAAGTGATTTGCGTTCGTTTGGTGAAAAAGTTCCGATCTCTTCAGAGTTCGATGCCATTTGTTCCCTGGCACTCCACAAAAACAAGGGAAATGAGGGATGGAGTGGCCAATCTGTCATCTGAATATCGGATAGTATGATTAAATCTCCCTTGTCCGAACGTTGGATAAATGGTTGTTCTGCAACTCGGGCAAGTGTCTCATATTCAGGAAATGGAGGGTACAGGTTACTGACGAAAATATCCGACATATCCGCGTATGCAAATACATCATCTCGCTCTGTAGTAATTGTGCCATTCACTTCTTTTGCATTTTCATCATTTCGTCCAATCAATAGTACAGGTGATTCTGAAGCTTTGAGTTGAGATGTTTGGTTAGTCACAACTACTGCCTCATTAGGTAAGTCCCCTATCTGCTCAGTGGGAACAGAACTTACTGGAATATCCATGGCTTGAAAAGCTGCTGACACGAGCTCATGAAGATTTCCATCTACATAGGTTTGAGCAGATTGCTTTTGCATTAACACGAAAGACTCGTTATCAACTTTATAATCATCGTCAATTTGTAGTGTTGCTTTCAAACCTTCAGCACTGGGTAATTCTTTGAAAGATAGCGACAGCGTATCGTTTGCTGGAATGACAACGGACTCTTTCAGTAATACCTCTTCATTTTCGATGGAGTGGATTTCCAAAGTACCATTTTTTTCTGTTGGCGTTTCATTTTCTAGCTGAGCAAGTGCCGCTACTCCTTTTTCTGAAGCCGTGGCACCAAAACGCAAGATGGAGACGTTTTCCAGATTCTTTGGTGCTCCGTTTACAAACCAGGTGATATTTTCGTTTTCTAATGGGAGTTCGCTTCGTTCCACGTGATCCGTAAATAAATAAATGGCTGTTTCTTTTGCAGTCATAAGAGACTTCGTGAAATCTAACATTTTAGGCAAGTTCTCTTGTTCATATTGAACTTCCAAACCTTCAATTGAAGATCGAATAACACTTAAGTTAGTCTCGTCACGCAATAAAATGGTTGGTTCTTCACCAGTTGTTATCAATGTTAAAGGCTTTCCGGCCAGTTGTTCAGATAGCGTCATCATTTCTTTCTTATGGGTGTCAAAAAGCGCTTCGCCATTGTCTTCCGCAAGCATTGTGGCTGAAGTATCAACGACCCAAATAATGTGCTCACCTGCTATTGCCTGTGATTTCAAATATGGTTGCAACAAGGCGAACATTAGCAATATCAATGCGATCATTTGCAAATAAAATAAGGCATTTCGTTGTAAATATTGAAGATATGGTGAAACTTTTGTTTCTTTCATAACGGTTTCCCAGAACATCGTTGAAGAAATCTTTTTTTCTATATATTTTTTCCGAAAAAAATAATAGAGTAGGACCGTGATCGGGATAATCGCCGTCCATAAAAATACTAGTTGTCCAAAGCCCATAGACGGCTCACCTCAATTTATCCAGTTTGACCGAATCATTTGATGGAAAAGGATATGACTGATATCATCTTTCGTTTCCACTTTTAAAGTGTGAATGCCGAAACGGCGACACAAAATATCGAGTTCCTGAAAATGCTGATGTCTCTTCTTTTCATAATCTTCCACAATTCTGGATGAAACTGTCACATTCAAACGTTCATCTGTCTCGCGATCAACCAATTGTAAGTCCCCAGAGAACTGTGGGGCTACTTCATCACTTGATTGTATAATAATCAACCGGATGTCTTGTGAAAATCTTGGCATGGAGCGCAAGCATCTTTCCCAGTCCGCGATTGGTTCCAAACCATCTGTGATGATAAATAATACCGTACAATCTTTAGCACTAAATTGTGCAGCCTGATTGGTGAAAGACGTGTTCATGGTTGGGTCGGTAAGGTTGGTTATGTATGATGAAAAAGCCTTTCTGTATACCGCTCCTTTTCTTCTGAAAGGGGCAAGCTTCTCCTCAGTAGGCGTCGCAAACGATAACCGATCATCTCTCCCTAATACAAGATGACCGAGTGAAATGGTCAATTGTTTTGCCAAAAGCCATTTTTTTTCTTCTTGCATCGATTTTGTACTATCCAGTAGAATATGAACACGCATTTCTTGCTCATCCAAAAAACGTTTAATAAAATATTTATCTGTCCTAGCAAAAACATTCCAATCAATTTGCCTTACATCGTCACCAGGGTGATACTCTCTGAAGTCTGAAAAGTCGAGTGAAGACCCAAAGCGCATGGAGCGATGGGACCCTTTATGCTGACCGCGCAATTTTGACTTTGTTGATATTTGTAATCGTCCAATTTTGGAGGACCAATCCTCCGGTAAAATGGAATCTTTTTTCATGAAGTTTGTCCTTGTTTGATGGATTGAACTAAATCTCTGAGAATGGAATCGGCAGTTTTCCCTTCCGCTTCTCCTTCGTAATTTAAAAGCATGCGATGACGAAGGGCAGGTATAGCAACTGATTTAATATCAGCAATTGAAACGTGGTAGCGTCCGGCAACGAGTGCACGGGCTTTAGCCAATCGAATTAAACTTTGAAGTCCGCGCGGTCCACTGCCGTATTGTACATATTGTTTTACATCATCTGTTGCCTCATCATTTGGGTGTGTGGCAGAAGTTAAATCAATGGCATACGCAAGCATATCATCAGCAATCAACACTTCTCTGACCATATTTTGGGCAATAATCAATTCTTCTGCATTCATCACTTTTTGAAGTTGAATATTCTTCGCACCAGTCGTTCTGATAACGATTTCTTTTAATTCCTCTTTTGAAGGGTACGGTATCACTATTTTGCATAAAAATCGGTCCATTTGAGCTTCAGGCAGTGGATACGTTCCTTCCATTTCAATTGGATTTTGTGTGGCAAGGACAAAAAATGGTTTAGCCATCTGTTTTGTATCACCAAGAACTGTCACTGTTTTTTCACCCATCGCTTCTAGCAATGCACTCTGTGTTTTTGGTGTGGCACGGTTAATTTCATCCGCTAAAACGAGTTGGCTGAAAATGGGACCTTGTTTAAATGAAAATGATTGTTTGCCATCTTCCGATCGTTCAATCATGCTCGTTCCTGTGATATCTGAAGGCATTAAATCAGGTGTGAACTGAATTCTTGAAAAGGATAAATCTAAAACTTCAGAAATGGTTCGAATCAACATTGTTTTTCCTAAGCCAGGCAAACCTTCCAGTAACGCATGCCCATCTGCCAAAACCGAGTAAAGTGTAAAATCAACAGCCTCTTGCTGGCCAACGATATATTGACCAATTTCCTGTTTAACTTGGTTTAAACGTTGACTCATTTCTTCATAATTTCTAGGTGTAAATGACATGAGAAACCTCCATTATTCGCTTGATTCCAGTGATGAGAAGTAATCCTGAACGATACGTTGTAAATCTGGTGGTAATTGAAGCCGTTCAGAACTTTTCAGATACGAATCTTTGTATGACCCAATTACCGACTCATAAGGTTTGACTGTTCCTTTTGTTACAGGTACCGCACTTTCCTGCTCCTCGGCGGAGGAACCTTCTCCAATTTTCCCGCTATCTACAGTTGACTGGCTTGAACCTCCGATTCTGGACGGAACCGATAACAAATCCCGACTTCCTGACCCGGACCCACCTTTCAGTCCACCTTGGCCTTGACCTTGACCTCCACCTTGCCCTGCACCTTGTCCTTGACCCTGTCCTTGACCTTGTCCTTGTCCTTGACCTTGTCCTTGTCCTTGTCCTTGTCCTTGTCCTTGTCCTTGGCCTTGACCCTGTCCTTGGCCTTGACCCTGTCCTTGGCCTTGACCCTGTCCTTGGCCTTGACCCTGTCCTTGGCCTTGACCCTGTCCTTGGCCTTGACCCTGGCTTTGACCTGTAGGGCTTTGTGTACCTGTTTGACCTTGGGCTGATCCTTGAGTCCCCGTTTGACCATTGCTTGAATTGGAACTGGATGGATTGCTCTGACCTTGTGCTGTTTGTACAGGATTTCCATTTTGTTTTCCTAATTTACTTAAGGCTGTTTGTGTCTTACCAGCCTGTTCAGCTAGATCTTTTGTGGCTTTTTTCAGAGCAGCCAATTCTTCTTTTTCCTCTGCTGTCAGTCCATCATTCGGATTCCCATTTAATTTGGCAGCCTCTTGTTTGTCAGTCAGTTTTTGCTCACGTAACTGAAGTTCTTTTTGTTTTTTGATTAATTCACGCAATGCTTCTTCTGTTGTTTCTGTTTCCTTTAAATCATTTTCTAATTTCTGAAGTTCTTTCTTCAGTAATTCTGGTGTGTTTTTCTTTAATGTCTTGGCTACTTCATTTTTTATTTGTTTCACTAATTCTTTTTCAAGCTCTACGTCTTTAGCTCGAAGTTGAGTTTCTGATGGGAAGGCAATGAGGAAAAGCAATAACATGGAAGCAATCCCAATGCCACTTAATGACTTCAAACGCCATAAGTCCTTTTTTCTCAGCTTGAATACATCAAAAGATGTTTTGGTCATATTAGCTGTTTTTTCACGCAGAGACAGCAGTAAACCTGATTCATTATCGCTGGAATGTAATGAGGTAATCAGCAAATTCTCAGGAAAATATTGATCAAACTTAAGCATGGAGGACGAATACGTCGGCTTTCTATAAACGCCCCAAACCAACACAAGGGCAAAGCAGATACCACCTGCCCCCATTGCCCACTGAACGTAAAAAGGAAATACAAATAACCGAGAAGCTAGAAACACAATCGCAGTAATAAAAAGACTAAAACTTAATGCGGTTTGCGTAACTCGAAATAAATGTTCGCTTATCAATCTTCTATGGACTTTTTTTACAAAGGCTAGTAATTGATCCCGGCTATTCATGGTGTGCATCTCCTCATTTTTGTTTCTTCATATTGACACGTAATTTCTTGATTGAAACGGTAATTGCCGATGCAGCTAGTAATACATAAAAAATGGTATATCCTGCCCATACTGGGAAATCGATTTTCGTTGCTTCATTGACAAAGTCCTCAGTCATTGGATTTAACAATGAGAAAATTAATATACCTGGATTGATACTCGCCCAGAAATGAGCAAAAGGTGATGGACTTTGAGTTACGCCAGACCCCAACATATTTACTTGTATCGTAATCATGAAGAAAAAGGCTGTAACACCCGCCAGGAAAATCATCGTTCCATAAGTGGCTATCATGGAAACAATCGTTTTTCTGGTGATGGTTGAAAACATAACACCAATGCTACCTACAGTAAGCATGGTCAAAAAGAAGAATAGGAAAATCAAGCCTAATTGACCTGGTGATATTCCACCGAATAAGAACACCAAACTGTAAATTGGCAATCCTGCAATTAGCATCAATACTAAAAATGCAATTGATGAAGACAATTTTCCAAGTATGATTTGCATCGAACTTTGTGAAGTCGTCAGTAAAATATTCAGTGTTTGTTTTTCACGTTCCGTACTAATTGTCCCTGCTGTCAAACCAGGAGTAATAAACAAGATTAACCCTAACTGGATGAACGTCAGTAAGCCAAACAGGAAGAAACTCTCTTCTGGTCTAAAGAATCCGGTACCAGTAAAAGCCGTTGTGAGAAAAATAAATCCAAATACGAAAATGCTCATAGCAATTAAGTAGAACAAAATACCAGTAAAACTTTTTAGAGACCGGAAGCGGAGCTTCACTTCTTTAACGAGAACAGGATTATTTATATTCATACTCATACCGTCTCCACTCCTTTCGTTATTTCCATAAAGACATCCTCCAAATTAGTTTCCTGCTCAGCAAATGACAAGATGGCCAAATTCTGTTCTATTGCGTGCTTTAATAATCGCATTTGATCATCTTCTGATCCTCGATATTTAAAGGTAATCGTGTGTTCCTCAGGCTGTTGATCAATTCCTGTAACAAAGGGATCTTCTTCAAAAAACCTTGCTGCACGATCTGGTAAACCTTTAAGTTTTACCGTAATGAGACGTTCTCCTTTTAATTGAGCTTGAATATCGGAAACTGACCCATGAGCAATGAGCTTGCCCCCGTCGATTACACCGATTTCATCACACATTTCTGCAAGCTCAGGTAAGATATGGGATGAGATAAGAATAGTCTTACCCATGCCTTTGAGTTGTCTTAAAATATCACGCATTTCTACACGAGCCCTTGGATCCAAACCCGAAGCAGGTTCATCCAGAATTAATACTTTAGGATCATGAATCAATGCCCTTGCCAGACATAAACGTTGTTTCATACCACGTGATAGTAAATCGACATATTCATAGCGTTTATGTGACAAATTCACAAGTTCCAATAACTGTGGAATAAGTTGAGCTCTCTCGACTTCAGGTATGCCGTAACTTGCACCATAAAAATCAAGATACTCATCTGCTTTTAATTGATCATATACACCGAAAAAGTCCGGCATATAACCGATTTGTTTACGTACTTCATGTGGCTCCGTTTTAACACTTTTCCCATTTATAAAAGCATCTCCAGCGGTTGGTTGCAGAAGAGTGGCTAATATAGAAAAGGTTGTGGATTTCCCTGCACCGTTGGCTCCTACAAAACCAAATACTGTACCCTCATTTAGAGTTAAATGTAAGTCATTCAATGCGTAGAATGAGCCGTATTTCTTGGTTAGCCCTTTAATTTCAATCATTTTTGGACCTCCCCTTTTAAACGTAATTCTGGCAAACGTGTATAGTCGTCACCATTTGTGGCTTGTTTATTCACTTTAAATTGGACTTTCCCATCTGCTGAAATATATTGATCAATATTTTCTTTGATTGAAAAACGCCCACTTGTTACTTCCTCAAAAGTCTTCGATGTGACATTATAAATTTCCACTGAAATAGATGAAGTATCCGTATTTGCCAATTGAAGTTCTGTCCACTTGACTTGTTGGATCGGAATGTTTTTTGGAATCGTCCAATCATACGTATAAGAACCATTCGCCATAAACCATTCAAATTTACTTTCATTCATTTGATTATAATATCCGGACGTTTCTTCCGTGTTCACTGCAATATCAAAAGCAGAAGATGGTAAAGTAAACTCACCTGAAAAGATGGTTTCTGGCGTAAAAGTCTGATAAATCATATTGATTGCTGACATTTCTGCACGTGTATCCATCAACGAAATAGGGACAATTGCATCTTCAGTATGCGCAACAATGGCTGGTTGTGTCTTTTGAACACCTGTCATTTGCGACATACGAATTAAGCTATTCTTGCGTTCTTTTGGTAGGTCAGTTGCTTTCATTGCTGTACCGAAACCCATATATTGTGATCCGTTGCTCATTGCAATTGGGACCAAAAGCGCTGATCCTACCGGTTCATTTACTTCGACCGACTCATTTGAGTCTAAATTTCCAAGTTTTATCATTTTTGTTCCTGACCAGATTGCAACATCTTTAAGAGCAAACGGAAATTCATTTTTGACGGTTCCTCTGACAATTCCAGCCTCAACTTTTAAATTGATGGCAAATTGACCAACTTCTTTTATATTGGATTCTCCAATTACAGAAGACACAGACCAGTAACCAACATCACGGACCGTCAGTTGATCGTTATCTGCCTGTTCATTTAAAATCGATGATGCTTGAACATTCCCAGAGTTATTTGAGAATGCACTCATTCTTTTAGAAGCAACCATGGTCGTTCCATTCTCAGATTCAAATGTGAAATTTCCACTGCGATTTGTAAGCAGGGACTCTACATAATAACCGGAAAGACTTCCATCTGGCTGTACTTCATAAAAACTGGATTGTTGAATTTGCGGACGTACAAGGCGATCTTTTGCGCCATAAGCGAAAATAGCTAATGAAGCTAAAATGGATATGGCCGGAATTATCCACCAAGCGTGCTCCCGCTTATCTTTTCTTTTGAGTAAGAAATACAGTAATGGACCGACCAAAATAATGTAAATAATAACAATGGTAATCATTAATGGTGTTGAAACTTGGAATGATGGAAACAGCTCATTCATCTGAGCTACTTCGTACGTCATTTGTTCTTTTATGTTTTGACCACCATAATTATTGACCTGTTGATTGACATTAGCTTTTTTGATTATGTCTGTTAAAAGAAATGAATAATTGGCTTGTTTAGAGAGTGGTTCATCTCCTAATGAAAAAGCTGTTTGAATAATTGCACCTTTGCCAATTGGATTGCTCGCTGCGATTGGTTGATTATCAGATTGCAAAAGTACCCGAGAACCTTCATTGACTTTTGCCCCAAAGAATGCGATGTCTTCGGTAAATTCCTTGTTGCTAGAAAGAATCGTTAATTTTTCAGCTTGAAGTGTTTTTCTCTCATCAGATAAATTTAACGGCAATTTCCCAGCTAATAAACCGAGTTCAGCATTAGTATTATCTGAAGCACCTACCAGAACAACACCACCAGTTTGAACCCAGTCAAGAATCGCTTGCTGTTGTTCCTCATTTAAATCACTTAGCACATATTCATCAATCACTAAATAATTGGCGAGATCATAAGCTGCATGATCTTCAGGAAACTGGAAGTCTTTAATTTGACCCAAGTGAATGATTTGTGAACCACCCATCCCCCCCATTTTCACTGTTGATAGTGCACGCAGACGATCAGCACTCTCAGTTAAAGTAAGGAAAAAGGTTGTATCTTGCCCAAAAGAGTTAGGCCGAATGCTTTTATTACCTTTATACGAAATTTCTTTTCCGTCTTCCCAATTGCCTTCATAAAAATAAAACATTTGATAGTCTGTGTTATAGGACATTTCTTCTGATAATCCTGGTAAAGCCAGGTTTATAGTTTTAGTTTCACCTTTGCCAATCGTAAATGGAATGGCTTTAGCCGATCCGATTGCATAGGTCTCAGAGTAGTCGATTACCAAATCACCCGAAAATTCATCACCAGAATTTACGACGGTCACTGTCATCGGTAACCCTTCTCCATATTTAATTTTATTTTGAAAACCCGCTGTAGCTTTCACTTCCAAATTTGGTGCTGCCGATACTTCAGATATCGTCACAAAGCTAAGCAAAAATAATATGCTTAATGCAAAACACCACCGAATAAATTGCTTCATTGCCTTTCCCCCTTATCTCTATATCAATTAGTACGAATTGTCTATCTATAAGTTCCTTAAAAAAATGAAAAATACAACTTTTTACGACAATTGTTCCAAAAGATTCCTTTTAATATATTTCTGTTTCTCTCATAAGAAAAACCGGCCAAAGTGCGCCCGGTCCTTAAGAAATGTAACCATAGAAATCTATTGATTTCCGCTACGGTGGACGCTTTTCGCGGGCATGGCTTCAGTCTCCTCGTCACTGCGTTCCTGCGGCGACTCCAGCGGGATTAGCGGGACAGGTGAGACCCCGCAGATTGCGAAGCGACCGAGGAGGCTCACCGCCCGCCCCGCGGAAAGCGTCCGCTTGAAACGGAAATCAACAATATTAATGAATCCATCTTTTGGTGGAAAATACCTGAACCACTGGATTTAGGGAATTGAAAATTATATACTTTCTTATCTTTCCAAAAAAAATCATGATAACTAAGCGTTATCATGATTCTATAGCGAACGTATATAAGAATCTATAAATGGAACGAGGTAATCAAGCACTTTTTCATGCGGATTCAGTTTCGCATTATGCAATCCATAGGAAGAATCCACTCCTGCCCAAAATAAAAAGCCTGGTATTTCTTGCAGAAAATATCCAAAGTCTTCTCCGGTCATAGCCGCATCGCAATATATGGCATTCGTCGTTTCATCCAGATCGGCAAATGATAGAAAGTTCTGGGTAATTTCTTCTGAATTATAAACTTGATAATAGGAAGAACCATAATCGATTTTCACCTGACATTCAAAAGCAATTTCAGTGGACTTACATAGTGCTTCAATCCGGTTCTTTACCGTCTGCATTGTTGTAGCATCCATCGTTCGGATTGTTCCTTCTAAGCGAGCATGTCCTGAAATGATATTCTGCACCGTTCCGGATGTCATTTTCCCTACGGTCACCACAGCTGATTCGAGCGGGTTAATCGCACGGCTAACGATGGTCTGTAGCTGCATCAATAAACTGGCTGCAGCTATCGTCATATCTTTCGTACGGTGGGGATAGGCTGCATGTCCTTCCAAACCAACTAAATCTATGAACAATTCTGAAGTATTCGCAAAAAGTAATCCTGGACGGGTTGCAATCGTACCAACCGGATATTCTGGCGCAATGTGAAATGCCATTATTACATCGGGTAGCAGTTCCGGATGTTGATTTTTTAGCCATTCCCGCATTGGCAGTGCTCCACCTGGACCTTCTTCTGCAGGTTGAAATAAAAATACCATGTGGTCATTAATAGGCGTTTGATTCACCAATCTTAAGAGGCCCAATGCAACCGTCATATGAATATCATGACCACAAGCATGCATAAATCCTGAATGGATGGATTCATATGAGAAGCCCGTCTGTTCATTAATTGGAAGACCATCAATATCAGATCTCCACCCGATGGTTTTTTGGGGATTGTTACCTTTCACATGAACAACAATTCCCGTTTCCCATTTCACGACAGTTAACCGTTCTTGATCCATCGAATAAATTTCATTCAATAAATAGGCTTGTGTCTTAAATTCATGAAAACCAATTTCGGGAATTTGATGTAAGTCACGTCGTATTTGTTGAAGAGTTTTCATCTTTGCTTCCTACAATTGACGAAGTTCGTGCATGATTTCAGTTTTTGATTTTGTTTTATCATCAATTTCTTTAATTACTTTTGCTGGCGTTCCTGCCACCACTGTATAAGGAGGAACATCTTTAGTGACAATTGCTCCAGCTGCAACAACAGCACCTTTTCCGATTTTAACGCCTTCTAAAACAACCGCATTTGCTCCGACAAGTACATCGTCTTCCACAATTACAGGCATAGCTGAAGGTGGTTCAATTACACCTGCTAAAACTGCACCAGCACCAATATGACAATTCTTTCCGACAGTCGCACGTCCTCCAAGGATTGCGCCCATATCAATCATCGAGCCATCGCCAATTACTGCGCCAATATTGATGACAGCACCCATCATAATGATACAGTTATTGCCGATTTCCACTTGATCGCGTATAAAAGCACCTGGTTCAATGCGGGAATTGATTCCTTTTAGATCCACTAAAGGGATTGCAGAATTTCGGCGGTCATTTTCTACGACCACATCTGAAATCTGTTCTTTATGTAGTGTTAAAGCAGCTTCAATTTCAGACCACTCACCAAAAAGCACAAGTGAATTACCTTCACCAAAAATTTTAGTATTTTCACCGAAAGAAAGTTTTTGTAAGTTCTCACCATTTACATAAACCTTTACGGGTGTTGATTTTTTAGCGTGTTGAATATAAGAAATGATTTCGTATGCATCCATTTGTTTCATTGTCATTGAACTCCTTTCAAACTTGCAAAATATGGACTAATTGTACAGGAAATCTTTAAAGATTACATCAATTTAGTTTGAATAATCATGCAATCTCTTTGCATGTTCTTCCACAACATTCACAAAAGCTTCAACTTGTCTTAGTTCAAAAGCTGACTCATATCCAATTAACCAAGTATCACGAGTCAATTCAAATTCTTCCGCTTGATTGGTTAATGGGATTTTATTTACTTTCTCCAGCCCACTTAATGTAATAGAGGGAAGGATGGCATAGCCAATACCGTTTAGTGCCATTTGTTTACAAGTTTCTATTTGATCTACCGTAATCTGGCGCCTTGGACTTGAAGAGAAGTGACGCTGCCACCACGCTTGAATTTCTTGATAGTAATTGGAATCACTTTTGAACTGTATAAACGGTCGGTCGGTAGACAATACATCCTCTACTTCTTTCAGTTCCTGATCAACCAAATACAACGTGTCTCGGAAAAGATGAATTTTCGTTCCTTTCCATTCCGTTTGTCCCCTAACAATACCTATGTGTGCTTCTCCATCGTAAAGGGATTTAACTATTTCTGAGCTCCATCCCGTAATCAGTGAAATTTTTGCTTCTGGATATTTCGTGACAAAATCCTTTAATACCATAGGAAGCCAGTTCTGTCCGACTATCGACGCGCAAGCAATTTTCAACGTGCCGTGTACTTTGGAAGTCATCGATTGTAAGATTTCAAAAATTTCTTCTTGTTTGGCAATCGTATCAATCGCGAATTGAATCACGATTTCGCCTGCTGGGGTAGCCGTAAGTCCTTTTTGGGAACGAAGAAACAGTTGAGCTCCCCATTCCTTTTCAATGGATTGAAGGCGTTGAGATAATGCTGGTTGAGATAGAAAGAGGCGTTCAGCAGCTTTTCTCATATTGCGTTCTTCCGATAGAATTTTTATAATTTGCGATTCATTGGTCGTCACGCACTTCACTCCTTTATATCCATCAATTAACTAAGTTAAGACGAAAAAAGAAGACCTCCAATGGAGATCTTCTTTTATTTTTGCATATTACTGATTATTTTGATAGATATGTTTTTTTAATTGCTTCAAGACAACTCGTCGCGTTAAAATCCCAATAAATGTTTCTTCGTCATCTACTACACATAAGAATGGATGATTGATTAAAAGGTCTAGGCCTTTTTTGAATTTTTCATTAATATGAATGGTTGGAACAGGTGCTTGCATAACATCATCCACTTTTATATCCGGTAGACGTTCGTATTCAATATGGTCAAGGCCCAAAATGGCATCCGTGATCATTTGCGTACTCACTAATCCTTTTAATCGATATTTGAAATCTAAAACCGGAACGGATGAATACCCTGTTTTTGTCAATACTAATAAGGCATGTTCTGCACTATTCCCCACTTGCACATGTGCTACTTTTTCTGATGAGATGATGAATTCTTCGATTTGCATATCTAAAAAATCTTTGCTTGTAACCGAAATCATACACTTCTACTCCTTTATCTGTTCTAATTGCGAACAGCATACTGCTCCTTTATCATATCATATTCTGAAGATGAACATAGATGTAAACGTTTCGGTCAAAATAAAACTTCTTCCTCTAATTAGAGGAAGAAGCATACTGTAGTCAAACAAAAAAATGAGTGATTATAACTGCTTACTATTGGAAAAGAGCCGATTTAATCCTAATCTTTGCGACGAGTAATCGCAGGAGCAGCATATTTTTGCCGTCTCCAATCCAATCAGAAAGCGGTTCTGTCAGCGTTTCACTTCATAATATTTAAGAAGGAAAGGGGTCGGCTATTTCTGAAGACTCCTGCGGAAAAACGGAACAAGCGAGACCCCACAGTCAACGAATTGTGCACAATTCGTTTGCGACGAGTAACCGCAGGAGCATCGGGTTTTAAGAGACGAGGAGGCTTGCGTTTCGTCCGCGGAAAGCGAAAGAAATCGCCGACCACCTTCTTTTTTTATCAAAAGAAAAAAACGTTTTTCAAAAGTCTAACTTCTTCCTCTAATAAGAGGAAGAAGTCATGACGTAATACATAATAATACTGAAGACTAATATACCTGCAGCGACATAAACCAAGACAATTGGATTAATAGAAGTTGGATGATCTTTAACAGTTTGAGCGATCGGGGTGTCATTCACTTGCTGTCGTCTATTCTCAAGTTTCATGACTTTCCAAGTTCCATACAATCCAATCATTGCGATGATAACGATAACGAAAATTAAAGGCAAAGTCCAAATATCCATACGTATCCTACCCTTTCAATGAAGTAGCATTAGTATGGTTTAAATTAAGAATTTTAAGCTTAAAATGGAAATTTATTTAACCATTGTCCACCATCAAGCGTAATGATCTCACCATTCATATAGGCCGCTTTATCAGATAGCATAAATGATGCAAGATCTGCGATTTCTTCCGGACGTCCAAGTCGACCAAGTGGGACAGATTTAAGCGTCCGTGCAGCAGCTTCTTCGGATTCCCATAGTTTTTCAGCTCCGCCTGTGCGTTCAATTGGACCCGGTGCAATGCCGTTGACTCTTATTCCATATTGAGTTCCCCATTCAACAGCAAGAGTACGAGTTAATGACATCACACCTGCTTTCGCAGCTGCATTGTGTGCCACACCAGCTCCAGCATTCCATGCATACGTAGCCAACATATTAAGAATCGAACCTTTTCGCTCTTTTTCAATCCAGTAGTTGCCAACGGCTTGTGAACAATAAAATGTCCCGTTCAAAACGATATCGATGACCGACTTCCATCCGTTTGGTGATAGCTTTTCCGCATGAACGATAAAATTACCAGCTGCATTGTTAACCAGACCATCGATTCGACCAAACGTCTCATCTGCATATTGAACCATAGCCTTCACATGTTCTGGTTCACGTACGTCCATCTGAAAAATTCCAACGCGGCTGAAATCATGTGAAATTGCCTTCTGAGCTGTTTCAAGTCGCTCCATATTACGTCCTGTAATTACAACATTGGCACCTTCTTCAACAAAACGTTTTGCCATATAGAATCCCATTCCACTAGAACCACCTGTAATAATAATGGTCTGATCTTTTAACAACATAACCGACACCCCTTTTTATTCTGAATATTCTTTCTTCCAATTCATTATGCCATTACTATTGTAAAAAAGTATATAGCTTATATAAAAAACCTTATTCTCCATCAATTGATACGCGGTAAGCCAATTTTAATAGTTCTTCCTGACTGTTCCATACGGACTCCTTATTAAATGGCAAACGATGATGGTATTCTCCATACTGATCTTGTTCCCTTGCTTTAGCTGTATCTTCCATTTGAAATAAGATTAGATTCATGATTCGTTTTTTTATCGACTTTTCAAAAATCGGAAAAAGTATTTCCACTCGTTTGATCATGTTTCTTGTCATCATATCCGCAGATGATAGATAAACACGATTTTCGCCATTGTGGTGGAACCAGTAAATTCTCGAATGCTCCAAAAACCTTCCCACTATACTGATAACGCGAATGTTTTCGCTGATTCCTTTAATCTGTGGTCGTAAACAACAAATCCCTCGAACAATCAAGTCAATTTTTACACCTGCTATTGAAGCCTCGTACATTTTCATAATCAGTTCTTTATCTGTCAATGAATTCATTTTTGCTCGGATATAGCCAGTTCCATTCTTTTTTTGAAACTCAATTTCTTGTTCAATTAGCTTGATAAACTCGTTTCGAATATCATATGGAGCGACTACCAAATGATGAAATTTCGGTTTTTCTGTATAACCACTTAAGAAATTAAAAAAATTAGTTGCATCAATCCCAAATTTCTTTTCTGTCGTAATAATGCCCATATCAGTATAAATTTTAGCCGTTTGATCATTGTAGTTGCCTGTCCCAAGATGGACAAAGCGTTCGATCCGTCCGTTCCGACTCCGTACTATTAATGTGATTTTGGAATGGGTCTTTAAATTATGCATGCCATAAATGACGAGACAACCTGCCTGCTCAAGCTCTTTTGCCCAATGTACGTTGTTTTCTTCATCGAATCTGGCTTTCAATTCAACTAGAACCGTCACTTGTTTGCCATTCTCTGCAGCTCTTTTCAGTGCATGTATCATAGGGGAATTACCACTTACTCGATAAAGAGTCTGTTTTATGGCAAGAACATTTGGATCCTCTGCAGCTTCAGAAACAAAGTCCAAAATTGGCGCAAAAGATTCATAAGGATGATGGAAAAATAAATCCTGTTGAAACGCTTTTTCAAATAAATCCTCATCAGATTCTAAATCGTACGGTGGTTGGGGAATAAAATTCTCAAATTCCAGATGCTCACGACCCACCCTAATTTCTTTAATGAATGAAAATAAAAACGTCAAATCGATTGGACAATCAATTTCATAGACGTCATCTTTATGTATTTCAAGCTCATTCAACAAATAGGATAATACATCTGTGTTAATTTCTTTTGCCCGGACCTCAAGACGGCTTGCGGCCCCCCATTTCCGTTTCTTTAATTCCTTTTCAATTTCGACTAAAAGATCCCTGGCACCTTCTTCATGAATGGTTAAATCGGCGTTTCGTGTCATGCGAAATGTGTTAACAGCTTTCACTTTATAACCATAAAACAAGGTATTGATTTGATTGATAATCAAATCTTCCAAGTAAATATATGCATCAATATTTTCTTTAGATGGAACCTTAATCATCCGGGCAAGAACAGAAGGAACCTGAACGATTGCCACTTTTTCCTGGAGTTCTTCCTCGTTTTCCTGTTCCAACATAACAATGATATTCATGGTTTTACTCAATAAGGTCGGAAAGGGACGATAGGCATCTACTGCAACAGGAGTAAGTACAGGGAAAACATGTTCTTCAAAAAAATGTTGAGCGAAAACACTTTGGGTTTTAGATAACTCTGCCATCGATAATACAACCACATCTTCTTTCTTTATGTGGTTATTCATTAGTTGCTGGTACAATTCAGATTGTCTTTTTACGAGGGCATGCGTTTTCTTAGCTATTTTTTTTAATTGCTCTTTAGGCGTCAGACCCGCTTTGTTTTCAGGTTTTTGAAATCCCGCCCGAACCTGGTCTTGAAGACCTGCGATTCGCACCATAAAAAATTCATCCAAATTCGAACTAAAAATCGCTAAAAATTTCAGACGTTCTGCTAAAGGATTCCGGTCGTCCTCCGCTTCTTCCAAAACCCGTTCATTGAAAGCGAGCCAGCTAAGTTCGCGGTTGTTGTAGTAATCCGGTTGATCAATGTCTATCATCGGGTGTTGTTCAGCCATGAGCTAGTCCATCCTTTTCTATAAATTCTAGATTCACTTCGCACTTACATAACCGTTCAAGATGTTTCTTTTGTTTTCCTGCTTGATATTCTTCTGCCATCGCATTTCCTTTAACATAGATGTTCATTTTCAATCCTGCTCCATAAGACTCCATCACTATTTTGTTGACAACCGATCGTTTGGAGCCATTTAAACCATATGAAAATTTTAATATGGCACCAAGATCCCTTAAATGTTTCAGATCATCTTTTGAAAGCCATTTTTCAAATGGTGCTGCATAACGCTTTAACGTATCTTTATTTTTGTAGGAGGCAACGAGAGCCAATTTAATTCGATCCATATGTTCCAGGCCATCAATTGAGCGATTGGAAAGTATATAGAATGTATGCTGACTTGCGGAGTCTGCGTCAATGTATTCTCCTAAATAAAATAAGGTCGCCGCTCTTCTAAGCAACTTCAAACTGTCCTCCGATAAATGAATTTTGTGGTGACTTACACAAGCTTCATAAACCTGCTCTGCCAAAAATTGCAAGTGCTCAGCCTCATGTTCGTTCATTTCAAATTCTGCAGCTAGTGCCTTGCTGCTATGTGTAAAGACATCATGCTTATTTAAAGCGTTTGGATGAATTTGCAGGACCCGGTTCAACATGATTCCTTCCCGCAACCCTTTGCGACTGAAAATGAATTCCTGAGATTGGACAACTTTCATTAAGGCCCTGAACACTTCCAGTGCAGGTAAAATAATATCGGCCCTATCACTCGATAAGCCATCAATTTTTGTTAATTCATTAATGGATAAGTCGCCCAAAGTATCACTTAGCGTGTATAAATCAATTACGTTCATATTATATTGATGAACATTGGAAATCGGATATTCCTTCCGTTGTTGATCGATTTGTGCAATGTTGCGTGCACTCCCTCCGATTCCAATTACGGGTAATCTCACACCATTAAGCCAAGGAAGTGAACGGAATTGAGCTTCAGCAAATAAAGATAAATGATCTCTCTCAACGCTGGTCATTTTTTCACCTTTCATGAATTGTTGTTGCAGTGAAACAACACCAAAAGGAAAACTATGTGTCTTTTGCAGTTTCTTATTAACAAAATACGTAATCTCCGTGCTACCACCACCGATATCGATTGTTACAGCTGACTCAGTCGATACAGAATGAGCAACAGCTAAAAAACCAAAATAAGCTTCTTCTTCTTCACTTAAAATATCTAGTTCAAACCCGGTTTCTTTCTTCATACGATCAACAATTTGTTGTTGATTGGTTGCCTGTCGAATTGCCGCGGTAGCAGTAGCAAGAACGTCATCGACATCATAGTCTTTAAGCATTCGTTGAAAGGATTGCAATATTTCCTGAAGAAGCTCAATGCCCTCTTCAGACATTGATCCGTCCTGTTGAATAAATGTGCGCAATCGCGCCACAGTTTTTATATTTTCAAATTCCCGAAGTCCCCGAATTTGATCATAGGAATATATGACTAAGCGGATTGTATTTGACCCAATATCCAAAATCGCGGTTTTCTTTGTTTTCATATTTTTATCACCTTTTCCATAATTTTTTGTTTTCAACTATACAGATTGGTAATGAATTGGTATGATAGTAGTTAATTGAATGCTCTGAATTTTTCTTGATTCTGGCTAATATTCTCAATTTTTCAAGATGCGAAGGGTGGGGTTTCATGAAACAAGATAGGACAGATGAACAACTGGCTTCTGCTATTTATTCAGTTAATCGTCATGCAAAAACAGCTACTGATAATAAATACCTGTATGAATTAAAAAGATTGACCATTGAAAAGATGATTGAAACCGGTCGTGCTAAAAAATTGGGACTGCATTTTGTGAAAAACCCTCGTTTTAGTCAACAACAATCTTCTGTCTTAGTTCAGTGTGCTGATTACTACTTTCATTTATTACCCAAAAAAGAAGATTTTCAAAGCCTTCCACATTTGGGACATTTAGATGAAAATTACCGTAATCCACAAAGACGAATGAGTTTGAATCTAGCCAAACAACTTTTAAGTGAGTACACAGGCTTGCATCAAACGATAATAAATAAAAAACCCACACATGCATCCACCCCACAGTCTAGAAAACAACCAGTAAAGAAACGCACTTATACTTTTGGGAGCTCCTATTTAGATTAAATTTAATTAAGATAAGCTAAAGCGTGTCGATGACGTTATAGTTGCTTATCTTGTCAAAAAGCCGGAACCACTCACATGGTTACCGGCTTTTTTATTTAATAGAGTGTTTAATTTACTTGAATAGTTGAGTCATGCTTTAGTTTTAGATGAATAATCAATCCAATAATGGTCATGACAATTAATGTGGATAAGGCAATTCGACTTGCTAGAGTTCCGTAATCCTGTAATTGATACGTAATCGTCCCGTACAGTGCCGGACCAATAATGGAAGACACTTTTCCGGAGAATGCAAACAATCCAAAGAATTGCCCTCTTTTTTCTTCAGGTGTCAATTCAATGATTAGGGTACGTGAAGTTACCCACATCGATCCAAGAGAAACGCCAAACATACTACCAGCAATCCAAAACATCCATTGCTCAACTGCAAATACGGCTACAATCAGTGAAACAATCATGAGAACGGCTACAATCGTTACTGCATGTTTTGCACCGATTCTTTTTGTTATATATCCAAAAACAAAAGATCCGATTACGGTCGAAATAGTGGACACAAGATAAAGAATGATAAATTGTCCCGATGAAAAACCGACGATTACAGTTGCATAAATGGCCATCATGGCGATTGTTGTTGCGATCGCATCGTTTATGAAGAAATATGCAATCATAAATGTGAAAACAGATTTATGGGATTTCATATCTCTAAACGTATTGATAATTTCTTTGTATCCATCAAAGAAAGAACCTCTGACTCTCTGATTCTTAGGAATAGGTACGTCTTTATTGATAAAAAATAATGGCAGGCTGAATAGTAAATATAAAATAGCAGTAGGAATAAATGCTTTGTGAAACTCACCGTCACTTACGAGCAGATAAACGAGTAATCCGACAATTGTCCCAATGTAGCCGACAGCTACCCCAAATCCAGAAATCAATGGCATTTCTTGTTTTGTTCCGAGATCACTCATCATCGAATCATAAAAGACAAGACTGGAATTAAAAAAGAATTTGGCAATGACGAAACTTATGACTACCAAGGCATAGGACATGGGGACTCCCCATATGAAAGAATTCGTTTCCAATCCGCCAAAAACACCCATCATAAAAGTTGCGAGGATGGAAATGGAAGCGAACCAAACGATAAAACGTTTCTTGTATCCTGTCCGGTCAATCCATACGCCAAATAACGGCGCAAACATAACCAAGAAAAAACTGGCGACTGCATTTGCGTACGAAACAAACGTACTGGCCACTTGTTGCCTGGCAACACTTGTGCCAATTACATCATCTGTGTAAAACGGAAAAAATACCGTATTAATATTAGATGAGAAAATGGTATTGGCAAAATCGTAAAAAGCCCAGGATAAGATCGGTAATGATAAATAAAGAGCTATCGGACTCCTTGGAGTCGTCGTCTGTTGTTGATTCACTCTCAGCACCCCGCTATATTCTATTCTATTTTTTATAAGCCTTGATTAAACTCTGGGTTCCTTCATTTTCAAATCCTTGATTGGCCAATGATTGATACATTTCATACGCCATTTCCAAACCAGGCAATGTCAGATTCATTTTTTTTGATTCATCCAATGCAATTCCCATATCTTTAATAAAGTGTTTCATATAAAAGCCTGCTTCAAAATCATCTTTCAACATCCGTGGTGCGAGGTTAGTCAATGACCATGAACCTGCTGCCCCCTTTGTGATGGACTTCAAAACCATTTCCGGATTTAGCTTTGCTTCCTTCGCATAAGTGATTGCTTCACAAGCTGCTATCATCGTAGAGGCAATCGCGATCTGGTTGGCCATTTTAGTATGCTGACCTGCACCAGCATCCCCTTGATAGATGATATGCTCGCCAAACAGTTCAAATATCGGATATAGTTTATCAAAAACTTCTTTATCGCCTCCGACCATAATTGATAATTTCCCTGATTTTGCCCCTACATCCCCACCCGATACCGGAGCATCCAGTGAATTCATGCTTAGTGTCTGCGATTTTTTATAAAGATCAATGGCCAGCGTCGGTGTTGAAGTTGTCAAATCGACCACAATTAATCCTTCTTTTCCATTTTCAAATATTCCGTTTGCGCTATTATAAACTTCCGCTACGTCGGATGGATATCCGACCATTGTGAAAATAACCTCTACTTGAGAAGCTACTTCACCAGGAGTCTCGGCCCACTTTGCACCCAGTTCCAGTAAGTCTTGCGCTTTTTCTTTTGTGCGTGTAAATATGGAAACTTCGTGCCCGCCGTTCAATAGATGTTTGACGATGCTTTTCCCCATTACTCCTGTTCCTACAAAACCGATATGTGCTTTATTACTCATTATGTAACCTCCAAGTTGGAAAATTTCTGTAATTGATTATTAGTTTAACAAAGTTCCTAGATTTAAGCATCGAAACATTCCGAAAATAGTGAACTATTTTTTGATTATTAAACGGATGACGAGAATTCATATTTGAGGAACCGAAATTTAAAAGAATGTAACGCTGAAGTATACGCCTACCGGATATATTGCATAAGAAAACGAAATGTGAGGACAAAAAAAGTAGGACACATTCCTTTCGGAAATGTGTCCTATAAAAAGGGGGAAATGAGAATGTTGCTGTGTTCAAATATACTTTCCCCCATATTCACATGAATTAAACCTCTTTAATCAAATATTTTTTTGAAAGTTTTTGCATTTCATCAATAAACCATTTACCATCTTGTTCATTCATTAACCCTTCACTATATCGGACGACATCGTAAACGTCATAGAAGTGTTCTGAGACGTTCCATCCTTCTCGTAAAAACCATTCTCTTACCGTTTCGTTTTGGTGCCTCGTAAAACCTTTAGAGCTTGCATCCTTTTCAAAATCTCGGTACGCTTCTCTCACTACATTGGTCTCCATCGAATAGTTCCATGCCACATCTTTCTGTTCGTTCACGTGCTTTGACTTGCTTTGAGTTCTTTCGTATTCCATATGATTTTCGTCAAATTCTACAACTTGAGCTTTATTTTTTGCTAATCTCCATACAAAAATAATCACTATGATTAATAAAATACTACTTAATATAGCCACCCAAGGAATATCCAAAACAAAATCATGTCCCTTAAATTTGTCTGCTTCATTTTGTTGAAATTGTCCTGTTGGCTTGTACACTGATTCACGAGCGGCCGGAGGACTTATAAATTTACTGAAAAGACCACGTATCCCTTCCATGAATAAACCAACTGGATATAAGATTAATACAAACAAATCACCTAGTAATAAGACAATGGATTCTCGTGCTTTCCCTGCAAGACCAGCAATCATCCCAAATGCAAATGCTGCAATGCCTATGATTCCTAAATAAAATAAAACTAGTTTATAAAACGGCACTCGATTTTCCTCTTTTGAGCGCTTCCATTGAACTATCATTCGATCCAACATAAATAAGAGCAAACCGACAATCGCTAATAGTATGGTCTCTCTTATCGCGTCAGGTCTTCTTAATATGGTTGCTAAAAAATATGATAAGGAGAAAATCACAAGAAGAAGAGTCATAAAATAACCATCATGTGTGGCATCCTCTTGAATTTTAGAATATCGTTCCTGTATTCTCCACAATGAAAATGCAAGTATAGCAACAAAAAACCACAATGGAGCCCCGAATACGAAAGCTAAAAAACAGAAGACTACTGAAGCAAGCAATGATATGGCTATTTGATAGCCCGTCTTATAGAAAAATAAATTGATCACGATTGCTATCAACAATAAAATACCAATCCATAAGAATGGAAAAGAAATTGTCGTATCCACTCTAATAAATATGAAAAGAAAAGACATTAACCATACATCTTGCAGAAACTTTCCAAATGATTCGAATTGTACTAACGGTTTTGAAGAGACTGCTGGTGCCATTTCACTTCACCTCCAAGACTCGATAGTCGAATATCCACTTGAGTTTGTTTGACCCACTTCTTCACATATTTAACCAACTCTTGCGAGTCATGTGTAAATATAATGACTGTCATTGGTAGGTTTCCATGCATATCCAGATGCATCAGCATTCGGTTAAATGGGATAGTCAGTTCATTATTAGACAGAACTGATAACAATTCCATTGCATATTGACGGTGCTTTTGACCAGCTCCTACAGGAAGATACAAATATGGAGTGGTTCCAAATGATCTGACGTTGACAGTCAAAGAAAATGGGATTCCTTCTCTATAGAAATAATCCACAAAGGAGGCTACTTCCTCAATTCTTTCTTCAAGATTAGAAATAATGGAGTAGTGATGGACGACATTTAACACCAACAATACAGATTCGTTTGCAACTTGAGTAAAAACTTTTGTTTGAAGTTGTTGCAATCTTGCACTGGCTTTCCAGTGGATATGATGAAACTGATCGCCCGCCTGGTAATCTCTAGTACCTAACGGTGAAAACAAATCTTGATACAATGAATGTTTAAACTCATAATCCCCCGGTTTAAGTGGAGAGGGTTTTCTTCTGTCTTTTAATGCATATATATTGGGGTAAACCATTTGCTCCATTCGTAAAAGGGGTTTATGTAGTAAAAAGACAGAGCCTTCACCGAAAACATGCGGGATCGTCAATTCCAAATTTGTTAGTTTGGACAATCCTCTCTTCTGCCCTTCGATTGGAACTTTCACAGTAACTATTTCTTTATAACCAATCGTCAAAGGAACGACAATTTCGATTACCTTACTATGACTTATATCTTTATTATTTAGTGGCTGAACTGCATCATGAAAATGTAATCTGAGTTGTCCATTCCAAATGGGAAGCCCCTTATTTTCAAATGTCAGTTCCCATTCAGATTTTTCTCCTTTAAACATGCGACTTCTTTTTTTATCATTTAGTAACGTCAATTTTTTCCCAACATTTTTCAAATAATAAAGTTGCATGGCTGTTACTACACCAAAGAAACCAAAAACGCCTGCTGCCACGTATTGCGCAACAATGACTGACATTGTAAAACAAAGAGCAATAATGGTCAGAACCCAATTGGTCTTCATTGCACCGAAATATTCCCGTTGCCAGATCATCTTGCCATGGCCTCTACAGGAGTTTGTACGGAATCAATAATATCGTGGAGAATTTGTGCGGGTTCACGTACTAATAACCCTTCAGCAGATAACATGAGTCGATGGGTTGCAAGCGGCGCAACCATTTTTTTCACATCATCCGGGGTTACGTAAGTTCGTCCATTTATGAATGCATAGCCTTGTGCTGCATGCAGAAGTGCCAAGGAAGCTCGAGAACTTAAACCTAATTCAACGTGCGGATGTTGCCTTGTCGCTTGAATGATTTGTAAAATATATGTTTCTATATCTTCATGGACCGTCACGTTTCGGACCTCTTTACGCCATTGTTGTACATCTTCAATGCCAATAATCGATGAAGTTTTTACTTCCCCCGGATTTTGACTAAACTCTTTTAAGATTCTTCTTTCTTCCTCAAAACTTGGGTAACTTATCTCAATTCGGAATAAGAAACGATCCAGTTGGGCTGCTGGCAATGAAAAAGTGCCTTGTTGAGATTCCACAGGATTTTGAGTAGCAATCACCATAAACGGATTTGGAAGAACGATTGTCTCACCATCAATTGTCACTTGCTTTTCCTCCATCGCTTCTAGCAAGCTCGATTGAGTTCGAGGAGTAGCACGGTTAATTTCATCTGCTAGCAAAATGTTGGTAGCTACTGGACCAGGACGCAAAACAAATTCCTGTGTTTTCGGATCAAAATAACTAATACCTGTTACATCAGACGGCAATACATCAGGTGTAAACTGTAAGCGTTTGAAATTCCCTTTAAATGTATGTGCAAAAGATTTGGCCATCATCGTCTTCCCTGAACCCGGGACACTTTCAAGTAGCACGTGACCACCTTGAATTAAAGCAATTAACATAAAATCTATTTCTTTCTCACGCCCCACGATTGACTCATTTAAATTTTCTCTCAGTAAATTCAATTTTGACATTCATAATCCCCCTTATTAACTATATGAGTATATCAAATATACCTATTATTCTGATAAAATATGATAATAAAAAAACTAAGCAGAAATGCTTAGTTTTTAATTAATTCATTATCGATGATAGACGCTTTATTTGGGAAGTCTTTCAATTGATATATGTTTAATAAACGATCTAACTTTTTACTAAGTCGGATAGTATTAACGTCTCCAAAACCATTTTCAAGCGCTGACTTAATCATTTTTTCTCTTGTAAGTTCCACTTGCTCAAGAATTGATTCCGGCACGTGATACCTCCTTTACCAAACCCATATTATCCATTATTATACACGAAAAACTTCTCGCAAACACAAGTTTATTCCGACAAAATACGACATTCTTGTTAACTTCGTGCATCCAAATCATATGTATAGATGACAATTCCGCCTTGTTTAGCTGTACCTCTTATATGTTTAAAATCTTCTCTTACAACCAGCACTTCACGAAATGACAAAAAGTCATCTTTTTCGATGGTAATAGATGATAGCTTTCCAGCTTTTAAATCATCTAATTGTTGTTCAAATATATTCATGGGTAGTCTCCCTTTATAGAAAAATTTCAAATGATTTAAATATGTTTTCAGAAAATACTTTACGGCAGAAAAATTATCATGCACACTATTGAGTATGACCGCATTAAGGAGCTGAATGTCTGTGGAAATAGCAACTGTAGGATCAATAATTGAATTTAAAGATGGCTTGCAGGGAATAGTAGAAAAAGTCAACGAAAACTCCGTCATTGTGAATCTTTCCATAATGGAAAATTTCGATGAACTCGAAATTGAAGAAAAAACAGTCGTCAATCATAAACGGTATAAAATAGTATACCTCAAAGAGTCAGAGTCTACACCCATTGCTGAAGTTGAAGAAGAGTGATCCCTAAATAATTTAAAGGACTAAAAAGTATTGGAGGTGTGTAAGTTGAATATTATGACTTCTCATCTAAGATGGACTGTCTTGTTGGTTATTGTCTATTTATTACTTTTTTTCACTTTTTCATTCGAAGAAATCTTTTGGTATATGTATACATTCACTATGCTATTATTTATGGCCTTATCATTTGTTCTAGGTAAAATGGAAGATGATGTTCGGACTTGGGAGTACTTAATTTTCGGAATTGGTTATGGTACACTCACTTATGGGCTTATTGCAATTGCTTATCGTTTCTTTTCCATATTTACGGATCAGGCAGCAGTTTCAGTCGAACGATTTTTGAGTGACTATGGGCCAACAACGGTTTGGCACTACTTGTTATTGATGCTAATTATAGCCCCAGGAGAAGAGTTATTTTGGCGCGGCTTTATTCAGCAAAAATTAAAAATGTATATGAGCCCTTTCTATGCTGTATTGGTGGCTTCTATCCTATTCGGATTATCTATGGCTTTCAGCGGATTTTGGCTAGGAGTTCTTGCAGCAATCACATCAGGCTTACTGTGGGGACTTTTATATGAGTGGAAAAAAAGTATGCCACTCATTATCATTGCTCACATTACAATGACCATTCTCCTGTATCTGGTTTTACCGCTTAACTCTTGAAACATATGACAATCACATCACGTCTACTACATAAGGAGGAATATTTATATGAAAAAATCTTGGCTATTATTTGCATCCTTGTCTCTAGCAATTTCTATGCTTTCTGCATGTAACTCCACTGATGAAACAAATGGCTCTGAAAGTGATAAAACCACTGTTGATGAAACAGCTGATGAAAATAAATCAAAAGAGGAAACAGAAACTGCAATTGATCCTGAAACAAGAGGACCTGAAAAAGCACTTTCCTATTCAATCGAGGACGAAAAGAAAGAGGAAACAGCTAAGTTGACGGATAGTGACCAACAGAACTATTCGCTTTACAAATTGGATGGCTATTCATTAACGGGAGAAGAGCCGAATAGAGATTCACTTTACTATGACGAAAATTCTGCCGTGTTCATGCGCGTTGAAACGATTTCCAAAGATGAAGCTGACTACGAAATCATTAGAGATACGATGATTGAAAGTATTGCAGCTGTAAGTATTGGCAAAGAGCCTGTAAAAATTGATAAACAAGAAAAATTACCACAAGGCGAAGGCATTTCGAATCAAATTGGATACGAATCGACATTTGAATTAGGAACTGTTTCCGGTATGGTATTTGAACAGGGTAATTTGATCGTGCGATTGACTATCTTCGATCAGAACAGTGTGAACTTAACGGATGCATTCTTGAAAATGGGCGAAACAATCGCTGCAAAACAATAAAAAATTCTGGCTCATCAATTGAGCCAGAATTTTTTTAATAAGACAAATCTTTAATTGATAGTCCTAATTTCTTTAATAAAGCAATTGCTTGTTCTTTTTCTTCAATATCCAAGGCACCCATCATTTCATGTAGCTGTTTCTCATGTTCTGGGAACAATTGTGCCATAAAAGCCTCACCCTCGGGAGTGATTTCAGCGAAAGTCACTCTTCGGTCAGATGGGCACGATATGCGGTGAATATAACCTCTTTTTTCCAATTTATCAATTACATATGTAATCGATCCACTAGCAAGTAAAATCTTATTACCTATTTTTTGTAATGGTTGTCGACCTTTATGGAACAACAGCTCCAATACTGCAAATTCAGTAGGGTTTAATCCATTCGCTTGAAAAAATTGATTTGTACACTCATGCAACGATTTATATGCCCTTGAAAGCACTATGAATAATTTTAACGACTGTGTCAGTTCTTCGGATTTCATCTCAATCACCTGTATTCCCAATATCTCTAATTAAAACTAGTATATAGGGAATAGAAGAACTTTGTCAAAATGCTTTGGAATCGATATGTTGCAGTTCAAGATCAATCAGTATTTTTTTATAAGGTGTAAGAGAGCCTGCATACCCTTTCAATGAGTGATCTTTACCGATGACACGATGACATGGAACAACTATGGGTAATGGATTTTTTCTATTAGCTTGTCCGACTGCCCGACAAGCTTTTGCATTTCCGATTCGATTTGCCAGTTCTTGATAACTGATGGTTTGTCCATATTCAATACCTTTCAACTCATTCCAAACACTCTGCTGAAAAGCAGTTCCGCTTACATTCAGTGGCAAATCAAACTGTATTCTCTGTCCGCTGAAATATTCGATTAATTGCTGCTTGGCATTTTCAAACACCCATTCATTCTGATTGGTGCTTGCCTCATCGGCAACGTTTGGATCATGAAAGTGAATAGCTGTTAATTTTGCGTCATCAATTTGAAGATATAACTTCCCTAAAGGGCTTTGTATGTCTTTGATCATGTGTTGTTTTCTCCTTACTTGATTCCAATTGATAAATTGGAAGGATAATATGAAAAGTAGTACCCTTGCTTATCTCACTTTCCACTTCTATACTTCCTCCGTGATTTTCGATTGTTTGCATTGCATGTGCTAGCCCTAATCCAGTACCGTGTTCCTTTGATGTATAAAATGGTAAAAAAATATGTTGAAGCTGCTCAGGTGTCATGCCCACCCCCTGATCTTTTACTGAAATCCATAATTGGTTATCTTCACGCAGAGTTTGCGTTATTATCACTTTCCCCCCATGAGGCATTACTTCCATAGAATTCTTCAAGATGTTCATAAAAACTTTTTTCAGTTCGTCAGCATCACCCAAAACAATATCGGAATCTTTTTCCCACGTAATGAATTCCAGTTCAATATTTTGTGAAATCCCCTGTGGTTGCATAAGATAGACAATTTGCTTAATGATAGAGGATACTGAAATCATTTTGAGAGACCGTGTAGTCGGTTTAGATAACGTTAAAAATTCATTGAGAATGGATTCCATACGAGTGAGTTCACTATCAACGATGTCAAGATATTGATGACCTTGTTCTGTAACTTGATTTGTGAGTAATTGGATAAATCCTTCTAAGGATGTCAGTGGATTTCTAACTTCATGAGCGATACTTGCTGCCATCTGACCGAGAGTGGATAAGGATTGAGAATGTTCAATTTGTCTTTTTAATGCATAGTTTTCAGTGTCATCATGAATTAGTGTGATATACATTTCCAAAATTTCATCGAACACAGATGTAACATGATAATATCTTGGTTCACCATTCGCATCGATTTTTGATAAAACCATTTTCGCATTTCCTCTTAAAAAAAGTGTTTCTAAAAACTTATTGAATTCAATATTTGAATGAGGAATTCGATCAAAGATAATCGTCGAATTTCTACCTATTAAGTTATCTAGCGATACATCAAACAGCTTCTCTACTTTCAGATTGGCATCGATAATAATTCCCTCATAATTTGTCAAAATTATTCCATCTGGAGCGTTTTCAAAAAGAGACTTGTAATTGACAGATCCAGCCCAATAATTTTGGTTTACGAATTTCTCAGGGGTTTGCTTGAAATGAATAATATATTGGTCAGCTGATTGATTGTAACATCCTTCAAGTTCGAAATACATTTCCCGATTTTCTAAATCAGATAAACAAATTCGACTTTTTGCGTGATTAGAGATGGTTGCATTCTTTAAAAAGTGCCTCCATGTTTCGAAAGAGGCCTTGTCCATTTGCTTAGCAAACACTTCAGTATGATGATTGGAAAAGAATTCTCGCGCTTTGTAATTCATCTTGATAATCCCTTTTTCATTTTCAAAAAGGATTACGGGATTTTTCTCATCTTTAAATAAAAAATCGAACATCTCTGTAATTTTACTCCAAAACAAATTCTTTCACCGACCTCTCTCACTCTTTTCAAACATAATATGCCTTGAAGTTCCAAGATATTCTGTAAAGGTCGAAAACCAAAAATACTTTTAATTCAGTTTGTTCCATACTAAAAGATCAAATCGGATGGGTATGAATGCTTTTATTGTTTGAAACTCTTTTCCTTGGTAAAATAGGATGGTGTAAAAAAGGAGAATGCTTAATGAACGTCGTCTTAGCTACGCTAAACGCTAAATATATTCATACTAACTTGGCTCTACGGTGCCTGAAAGCAAGTGCCCAACCTGAGTTTAATCCGACAATTGCTGAATATACAATCAAAGATCCATCTTTTAATATTGTTTCAGACATTTATTTAAAGAAACCAAAAGTGGTTGGTTTCAGCTGTTACATCTGGAATATCGAAGAGACATTAAAAGTAGTGCGTCTTTTAAAAAGAGTGAGCCCAGAAACTATTATTGTACTCGGTGGACCAGAAGTATCTTACGACTCAAATTATTGGTTGAGACGTATGGAAGAAATCGATTTTATTGTTATGGGTGAGGGTGAAGTATCATTCAAACAACTGCTTCATTATGTCGAAGGGACTGTCTCTTTGCAGGAGGTACCCGGAATTTGTTACATGCAGGATGGCAAGTTTATGATTCATCCACAGGGTCCTAAAATTGATTTGCGAGAGATGCCATCACCTTTTCGTTTTGAAGAAGACATCCCACACTTATCTAAACGAATTACTTACATCGAAACAAGTAGAGGCTGTCCTTTCTCATGTCAATTCTGCTTATCTTCCATAGAAGTCGGTGTGCGCTATTTTAATCGGGAAAAAGTAAAAGAAGATATTCGATATTTAATGGATCATAATGCGAAAATTATTAAATTTGTTGACCGGACCTTTAACATCAGCCGAAGCTATGCAATGGAAATGTTTCAATTTTTAATTGACGAACATCGACCGGGTGTTGTTTTTCAATTCGAAATTACAGCTGATATCATGAGACCTGAAGTCATTCAGTTCTTAAATGATAATGCACCTGCTGGATTATTCCGATTTGAAATTGGTGTTCAATCAACAAATGAATTGACGAATGAATTGGTAAAGAGAAAACAAAACTTTGCCAAATTAACTCGAACAGTAACAATGGTAAAAGAAGGCGGTAAAATTGCACAGCATTTAGATTTAATTGCTGGATTACCCGAAGAAGACTACGCGTCCTTCAAACAGACATTCAATGATGTCTTTGCAATGGGACCTGAAGAATTACAATTAGGTTTCTTGAAGCTGTTACGAGGCACTGGGTTACGTGTGCAAGCAGAAGAATATGGCTATGTGTATGTCGATCAAGCTCCATACGAAATCTTCGCAAATAATGTACTGACTTTCGACGATATGTTGAGAATCAAACAAGCTGAAGATGTACTTGAGAAGTATTGGAATGCTCATCGACTAGACCGGACGGTAGGTTACCTCGTAACTGAAACTTTTGATACACCATTTGATTTCTTCCAGGATTTCGGGAGTTATTGGGAGGAAAAAGGCTGGTCAAGAATTGGTCACCAGCTTGAAGATTTATTTAAACGTCTTGAAGAATTTTTAATGCAAGACGGACGTGCCAATATGGATGTTGTCAGAAGTTTGATGAAAATTGACTACTTAGCCCATCACCAATTCCAACCACGTAAACCTTGGTGGGAAAAAGAAATGCAAAAAGAAGCTCAGTCAGCTATTTATCGAAAAATCATAGAAAATCCACAGCTTGCAGGATCCACTTTCGCCGGTCTTAACTTACATGAACGTGAAGTGTATAAACAAACACTGCTAGTTCCTTTCACTCTAGATTTACATCAACTTGAACAAGAACAAGTGGTGTCAAAGGATGGATACTTACTGACATTCTTCAAATCTGGACAAGCACCACAATTTTCATTTATAGCAAAAGAGCAGGTATCCTGATTTTCAGGACCTGCTCTTTTTTTATCATCCTATAATTACGCGTTCTTTTGGATAATGGAATTTTGTTTTTGTTGTACGGCCACCGATCGTAAATAGGAAAGAAATTAATCCGACTCGTCCTACAAACATCAGAACCATAATCAATATTTTACCAAACGTCGATAATTCATCTGTGATGCCTAAAGACATTCCGCAAGTTCCGAATGCAGAGGTAATTTCAAAAACAATGGCTGTAATCGGTAATGTTGGTTCAGATATGGATAACGCAATCGTAGCAAACAGTACCATGAAAAGCGCTAAAATAATTACTGCATATGAACGGAACACATCAATTAGCTGAATCTCTCGATTAAAAATTTGAATTTCGTTTTTTCCACGTGCAAAGTTAATGAGAAATAGAATGGCAATGGCAAACGTTGTCGTGCGAATTCCTCCACCAACTGAACTTGGAGAAGCCCCTATAAACATCAATGCACTAATGAATATATTGGTCCCCTGCGCAAACTCAGTAATATCCATCGTAACAAGGCCACCAGAACGAGAGGAAACCGAATGGAACATTGCAGCAAATAAGGCTTCGTGCCAAGACATGTCGCGAAATGATTTGAACATTTCAAGTACAAGTATCACGACAGTGCCAACCAACAGCAAAAGACCAAATGTAGCGGTGGTTATTTTAGTGAAAAGTGAAAAACGGAAATTTTTATTTTTGCCCGACAAAAACGCTTTAATTTCGATTAAAACTGGGAATCCAATTGCGCCTAATATAATTAAAATCATGTTGATAATCTGTACAAAATAATCATTATGGTAGGGAATCATGGATTGACCAGTTATATCAAAGCCACCGTTTGTTGTCGCTGAAACAGAGGCAAACAAGCCGTGTATGAACGCTTGTGAAAATGTTTCATAAAATTGAGTGAAATAGAATGTAAGGATAAGAGCTCCTAATAACTCGATTAGCAATAAAATCTTGATAATTTCAATAATAAGATTTACTACTCCTGATAATGAATGCTGGTTATGATCCATCATAATTAATTGACGCTCACGTAAGCCAATTTTCTTCCCTACAAGTAACCACACGAAAGTGCCAAGGGACATAATTCCAATGCCGCCGAGTTGAAGTATCACCATTAACATGAATATTCCAAAAGTGGTGTAGGTTTCTGAAATATTGAATACACTAAGACCAGTTACGCTGACAGCACTAACGGCTGTAAACATACTATCAATAAATTCTACTTTTACTCCTTCTTGATGTACACCAGGTAAGTTTAGTAACCCTACTGATATACCGATCGCTAGGAAATAGTAGGAAACAATCGCCTGGGCGGGAGTTAAATTCCGTATGCGACTAATAATTGGATTCATAAAACGGTCAAGTCCTTTCAAATGACACGAATAGGTCATCTTCCTATTCTAAAAAACATTTCGGGAAAAAGAAAGCGCTAGTCTTTTTCCTGAATAAAAAAGTGCTTCTCATTTGAGAAGCACAACTTGTTAATCATCTTTATTATTATGTTTATTGTTATTGTCGTGCTTATCTTCATTTTTGGTATTCACTTTCGTTTCACTCTTTTTGTCATCTTTTTCATCACTTTCTCTTTCATTTCTTTCTTCTCTGTCATCTCTGTCAGTTGCGTTATCTCTGTTGTCTCTGTCATTTCGATCATCTCGGACATTTTCTTTGGAGTTATTTTTGTCCCTGCCAGCTTTATATTCATCTTTGTTCCTTTGACCAGAGTTATTCTCATGATTTTGATTTGGTTTGTGTTTATGAGAGTTTTGATTTTGATTGGGTTGTTGTTTCACTTCATTCTTTTTTTTATTGGATTGTTGTTTCACTTCGTTCTTCATTTGATTGGATTGTTGTTTCACTTCATTCTTTAAAGGAATTTCGATTTTATTTTTTGGCTTTTCATCTTTTTGTGAATTTCCTGTTGGAGGAGTTTGTTGTTTGGCTTTATCATTTTTTGGCAGTTCGACAGGATTACGTTTTATCTTTTCACTTTTTTGTTGTAAAGGAATGGGCTTCTCTTTTTTCTGGCGCTTTTCCTCTTGTTGCTCTTCAATTTCGGTATTGTATTCTTGAACAGAAATCCCTTGTTTATTAGCAGCATCACGAGCTGACACTGTCGCTTCACTTATGTTTATATTTTGTTTTTGAGAAAGTACTTCGCTGGTAGAAGAACTTACTGCTGCGATAATTACTCTTTCCAGTTGGTCATGGTCATGATCATCATCATTTTCATAAATCGCAGTTATTTCAATTTCATCAGTTTTTTTGATAATAGTTTCTGTGCGATCCACAATTTGATCCAAGACCCAGGATAATGGCTTACCTTTCCAAAATGCAATATCTCGTTTTATGGCTACTCCATCTTCATTAAGTCCTTTAAATGAATACACAGTTCCTTCATTATCTATACCAAGTTCTACACTTGGGTTGATATCAATCTGTACGTATGCTGACACTGTTGTTTGTCCAGGCAACAATACTGAAAAAAGCAAGACAAGCGTAGCTACAATCGATAGTACCGGTGCTGTCCATGCCGAATTAAATATTGCTTTATGTCTTCTATTGTTTAAAAAAGGTTTATAAAATGCTTCATCACCTACTTCAACAGAAGCCGGGAGTGGAATGCCTTTTTCAAATAATCCATCTTTCGTGAAGAAAATGGTATATGAAGATGTTGTCTCAAACACGATCCGTCTTCGCGTGTTCATCATGACATCCGTCCTTTTAAATAATCTTTTATGTAGTGCAGATCACTTTTTAGAAGAATAGCAATTGCTATTATAAACTTTCGTTGTCTCTCCAAGGTTTTACGTGAGACTTCAACTAATTCTTCCAATTCTTTTATTGGTAATTTCTTTTTTGTTTGAAGGACTTCGTAAAACTCGTCCGTTTCCACAATTAGTTGCGCTATTTGGATAGCGGTTTTTCTTGAATCTTCATGAGAAGGTGAAATTTTTACAAGTTCCTGAAAGTTTAATCCAAATGGTTTTAGCAAAGATTCGTATACAGCAATTTGATGTTTTCTTTCATCTGCCTGCTGCGTCGCTGTAAATTGTTCAAATGAATGAGAAGATTCCAGGATTGAAAAAGAACTTGATTCAATCTCGGAATCAGAAGTCATTTGACCTAGACTAATTTCTTTTCTTCTAGCTTCTTTTCGAATATAGTCAATCAGTTTACGCCGAATCAGCAAATGAGCAAATGTTAGGAATGATGCATTTTTATCCTGATCAAAATGAACGATGGCATCATGGAACGCGGACATTGCTATACTGTATTCATCATCTTGTTCCCCAATATAACGTTTACATATAAATGAAGCAGTTTTTTTCATAAAAGGAGTGTAGGACGAAAGAAGTTCATTAAGAACTTCTTCATTCCCCTTTTTAGCTTGGATTACTAGCAGTTCTAGTTCGCTTTTTGTCTGTTTCTTAGAAAATATCCCTTGAATCGTTGCTAGTATCACAAGCTCACCCCATTTCCGCACAATTGTTAAGTCTTATCGATTGTAACGGGTTATGGATAAAATGAAAAGACGTTTTGCATGTCAATTTCTTAACAATTCATCTACTTGTCACTTGTGGTTACGATCATTATTCTATTTTCTATCTCCATGACCGTGATCTTTTTTATGACCGTCTTTTTTATCATGGTGTCTATCTTTTCGATTTTCTTTTTGGTCATGATGTCCATCTTTGCGCTCTTGTTTTTTAGCATGATGCTCATCTTTACGTTGTTGTTTTGTTGCTTTACGTTCTTCTTTTTTGGCCTCTTTTTCAGCTTTTTCAGCTTCACTTGCTGCTTTTTTAGCTTCTTCGGCCGCTTTTTGTTCTGCTAACTTAGCTTCATATGCCGCTTTTTCGGCTGCAATTTTAGCTTCATGTTCTGCCTCTTTTTTTGCTTTTGCAGCGTCAATTGCTGCTTGTTCTTCAGCTTTTTGCGCTTCTTCTTTTGCTGCTTTCTCGGCTTTTTCTAATGCTTCTTTTTCTTCAGCAGTCGGTTCTTCGGTAGTTGGATTCTCTTCTTTGTTTTTCTCTTCCCATTTAGCAATCGCTTTTTCAATATTTCTCTGGATAGCCGCTTTTGCAGTAGGGTTATTGATTTTTTCAATGTTTAAGGATAAAGCGAAAATATTATTTGCAAGATAACCTAAAGGAATATTTGTTGAAATGGTTTGTAAATCTTCAACTGATGTCGATTGATCTTTCAGATTGTTCAAGGCGTCTTGTAAATTTACCGTTTCAAAATTAGAAGAATCTACTTTTTCAGTATCATTTGCAAAAGCATGCAAAGAAGTTGATGCGACTAAGCCTGTTGCTAAAACAGCTGCAGTAATTTTTTGGATTTTTTTCAATGCTTTCCACCCCTTAGAATTTTTACAATTTCATGTCATCAAACTATTCGACATAGCAAATCATTTTTAAGGGGGTACAAAAAAAGCTGTGTAAAATCTTTTCGATTTTACACAGCTTTTCTTAAATTCTTCATGTCTTATTTTTGGTGATTTTTTTCTTTCATTTCTCTTGCATCATCAACTTCATCAGCCAAGACGATTAGCTTACGATTTTTGTATCGACCTGCCAATACTACCCCAACTGTCACTAATGCAATCATAATCCAACCTACATACGGATAGGCATCAAAGAAATCATGTAAAAATGGTTCATGTGTAATCATTCGTGCTGCAGTGAATGCCAAAACCGCAGAACCGATGTAAATAATAATTGGGTATTTATCAATCAGCTTCACGAAGAGTGTACTTCCCCATACCATAATTGGAATACTAATAATTAATCCAATGACAACCAATAAAAAACTGTGGTCTGAAGAAGCGTTCGCTGCACCAGCAACGGCTAATACATTGTCTAGACCCATAATGGTATCTGCAATAATGATGGTAGTAATCGCTGACATCATCGTAGTCGAGGCTTTGTGATCCCCCGCGTCTCCGTCTTCAATTAATAATTTATAAGCAATCCAAATTAGAATTAGTCCTCCAACAAGTTGTAGACCAGGAATTTTTAAAATCCATACAATCGCAAGAGTCGCAAGAACCCGAACCACTACAGCTCCAGCTGTACCCCAAATGATTGCCTTTTTTCTATGTTGTTCAGGTAAGTTTTTTGCTGACATTCCAATAACAATGGCATTGTCTCCTGCTAATACTAAATCAATCATAATAATTGAAAGTAGAGCAACTAAAAATTCAACAGTAAAGATATCCATAATGATCTCCTTTAAATAAGTTTTTGAAAACAAAAAGACCTCTGCCTTTTTAAAGGCAAAGGTCTTGCTAAGCACATTATGTAATGGCTATCATAACCGATGGCAAAAGCCATGTAATGACGACTATGAAATAGGTTTCCCTATAGCTACTCCCCTTTGACAACTGTCAAAAGTCTATTATGTTTTCATGTACAATAATTATACCATATTGAACGGAGTTGTAAACAAACACTACTTGATCAGAATATGATATGACCGATCTTTTTTATGAAGCTCGTAAAAAGCAATCATACTTGGCAATGATTCGATAAAATCCGCACATTGGATTCCACTACCGTCTAATACTTCTTCCGCTACAGTCGTATCGAACTGTGCCGTCCAAGTTAAATAGTCGAGTGTCTCTTTTTCCACACCTAATCTTTTTCTTATTAATTTGAATTGTAATCCCGTTTTCGCTAGTGCAAGAGGTATTCGCCCTTTTGGCCATTTTCCCGTTACATTCCAGACCATATGTCGATAGACTTCCTCCACTGGATGTGGATTTGGATCGGTCAAATGAATTGTTTTACCAATAGCTTTATCATTCTCACTGCAATACACTACTGCTTGTATAATAAAATCAATTGGTACAACATTGATCAATGATTGCGATTTACCGATATACGGTATGAAGGGAAGTTTTCGCAGGTTATCAATCATATTGATGAAGAAATAGGGACCATCGAATTTTATCGTTTCCCCCGTAACAGAATGTCCTCGCACAATTCCTGGTCGAATAATCGTCGTTGGTACTTTAGCTTTCAATTTTTCAACGAGGACTTCCGCTTCATATTTCGTTTCTTCATAATAATTTTTAAAGGCTTTAGGACGGATTAATTCACTTTCACTTAATAGACCTTCTCTAGTTCCTGCTACGTAAGCCGTACTAAAATACATATATCTTTTTAGGTTAGGAAAATTTTTCACAAAATCATTTACATGGTAAGTTCCGTGAACATTTACTTTCCATGCCGCATCCCTGGCCACAGCTAAATCATATATAGCGGCCAAATGCCATACTGTATCGACTTCTCGATGGAGAGTTTCAAGTTCAGTGGTTTCAATATCCAATCCTGGATATGTGATATCACCTTCCACTAACTGTATTGTTACTTGAGGAGATTCCTTCATGATTTCCTGGGAAATCTCTTTTGCGAGTTTCATTTGAGATGATAAGACAACTGCATAAATCTTCTCTACTTTATTTTGATTGATCAACTCTTGCATAATCTGCCGTGCAATGAATCCAGGAAATCCAGTGAATAAGGGAATTTGCATTTATACTCCTCCGAAACTCTTAATAATTGAATAGTACGAAAATTAACACTAAAAAACAACGTCTATTTTTGAATAGACGTTGTTTTGGATTCACGATGTAGGTGCTTTTGCGCTTTTACGTGTTTGACGATCAAATAGACTATAAATAACCGGGATGACATATAGCGTCAGCAAAGTCGAACTGATAAGACCACCGATTACGACAATCCCCATAGGTTGATTTATTTCAGTTCCCTCACCAATTCCTATAGCGAGAGGTAACAAACCAAGTATCGTTGTTAATGCAGTCATTAATATCGGTCTCACTCGATCACGTGTTGAAGAAACGATTGAATCGTAGGAATTGTACCCTTCTTCTTTTCGTTGATTAATAAAATCAACCAGCATAATCCCGTTATTAACCACTATCCCCACGAGCACCAATAAGCCTATTACTGCTGTAATACTGATAGGTGTTTGGGTGATAAACAACCCAAGTGCTACACCAATAATCATGAGTGGCACTGAAAACATGATAACAAAAGGATATTTGAACGATTCAAACTGCGCTGCCATCACAATATAAACAAGCACAATTGCAAGAACGACTGCCAGCAGCATATCATTAATGGCACTTTCAAATAATTCCCGGTCTCCACCGAACTTAATTTCAACTTCTTCCGGTAACTTTAATTTTTCAATTGCCTCATCCACTTGATCAGACATTTCCCCTAACGAATACGAAGAATCATATTTCAATGAAAAGCTGACTGAATTTGCTTGGTCTACTCGACGAATGGAAACCGGACCCTCGGCAATTTCAATTTCAGCAACTTCCTGCAATTCAATAAATTGACCTGAAGGTGTTCTTAATTTCAGTTTCTTCAGCTGTTCAATGCTGCTACGGTATTTTTCGTCATATTTTACATATACACCATAAACATCATCATCTTCAGAAATAATTTGGGTAGCAAAGGCCCCCCTTGTCACACTGTTTACTGTTTGGGCAATTTGTGCAGGAGCCAGTCCAAATTCTGTTGCTGCATCTTTTTTCACGGACACTTGCACTTCATCTATTCTCTCTTCTAAGTCATTCGTAATTTCTGTAATCGAATCAAATTTACTTAAAGAGCCTTGAATATCAGAAACTGCTTTTTCCAAACGTTTGTCATCCGTATCTGTTACTGAAAATGATAATGAATTTGGCGTGGAACCAGCAGCCGTTTGCAAATTAAAACTTACTTCTGCCTCTTCCCCAACGTTTTTCAATACTTTTGGTTGTACTTCATCCACAAATTCAAAAACAGAACGATCACGTTTATCTAATGGCATGAGCTTGATATATATTTCTGCTCTATTCGATTCTGATGTTCCTCGTGATTGGCCTTGTTGTGTTCCGCCAACTAGACTCACATATACATCCACATCTTTTTCTTTGTTTAACTGATCTTCTATTTTTTTCACTACTGCTTTTGTTGCTTTTACAGAAGATCCATTATCTAACTCGACATTGACACTAACGAATCCTTCATCAGTAGCTGGTAAAAACTCGGTTCCCACTTGGAACATCCCATACGTTGCAATTATTAGCATGATTGAAGTGAAAATCAATACCATTAATCGATTTCCTAGTGCCCATTTAACCGAACGTTCAAAATTATTATATGATTTTGAACGTCGACGTTTTGCTTCGAAGTCGCCTCTAGGCTTTTTCATTATTCTACTTGCAAGCATTGGAATGACGGTCAGTGCCACTACCAAAGATGCAATTAAACTAAAGGAAATGGTTAAGGCAAACTCAGTGAAAATTTGACCAATCAAACCAGTGATAAAAATAACAGGAACGAATACAGCTACAGTTGTTAAAGTCGATGCTATAATTGCCCCGGCTACTTCCTTTGTTCCTTCTGAAGCTGCCGTTTTAGAATCTTTCCCCATACCGAGATGACGTTCGATGTTTTCGATGACCACTATTGCATTATCTACCAACATCCCAATACCGAGTGCCAATGCACCCAGCGTCATGATATTTAAAGCAAAATCAGCAAAATACATTAACACGAAAGTCACGATGACCGAATACGGGATAGCAATTCCAATAATTATTGGACTCTTTATTCCACGCAAAAAAACAAAAAGTACGAGCATCGCGAAGAGTCCACCAAAAATAAGTGAGGATCCAATGTTTCCGATGGCTAACTTCACATAATCACCTTGGTCAAACAAAATATCCGCTTCTACCCCTTTATACTCATCCTTCTTTAAAAGTTCATCTAATGATTCTTTTAACGAAGTTGAAACATCAGCTGTATTGGCTCCCGATTCTTGAAGTACTGACATCAAAACCGCGGGTTCTTCATTCGCACTCGTTTCAGTTGATGTTTCATGTTCTGCCAACGCAACCGTTGCTACGTCTGCAACGGTTATATTTTCACCGTCCATTGGATTGATGGTCACTACTAAATTTTTAATATCTTCGACATTCGTCAGTGTACTGACAATACGGGTTGTCAGTTGCTTGCCATCTTGTGTTTCGATTGGATCACCAGGAAACGAAACATTGTTCGCTTGAATCAACTGCACGATGTCTGATTGTGCTAATCCTTTAGCTTCAAGCTTTTGTTGATCCAGTAAAATTTGTACTTCTTCCACTAACGCCCCTGAAATATTGACACTCGCCACGCCGTCTGTACGTCGCAGTTCTTTTTCCAATTGTTCCGCAATGATTCGGACGTCTCCCTCGTTTTCAGGAGCACGAAGTGATAACTGAATGATGGGGAACTGCGCTGGGTCAAATTTCAAAAACCGTGGTTTTTGAGAATCGTCAGGTACTGGTGTTTGATCGATACGCTGCATAATATCGCTTTGTATATCATCAATATTGGTAGACCAATCAAATTGCAATAAAATAAAATTGACGCCTTCTTGCGAAGTAGATTGCAAAGTTTTTATCCCCGGCAATGTTGATAAACTTGATTCAAGTGGTTTTGTCACTTTTTCGCTGACTTCAGTCGGGCTCGCCCCTGGATAACTTGTCACAACCACTCCAACAGGAGGATTCAGTTCCGGAATTAGCGTAACCGGTATCTTCAAGAACGATACAATACCTAATATAATGACTAAAAACATAATAACTGTTGTAAAAACGGGACGCTTTATTGAAAAATCGCTTATTTTCATCTAGTGAATTCCTTTCCTGCCAAAACTTCTCTCTCTATCATATTCGTTACGCTCACTTACTTCAAACGTGAATAGAGTGAAACTTTATCCCGACACAGGATTGACAATATTTCTATGTTAATTCATTAATTAACTCACTTTTGAAGCAGGAAAATACACTTTCGCCTTAGTGAAGAAGAGTTAATTTTAATCTGAGTACGGTTCTTACGTTGTAGATCGAGGCTGAGAGAAGAAACCAAACTCTTGGTTGTAAAAATCGGCTTTGACGTAGGAAATATTGGCGTTGACGTAGGAAAAATTTGAGGTCACGTAGGAAAAATCGACGTTCACGTTGTAAAAACACCTTTTGGCACCTGTACGAAGGTTGTGCGAAGGTTTCCTTTTCTTCTTTTTTATCTTATATTTGCTCCCCATTGAGCAAACAAAAAAACCTGTCGAATGACAGGTTTTTCACTTATAACAAACTATATAGCTCGATATTTTCATTTTTATCTTGGAACCAGCGCATTGCAAAATCGTTTTCGAATAAGAACACATATCGATCGTAGCGGTCACGAACGAGCATGCTTCTTGGACTCGACATAGATTCCTTAACATCACTTTCGTTTTCAATCCAACGTGCAATTTTATTGCCAATCGATTCCATACGAACTTCCACGTTGTATTCATTTTTCATACGGTGTTCAAACACTTCAAATTGAAGCTGACCAACTGCTCCAAGAATGACATCTTCCGTGTGAAGTGTTTTGTAATACTGGATTGCACCTTCTTGTACCAACTGCATGATTCCTTTATGGAAATGCTTAGATTTCATTACGTTTTTGGCTGTAACGCGAACAAATAACTCTGGTGTGAACTGTGGAAGTTTTTCATAATTAAAGGTTTTTTTCCCTCCAACAATGGTATCGCCAATTTGATAACTACCTGTATCATGTAAACCGATAATATCTCCTGCTACAGCTACATCTACTGTTTCACGATCGTCAGCTAAAAACTGAGTCGATTGCGTCAGTTTAAACGTTTTACCCGTACGTGATAAAGTTACGGTCATACCTCGCTCGAATTTACCGGAAACGATACGCACAAAGGCAATACGGTCACGGTGCGCAGGATTCATGTTGGCTTGAATTTTGAAAATGAAACCAGAGAACTCTTCTGATACTGGATTAATCACTTCTTCTGCATCCGTTTTTCGAGGCTGCGGAGTTGGAGCGAATTGTAAGTAGGTTTCAAGGAATGTCTGCACACCGAAATTCGTCAGGGCACTACCAAAGAAAACCGGTGTCATTTTACCATTTTTCAATTTTTCCAGATTAAAGTCATTACCCGCTTCATTTAATAACATGATATCTTCTAAAGCTTGTTTGTAATACGAAGTTTGTTTCATCGAATGATCGACAGCCAATCCACCTTCTTCATCCAAAGGCAAAAAGCGTTCCTTCTCATCTGTACGGAATTGTTCAACACGATTGTTAAAACGGTCATAAATCCCTAAGAATTCTTTCCCCATACCAATCGGCCAGTTCATCGCATACGATTCAATTCCCAATACTTCTTCAAGTTCTTCCATTAACTCTAATGGTTCTTTACCTTGACGATCCAATTTGTTAATGAACGTGAAAATTGGAATCCCGCGTAAGCGACACACTTTAAATAACTTAATTGTCTGAGCTTCGATACCTTTTGCAGCATCGACAATCATAACTGCACTATCCACTGCCATCAATGTACGGTATGTGTCTTCACTGAAATCTTGGTGACCAGGTGTATCCAAAATATTGATGCGGCAATCGTCGTAATCGAATTGCATAACGGAAGAAGTAACAGAAATTCCGCGTTGTTTTTCGATTTCCATCCAGTCAGATGTAGCAAATTTTCCGGTTTTCTTCGCTTTTACTGTACCTGCATCACGAATAGCTCCACCAAAAAATAACAGTTTTTCTGTCATTGTAGTTTTACCGGCATCGGGATGGGAAATAATCGCGAATGTTCTTCTTGCTTGTATTTGGTCTTGAATTTGTTTAGTCATTATTAAGTATTCTCCTTCTTTTTTTCCTCTATCATCATATGGAGTTTTTCAAAAAATTACAAGTGAACAAAAAGTCGAAAGAACCGATCGTCAAATGTGATCGGTTCTTTGTTACGGTTCCCAGAATTAATCTCTAACGTTCTTCATGCTTCTTCAGAAACTTCATCTGCTAATCAAGAACGAGAAGGAGAATCCTGGAATTTTAATTTACCAGCCGCCAATGCGATTTCTCCATCGCTATGTGGAAACTTAGTTCGGCCAATAATTTGATAATCTTCATGTCCCTTGCCTGCAAAGATGATGATATCACCTGGTTCAGCAATTTCTATCGCATGCTTAACAGCCAATTCACGGTCACCAATACAAGCATAATTTTTGTGTAACATTCCTTTTTCTAAATCAGCAAGAATTGACTCATATGGTTCATCGCGTGGATCGTCTGTTGTTAATATCACATAATCTGCTACCGAAGCCTTCTCTGCCATTGCTGGACGTTTTGAACGATCTCGATTGCCACCCGTTCCAACTAAAAAGATTACACGGTTTGTCTGATAAGGGAGTACTGAGGAAATCGCTTTTTCAATCGCGTCAGGTGTATGTGCATAATCAATAAATATGGATATAGGCAACTCACTGTCTAGCTTTTCCATTCTACCTTTAACTGGCGGGATTTTTTCAAGCTGTTCAATAATTTGAGATATCGTATACCCTTGTGTATATAAAGCAGCTGTTGCAGCTAAAGCATTATATACATTGAATTCACCCAACAGATTCATTCGAACCGGGAAAACTCCTTCAGGTGTCTTCATCTCAAAAGTTGTACAATTCGACTGCAACTGAATATTTTGTCCTTGGAAATGTGCATCCGCCTTAATGGCATAAGACCAAACGGGAAAACCGGTCATTTCTTTCAGTCGATTTGACCATTCGTCATCCGCATTGACTATGGCATGTTTTGAACGTTGTAAGTCCTGCCCTAATTGGGAGAATAAAAGACCTTTCGCTTGTCCGTACTGTTCCATCGTTCCATGGAAATCTAAGTGATCATGCGTTAAATTTGTAAAAATGGCGATATCGAAGTCTACGCCCGTTAATCGTCCTAAAACCAATCCATGAGATGAGACTTCCATAATCATCGTCTTACAACCTTCACTTTTTGCACGATTAATCATTAACTGTGTGCTTAACGCATCACTTGTCGTATTGGCAGAATCATACAATACTCCATTTAAGTTAAAACCAATTGTTCCTGTCAAAGCAGATTTCACGGCGAGACCTTGAAGCATATTTTGGATAATGCCACTGACACTCGTTTTACCATTTGTGCCGGTTACACCAATCATCGTCAAATCCTTGGAAGGATAGCCATAAAACTTGGAAGCTAATAACCCTACTGCTCGTGTTGTGTCGTCAACGACAACACATGCGACGCGAGAGTAGTCCAATTCCAATTGTTTTTCAGTTACAATTATTTTTGCCCCGCTTTCAATTGCTTGCATGGCGTAATCATGTCCATCTACGGTATATCCCTTGATGCAGATAAAAACACTTTCTGGTTGAACGCTTCGTGAATCAACCGCTATGTCAAACACTTCAGTGGGAAGTGAACCGTGAATTTCTTTAACCGGCAAGCAACTGATTAAGTCAATTGACTGCATTTGCTTTCCTCCTATTCTGTCTCCATTGGAGAGAGCACATATGCTTCTAGCAGTGCTGCAGTATGTTTCAAAGAATCAATATGTGTTCGTTCATATGCATGGGATGCTTCAATCCCTGGTCCGAATAATGCATGCTTCACGTCGAATCCTGCGCGGATTGCAGCTGATGCATCTGAACCGTAATACGGGTAAATATCCAGCTTATACTCAATGCCTTGCTGTTTAGCTAATTCAACTAAATGACGTGTGAGGTCGTAATGGTAAGGACCGGATGAATCCTTCGCACAAATAGAGACCGTATACTCATCGGATGTTTGTCCATCACCAATTGCGCCCATATCGACAGCAATGTATTCCACAACTTCTGCTGGAATATTCGAATTACCACCATAGCCAATCTCTTCATTGTTCGAAATGTAGAAATGAGTGGTATAAGGAAGGTTCAAATCATTTTCTTTTATAGAAGCAATCAATTGTAATAACAAAGCTGTACTAGCTTTATCGTCCAAGTGACGTGATTTGATAAAGCCTGAATCTGTTTGCTCAAATCTAGGATCAAACGATACAAAGTCACCCACTTCAACACCCAGTGCTCTTGTTTCATCCGCATTTGTAACTTTTTCATCTATACGAACTTCGATATTTTCAACGCTGCGTTCTGCAGAACCTGCATTTTTATATACATGAACTGTCGTTTGATGCATCAAAATCGTTCCACGGACTTTTTTGCCAGAGGCTGTATGTATATGACAGTATTCGCCTTCTACAGCATTCCAATTAAACCCACCAATCATTGATAGTTTAAGTCGTCCACTTCCTTTGATTTCTTTAACCATCGCACCAAGCGTATCTGTATGTGCTGTTAACAATCTATGTTTAGAAGTATCTTTCCCCTCAATCGTAGCAATTAAAGCCCCTTTGTTTGATTGTGTGTAAGTTACTTGCATGTCATCTAAAATGGAAGCCATGAATTTCATGATTTCTTTCGTATATCCAGAAGGACTTGGAATCTCTACGAGTTTTTGAAGCAATTGAATTGTTTCTTTCTCTCTAAATACGCTAGACATGATTAACCCCCTATATGATAAATATCATATCAAAATTCAGCATGTTCGCACACCGCTAAATCATGTATGATATAGGAATAACTACTGATTATCGAGGTGAAGAATGAACAAATCACTGCTCTTGTCAAAACGCAATCGATTGTTTATAAATTTATTTGCAATCGGATTACTTTTTCATACATTATCAAGTCTGTTTATCCCTTACCAATTTACAGTTTCCATCCCTTTTTTCGCGATTATCTATTGCATTCTTTTATTTATACTAAAAAGAATGAACATAAATAATACAGTCATGCAGTTCCTGATATTGGGCGGTATGAATGGATATATTCTTCATCTAAATTTAGATACACCTTATTACATACATGTTTTACTTTTTGTATATCCACTATTCATTGCTTCATTATACCACTCAATCATTTCAAGTTTAATTCTTTTACCGATTACTGTATTAGAAGTAATTTATATTTTCCAAAGTAATTTTCAAGATTTTACAAGTACCATTGAATTCGGTGATTTATATGTGGTCCTGTTATTGTTGATTTTAATGAGTTTGACCGCAGTTGTCCATTCCCTCTTTATGCGCACCACTTGGGAACGCGTAGAGGAACAGCAAGCGACGCTGGAACGAGCCCTTGATTCTAGGGAAGGCTATTTACATATGTTTTTTGAGAATGCCAAAGATGGTATTGCCGTTTTCGATTTAGATGCGCGGATCATTGCACTAAATCCAGCATTTGAATTACTTTATGGATGGAGTCGGGAGGAATGCATCGGGAATCGAATTCCGCTTGTCCCCCCTGAGAATGTTGCCGCAGCGAACGAACGAATTGAAAAAGTCTTAAAAGGAGAAAGTTATTACTCTTTTGAAACGAGAGATATGAGAAAAGATGGAACCTTTTTTGATGCGCAATTGACGTTGAGTCCCATTTACGACAAGAGTGGCGATATGGTAGCCATGTCCGTTATCACGCGTGATATATCTTATCGCAAAGAAGCCGAGAAGCTCATTGTCCAAACTGAAAAGTTAAAACTGGCAGGAGAAATAGCCGCAGGTGTTGCCCACGAAATCCGAAATCCCATGACCGTGATTTCAGGTTTCATTCAAATGATGAATACGGATGATCAACACCCTTATCAGACGTACACAAAATTAATTGAGTCTGAACTTGAACGAATCAACTTAATTATTAGCGAGTTTTTGATTTTAGCAAAACCTCATGTAACGAAGGCAAAAGAATTTCATATAGAAAAGATCCTTCAAGACGTCGTTCTCCTCTTTAGTCCAGAGCTTAATTTAAGAAGCATATTGCTCAAAGAGTCTTGGAAAGCGCGTCATGCAATTGTTGTTGGTGAGCAAAATCAAATTAAACAAGTAATTATCAACATCGTAAAAAATGCAATAGAAGCACTGACCAATGGTGGTTCGCTTGAAATTTCTACTGACTTAGAAACTCAAGGATTCGTAACGATTCAAATACGTGATAATGGTGAAGGTATGACGCAGGAAGTTGTTAATCAAATATTTGAACCTTTCTTTACGACGAAAACCACAGGAACTGGTCTTGGGATGATGATCTCTCAAAAAATCATTCAGGAACACGGTGGGAAGATTTTGATCAATAGCCAACTTAATAAAGGTACAGTTGTCTCTATTTTGTTGCCTTACACACAATCAGAAAAATCAGCGTCTTCCAGTTAACTGGATGGCGCTGATTTTTTTTAGTTGTATGTTTTTATTATAACTAGACAGTTGTTTATCGTATAACTGCACTTGTCTCACATTCCTCGTGAGCCACACGAAGTGGATCATGAATGACGTGGAAATTAATAATTTATTTAAGAAGTGTCTTCACAAGTTTCACTTTGTTTTTATAAGGTGGAAATACAATATTTACAGGAAATTTCGTGCTTTTTTTCAAAATCGATTTGGCATGAGTAAATGCTTCAAAACTATATTTTCCATGATACGCATTCAAACCCGATGAGCCGACTCCACCAAATGGCAAATGAGCACTTCCTACATGCGTTACAGTATCATTGATGCACCCTCCACCAAAAGGAAGTTCTTCTAAAAAGTACTGAATGGCTCTTTTATTTTCGGAAAATAAGTAAGCTGACAATGGCTTAGGATATTTTCTAATTTGGCTAATTGCACTTTCCAATCGATCGTAAGTCATAATAGGCAAGAGTGGGCCAAAAATCTCGTCCTCCATGGAAGGGCTTTTCCACGAAACACCATCGAGGATTGTCGGCTCAATATATAAATCACTTTCATCCATATTTCCACCGAGAGCAATGTGAGCACCTTCATGTCTAATCAACTGTCTTAAACGCTCGAATTGTTTTGAATTGATAATGCGTCCATAATCCGGACTCTTTTGAACGTCTTTTCCATAAAACTCTTTGATTGTTTTTTTCAGTAGCTCCATAAATTGGTCTTTCACTTTGTGATGCACCATTAAATAATCCGGTGCAACACAAGTTTGTCCAGCATTGACGAATTTACCCCAGACAATACGCTTCGCAGCAACTTCTAAATTCGCGGTATGATCGACGATTGCCGGACTTTTCCCGCCAAGTTCCAACGTCACAGGAGTCAATCTTTCAGCAGCGGCTTTCATGACGATTTTTCCGACTTGAACACTTCCGGTAAAGAAAATTTTATCGAACGGTGCATGAATTAGAATGGAAGTCTCTTCACGTTCACCTTCCACCACTCGTATATATTCTGGTGGAAAAGTCGATTCTATAATTTTTTTGATAATGACAGCCGTATTAATAGCAGATTCAGAAGGTTTGACAATGGCACAATTCCCACCAATTATCGCACCAATGAGTGGTTCCATGACTAATTGAAATGGATAATTAAATGGCCCGATAATTAAAGCAGAGCCATACGGTTCACGAATAATGAAACTTTTTGCAGGTTGTAAATGGAGAGCCGTTTTAACAGATTCCGGTTTCATCCATTCCTCTAAATGCTTCGTCATATATCCTATACTATCTAAAACAAACCCAACTTCTGTCGCATATGCTTCAAATTCGCTTTTGTGTAAATCTTTATAAAGTGCTTGTACGATTTCTTGTTCGTGGAGTTGTATTGCTTGTTTTAACTTACTTAATTGCTGTTTGCGAAATGCAGCTGATTTAGTGGCACCTGTAAAGTAGAATTCATGCTGCGCCTGAATCATATGGTCAACGTCTTGTGCTGTGAAATTCATTCTATCACTCCCGTCATCTATAACATTATTGTAACGAGTAGTATCTTTCTAAGCAAAAAAGACACCTTAAAATGGCGCCTTCATTTGGATTTCATTTTTTATGCCAATTAAATCAATAATTCATCAATCCAACGCTGTACAATTAAACCTTCTTCGAATGATACCAGTGAAGTTTCTTTTCCCAATCGTGCTTCATGACAAGCGTCCCACAACGTTGTTGGAGTGAAAGTGGTCTCGATTTTCATTTCAGGTTCATCCTTTTTACTTTCCCATAATTCTGACCAATTTTTTATGGTCATTACTTTTTCTGTTCCGAACACTTTAAATTCCAAGCATTCTTCTTGTCCCGCTCCACTTAGGCCATTGAGCAGAATTGGTATACCGCTGTCCGTTTTACCAATTGCAAATGAACCGGTCTCGGACAAATTTTGATCTTCGGGATAATTTGTCTGATGAGCTGAAAACGAAAAATTTCCAAAAAGTCGATACATGATTTGTAGATAATGTGGAAATACTTCTCTTATAAATCCACCTTGCGCACGTGAACCAATCCATGGATTCTGTTGCCATTTTCTTGGCCAATGCGGGAAAAATGTATGAAGTTCCACGCGAAGTATTTCCCCAAGAGAATGGTCTGCAACTTCATACATTAAGGTTTGAATTGCCGGACTATACATGAGAGGAAAATGCATCGCCGTTAAAACATTAGCTTGTTTAGCACTTTCAACCATTAATTTCCCACTTTCAACGTCGTGAGCAAGTGGCTTTTCTGATAAAATTAAGCAGCCTTTTTCAGCTGCTTGTAAAGCAATTGAGGCATGGCTATTAGGAGGTGTTCCAATATACACCCAGTTTGGTTTAGTCTCAAATAATTCTTCAATGGAATTTGCTATTGGTAACTGGTATTTATCTTTCATCTCTTGTAAACGTTGTGTATTCTCATCGTACGCACTGACAATGGTGCAATTAGGGTTTGCTAATAGCTGATTAATAATACGTTCTCCGACAATTCCGGTACCAATAATCGCAAATGTTGTTTGGTTCATATCGCACACTCCTTCTTCTAGTTTTGCAACGTTTTAAGGTCTTAAGAAGTATTTATCAAAAAAGTTGTTTAGATGTGTAACTTTTTAGGGTAAAGAACAACAAATCATTTAAGACAATAAAAGGAGGAAATAACATGTTAAAAACAGAAACTTGGTGGGAACCTATCTTCTCAGGAAACTTAAGCTTAGGGATCAATAAGGAACGCTTGGCTGAACTAGAGGAAGAATCCTTCATCTATTTCAACGATAAAGAAGAAATTGAAACTCCGGAGCAATAAATTTGCAGAAAAAAATTCGAATTCACCCTACATAAGACCGCTTCCCTCTTAAGATGATGGAGAAGCTGTCTTTATTTGTTCGAACAAATAAAACATCCAGTAGTAAACAATAGCACTTATTACGGCCAAGATCGCTATGATCGTAAATGTCCAAAAGAATCCGAACCAAACAGTTAATGGGATGGATAGTGGAGCAATCATTCGGCCAATTGTGTAGCGCAAACTTGCCGCCGCAAAATATTGGCCACGCATATCTTCAGGTGCCAATTTGGAAATAAAGCTTTGCTGTAAACCGACAATCATTAACTCACCAAAAGTAAAAATGGCCATTGCTAATAGGAAGACCCAAAACAAGTTAAATAGCGAAAAAACAACCATGGCAATAGCATACAAAATGGATGAGATAAAGAAAATATTCTTTTCTTTATATGAAGCGACAAACCGTGTAACCGCAACGGTTAACAAGGCGACAAGCAATCCATTCTCCGAGATAAGTACACTAAAAGCTAGTTCACCAGTAAGCTTTACATCCGATCCAAACCAATTTCCTAATGATTGTTGACCAATCACTTCTTTAACATATACCGGCAGCAACAAATCCAATTGCATAAACGTTTGTGCACTTAGAATTCCTGCAATGATGAAAAGAAGAAACAATTTGTCATTTATAATGACACCATAATCTTTCACTTGCGTTTGTATGTCATGCATAAAACCCTTTGGCGCAACTTTCCCTCCAAAATCTGTGCGAACTGGATTTGTCTCTTCTGTATACTTAATTAGAATCCATGCCAGCAAAATACATACTAGACCAGCCGTAACCATCAACCCAAATCTGTAGCTAAAGAAGAAAATCCCGCCAAGTATTGGACCAATGACAACAGCAATATTTATGGAAGTATAAAAAACGGCAAACACATCACTGCGATGTTGCTCTGGTACAACATCCGCTACCATCGCTTGACTTGCTGGCCAGTATAGAGAACCGAATATACTGGCAATCGTGAATGCGATAAATCCTAAGCTAGGAGAGTCCAAAAATGGTGAATTTGCAATTGCAAACAGGAAAAACGATCCCCCCTGACCAAATGAAGACAATACCATCATCGTGCGTCGACCAAACTGGTCAGCACAGTATCCCCCTACTAAATTGGCACCTACTGAAAATACTTGAGACAGAACCAACAATAAACCGGCGGTAGTTTTTCCAAACTCCTCTGCAAAATAAATCGCAAGGAACGGGAAAAACATCCAAAACGTAATGTTCATAAACGCTTCCCCGATTAACCTCGCTTTCAAACTACGATCCCAATCTCTAATTCTCATGTTGTCTACTCCCCAAGATCATTATCTGTTTAATCTAAAATTATTGTATCATTGTGAACATTAAATGAAACATACCTTTTTCGACTAAATCTTATTCAATGCTTCTCCACAAATAAAGTGATGCGTAGCTTAAATAAGGAGACCATTCTGGGAAATGGGAAGAAATTTCAGCCGCCTTTGGTTTATCTGCGACTCCCCAAAGTTTTTTCAACGCATTCTGCAACCCAATATCAGCTAGTGGGAATAAATTGGGTCTGCCCAATCCGAAAAGCAAAAAACTTCCCGCGGTCCATGGGCCAATACCGCGGTATTTTACCAGCGTTTCAATGATTGTTTCATCATCCAGCAATGCAAGCGATTCAAGATCCAGTTCTCCACTTGCAATGGCTTTGGATACACCGATTATATATTCAGCTTTTCTCGTACTGAATTGTAATTCTCGCAAGTCTTCTACTTGAAGTTTACTTACTACTGCAGGTTCTGGATATATCCATACCCCTTCTACTTGTTCACCAAATGTATGAACGAAACGCGTCGTTAAAGTATGGGCAAACGATAGATTCAATTGTTGATGAATAATACTCTTCATCAACGTTGCATACAAAGAAAATTCCCGAATGATTGGAGTTCCCCGGTGTTCCTCAAACAATGAACCCAGGTTAGTTTTAGCAAAGTGTTCATGAACGGGCTCGAGTGAACGATCAAAATGAAAGATTTCTTTGACTTTTTGAATTTGATTTTTGTCTTCCGGGCCTATTATTTTGAAAATAGGCTCATCTGTCGTACCGATGGCATTGACTTTATAAATTTTGCAGTCATCAGTCGGTACCATTACATAACGTTCTTCTTTATTCAACGAGATTAATGGGTCCATTGACAATCGATCGAGCACACGCTCGAAATCATATGGGAAATCTAAATAAATAGTTTCTGTCATGGTCGTTTCCTTCCTGTTCGGTTATATTTAATACATACATATTGACATTAAGAATCGAGGCTATACGAATGAAATTATGGATATGGCTCTTCCTAGTTCTAGTAGTCTTAGCGGGCTGTGATGAGACTTCAAATACTAATCTATCATCAACTAGCTCAGACGGAATGATTCCTGTTGAATTGATAAATGTCATTGATGGAGACACCATTAAAGTAAAGTATAACGGAAAGACGGAAACTGTCAGGTATTTATTGATTGATACACCTGAGGTACGGCACCAAACGCTCGGAAATCAACCTTATGGAGATGAGGCGAGTGACCGCAACAGCCAGTTGCTGACGAACTCTGCTATTTCCCTGGAGTTTGATGCTGGAGACCGCTACGATGACTATAATCGGTTATTGGCTTATGTCTATGCAGATGGACAATCTGTCCAAGAAACGCTATTAAATGAAGGGTTGGCTAGAGTTGCCTATGTATTCCCACCAAATGACAGACATATAGAAGCTTTTAATAATGCTGAAGCAAAGGCTCGGAACGATGGTTTAGGGATATGGCAGCATGAAAATTATGTAACGAATAGAGGATTCGATGAATCAAAAGTTGAATTGGGCATAACGGGTTTAACAAAAGAAAACTCCAATGACTGCTTAATTAAAGGTAATATAAACCGTGAACACAAGAAAATATATCACTTGCCCCAAGGGAAATATTATGAGCAGACAAAAGCGGAAAAATGGTTTTGTACAGAGGAACAAGCGATGGATGCAGGATTCAAAGAATCTGGGGAATAGGTAAAGGAGAAATGAATATGCAAGTATTAGTTTTGAGATTTGACTATAAACTTTCAACTAAATTGGAACATGACAGTAAAGACTTACATTTGGCCTCAAGTCGCGGCAATGAAACTCCGCTACCACCACATCTCAGCCTATTTTCTTTTGAGCAAATTAATCCTGTCACTTTAAGTGAACAAGTTAAAAGCTGGGTTGAACAACAAAAGTGTCTGGACATTTCATTTTCATCATTAGGCTTTTTTAAACAAAATGGAACATTTTTTGCGGCACCAGTCGTGACTAAAGAATTGGTAACGTTTCATCGAGAATTGTATTCGTTAATTTCACATTTACATACGAATGAAATATCGCCCTACCTTCCTGGTAAATGGGTTCCTCACTCCACTTTGATTAATAGAGTGCCTCTTACAGCTTGGGGTCCCCTTTTCCAGAGAGCCAGTCTTGCCTTTGAACCACAAACGGGCAAAGCCGTTGCGCTAGAATGCTGGTCTTTGGTAAACGGACGAGCACAGACGGAATGGACATATTTTTTAAAGTAAAATTTTCACATTTTTCTTAGCTAGGTCATTGACTATTACACTGTGAACGATATAATAGAATTTGTCCTAGTAAAAACGATCTTGTAGCTCAGCTGGGAGAGCGCCACCTTGACAGGGTGGAGGTCGCTGGTTCGAGCCCAGTCGGGATCATAAACGGTAGAAACCCCGCTATGCATGCGTTCACTCAACGTTTGCGTAAGCGGGGTTTTTCGTATGGGTGCGATTAAGCGCTACCCTGAATTACCCTCCGCCGAACCAATCGGAAAAGAGGTCGATAATATGCGAAAGCGACGGAACTTTGTCGCCAATCACGCGAAGCTGCCCGACTTAGAATCGGATGACATTCGCACGCTTTTCAAAGCATTCGTTAAAATCAAGGTTTCGGAAGGAATCGCTATACGAACTATTAAGCAGTACGAGACGAACTTCACTCAATTCTGCGACTACATCGAAATTCGCGGAGGTAACTACCATGTTAAGACGATTACCACCGATTTTGTTCGCGAATGGCTGACGTATATGCAACAAGAACACGTTCAATTCCGTAAGATTACACATCGTAAAACGAAGTCGGTCGGATTAAAGCCCGCGACGATAAATACCCGTTTGAAGACGTTGAAGGTAATGTTCAATACGTTGCACACGAATTTACTCGTCAAGACTAATCCGCTGACAAAAGTGCCTAACGTACAACAACCGGAGGAACTTATCGAAGTATTATCGGATACTGAAATTACGCGTATTCTTAGCGTAATGGACAAGACTTATTACACGTCATTTCGAGATTACGTTCTAACCGTACTCCTATTAGACGCTATGCTGCGTATAACCGAAGCGACACACTTGCAACGGTCAGATATCGACAGCGAGAGAGGCTTCGTTATTATCCGTGCAAGTATCGCAAAGAACCGTATTGCTCGTATGGTTCCGATAACTAAACGGACACTTCGGTTGCTTAACGAGTTAATGAAAGAGAACGATTTCACAACGTCATCACATTACGTATTCGCTACGGAAAAAGGAACGCCATACGATCGCAACCGTTATAACCAACGGCTTAAGACTTACGCTGAACTTGCTTATATCACTAAGCCCGTCCATGCGCACATATTCCGCCATACTGCTGCTACCGCTTGGTTAGAGAACGGTGGTAATATGGAAGACTTACGCAATATCCTCGGACACTCGAAATACGACATGGTGAAGCGTTATGCTCACGTATCGAATACTTCGATTAAGAAATCTGCGGAACAGTATTCGGTTGTCGCGAGGATGGAAGATATGTAAATATATAAAAAAACGCACTATCTTGATACATAGATAGCGCGTTTTTTTATTTAACTTTCAAACAAATACTATTACAAGGTATTATGCTAAAACCATGTATTCAGCTTCTATAACACTGACAACATTGGCAACTTTAATTAAGTCATTTGAAATATCTATTGAGGATTCCAGTGTAATAATATTTGTAAGTTTTGCTACATGAGTCAAAGAACCTAAATTAGTTATTTCTTCCAAATTGGATTTGTCTTTAACTTTTATTAGATAACGATTTGTCATGTGCACATACCTCCAAAAAATTTTTTAAATCCAAGACACCAGACCCTTGATGATAATCGGCTACGCTTTTTAATTTCCTTGCTGAACTAAACAGATTGGAAATAATTGTTCTTCTATCATACGATAGATGAAACATGGATGCAAGCACACCAGCTACTACGGGTGTAGAGAAGGAAGTACCGCTATTATATGTGTATGTTTTGTCAATTACCACGGTAATTTCCCCAGGAGCAATAATATTAGGTTTCAGTAGGTCCGGCATCCCTTTTCCACTATGACTTGATACATTTTTTCCTGTCTTATCCACTTGACCAACTGTGATCGACTTTTCAGCTCTTCCTGGACAACATACGCTTCCTGTACCTGCAACTCCTTCATTACCTGATGCAGTGATGACAGTATACCCTAGTTCGGACACTTTATTAACATAGTCACAAATAACACAATTCCCAATACATAATTGTTTTCTAAGTATACCGAAAGATAGATTGATTATATCTGCTTCTTGATCCATCGCTTCATCTAAAGCAGGGATTACATAATCTTCCGAGAACTCAAAGTCATGCGAAACTTTTAAATTAATAAAACATGCACGTGGAGCAAAATACTGAATTATTTTGGCAACTTGAGTACCATGATTATTTGCAATCGTATGTGAATTGCCAGTATAGTCTTTTGAATAGATAATGTTAAGTCCATTTTCGGTTTTTAGACCACTGTCAATTACTGCTACTTTAACCTTCCATCCTACATAATCTTCCTTTTTTAAGGGTTTATTGGATATTTGTGGAAACAACGAAACATCAGCCAATTTTAATTTTGCGGGAACACTTACAGAATCAAAAATGTTCAAATCGGATATATGTGATGCAGACAAAGCTTCAACTATATAATAAAATCCCAGTTTAGCCGTGTACTCAATACGACATGAATTAGACTCCATCAACTCTATTTGTCGTAAATTTAATGTTGAATTACTTTTACATATGAACCTCATCACTTTATCCACCTTTTTCAAAAAAAATCCATAAAATACGTCTAAATCTATTAAAACACAAAATTAGTAAAGATAGAATCATTAACTATTTCACCCACCTTATTCCTTTTTCTCTGTTTAATAAGAAGGGTACCAGCTAAGGTGGACATCATCGTCTATCTGTATTAATCCTCGATAATACCCCCAGTTTTAATCGAAGTAGAAATTCACGAAATACATTTCAGCTGCGTATTTATCACGGATCATCTGTTTGCCGCCGTGTGAAAACGGTAGCCCCTGGACTTGCACGCGAACGATAGCTTTCTCGTTACGCACCGCCAATAGCATGAGGAATGTCGCTAATCCTTCGTCGATTGCGTCGTATAACGGCTTATTTTTAACTGACGTTAGTTTTTCGTGGCTTGTATCGGATTCTGCGAAGACATTATACGTAAAACCGGGCGTCTGCGGTACTCCTAAACGCATCGGTGCGATTTCGTTTCGGTTGACCGTGATTCGATATTCTTTAAACGGGTGCATTTGTCCGCCTCTTTTCGTTTTTTGTGTAAATAAAAAAGACCACCCCGCGTAGAGTGGTCGATTGCTATAGTATTATAGCGATGCTTCGTAGTCAGCTTTTAACGTATCATATTCATCGCCAATTACTGCCGGCAATGCTTCCGCCTCTGCCAATCGCGCTCCGTGAAGATTCGGGATGTTTTTACATTCGTTGATTACGCCTTGTAATGTCGCTTTTGACGCTGCTTTATCGAGCAATAAATCGTAAATCCCCGGCACATGCTTTCCGAATGCTACTTTTTCGGGGTCAGTCAGTAGTGCGAGAACGCCTTCTAATTCGTTTAAGACTGTGTTCTGCGTTTCTACGTCTGCCGCCGCAATTAAGTCTAAACTTACTGTAGTAGCTAACGCTTTCGAATGTGAATGATCCGCTGTCGTTAACACATGAGTATTTAATGCTGACGCCTTTTTAGCGCTATTGATTTCATTAGTACGGAATTCTGCGTATTCTGCGCGAGTATCTGCGACTTTTCGGTCGAGTTCCGCCCATTCACTTGCAATTATTGCGTTCTTTATACTTTCATTACTACCTGATCGGTCGCTTTGGAATAAATTAACCTTTAGATTTTTTACATCGCCGTTAATACGGTCTTGTAGTAATTGTAATTTTGCATTCATTGGATATTTTCCCCTTTGTGTTTTGTATTTTTTGTATTGCTAATCGGATGGAGTCAGCGTTCCACCGACGTACTGCCACGGATTTAAACCTCGTGATGTTGGGTAAGGGTTGCGAAGCCTTCCGAGCGCATCACGATTATTATTTCTTCGGTTGAAGTATTAGCGTATCGAGTAGCGCTTGTTGTCGCTCCATTTCGGCTTTAAGTTCCTTGACGTCGCGTTTCGGTTTATTTTGCTCGGACCGCTTAAATAAGTCCGCGTGCTTTAACTTCTTCGCGTGATACGCTTGACGAACCATCATTGTTTGAAAAGCCATGCGGTCGAATTCGTCGTATTGACGTTCCTGGTACGCACGCATAAGTATTTGGAATTCGCGAGGCGTTAACGAATAAACTTCCCACGGTTTCAACGCAAGATAGCGATAACCCTCAGCTACCGCTCTCTCAACGTCATTTAAGTCTTTTAAATACGCCTCTACCGGCTCTACTATTTCAGTAGGCTGGCGAGTGCCGTCTTCGCTTCCTTGTTGTCGGCCATCATCTTGTCGATCAGCGGTTTGTAGAAAAAACTCTCCGAGATAACCTCATTAGAGATACGCATGATTGAAAGAAAGTCCAGGCGTTGTTCTTCGAATGCAATTTCGAGCGCTTGTTGTACGTCTTCTAGCGAATGGTCTAGCCCCGTATGCTTTAAGCCAGCTAAGAGAATGTGCGGGAATAAATCGGAATCGCCTTGCATCGCTTTACCGACGATTGTCATAGACCCGCCTTCTTCAAGTTTGTTTAGGTATTGCACCGCTGCATACGTCAATTTTAAGTCGTGCTCTTTGCCGTTAATTTTGAAAGTAGCCATGTGTTAGTCTCCTACGTTTTTGTGCCGCGCGCACATAATTTTATCCGCGTAAAAAGGGCATACAAAAAGGCATCTATTTTCCCGATAGACGCCGACCCCGTTTGTTTTTATATAGTTGCGTTAGGATCCTTTAGGTATTCTTCGACTTCTTCGTCGGTCAACCAACGTTTAGGAATTCTGTATCCCATATGGTTCACTTCTGTAAACGCGTATGCACGTTCATAGAACTCAACGTTAATCATTTTCGTATGTCCAAAGCGCTGGTTAATCGTATATTGCGGATTTGCTTCAAGGTATTTTTGAATGTCCTCTTCTGTATGAAACGCCTTTTGTAATGTTGATTTAGTCATATACTTTACGCCTGCCCATTTTAATTTTGTCATTTTAATTCCCCCTGTAGGTAAGTTTTTATTTGCTTGTTCCATTTGTTCTAATATCTCTGCTTGTCGTCTGTTCATTGTTCTATTACCTCCGTTATATTTTTAATTTTGTCTACGTCTACCGTGGTTACTTTTCTTTGCTTCCTGCTCAACGAACTGCTCTCGGAATTTCCGGTATTCTTCCGCCTGGCGTTCTTTACTTCTGCGATTTCTCTCGTTCTTCTTTTTCGATGTTGCCATCGTTGTCACCGTCCTTTAACGCTTCCAGTTTCGATAGGACATGATGGCCCCATTTGTTGCCGTCGTTACGCCCCGATTTCAACTTTCTTTTACGTTCTCGGTTTTGTTCTCGTTGAGATAACGCGTCAAACCGTGCCTTCTTCGTTGACTTCCGTGCCATTCGCTTCAATCCCCTCTAATTTCGCTGCTTTTTCTTCTTTGATTGCGGCTAATTCCAGTTTGCGGTGTGCCTTGCGCGCTCGTTTGTCGCGCTCAGTTTCTATCATCATCGGCAAAATAAGCCGTATACTTTTTTCTGTGATCCGAGGACTTAGCGAGTCAAATTTGAACGGCTTTTCTCCGGGTATGCCCGTCTTAGCGATAATAACCGTTTCAACTTCCGTCCTTTTTATGCTGACTTTTATCATCTGACCACCTCCGATTTAGTAGTAAAAAATACGATAGTGGGCAAATACACGACTACCCTCGTTTTTTACCATTTCGACACGCTAGAAACGTAGTCATATCAAGGCTTCGTAAATCTCTAACGTTGGACATCTAGCCGAGCGTTTGCCTTGCTTTCTCGCCACTGCCTACGAGCAACCGAATCAGCGCAAGATTTACAGTATTTCTGACGATTGCTATTCGGTATGAATGCGTGATGACACCGCGAGCAATCCTTCGTTACTGCTTCGCTCTCGCCCTTTACCGACTTTAACGGATGCTCTTTCGATAGAGCCTCGATATAGTCGTTGTACAGGATTTCATCGGAAGGTAACACGCTCGTTACGAAGTAAGGACACGTATTAGATTCGATTCTATCCGTTTGAATATCGACGATACATTTAGCGAACGGGCATGTATCGCAGCCATAGTTCACGCAATCGGCTCTCGCTTTCCTGCCTAGCTTACTGCGTAATGAATACCGTTCACGTTTGTTCATCGTCGTCTACCTCCGCAACTTCCGCGTAGAACTCTTTGGCGACTTCTTCCGGTGTACGCCCGCTGAACCTCGCTACATATATGAAAATGAAGTCGAGCATAGCGCCAGTAAACGGCTTGTGCATCAGGTAGAATTCGATTAACGGTCGCTTATTCTTCTTCGCGTTACAAGAAGCACAAGATATCGCAAGGTTTGATACGTGGTGCCTTGATCCTTCGCGCGACATCGGGATAATATGTTCCAGGTGAAACGTACCGGTTTCTTCCGATTCCTCGATATTACAGTAGGCGCAACGCCCCTCAAATAGTTCGAATATCTGCGCGACTTCTTCTTTCGTCGTTTCGATTTCGATGTCATAGAGTTTCTGTTTCGCTTTCAGACGATGAAACGCTTTGTGCGGAATAGGTTCGCTGCTCTTATTGCAACCCTTACAACGTGATCCGACCCCGTTAGGCTTCCTAGAATCTCTTTTAAACAACGCAAAAGGCTTTATCTCACCGCAGATAATACATTCGCGTTCTGTTTCCCCTACGAATACCTTCGGCGGCTTTCGATTCCTAGTGATTGACGAGTTTCTGCACGATTTACATAGCCTCGCGTAACCATTTTTACTTCGTTTATGTTTCACGAAATCCTCGATAGGCTTATTCTCTTCACATTTACGGCAAGTTCTACGCATATACAGTCGCCTCTATCCGGTCGATTGTCTGCGATGTTTTTTCGTTCATTTCTCTTATTTCTGCTAACATTATTTGAACCTTTTCGTTAAACTGCTCTGTTGTCATATTCGTAGTCATTATCATTATCATTTTTCCCCTTTCGACTCTATACCGCTTTAATTGTGATGTTCTTTTCGTCCAGTAACTCGACGAGCATTTTTGCTAACGTGCCTTTTGATTCGCGTATTACGTTGATTTCCGTTTTGAGGTAATCATCTGCCGTCTTAAATAAGACATCGACGTTCTCGTAATTTCGGAGTGTGCTGATGAGACCCTTAAAGGCAGGGTAAGTGCGATTTGTTTTGAAGTACGTAAATTCGCGTGATGTCACTAGATGGTCGTCTGTTACGGTGACAATCAGACTAAAGTGACCTGGTGCGTGCCGATGTAATTCCTGCTCGACCTCGATTGTTCTTCGCGTCATGCTCTATTCCTCCTCGTTTATCTTTTTTGGCGGGCTTTAATTTAAGCCCATATGAAAAGCCCCGCGGTAGTTAAACCGCGAAGCATCATGTTATCTCCACTCCATTGCCAGTTGTTGCATGCTCTGTTTTTGTTTTCTAGCAATTTCAGCAGGTGTATAGTTTTGAGTCGTAAATGTGTTTGTTTGATTTACTACGACACCACCGTTTGCTTTATTGCCTCCGCCATCGCTAACTTTTATGCTTTGACTAAGCCCCCCGGCACCTTTAGGCGTGCTATAAGCCATTACCGGCACTTGTGGCGTCATGAGGTTACCCATTTCCGCAGCCGTGCTGACGATTTTTCCTTTCATCGCATCGATACCGTTGACCCAACCTTTAATCATGTTGACTCCGATCATGTCTCGCATGTATCTTGACGGCGAATTGATATCAAAGAGATTCGTGAAGACGTCTTTAACCGAATTTGCAATTTCTTTTGCCTTGTCGACTAGCCCGCCAGCCATTGAACCAATACCGCGAATCAAGCCTTCTATAATGTTCTTACCGGTTTCTACGAGGTCAATCGCTTTTAAGAATGCCAGTATCGCGTCCCATTTCTCTTTAAACGTGCCTTTGACGTTCTCTAAGTTAGTAGCGATGTAATCCTTTATCGAGCCGAGAATCGAGGAAAATAAGCCTTTCAGCGCATTTAAGCTACCGTCTGCAAACGATTTGATTGCGTCAAAGGTCTTCGCGAAGATTCCTTTAATCGCGTCCCAGGCGCCTTGCCAATCGCCACGGAATACCGCAAGCCACGCTTCGACTAGTCCGAGTACGACGTTCATTACCGTTTTGAAAACGAGTTTTATCGCTTCCCAAAAGATTTGTACGACCGCCTTGATTGCCGCGAATGCAATTTCGAACGCGAGTTTCAAGTTGTTTAACTGCGTTTTTACGAGTAAGCTGATGGCGTCCCATGCGACCTTAACGTAGGTCATGATTTGCTTGCCGTTTTCATCCCAAAACTTCGCAAATTGTTGCATCATGTCTTTACCGAATTTAACAAGTCCGTCGATTGCCTTTATTGCTACGTCTTTTATCGTGTTCCAAGCCGCTATGAACGTATCTTTAAGGAACGAAAGAACCGTATCGACCGCATTTTTAAACCAATCGAAACGCTTGTACATATAAATAAAGCCGGCAACTAGTCCGACGATAACCGCAGTAACGAGCAGTACCGTTGCCATCATGGCCGCAAAGCCCGTGACAATCGGACCAATTACGAGCCATAACGCACTGAACGCAGCGGTTAAGCCTCCGGTTAATCCGATACCTATTGCAAGCGGCGCGAGGATTAACGTTAAAGCCGGTAGTAAAAGTACGAACCCTGCAATTAATTTCGCAATTGTTGGATGCGCTTCGTTAAACTTGGTTATCAAATCTGCAACGTGCCCGATAAACTCGAACACTGGCTCCATTACGTCCGCAAATAATTGAATCATCGGCTCGAACGCCTTGCCGACGCTATTCTTCATATTCTTAAATGCTTCGGCGTATCCCTTATCTAAGTCCATTGCGCCTTTATGCATCGCTCTATAGAAGACGAATGCCCCAGCCGCCGCAATTAATGCAACTCCAGCAAAACGCGTCAGACCTTGATTGATAAGCATCGTCATATCTTGTAACGATTTCATTGAAGCTGTTGGTCCTAGCCTTTTAAGCGCTAGCACGGATGCTTTACCGTTAAACGCAATCTTGTTAAGACTGTCAGCAACCGCAAGACCCGCCTTATTGACGCTATATAACGGATTGCCCAGGCGATCGAACTCCGCCGATATCTTACTCGCCTGTGTCGAGCGATTTAACATCGATCCGACCGTTTTGAAGAACGATGCCTTCATTAATTCGTTGTTATTAATCATCGACTCGGTAACAGTCTTGTGCTCCTTGCCCATTTTCGCAACATCACTTACAAACTCGGCGGTTGTACCTTGGTAATCTTTAGCACCTTGCGCCATTTGGAAGTACCCGTATTTAATTTTCGTCATATCGTCAGCAAAGCCCATTAACGACTCGCGTTGATTCGTGAATGCCGTTTTCATTTCCGTCGCCATTCCAAACGCTTCCGCACTCATGCCCTGCATTACCTTCGCAGAAGTTACTCCTAATCCGGTAAGATCCCTAGTTGCCGTCGATAAATTCTTTTGTAGACCCGCAATATTCGCTCCAACTGTGACCAATATATTTTCGTTCATTTCCTCACTCCTTTTTAATTAAAAAGAAGCCTACGGATTGCTAACCGTTTGGCCTCTTACTTTTAGCTTTTCGTAATTCGTATTCCGGTACCTTCGTTTTCGCTTGAAGTATTAAGATTTCCGCCTGGCGACCGTTTCCTTGCGAGGCTGCAATGAGCGCCTTACGTGTTAATTGGAAAGCGTCACGGATTAGGGATAAATGCTTACCGTCTTCCTTCGAAAGTTTCAATGCCTTCAATTCGCGTTCAGCTTGCGATACTTTATTTGCAGCGTTTATATATGCCTCTTTCAATTCCTCTGCGGTGACGTTGTCTTCTTCTTTTGAAGCGACATATGCGCCTACCGTTCCTAAATCTCCGATGATTCTTAAAATGTCGTTTGTCGTATTCATATAAATCCCCTCTCGTTTTACTCCATAATAAAAAGCCTTCCGGTATTGATCCGAAGGGCTTAGTTTACTGATGCTTCCGTTCTATGCTCGCTAGCACGTCGATTACAAATGCGCGTAAAACGTCACGCGTGACTCCGTAGTTTGCTTTCGGACTGCATTGCCGCGTAATGTCTAGCACAACTTTGGTGACGTACTTTTCACGCTTTTCTTCCGGCATAACTAAATAAGATTTCATATTCGTAGTTGTTTCAACGTACTCGCCAACATCTAATAAAAATAATTCTGTGTCGTCTAAATCGTAGTACACTTCATTTCCTCGCTTTCCTATTGACTTTCGACTAACCTTGACGTAAAGTTATAATATGGTGTTCTTCGTCTAATTTTTGATAACTAGACAAAAATAAGAAATAGCTATCATCGAGTGGGAACGCGTGCGCATATGCCGCGCGAATTTCGGGCGATGCTTCCTTGTGACCGTTTTCGATAGCACTAATATAGCTTGGCGAGAAATTTAATGCTTCCGCTGCTTCTCTTACCGTCAGATTCTTCCAAAGTCTAATCTTTTTAAATCTGTTTTCTTTCATTCAAGTTCACCTCCATATCTTATTAGTCACTTTGTTCACTAAAAGCCTAAAAAATAGTTGAATTTGTTGCTCTCATATATAGTCGAGTTGGTCGCAGCTAAATTAATAGTAATGACGTCGCTCAAACATCTGCGCTCTCTTGCGTTCAACTTCCAATTTCTCCGCGCCATACCTCGCCAATAGGTCGTCTTCAATTTCGCTGGCACTCCTTTTAATCGTTTTCATTTCCGTTGTTTTACGTAATTTCTCCGATAGGTCTACCGCGAATGGAACTACGTTATCATAACCGTCATAGTCGATAATCTGCGCTGCCTTCTTCTTACCGCCCATTTTCGCGTTCATTAAGTCCCTTGCGACTACTTCTTCGAAATTATCACCGTATGAGTACGCCCCATTCTTACGATCACTTTCGAACATATGGAACTCGTTAGCCCAAAACGGATATTCTAGCCCTTGCGCATAGTATAAATCTTCATATGAAAGACGTTTCGGCTTTCCTTCACTCTCTAATTTACGGCGATACGCTTTCAAAACGATGTCCTTGCCTGTTTTGCAATCGTCTGAACACGTCAGCGAACTATTATTCTTTGTAACATCACGGTAGTAGTAACCGCAAAACTGGCAACGTCTAACCTTTTTATCGTCGATTTCCTCGAAATTTCCGTTAACTAAATCCTCGACTAACTCCTCTACGTGGTTTAACGTCAATTCCTCTACATATCGCATAGCAAAATCAACGGCACCTGTACCTGGATCTACCTTCAATGCAGTCGTTAAAATTTCTCCTTTTTTCGCTTTAATTGATACCATTGTCATTTTCCCCGTTTCTGTGGTTTTTTGGCTGTTGCTAGTTACTTCTTATTTGTTATCGCACCGAAGTCTTTTCGAAGTTCTGCCGTGTCCTCAAAGCCGAATACAACCCGACCTGCTACGCGACTAGACTGTTTTACCTCGACGACCTTATAACCTTTCGCGATTAACTCTTGCGCTACTCCGAGCGACACGATGTACTTAATTCGCATGAATAACCCTCCTATATTTCGTATTTCGCCCAACGTTCCAATAATCCACGCATCCTTTCCGATGGTATATAAGCATGAATAGCCTCACCATTGCGAATACGGCTACGGAATAGCCACTGGACTAATTCGCTGATTGCGTATAAATCTTCGTTGACGCTGATTCCGTTGTCCTGGAAGAACGCTGCCTTGTCGCGATTCATAAAGCGATTAATCAGATACGCTACGGCTCTGCGCTTTTGGTACTCGTTTGTCGCCCGTGCATTGTGTGGAATGACCGACTTTTTAAAACCTCGCGGTGTCACAAAAGACTCGACCTCTTTTAGCGTCGAAAGGTACACATCGTCTTTCTTAGCGTTGTCTGCATATCTACGGAAAAAGTTGGCCGTATTATTTCTGATTTGGTCTAGCGTATCTACGTCGTATTTCTTCAACTTCGCTTGACTTAATTCGAACTTACCCCGACCGACATCGTTCATTTTTCCGTCGTATACCTCGATTAAAGCGAATAGTTCCGCACGATTCTCGCGTTTTACATCGTGTTCACATAACTCGTATCTATCTCCGACTTTCTGAACGCCTTTATAGTCGTACTTCAAATCGAACATATCGAAGTAATAACGTTGCATTTGACAATTAAACAGATACGTCAGCACGATTGCTTTAGGGAACGCTCGGAATACTGCCGGCGGGAACGCCCATACCATGAATGAACCGCGGAATAAATAGAGGTTGCCCGCCTGTGCAAGTTCTCGAATGTCGCGGTATCGGCTATTATCGTGTGAATCGCCTGTCCAATCTACGCGCATATCCTCGTTAATTACGATGTCGCCATTCGATTGCAACCGTTTGATATCTGCCGACTTAATCGATACGCTTTCCACTACGTCGAATACTTCGTCTAAAATTAGCGTGTAGCCCGATTGTTCTAGTAATTCGACCACTTCGTCGTCAGCGCGTGAGAATAGCGCGTGCGTGCTTACAATGTCGCGATTAGATGCGATTAGACGTTTCAAGTCGTCTAGCTTCGATGTATCATTGAATATCGTCGGCTCGACAAATGTACGATCTTTTACGCTTTCTTTAATACGTGCGACCTCGGTAAGAAATGGCGTAATAAATATGAAGTTATCCGTCGGTCCAGCTTCGTTCATGTGCTGAATCGCCCATTGCGTCTTTCCTGCGCCCATTACCGAATCGACTACCGTTATTTCTGTCATTTAAATTCCTCCTCGATTTTTGCAAGACCACATACGTTTTAGCGACAATTCCGTCGCAGAATTCTTTCAAAACGTTGATATACCGCGGTTTGTAGCGTGTCTCCCTTAAATAAATATAGCTTTGTTTTTAATTGTTCAAGACGACATCTTTTTGTCGGATTGACTTGCGTTAGCAAGGTATTATTTCGCCTGTCGTTCCGACTTAAAACATGGCTCATGCAAAGCATTCGCAGATGTTAAATACCAACGATAATCGTTTATATAAGTGCTAACGATATAAGTACAAATAACCGCCAATTAATAGCCGTATTTATCCGATTTGTCTTTACGCTCGATAACATCCGTAATTACGCCTTTCATACATATCGTTAACTGGCGCTTAGATACACCCATTAAGTGACCGTCTTTTAAAGCGTCTACCGCAAAGTGCATAAGTTTGTCGATACAATCGGGATCACCGCATAACGCTATATCTCCTTTGGCAGTCGACCACATTCCGCCTTGTCCGATTTCCAACCCGCAAAATAAACATTCGCCTCTTAAGAAATTTTTCGATAATCTCACCCATATCCGCCCCTTTTATTTGATTGCGTCTTGCATACGTCTGTATTCCGTGTCTGCTGCGATGATTGCTTGTAGCTTCTCCGGTGTTAAGTCGAGTGCTGCGGTGATTTTATAAATAAACGACTGCGTTACTGCCTTGCTACCGCCTTCAACTTGCGCGATATATGGCTGACTAACGTTGAGTAGTTCGGCTAACTGCGCCTGGTTCAAGCCGTAAAACTTACGGATCGTTGCGATTGTCTGACCGTTCATGGTTTCACATCCTTTAGTGGTAATTTTCTATAACTAAGTGATTAAATAAAAAGAACGCCAATGACTGGCGGAATTACCTCTTATAATGTAAAGCCGTCAAACGCGGTATTTTATACTAACCTTCATAATGTAAAGCAATCTGCGACGGTATTTTTCACCAACGAAAGTTTTTCTCGTAATGCTAAGGTGACTAGCGCGGTGTTTTTCACCAGTCTTCAAAAGGTAAGGCGCAAAACGATGATTTTAACAGTGTAATTAACGTAATTTCAGTAAATTTTCTCGCGTAAGTAAATTACCTCTTCATAAAATAAGATAGAAACTCACCAATAAAATGGGTTCCTCTACTCTTTAAGGGCAACAATTCGCGGAAAATGTAGGTAGATATTTACCTATTCAAAAAATAAGATAGAAATACGGCTAAAATGTAGGTATCTATAATGTAAAGGCAACTAACAACGTAAAACTTGAAAGAAAGTACCCTTTCACTTTACTGGTGCCGAAAACGTCTTTTTCCCAACCTAAAGGTAAAAAGTTTTTCTCATAATGTATAGGCAACTAACGGCTTAAAAAATGGCGACAAAATTTCCTCCCTTACTTACTACTGCGAGTTCATAGCGGATAGTTGCGATATCGAGTGCGTAAGTTTTTCCGTTCTTATTACTTTATAGACAACAAATTTAAGCATTTGCGACATTAACTTTCGCCCCCTACTACATCTGCCCCATTTTCTCATGCAGATTGCGACATTTATTACGAAAGTTTTCCGCTCTTATTACGGTATAGACCCGTAAACTTACGAATTGCAACATTGAACGCAAAAAAGAAGCGTCCGCCAAGTACGCCCCTAATTCCTATATAAACACGCCCGACACTCGATTCATCCCCGTCTATAATTTATCTAACCGCGCCAACGGTTTTATTTATGCTATAACGTCTGATTACTCCTCGTCTTCTACGTTGTCAATAAACATGGTCAACTCGCTAAGAATGCCCGTTACTAATGCCGGGTTATCTATTTCCTTCTGCGACCGTTTGATAACGTCGTAAAGATCCTCCGCTTGCTTTTTCAGCTTTTCTAATTTGTTCATTAATTCTCACCGCCTGCTTTTAGATTCTTTTTTCTTTATACAGCGATAGCTACTTTAAATTGGAAACGATTGCGATGTAGTGCGCTAAATAATTCCGCTGGCTTCACTGAATCCCAGTCAATCAAGATTTGCGCCATTTCTTCCGTTAGTAAGAATTCGAAGTATTGGTCGTCGATACGCAATACCCCTTGCTCACTTTCTTCGTATAAATCAACAGTTACGCCCTCAACGATTGGTAGCGTGTAGGTCGTTTCATTCCAATCCGTATCGATGACTTCGATTCGTTTTTGTAGACCTGCCAGTAGTACGTCCTTTGCCGAAATTAATTGTAGGTTGATGTTTTCCATATTTATCGCCTCCGAATTTTAGATTGAAAGTGCCGTCAATAAAACGATTATTGCAACAAGGATGTAAGGGACGTAAAACCAACATAGTTCACTTACCGGTATTTCTTCGTCTGCATCCGCTAGGAAGTATTCACTAATGCTTCGTATCACCTTCATTTCCGACTACCTCCGATTAATGTATTTGCGCTGCTAAAGTTTTCGCGAGTTCTGCGACTGTCATCGTGGCTAACTTCGCCAGGTTGATACCTTCAACGCTTGCACCCGAAATGCTAATATCGATTATGCACGAAGTATCCGTCTTGACTGTCGACTGATCGTCGGCGATAGCTTCCTCGAAGCAATGAAAGCCAAATCCTGTTGGACCGCTATAAAGCACGATATGAGGCGTTAGCAAGTAACCTTGTTCAGTGTCGGAACATATTTCGTTTGTGACCGGATCGAAGTCCGTATGTTGCAAAGTGATTTTTTTCATTCGCTCAACTCCTTTTAGTTTTACGTTATTACCGTATTACGTAATTCTATTATTACTATATCACCGTACTTTATGTATGTAAAGGCCTAAATAGAATAAAATTTAATTTATTTTATGTAATTGCGTAAATACATAATTGTGGTGCATACTATATAAAAGGAATGTACGAAGGGAGTGTCTAAAATTACTATTAAACTGACTATAGATAAGGCTGCAAATGCTCGCGGAATCACTACGCAGATACAACTGGCGCAAGAAATACAAAAGAAGACCGGCGTAACTTTACGTCCTGCGACGATCAGCGATTTATATAGAAACAATAAAGAAGCGATTAGTAAAAAGAATTTACTACTTGTTATGCGCGGTCTTGAAATTACGGACTTTAACGAAGTTCTTACAATAGAAGAATAAGAAGACGCCCTTTCTCCTTGCGAGTTTGGGCGATTTTTATATGCGGAGGTATTGCGATGTTAATTCCCGAAGAGAGTTTGCCTTACTTTGAAAGAATGATTTATTTACCGATGGTACTTACTGTCCTGGAACACGACCGAGTTAAATTCGAGCAATTAGACGTAAAGTTACCGCGGCCGTATCTGAATTTAATCGACGGTGCAATTAAAGCAGCTCAGAACGATCTTAAAGAAACGAAGCAATACATGCGCCAGCATAATAATAAAATTACGCGCGACAACAACGACGGCACTACGACGTCCTATACGTTTTACTTTAAAGGATACGAGCACCATCGTCGGTATCTCAACGTACGTCTGCGTAATCGAACGGAGGAACTACTAACCGTTTATCTAGCGAAATCATAAACGCCCCGAACTCGTAATGAGCGCAGGGCGTTCTTTTTATTTATACGGATTCACCGACTACGCGCAACATCTGTAAGAATAACGGTGACATCTGTATTAATACGTATCCTAGTCCGGCATTCATAATCATTGACCACGCCTTTTCGGAGTTACCGAACATAAAGAAGAAACATGCGCCAATCATAATTACGCTAGCAATCGGAAAACTCACCGCAACAAGAATATCAATTAAGGGCTGCATAACATTCGCGAGTGCTTCGAGCGATTTGTCAGCGATGATACCGGTCTGAATAAATTCGGGCGATGACACGGGCATATACGATGGATTTTGTGCGAGTGCGTTAAGGGCGGGTTCAACCGGTGTTTGTGCGATTACATCGACGGCGGTTTGTGGTACCGGTATTGGCGGCGGTGCTTGGATGGCTGCGGCGACCGGTATGCTTGTGGCGGTATACGTATCGGTGCTAACGGTTAACTTGCTGACGACTATCGGTATGGCTACGGCTAAAGGTAAAGCTGCAGCGATTATCGTTCTCTTAGTAGCGTATTTACTTTCGTCCATGCGATCCGAGAAGTCTGTATATTGGCTTTCGGGAACAACCTCGATTTTCATTCTCTTCTTAAACAAACTTTTTCCTCCCTTTATTTGAGTTCGTTAATCGTATACACTTTCACGTTTGGCAATCCGCCGCACACCTCTTGTAGTTGCTTACGTCTCAATTCCGTAGTAGTAAGCCATACAACCGTCGGAAAATGACCTAGCTTTTGCGCTATCAATCCATTCTGCGCCAGTTCTTTATATCGTGCGATTTTAATGCGGTTCTCTTTCATCTGCTGGCTGTTGTCGACTTCTAAGAAGTGATATTGCAGTTGCTTCATAAACATCGCATCGACGATAACGGTCGCCCTTCCGTCAGATACTTTGACTTCGTTTTTCCAATCCGGAGGACACGCGACAAATAACCAATATTCATTACGCATTATTGCGTGCTGGACGTGACCGCCCTTTTTGCGTATCTTCTCGCAGCCAACGTATTCACGCCCGTCTTTGCTTAGATAATAAACGGACTGATAACCGTCGCGTATTCTTAAAAGGTAAGGCGATAAGCGCTCGAGTATTTTATTTGTGTTCCGAACCGTACCGAATTTAAAATAACGATTTAACTGATCCCGCGTTAAGAAGTCAAAGCGTTTCAAAAGTAACAGTATCCGTTCGTCGCGGTTGCTCAATCGCTTTCTCAACCGTCGGCACCTCCTTTTTCACGATATAAGGCGCAAGTGTCGTCTGAATAATATCGGAGGTAATCAATGGTGTTTGCAGTATTTCACGTCCTGCGGCAGTCTGATAAATGGCGCGACCTACGATTTGCGGTAAGTCTTCCGCGCCAGTTTCGTCCAGTACAACCCTTGACGCTGTTGCCGATTGAACACGGAATGATAACTTTGCGTCGGAATTCTGCTTACACTGACGCGGAATTACATCGCCAGTCGGATATTGAGTCGCGAGTATCTGACGGAATCCTAGACCCGCCCCTAACCGCGCTATTTGCGACATAAGCGTCTGACACTGGATTTTAAGCGCCTTATCTTCTTTGTTAGTTGCCTCTGCCGGATTGAGTTCGCCGACTTCATCGATAATCACGAAGCAACGTTCTTTGATTCCGGCTTCCTGGACGTTTTTCTTACCGAGTGACCGCACTTTACCTTGATTTTCACGCATAAGGTCGTATGCAGCTTGTAAAGTTTCTAGCGCCTCTGATGGCTCGTAGGCAATCGATACTGTCTGCTTGATATTCTCGTAGTCACATAATTCGATACCGCCTTTTAAGTCGATAAGAAACAACTTAACGTAATCCGGTTGACTCTGAAGTAAACTCGTAATCATCGAATTTATGAAGTTACTTTTACCGTATCTAGTTGCACCGCCTAATACTAAGTGCGGTATGCGCTCGAAATCGTGATAGCGGAATTCGTTTAGTCCTCGCGTAATGCCTACCGGTACTTGCCAACGTTCGCCTGATTTAAATGCGACTTCCTTCGCGAGTGGCTCGTTGTAAATACGTAGAGTCAAAAGACCGTCAAACGATAGTTCGAGTTCCTTCTTCTCCGTGAGTTTCTTATCCATTAACGCCTTAACGTTGTCGATGATATTTGCGTCTAGCTGAAGCGATTTCAAGTCGTTCACTGTAATCCGATGGCGCCTATTATTTAAACCGTCTTCCAGCGCGCGTTGTTTGCTCACATAATCGTCGAAAGAACGCCCTAGCGGTATGCGGTACTTGTATTCCCATCCCCATTCGTGCTCTTTCTTTCGGATTAGCTGCGTTGTCAACGTGTCCTTGCCGTCTTTCACATTTAAACCGGATAACGATATGATGCGTTGAATTTTAGCGCTATCATTTGTCGCTAACCCGTTCTTCTTCGCAAATGCTTTTAAAGCAATTCCGCCCATAATTCCCGTCGAGATTATTTCGAAAATCATTCGACCATCCTTTCATAATGTCTCACGCCACGGAGGGTTATCTATAATAATAGAGTTCCGCCAATCGAGAACCTTCAAAACAGTCGATTAACCCTAGATACGATTGAGAATTTCAGTTCCCGATACTTGTCGTGACGTGGATTTTAAACTGGAACACGATCAGGAACACTTTTTCCGTGACTACTTTCCTTTATTCTGCATTTACGATTTAACTTAATTACCGAAAAGCGTTTCTACGTAAGTTATGTATGTATGTGATAAATAATGCTTGTACGTCTAAAATAAAAAGCAAAAAAATGAACCTCTCCGCTAGGGAAAGGCTCGTTTTTAATTATTTCACTTTGTCTAACGAATCGGCGTACTTTTGGAAATCCTCGTCACTCATATCGCCGCTCATTTGTAATAAGAAGTTTCCGGCTTGATGCGTATGCGAATAGAACATCGATCCGGCGTCGCCCAGGTCATCGTAGTATGCTTTCGCTTTCGCTAAGTCCTTTTCGTTATCGAATAGGAAGATACGACCGCCTGCATCATCGCCAATTGACGGAATTAATATGCGCGTTCCTTCCTTACGCATATTCCCGAACTCTTTCTTCGGTAAGTCCGATGTTTCCCCGAGTTCTAATCCGTCATCTTTAAACTGTTGCACGACATCTGCCGTTGTAGCTGACGATCCCCCACCGTTACCGCATGCGCTCATTACCGCCAACAATATAGCCATACCGATTAACATTACGATTCTTTTCATTTCGTTTCCCCCTTTGGTTTCTTAACTATACGATAAAAACAGGTAAAAGTTTCAAAATATGTTATTTTTAATCAATACCACGCTCGATTGCGCCATCTAAATCCTTCGAGTAAATTGATACGTACTTCTTTAAGATTGACAGATCACTATGGCCCATCAACGCTTGCACAGTGAATACATCTACTCCTGCTTGAATCTTATTCTTCGCAAACGTTCTACGGAATGTGTGTGGACTTACCTGCACTTGATCGCTAATCCCTGTTTTAATTCCGTATTCACGAAGATGATATTGAATTTGCCGAATACTTATAGGTGTTTCGTTTTCGGTAATAAACAATGCGTTTGTTTTGGCGACGTGTCCCCGTACTTTCATATACGCATTTAACACGTCACACAATTGCTTAGTTAACGGAATTCTACGTCCGAATCCGTTCTTTGCTCTTTGTATATTTAGAGATTTATCCGTTAATATCACGTCTTGTATTTGAATCGCTGCTAACTCCGAAAGACGGATTCCAGTGTGTAAAAACGTCAACAAAATCGTATAATCTCGAAGTCCAGTGAACCGAGTGATATCCGGTGCTTTTAATAATTTCGCTACCTGTTGCTTAGTAAACGTGTCACCAACGACATGCCGAACTTTTAACCGCTCAATTGGATCAACCGGATTCTTACGTATGTATTTCTTCTTCACGCAAAAATTGAAAAACGTTTTAGCTGCTCGAATTCGTGCGTTAATTGTATTGCGGTTTCTTCCGATATTTACTTGGTTAACGATGAATTTTTCGAAGTATTCCGTTGTAAGTTTCTTGATATCGGTCAAATCTGCGTCGCTATCAACGAGTGACAATCGAATTTGCTTTAACTCCTTCGCATAACTCTTTATCGTCCATTCGGATAATCCTTTAATTACGCAGTAGTCGAGAAAGTTTTCTACTGCTTGGTCGAAGGATATCTTTTCAACCACATTACGGCCAGTTAACGACATGATTTCTTTTAACAACGAAGGATAAATCTTCCTACGCGACATAAAATTACCTCCTTATAACTACAATAATTCCGCTTAATGCCGTTTGTAAACCTGTTTATTTAATCGCTGAACTTAGTTGACTTCCGTTGTAATGCCCCGGTAGTACGATAACGGGGCATTATCGCGAAAGTAATGCCGTTGTAATACCTCAAAGTGATTTTTATATTTCGCGAATTTTTTTCGGGATGAAACGGCTATTTCGAAAGTCAAGACGTATGGCGACCGACTGAAAACGTTAACCCCTAAGTGATAAAAATTTGCTCGCAAGTAAAAGGTACAAGGCGATTCGTTTTTGAAATTCCGATGCCCCCCGGGGTAAATAATTTAAATTGTTTGTCCGCCGGAAACAATTCGTGTTTGAGTTGTCGAATTGTTTATACAATTAACACAAATCGTATGCAACTCTATGCAATATTTATACAAATATAAACGAGTAAAAAGACACGACCATTTGCGGTCATGCCCTCGAAAGTTACTTTTAAAATAAACGGAAGTCTTTCAGTGAGTCGCCAACTTCTTCGTCTGTGATGCCGATATAACGCTTCGTAGTCGATTGATCCGCATGATTAAAGATATTCATTAGCGTTACAACGTCGTGCGTGCGCTTGTAGTAGTGATAGCCGAATGTCTTACGCATCGTATGAGTACCGATGTCAGTACGTCCAATCATATCGGCAGCACCCGTTAGAATGCGATATGCTTGCGTTGTCGTGATATGACCGTCACCTTTACGAGAAGCAAACAGGTAGCTGTCGTTGTCCATATCGGCAGTGTAGTCGGCTATGTCCGCCATGATTGCGTTAAGATGTACCGTTCTTTCCTTCGATGTCTTGCCCTCGCGTATCTTGAATGACGACTTACCTTTAACGTCGGCTACTCGTAGCTTCACGATGTCACTGATCCGAAGTCCGGTTGATACGCCTATCTTGAATAAGAGAACGTTCCTCGCCGCAGTCTTTGGCGCTCGACCTAACGCCTCAATCATTTCCGTTATATCCTTCATTGTCCGTAGTGGCTGAACGTTGGTTAAATCGCCTTTCTTTGCGCCGTAATATGCCATCGAATACGCCCCATTTCGTAGTATGCTTATATCGTTATTATCACAATACCATACATTCGAATAAGCATCAACAACTAAGTGGCGATTTAATGCGATTCCTAACGTATGAAAATAGGTATTAGCATACATTCGCGAACCCCGTGGTTTTTGGAGGGTGATACCTGGTGAACGCCTTGCCTAACGAAAATGAACCCCTATGATCCGGCTACGTGGTAACATTTGGACACGAACGATTCAGCGTTTCTACTATAATAATATCGAAAAAGCTGAATGTTAACATTAGCGAATGTATGCTTTATACATATCGATTGCATAACAGAATTGACTACAATTGTATCGACGATTCGGAATTGTTTATACAATCGTGACAATTACGCAAAGTGTTGGCAGGTTCGCGCGCGGCTGGCATCCGTCTGATAAAAACGCCCGTTTTCGATAGCATGAACGTCGTAAAAGTCCGATAAATTACCGATATTTACCGCCACAAAACGCTGCATATAGTCCGGTGTACTCTGATGTTTTTACCCCGTGAAATGGGCGAATTTGTAACACGTTATAACTCTAAAACTAAAGCTTACTAACGCTGAAACCGCCCATAATACGACATTCGTTAATTGGCGTTTCTTCTATAAGATATCCTACGATAATGAACGCGGGCGGTTCGCAATAGTCCGCATTTTAGTTCGACTTCCCACGGATGTTACATTGACGCCGATTTATAACGTATTTAGCAATCGGACTCCAGCGCTAAAATCGGAGTCGGTATCGTCGTATATTATTAGCTTGTCAAGTTTGACTTTTGTCATCGATAATACGTCCATCTTCATCGAACTCATACCGTGATGACAACGAAGCAAACAACGCCTTTAAGAACGCTTCATACTCCGGTGTATCCTTTATGCGGTCGTGTATATTCCGTTCTGATGCACGTTTAGCTTCTTCCGTTAGTTCATCGTATTTCATGCAATATTCCTCCTTTAAGTGGTTAAGACTTTAAGTCCTAAATCGCATCTTTTCCTATCCAATATCTAACCTCTATTTCCTTGTTTGATACTTTTTCCCTGCAATACTGGTTATTTAAACCATAACTTCAGAATAAAATACATATCAGAAAGAATGAAAGGTTGATGATATGAAAAAAGAGGTTACATTTCAAACCTTAGGGACGATTTCATCTTTAGGGCTAGGAATAATTACTATCGAACTTTTTATATCCACAAAAAATCATGATATTTATAGTGGACATGATATCTTTTGGGAATTAGTAAATTTCGCTGTAATGATGTTAGCCTTTATGGTTATGGCGCGAACTGGAGTAAGTTTTAAAAAATCACTAAAAGATAATAGTGGTATTAATTATTTATTATATTTCTGTTTAGCTACAATAAACTTTTTAGGTATACCTTTATTATTAATTGTAGGAACAATTGTTGACTTTGGAAAGCACTGGTTTTTAATGTTACTAATAGTAACGGCAGTAGTTATATGGGGTAATTATAATGATAGTAAGAAGCAAAAGAAGGTAAGAACAGCTTAGAAAGTTTAAAATACATATTGTTAGCGAAAGAATAGGGTACTCATACGGTTGAGGTACGTGATATTGCGGGGAGGGTATTATCGTGATATACTACGCTAACAAACGTAGACTCAACGCTTGCGTAACGTGGTTTTGACGCTGATACTTCCGATTGTTTTATACTCCGTAACCTTGACAGGGTGGAGGTCGCTGGTTCGAGCCCAGTCGGGATCATTATTTAAAAGAGCCTTTAAACGTTGGTACATCAACGTTTAAAGGCTCTTTCTTTTTGTATTCCATTTAACCGATTACTTAAGTTTTATGATTTGTCCGCATTTTGTTCGCAGGCAACAATTTCCCCTTTAGAATACCTATACACTCATTTTTGCAAATCTTCTTTCAAACCGCCGTCATCCAAGATTTCTAATTTTTCCACTGCATCATTAATCTTTGCAATCCCCTTAACGATAGCGTTCATTTGTTCGCCGCCTTCTTTTTTATAATGAACGACGACCGAGGTGCTATAGCTTGTCGGTTCATTTTCATCTTGCTGAACTTCAATATCCCCAACGCTCAATTCATATCCATTTTCAGCGGCAATGGCTGGATAGACAAACCCGAATGAGGTAACAAAATCTTCCAATCCATCCTTTGAAAAGGTACTATATTTCTTATTTAAATACTCCACAAGTGGTTTATTATCCATTGGATTTTTTGAACCAGACCACAACTTATTCAGCTTATGATCGGTCCTGCCAAACTGCTCCTGGAGAATTCCCCAAGCGAGATCTCCATTATCGCGACCCACGTTGGAAATTCTGATCATCTCTTGATAGAATCCACTATCACTTAAGCTCTTGATTCCACTGATTCTACCGTTCTCAGACATTGTGACGAAACCGGTCAGTGTTGCGAAGTTCTTCTCCCCTTCTTTGCCAAACGTTACATCTACTTTATAGTCATAGTTCCGCTCAAAACTTTCTTGTTGCTCAATCTGGATTTGATCGGCATTGAACGTGTATCCGATTTCATCTGCTAGATAATGATATGTGTATACATGATTTTTTAAAATTAACTCTTGAATTTCCTCTTCTTCTACAAAAGGGCTAAAGGTTTCATTCATGTAATCTGTATACTGCTCTATTCCAGTCTTTTCAGAATCAGTCGTCTCTTCGAACATGTCATTTCGTACTTGTATAGCTCTTTCATCCGGTCCATTAAATTCAATTTCTAAGTACTTTTTAATCGTTTCGATATTTGGATCTTCAACCGATGCTACTTCAATCTTCTGCTCCGAACAACCAGTTAGAAACAAAGCCAACAGGAGTAAAATGCCACCTGCTTTTTTTATGAACATGATGAATCCCTCCTTAGTAATAGTTACATTCATTAACTTAATTACGGTTAAAACTGATGATTGGTTTCACATTTTGGGATATTTTTCTAATCGCTTCAATTCTGTCTTAGATGTATTCATTTGATTAATTGCAACCTCAGAATAAAGATTTATAAAGCTCTGAACAATTTCAACACAGGTGAGACTTTAATCGCTACCTAGTTTTTCGAACCGTCTCCAACGATTGCGTTGGAATAAGGTTACGACGAACAAGGCCCACAACTGGACAGTTAAAAAAAGAATCATCCACAAGAGCGAGTGATCCCAAAAAGCTAACCTTACAATAATCGTATGAACCAGAACTATGATTAAGCTAAAACCAGCTATCCCTCTCTTTCCTACTTCAGCCATAAAAATTCCAGAAACAAGCACTAAAAAAATCGGTAGCCAGAACATTGGTTTCACCCCACTTTTTTGATAAAATCATGTATTCATTTAACAATTTGTTTTTACCTATCAACTCACACCAGCAATTTATATTATTATCCAACATTATACCATGTTGGATATTTCTGTAATTAACTATTTTAATAAATTCCATTCCTTTTGTTTTTATGACGATAAAACTTTGAAACTATTATTTTCGGATAATTATGGTATTGCGTTATCCCGCCTACCGTGCTATACTTCTTTAGTATTGTTAAACGATGATTTGACTTCCAATAATAACGATTGTTTTACTTCTTAACCAGGACTGGAAGAGGAGATTGCAAGTTCAAACCTAGTCGGGATTATTGGGTGCCAAACCCACGAGAATCTTTAAGGAACGAAAGATTCTTCCAAAAAAAGCATCATCTCTTATGAGGTGATGCTTTTTTCTTTGTATTAAACTTCTATTTCAACATTTTTTATCCAATAAAAAACCCTCACTCCTATGAGTGAGGATAAAAACTATTTTAGATGGTGATCGCGATCATTACCTTTTCTTTTTAAACCTAGTAAACTGACTAATTCTAACAATGCTAGTCAGCCCCATTCCATTTTCATTAAAAATGTACAAATATATCTGCTGAAACTGCTTCATTTAACACCCATTTAATTGGTACTTGATCAGCAGGATATAAAAAGTGAGTATCTTCTTTTAGATCCAGATCCACTACGTACAATTTCACGCCTGTTTCGACAGCAATTTCAAGCAATTCATAAATAGATGGTGCATTAAAATCATTAAAAGCATTAGAAAGATACTCAATCCCTTCAGAAGGGACTGGAATATACTTTTCATCCAAAATATTAACACCTTTCCTCGAAAAAGCTAATATGACGTCAGCACCAGAAGAAGCGGCCCCGACAGCAATATTCAACGGAGGGTAAGCAGATTCTAACGCGTCATGAAGAGCTAACACAACTACTTTCTTTGGTTCCATCATTTGTACCCCTCTCAATAACTCAGTACGGCATCTGCCTGATAAGCTGACTCTAAAAAAGTAACGACTCCTGCGAGTTCAGCACCATCAACCAATTCCAACCCATCTGCAATCAAGATATTCATCTGACAACCATACAGTTTAATCCCCAATTGACTCGCCAAAGTTAATAATTGAGCTAAATCCGCACCATGTGTACGATCGAGCTTTCTTAAGTACCTTCGATCCAATATTCTTGCGCCATCCAAGTCAAAAAATATCGCCACTTCATTGTTTTGGTCAATCATGTCAATTGCTTGTTTTAATACATTGATCGCATTTGAGCTTAATGATACAAAAAAAACAAATTTTTTGTTGGCCATTTCAACCCCTTCTTCCCGATACAAGCATTAGGTACTGTTAACTTATAAGATATCCATCCAAATCTTCACTGCAGTAGCGAGAATCAATACAGCTAGAATAACTTGCAATAATTTTGTATTCATCTTTTTCCCTGCCATTGCGCCAAGTGGAGAAGCAATCAAGCTGGCTACAACCATGATAGCTGCTGGATAATAATCAACCTGTCCAGTAGTTACTTTACCAACCGTAGCTCCGATTGAAGAGATAAATGTGATGGCCAATGATGATGCAATCGTCATTCGAGTAGGAATTTTCAACACAACCAGCATGATGGGAACTAATAAAAACGCTCCTGCAGCTCCTACAATACCCGCTCCAATACCAACGATTAAAGAAAGTGAAGCAGCAATCCATTTATTGAATTTCACTTGATTAAGCGGAATATCGTCTATTCCATTTTTAGGAATAAACATCATAACAGCTGCAATAGCCGCTAAAATACCGTAAATCAAATTAATTCCATCTTCACTCATTAATTTCGAACCATAACTACCTACAAAACTACCAATTAAAATACTGACACCCATATAAAGAATTAATGATTTATTTAAATATCCACCTTTACGGTACGCCCATACTCCACCGATTGTAGCGAAGAATACTTGTACCGCACTGATTCCTGATACCTCATGTGCACTGAATGCCGCTAATCCCAACATGGGTGGAATATACAGGAGCATCGGATATTTAATGATTGAACCCCCAATTCCGAGCATTCCGGAAATATATGATCCTACGAATCCAATTAAGAAAATTGTAATGATAAATCCTAAATCCATGATTTTTCCTCCTTCAAGGAAAAGGAATCCTCAAGCGGATTCCTTTTAATTATTATCACTGATCAATAATTCAAATCAACGTACAGCGCAGCGATTTGGTCCGATTTCCATATCACGCTGTTTTTCATCATCCGGGCTGATAATACCCATGTTTGTTTGACGAATCTCTTGATAAGCATTCGGTTGTGGTGGCAAGTTTTCAGTTACTAATTTTCTAAATTCGTTCTCGTCATCAATATTTAAACCATGATTTTGAGCGTATAATGTACCTAATTTTTCAGACACACTGCCATCCTCATTCAATTCATCTAAAATCATGAAATGGGCAGGAAGAACAATCAGCTCTTCAGATAATTTTCTATAGCGTTCGTAAAGACTTTCTCTTAAATCTTTTACCCAGTCTTCTGCCATACCAGCTAAATCCGGTCGTCCGATTGAATCGATGAATAAAATATCCCCTGACAACAAGTATTTTTCATCAACAACAAAAGAAGTTGATCCAATCGTGTGTCCTGGTGAATATAACGCATGAATATTTATCGTTGTGTGACCGATTGTTACATCGTTTCCATTTTCAAGCGGTTGGTATTCAAAGATAACTTCTGTTGCATCCTTTGGTGGTAACCAATATGTTGCTCCCGTGTTTTGAGCAATTGTGAGTCCACCAGAAATATGATCAGCATGCAGATGTGTATCAAACACATGTGTAATTTTGGCTCCCAAACCTTCTGCAAATTGAATATAAACGTCAGTCATTCTCGTAGCGTCCACAATAGCTGCTTCCCCATTTGAGACAACCATATAAGATAAGCATCCTTTACCAATACGAACAAATTGATAAAGTTCCCCACCATTTCCTAAATTGCCGATTTTAACCGGTTCTAAATGTTCGCTCCACGCTTTCATTCCACCCTGTAAATAAGAAACTTCAAGTCCCTCATCCGATAGCATTTCGGCAATCATGATGGATGAACCTTCTTTGGCACACACTACCAGGATTTCTTGATCAGAAGGAAGTTCATTCATGATCTCTTCCACCCCATCTAATAAATCGAAGTATGGGATATTTAAATAACTGAAGTTTTCACCTTCAATTTTCCAATCTTGAAAGTCACCTTCGTTACGGACATCTAAAACAAACAATTTTTCTTTATTAAATACTTTAGTTGTAACTTCTTTTGAAGTCATTGCTATTACTGTCATCCATTTTTACCCCCTATGGTATTTTTGAGATTAAAAATTAAGTTATGTTAAACGATTCTGTTGTGTATCGTAATTTGAGGTAAGCAATCATGCACCAACTCATTTTCTCCAACAGCATTTTTTAACATAACTAAAAATTAAAATGTCAATGTTACTTCTGCATCTTTAGCGAATTCAAGGAACGTAACAGCTCCACCGACATCGATTCCATCAACAAATGACTCTTTTTCTAGACCCATAACATCCATTGTCATTTGACAGCCGATGAATTTTACATCAAGCTCTTGAGCCATTGCTACCAATTCAGGAATAGCTGGTACATTTGCATTAGCAAATCCTTCTGCGAAGTGCTCTTTTCCTTCAGGCATTGACAGTTGTTGATTTGCTTCTTTATGAATCAAATTTAATCCTTCGAAAGTGAAGAAGATAGCTACTTCTTGGTCTGTTGCTGCTGCTGCAGTTGCGATATTGAACACTTTATATGCATCGAATAATCCACCATTACTTGCGATAATTGCTACTTTACTCATTTTAGTTCCTCCTAGTTAATTGTGAATTTGTCGTAAAGGATCAATTGCTTATACTTTTCGTTTCTCCAGTCCATTGGCTCATCCCAGGTAGGACATTAATTACGTTCGAAAAGCCGTTTTCAGCTAATTTTTGAGCAGCGAAATCACTGCGACTACCTGTGCGGCATACTACATAAATTTCATCTTCTTTATTTAATTCATTTAGTCTAGATTCCAGCTCACCCATTGGAATAGATTGCGCATTTGGAATATGATCGAAAGCATATTCGGCAGCTTCACGTACATCAACTACCACAATGCTGTCATTGTTTTGTAATTTCGTAAGTAGTTCTTCGTTAGTTGTAACATTTGGATGTTTACGTTCAATCTCTTCCTCACCCGAGGACTTTCTTAAGTAATGTTTAAGTACATCTCCATCTACCAAAGTGCCAAGATACTGATGACCAGTACTACCAGCCCAAGCTTTAATATCCGCTGTAGACCCTTTATCTGTAGCCAAAACTTCTAGAACTTGCCCAGCTTCTAAAGTAGTCATTGCTTTTTTAGTTTTCACGATTGGCATCGGACATGCTAATCCTTTTGCATCTAAAATTAAATTTGCTTTAATTTCATTCATTGTATTACCTCCATATTTATACCACCAAGGGTATTTATAGTCATAAAAAAATTATTGTACTTGCCCTTCGTAAGAAAGCATGCCACCAGTCATATTAATAACTGAGTATCCGTGGCTCTCAAGGATTTGAGTAGCACGACCGCTTCTACCACCAGATCGACAAACCATGACATACTCTTTTGATTTATCCAGCTCGTTCATGCGAAATTCAAGTAATCCAAGTGGAATGTTTACTGCACCCGGTATTTTTCCAGCTGCTACTTCATCCACTTCACGTACATCAATGATGTTTAATGTTTTACCTTCAGTGACGTTCATTTCAACTTCTTTTGCTGTCATTTCTTTCATGAATAAATTCTCCTCATATATTTTCGATTATATTATTAGATGAATAGGTTCACATGGCCATCTTGTGCATCTGCCAAGTAAGCTGCTACGCCTGCATATTCAATATTTTCCAATAGCTCCGCTTGTTGAAGACCTAATAAGTCCATTGTCATCGTACAAGCTACCAATTTAATGTCTTGTTCTTGCGCCATTTCAATCAAGTTAGGTAAAGACATCGCATTATGTTTTTTCATAACATCTTTGATCATCTTCGGTCCAAAACCAGCAAAGTTCATTTTTGAAAGACCCATCTTATCTGCGCCTCTAGGCATCATTTTGCCGAACATTTTTTCCATAAATCCTTTTTTAACCATTACATTTTCGTCTTTACGTAATGCATACAAACCCCAGAATGTATGGAAAATGGTTACTTCGTGATCATACGCAGCTGCACCATTTGCAATGATATATGCCGCCATTACTTTATCGTAATCTCCACTGAATAAAACAATGGTAGTTTTTTTCTGTTCAGTCATTTTATCTCTCCTTTGAAATTATAATATACCTACATAGGTATATTTATTGTTAAAAAAATTACGCTTTTTTAATCCAGAACTTAAGTACATCATTTTCTTCTAGATGTTGTAGCATTTCATGGCCACCTGATTTAGCCCAAGCTGTTAAATCATTGACAGCACCTTTGTCTGTTGTATGAATTTCCAGTACTTGCCCACTTTCCAGTTCTTTCATTGATTTTCTAGTTTTAACGATCGGCATTGGACAAGCCAATCCTTTAGCGTCCAAAAATTTATCTGCATTCATAATTGTATTCCTCCTTTAAATTGTGAAAGGTAATTTAATACCTATAGGGGTATATTACAAGAATAAAAAAAAGAAGTCAACCCTTTACTTCGTGTTATCTTCTTATCCCCCACTATGTATATTATGCTAAGTGTGTGTTTATGTTTAATATTTTAAAAGAAAAAGCATCACCTTGTTCGAGATGACGCTTCCTTCTTTTTCGTTATGCTCTCCAGACGCCACGTTCCCACTTCTCAATAAATTGCTCAAACGTAAGACCATAGCGTTCTCTAATTTTATGATACACGAAATATTGTCCTAAGCTTTCAATGAGTCGATCTTCCATTTAAACGCCTCCTGTTGATGTTAATGGATTCATTTATTCTATTCATCATTAGCTTGTCCATAGACATTAAATCATATTCATTTTTGCAAGAACGACATTAAAATGTTCCGTTTTCATCAAAAAGACCGTTGAAGATGATTTTTCATCTTCAACGGTTGATAGTCATAATATCTTAAACGGTTGGCATTGCTTTATTCATATCATGTTTTTTATCACGTGTTTCAAACTGGATGACAAACAAGGTAATGTATATTATCAAACCGATTGGGAAATGCACAATTTTCAGGTCGTTGTTCCTTCAATTTTTGTTTCTGGAGCTGTTTCTTCCGGTTCGATGTCGGCAAATGTTTCATTATGTTCTTCCAAATCACGAGTTCTATGTGCAATGCGTGAAGAAGCACAAGCAGCTATACTCGCTACTAGATCATCCAAAAACGTGTGAACGCCTTCACCGATTTTTGTATCCAGCTTTTTAATAATACCTATTTTATTCTTGTCCAAGTGACCGAATGTAGTGACGGCTATACTTCCATATGTAAATACAGAGCCCAACGCAATCGTTTCATCTACACCAAATAAACCTTCATCCGCTTCAACAATTTGTTGTAATGGCGCTGAAAGCATTTTCTTTTCGGCCAATTCATCCAGCTCAATGCCTACTAATATGGCATGTTGCATTTCTCTCTTTTTCAATACACTTTCAACTGACTCGATGCAATGTTCCAATGTAAGACCCACATTGTACGCGATTTGCATTTCATAAACGATTTTTGCGATTTCTTCAATGGAAACCCCTCGACGTTCCAAAGCCTGTTTAGTAGCGTCAATTACTTGTTGTGAATGTACGCGTAATCCATTTCGATCCATTATGCCATCTCCGTTTCATTCGTTTCGTGTTGTTTTCAATATTCATAATTATACCTTCCAACTGCAGTATGGTACAATTTCTTTAGCAAGATGTAGAGGAGGTAAATCCGTTGTCTAAAGGTACAATTCAAGACGTTAAGCTATTTAGTGACGCCTTACAAGAAGATATGCAACTGCTGATTTATATACCAGCAAATTATTCACCACTTTATAAATATACAGTTTTAATTGCTTCTGACGGAAAAGATTACTTCCAATTGGGAAGAATGTCCCGTGTTGCGGATGAGTTACTCGAAAATAAAGAAATTGAAAATATAATCATTGTTGGTGTCCCTTACAAAAACGTGGAAGATCGCCGTCGCAAATATCACCCATCCGGTGAGCAACATGATGCTTACTTGCGTTTTCTTGCACATGAGCTCGTTCCTTATTTAGATCTAACTTATCCAACCTATCAAATCGGGATGGGACGAGCATTGATTGGCGACTCATTGGCAGCAACCGTTTCTCTTCTCGCCGCTGTGAAATACCCCAATATTTTCGGAAAAGTTCTCTTACACTCCCCGATGGTCAATGATGAGGTTTTAGCAAAAGTTGAAAATGTCCGGACTCCGCATTCATTTTCGGTTTACCATGTTATTGGTACGGGCGAGGATGTAGTAAATCTAGCCAATGGTGAAACTGAAAACTTCCTGGAACCTAACCGGGTTTTAAATTCATTGATGAAAGACAAAGGATTTTCGTTGTTCTATGACGAATTTGAAGGAGACCATACTTGGAAGCATTGGCAACCGGATTTAAAGCGTGCGATTAAAATGAATTTTGGACATTAATCGTCAAATGAGGTCTTATCCAGAAAATTTGCTATACTATAAGTATGTAATACTCAACTATAAAGGAGGTTTTTAGGATGAAATATGGAGTCGTTGCATTCCCATCTAAAAAACTACAAGATTTGGCAAACTCATACCGTAAACGTTATGATCCACATTATGCACTCATCACGCCTCACATGACGGTCAAGGGCGTGTTTGAAGCAAGTGACACTGAAATTGAACAACTTTCAACAAGCATCAGCAACGTAGCTAAACGTCACAAACCCCTCAAATTACACGCAACGCGCGTTAGTTCGTTTTCACCAGTTACGAATGCAATTTACTTCAAAGTAGAACCAACTGAAGAATTGCTTAAGCTTCATGAAGATTTACATTCCGAAGAATTGGGTGGCAAAGCTGAATATGCATTTGTCCCACATATTACGATTGCACAAAAAATGTCGTCTGGTGAACATGACGATATTTATGGTCAATTAAAAATGGTTGGAGTCGATCACGAAGAAATAATCGATCGTTTACATTTGCTTTATCAACTTGAAGATGGCTCTTGGACGGTTTACGAAACATTCCGTTTGACTGGGGCTGAAAATTAATTTGATTACGACCAAACGAGTGGAATCACCAAAAGAACTTGAAGATGCGTTCTTTGTTCGTCAAAAAGTTTTTGTGGATGAGCAGGATGTTCCCATTCATTTAGAAATGGATGAATATGATCAATCTGCTGTTCATTTCGTGGCGTATGATGATGAAATGCCGATAGGTGCCGGTCGTATTCGAGAACCTGAACCAGGTGTTGCAAAAGTGGAACGTGTCTGCATCTTGCCTCAATATCGTGGTAAGCATTTAGGTAATTTGATGATGGAAACGATGGAAAGTTATGCGAAAGAGGCTAATTTAGCGACCGTTAAACTAAATGCACAGTCTTATGCCGTACCTTTTTATGAAAAACTCCTTTATCAAATTACCTCACCTGAATTTATGGACGCGGGTATCCCTCATCGTGCCATGCAAAAAGAATTATAAAAAAAGCACTTGTTCAATTTGAACAAGTGCTTTTATTTATTCGTTTCTTTGGTTCATCATGTTAGCTATCTCATTTAGATTTAGCTTGTTTCCTTTTTGAACAACAGATTTAACAATTTGGTCTTCGAAATCGCTTGAAATCTGTTTTCCAGCAATTTTGGAAACTTTTCGAACGATTTTTTTCACTTGGCGTTCATCTGAAAAATCAGCATGCTGAATTGCATTCGCTAATGTGAAAACTTCGTCCATCGAAACACCCGTTTTTTGCTCGATCTTCTTAAAAAATGAGTCGTGCATTTATTCCCCTCCTATCGTAATGAAACTACTCCCTACGATGATTAATAGGATGAATAGTACAACTATGAGGATAAATGTTGACCCTTGATAAGGAGCACCAGCTGGATACATTTGTGGATAACCACCGCAAGGATTATTACCTCCGCACATACGATTCCCTCCCTTCCCATTCGAACTAGAATATGCGAATGGGTTTTAAAGAAGAGGGCATTTTGCTCAGGACACTTTGCCTTTGGACCTGAAAATGAGTGCTGCAACTACACCGAATATAATGGCAGCACTGATACCGGAACTTGTCACTTCGAACATACCAGTTAAAACACCGATAAAACCATGTTTTTCTGCTTCTTGCATAGCACCATGTGTAAGGGAATTACCAAAAGAAGTAATGGGAATCGTTGCTCCTGCTCCTGCAAAATCGATGAAAGGCTCATATAAGCCAAACCCATCTAGAACAGAACCAATGGCTACTAATAAACTTAATGTATGCGCGGGCGTTAATTTCGCCACATCAAATAGAAGTTGTCCCACAACACAAATGAGTCCACCAACGATAAATGCAGTAATGACTGAAAAGATCATATTGTCACCTCATTCCATTGACAATTCAACAGCATGGGCGATGCACGGGATCGATTCGCCCTGTTGAAATGACAGTGGGGATAATAAAGCACCAGTAGCTACCAGTAAAATTTTCTTATATTGTTTCGCTAATAATTCTGCATAAATGGGTCCTAGATAGACAGTTGCAGAACAACCCGCTCCACTCGCACCAGATAAAAATTTATCATTATTCCCATAAAATTCAGATCCAGCATCGCGATATTGATCAACAAGGAAAGAAGAAACTCCACTAGTTTTGATTAATTCTTTTAAGATGGCAAAACCATTCTTCCCGAGATCTCCTGTCATAACCAAATCATAAGAAGTTCCTTTATTTTGTGCTAAATGCCGCTGAATTGTATCAAATGCCGCTGGTGCCATTGCACTTCCCATATCAAGTGGGTCCGTACATTCACAATCCACAACTTGACCAATAGTGGCTGATTGCACAAATGGTTTATCGGCTTGATGGTGGGATAGAACACCATAACCTGCTCCAGTAACGGTCCATTGGCCTGTCGGGGGCTTTTGTGTGCCGTATTCAATTGGATATCTGAACTGTCTCTCAACCGCATTATGCTGGCTGGCTGCACCAAATAAAATTCGGTCCATTTGCTTTGTTTCAAGAAAAAAACTCGCTGTAATAAGAGAAGAAATGCTTGTTGCACAAGCAGAAAACATCCCCATGTATGGAGTAGCAAGCTGGCGTGCCGCAAAATTTGTTGGTGTCATTTGATTGACCAAATCTCCTCCAAGGAACACATCGATATCCGAAAGTTGCAAGCCGCCTTTCATAATGGCCAAATTACACGTATCCTCTACTAACTGGGAATGACCTTTTTCGTTCGTTTCTTGGCCAAGACGTTCATCTTCATAAACATGGTCAAAATGGGGATGAAAGGGACTTTCTTTTTCAAGTGGACCAACAGAAACGGCCGTCGAAACGATACTTGGCTTTGAAGCAAACTGATATGTTCGCGAATTCCTTACCAAGAAATCACCCCCATTTTAACCAGAATCGTTTTAATAAGGGTCACAACAAACGCTGAGAAAGTACCGTAAACAATGACAGGTCCTGCAAGTTTAAACATATTGACACCGACCCCTAAAATAAAACCTTCTGATTTATGTTCGATTGCAGCCGAAATCACGGCATTACCAAATCCAGTTACAGGTACAGCTGAACCCGCCCCGCCGAACTGACCGATTTTTTTATAGATGCCGAATCCAGTTAAAAGCATCGATATAAATACCATTGTTGCGACGGTCGGATTACTGGCCGTTCTCTCCGTAAATGAAAAAAAGTACATATACAAATATGAAATCATTTGACCAACTGAACAGATGATTCCGCCTGTTAGAAATGCTTTCATACAGTTCTTTAGTACGGGACGTTTCGGTGCAATCTCGTCCACTGTTTGTTGATATGAATTGGGATCCATTACGTATTCTCCTTTGCCAATGCTCTCAGTTTATCTAAATCTTTCTTCAAAGCATCTTCTGTCGGTTGTTTTTCAATGATTTTCTTCAGTTCCCAAGTAATTTTTAAATCACTGGATACAAACACCTCATGGTTTGGAAATAGTGATTTCACTTCTTTTTCAATTGAATTGGCAATTTTTTCTTTGCTGAATTTCGACAAAGGTGCTACTTGTAAGGAAACCACCAGTTGATGATCAAAAAACACACCCGATGCTTCACTTATTTTCTTATTGTCATGAAAGACTTCTTTGAGCATTTCCACTTCTTCTTGATCATCATCCACATGATAAATGGATACTTGCGGTTCTTCGTCAGAACACCCTGCCAATAGCAATAACATACAGCTCAACAGTCCGAATTTTTTCATTTTCAATTCACCTTTTATCCTAGTATGATGTTATTTCAAAAGTTTATGTATAAATTGGTTACGCGCCCTGACCATCGTTCACAATCGACATATTGTATAAAGAATCTGAAAGAGAGCGAGGTGAAAAAAAATGGGATGTGGGCGTAACTTGGAATCATCATCATCATCCGTTCATAGCATCAAAAAGAAAGATCATTGCATTTGTGATGTAGTTCGTGCAATTAAAGACATTCAAGATCAAGCAACGGACAACGACTGTCCGGTATGTCCAACGAATTGCTTCTTGGAACCACTTGGTGGATTAGTAAGTCCTTCTCGTCATCAAGCTGATACTCGCGTATTCATGCTTTTGACGAAAGATGGTACACCTTTCAAAGCTTTCTTCCGCGATACTGATCGCAAAGACTGTGATTGCTTCTCTGTATTCTTCCGTGTAGAAGAAATATTCGATGGTTGCTGTGCAACGCTTCGAGTATTGGAGCCTTTGGATTATCATCACAAAGAAGTAGACCTGTTAAATGACTGTGGTGACAAATTAGATTTACGTAAAATCTGTAAAGTGCGTGATTTCCGACTTTCAAGCAGCTGTATTACCGTAGACTTGAATTGCTTCTGTGGCATTGAATGTGTGGCAGACGTATTCTTAGGTGTTTGTGAATAATTAATAAACACGTCAAGCGTGCAGTGTCTAATTAGCCCGACTTCCTTTAATTAGGAAGCCGGGCTTAGTTTTTGTATATCGTCAGATTGTGTAAAATGCTGAAATTCATTCTTGTTTCAAGTGAAAATAAAAAGTCTGGTATGAAGCATCAGGTGAACGAGTAATCGTAGGCTTAGACATGATAAAGTGAAGCAATGGAATTAGGAGGAAATTGGATAGTTGTAACGAAATCACGAGAGTTGCAACAATAACTGGATAAGTTGCAACAAAAACCGGACAAGTTGCAACAATAACTGAAAAAGTTGCAACTAAATATCATTTTCTCTTTCTCACCATCAATTTGCAGTAAGTGGAAGTATGATTTCACGTTTTTGAGTCAAAAAAAAACATCCATTATGTTAACATGGATGTTTTCATTAGTGACTATTCAGAGTCGCACTGGGAGTATTTTTCCTCCCCACCAAATCTCTTTAATTTCGTTAATCTCAAGTGCCGTAACCACTTCTCCAGCTGATTTAATGAGGACACTTTCTGGATGCAGTAGGTCAACGACTCCGCAAATTTTTTCACCATCATGTAGTTGAAAACAAAGAGGTTTATACACATACTTTGCAAAATCTGTCGTCAGAAAGCGCAGCCTTTGCCACATTAACGGATCAACTTCGACTTTGGTTTCGACAGCTTTCACTTCTGGCTCTGGGAAGATTGAAGTACTTTCTTCTTGCCAACGAGACACCTTTCGAACATACCGATAGACTGGCGGACCTTGGACAAAAAGGAGCGGATCATTTTCCAATGAAATATACACACCCTTTTTGAAATAGCTTATGCAGCCGGTTTACAAAATGTGAAAACCACTGTCACAGTGGATGGTTTCCCCAGTGATACCACGGGATAGCTGACTAAATAAAAATAGTGCCGTATCTCCGACTTCTTCTGGCGTCGTATTGCGGCGAAGAGGTGCACGCTCTTCGATTTCTTTCAACACACTGTTAAAATCACTTACGCCTTTAGCAGACAATGTACGGATTGGGCCAGCTGAGATGGCATTGACACGGATGTTGTATCTTCCAAGATCCGCAGCTAAGTAACGAACAGACATATCCAAGGATGCTTTGGCAACACCCATGATGTTGTAATTTGGTACAACTTTTTCTCCGCCTAAATAAGTTAGAGTGACAATACTTCCGCCTTCTGTCATTAATGGCTTCACAGCTTTCGCTACAACTGTTAATGAGAAAGCACTTATATTATGTGCAAGTAAAAATCCTTCACGAGAAGTATCTGAGAAATTGCCCGCCAACTCTTCTGTTTTTGCAAAAGCGATACAGTGAGCTAAACCGTCAACTTTGCCTACTGTTTCTCCGATCGTTGCAAAGCATTTTTCCACATCTTCGTCATTCGTTACGTCACAAGGAAGAACAAGCTCATGTTTCCCTTCCAATGTTGCCACTAAATCACGAACCGGTTTCTCGAATCGTTCACCCGCATACGTGAAAATAATATTCGCTCCCGCTTTATCCAAAGACTGTGCGATTCCCCAAGCGATACTGCGTTTATTTGCTACACCCATGATGACAAATGTTTTTCCTTGTAATGACAAAGACATAAAAAATCCCCCTATTATTCTCATTTATTAATACCTGGTACTAATAATACATCACAAAAAAAGAAAGTGCAAAAAAAGATTATGAAACTAGCAATTTACGGAGTCGATATATGGGTTTTTTTATTCGAGGTTTGCGGGGTACTTTTCGCGCTCCGGTGATTTCAATTCGCGTCCACCACCATTCTATTCACGTTTCGATTTTACTCATAATAAAAAACCAGGACCTCACTTCAACATGAGGTCCTGGCTTATTATCAATTTATAGTTGTGTAAGGAACATACTCGCCAATCCTAGATAGATTAAGATACTAATAATGTCGTTGAGTGTCGTAATAAAAGGTCCTGACGCAACTGCGGGGTCGATATTCATTCGGTGAATAAGCAACGGAATAAACGATCCAGACAAGGTCGCCACAAAGATGGAGCCAAAAATGGCAGCTCCAACTAATAATCCAAGTAATAAATCATGTTGACTGAAAAACACAATGCCTACGCCAATAGCGGCACATACAACTCCCGTAATAAGACCCGTGCCGGCTTCACGCATCAGCAATTTCATTTTACTTTGTTCGGCAATATCACCTGTCGCAATCCCTCGAACAGCTACTGCAAGTGCTTGTGTTCCACTGTTCCCTGCCATTCCGGCAATTAACGGGATAAATACGGCTAAAATCGCAACTTGATCAAGCGTTTCTTCAAAAATCCCCATCAAGTTGGCAGTTAGCATTCCTAAAAATAATAAAATAATGAGCCAAGGCAATCTTTTTTTAGCTGCTGTTAATGGCCCTTTATCAAAGGTATCCATTTCTGATACGGCAGCCAATTTAGAGTAATCATCATTTGCTTCTTCTTCAAGAACATCTAAAATATCATCAACTGTGATAATTCCCAGTAAATGATTTTGAAAATCCACTACCGGAACTGCTAGGAAGTCATAGTCTTTAATCATTCTAGCGACTTCTTCCTGGTCTTCGCTTACTGATACACTGACAACACGTTCATTTCGAATGGAACGTATAAGCGTGTCTTCTTCGGCAATAATTAAATCACGTAAAGAAACAACTCCTGTGAGCTGGTGATTATCATTCACGACGAAAAGGTAATAAATCGTTTCTGCTTCCGGTGCAGCATTTCGCAAAATCGTCATCGCAGAGCGACAAGTCGAATTTTCGGGTATTGCTACATATTCAGTCGTCATAATTGATCCGGCAGTGTACTCTTCATAATGAAGTAAATCTTTAATTTCCTGTGCCGACTCGTCATCCATGATCGTCAAATAGCTAGCCACTTGATCTTTGCCCAGTTCATTTAAAACGTCTACAGCATTATCGGCATACATTTCGGATAACATATCCGCTGCATACGTATTGTCCATTTCTTTCAGAAAAGGTTCGTACTCATCGTCGTCGAGTTCAATTGACTGGAATATTTCAGCCATTTCTTTTGGAGAGAGATACTGATAGATAATTTGCCTGCTGTCAGGTCCTACCTTTTCAAAAAATTGTGCCTGATCATACGGATGAAGCGCTAAAAATTCTTCTCTGAATTCATCCACTTGATGGTCCGTCAGAAATGCCAGTAATTGTTCGGCATCAAGTTGATGTTCTTCGTTATTTTTACGCTCTTCTGTCATGTATGCCCCCTCCTTTCTTATGTTTTACTTTTCTACTTTCCCCATTGTATGGGTTACACTGAGTGTATAGCAAACTATATTTTTATAGAGGTGAATGAATTGTCGTACGACATTATTGGTGATATACATGGTTGTTATGATGAACTAAATGACTTAATTGCAAAACTTGGCTATCAGAAACAGAATGGACAATTCGTTCATCCACTCGGACGCAAGCTCGCTTTTGTCGGGGATGCTACAGATCGAGGACCAAAGTCATTAGCAGTTCTGGAATTATTGTTTTCATTGCACGATAAAAAACAGTTAATTTATTGCCCGGGAAATCATTGCAACAAACTATATCGATATTTTAAAGGAAATAAAGTACAAATAACTCATGGTCTTGAGACAACTGTTGAAGAATTTAAGCAGTTACCTAAGGACAAGCAAGAATTTTTCAGAAAGCATTATATTGCTTTTTACGAAGCTCTACCAATTTATCAGCAGCTGGACAATGATCAGCTGCTGATCGCTCACGCTGGTATTCGGGAAGAAATGATTGGTAAACCGATACACAAACGTATTATTGACTTTACATTATACGGAGATATCACAGGTAAAACACTCGCTGATGGGCGTCCTGAACGGCGAGACTGGGCTAAGCATTATAAAGGTTCGGCATTTATCGTATATGGTCACACACCAACATTTGAAGCTCGCTTCAAAAATCGAACAGTCAATATTGACACTGGATGTGTTTTTGGAGGGAAATTATCTGCATTAAGATACCCCGAAATGGAAGTCGTTTCCGTACCATCACTACAACCTTTTGTAGAAGAAAAATTCCATGTATACGAACACTAACTAAGTAGCTTTTTCATATCTGCGGGCAAAGGGCTTGTAATGGTCAACATTTCCCCTGTTAATGGGTGTTTGATTTCAACAGATGCACAATGCAGTGCCTGTCGCTTGATTAAATCTAGTTTCCCACCGTATAGATCATCACCCATAATGGGATGCCCGATATGAGCCAAATGGACACGGATTTGGTGCGTTCTTCCTGTGTGCAACAAACATCTTACATGAGAAAAATGAAAATCTTGTCGAATTATGCTGATGTCAGTATGAGCAAAAAGTCCGTCTTCCCTTACTTCTCTTTCGATTATGCTGTCTCCTTTACGTCCAATCGGTTCGATGATTTCTTGAAACGGTTTCTCGATTTTTCCGTGAACAATTGCCTCATATGTTTTATTCATCACATGACCATGATTCATGATGTGATGAATGTGTCGATTTTTCACTAAACAAACTAAGCCGGATGTATCTTTGTCGAGACGAGTTAAAATATGAACCGTCGAAGGAATCGACATTTCTTCGTAATAATGGGCAATATAATTTGCTAAGGTATTGGATGGATGTTCCCTTGAAGGAATTGTGCTTTGACCTGGTGGTTTATTAACAATCAATAGAACATCATCTTCATAAACGATGTCCAGCGGTCCTTTTTGGCGTATCAGCCCTTCACTAACTTCTTCATAAGGAAAAAGAACGGTCACAACATCTCCCACTGAGAGAGGATGTCTGACCGTTTTTTCTTGTCCATTTACAAGTAAGCATCCTCCGTCGAATTTTATCGACGTTAAGCTACGTTTAGATATTCCCCATTTACCCAGGGCTTCACGAAGTAAAATCGGCTCTGTTGCGTTAAATACTAAATGAAATTGTTTATACATCGCTGTCGATAAATGAATCGTGAACGCGTTTCCAGAATGGGAAAGGTCTGAAACGTGCAAAACGCACTTTTTCTTTTGCGACACGATATTGAATGGATTTTACGTCTTTATGAAGCAGTTGCAAATGATCGATTGTCACCATAAAATCAACTGCTTTAACTGGCTTTAACACACATGTATGATGTGACGGCAATACTAAAGGTGCGCCGACAGTACGGAAGACCCGATTGTTTATGGATGCCATTTCTGTCAGTTGCATTGCTTCTAAGGATGGGTGGATAATTGCTCCACCAAGAGCTTTGTTATAGGCTGTACTTCCTGAAGGTGTAGACATACAAAGACCATCGCCACGGAATCGTTCAAAATGACTGTCATTTAATTCGACGTCCATCACCAATGTCACGTCAGGAGATTTAATGGTACTTTCGTTTAAAGCCAAATAAACGCTTTGTTCATCAGTATTGCGATAATTGATTGTCGCTTCTAGCAAAGGATACTGGATTACTTCAAATTCTTTTTTTGCAATTGAAATGACCAATTTTTCAATTTCGGCTGGTTTCCAATCTGCATAAAACCCTAAGTGGCCGGTATGAATCCCTACAAATGCTACTGTGGACAACTGTTCCCGATAGCGATGGAAAGCATGCAATAAAGTACCATCGCCACCAATAGATATCACGATATCTGGTGATTCGTCATCCCACACCAGTCCAAAATCCGACAAGTAGGTTTTTGCACTGTCCATCAGTTCGTTTGAGTGTGCATCATTCCTTGATTGAATGGCAAATTTCATGAACGTTTCGACCTACTTTCTGCAGAGTTCGCTGGGAAATTTGCATTTCCACTCTCTTTATATTCACTAAAGTATTTTTGTGCCTCTTGAATTTCATCACGAATCAACGACATTTCTTCATCTAATCGAAATGCTGCTTCAGCCGCACTTTGCAAACGATTTTTTATTTCTTCAGGAAATAATCCTTTATATTTATAGTTTAATGAATGCTCAATGGATGCCCAGAAATTCATTGCCAACGTACGAATTTGAATTTCCACTAGGATCTGAATTTTCCCATGGATGGTCTGAACGGGATATTCGACAATCATGTGATACGAACGGTATCCACTCGGTTTTTCGTGAGAAATATAGTCACGTTCTTCAATTACTTTTATATCGTGGCGATCACGCAGTAACTCAACCACCGTTTCTATATCATCTACGAATTGACACATAATGCGTAATCCTGCAATATCCTGCAGTTCATGAACCAGTATTGAAGAAGGTTCGAAAGCGATTCCTTTTTCTAGTGTTTTATCATAAATACTTGCCAGTGGTTTTACACGACCAGTAACAAATTCAATTGGCGAGTTTGTATTTTCAATTTCATACTGTGTCCGCATACCCTTTAATTTTATCTTCAATTCATCTACCGCTTGTTTATACGGTTCTAAAAAACGCTCCCATTGTCCCATGACCAGTCCCCCTTGCCATTGCTATCAACGTGTGTTTACTAATTTTTAATTTGCTGCAAGCTGTTCTTTAAATGCTTCTTCAACCGCATTTGCAAATTCTTCACCATAGTTGTGATTACCTTCGATATTAAAAATAAGCATGGTTAATTCTTCCCTGAAATTCTCAAGCACAATCTCCGTCTGCCCCCAAGCCAACACAGGCTCAAGCTCTGCTCCAAGTGAAACAGCCATTAATGGCCATACTGTTTTTGGAAATTGCACATATGTATACCCTTCGCCATCATTAATCAAGTAGACGAATGCATTTTCATCTGTATCAGTTATTAATTGTCCCGCAGCTGTTACTTCATGATTGGTTGGCACTTCTTGTAATAAAAAACGGATGTCGTTTTCATTTTGCACACCGCTGTCGACAGTATAAGTTTTACGCAAAATAAGCTCTTCCTTTCAATCTTTACTTACCTCATATTTTATCATAGCTTCCCATATGTTGCAGTTTGCAATTTTTTCAGGATAATAAGTAAGAAGGTGGTGTATCCCAATGTCCATTCAAAAAGAAATAGAATTTAAAAACTTGTTGGAAAAAGAAGAGTTTCATACTTTATGCAGTGAATTTGGCGTATCTGAGGAAGACTTCCATATACAGACCAACACATACTTTGACACAAAGGATTATCAGTTACGTGATGCTTTCATGGGATTTAGATTACGAGTACTTGAACAACGCAATGAATTGACCTTAAAGGCTCCAGGAGAAAATCAACATACCATGATTGAAACTACCCGACTGATCAATGAATACGAACGAGATGAAATTTTACAGAACGGCTTTATCAAGCCACGAGACTATTACGAATTCCTTTCATTACCGGAAGTTTTGTTCTCATTCGGATCCCTTCGCACATGTCGCGTGGAGATACCGTATCAAAAAGGCTTGCTCGTCCTGGATCGTTCTGATTATTTGGGAGAGACAGATTACGAAGTTGAATTTGAGGTTACGGATTACGAAACTGGCCAACAAAGTTTTAATGAAATGCTTCTAACATATGGAATTCCTGTCCGTAAAACACCAAAAAAAATTGCACGGTTCATGAAAGCTGCTCAACAAAAATAAAATTTAAGAGAAGTAGTACAATTTGTACATTAACCAATTCTAGGTGCAATCACGAATCTGAGATCAGATGGAAGAATTACCAAAATCGATTTGTTTGAGAAATATCCGTGAGGTTGATAGAATGGGAATACAGCGAAAGCAAAGGAGTTTATATAATGACCCGAAAACCTATTATTCCTTATGAGGAAATTGGTCCGGATAAATTGTCGCAACTTGTTGATGCATTTTACGAGAGAGTCGCGGCACACCCAAAGCTTAAGCCTATATTTCCAGATGATTTGACGGAAACCGCTCGTAAACAAAAACAATTTCTGACTCAATATTTAGGCGGACCTAACATTTATTCACAAGAACACGGACACCCAATGTTACGTGCTAGACATATGCCTTTCCCTATTACACCCACTAGAGCACAAGCCTGGCTTGAATGTATGCATGAAGCAATGGATGAAGTGGAGTTAGAAGGAAAAATCCGCGACGACTTTTATCATCGCCTTGTACTAACGGCTCATCATATGACGAACCGGCCAGATCAAGAGGAGGAAATCGTGTGAATAACTTGCAGATTCCGCCCGAAGCGATAGTTTCTACGAGTTCAACAAAGCCAATTGAGCTTTATGCATTTATTGACCCACTATGCTCTTCATGCTTTGATTTACAGCCGATTTTACGGAAATTACAAGTCGAATATGAACAATATTTCACGTTACGTGTCGTTCTGAGTACGAAGCTCTCTACATTGAATTCAACCTGTACTGATGATTCTTTGGATGCTGATGATTTTACTCACCCTGCACTTCCTTCTGTAGCCATTAAAGCTGCAGAACTTCAAGGAAAACGAGCAGGAGTACGATACCTACAAAAGCTTCAGGAACAGTTTTTCCTGGACACTAAAAACGTGGCTTCCTTCTCAAACCTTTTGGCTATTGCGGAAGAAGCACAGTTAGATGTAGAAGAATTTAAGTCTGATTTACAGTCAAAAGAAGCTACTCGTGCCTTTCAATGCGATCTTCACATCACTCGTGAAATGGAGGTCAATGAGTCGCCTAGTATGGTATTTTTTAATGAACATATTGAAGACGAAGGCCTGAAAGTATGTGGTGTGTATTCTTACGAAGTATACGAGCAAATTCTTGCAGAAATGTTGGATATTAAACTCAGCCGACAAGAACCACCCACACTTGATGAACTTTTTCAACGCTACCATACGCTATCTACCAAAGAAATCGCATCTATTTATGGTGTGACCAATTATGCTGCTGAGCGAGAGTTAAAGAAACGGACTTTGCTGCAACAGTTGGAACGCATTCCTTTGGCTGATACGAATCAATGGAGACTGAAATCCTATATGCACAAAGTATAACTTTCTTACTTTAATAGCCCCCCATGCGATAGAAACTCTCGCGTGAGGGGCTTTTGTGCGATTATAAGTAGTCATTGTGAGTGGATTTTATGTAAAACATCGATTTTTTGGATTTTGGTTGCAACTTTTTCAGATATTGTTGCAACTTTTACTGTTTTTGTTGCAACTTTCTACCTTATTGTTGCAACTTTCTAGATTTCGTTGCAACTATCCAATTTCCTCCTAATTCCATTGTTTCACTCCATAAAAATGATAAAAGCTCACTTATCTTGTTTCGAGTAATGGAGCATAACTGCGACGAGTAACCGCAGGAGCATCATTGCGACGAGTAACCGCAGGAGCCAAAACAGCACAGACTCCAGCGAGAAAAGCGAAGTGTCGAAACCCACTCGAACGATCAATTCGAATTCGAAAGCTCGCGAATAACGTAGCTGTTTTGAGGAATATTAACCTCATCATAGTTTGTTCTAAAAAATAAAGAACCGCCTTTCCATTTCTGGAGAGACGGTTCTTTTCACAAAGGGGATGGGAGAAATGTTCACGTTCAAACAAAGGGGTGTATGTTTGTATGTGATTTATTTCACATCTAAACGATATCATGACATAACGAATAAATCAATCTTTCACAATCTTTTTCACAAAATCGTCATAAGGTAAGCGCTTCCAGGATAATCATCAGAAATTCCAGGTTTTCTCACATTATATTAATATAATTAAAAGACCTCCACTAAAGAAAAATGGAGGTCGAAATTATTATTTTAATAATAGACTTTCAAGTTCTGCAAGCTTCTCTTCAAACACTTTACAAGCTTCTTCAATCGGTGCAGCAGATGTCATATCTACTCCAGCTTTCTTCAGCACTTCAATCGGTGTATCTGAACAACCTGCTTTTAGGAATTGGTTGATATAGCGATCAACTGCTGGTTGGCCTTCAGATAGAATTTGATTACTCAAAGCTACTGCAGCACTGTAACCTGTTGAATATTGATAAACATAATAGTTGTAATAGAAGTGAGGGATACGAGCCCATTCAAGACCGATTTCTTCATCCACTACCAAATCATCACCAAAATATTTTTTATTCAAGTCATAATAAACTTCAGTCAGTCTATCAGCTGTCAGTGCTTCCCCATCTTGATTCATTTTGTGAATTAAATGCTCAAATTCAGCGAACATTGTTTGACGGAATACAGTTCCACGGAAACCTTCCAACCAATAGTTCAATAAATAAATGCGTTTTTGCTCATCATCAATTGTCTTTAACATATATTCATTCAGCAATGCTTCATTGCATGTAGATGCAACTTCAGCAACGAAAATCGAATAGTCCCCGTAAACAAATGGTTGATTTGCACGTGAATAATAACTGTGCAGACTATGACCGAATTCATGTGACAATGTGAATAGATTATTCACATTATCTTGCCAGTTCATCAACACATATGGATTTGTTCCATATGCCCCAGAAGAATATGCTCCTGAACGTTTTCCTTTGTTCTCGACTACATCCACCCAGCGGTCTTCTAATCCCTTTTTAGCGATGGATACATACTCTTCACCTAGAGGTGCAAAGCTATTAAGCATGATTTCTTTTGCTTCTTCATAAGGAATCTCCATTTTCGCTTCTTTAACTAGTGGAGTGTAAAGATCCCACATATGCAATTCATCCACACATAATACTTTCTTACGTAAAGAGACGTAGCGTTGCAATAAGTGTAAGTTTTTATTTACTGTATTGACCAAATTATCATAAACTTGCTCAGGAATGTGATTATCAGACATTGCCGCATGTCGGGCAGAATCATAATTACGGATTCGGGCATTCACGTTATCACGCTTAACATTACCTGCTAATGTTGAGGCAAATGTGTTACGAAACTTCCCGTATGTCCCGTACATTGCACGGAATGCATCTTCACGTACACGACGGTCTCCACTTTCAAGTAAACGGCTGTAGCGGCCATGAGTCAATTCCAGGTCTTCTCCGTTTTCATCCTTAATTGTTGGGAATTCTAAATCGGCATTGTTCAACATCCCAAACGTTTCCGAAGATGCATTTGCAACTTCAGAAAGTTGAGCAAGCAAAGCTTCCTGTTCAGCTGGCAAAACATGTGGACGCATTTCGTTTATTTCTTTCAATACTTGCTTGTACAATTGCAAGCCTTCATGTTCCTCAAGATAGTTTTTAACTTTGTCTTCTTCTAAAGCCAAAAGTTCTGGAGTCATAAATGATAAACCTGTTGATACTTTTACAAGCAATGTTTTAATTCGGCTATCCATCGCTTGGTAATGGCTATTTGTAGTGTCTTGATCATATCTCATGTGAGAGTATGTGTATAAACGATAGATTCGCTCCAAGACTTCATCTTTATAGGTAAAAGCATTGAAAAGAGCTTCTGCCCCATTAATGAACGTCCCTTTATATGAATCTGCCTTTCCAGCAAGTTCACTTACTTCTTTGTATTCACTTTCCCATGCCTCATCACTTGAAAAAATATCTTCAAGCTTCCATGTTAATTCAGTTGGTACTTCACTGCGTGATAAAATTTTGTTTTTTGTTTCTGTTGTCATTTCCGTTCCCCCTTAAATCGATTTAATAGAAAAATCGAATAACTTCTATATTTTCTCAATTTTCCTAACGTTTTGCAACTATAAACCTATGAAAATGTTCGAATAAATATGATTCATTTACTAATTGTTGCAATACTAATTCAGTAAGATTGTAATTAATAAGTTGCAGCAGTTGACAGTATTTCTGAACAACATCAATCGCAAGTCTTAAATCTAGTATTTTGCATTGCTCCCTCAGAAAAGATTCAATCATACTTTCACTAACACTAGCCAAATCTACTTGCTGTTTTGATAGCCAACAAATTAACGCCAACTGCCATTCGGTTGAATGATGATGAAATACTTGTGATTCAGCTATGGGAAAGCCAATATACTTTGGCAAATTTTCAGGAAGAATACGTTGAATATAGCAATCATTTAAGAACTTATCCTTTGCTCCGAATTTGCTTGAAAAGATTCGATTGGTTAAAAATTTTAATCGTTTATGTTGATAAATTCTCCAATATTGCTTTTGTTCGTTCTCTGTAAGTGGCTTTACACGTGCAAAAGCAAAAGTTTGTTCCTCAATTGGTAAGGTGCAAATCTTGGATATAAACGATGTACCGCTGATATGAACAAGTTGGCTGAAATAAATAAATTGACAAGTGGATGGATTGTAAGTAATTAATGTGGGATTGGATGAGGAATCCATCATAATAAAAGATTGCTCAAACTTTGATAATTTGATTAAAGTAACTCCACTTGTATTAAAATTATGTGGTGAACGGAGTATCCAAACAGTAGGGATTTTTATTCGCCTATAACCAATATTTCTTTTTTCAATATTCTCAGTTGGAATGACACTACATTGAAATTCGATGGCAAATAATTTCTTGTTTTTTCGTATTAATAAATCTGGGCGTTGGGAAATCTTAGGAAGGAACGCTTCAACCTCTACTTTGTAGCCAATCCGTTTAAAGAACTCGGCCAGCTGTTGTTTCCCAATTAAATGTGGGGGGGATTCTCTTTCAGAAAAAGAAGTAAAGCAATCGGTCAAAACGATATGCGCGAAATGGGGAGTAACGACTTTACCAATTTTCAAGCGTAGGGGGTTTCCGCATTGGGGGCATGCAAATTGGCTTGTAGATCGCAAATGTTCCAGGTGTTCTCTCGTCATTTGTCTTTCCAAAGTGAATAATTTTTCATTGTCTTTTTTTGCTGTAAGTATATATACTCCTCCTTTTCCTCATTTTACGAATATTTAGACAGATTAGCAAATTAGAAAAGTATAATATATGTATACACATATGACCTTACGTAACGCGAGGAAATGAACAAAAAAAACCTCCCCGTTAAGGGAGGCGTTTAACTGAAATATTTTATTATTTGTTCAAATACTTCATCAGCCATTATTTCTTTACCGTACTCTTGCATACGGTGAACCGTCACGGTTGAACCGGTCGTATATTCAGAAATTATGCTGACCATATTTTCGATTTCTTCGTCATTCATTAACTCGGCATCTGCTTTTACGTATAAGTAGTAACGTTCTTTATAAGCGAATAAAGACGTTGTTACATACGAAGGCAAATCAATACGCTTTGCTAATGGAATCAAATCTTCAAAGTCACTCACTAAAAAAGTGAATTCACTTTGAGGTTCATTTGAATCAGTAAAAAGACCACCATATTCATCATAAGATTGCGGGTCTGACGAACTATCAGACATATTCGAAAAGTATTGACCCTTATCATCCATTTCAAATGGAGAGTCTACTTTCTTCCCATCACGATTAATTTGTGCCCGAGTTACTGTCACTTCAAGTCCTTTATCCATAGCATGAACTTGAATCCATAATGGACCTTCGACTTCAAAGTCCGATTCATCATTAATTTCATCCATCATTTCCCAAAAGAGCTCTTCGCTTTTATCTCGATTAAACCAAATTTCGTCTCGGCTGAAGCCTCTTTTTTCAATGTCGATGTATGAAATGTAGAATTTGACTGTGTTTTCATTAATGCGTTCGATATCCATTTTACACATCTCCCTTCGATCGCTTTTAAAGGGATTCCCCTTTTTTCAGCAACACTTCAAGCCGCTTACCGATACAGTGTCTGTTTCTATTGTATGACGGTCCAGAGGAAAATGAAAAGGATATGCTTCTACTCTGGAAAAATACAATTTATTAGCATTGTAGTAGAGCGCGCTAAGAATGGCAAGCTGAAAAATGCAAAATGACTGACGATTTCTTCTCAATTAAAATTAAAAGAAGAATTCATCAGTCAATTTTCAATAAAAATTTAGTTAACCATTCGTTGAGCTTCAAGTAATTGATAAGCTCGAACTTTACGAGGTAAAAAACGACGAATTTCATCTTCGTTATAACCTACTTGCAAGCGTTTTTCATCCAGAATAATCGGACGGCGAAGTAGCCCTGGATGTTCTTGAATTAATTCATATAAACGTTGTAAAGGTAAGCTCTCCACATCAACATTTAATTTTTGGAATATTTTAGAACGAGTTGAAATGATCTCATCTGTACCATCTTCAGTCATTCGAAGAATTTCTTTAATTTCGCTAATACTTAGCGGTTCCGAAAAGATGTTACGCTCAGTATATGGAATGTCATGCTCTTCTAACCATGCTTTCGCTTTTCGACATGATGTACAGCTAGGAGAAGTAAACAATGTAACCATCATAGGAACACTTCCTTTCAAATGTGTAAACAAGTTCGAGTATATTGTAACAACTTTTAATTTAGAATTACTTTAATATAGGTTACTAAAATTTATTATACACCATTTTTGACCTTTTTAATATAGATTCTGAAGAAAAAGTCAAGTAATTTAAAATGGGTTCACATTTTGTTAATAATATGTAGATACTGCGTGCATTGGTTCATTTTCTTATGCTACACATATAAACTATACCCGCATCTTTACTGTTTTAAACACTCCATTTTCTCACCATTTTCAATTCTCATTTAGAAAATGAAAATGACAATATGTTTTTGTTCTATATTAAATAATACGTTTAAAACACCCAAAAGGTTTCATTTTTCAAAAAAAAAAAAAAATCCCCTTTCAATCGAAAGAGAATTTTTTTGTATTAAGGTGTGTAATCAACACCTGGCGAATATCGATTGCCTGCATTCCACAGTAAATATTCTTTGATTCCTGCTTCACTTAATGCGCGTATTTGTGCTTCTACTTCCTCAGCACCGTATTTTTGGTAATTACCTGCTCCCAAATAAGATGCTGTGAAATCTTGCAACCATGGACGTGAGATTGGTGGAGTTTTAAGTTTGCCCAAAGTTGCATTTTCTGCTTTTGCATATTCCTGAACAAGTTTGTATGGTTCTAAATCTGGCTTGGCAATGCCGAAATAAGAAGTCCAGTGACTTGGATAAATCATTGATGAAATAACATCAACATTTTCGGATATTTTTCCGAAATTCTGGCCAATTCCTGGAGCTTCAGGTAATGTAGCAGCATATCCGAAGATATCCACGGAAACTTTAACATCATAAGGTTTCAATTGTTCACGTGCATATGCGACAAAATCTGTAACCGCCTGTACTCGTTTCTGTATAGCGTCGTCCTTAGAAGTTGCATAGTCACCTTGACCATATTTAAGTGTCTCTGAACGCGTTTCAAAGCCTTCTGGGAAGCGCACATAATCAAACTGAATTTCTTGAAAGCCCATTTTGGCTGCTTCAATCGCGATTGCGACATTATGATCCCAAACTTCTTTCATGAAAGGGTTCACAAATGACTCTCCACGTCCATTTTTCCAAACTTCTGTCCCTTCTACAAAGGACAGTTCAGGCTTCGCGTTAGCAAGCTTCGAATCTTTGAAAACCACTACACGGGCAATTGGATATACTTGTTTCTCTTCCAAAATCTTTAACATAGCTTTTGGATCCTTCATATACGGGTTTCCAATATTCAATGCTTTCAAAGGTGAATCATCAGCTGGCACAAAAGTAAGATCACCAAAATCATCTTTAATATCAATAACCATGGCATTCAATTCGGTGGAATCCATTAATTTTATTAATTCGTTAAAACGAGCACCACCTGCTGAATGTCCAGTTACATACACCCCTCGAATTGCATCTGGATAGGTGAACTTGAGTCCTGAATCATATCTGAATAATTTGGAAGCGGCAATCAATTCTTCTTCGACTTCCGTAAAGCCATATGTACGTTCCGTAAAGTCTTTATTATGTATTTCGTTTTCTGCAAGCACTGCAGTAGGAGTAGGCATTAATAATGCTGCAACTAAAGCACTTGTTGCTACGTATTTATTTATTGTCATAATTTGTACTTCCTTTCTATTCTCTACCATTTTAACAAGTATACATAGGCTTTTAAAGGTTCATTTGTCTTATATGAATCAAAAAAGCCATTCCTTTTGGAGGAATGGCTCATTTCATTTTCACTATATAGTACAGATACTTTAAACGCGTGCAGCAGAAGTTAATTTTAACGACTCGAATTCACGTTCTGAACAGAATACAAAGTGTCCTGGTGTAACTTCACGCATCGCGATTTCTTCGCCATCTTGGTAATTATGAGAAGCTGGGTCATATGATTTACGTACACGTGTGCGCTCATAATTAGGATCTGGAAGTGGAATTGCCGATAACAATGATTGAGTGTATGGGTGTAATGGATTCTTGTACAACTCATCTGCAGGCGCCAATTCAACTAATTTCCCGAAATACATAACTCCGATACGGTCTGAAATGTATTTAACCATCGACAAATCATGTGCGATAAATAAATACGTCAATCCTTTTTCTTCTTGCAATTCTTTTAACAAGTTAACTACTTGAGCTTGGATGGAAACATCAAGAGCAGAAATTGGTTCATCAGCAATAATGAACTCAGGATCTACTGCAAGCGCACGTGCAATACCAAGACGTTGACGTTGTCCACCTGAGAATTCATGTGGATAACGGTTAGCATGTTCTTTATTAAGACCAACTGTCTCAAGAAGCTCATGAACACGATCTTTGCGCTCTTTTGCATTTTTTGTTAAGCCATGAATATCCAAACCTTCAGCAATAATATCCAGTACTTTCATACGTGGGTTTAAAGATGCGTATGGATCTTGGAATATCATTTGCATTTTACGGTTAAAGATTTTCAAATCCGACTTAGATTTCTTTCCATGAACATTAACTCCATCGAAAATAACTTCGCCGTCTGTTGCATTATATAGGCGGATGATTGAACGGCCAGTTGTAGATTTACCACAACCTGACTCTCCAACCAGTCCAAGAGTTTCACCTTTGTAAATATCGAAGCTAATGTCGTCTACTGCACGCACTTCATTAGCTTTGCCTTCATTGAAATATTGTTTTAAGTTTCTAATTTCGAGCAATTTTTCAGCCATCAGCGCGCAACTCCTTCATAGTATCGACTTCCCGGGAATTTCTTCATGCGCTCCACAATAGCAGCTGGCGGTTCGACTTGAGGTGCATCCGGATGTAATAACCAAGTTGCAGCGTAGTGTGTATCACTAACTTGGAAAACGGGTGGAGCTTGTTCTAAATCGATTGCAAGTGCAAAGTCACTACGAAGTGCAAATGCATCTCCTTTAGGAGGATCCAACAAATCAGGAGGCGTCCCTGGAATAGCATATAATTTCTCATCCGCTGAATCCAAAGACGGCATTGAACTTAATAATCCCCAAGTATAAGGATGTTGTGGGTTATAGAAGATTTCATCCACTGTACCCGTTTCGACAATGCGCCCACCATACATGACAGCTACACGATCCGCCACGTTTGCCACAACGCCCAAGTCATGTGTAATGAAGATGATCGATGTATCGATTTTCTTTTGTAGGTCTTTCATCAATTCAAGAATTTGAGCTTGAATCGTAACATCAAGAGCTGTTGTTGGCTCATCCGCAATCAAAATCTGAGGGTTACATGCAAGAGCAATTGCAATAACAATACGTTGGCGTTGACCACCTGAGAATTGGTGAGGATATTGCTTAATACGCAATTCCGGTTTAGGCATACCAACCATACGTAATAAATCTATGGCAATTTTTTTTGCTTCTGTTTTCCCTACTTTTTGGTGCTTTAACAATGGTTCCGTAATTTGACGGCCGATTGTCATTGTAGGGTTAAGAGAAGTCATTGGATCTTGGAAGATCATTGAAATATCTTTACCACGGATTTTTTGCATTTCTTTATCTGAAAGCTTCGTTAAATCTTTGCCGTTGAACAAGATTTGTCCACTTTTGAATTCTGAACTTGATTCTGGTAAAAGACGCATAATCGCTTTTGTAGTTACAGATTTCCCTGAACCAGACTCACCAACAATTGCCAGCGTTTCCCCTTTTTGCAAATCAAAGTTTACACCACGGATGGCTTTAACTTCACCTGCAAAAGTGTGGAAGGAAAGCTGAAGGTCTTTAACTTCTAAGATTTTTTCCATTGTCGCTTTCCTCCTCTTAATCTTTCATTTTCGGATCTAGTGCATCACGTAATCCGTCCCCGAGTAAGTTGAACGCAACCATCAGTAAACTCAAGACAATCGATGGGAACATCAAGATATGCGGTTGGAATTTGATTAGCTTATAACCATCGTTAATTAAAGTACCAAGTGATGCAGCCGGTGGTTGTAAACCAAGACCGATAAAGCTTAAGAAAGCTTCGAAGAAAATCGCACCCGGAATTGTAAACATCGTGTTAATAATGATAATCGCTAGAATGTTAGGAAGTAAATGCTTCGAGATGATGCGGTTATTACTTGCACCTAAAGTACGTGAAGCCAATACGAATTCCTGGTTTTTGTATTTCAAAACCTGGCCACGTACAACACGTGACATCCCGATCCAACCTGTAATGGTAATGGCGATAATAATGGCCATAATACCTGGATCCATTACGAGAATCATTAAGATAACAACAACTAAGTTTGGAATTCCGTAAAGAATTTCAACGATACGTTGCATAATATCATCTACACGTCCGCCATAGTAGGCTGAAATACCACCATAAAGCACTCCGATAACCATGTCGATTATAGCTGCAACGAAAGCAATGAATAGAGAGATTTGAGTACCTTCCCACACACGTGCGAACATATCTCGTCCTAGTCCATCAGTACCGAACCAGTAATAAGTATCTACTTTTTTCATTTCATATAAATCAACTTCTGTCCCCGCCATGTTTCCTACTCCATCCAAGAAACCAAGGTTTTCAAAACCTTGAACTTTAGGTGGTAAGTTTGCATGAGTAAGAGTTTGTGTCTCGGCATCATGTGGCGTTAACATTGGTCCGATAAATGACATAAGGATAATTAAAATTAAAATAACAATGCTGACGAGGGCCGCTTTGTTTTTACGAATGCGTAACCATGCATCTTGCCAGAAGCTTAAACTTGGTTTAGAAATACGTTCTGCTGCACTGCTATCGATTGTAATGCGCTTAAAAGAATCAGCAGGTAATTTATCTAGATTTTGTGTCATTAACTATTACCTCCTGATAAACGGATACGTGGGTCGATTACTCCATAAAGAACATCGACAACTAAAATAATAAAGATCAAGAATACAGAGAAGAACAAAGTTGTTCCCATAATAATTGAGTAGTCATTGATCATGATTGCTTTTACGAATTGCTCACCGATACCTGGAATAGCAAAGATTTGCTCGATAACAAGTGAACCCGTAAGTAATCCAGCTGCAACTGGTCCTAAAACCGTTACCAATGGAATTAACGCATTACGGAAAGCATGCTTGAATGCTACTTCAAATCCACTCGCACCTTTAGAACGCGCTAGAGTAATATAATCCGAGCTTAATACTTCAATCATTTCTGTACGGATGAAACGTGAAGCAATTGCAAGTGGTCCCATGGCTAATGCAATGGAAGGAAGCACACTGGACATCCAGCCGTCTTTCCATAGTGCAACCGGGAACCAGCCTAGTTGAACGCCGAACCAGTATTGTAGAGTTGTAGCAAAAACGAATGATGGAATGGAAATACCGATAATGGCGATTAATGTACTACCGTAATCCCAAATCGTATTTTGTCGTAATGCGGCGATCATCCCAAGGACAATACCGATAAGAACTCCTAAAATCATGCCTTGTGCACCAAGTAAGAAAGATGGTCCTAGTCGATTGATAATTAAATCAGTTACACTCGCTCCCTTGAACTGGAATGAGTTACCTAAGTCACCTTGTGCTAAATTTAGCATGTATTTACCATACTGAACTGGTAGTGGTTCATTCAAACCATATTTCGCCTCTACTACCGCTAGTTGGTCAGGGGTAAGTTTCGAAGCGGATGCAATAGGGGAACCTGGTAGCGTTTTCATTAAGAAAAATGTTGCCGTCGCAATCAGGAAAAGAGTAATGAACATATAAAAAACACGTCTTGCGATATACTTAGCCATTTTTGCACCTCCTAAGTGAATACGAGTAGAAATTAATCTACTAATCTATATAAACAGACTAAACTAGATGTTGTCAAAACCAATTTTTGAAAACAGCTAATTTTTGGTCAATTCATACTCATTTAAAAAGAGAGTATATGGCCCCATTGGATACCATATACTCTCTCTCTATGAGATTTTTTTCTTAGTTAAAGATTACTCTTTACCTGAGATGTACGCCCATTTGTATGAGTAGTCTCCACCGAATGGGTGAGAAACAATACCTTTAACATAAGGTTGTACTAATGCCATTGTTCCGCGTTGGTAGATCGGTCCAATTGCATAATCGTCTTGAATTAAGATTTTTTCTGCTTGAGCCATTGCATCCCAACGACCTTCTGCATCAAGAGCAAGTTCGCCTTTAGCTGATTCAATCAACTTGTCGAACTCTGGGTTAGAGTAAGACATTAAGTTATGAGAAGAACCTGTTACGAACAAGTCTACGAAAGTCATAGGATCTTGATAGTCAGGGCCCCAACCAGAAACTTGGATGTCATAATCTTGTGCTTCATCAAGTTCTAAACGAACGTTGAATGGTACTTCTTTAAGTGTAATTGTTAAACCTTCAAGGTTAGTCTCTAATTGAGATTTGAAGTACTCGTCCATTTTCTTAGAAAGGTCAGAGTCTCCACCTAAAATTTCAAGAGATAATTCAGTAACACCTAGCTCAGATAAACCTTTTTCCCATGCAGCTTTTGCTTCTTCAACATTGTAAGCAGCTAAGTCGCCATTTACTTCGCGGAAGTCAGCACCTTCTGCAGTGAAAGTGAATTCTTTTGGTACTAAGTAGTTAGCCGGTAAAGATCCGTTAGCTAATACTACAGAAGCTAAATCATCTTTATTGAATGCTTTAGCAAGAGCTTCACGAATGTTTTTGTTTGCAAGTGGTGTTTTTTCACCGTTACGTTCTTGGTTGTATTTGAAGTAGAATACAGTTGGTTCTAATTCTTTTAATAAGTTTTCATCGTTAGCATATTGCATTGCATACTCACCAGAAAGACCAGTACGATCTTTTTCACCAGTTGTGTAAAGGTTAACTGCAGTAGCTACTTCTTTAACAACGTCGAAGTTGATTTGAGTAAGTTTTACAGTTTCTGCATCCCAATATTGTTCGTTTTTCTTAAGTTTCCAAGTTAAACCAGTGCCATCCCAATCAGTCATGATGAATGGACCGTTGTAAAGAACTGTTTCAGAATTTGTTGCATATTTATCGCCTTGTGCCGTTACGAATTCTTCATTCAGCGGGAAGAATGTTCCGAATGACATCAATGAGATAAAGTAAGGAACTGGACGCTCAAGAGTAACTTCAAGAGTTTTCTCATCTAAAGCTTTAACTCCAAGATCAGCAACTTCAGCTTTTTTCTCACCGATAGCAGTTGCGTTTTTAATTACGCCAGCCATCATGTAAGGGCCGTATGGAGAACCAGTTGCTGGGTCGATAGCACGTTTCCATGCATACTCGAAATCGTTAGCAGTTACAGGTGAACCATTAGACCATTTAGCGTCACGTAATTTGAACGTGTAAGTTAAACCGTCTTCAGAAATAGTAGGTTCCTCAGCAGCCATAGCTGGAACAGGAACATTTTCTTGATCTAAACGCATAAGACCTTCGTTTACGTTACCTAACATATCGAAACCAACTTGGTCTTCAACGATTGAAGAATCCAATGATGGAATCTCAGCTACGTGGTTTAGGTTAAGGATTTGCTCCGCATCTAACGCACCTTCAGCTGATTCTTCTTCTTTTTCTGTGTCTTCGCCATCAGTAGTTTCTTCAGTGTCATTATCTTTAGCAGGTGTTGCTGGTTCATCTTTACCACAAGCTGCTAAGAAAACACTAAGAACTAGCATTAGGCTTAATAGCCAAACTAATTTGCTTTTCTTCACTTAAAACGACCTCCTTAAATATTCTGAAAAATTGTTACAAGGTTAATTATACATATTCAAAAAAATCTGTACAGTCTTTTTTTGAATATTTTTTACACTTATGTAACAGAAAGATTACAAGAGAATAACAAAACCGTTGGTAGTCTAAGGTTTTTCGAGAATTTCGAATAATTAATTCGTTTAGCGAAATTTTGATTTTTTCCGTCAATTCTTCTACAATGTGAAGAGGATTGAGGTGTTTTTATGAAAAAGAGTGTTATCTGGTTTGTTGCTGCTCAGTTACTAATTATTGCAATGATGTTACTTATCTCAAAAGAAGTGTCACTTACCTCTTATATAAACATATCGTTTTTTGTGGGTGGAACGATTACTTTTATTGGTCTTTTGGTTTATGTAGTGTCCAATGGATTTTTCGATATTTTTACCATGAGCATGCGAAAAGTTTTTTCTTCAAAAAGAAGTTTAGTGGATGCAGAATCAATGCGTGCCCCATCGGAGTTGCTTGATTTCCAGACAAAGCCTTTTTTCCAATTAGGTGGGTCCATTTTACTCGGAATGACCATTGCGTTGATCATTTATTATTTGGGATAATTTGTACTTGATTTTGGAGTTTCTTCTATAATATAATGACAATCAAAATACATGTTAAATGCAAAGACGAAGAATAGTACTTTTGAATGGGTTGTCCAGAGAATCTGTATTTGGTGAAAACAGATCTTCCCATCATCAGGAATGGACTTCTGAGCATGGTTTGCGAACCGATAATCGGTGTAGCTCATCACGTGTCTTCACGTTACGAAGTTAAAGAGGCCAAGATTCTTTGGCAATCTGGGTGGTACCACGGATTCACACATCATTCGTCCCTTTTTGAGGGAGAGTGATGTGTTTTTTTTATTTTTAACACTGTTAAATGTGTTGATTTTCCGCAATAACGTTTCGCTCATACGCTGTTCTACAATAAATCACTATATAGGAAGCGGTGTTCAATACCTGGTCTAGTAAGTGATTGTAGTGGAAAACGACGAAAACAGGAACTTGGAACGGAAATAAACAAAATCATTTAACAAGATCTCATTTTTGAGGAGGAAACCACTTGAAGAAAATTTTTTCTGGCGTACAGCCAACAGGAACGGTCACACTTGGTAATTATATCGGTGCGTTCCGTCAATTTACTACTTTGCAAGATGAGTATGAATGTATTTTTTGTATCGTGGATCAGCATGCCATAACAGTTCCACAGGTTCGACTGGAGCTTCGTAAAAATATCCGATCTCTTGCAGCCCTCTACTTGGCAGTCGGTATCGATCCGAAGAAAGCGATTCTATTTATCCAATCAGAAGTACCTGCACATGCTCAGGCGGGATGGATGATGCAATGTATCTCATATATCGGTGAATTAGAGCGCATGACGCAATTCAAAGATAAGTCTTCGGGGAAAGACGGTGTTTCTGCCTCCCTTCTTACTTATCCACCTCTCATGGCCGCTGATATCCTTCTTTATCAGACCGACATTGTGCCGGTTGGGGATGATCAGAAACAACATGTCGAATTAACACGCGATTTAGCTGAGCGCTTCAACAAACGCTACAATGATGTATTAACGATTCCAGACATTCGTTTGCCTAAGAATGGCGCGCGTATCAAGGCTTTACAAGATCCACTTAAAAAGATGAGTAAATCAGATCCAAACAAAAAGTCGACCATTTCCCTTTTGGATACGCCAAAAGAAATTGAGAAGAAAGTTAAAAGCGCAGTAACAGATTCAGAAGGGATTGTAGCTTTTGATGTAGAGAATAAGCCTGGCGTCTCTAATCTGTTGACTATTGAAGCAGCCTTGAGTGGTGAAACAATCGAAGCATTGGTTGAAAAATACACAGGTGTTGGATATGGTGATTTCAAAGCGTCCGTTGCAAAAGCAATCATCGATCACATCACACCGATTCAGGAACGTTATGAGGCACTATTAGTCTCAGATGAACTAGATGCGATTCTCGATGATGGCGCGAAGAGGGCACAAGCTGCAGCTTCCAAAACGCTCAAAAAAATGGAGAACGCGATGGGCTTGGGTAGAAAACGATAATTGTCATAAGTAGGAATGATCCTACAAATAAGAAGAAATCAGGTGTCTGGAATATAAATGTCCAGACACTTTTCCATGAATAGCCGAGCGACAGATAATTTAAATACAATAAAATCTGCAATAAGCTCAGGACAATACATATGTAACTGATTAAGAACATTAACCATTTGATCATACAAGCACCCTTTTTCACTACTATATGAAACAACCCTTGTCGGTAAGTCCTGCTAATTGCTTTTTAATGATTTTTAACTATTAACAAGGACTTATCCCAGTTAGTGGATGAGTCTTTTTTAGTATAATCGATGTTTATGTAGGAATAATTGGATTTCACGTAGGAATAAATCGGGTTCACGTAGGAATAACCGGGGGGCACGTAGGAATAATCGCTGTTCACGTAGGAATAACCGGGGTTCACGTAGGAATAACCGGGGTTCACGTAGGAATAACCGGGGTTCACGTAGGAATAACCGGGGGTCACGTAGGAATAACCGGGGGTCACGTAGGAATAATCGGGGGGCACGTAGGAATAACCGATGTTCACGTAGGAAAAACCGTTGATCACGTAAGAAATGCAATATTTTCATGATTAAACAAAATCTAAAAAGACTCATCCCAATTAAAGGATGAGTCTTTTCATTATTCATTTAATTATTTAGAAGATTTAGCAGGATCTTCAGAAATTAAAGATACTTCGTTCCAGTCAAAGTTTGAAGAGTAGTCGATATCGTAATTCTTAACTGCTTTGTTAACTGGACGTAATTCTAAACGGTATTGAGTAGGAATGATTGGTGCATTTTCAGACATATATTCTTGCCATTCGCGGAATTTACCTGCACGGTATTCAGGATCGAAAGCTTCTGGAGAGTCGATTGCAGCTAGAAGACCCTCTAACTTCTCAGAAGTGTAACGGCTGAAGTTATATTGTGCAGTTTTTGAGTAAAGACCTGATGGTGATGGGTTAGTACCTGTACCCCATGCAGCCATGAAGATATCGATTTCTGGATCGTCAGCTTGAACTTTATCATAGAAGCTGTTGAATTCGATTGTACGACCTGTAGCAAGAGTTACATTTAAACCAACATCTTTCCAGTTTTGCAAGTAGAATGATGCGATATCTTCAGCGATATCTCCACCTGCCATTGTAGCAAACTTAATTTCAAGCGGTTTTCCATCTTTGTTTTCACGAAGTCCGTCGCCATCAACATCTTTGTATCCAGCTTCGTCCAATAATGCATTAGCTTTCTCAACATCATATGTGTATCCTTCTAATGTATCATCATAGAATGATGCGAATACTGGTGGAATTAGTGAAGTTGCACGCTCACGTAAGTTGTTGTAATACACTTCAGAAACTTGTTCTACGTCGATAGCATAACCCATAGCTTGACGAAGTTTTACATCGCCCATCTTAGCATTTGGATCCATTACTACTTCGCTCTTCTCCATATCGTACTTACCAAGTTTGAAACCAATGTATTGGTAGTAAAGTTCTTTACGGCCAAGAATAGTAAGGTTATCGAAATCTTTAATTTCTAAATATTTGTCTGTGCTGAATGTGTTAGCTGTCATATGGTATTCCCCTGTTTGTAATGCAACAGAGATTGATGTAGAAGGAACTGTTTTAACTAATACAGAATCAAGTTTTGGAGCACCTTTCCAGTAGTTTTCGTTTTTCACGAATTGTACTGATTCACCAGGTACGATTTTATCAAACTTGAATGCACCTAAAGTAACGATATTTTTACGTACAGCATCAGATTCAAGTAAACCTGCAACTGGAATATCTTTTAGGATGTGGCTTGGTTCAGCTGAAGACCATAGACCGTCTCCACCACTGAAGATTGCTGGTGATAATTTGTTGAATGAAATTTCTAAAGTTGTTTCATCAACTTTTTTCAAACCAGAAATTGTGTCTGCTTTTCCATCATGGTATTCAACTGCACCCACAATGTTTTGGAAATCAGCATCGTAACGAACGCCAGTATAGTCTTTATGACCAATGATTAAGTAAGGTTGCATTAAGTCTTCCACTTTAAGTGGCTCGCCGTCCGACCATTTAACGCCTTCACGGATTTTAACTGTTGCTTTGTTGTTGTCTTGATCTACTTCCAAACTAGCGATACCTTCATCAGTTAGTAAGAAGTCACCATCTGTTGAAAAAATTGAGTTGCTTGCAAATTGCATAATGTCTGCATCATAAGCATCTTCATATAGTACTGTAGAGAAAATTCCTTGGAAAGGTGAGTCATTTACTAGAGCTACTTTTAAAGTACCTCCATCCATTGCATCTCCTTCGTTCTCTACCTTAAGTGGGAATTGGGAAGTGTCTACTGCTTCTCCGCCATCTTCGCCTTCTTCACCATCTTCGCTTCCTTGTTCTGTACCTTCGTCATCTTTTGTAGAATCGTCGCCTTTGTTGTTGCATGCACCAAGTACAAGCATGAAAGCTAAAAGTAAAGCAAGTAATGTCCAAAGCTTTTTGTTCATTCCATTTCCTCCTTTTTATCTTTTATTCTATATATCAAACGTTAAACGTTTAATACCAATATCATGTGGTTTTATCCTAATCGTTGTCTTGCATCTGCAGATCGGCGAATAGCTTGGCCGACATAGTTAATTGCCAACATCAGGAACAAAATCAATAATGCTGCCGGTAACCATACCCACCATTTTTCGGAAAGTACAAGCGGATTATTTGCATAACTCACAAGTGTCCCCAAACTTGGTGTGGATGGTGGCAAGCCGAATCCTAGGTAGGAAAGGCCCGTTTCAACACCAACGTTTCCTGCAAAATTCAGTGTTAACTCAACTATTAATATAGAGCTTAAATTCGGCATCAATTTTTTTAGAATAATGCCACCATCACTTGTACCCATTGTTTTTGAGGCATTGATATAGTCTCTTCTTCCTTCTGATAGTGCCTTGCTTCGGACCAATCGAGCAGTCCCTGGCCATAAAAATACACTTAATATCAGAATGAAAATTGGAATATTATATTTAGGTACAATCGTAACGAAAACAATAATAATCATTAATGATGGGATTGTTATGAAGAAATCAATGATGCGCATGAAAATGTTATCGATCAACCCACCAAAGTATCCTGTACAAAGCCCAATAATTATTCCCGCAATACCAGTTAAAACTGTAATTGCAATTGCGATAGTAATAGAATTTCTTGCACCAATAATTAATTGACCTAAAATGTCGCGGCCGCCTTGATCTGCCCCTAGGAAGAATTTCTCTCCTGGTTCTGCGAATTTATCTCTAAGGCTTACACGCATCATTTCTTGTTGATCAATCGTCAACGCCCAAATATAGATAGCTGAAATAACGGTTATTAGAGCTATCAAGGAAAACATAGCTAATTTATCTTTTTTAAATTCTCGAGCAATTACTTGGAATCCAGTAGGCGGAGAGCTTACTTGAGATTCCTGCTGTAAGCTTATATTCATTTCATTCAATTGAATTCACTCTCCTTAACTATTATTTTTCGTCAATCTATCCTAATACGCGGATCTACAATACTCATGATGATATCGGATAAAAGACTACCTAATAAAGTTGTGAATCCGAAGAGCATAACCAATGCCGTTATGACACTATAATCACGTCCAGATATGGATTGAATAAAAAGTTGTCCCATCCCAGGGTAGCCAAAAATTGTTTCAATAAAAATTGATCCTCCGAGCAATCCTGTAATCGTGAATCCGAGAAATGCTGCTATCGGTAAAAGAGAATTTCGGAAGATATGCTTCGTATATACTTTGTTAATTGGAATTCCTTTACTACGTGCGGTACGGACATAATCCATCGATTTAGCATCGATTACTTCCGTTCTTAAATATTGAATGACACCGGTGGTCCCAAGTAATGCAAACGTGATGGCAGGCAATAAAATATGATAGATTTTACTCCACAAATATCCTAAAGTGCCGGAATCATATTTGATGTCTACGGTACCACTAGTTGGGAACCATTGGAGCTTATAGCCAAAGAAGAATAAGAAAATCAATGCCAGAACGAATACCGGAATTGCATAACTGATGAAACTGTACAGCACGACCATTTTATCCAAAAATGAATTTTGGAAGCGCCCTGCAAGCACACCTAGTGGTATAGCAATTAAATATAATAAAAATACACTCAGTAGCGACAACCATAATGTATTTAGGGCTCGGTCACCAATTAAATCAGCAACAGCTACCTTGTATGTATAGCTCTTTCCGAAATCCCCATTTGCCGCATTTACAATCCAATTAAAGTACTGTTGGTACCAAGGATCATAAAAACCTGCCTCCATCCGTAATTCTTCAATACGAGCTGGATCAGTATCCGGAGTAATCATACCCGTGAATGGATCTCCAGGCATGAATTTTGCCATGATGAAGATGAGTAAACTTAGCACGAATAACTGCGGAATCATGACTAAAACTCGTCGGATAATTGTTTTCCACATGTTAAATGCCCCCTTCCAGCGAATCCGTTTTCGCTACTTTATGCGTGTCGGAAATTGCTTGAAGATCATACACTCTTCCATTGGCATCAAAATATCGGTGATTTTCGATTTGGTAGCTTTTTTCGACATTTATTCTTTCAACTTTGCGAATTGCGCGTGAAGCAGGTTCGATATTCGGAATCGCTGACAGTAAGCGTTTTGTGTAGATGTGTTCAGGAGATTGATAAATGTCCTTCTTCGTACCTGATTCAACAAAACGACCTTTATACATAATCGAGATTTCATCACACATGTGTTTCACTACCCCTAGATCATGAGATATGAAAAGGTAGCTTAAACCAAACTCGTCTTGAATGTCTTTCAAGAAGTTCAATACCTGCGCCTGAACCGATAAGTCCAATGCAGATACAGGTTCGTCAGCAATAATCAGTTTTGGGTTTGTTGCAATTGCGCGGGCAATCCCAATACGTTGCTTTTGTCCACCTGAGAATTCGTGTGGGTATTTAAATTTTGCATCTTCTGGCATACCGACAATCGCCAGAAGTTCATTGATTTTTCGTCTCTCTTCTAAATCAGAGAGTTTCAAGAAATTGCGAATCGGTTCAGCAAGAATATCTTGAACTCGTTTACGTGGATTCAAACTCGAGTGAGCATCTTGGAAAATCATCTGGATATCTCGGTTATACGCAGAATTTCGTTGACGACGTTGATTCGTCACATCCTGTCCTTCATAGAAGATTTTACCGGACGTTATTTTTTCAAGTCCGATAATAGCTTTTCCTGTTGTTGATTTACCGCAACCAGATTCACCTACAAGTCCATATGTTTTGCCTTTTTCGAATTCCATATTTATGCCGTCAACAGCATGGACGTGGTCAACGATTGTATTGAAAAAACCGCCGCGAATTGGATAATGCACACGCAAATCCTTTATTTCCATAAAACTCATGTCAAGCTTCCCCCTTCTTCACCTTCAAAGTGAAAGTGGTTCCAGCAGGTACATCTAACAAAATGTCCTGGTGCAATTTCGTGAAGTTGTGGTTCTGCTTCGTGTGCTTCAGCAGGAATCCAAGGAATCCGAGAAGCGAAGCGGCAGCCATTCCGTGGTAGATTCACTAATGAAGGTACTAAACCTTGAATGACTTCTAATTTTTCATTGTCACTATGTGTTTGAGGAATTGAATTTAATAATGATCTAGTGTATGGATGCACAGGATTGCTGAATAAATCTTCAACTGTTGCTTCCTCAATTATTTGACCTGCATACATAACCGCTACTCGATCGGCTACTTCCGCTACAACTCCTAAGTCATGCGTGATTAAAATAATGCCTGATTCTGTTTCAGCTTGCAGATCTTTCAATAAATCCAAAATTTGCGCTTGTATCGTCACATCTAGGGCAGTTGTTGGTTCGTCAGCGATGATAATCGACGGCTTACAGGATATTGCAATGGCGATAATAACACGTTGACGCATACCACCTGAAAGCTGATGAGGAAATTGTCGGACGATTCGGTTCGGATTCGGTATTCCTACTTGATTCAGCAGTTCTAACACACGATGAGCTCTCTCTCTTTTAGACATTTTCGTATGATAGATTAACGATTCTTCAATTTGATCTCCAATACGCATCAATGGGTTCAAGGCAGACAATGGATCCTGAAAAATCATGCCTATGTCATTTCCGCGTATGTTATTCAATTTTTCATCCGTCAATTCTGCTAAATTAAGACTTTTAAATCCAATTTCACCGGTTATTTTGGTGTTGTTTGTATCATGCAGTCCAATGATGGAGGTCGCTAAAGTACTTTTGCCGCATCCTGATTCTCCAACAATCGCTAAAATTTCGTTTTTCTTTAAACTTATAGAAACTCCGTCTACTGCATTATAATATGTGTCTTTTACTCGGAAGCCAGTATGTAAATCCTTAATAGTTAATAGTTCTTGATTGGTGTTCAAATGCTTAATTTTTGAAAGTTCTTGAGTCGTGTTCAAATGATTACTCCTCTCATGCAAATACTAAGATGATAAAATCTCTCATTCTTCCTAAAATAATAAATATTCTGTTAATTGTTCATCTAGTTGTAAATTCTATTACAGAATTATTACAATCGCAACACCTTTTTTGGAAATTTCCTAAATTCCCTTTAATTTGAATTGTTGGTAATTCGAAAAATGTCAGGTATATCAAGGTATTTGGTCATAAACTTTGAAATAAAGAAAATTTAATAAAAATAACGCCATGACTTTTTGACTTATTTCTGTAACATTGTTTGGTAATTATTAGCCATAGAATAATTCGCGTTTCGAAACTAATGAAAATTATATGTACTCGATTGAGAAATAATTTATGAAGACGCAAAATTGCATGAGGAATTATGTTTTAAATTAGCCAATTGAGGAAAATAAAAAAGCTGATCTAAAGGTAGATTTCACCTTAGGATCAGCTTCTTAATTTTATATTTTTTTAAACAAGATTGACGCGTTATGACCACCAAAACCAAGTGAGTTGCTCATTGCATACCCGATTTCTTTTTGTCGTGATCCATTCGCTACATAATCAAGATCACAAATTGGATCTGAATTTTCCAGGTTCATCGTCGGAGGCAAAATACTTTCATGAATAGCTAGTGCAGTAAATACAGCTTCAATTCCTCCAGCCGCTCCAAGGAGATGTCCCGTCATGGACTTTGTAGAACTAATCGCAAGCTTGTAAGCATGTTCCCCAAATACCGATTTAACTGCCATTGTTTCAAATTGATCATTATAAGGTGTGCTCGTACCATGTGCATTAATGTAGTCAACGTCAGAAGGAGAAATTCCAGCATCATTAAGTGCTTGTTGCATGGCACGTGCTGCGCCTTCACCTTCAGGAGCTGGTGCAGTAATATGATGGGCATCCCCAGTCGAACCATAGCCGATAATTTCTGCATAAATTTTCGCACCACGGGCTACCGCGTGCTCATATTCTTCCAAAATAACTATCCCTGAGCCTTCGCCAATGACAAACCCATCTCGATTGGCATCAAATGGACGTGAAGCAGTTTTAGGGTCTTGATTTAACGTTAGTGCTGTATTTGAACAGAAACCAGCAACTGACATATTTGTGATCGGTGCTTCTGCTCCACCAGAAATCATCACATCAGCTTCCCCACGTTGAATTACTTTAAATGCATCACCTATTGAGTTTGTGCCTGATGCACAAGCTGTCACGGTACATGAATTCATTGCTTTCGCACCGAAATGAATGGAAACTTGTCCCGCAGCCATGTCTGGAATCATCATTGGCACGAAAAACGGACTTACCCGGCGATAGCCTCGGTCAAGAAATGTACGGAATTGTGCTTCATACGTTTCCATACCACCAATCCCCGACCCAATCCACACACCAGTACGAAGACCAAGTTCAGGTGTTAACTCCAAATTTGCATCTTTCATTGCCATAATAGATGCTGCCAAAGCAAAATGTGTAAAGCGATCCATTTTTCTCGCTTCTTTACGCTCAATATATGTTTCGATATCAAAGTCTTTAACTTCAGCTGCCACTTTTGCTGGGAAATCGTCAGGGTTGACGCGAGTCATTGGCCCTATGCCGGATCTGCCTTCTTTAATCCCTGCCCAAGTTGTTTCGATATCATTACCAAGCGGTGAAACCGCTCCTACTCCAGTTATTACAACACGACGTTTTGTCATGATTTTATCTCCCTTCATGTTGAAACAAATTTATTTTAGATTAGCTGTGTAACATTCCATTCGAATAATAAGGTTGAAACGTCTCCGTTGGACAGACCATCAGAATAACACTATCTTCCCCATTTTAAGCAAATGGCACCCCATGTTAAACCGCCGCCAAATCCTACAAGAACCACAACATCATCGTCTTTCACTCTTCCTGCTAAAATATCTTCTTTTAAAGAGATTGGTATGGATGCAGCTGAAGTATTACCAAATTGATTTATTGTTTTAGACATTTTCTCTTCAGGCAATCCTAATCGCTGTCGTGATGCTTCCATAATTCGAATATTCGCTTGATGAGGTACCAGGAAATCGACATCGTCTTTTGTCAGCCCAGCTTTGTCAATAACATACTCTGCTGATTCGCCCATTTGACGGACAGCAAATTTATATACTTCACGACCATTCATTTCAAGATAAGGTCCATCTTGGAATAAATGTTTCCCTCCAGAGCCGTCTGCACCTAGTTCAAACGATAAAATACCTCTACCTTCCGAAACTTGACCAATAATAGCTGCTCCAGCACCGTCGCCAAATAAGACAGCAGTATTGCGATCTTCAAAGTTCGTAATTTTTGATAGTTTTTCAACGCCAACAACAAGAACGTACGGATAGACACCTGTCTCAACAAATTGTTTAGCAGTGATGACTCCATACATAAAACCAGCACACGCCGCCGAAATATCCATCGCCGCTGCATTCTTGGCACCGAGTTTTTCCTGAATCATCGTGGCAACTGTCGGAAAAGGCATATCTGGCGTAACCGTAGCCACTAAAATCAGGCCAATTTGATGCGCTTCAATATTAGCGTCTTCTATCGCTTGTTTCGCTGCTTCGTAAGCCATATCTGACGTATTCACATCATCGTCCGCAAATCGTCTCTCTTCTATACCAGTGCGAGTTCGAATCCATTCATCGGTTGTATCCATTCGTTTTTCCAAATCAAAGTTTGTGACAACCCGTTCTGGCATATATCTTCCTAAGCCGATAATCCCCACACTCATTAGACACCCTCATTTCGCTTGTTATCTTATATTAGTACCTGGTGATAATCATAACGAATCAAACATCAAATTTCAACTCATCGTCACGAATTTGCCAAACTTCATGGATGTTCTTCAAAAGATTCTTTGTCACTTTCCAGTCATATGGTATGATGGTAGAAGTAAATAGTCTGTCCAGAGGTGAAACAACATGAAATTTGTCATTACATTAATTTGGTCATTTCTACTTGTTACAATGCTGAACTATGTAGTAAGTTCAGTGGCAGGAATGCCATTCAACTTTGAATTGGGTGCCATTCTTTCACTTGGATTTGCAGCACTTATCTTCTTGATTTCTGCAATTATTCCAAACGATCCAGTAACTCACGAACATCACTAATTCAATAACAAAAAAAGGTATCTCTGAAGCTTTCCTATCAGAGATACCTTTTTTTATTGATTTACTTTGACTTCTCCGTCTTCTACGGTTACTTCTACTATGCTACCTGGTGTCAAATTCCCACCAAGTAGCGCTTTTGCTACAGCTGTCTCAATATGGCGCTGAATAAAACGGCGCAATGGGCGTGCCCCAAACGCTGCATCCGTTCCCTCATTGACCACCCAATCAATCGTTGACTGGGAGAAAGTAATCGTAATTTCCTGCTCTTTCAATCGGTTTGCTAATTGTGCCAAATACTTTTCAGTAATTGATGTAAAGTGTGTGCCTTTTAATGAATGGAACAAGACGATTTCGTCCATCCGGTTCAGTAACTCCGGTTTAAAGTGTGTTCGAAGTGCCGTCATTACCAATGCTTCAGCTTGCTCGCTATCATCCAACAAATACTGTGATCCAATATTTGAAGTCAGAATCACAACTGTATTAGCGAAGTTGACAAGTCGTCCCTGACTATCTGTTATACGGCCATCATCCAATAGCTGAAGCAAAATATTGGCAACATCCGGATGTGCTTTTTCAATTTCATCGAGCAAAACGACTGAATATGGATTACGTCTTACCATTTCCGTCAGTTGTCCGCCTTCTTCATAGCCGACGTATCCTGGAGGTGCCCCAACAAGACGTGACACACTATGTTTCTCCATATATTCCGACATATCAATACGAATAAAATGATCTTCAGAATCAAATAAATTAGCAGCTAAAGCCTTGGCAAGCTCTGTTTTTCCCACACCAGTCGGACCTAGGAATAAAAATGAACCAATAGGTTTTGCAGGATCTTTAATTCCAGCTCTGGCGCGCCAAACTGCTTCCGTTACAAATTGGACAGCCTGATCCTGTCCCACAACACGTTCCTGTAATGTTTCCTTCAGTCGAAGAAGCTTATCCCTTTCTCCTTCGACTAATTTCGTCACAGGAATTCCTGTCCAACGGGATACAATAGAAGCAATTTCTTCCGAAGTCACTTCTTCACGAAGCAAACGATTTTCCGAAGTCGATTCAAGCGCAGACTCTAGAGTTGCGATTTCTTTTTCCAGCATCGGGATTTTCCCATGACGAAGTTCAGCAGCTTTATTTAAGTCATAATTATTTTCTGCCAGTTCTAGATCTCTTCGGTAACTATCCAAAAGTTCACGTTTCTTTTGGATGTGCTGAAGCGATTCTTTTTCTGTAGACCATTGATTTCGCATGGACTCTGTGGACGTTTTTAACGTAACGAGTTCATCGCGTAACTTTGATAACCGCTGTTGACTAGCCTGATCTTTTTCCTTCATTAATGCTTGCTCTTCAATTTCCAATTGCATCATTCTTCGTGTCACTTCATCCAGTTCCTGCGGCATAGAGTCGATTTCTGTGCGAATCATTGCACATGCTTCATCCACTAAGTCTATTGCTTTATCGGGCAAAAAACGTTCAGTTAAATATCGGTCAGATAGTTGTGCAGCCGCTACAATGGCCCGGTCATGAATCCGTACAGCATGATGCAATTCAAAACGTTCTTTCAATCCACGTAAAATCGAAACTGTATCTTCAACTGATGGCTCCCTTACTAATACTTGTTGGAAACGTCGCTCCAGAGCAGGGTCTTTTTCAATGTACATCCGGTATTCATCAAGCGTCGTCGCTCCGATACAATGTAATTCACCACGTGCCAACATTGGTTTTAACATATTTCCTGCATCCATTGCACCTTCTGTTTTTCCAGCACCTACAATGGTGTGAATCTCATCAATGAAAAGGATAATACGTCCTTCACTATCTTTCACTTCTTTTAACACGGCTTTTAAACGTTCTTCAAACTCACCACGATATTTTGCACCGGCTATCAATGAACTCATATCTAATTCATAAATATCCCGTTCTTTCAATCCTTCAGGTACATCTTTGCGTACGATTCGTTGTGCCAATCCCTCGACAATAGCCGTTTTCCCAACACCCGGTTCACCGATTAGAACTGGATTGTTTTTTGTTTTTCTCGAGAGAATACGAATCACATGTCTAATTTCCTGATCACGTCCGATAACAGGATCCATTTTCCCTTTTCGAGCCTGTTCCACTAAGTTACGACCATACAGTTCCAGTGGTCTTTTCTGTTCTTGTTGCTGTTGCATATACACGTCACTCCTTTGTTTGACCTTTTTTGACTAATTGATTTTATTATAGGATGTCAGGAGGAATATTGTAAAGAAAAGTGCATGGGATGTGGAAGTGGGGATTTTTATTGGGGTTGAACGTAGTTTAAATGGGATAACTTGAGATTTATTTGGGGTTGAACTGTGTTTAAATGGTGTAACTAGAGCTTTATTTGGTGAACGATGTTTAATTGGGGCAGAACGGGGATTAATTGGGGTAACTTGAGATTTATTTGGAGTTGGACGTTGTTTATATGTGGGTACAAATAAAAAACCACTCACTATATCAGTGAGTGATTGAATAGGAATTGATTATCTGACACCGAGTGCCATTTTTGCGTAGCGGGACATATTGTCTTTTGACCAGCCTGGGGTCCACACAATATTGACATCGACTTCTTTTACTTCTGGTAATTCGTATAATGCAGTTTTTACTTGGTCAACAATCATTGGTCCCATTGGGCAACCAAGTGATGTTAAAGTCATTGTCACAACGGCAAATCCATCTTCCGATAAATCTACATCGTAGACAAGCCCAAGGTTGACAATATCAATACCAAGTTCCGGGTCAATAACATTTTCTAGTGCACCCATCATGCTGTCGCGCATATCTTGATCCATGTTCATCCCCCTCTCTAACTAACATATATGTTCATCATAACAAATGCAGCTTACTCAGACAAATAGTGTGCCATGAAATTGGTTGATTCTAGCATACCTTTTCTTGAAACAGCATGTCCTGCTGATTTATCCGTCATAAACTGGAAACGTTCAGGATCATGAACATATGATTCTTTCAGTGCGTTGAAAAAGTTAAATGTCGGTTCGTATGGGACCACATTATCTTGAACCCCATGCCAGAAGAATACTGGCCGTCCATTCAACGCACTTGGGTTTAACGTAAGATCAAATTTACTTAGCGTCTCAAACATTTGCTTACGTTCCACATCTGTCACTGGTAATTTGAATCCTTTTGCCTCATATTGTGCCATTTGAGCTTTCGCCAAATGCACGTATCCCGGAGAACCCATCATCACAGCAGCACTGTCAATCCAAGGATAGACATTCAGACATCCGAGTGTTTCAATACCACCCATTGACGTCCCGGCTAACCCAATTTTCGTGTGTTCCATTATTAACTTGCGTTCAATTAATTGTTCTCTTAACATAGCAACTTCATCTATAGTTGTTAAGATTATTTCCCAGAAGCGTAGAGACAATTGAATTTCATCGAGATTTTCTTGTCTTTCGCCATGCAAATGCGCATCCGGTAATAAGACTCGAAAGCCTTTCTCAGCCAATTGATAGGCATAATGTAAGTTATGTTCTTTTGCACTCGTGAAGCCATGAAGAAAAATCACGACTGGAACTTGTTGTTCCCGAATCGATTCTTTATATACATGTAATAGTGGAATTTGTCCCCACCGCTCATTTTCTACGTTCACTTTGCCACTTCCTTTTTATCTAATACTTGTTATCGTAGCAAAACAAATCAAAAAGTTCAAAAACGAAGTTGGATTTTTTTGACTAATGGATGTACATGACGATACACTTTACTATAGTAGGAAAGGAGTCATTTAGAATGCAACCTCATTTAATCGTTTTGGATTTGGATGGAACCTTATTAACCGATGAAAAAGTCATTTCTGAAAAGACTTTACATACGTTATTTAAAGCAAAAGAAAAAGGTCATGAAATCATGATTGCGACTGGTCGACCATATCGCGCCAGTGAAGTTTATTACCACCAATTAAAAATGCAAACACCAATTGTCAATTTTAATGGTGCATTTGTTCATCACCCCACTGATCATACATGGAAACCGATACATGAGCCCATTAATCTAAAAGTCGTCAATGAAGTAATTGATGCCCTTCATGATTATAAATTTCATAATATCATTGCCGAAGTGATGGATGATGTTTATTTACATTACCATGATGAAAAATTGCTCGATATTTTTAGCTTTGGAAAACCACAAGTTACAACTGGGGATATTCGAAATTATTTAAAGTCCGACCCGACTAGCTTACTGATCCATGCAGAAGAACATGAAGTTCCTGCAATCCGTAAACACTTGTATGATGTTCATGCAGAAGTGATTGACCACAGACGTTGGGGGGCACCATGGCATGTTATTGAGATTGTGCGGAGTGGTCTTAATAAAGCTGTAGGTATTTCTCATGTATCGAAACACTTAAATATTCCACAGGAACGTATCATTGCATTCGGAGACGAAGACAATGATTTAGAAATGATTGAATATGCCGGAACCGGCGTGGCTATGGGAAATGCTATTACGCAACTGAAAAACATTGCAAATGAAGTAACGTCTTCAAATAATGCCGATGGGATTGCGAATTTCTTACAGGAGCGTTTAAAATTATAGAAATAGATGATTCAGGGGGATACAAATGAGAATATTTGCAGACAGTGCTTGCGATTTACCGAAATCTTATTATGAAACAAATCAGGTCACGTTAATTCCATTACGTGTGCACATTGATGATGCTGAGTACTTGGACGTCATGACAATTGATTCAACTCAAGTTTATGCTGAAATTCGCCAAGGCAAGCAGCCAAAAACTTCACAAGCATCACCAGAGCAATTTTTAACATTTTTTGAAGAACTGGCGAAGTCCGGTGAGGAAGGATTGTATATTGCCTTTTCTTCCGAGCTTTCTGGAACTCACAATACCGCAGTCATGATACGTGATCAGGTAAAAGAAGAATATCCTGAGCTTAAACTAACAATTATTGATTCCAAATGTGCGTCATTGGGTTATGGGTTGCTTGTAAAAGAAGCCGTTCGCCTTAGAAATTTAGGTGAAACGCTTGAACAAATAGTTGAAATCATCCGTTTTAAAGCATTGAATACGGAACATTTGTTTACAGTTGAAGACTTGGATTATATGGCTCGTGGCGGACGCGTGTCGAAAACGAGCGCAGTTATTGGCGGATTATTAAATATCAAGCCTCTTCTTCACATGGAACAGGGGAAACTTGTTCCCATTGAAAAATTAAGAGGTCGTAAAAAAGTAATGAAACGAATTCTTGAACTTATGGAAGAACGTGGAGAACGTTTACATGAGCAAACCATCGCAATCAGTCATGCAGATGATGAGGCGTTTGCCTTAGAAATGAAGGCACTGATTGAAGAAACATTCCAACCTAAACACGTTGAAATTCACATGATTGGATCTGCTATCGGTGCTCATACGGGCCCAGGCGCGTTAGCTTTGTTCTTTTCAAATCAGATTAAGCCCTAAGAAACGGAGCGATTAAACATGAAGAAAATCGTGATCGTCGGTGCAGTTGCAGGTGGCGCTACTGTCGCTTCCCAGCTTCGCTATTATGATAAAGAAGCGCAAATTGTCGTATTCGATCAGGATGATACGATGTCCTATGGAGCGTGTGGTATGCCTTATGTAATCGGTGGCAAAATTTCTGATCCCGAACATTTGATTGCAGCAACTCCTGAAGAATTTAAAACTGAGCGAAATATCGATGTTTTCTTGAAGCATCGTGTCACTAAAATTAATCGCCTGCTCAAGTCGGTCGAAGTCTTGAATTTGGATACACAGCAAACTTTTAATGAATCGTACGATTTTCTTATCCTTTCTCCAGGAGGGACGCCGATTGTGCCTGAAACGTCTGGAATGGAAAGCGCGACTATGTTCACGTTACGCAACTTTAATGACATGAAAAAAATTAATCACTATTTATCAACTGAGAATCCAAAAAGCTGTGTTATTGTAGGTGCTGGATTTATCGGAGTGGAAATGGCTGAAAATTTTGTTGAGCTCGGTTTGAATGTATCGATTGTCGAGAAGTCTCCACAAGTCATGAACATCTTGGACGTGGATTGCTCTGCCCTTGTAGAAAAAGAATTAAGTGATCATGGTGTTCGAATATTTAAAGATAATTCCATTACCAATGTAAATGGCGCTACAATCGATCTCGATTCAGGAGAAACGTTAGAAGCTGATTTTATTCTGATGAGCATTGGTGTATCACCGAGTACGGAATTGGCGAAAGAAGCCGGTTTAACAATTGGTGATACAAGTGGAATCATCACAAACGAATTTTTGCAGACGAATGATTCTTTCATTTACGCAATCGGAGATGCCGCAGAAAATAAAGATTTTATCACTGGTGACGCTAAACGAGTTCCACTTGCCTGGCCAGCTCATCGACAAGCATTCATTGTTGCGAAGCATATTACGGGAGAACAAATTCCGTTCAAAGGCTTACTTGGTACAGCCATTTGCAAAGTATTTTCATTAGATGTGGCGCTTACGGGCTTGAATGAAAAAACATTGAAAGATAGTCCTTTTAAGTTTAAAACGATTACTCAAAAATCTAAATCCAATGCTGGTTATTATCCCGACCATGCAAAAGTTTACTTAAAAGTTCATTATGATTCTGTGTCCGGTAAAGTATTGGGAGCACAAGCCGTTGGCGGAAAAGGCATCGATAAACGAATTGATGTACTATCCACAGCCATTTATGCAGGTCTTACAATGGAGGATTTACAAGCATTAGAACTTGCTTACGCCCCTCCCTATTCATCACCAAAAGATCCAGTGAATATGGTCGGTTATCGGGCTAAATAAAAAATCGCTTGAGACTTTAAATAGTCTCAAGCGATTTTTGTTTTGTTATGGTGTGATGTCCATGGGCTATTCGCGTTCGCGGAGGTTCTATTCGCGTTCGCGGACGTTCTATTCGCGTTCGCAGACGTTCTATTCGCGGTCGCGTGTGCTCTATTGGCGGTCGCGAGTGTTCTATTCGCGTTCGCGGACGTTCTATTCGTGGTCGTGATTGCTCTATTCGCGGTCGCGTGTGCTCTATTCGCGGTCGCGAGTGTTGTATTCGCGTTCGCGGTTGCTCTATTCGCGTTCGCGAGTTCTCTACTGCCCCGTTCCCACAAAAAAAGGGACAGCTGCGGTCGCAGCTGTCCATAACTAATTAGCTTTTTTCTATTCTCGTTAAGCTAATTTCATCCTCAGTTATTGACTATTCCTCATTTTTTCTGCCTTGCGTTGCTTTCCTTTGCGCCAAACCAGATAAATAAAGGTCATAAAGAGAATGTAGACCAAGGCAAGAGCTGCCAAGTAGCCTTTATTTATTCCTTTATAATTTGTCACGTTATAAAATTCGGCAATTTCTCTGTCGACTACAAGTCGGTAGTTGCCATCATCTCTTTGACGCAAGATATCTCCTTCAAATAAACCTCGAAGTTCTTTCTTGTCACCAATTACTTCACGTGGGATATCAAAGCTTTGAGTGCCACCAGTATTGTTGATGGCAACGATCCACGTTTCCTCATCATTGGAACGTTCATAAACCATGAGTCCTGCTTCGTTATATAACATATCCATTTTACCAGTTCGAAGCGCTGCTGAATCATTTCGCAATGAATGAACATCACCGATAAATTCAATCAGCTCTTCATCCGTATTAAAGTCCAAAATTGGGTGAGAAGCTGGTGGCTCTTCGCCGTTTACAGCAATCTCGGAACCGTATGTCATGACGGGTATACCAGGCAGAGATAACAAAGTCGCCATCGCCATTTTCCAACGTGTCGGAGGAAACATATTTTCTTCAGCCGCATTTGATGTGAATCTCTTAGTATTGATTGAATCTATTTGTTGGATGACAGGTTGTTCTGTCGAAAATTGTGGCAATTTCGTCGTATCCAGGTCTACATTTTTGAAAATATTGCGATACATGTCTTCTTGTCCATTCGCAACTTGTGCATCAAATTTCGCATCACTTGGTTCTAAGCTAAGAACATATAATTCATCATTTTCTTTCTTAAGCTTATCGATCAACGAATTTAAAAATGCCTTGTCTATTCCATCAATTCCTGTCAAACGCAGTCCATCGACATTATATTGTTTTACAAAATCTAAAGCCGCTTTTTCTACCGCTTTTTGAGCATCTTTATCAGTCAAATCCCATGAAACGGTCCCGTCTTCATTGGAAACAACCCACGAAGCCTTGTCCTGATCAGTTGCCCAGATGTGTTTCGAACTTACTTGTTGGAGCGGGAAATCAACCACGACGCCCATATTTTTTTTATTCGCTTTATCAATCAGTGTTTTCAATTCTTCTGGCGTCCCAAAATGACGTTCTAATTGACCGTAATCCACGACACGTTTCCCGTCATATGTCTCGGTTGAAAAGACCGGTCCCAGTGAAATCATCGAAAAGCCCATTGCTTGAATGTGATCAAGTTTTTCCACCACACCCATAAAGTCTCCACCTGCAAATGCACTTGGATCTCTTGTATCTACTTCAAAATCGTTTTCAATCGTCTTATTGAAATATCGGTCCACCAACAGATCGTATATACTTTCGTCTTGAATGGTTTCTTTTGAATCTGCTTGAGTGGTTAGCGGCGCAATCAAACCAAACAGAATGGTTAATGCCATTGTCGCCTTTATCCATTTATCTATTTTCACGTGAGGTCCTCCTCTAACGAATCTTCCTACGTTATTTTATCAAACCGAACTTAGGGTCGCCATGATTAACAAAGAATTAACTTTGATTTACGTCAAAACTGTGAAAAATCATAGTTGGGAATGAAATAGTCTGTATGAAACTGGATTCCAACGAAAATGGCTGATTGTCCAACGAATAGCTCAAACTGTCCAACTAAACCTCTAACCATCCAACTAAACTCATCTCATCTCATCTGCAAATCTCTCAACAAAAAAACCACTTTACTCCAAATAAATGAGTAAAGTGGTTTCGCCATGCCGTTTATGCTAAGAAACTGCTGCCTAAAGGTAATTTAAACCCTAGGAACATTGTGATAAACAAGAACACAAATAGTAATACCCAAAACATGGTTGTTGGTTTTTGTTTTTTCATGCGAGCCAAAATCATTTCCATCATGCCGATGATTAAGATCCCACCAAGCAATTTAAATCCGTAAAGCATGCCCATATCGAAGTCCATGCCTGTGATGAATAATGCTACACCCGTCAAAATGATGAAAACGTAAAATAATCGTAACACCATCTGTGTGATTTTCTGCCCTTTGCTGCCGTTTACAAGTAATACTGCGACAAAGAACAAGATAATGCCGACTACCCAAGAAGTAATGTGTAAGTGTGTACTAGCTAAAAAATCCAAAATCGTCACCTCATCTAATTAATCATTCGATTCTATCGTATCATATCTCGTCACTTAACAAACTTTTTAAGTTACTAGATTCCATACTTATTCATAAATTCTTCACTCAAATCGGTTTACTAATGTCCCGATACCTTCGACCGAAACTTTCACCGTATCACCGGATGCCAAAAATTTAGGTGGATTGAAGCCTTTTCCTACACCTGAAGGAGTACCTGTCAAAATTACGTCGCCAGGTTCAAGTGTAACCAATGCTGATATTTGAGCAATCAATTCTTCAACAGAAAAAATCATATCATCTGTACGTCCATTTTGGCGTACTTCATCATTCACTTTTGTCACAATGGTAAGGTTTTGCGGGTTTGGTAGTTCGTCTTTCGTAACTAAATATGGACCCATTGGACATGAGCCTTTTAAGCTTTTGCCAAGGAAAAATTGTTGGTGTTTCTTTTGTAAATCACGTGCTGTCAAATCGTTCGCAATCGTATACCCAAACACATGGTCATACGCTAATTTTTTAGGGATGTTATCGCCTTTTTTACTGATGACAACAGCAAGTTCACCTTCGTAGTCATATGAAGAAGTGATATTCTCATGAACGGCCAATGTTTCTTCATCAGCTGCAATCGTTGTCGGAGATTTTGTGAAAATCATCAGATGCTCGGGTGCCGCCTCTGAACCCATTTCTTTTGCGTGCTCAGCATAATTTCGTCCTACGCCAAAAATATTTTTCGGTGTACGGGGAATTGGTGATAACCATTCAATGCTTGAGAATGCACGTTTGAATTGATTCGGCTCTTCCGACTTTAATGCAGCATCTGCCAATTTTCGCATCTGCTCAACAAAATCCATTCCATTTGAAATTCCTTCAATTATGGTTTGAGGGAATGCTGGTAACACTTGGAGCGTCTCTTGTATCGCTAAAACGTCCCACACGGCTTCCTCTTTTTTCACCTTAGGACCGAAACAAATTTTACCTTCAAAGCGATATGACACGATTTTCATATACTGACACTCCTTCTGTAATGAAATTTTGTTAAATTCAGTCTACGATATTTCGACAGGATTTTCATCCGTTTTTTTTATTTAATTTTCCGTACGTTGCTCTTTTCCAAATCATTTCAATCGGACCCTGTTTAAATTTGGAAAACCAGATCTCTGCAAAAATCATTTGAAGAATAAAGGTCCCGACGGCTAGCCATGTCCCGGTTAGCACATCCATTTTGCCATATAAGCCGAATCCGTATGAATAAAAGATGGTAGTTGCAATGACGGATTGTGATAGATAGGTCGTCATGGACATCCTGCCCACTTTTGCAACAGGCATCAATAGCTTTCGGAACACAGTTATTTGACAGATTAGCGTAATTAGTCCTGCATACCCGATAGCCACAAGAGGACCTCCGAAAATATCCTGGACATACATCGTGAAAAAGTCTACTTCTTTTGTAAATGGCAGTACTTTGAGGGAATACCCCACCGCTAATGTCATCACAGTTAGCACGGTCCAAAATACTTTCTTCTCTGAAGTGCGTTCAATCAATTTCGCTTTAGCCGCTGCGGCACCTATGAGCATATACGGGAAAATCGTAATGCCGATTAAAAACAACGACCCGGATTCTATATTCGCATAGCTCCAGTCGGCTGCCCTTTGGCTAAAGATATCTCCCCAGCTTCCAGTGGCAAATGCCTTAATGGACGATTCAATTTCCTGCACACCAGCATAAAATACTTGACCTGACTGTGCAACCAAGTAGCTAATGAATGAGAGTCCCAAATTCGGTATTAACCATAGAGGCAATGCAATGACAAGTAGCCATGTGCTTGAAAGCCGTAATAACAAAATAACAATAAAACCACATAGTGCGTAGCTGATCAATATATCACCTGACCAGATCAGAAAAGCATGAAGAATTCCGATACCCAATAATATACTTAGCCTACGTATCCCAATGCGTAAGAAAGAAACACCTCGTTGCTGTGATTTCAGAAATTGCATCATTAATCCATAGCCAAATAACATAGAAAATAAAGGATAGACACTTCCCTGCAGCACAACATCGATCCATTGAAACGTCTGTTGATCACTCAGATTTGTATACCAAGTGTATGGATTTATGTAGTAATACGGGGAATGGAACGCCAGCATATTCACAATAAAAATTCCCAGAAGCGAGAAGCCGCGCATCAAATCGATTGCGACGACTCGTTCCTGTAATTCAGTTGGTCTTAAATTCACTTTCAATCCTCCAATGCAATTGTTTGATTCGAGTCAAACAAATATAATACTTTTTCTTTGATGGTGATTGAAAGAATGCTTTCTATCGCTTTTTGATAAAGCGACAGCTGCAATCCATAACGATGCTGCATTTCACGTAAAATTGCAGAGTCGTTATTGTAGACTCCCTTAATTCGGTCGGTCTTATAGTCAAGCAGAACCCAGCGACCATCGTCTTCTAGGAATAAACAATCGGCAATCCCCTGTAAAATTTGAAACTCATCATCTTCATCTTTCATTCCATACGTAAAAGGCACTTCGCGTAAAATATCTGAAGAATGACGCAATCGGTCTGCAATCGGGGAATGCAGGAAGCTTTCAATTGCATTTAATTTTATGGCTTTTGCTTCATTCGCGGTCAAAAGCTGCCGGTCTTCTAGAAGTTGAATAAATGATTCGATTGTCTCTTTTGTCGGCTGCAAATTGAAATCAAGATGCTGCATCGCGGTATGCATCGCGGTACCAATTTCTGCACTTGTTAGCTTCCGTTCACCTTGCTGTAGAAAAGCAGGTCGTTTATAGACAGTTGAAATCGCTTGTTGTACTTCTGTCGTTCGGAAAAATTCAGGTTCTTCTTCTTTTCTCAATTGATCGATTCGCTTCAGTTCACTTACTGATTGCTTGGAACGTTTAGCGATCGACCTTTCGTGGGCGTACACCGCATTAAACCGACGTTCTACTTCAGCCATCATTTCTGGGGAAATACCTGTCTGATTGGTTGCCTCGGTAGATTCTGAAGATGTTTTGAAGGCATCCAGCTCACGCAGCTCTTCCACATATATGGTTTCAAACGACCATTTAGAAGGATGCTCCAATGTATGGGTATCCGTCTCTCCTTGCCATAAAGCAAAGTCACTATGTCTTGCCACAGCAGGACCAATCCAATCCAAGAAACCTTTTGCACGTGATCGTACATATTCCGGCAGCATATCTCCACTTGACGCGGCAATATCCTGCCATTTGCCGATTGATTTTTGGGCATCTTTCACAGTTCCAACGAGCATAAGCTTTTCTTTTGCTCGTGTCATCGCTACGTAGAGAACCCGCATTTCTTCCGACTTCAACTCTAGTTGCTTCTTCTCTTTCATCGCTAAGAATGGAAGCGATGTGTAGGAAATTCTCTTTTCAGGGTCTACTGCTTTTACAGCTAAGCCGAACGTCTGATCAAATAAATACAGTTCATTGAAGTCCATTTGATTGAAGTCACGGCCGAGACCTGCGATGAATACATAAGGAAACTCAAGTCCTTTGGAGGAATGGATCGTCATTAAACGGACGACGTTTTCTTTTTCACTCATTGCTCGTGCTGTTCCGAGATCGTCTCCACGTTTTTTCATTCGGTCAATAAATCGTAAAAAGCGGAAAAGTCCGCGGAAAGACGTTTTTTCATAAGACAATGCACGATCATGCAATGCCCTTAAGTTCGCTTGCCGTTGCTTACCGCTAGGCATAGCACCCACCATTTCGTAATAATGAGTATCCATGTAAATTCGCCAAATCAAATCTGCCAATGAGCCACGTCGTGCCAAATCGCGCCATTCTTCATAATGAAGGAAGAAACGTTGCAGCTTTTCAGCAGTTTCGGAAGCAATGCCACTGCCTCCCATCCGGACGAAGTTTTTGAGTGCTTCATAAAATGGCTCTTTTGGTGCTGACAGACGGATGTGGGAAAGTTCCGCTTCCGTCAATCCCACAAACGGTGCACGGAGAACCGATGCCAGCGGAATATCCTGATACGGATTATCGACAATCCGCAGTGTGTTCAACATAATCATTACTTCCAGCGCGTCAAAATATCCTTTGGAAAGGTTTGCGTATAATGGAATGCCTGCCTGCTTGAATTCTTCGGTTAAATCTGCGGACCATGTCATGGATCGCGTCAATATGACAATATCCCGGTAATCAAGTGGGCGTTCAGTTTTCGTCCAAGCGTCAAACACCATCGTTTTCCCATCCATTAATGAACGGATTTTCCGGATGATATAGCGGGCTTCCCATTGGGATTTTTTCAACTCATCCAATTCCAACATCTCTTCATTGATATCTTCGTCTTCACTGGTTCCTTCATCATCTTCTTCACTTTGCTGGGAAAGTATCGTGAGCTCTACTGCCGCAGATTGCTCAGGGTAAGGAGCCCCTGCTTTTAATGCCGCCGCATCATCATACGCAATTTCCCCTACACGCTCTCCCATAATCTGAGAAAAAATAAAGTTGGTGCCATCGAGTACTTCCTTACGGCTACGGAAGTTCGCATTTAAATCAATTTTCACACCGGTATGCAGCGCTTCTGTCGTAAACTTTAAGTATTTCTCCAGGAATAACATCGGTTCAGCTAATCGGAAGCGATAAATAGATTGTTTGACGTCACCGACCATAAACATATTGCCATTTGCTTCTGTACCGGTTTTGACAATCTGTAAAATAGTTTCCTGTAAACGGTTTGTATCCTGGTATTCATCTACCAAAACTTCTTTGTATTGCATCATGATATCTTGCGCTGTACTTGAAGGAACGAGTTGATCATTTTCTTTCGTCGTCAATATTTGCAATGCAAAATGCTCCAGATCCGAGAAATCGACCAGACCTCGCTCACTTTTTGCCACACGATATTGTTCACCATAAGTTAACGTGAGGTCCACCAATGTTTGAAGAAGCGGCTGCATCATTCTCATTTCCTGCAGTAACCTTGCAGGGGTACGGGTGAAATAGGCATCTTTCACTCCATTGACGCGTTTCTTTAATTGATCGCGTTTGTCTTTCGCTTTTTGAACGAGTTCGTCGTCAAATGTGTCTTTTGGAATGCGTGCCGCAGTCGCAAATTTTAACGTTTGGAAATACTCGAATGCCGAATCCCATGATTGTAAAGAAATTCGACGAATCGCTTCTGCTAGTACGAGCTGATCTTGTTCGACTGTAGTCCCGTAAGGAGCGGGACCTGCTGGTAGCAATGCCAATCGACGGATTTCTTCCGTCATCGCATACGCTTCTTCTAAAGCATGTTGGATCGTCAGCTTAAGTGCTGTGATAAATGACAGTTCATCAATCAACATATCTTCAGGAACATCATAGCTTTGCGGAATTGCCTGTAACCATTTTTTCGGTTCCGGGTGAACACTTGCTGCGTCGTATAATTTATCGATCAATGTTTCAATCATTTGGTCGTCCCGGTCTGTTGTAAAACTATCAACAAGCCGGTATAGCGCTTCCGGATTTTCAGCTTTATGTGCTGACTCTAATACGGATGCCAATACATCATCACGGATTAGTGCTGCTTCAGCTTCATTTGCCAGCCTGAATCCCGGATCCAAATCCAGGACATATGCATACTGTTTCACGATGGATAAACAAAAAGAATGGAGTGTCGAAATTTGTGCTTTATTTAATAAACTTAATTGTCTTCTTAAATGATTGGAAGTAGGATTTTTCACAAGTGCTTTTTCCAGCGCTTCCGCCATCCGATGACGCATTTCTGCCGCTGATGCATTAGTGAATGTCACAACGAGAAGTTCATCCACATCGATCGGATTGTCTTCACGAATCATCTTCTGAATCAAACGTTCAATCAGTACAGCAGTTTTTCCTGAACCTGCCGCAGCGGAAACGAGTATGTCACGCCCTTCTGCGAAAATGGCTCGCCACTGGGCGTCAGTCCATGTTACATCTTGTGGTTTAGTCGGTATGAGCATCCGGTGCGACCTCCTCTTTAATTCGTTGCGTGACTTCTTCCGGTGTACCAACCGTCAGTTTCCGATAGTGCTGATCAGGGGCAGTCGGATCAAACTGACACACACTGCGGAAATTACAATAGTCACAGGCGGTTTTATCTTTCATGCGGTAAGGTAATACCCGCGTATCTCCTGCAAGCATACCGTCTCCCGCCTGTTGATGTTTTTTGCGTACAAAAGTCCGTAAGTTTTCCATGTCCTGCGTAGATACAACTTTTGAGAAGGACTTGGAAATAGAGCCATCTTTATTAATACGGGCTGGAATTACTTTCGACGTACCTGTTATTTCCGTGTCCATTTCACTTAGAACATTGGCATCATCAATCAACAAGCCTCGCATTTTGTATTTCTTAAATACTTCTTCAGCAAGATCCATCTCAGAAAGCTCTTTCGCCAACTTCAACATCGGATTATGGACATGAAGATATAACACACCTGCCGGATTTGCGTTTTCACCGAGCCACACGGCCGAGTTACTGACTGCCACGTCTAAATACGTTAACATCTGCAGGGATATACCGTAGTACACATCGTTCAAATCAAGTCCTTTGGCTGACGATTTATAATCCACAATCCGTACAAATGGCTGGCCTTCAACAACCGCTGCATCCACGCGATCAATTCGTCCCCGCATTTTCATGGCATGGCCATTTTTTAACGGAATTTCTAGAGTCGGTAATTCCTCTCCAGGGCCAAAACCTGCTTCAATCGCAATCGGAACAAATGTCGAGACACTGGCATGATCGCGCAAAGTTGTCATGGTACGTTGCAAGATCTGTACAAGCTTACGCTGAATATAGCGATATCTTTTCGAACTGAGTAAAATTTGATGCACGAAATATGGCGAAATCTCTTCTACTGCTTGTCTCGCTAGTTCCCAGGCTTGAGTAGTTGAAAGCTGAGACCACGACAACCCCAGACGCTTCGTTTCGTCCGCAATCCATTTCAATGCGGCATGGAATAAATCGCCGATGGCAGGTGCTTCAAGAAGGTATTCTGCCCGTTCCTCCAAACGTAAACCGTATGTGGCGAAATGTGCAAAAGGACAACTGTAATATTTTTCGACTCGCGACACACTGGATGTGAACGTGTCTCCATATAAGGCATTTGTCGTTTGACGGTCCAGACGTTGCGCGACAGTAGGCTTTGTCAAAGGTCGAATGATTCGTTCAAAAACACTGTGCCAAAATGGATCATTCTTATAATAAGAAGCCACCGCCTGCCATTCTTCCTCGAGATCCCCTTCAGCAGCCGCTTGCTTTAGCTTTGTGGCTAGGAACGGAAGTGTTGCTCGAGGATGCTGAATATAGTGTTCCGCGCTATCTTTTAAGACAATAGGATCTATAACTGCAAGTTCTACTTCGACTTTCGGCAATAACTGTTGCAGTCGTTTAATGTATGTTGAAGGAAGCAAGGCTTTGCCTTCTTCATCCGCAACGGAATAGGACACAAATAGTTTCTCTGAAGCAGTAGTCACTGCCCGGTATGCCATATATGATTCGTCCATCAGACGCATTTTGGATGTCGGTGCCAGTTCAAAGCCAATCTGCATAAACCATTCCCGCTCCGTATCCGAAAGCAAGCCTTCCTGTTCCAGTCGTTTTGGGTATACCCCGTCATTAACACCAAGAACAAATGCTGCCCGAATATCTGACAATCGGGATAAATCCACCGTTGCGACGGTTACTTGATCTAGTGACGGCGGAATGCGTGAAAACTCCAATGTGTCGAAGCCTTCTTCCAGTAAAAGCAAGCTTTCTTTCGGCGTTAATTTTTCATCCCCGAACATTAAGACAAATTGATCCAACACATCAATCCACTGTGACCAGGCTTGGTCATGTTCAGTCGCAAGCAAAAGATGGCCTTGTTCATTTTCTTGATCTTTCAATACTTTCAGCTTTTCGTAAATCTGCAATTCTTCCATTAATTCAAACAACGCCTGCGCAATATCTTTTCCTGTTTCGCATGACTCTATTTTTCGAGCAAATTGTTGTAGTGGGGTCAGAACGATATCTCGCACCGCTGTAATATCAGCTTGTATCGCACGTTCCTCATCTGTCTGAACTTTCGAATGAAACTCAAGTCCACGGTATTTTTTCACGAGCCATCGGCGTTCATCCGTCCAACGTTCGCCATAAATCCCCTGTGAAATTACGAAATTCTCCAAGCGATCTGCGCGTTCACGCCAAATTCTTTTGTTTGCCTGCAACGGAAAGAACAAATCTGTCTTAATTGCTCGGAACATTGGTTCGTACTGGAAGTCATTTAATACCGCTTCAAAAACAGAACGACTGAATTCAACTAATGGATGATGAAGCATAGCTTTTTTTCGGTTGATGAAAACGGGAATATCATATTGGGCAAATGTCGTTTCAATCAATTCATCATAAACTTCTGGTTGACGGTATAGGATGGCAATGTCACGGTAGCGGAACTGCTCGTCGCGTACTACACTTCGTATATGTCTGGCAACAGCATGGATTTCTGCCCGCCTGCTATCTGCTTCGATCACATGGACATGCTTGTGGTCGTCTATAGAAGGAGCGGGATAACTATGTAAATTCTGTTCAATATGTTTAATTTCGTTTGTTTTAAAACGTTTGTTTTCATTTAAATGAATGGAAGGTTCAATGGGTATGGATTCCGTCCGTGCCATTTCCTTTAATCGTTCTGCCGTCCTTGCCGCACTATGGAATAATGATTGTTCATCCATCAAATCTTGATTTTCATCATCTAAAGGCAGTGCAATTGTGACACGTTTCGCGTGCTTAATTAATTCGCCGATGATTTCATACTCCCTGCTCGTCATCGTCACAAACCCATCAATATAGATGTCCGCTTCTGCAATCAGTTCCGATTGAACAATTTGTTTCGACAACAAGGCATAGTAACCTTCACTGTCAATATATGCCGTACCCAGTCGCTCTTCCAATGCACGCAACAAAACTGATAAGTCATGGGACTTATCTTGTAAAGTGTGCGGGGCATTCAATTGTTTAAGAGATTGTCCGAGTGACAGTAAAGTCGTTCCGTCAAGGCAATATCTTGTGAATTCCTTTAGCAGCATTTCCATTTGGTTTGTAAAACCACGTTTATTGGCTGCTTGTTTAAACAAAGAGAATTCTTCCTTATGCTCTTCCAGTAATCGTCGAATCAGCATACGATAACCAAATCCACTGATCTCTTGTCGACTGATTCCTCCGGTTTCCTGTAAAACCCGCCATGCTAATCTTTTAAATGTGGTGACTTGTGTACGGATGATGCCGTTTGCATGTTTTGTAGACGATAGTGCAAATTCAGTTGAAAATGACATTTGGTCAGGCACCACAAAAAATATCGGTGCTCCCAATGGATTGCTCAATGCATTTTCAGATACTTCTTGTCGCATGAATTCGGATTTCCCAACACCCGCTCGTCCTGTAATTAATCGCAGTGACACATGCAATCCCCCTTACAAAATAGTGTTTACATAACAAATAAATCCCGAATATTTTCCTTCCCTCTATTGTACCTAACTACTGCTAGAGGGGGAAATTATTCGGGATTTTCACCAGAAAAATTAATTGTCGCGGATTCCAGTGGCCAATACCTCGCAACTACTTTTCCAACAACATCTTCTTTGTTTACGAACTGAAAATAACGACTGTCCAAACTTTGCCTGCGATTGTCACCCAGAACAAAATATGAATCGGCTGGTATTCGTACGGCACCCGTAATCGTTTCAAGCGTAAAGTTCTCTGTCAAACGGTCGTCTGGGTTACGATACGCCTCGTACGACTGCAAATAGGGTTCTTCTACTCTTTTATTATTAATAAAAAGAGTGTCGTTTTTGTACATGACGAGATCTCCTGGAATCCCTATGACTCGCTTGACAAAATCTTCATTGTCATCCGAATGAAAAACCAGTACGTCCAGTCGATTAATTTCACCAATTGTATACGAAATTTTACTCACCAATACTTTATCCGAATTTCGCAGTGTTGGTTCCATCGAATAGCCAGAAACGGCATAGTTGGTTATAAGAAATGATCTGATGATAGCGATAATAAGTAATCCTATGATAATCGCTTTTAACCATTCCAATACCTCTTGTTTCATTACACTCAAACCGTTGGCCCCTTCCCTTCCTGTCGTTCTTTTTGTATCAATAGAAAGTCAGCTTCAACCCTTTTATTCAAGCGATTTTCAACCTGTTTCCCAACGAACCATAGCAAGATAATCACACCCACAACTATTGCAGTTCTTATCGGTTGATTAATGAGTGCTCTGATGTCATAACCGATAAAGCTGATGGTCAAAATCATCACAAATTTACCAGCAATCAGTGTCCATAGATAAGAATTTTTTTTCATGTTTGATAGCCCCGCTACCAAATTGACCAAAGCCGAGGGAGTAAATGGAAAACAAAGCAATAAAAATAATGGACCAAACCCATGAGTTTCCACCCAATGGATGAGTTTTTGTACACGCTCGTGCTTGGTCATAAATCGGAGGAATCTCGCCCGTCCATATTTTCGAACCAGTAAAAAAACGAGATAAGAACCTACAAGCGTACCTGCCCATGATAATAAAAACCCTATCCATAAACCATATGCGCTAGCGTTTGCAAAAACGAATACAAATAGAGGTAAAAACGGTAAAAATGCTTCTAAAAATGGTAAAAGGAAGCCAATGAGAGGTCCCAGTGAACGATAGTCTCTTGTCAGTTCCAATAAATTTTCAGCTGTTAACCAATCGAACATGTTCCTCATCCTCAAAATAATAATTGTTATCCTTCAGTTTTCCCGACACAAGCTCACATCAAACATACTGATAATGGATGATGAGATGAATAATCGTCATTGTCTCGCTTATATTCAAATAACGATGTGTTTGATTCCCCGAAAAAACAAGCGTCTCTCCATTAAGTAAATCAACCTCTTCACTTTCGAGGAATATTTTCAGTTGCCCTTCCACGATGGTCAGCGATTCCTCGACTCCCTTTTGGTGTGGTGTACTTTCATAAGAACAGAATGGGTCCATTTCAATTCGATAAAACTCCCACCCCCGCTTAGGGTCATACGGAATAATAGAATAGACTCGATAGCGTCCTTCATCCTCCGTTAAAAAAGGGATATCGGATGGTGCTATTTTTTTCGCGCTCAGTTTTGGCGGCTGCAACAAAGATGAGAAACTGATTTTAAGACCATCCGCAATTTTCCAAATTGTCGATACCGTAGGGTTAGAATCCCCTTTTTCCATTTGTGCCAATTGTGCTTTGCTCACATCAGTCATCTTGGCCATATCATCTAAACTCATTCCCCGTTGTTGTCGGATTGTTTTCAACTGTAGCCCTAAATTCCGTCTCATCTGTTCCATCATTTCACCTCTTATTGTCTACTTTACCATACAGATGTATAATATATTAAACTTTGAAGCGGAGGAATATGTTCAATGACATTTATGAATGGAATCAGAGCCGGAATCAGCATTGCCATTGGCTACTTTCCGATCGCATTGACCTTTGGGTTGCTCGCAAAAACAACCGGTTTGTCCATGTGGGAAGCGACAGCCATGAGTATATTCGTTTTTGCTGGCGCAGCACAATACATATCATTAACTTTACTATCTACAGGTGTAGATCCAATCTTGATTGTGCTTAATACGTTTGTAGTCAATATTCGACACTTTCTCATGACAGCTTCATTAAATGAAAAGATGCAACCCGCTGCACGTTGGAAAAAAGCCATCTATGCGTTTGGGGTTACGGATGAAACGTTTTCGGTATTGGCCACAAATAAAGCTGACACAATCCGGACACCTTTTGCAGCCGGTGTCATTTTAATTTCTTATGGTAGCTGGGTTGTTTTCACTGCAGTAGGTCATGTCATTGGTGCAAATTTACCCGAGTTCCTTCAAGCAGCCATGTCAATCGCGTTGTATGCAATGTTTGTCGGTTTGCTCGTTCCATCCATGAAAGGCAACCGCAAAGTGATGTCGCTCGCTTTATTAGGAGCAGTGCTTCACAGTGCCTTGTATTGGAGTGGTCTGCTTTCGACCGGATGGGCCATTTTAGTAGCGACGCTCGGTTCAGCCATTTTGGTTGAGATCGTGTATGCGAAGAAAGGAAGTGAAAGTTGATGGAGAATTGGTATTGGTGGATGTTACTCGGTATGGCTGTGGTTACCTATATCCCTCGCGCGTTTCCATTAACATTTCTGGAAGGCCGTGAATTGCCCCCCATTGTGAGCGGTGTTTTGCGTAATATTCCTTACGCTGTTTTAGGCGCTTTAATTTTTCCCGCTATTTTATTTGTGCAAGAAGGAAATATGTTATTCGGTCTTATTGGTGCACTCGCAGCATTCGCTCTGGCGTTTGCTGGAGCAAATGTGATTGTCGTTGTTATGGGGTCCATTGCAGTACTGGCTATTTATAGTTTGATAAGTTGAAAATACATATTTGCATTAATGATAAAAGTTGAGAACTGAAGTCCATATGGTGATTTGGATTCAGAAAGAGAGGTACGTCCTGTCTAGTTGAGGTCATGTGATTTTGGAGTCTATGACTAAATCAGTTTGAGGTTGATATTCCGCAAAACAGCTACGCTGTTTTACTCCATATCTAAATAAGAAGTATTAGAAATTTTTTATTAGAATGAGACTGAAAAATTAGGAGATAATTGGATAGTTGCAACGAAATCTCGGAAGTTGCAACCAAATCAGGAAAGTTGCAACAATAACTGGAAAAGTTGCAACAATATCTGCAAAAGTTGCAACAATCTCATAAAAAGTTGCAACCAAAACGAAAAGTTACCTCAAAATCGAAAAAGTTAAGCTCTTTTTTGAAAAGTTGCTCCAATATTTCTAGGACATTGTTCCAATCTCTTCAATAGTTAGTTGTTAGAATAAAGTCATCACAACAAAAGAAAGACCCTAGCTAAGTGACAGTGTCACTTCGTCAGGGTCTTTCTTTCTGGTCAATGGTGCAGTGGGTTGAAGTCCATAGCAAACGTGAACTACCTGTCTATGTGATTTAATGAGTAAAAAACTTAACCTGAACGTGCTCGCTGGAAATGCTAACAAATTCGTCATTTCATTATTTGTATAAAAAGATCTGACCAGATTTTAATAACTGTTACCGTGATCAATATGGCCAGTACCCATTTCAGTACATGTTGATTTACTTTCTGACCAACTATAGCTCCAAGTGGGGCAGCAATTAAACTGGCAACAACAAGTACACCTGCTGGAAAAAGTAATACCTGGTCTGTTGCTAATTTGCCTACTGTAGAACCTATCGAAGAAATAAAAGTGATGGCAAGAGAAGTAGCCACTGTAACACGAGTCGGCAATCGTAATACTACCAACATAATCGGCACGAGTAAAAATGCGCCTCCTGCACCTACAATTCCTGAAAACACACCAACGATTAACGCAAGTATGGTGGCAAGTGTCAGGGAATAATGGACATCTTCCATTTTCCCTTCTCCGTTCTTTTGAGGAAGAAACATCATAACCGCTGCAATAAGAGCTAGAATACCATAAATCACATTGACGGTGAACTCAGTCAAATGTGAAGACCCAAAACCACCCAATAAACTCCCGATCAATATAGCGCTTCCCATAAATATAATCAGTCTCTTGTTTAAATACCCACTTTTTCGATACACCCATACCGCGCTCATCGTAGCAACCAATACTTGAACCGCACTGATACCTGATACTTCATGCGCATTAAAAGCTGCATACCCAAACAAGGATGGAATGATTAACAACATGGGATAATTAATTATTGCGCCACCAATGCCCACCATCCCTGAAACAAAGGATCCGATAAATCCAATGGCAAAGAGCAGGACAAAAAATCCTATGTTATAGTCCATTCCCTTACTGCCACTGGCTCATCCCGCCGCGAACATTCACGACGTTTGTAAACCCTGCCTTCTTCAAAATACCTGCAGCACGAGAACTGCGCATTCCGCTTTGACAAAGCACAATCGTTTCTTTTGAAGGATCAAGTTTATTTAATTTAGATGGTAGTTGATCGAGCGGAATATTTTGAAACTGTGTTATATTTCTACCTTTATATTCTCCTGGTGTCCGAACATCCACAAATTGCTTTGATTTATCTGTCAGCATTCCACGTAAATCTGTTGTTGAGATCGTTTTGACACCTTTAGCAGGCTTCATTCTCCAAACGATAAATGCCACAATTAACGCGATAACAATCCATTCCATCTTATATCTCTCCTATCTGCTTTTCATGAGTAACTGAACCGCTTGTTTCACATGCTCATCGGATGAATGCCCTTCAGCAATACTTGTCCGAACACATTGCTCCAAGTTTTCACTGACAATTAATCCAATTGTTCGATCCAGTGCACCTTTGATGGCACTTAATTGCGTCACAATATCCGTACACTCCCGTGAATCTTCAATCATTCGAAGAACACCATGAAGCTGTCCGTCCACCCGGTTTAATCGGTTGACTATTTGTTTTGAGTAATCCATAGGTTTTCGCTCCTCTGTAAATTGAAAGAGGGCGCATTGCCCTCTTGATTAAGCTTTTACAAGTTCCAATACACGGTCCGGATCAAATCCGAGAACCCATTGGCCATTGATATTGGTTTGTGGAACACCCATTTGACCAGTTGTTTCCACTAATTTTTGTGCTGCCGCAGGATCTGCTTGCACATTTACTTCTGTAAATTCGATGTCATTTTGTTTTAGGAAACTCTTCATCATGTCGCAATATGGACAAGAGTTAGTTGAATAAACGGTAATTTGTGGTTTCATTTTATATTCCTCCGATATTATGCTTTTTTATAGGCAGCGTAGCCGCCAGCTAAATGTTTAACATTTTTAAATCCTTGAGATTTCAATACACTTGCCCCGATAGCAGAACGTGATCCACCTTGGCAATGCATCAAAACAGGTGTGCCTTTCGGTAAATCGATGTCCCGAATTTTCCCTAGGAAGTGATGATGTGCTTCTTCAATATGTCCTTCATTCCACTCTGTATCGTTTCGGACGTCCATGACATAACTGTTCGGCATTTGTTGTTTAAACTCATCTACCGAAAGTGTTTCGTAAGTAGTAAAATCGACTTCATTTAATAAACTTGGATTTACAAACGCTTTGATTTTATCCAAATGAATGGATTGAAGGGCGTTAATGATGCCTTCACGTTGTTCTTCCTCAGCAATGATGACGATTTGTTCATCATATTTCACCAACCAACCTGCCCAGTTCGTAAATGCCTTGTTGTACGGGATGTTGATGGCACCAGGTAGAAGCGTTTTTTCCACAAGATTTGCAGGACGCGTATCCAAAATGAATACCTGATCTTGCTTTGTTACTTTCAACATATCTTCTTTAGTTTGAATCGTCAGAAATGATTGTTCTTCCACAATATCTGGTCCGACTTTATTCACCTTTTTCATCTCTACAAAATATACAGGTGCTTCCGGTTGATCTTTCAGTAACTCTTCAACAAAGGCTTCTTCATTTTCTTCTTTCATTGCCCAGTTAAATTGTTTTTCATATCCTACAGTCGTTGAGGGCACTGCTCCAAGTGACTTCCCACAAGCTGATCCGGCACCATGCCCCGGCCAAACCATCATGTAGTCAGGCAACTGTTTGAAGCGTTGGATCGAATGGAACATTTGACGTGCACCTTTTTCTGCTGTATTGGCAACGCCTGCCGCTTTCTCCAATAAATCCGGACGACCGATATCTCCAACGAATACAAAGTCACCAGTGAAGATTCCCATTGGGTAGGCAGCTCCACCTCCGCGATCCGTCAAGACGAATGAAATACTTTCAGGGGTATGCCCAGGGGTATGCAGTACTTCGAAATCAATATGACCAATTGAGAACTTGGAACCGTCTTTTAACAACTCAACATTCAAGTCTTTCGTATATTGATATTTCCAGTCCTCATCACCTTCATCAGACAAGTATAATTTTACTCCGAGATCATGTGCCAATTGACTTGAACCAGAAACGAAATCGGCGTGAATATGTGTTTCAGTTGCTGCGGATATGGTTAATCCTTCTTTTTTAGCAGCTTGAATAACATCTTTAGAATTACGTGCAGGGTCGATAATGATGGCTTCTCCAGTTCGCTGACAACCAATTAAATATGAATACTGGGCTAATTTTTCATCAAAGAATGAGCGAAAATACATTTGCGTTCCCTCCCGATTTTTATGCGTAATTAACTACTAATCACAATATACCACTAGGGGTATATTTTTTCAAGTGATTTGTTTGGTATTCGTTCTTAATTCACCACCTCATTTTACCCATAAAAAAAGTCTCTACACCTAAGTGTAAAGACGTTAGCTTATTTTTCTTCTCTTTTACCACGTTGCATCATGCGCGTGGCGTACCAAAATCCGATAGTCAGCGATAATGCATCAACGATATATAACAGCCATGTATGTGTATATCCCGCATAAACGGAAGCCGTTATTAACGATACAGTTAAAATCAACGCGACGATATGTGAAAATGTGATTCTTGTAAACAGCACAACGAGCAATCCTGGTAGAAATAAAGCTAAAAGTATTTTTGTAAACATTGATTCCATTATTGCTCTCCTATCTTACGACCAATAATCCGAGTCGATGATGGTCGTGACGATAAATGACATGTTGACGTAATCTCACTTCACCTTGATGATCCAAAACCTCAAGTCGACAATGAGCTGCATTTATTTGAATTGCTTCATATAATTCACGCTCATTCGTAACTGTCCGACCATTGACCTTGCGGATACACTCACCAATGACGAGTCCCATTTTATCAGCTGGTGATTCTGGCAAGACACCAGCAATCATTACACCCGAATCCTGAGGAGAAACTGCATAATTGCCTTGTCGTTCCTTTACGCTGAAGTATATCCATACCCCAATACGTGCGAAAGCGCATAAAGCTAAACTAATAGCGGCTGCAATTGGAAGCCAATACGCAATAAGTGATAAACCTATTGTAGCCACACCAACTGTGGTGACGGCTTTTCCTAAATTCGGATATAAGTTCACAGGGAGTGTCCTGCGTGCTTTTTGCTGGAATGCGATTACGATTGGAAACAATACAAAAGCAAACGTTTCACTTCCATACGTAAATTGTGGCCAATAGGTCATAAAATCCGGAATGACACTTCCAGGAACAATGCTCAATACAGGTAACATCCACAGTCGTTTTGATAAATAACTGGCAGATGTCAAACCACGTGAAGATTTTTCTAAAATAGGAGAAGCAGATTCAGCACCTGTTTTACGAATCAGCAACCCTTCAATGATGACAGCTGCACCGACGATCAGACTCACAGGCAATGATAGTTCAACCCAGTTGCTATCGCCAACCCAGTTGAAGTTCAGTATCGAAAAACTGTAATTCATTTTAAAACCGATCCACAAAGCACCAATTGCGAGCGCTGCAGAAATGATGGGCGATCCAATTTGATACATAAAAAGGACGACGATTATCGCACTGATTAAACTGAATGTTACCACCCAATCTGTCGTAAGTGTCAGACCGATTCCTGTACTGAGGATGGATAAAATCAATGCATACATCCAGCTATCCGTGAACATTCTTTTAGCCTCAGTCCACCCCCAAAGAACCCTTGTACGGAAAGAACGTCTTTCCCTCTTTACTCGTACATATCCCAGAAGCACTGCAAAACAGATGGTCACATAAAATAATGGATTAATAAATAATTTTCCGATTCCCTTAACCAACTCTAGTCCAATTTCTTGCCACATTAATGAAACACCACCCAATCAACGGTTCGTGCATTTCTTTCCATTGTAACAAACCGTTGATGGAATGCGTATAGGTTTTTTCTACTTATGAATAGAATGGAATAAATAGCCTAGTGACATTTGCAACTGATCGTCATGTTTTTTACTTGTTTTGTATGTCAAAATTGTCTCTCTGGCAGTTTGATAAAATACGATATCCATTTTTGGTTCACTATTAACTTTCTTTTGTTCCTTAAACGCTTTTACTGCTCTAGCTGTATCTTCATCGAAATAGCCGTCGACTCTAGTGATTTTAAACCCTGAAGCTTTCAGAAACTTTTGTCCGTAAAGAATATCCTCATGGTAATCTCCTACCTGATAAGATCCACTAATCGGAAGTGGCTCAAGTTGGTAAAGCTCGCTCGCCTTGACCTCAAAATCAGCCTCAATACCTGTTCCATGAATCCATTGTTGACTAGGTGTTAACCATTTATGTGAAGATAGCTTCATTTCACCACCATTTGTCAATTCCCATGTTTCCTGTACTGTTCCTTTTCCAAAGCTCTTAGAACCAGCAATCGTTGCCCGTTGGTTGGATTTCAAAGCACCACTTAATACTTCACTTGCAGAAGCACTGCCTTCGTTTTGAAGTAACACAATCGGAATTCTTTTCATAGCTTTTGTATAGTCATCTTCTGTTGTTGATTTCACGGTCAAAGGTTCAAGCACACCTTTAGAATCCTGCATGTAGGCAAAGATTTGACCACCTTTCAACATCGTTCCCACAACTTGTTCCACACTATGTAAATATCCTCCTGGATTGCCACGAACATCAATCAACAACCCGTCAATTCCTTGTTTAACGAGTGTACGAGTTTGTTCTTCCCACTCTTCAGCCGTTTTTTCACCAAACATGGAGATAGTTACATACCCTATTGAAGAATTATCCTGCTCTATTTTCTCACTGGTCACTGTTTGTATTTGAAGAGCCGATCTTGTCATCTTCATCTCGACATGTCGATCTTCTGTTTCTCTGAATACTGTTAATGAGACATTAGTCCCTTTTTTACCTTTAATAGCCGAAAGCAGATCAGTTAAGCTTTTTCCCTCTACACGCTGACCATCCACTCTTACAATTTCGTCATAAGGCTTGACTCCTGCTTTTTCCGCAGGTGATTCTTTCATCGGTGTCACAACAATAAAACGCCCTTTGTTTTCTACAATCTCTAAACCGATCCCAACGCGCTCGTCTGACAAAGATTCACGGTGAGCTTTTGCTTCCTCTTTGGTCATGTATTTACTGTAAGGATCTCCAAGCGTTTCAGCCATTCCCCGAAGGGCACCTTCAATCAATTGCTCACCTTCAACGGGATGAACTGAACTAGTCAATATGCGTTCATATGCCTGATCAATTGGTGACATATGACTAGATGGTTCACTTGCCTTGTCCTTTTTGAAAGGTGCCCAAAAAATGAGGAATAAAAGAATCAATATTACTAAAAAACCAAACAAAAAAACCCGGCTTCGTCTCAAAAAATCGCCCCCTAATATCTTCGTTTCAGTGTATGAACGAATAGGTGACGATAGGACAAGAAGAAGACAGATTTATTATTATTCTAACTTAGAAACAAAATCTTCAATCATTTGGTCATCCATCGGTCCTACAATTTTATTCTGGATGCGTCCTTTTGTATCAATCATATAGGATGTCGGGATTGTAATGGCTTCAAAAGTTTGACCGACAGACCCTTCAATGTCCATTGGAATTGGAAAAGTCAGTCCATAGTCACGAACAAAGTCATCCACTTTTTCAGCACTGTCACCGCTAGTTAGATTGACAGCTAATATTTCTACATTTTCTTGTTCTGCAAAATCTTCGTAGTAATTTTGCATATGTGGCATTTCTGCTTTACATGGCGGGCACCAAGTGGCCCAAAAATTTAAGATTACTTTTTTCCCTTGATAATCAGAGAGCTTCACTTTCTTACCCTCAAGTGTTGTTAATTCAAAATCTGGTGGGGTATCTCCTTTATTCAAACCCTCGTTGGCTGCAACGCCTGTCAGTTCAGTACCTAATTGTTCATTATCAATGGATTTTTCTTGATCGATGTTATTTTTCACCATCGTGACGATGACGATGGTGATAAGAGCAGCGAGTATTACGAGTCCGAATACTTTCTTTGTCATTGGTTCTCCTCCATTTTTCGTTTGTTTATAAAAACATACACGGTAAATCCACTTATCAAGAAAAATACCGTTATTAGAAGTGGACTTTGAAACACACCTTCAGGTTGAATGATAGCAACAAGAATATGAGCAAGTAACAACAGGATAAGCAATTGTAATCTCCAAACATTTGATGTAAATACTTTCATCCAAGTTAATATGATTATTCCTGAAAAAATAACAATCGTCATCAGTTTTTGCCAAAATTCTGCTTCATTCATACTAACCATAAGGAATTGATATAAAGATTGCAACAAGACGAACGCAATTATTAGGGCCACAAAATCTATTTCAGGCCAACCTTTACTCTTTAATTGCCATAATAGACGGCCAAGTGCTGAAAGTACTCCTACGAATAAACCTGTTTCACCTCCATTAAAATAGAGAATAGCTAATGGAAATTCAAGAATCATTTCAAAATCAGTAATCAATACACTGAATTTCCACACAAGGATAAATAGTATTGCTGCATCTATAAACCAATCTTCCGTATCTTTCCCAAATTTAACCCATAATACGATTCCAGTTATGAGTAACGCCAAAAATACTGCTATCCAGGATGAAGGGAGAGTTAACGATTTTATAATAAACCACTCTGTTACCGGCAAATTCAATCAACTCCTCATAACTACTTACAATATACCCTCTATCGTATAACAACCTTATGAATTTGTGTTGAATAATGCTTCAGAGAAACATAAAAAGAGCTCACCCTCAGATTACCTAAGAGTGAGCTACAATATTTAAATTAGAATGATACGTAACGAATCGGATTGACCGCATTTGTGCGACCGCTGTTCCATGGACCTTCATGAACTTCAAAATGTAAATGAGAACCAGTTGAACGACCTGTACTTCCCATTCTTCCGATCATTTGTCCTTTAGAGACTGATTGACCGGAACTTACATTAAATCCACTTAAATGTGCGTAGACAGTAGTGAAAATTTGACCATTAATTGAGTGTGTAACCATAATCACATTACCGTATGTTCCCATTGGACCTGCATGAGAAACGATGCCATCTGCCGCAGAGAGAATCGGTGTGCCGACGCTATTTGCAATGTCACTGCCGTAATGGAATTCTGCGCCTGCTCCTATATCACGTCCACCGAATGTGGAAGAGAAACGTCCTGCAGCTGGTCTTGTCCAATCACCAGAAGAGACTACTGGCGCTGGCGCTTGTGTTGCCTTTGAAGAATTTTGTTTACTCTGTCTTGACCGTTCAGCTGCTTCCTGGCGTGCACGTTCTTCAGCAGCTTTTTTCTTGCGTGCGATTTCGGCTTGACGTGCAAGTTCGATTAGTCTCGCTTGTTCAGCCACTATTTTGCTCTCGACGCTTTTACTGATTTCTAGCGTTTCTGTATATTCTTTTTCAAGTGATTTCTTTTGTGAAATTAATTTTGCTTGTTCTGCTTCAAGTTGATCTATTAACTTACCTTTTGAAGCTTTTTGAGAATCAAGGTTCGCTTTTAAATTTACTAGTTTGTCGCGGCTTGATTTTTGTTGAGCCAGTTTTTCTTCTACTGAAGCCTTCTGCTCTTCCAACGACTTTTTATCTGCCGCCTGTTCTTCCAAAATTTTCTTATCCGCATCCATCAACGTATTCACTGCTGAGAATCGGTCAATAAAATCTGAGAAACTGCTAGCTCCAAGTAGTACATCCAGATAATTGACAGAACCGCCACTTTCCTGAACGGAGCGAAGACGCTCTTTAATTAACTCATCACGATCAGCGATTTTCTTCTCTAATACTGTAATACTTTCATGCAATTTTTCAATTTCTAAGTTCGTGCGGCTAATGTCGCCAAGCACACGATCTATTTCACTATTAGTCTCAATAATTTGGCTATCGAGAGATTGAATTTGAGCAAGCAATTTTTCTTGGTTCGATTGATTTTCTGAAATGTCGCCTTTTTTCTGGTCAATAGTCGAATTCAATTGGTTTTTTCTCTGATCCAATTGGTTCTGTTCATTTTTCAAATCTTTCAGTGAGTTTGCCATTACATCAGCTGGTTGTGTCATAAAAATTGAACATCCTAATACTGTTGCTATGGAAACTACCATCCATTTAGATTGTTTCTTTCTCATGTTCTGCCCCTTTCAAGCTCGCGTTTACACGCGTAAAAACTTACGTACTGACATAAAACTTCCCCACACGCCAATGAAAATACCCATCAATAGAATGAGACCGTTGACTTGGTATAAAAAGGGAGTAAGTGGTAATAAATTGAATAACTCGCCTTTTAAATAAGGTTGAACGGCGTGAAATAAATTGTAATAAAGTAAAGTGACGAGAGTAATTGGCACTATTGCACCAAGGATACCAATCCACATTCCCTCTAATACAAACGGTATACGGACAAACCAATTTGTTGCTCCTACCAGTTTCATAATTTCAATTTCACGTCGACGCGCAACAATAGTGATCCGAATTGTATTTGAAATCAGGAACATCGCAGTGAATAGTAAAGCTAGGATTAATCCCAAACCTATATTTCTCGCTACATTCAGGAAGCTGAATAGTTTCTCAATCTTGCCTTCACCATATTCGACCGAATAGGTGTTTTTAAGACGATCTATCCGTTGAGCTATTTTCTCAGTTTCCTGAGGGTCTTCTGCCTTCACATAGTAGGCTGCACGAAGCGGGTTATTTTGATCGGACAACCCCATTGTCGCTCCGAAATCTTTTATTAAATCTTCTAATTCCGCTTCTTTTGTGGAATAGTCAACTGTTGCAACGCCATCTAATTCTTTAATATCTTTTTCCAATTGCGCTGCAGCTGCATCATCCGCAGTTAGTTCGAGTAGCACTTTTATTTCAACGTCTTTTTCTAAATCATCAGCTACTTTATTTAAATTCATCATAATCATGACGAATACGCCGACGAGCAATAATGTAACAGTAACGGCACTTGCAGATGCAAAAGTCATCCAGCTATTGCGGCCGAGACTTTTAAAACTTTCACGGAAATGACGTCCTACAGTTCTAGATTTCATAGCCGTAGTCACCTCCGACTTCATCACGTACGACGAGTCCACCTTCAACTGCAATTACTCGATGTTTAATTGTATTAACAATTTCTTTATTATGCGTGGCCATTATAATGGTTGTCCCACGACGATTTATTTCTTCGAATAACTTCATGATGTCCCATGAAGTTTCGGGGTCTAAGTTTCCGGTAGGCTCGTCCGCAATCATCACTTTCGGGATGTTGACAATGGAACGAGCAATAGATACTCGTTGTTGTTCTCCACCAGATAACTCTGTAGGGAACATACGAGCTTTGTGTTTCAGCCCCACTAAATCCAATACTTCCATTACGCGTTTGCGAATCACTTTTGGTGATTCTTCAATTACTTCTAAAGCAAACGCTACATTTTCAAAAACAGTTAATCTAGGCAATAATTTAAAATCTTGAAAGACTACGCCGATTTGTCTTCTTAAATATGGCACTTTTTTCGACTTCAATTTCGCCAAATTAATGCCATTAACTATTATATCTCCACTCGTTGGTCGCTCTTCTCGATACATCATTTTAATAAATGTCGATTTACCAGCCCCGCTTGGACCGACAACATATACAAAATCACCTTGTTTGATTTCTACATTAATTCCGTTTGCAGCAACTATGCCGTTTGGATATTTCTTGTAGACATTTTTCATTGAAATCATATGTTTGTAACCACCTATGCTTTTTCCTAGCTATCTGAAATATTTTTTCCAACATGTTCATTATAACAAGTATGTCGACAAAATTTTATTACAGTACTATTACAAAAATTTTGAAAGAAGCCTTAAGAAACCTCATCATTAGTTCTTTATCCCTAAAATTCTACAAGTTGAATGTACCTATTCATGTATGGAATTCGGTATTGTGTTCCCGAAATCCTCCTTTTACTTCGACACTTTTTTGACAAAATTAAAAGACCAATGACAAAAACAGTCATTGGTCTAGTTTATTACATATTATTTTTTATTAGCCAACCATTCAGCGACAACTTCCGCTTCTGCACCTTCAATAATGTTCGGAGGCATTTGGCCGCGACCGTTTTGAATGACATCTAGAATTTCATCTTTGGATAGACGGGATCCCACATCGGTAAGATTTGGGAAGTTACCTTGACCTTCTAAATTGCCGCCGTGACAACTTGTACAATTTCCTTGGACAATCTTCTCAGCATCTTGTGTTTCAGTTACTTCTCCACCTTTTTCTTCGTTCGTCTCAGTAGCTTCTTCATCTCCACCGCCACCGCAAGCGGCAAGCATCAGTGCAGATCCAAAAATAGCTGCAAGAAGTTTTTTGTTCATTTTGTTCCCTCCCGGAAATCAATTTATACATTCTTTACAAGTATACCTACATTATGGACGTTTAAAACCCTCACCGAGTACTTCGTAGGCGTCTGAAACTATGACAAATGCTGATGGGTCAACTGTTTTAACGACTTGCTTCAATTTTGTAAATTCCGTCTGATAAACAACTACAAGTAAAATTGGTCGTTCTTGCTCAGTATAGCCACCAACTGCCGGAAGCTTAGTAACACCTCGATTAACTTCGGTATATATAGCATTCCGTATTTCTTCTTGTTTATTCGTGATAATGTAAACCATTTTCGATTGGCTGAAACCGAGTTGAATAATATCAATTGTTTTAGTTGTTACAAATAAACCAATCAGTGCATACAATCCTTTTTCAATATCGAAAACTAATGCTGCTGAAAGGACAATCAGTCCATCGATGAGCATAACGCTCGTTCCTAGTGTAAAGCCAGTGTATTTCGCAATGATTTGTGCAGCTAAATCCGTTCCACCTGTAGATGCACGTCCTCTAAAAACGATGCCCAGACCCACACCTACTGAGATACCACCAAATAGCGCACCGAGTAATGGATTTAAAGTAGCTGGCTCCCAGTCTGCCGTTAATAAAACAAACATAGGAAGTGTAAGAGTTCCTACTAGCGATCGTGCGCCAAACTGTTTGCCAAGGAATATTACGCCTGCAATAAATAAAGGAATATTGAATGCGTATTGCACAAAACCGGGATTCCAGTCAAACAGTCCTTTTAATATTGTACTGACCCCACTGACACCGCCAGATGCTACTTCGTTCGGTAATAAGAAAACGTTAAATCCGACAGCGATTATCGCAGCACCAATGATGATATATATATATTCCAAAACGGAAGCCAAAATAGGATGAGGCTCTTCCCGTGTTTTTCGATTCATAAAAATTCCTTCTTTCTATTATGTCCATTTTTCCCTAATGAAGTATAGCAGACACGATAAAGTGTGTGAACTTCATCATGATGAAGTGAACCAGAATGATAATTTTCTTATGGTGTCATGATTTTATCCTAAATTGTGCTGGCCACATGTTCCGCCTAAATCAACAAAAAGTTTGAAAATCGCACAATTCTTGGTTTCACGTTGAGCAACTTTCGAGATTTTAGAGCAACTAATCAGTTTCTCACAACAAAAAAAAAAACGAACATCTTTGTAGGATGTCCGTTTTTTCTTAATTCATTTTTGATCGCAAATAGGAATTGATGAACAAATCGATATCGCCGTCCATCACACCTTGTACATTACCACTTTCAGCACTTGTGCGGTGATCTTTAACCATAGAATAAGGATGGAATACGTATGAACGAATTTGAGAACCCCAACCGATTTCTTTTTGCTCTCCACGAATTTCAAGCATTTGAGCTTCTTGTTCCTCAATTTTCAATTGATACAATTTCGCTTTTAACATCGTCATCGCTTTTTCACGGTTCTTGATTTGTGAACGTTCTTGTTGACACGTCACGACAGCACCTGTCGGCAAGTGAGTAATACGAACAGCAGAATCGGTGGTATTAATATGCTGACCACCTGCACCACTGGCACGATACGTATCAATTTTCAAATCTTCCGTGCGGATTTCAATTTCGATTTCATCATTGAATTCAGGCATTACTTCGCATGAAACGAAAGAAGTATGGCGACGGCCAGAAGAATCGAAAGGTGAAATTCGCACCAAACGGTGAACTCCTTTTTCAGCTTTCAAATAACCATATGCATTATGTCCTTTAAATCCAAGTGTAACCGATTTGATTCCGGCTTCGTCACCAGGTAAATAATCGAGTGTTTCTACTTTGAAGCCACGCTTCTCGCCCCAACGTGTATACATTCGAAGGAGCATGGAGCCCCAATCCTGAGACTCTGTGCCGCCCGCTCCAGGATGCAATTCCAGAATGGCATTGTTTTTGTCATATGGTTCGCTCAGTAATAATTGCAATTCAAAATCACCCAGTTTGGCAGTGAATTCTTTCATTTCGCTACTGAGTTCTTCTTGCAATTCCTCGTCTGGTTCTTCACGCAACAATTCCAAAGTCATTTCTAAATTTTCCTGTGTATCCAGTAATTCTTTATATTCATTCACAATTTCTTTTAATCCATTTGCTTCGCCGATCACCACTTGGGCTGCTTGTTGATCATTCCAGAAGTCTGGCATCGACATATTTTCATCTAACTCAGCAATACGTGCCTCTTTGTTTTCTAAGTCAAAGAGACCCCCTAAAGTCAGATAATTTTGAAGCTGTTCTGTCTAATTCATTGCGTACATCTGATAATTCCATCATGTCTAAATTCCTCCGTTATCTTTCAACAGCACCGTGACAATTTTTGAATTTCTTGCCACTGCCGCATGGGCACATATCATTTCTTCCAACTGAAGATTCAGCACGAACTGGTTTTTTCTTTACAGCTCCGCCTTCTTCTTTCGGGTTGACTGCTTGACCCTTCGCTACTTCTTCACGTTGCAAGTTATTGCGTATTTCTGCCTTCATGGCATATTTCGCGACATCTTCCTGCACGGATCCAACCATAGCTTCAAACATCGCAAAGCCTTCATTTTGATACTCACGAAGTGGATCAATTTGTCCGTACGCACGCAAGTGAATTCCTTGGCGAAGCTGGTCCATTGCATCGATATGATCAATCCATTTCGAATCAATTGAACGCAACAGAACAACTTTTTCAAATTCACGCATACGTTCAGGAGTCATTTCCTCTTCTTTTTCATCGTAGCGTCTGTAAACTTCCTGTTTAATGAATTCAACGATTTCGTCAGCTGATTTTCCTTCCAACTGCGTTCTTGTGATCGCACCTTCGGATAATAAATTAGCTTGAATTGTATCTTCAAGACCTTTATAGTTCCACTCAGTTTGCTTATCTGATGAAGTATGGATGGCAACTGTCCGTTCAATTACTTCATCAATCATTGTTTCAACCAATCCGCGCATATTGTCGGTTTCTAACACTTCCAAACGTTCTTTATAAATAATTTCACGTTGTTGACGTAAAACATCATCATATTGAAGCAAACGTTTACGAGCGTCGAAGTTATTACCTTCAACACGTTTCTGAGCTGACTCTACGGCACGTGTTACCATTTTTGACTGGATTGGTTGAGAATCATCCATACCCAGACGGGACATCATCGCACGCATATTGTCAGAACCGAAACGACGCATTAAATCATCTTCCATTGATAAATAGAACTGTGTCACACCAGGATCGCCTTGACGTCCTGAACGTCCACGTAGCTGATTGTCAATACGACGGGATTCATGTCTTTCTGTACCGATAACAGCCAAACCTCCGACTTCGATGACTCCGTCACCAAGTTTGATGTCTGTTCCACGGCCAGCCATGTTAGTAGCGATTGTTACAGACCCTTTATGGCCAGCTGTCGAAATAATTTCGGCTTCACGTTCATGGTTTTTCGCATTCAAGACATTATGTCGGATTCCATGTTTTGTCAACAAGTTAGAAATAATTTCAGAAGTTTCGATTGCTACTGTCCCGACAAGTACTGGTTGGCCAGCTTTATGTCTTTCGGCAATATCTTCCGCTACGGCTTTATATTTACCTTCCATGGAAGCATAAATCAAGTCCGCTCGGTCATCACGTGCAATTACACGGTTTGTCGGAATCACAATGACGTTCATATTGTAAATGTTGCGGAACTCTTCCTCTTCCGTTTTAGCAGTTCCTGTCATTCCGGAAAGTTTTTCATACATACGGAAATAGTTCTGGAATGTAATGGTTGCCATGGTCATCGATTCATTTTGAATCTCCATACCTTCTTTTGCTTCAATTGCTTGATGGAGTCCATCCGAATAACGACGGCCTTTCATTAGACGACCTGTAAAGGAGTCTACGATCACAACATTTCCATCTTGAACGACATAGTCTACATCATTGTGCATACTTGCATGTGCTTTCAATGACTGGTTTATTGCATGATTTAATCGTACATGAGTCAAATCGAATAAGTTGTCAATTCCAAACGCTTTTTCAACCTTTTCAATCCCTGCCTCTGTTAATACAACACCTTTAGTTGACTCGTCATATGAGTAGTCATCTTCTTTGCGTAGTGCACGAACAAGAGCATTGGATTGTTGGTAAAGCTGTGCGGATTTAGCTGCTTGTCCTGAAATAATCAACGGCGTTCGTGCTTCATCAATCAAAATTGAATCCACTTCATCAATTACTGCGTAATAGAGTGGTCGCTGAACATGTTCTTCTTTGTACAACACCATATTGTCACGTAAGTAATCGAATCCAAGTTCGTTGTTTGTCGAATACGTAATATCCGCTGCATATGCTTCACGTTTCTCATCTTTAGTTAGGCTGTTTAAATTTAGGCCAACAGTCAAACCTAAGAAATTATACAATTGACCCATTTCGGCCGCATCACGGCTTGCTAAATACTCATTGACCGTAACAACGTGCACACCTTTTCCAGTGATGGCATTTAAATAAACAGGCATGGTAGACGTCAACGTCTTCCCTTCACCAGTTTTCATTTCTGAAATATTGCCTTCATGAAGTGCAGCTGCACCCATAATCTGAACGCGGAAAGGGAACATCCCCAGAACTCGTTTGGCTGCTTCGCGAACAACTGCAAATGCCTCCGCTTGAATTTCCGACAATTCCGTACCACTTGCCAATCGTTCTTTAAATTCATCTGTTTTAGCACGTAACTGGTCATCAGTTAATGCTTCCATGTCTGTTGCAAACGCCTCAACTTGATCGGCAACTTTTTCTAATCTTTTTAAATCACGCTTATTTAAGTCGAATACTTTATTTAATACTCCAAGCATTAGATTCACTTCCCATATAGTCTCAAGGTTTATTTTACCACTGCAACTATAGTGGTGCAAATGACGGCTCCATATCTACAGTGGCTGTGGCTCTTTTAAAAACTCATGCAATTGTGTCCAGTTTAATGGTTTACTTCCATAAAACCCTTGAATAACATCCGCATTCAAAGACTTTAATAATGATAGCTGCTTCTGTGTTTCCACGCCTTCCGCAACAATGTTGAACCCTAAATTATGGGACAAATCTATTACGGACTTGATAATTGCCTGTACCCGTGTATCATTTTCCATCTTTTGAACAAATGAACGGTCAATTTTCACACGGTTAATCGGTAAAATACGAAGATAATTCAATGAAGAATATCCTGTCCCAAAATCATCGAGCGCAATGCTTATACCCATATCCCGAATTTCTTCAAGCGTCTCGAGTACTTCTTCCCCACCCTCGATAAAGATCGACTCAGTTATTTCAATTTCAATTAATCCTGGATTTACTTGATATTTCTTTAATAATGTTTTTAGGCGTTGTATGAAATAGGCTTCACGAAGTTGCAGAGCACTGACATTGATTGCAACAGATGATATATGGGCGTATTCCTGATGAATAGTTTTTATTTCGCGAATAGCGGTCTCAAGTACCCAATCTCCAATCTCCTTAATGTTCCCTGATTCTTCTGCCACTGGAATAAACTCAGCCGGAGAAATCATTCCCCATTCTGGATGCCTCCAACGAAGAAGTGCTTCCAAACTTTCAGTCCTTCCAGTTTTCAGGTTGAACTGTGGTTGATATACAAGGGTAAAATGATTGTGAATCATGGCTTCACGTAAGCCTTGCTCCATCATATGTTGTTTTTCGAAAGCTTCTTTCATTTCATAATTGAAGAAGAGGATTCTGTTTCTACCTGCAGCCTTTGCTTTATAAAGTGCCGTATCTGCATTGATTAACAATTGCTCACACGACTTTGCATCCGTCGGGTACAGGGAAACTCCTATCGAAGAAGTCACAAAAAACGGATGATCGTTTAAATAATATACTTTCGAGAAGGACTCATGCAGAGCAGAAAGGGTTGCTCGGACAGCAGGGAATTTTTCTCTCTTAGCACGCAGCAGGACAATGAATTCATCACCTCCAAAGCGCCCGAAACTACTGTTTTTCGGCAACAAATCTTTAATTCTTTGCGCAACCTGTACTAAAAGTTCATCTCCGTATGCATGCCCTTTTGAGTCATTAATTTGTTTAAAATGATCGAGATCAATGAAAGCGACCGTTATCATTTGATCGGAATCAATTGATTCCTCAATCCATCTCGAAAGTTCGCGTTCAATCGAGAAACGGTTTGGTAAGTTCGTCAAGGAATCAAACCTTGCCTGATAGTCAATTTCCTTTACTTGTGCATTCAGTAAATCCCCCATTTGTTCAATTGATTGAGCAATTTCACCAATTTCATCCTGTCTTTTAATCCCCATTTTAGTTACCAGATTACCTTGTTCCATCTGACGGACATGTTTCACTATGTTCGGTAAATCTTTTAACATGGAACGAAGCAACCAGGATAAAGAAATTAAGATCATGATTGCGGCGATAATCCACGACAAACCAATCGTCTTCCCAAAATCTGCAAGAGGTTCGGTAACGGTTGTTTCTGGTGCATAGCTGATCATTCGCCAACCGGTACCTTCAAGTGCTCGCGTCTCAACATAGAAATTCCCTTCAGATGTCTTCACTAATTCCATTTCATCTTCAGTAAGGTCAAAGTTTGCAAAGTCATCCCATAAGCTGTCAGCGTCGTATAATGTTTGACCGGTCTCTGTTAAAAGAATATATTTGTTATCCTTTTTTTCATATGGACCAATCAGTGCGGGAATTGTATCCAAGTGCATATCTAAACCAAAATAACCTAATCGCATGCCTTCCGATTCGACTGGATAAATGACACTTACAGTTAATTTCTTTGTAGAGTAATCGATATATAGGTCTGAGTAAGATAAGCCTTCTGCTGCATTCGCTTTTGCAGTCCACGGCCTTTTTGGAATGTCATAAGGTTCATCAGTTACGTATCCATGATCTGCAATTAAAAAATTCTCTTCAAGAAAGGCCATCCAGACTAAACCTACATTTTCATTATCTTCCTGCACTCTTGTCATAAACTGATTGACTTGGTGATATAGAGTCGACTTCTTCACCGTTTCACGTTCAACTGAAGATTCCATAAGTTCCCGGACTTCTTCAAGTTCGCCAAATTGTTTCGTTATTTCACTTTTGCTATTCAATAAATTGTAGATTTCCTGAACGACCAATTCGTTTTCTAGAGATAATTCTTCTTCCATTTTTGATTCATATAAATTTTTTGAATAATTGTACGAATAGGTGGCCATCACAAAAAAGATTGGGATCACAATAGCACTCATGGCAAATACAACTTTCCCACGAAAACCAAGTCTGTTCCATAATCGACTTTTTGTCATCCAATCCCCTCCCCTATTGAAATGCTGTCCTTAAACTTGATAAAGGTACTATTCGCTTCGTTCGAGTAAATTCCTTCTCAACCGACAAATAAATCAACTTTCCAATAAGTACTAATCCTGTTTTTATTAATCTACATTTGCACAAGCCGCTTTTTTCGTACGAGCCAGCAAGTATGTAAACCTAATAATAGTGACTTCAATCTACCTGCTCTTGCGGAATGCAGGGGCAAATGTTTTTAGAATGTCTAACAAAAAAAAGAAAGCCCAATGCTTGGGCTTTCTCATTAATTCATTTAATTTAGTTTGTTTCGATTAAACCATATTTGCCGTCTTTACGTTTGTAAACGATATTTGTTCCATTTGATTCTGCATCAGTGAAGACGTAGAAGTTATGTCCCAGCATATCCATTTGTAAAACCGCTTCTTCTTGATCCATCGGTTTTAATTCAAATTGCTTCGTACGGACGATTGGTAATTCTTCTTCACTCTCGTCTTGATATGCCGCTTGTTCAGGAGACACCACGTTTGCAAAGTAGGCACCAACACCTTCACGTTCACGGAACTTACGGTTTACTTTCGTTTTATGTTTACGTATTTGACGCTCAAGTTTGTCGACGATTAAATCGACTGCTGCATACATATCATTGTGACGCTCTTCAGCTCGGAGCGTTAAATTCTTCATTGGAATAGTTACTTCCACTTTCGTTTGACTGTCATTATAAATCTTTAAATTAACATTTGCGTTCGCTTGAATATCTTCGTTGAAATAGCGTTCTACCTTATTGATTTTGCTTTCAACGTGCTCACGAATCGCAGGAGTTACCTCGACGTTTTCACCACGGATATTAAAATTTAACATGTAAACTCCTCCTTTAGTTAAGGCTATGTAAACCTTATTCTACTTATCCCCTATTAACTCCTGCTACAAACCAAAAATTTTCGGAATTTTGTCGAAAGAAGACATTTTCTTAACATTTCACACTCGAATCAAAGTGATTGCACGAACTGTCTGAGCACCTGCTTCTTTCAATGCAAATGCAGCGTGATGCAGTGTGGTACCGGTTGTATACAAATCGTCGACCAATATAATATGTTGATTTTGAACATTTTCTTGAACAGAAAAAATTAATTCGGTAGACATCCGATCTTTTTTTGTTTTTCCAACTTGCGATCGATTTTCTGTTTTTGACAGCACATGCGTAAATGGAACATTAGCAACATTGAGGAATTGATCAACTTGTGAAAAAGTTCTTTCTCGTAACATCTCCGGATGCAGTGGAATAGGGACAACCAATTCTTGAACATTGCGTAGCGGTCTGAAGTCTTCCGCAAAAATTTTGGCCAGTTCAACATCCAATTGAAATTTATATTGCTGAAAAACATGTTTCATCCAGTCGTTGTATTTGTAGAAGGATTTGACTGAGTCAAGTGCACCTTCATATACTGTCCCCGACCATTCATTTTCACTCTTAGTTTTCAGTATTTTTTCAAATTTCGACCGACATTTCTTGCAGATTACATCCGCTGGTTTTATGAGGAACAGTTTTTGCCAAGAAGCACTTTCAATAAATGTGTTTGAACAAATTAAACAATTCATTATTTGAATCCGCCGTCTTTATTGTGCGCTTCAATTGTCTCTTTTGCCTTATCCATGGCAAATGAAATTCCATGATGAAAAAACACCAAATCACCATTTGGATATTCGATTGATCGTCCGACCCGTCCACCGATTTGAATTAATGCACTGCTCGTAAAAATGAGTTCATCAGCACCAACTACCGCAACTTGAACATCAGGAATAGTAATTCCACGCTCCAGAATCGTTGTTGTGAGCAATCCACACACTTTCTTTTCACGTAACTTCATAACCTTTTCTTTTCGAAGTGGATCTTCAGCATGAACGGACAAAATGTCTGGATGCAATAACTGAAATAATGGCAAGGCTTGCTCCATAAGGTCAATCGTTGGAAAAAAAATGAGAAACGGCTGCTTTTGGTTCAGACAAGTCATTGTCCATTGTTTTAGCTTTTGGGGAAGTTCGCCTTTACGGATGTACTTTTTGTAATTCCATAACCCAACAAAACGTGGTACCGGTAATGGAAAACCGTGAAATCTTCTTGATATGACAGATTTATTAACCGTTTGTCTTAAAAGTTCTTCAGAAGGAGTCGCTGTTATTGTATGGATAGCTGCTTCGTTCTTTTTCGCTTTCTTCACTGCATTTTGCAGTGTTACATCCACTGTGTACGGAAAAGCATCCGCTTCATCAACAAATATGACATCAAAAGCATCTTCAAATCTGAACAATTGATGTGTTGTTGCGATGATTAACTGCGCATAATTCGTATATTCTGGAGAACCACCATATAAAGAATGAATGACGGTTTGCGGGAAAACTTGCTGAAAACGCGGGGCTAGTTCCAGTACAACATCTGTCCTTGGGGTAGCCACACAAACCCGCTTTCCCCGCTCCAGCAAATCAAAAACTGCGGGAAACAGTAACTCCGTTTTTCCCGCTCCGCAGACCGCATGTATTAAATGGCTTTCATTTTGACGAACGCTTTCCAGGAGTTCTTTTGAAGCAAGATCTTGTTTTGGAGTTAAATTTCCTTTCCATGAAAACAGATGTGACTGTACTTGTTCCATTGCAGGTCCGCTCCAAGCAATTAAAACGGTACAACTACTCACTCTGCCCATGCGAATGCAATGCCTGCAATAAAGACAAGGCCCTTTACATTTTGCACATTGAAAGGAAGTTAATTGCTCAAATCCACAACGACGACAATGGTGCTGATTAGATTTTAGTATGTGGGAAGGTTGTTTTGGCTGAATGCCTTTATGTGGGGTAATAAATCCTATTTGAATATAATCTTCAATGATGGCTAAAGGAAATGGGGTCTTTTCCATTAACCAAATTCGACCACTTAAAAATGTTTGTATTTCTTCCATGAGCATTCCTCCAATGTGGATTACTCATTCCTACATTTTTATCATAATCCCAAAATGTGGAGTCCGCCAATTTAAGATAGAAAAAAGTTTTTTCACAATTCCTTAAAAACAAAACCCCGCAATTTGCGAGGTTTTCGACCAGCTTATTCTGTTGCATCTCCGATGAAATATACACTGCTAACACGCCAATTTCCTTCTTCTTTAGCGAACACTGTAACTTGTCTACCTGTCCGGTCAAGTTTTGCTCCTGTTGATTTCTGTTCAAGGGAAATTGCCAACGATGCAAAGACCTGTGCTTGATTTTCATCATATTTGATAACCGTTACATCCTCAGTCGTTCGTTTCACATCGTATTCTTTGAACGTTTTTACTACGGTCGCTTCTTCTTCTTTGTAATCAAACCCTTCAGGTTCAGTAGCAATGATGGACATATATTTCTCAATGTCTTCTTCATTAAATGAAGTCATATACGTATCGAATGATGCCAAAATTGCCTTTTTCTCTTCTGCAGGTACATTCTGGGCCTCTTCGATCTCAGAACCCGCCATCTCAAATCCCACATCAGACTGAGCTTGATCTTGTTTCTGATCTTTCACACCATGTTCCAATGCGCTATTTTCACTTGAAGACTCACCGTCAGAAACAGAACCTGCGCCTTCTCGGTTCTCTTCACTCGCACAAGCTGATAGTACTATTGAAAGAATAGTCAATATCATCATATATTTGAAATTCATTAAATTCGTCCTCCTACTCGGCTATTTTGTCATAAAATGATTGCCCTAATTATATTATAGCCACTTCTGAATAGAGACGACACGATTCATGTGAAAGTTTCGTGTAGAAATGTGCTGGGATGTGTATGCAACTTCATTTTGTGCAACCTGGAAGGCTATTCTGTCTACCTGGCTTGCGAAACTGTCTACCTGGAACGGGAAACTGTCTACCTGGAGAACCTAACTGTCTACCTGGAACCTCAAACTGTCTACCTAGAGTACCTAACTATCTACCTGAAATGTGAACAGGGTGACTGTTCTGTCTGCCTGGCTTTCTTTTCAAATAATTCAGTTGCAACCAGATGGATAAAAATGCTATTTTTACATTATCCCAAGTTTTAAAAGGAGTGATATTTTATTATCGAGAATCGACAAACGCCAAAATCGTTAAAAGTTTATCTTCGTTTACTTAATAGAGTGCCCAACGACCATCCGCTTTATAAGGAGATCGAGTCGAGAATCACTCGAATTCGTGCTGGATACAGCGGTGAGACGTATGTGGACAATTTTTTAAAGAATATTGAATTTCCAAGTCCATATGTTATTTTTAAAGACATTAATATTCAAACTTCTGCAAACACAAAAGCCCAATTTGACACTTTGATTGTTACACCAATGTTTGTTTGTATACTAGAAATAAAAGCATTGAAAGGTCGAATCTCTTTTCAAAAGACTCCTGCCCAATTAATCAGAGAAGTAGACGGAGTTAAAACCTCTTTGAAATGTCCAGAGGAGCAACTAAAACGTCATGAACGACGATTAGTAAAATGGCTGAATTCGATTCAAATTAATCTCCCCATAAAAAGTGCTATTGTATTCGCATTTTCTAGCACCATTGTAGACTTGCCCCCTAGGTATTCCAACATAATGATGGGTTGTGATGTAGGGTCATATATAGAAGACCTCTTTGATCTCCCTCCCACACTTACCGAAAAAGATTTCAATTCATTAATCAACTCCCTGCAACAAGCCAAGACGAATTATTCCCCTACCCCATTAGTAAGTATTTTCCCAACTCAAGATTTAAAAATTGTCAAAGGGTTGCTTTGCCCACAATGCTCAATAAATATTGGCACTCTTTATAAATGTCCTACATGTAAAATTCCGAGGAAAGTGATCATTACGAATGCACTCGAGGATTGGTTTTATTTGATGAAAAGCACTATTACTACAAAAGAATGCCAAGATTTTTTGCAACTACGAGATAAAACATCCGCATCGCATATTTTAAATAGAGCTAATTTAATTCCTAAAAACAACGGTCGTTATAGATTTTATAAATTATTTGATGATGTCAATGAAGACTCCTTTTCAAGACACAATGAAGTGCTTGAAAAGAAATAGGAGTTTGTACAACCTGGATGGCCATTCTGTCTACCTGGATGCTAATTCTGTCTACCTGGAAGACCATTCTGTCTACCAGTAACCAGATTCTATCTGCCAGTCTTGTGCCACTTTTCATTTTGTGCAACCTGGACGGCCATTCTGTCTACCTGGAACCCAATTCTGTCTACCTGGCTCATGAAACTGTCTACCTGGATGCTAATTCTGTCTACCTGAATCCAAATTCTATCTACCAGTCATGTGCTACTTTTCATTTTGTGCAACCTGGAAGGCCATTCTGTCTACCTGGCTTGCGAAACTGTCTACCTGGATGCTAATTCTGTCTACCTGAAACCAGATTCTATCTCTAGTCATGTGCTACTTTTCATTTTGTGCAACCTGGATGGCCGTTCTGTCTACCTGGCATGCGATTCTGTCTACCTAAAACCTATTTCTGTCTACCTGAACCCAAATTCTATCTACCAGCCATGAGCCACTTTTCATTTTGTGCAACCTGGATGGCCATTCTGTCTACCTGGAAACAAATTCTGTCTACCTGGCTCACGAAACTGTCTACCTGGATGCTAATTCTGTCTACCTGAAACCAAATTCTATCTTCAGTCATGTGCCACTTTTCATTTTGTGCAACCTGGAAGGCCATTCTGTCTACCTGGAACCCAATTCTGTCTACCTGGCTCACGAAACTGTCTAGAACCCAAATCTGTCTACCTAACAAGCCATTCTGTCTACCTGGAGCGCCACCATACACATCTCATCAAAACAAAAACCCCTCACAAATGTGAGGGGCCATATAATCAATTAACGTACTTCAACCCAACCGTTTTTGATAGCTGTAACTACGGCTTGTGTGCGGTCATTTACATTCATTTTTTGTAGAATGCTTGATACGTGATTTTTTACTGTTTTTTCAGAGATGAACAAGGTTTCACCAATCATGCGGTTACTTTGTCCGTCCGTTAATAATTGAAGAACTTCACATTCGCGTTTCGTCAGTAAATGGAAAGGACGACGAATTTCTGATTGATGGAATGTTCCTTTGTTTTCACGTTCACTTAAGCGACGGAATTCTGCCACTAAGTTACGTGTAACTTTTGGATGTAAGTATGATCCTCCTGCAGCCACTACTTTAATAGCTTGGACAATTGCATCTGCATCCATTTCTTTCAACATGTATCCAAGAGCTCCTGTTTTAAGAGCGTGCGTAACATAAGATTCATCGTCGTGAATAGACAACATAATAACTTTCGCTTCTGGATATTTCGCCATTAGCTCGCCAGTTGCCTCTACACCGTTTTTACGGGGCATGTTGATATCCATTAAAATAACTTCCGGTGCATATTGCTCGAACAGATTTAAAGCATCCCCACCATCATCGCCTTCAGCAACAACATCGAATGAATCTTCAAAATCTAAAATTCGTTTTACACCTTCACGGAATAATTGGTGATCGTCTATAATTACAATTTTCGTCGTCATCATCATTTCCTCCTAAATATAAGCAGAGCTTATCTCTCTTCTTCCTCAATTAAAGGAATTCGAAACATCATTGTTGTACCCTTACCCGGTGATGATTTCACAATCATTTCACCTTTTAATAAATCTACCCGTTCCTGCATCCCTAATAATCCAAATGAACTATCGCGAACGAGACGCTGATTGAAACCAATCCCATTATCTTTCACAGTAACAGTCACTTTGTTTTTAAACCATTCAACTTCCACCATAATCGATTGGCACTTGCCATGTTTAGTAGCATTCGTCACGGATTCTTGAATCAAACGAAAAATTGCTACTTCATAATTGGGTAAAAGCCTGCGTTGTTCACCATGTGAACGGAAGTGTATTTTGCACCCCGCGTTATATTCTTCGATAGTCATTAAGTATTTTTTGAGGGTAGGAACTAAACCTAAATCGTCCAATGCCATTGGTCGCAAGTCGTAAATGATTCGCCTTACTTCCGACAATGCATTTCGAACCATCAGTTTTAGACTGGATATCTCGACTAGCGCCTGATCGACACCTTTTTCACGATATGTCCGTTCAATTAAATCTGAACGGACCAGAACATTTGCCATCATTTGGGCTGGACCATCATGTATTTCACGTGATAGCCTTTTTCGTTCTTCTTCTTGTGCTTCAATAATTTTTAGACTGAAGTCTTGCTTTAATTTTGCCGTTTCCAATGCTTGTCCAACATTTTTTAAATCAGATGTTAAGTAGTTGGTTACCACGTTGGCTTGGGTAACAAGTTGATCGGCATGCAAAATGGAGTCGTTTAATTCATTTAAACGACGTTCCAAATCATCTCTACGTTCCCGTAATTGGCGGTCTTCCGTCCGGTTAATCGAAAGTTTAATTTGTAAATCATTTGCTTGTTCGTAAGCCTCACGCACTTGCTCTTCCGTAAACGTGTTAAAATGCTTGGAGACGTCACCGAGACGTTTTCGAGATAAACGGGTCTCTTCTTCCAGCAAGTCACCTTCTATTAGTACATCAGCTAATTTTGAATGGACAATTTCTAATTCTTTTTGCATTTGTAATAAGCTTTGTCGATTTTGTTCGCTTATAATAAAAATATCGTTTTTGGAGCGGTCCATCGTTTCAACCATTTGGCTGAAAATATGATCTAAAGAATTGATATCGACCTTTTTCCCTGACATCGGGTATTCTCCTTTTTCGAGCAACTGTCTGATGAATGTTTAAACATTCATTTCTCTATCTAAATAATACGTCATATATGCCTTTATTCCTGCTATGACTGCATTTATTATATCACTATATACACAAAAACATATTAAAATTACATGACAACTAGATGTCAGTGAGGAGTGGAAATATTTGCGAAAAGATTATGTCACTGTTAAAGGTTTTGCTGAATCAGAAATGATTATTCAAAAATCCAGATTTCTCACATATGTAAATCGCGTTGAAACAGAACAACAAGCTCAAGCATTTATTGAAGAAATTAAATCAAATCATAAATCAGCCAATCACAATTGTTCCGCTTTTATGATTGGTGAGCATGACTCCATCCAAAAAGCAAATGATGATGGAGAACCAAGTGGCACAGCAGGCGTTCCGATGCTGGAAGTGTTGAAAAAACAAGGTTTGAAGGATACTGTCGTAGTTGTAACACGGTACTTCGGCGGGATAAAATTAGGTGGTGGCGGCTTAATACGGGCGTATGGAAAAGCGACTACCGAAGGAATTCAGGCTGCCGGTATTGTTGAGCGCAGACTCCATCATTTAATGAAAGTATCCGTAGATTACACATGGCTGGGTAAAGTTGAGAATGAAGTGCGTGGTTCCGCCTATCCTCTTGAACGAATCGAATATGCAGATACGGTGGAAATATTTCTCTATGTCCATGTATCTATGGAAGAGAAATTTATTGAATGGATAACGGAAATGACGAATGGACAAGCAATAATAAATATTGATTCTGTAAAATTTTTGGAATTTGATTCAAATTAATTTATAATAGGAGAAAGAGGTGATTTTATTGATGAATACAATTAAATACATGATTTTCGTATCCTTATTATTTTTAATGATACCAATTCCTGCAGCCCACTCAAATTCTAATTGTGAAGGGATTTCCCCTAATTCAAAAGTTTATTGGGATGGCATTGAACTGAAAAAGGGTCAAATTGGTAGAGTAACCGTTGATTCCAAAACAACGTTATACAAACTGGAAAACAACACATACACGGCTGTTCGACAAATGGATAAAGGAGAACGTTACCGTGTTTACACCCTACGATCAGGATATTATGGAGTAGGTGGTGGTTTAGTTGTTAAAAAAGAAGCACCGGTAATTTATCAAACACCTTCAAAATCAAAATTACATTTAATTTCTTGTTCAGAAGTAGCATCCGATTCATACGCATTATTTGATTCTAAAGTACAAATAACTAATACTTTAGGTCAACCAAAATCAAACTTAATAAATGAATTCAAGTTAACTACTTCTGCATATCACAATAGCTATAAAAACTTGAATATGATTTCATATATTAATAATCAAGCCCATTTGATTTATTCTAAAGATATAAATTTCAAATATAAGAATCTTAAAATTGGAGATTCGGTCAATACAGTCATAAATCAATTAGGTCCAGATTACGAAACAATTGGCAGTACCTACAATGATGAAGTATTGTTATATACTTTTAATGACCATCAAGTATACATTTTCATTGATTACCATAAAGATAAAAAAATATCCGGGTTTTATTTAATTAGTAATAAGATGATAGATAGAAACTCCACGCTCTTTCCGACAAAATCACTTGAGCTTCAAAAAAGTTATGAATCTCAAATGTTTATTGTAATTAATGCAGAAAGAAAGCTAAATAATATCAACGCTGTGAACTATTCGAATAACGCTTCACTGGTTGCAAGAGAACATAGTAAAGACATGGCAGTAAATGATTACTTTAGCCATACAAACCTTAAGGGACTATCTCCTTTTGATCGCCTTGCAATCGCAGGAATTGACTATCGAACAGCCGGTGAAAATATTGCAATGGGCTTCACTAATCCTTATTTCGCACATGAAGCACTAATGAATTCTATCGGCCACAGAAAAAACCTACTCAATCCAAATTATTCAAATTTAGGGGTGGGTATTGATTTCCAATCTTGGAATACGGGTTCAACTCCCTATTATGCTGAAAACTACTTCACACCTTAATTATAGGGCATTTCACAAGAATTCCCGCCCTTTTCAAAATAGGTTGTCTCACCTTGATTTCGAGGTGGGACAACCTATTTTTATAGTAAAATATAGAAGAAACTTATACGATTTTCCACAAAAAAACACTCTCAAACTCGTATGTTTTTACAAGTTTGAGAGTGTTTAATTTTTTTGAAAAGATTGGGATCATATGATGAATTTAATAACTTCCCAATACTGTCCCCGGGTAATAATGCTTCAAAATCTGTTCCGCATTCCATCCAGCTTCAGCCTTCGCTTTCGCACCGTATTGACTCATTCCTATACGATGACCATAACCTTTTCCTTTTATTGTTACACTAGTAATTCCAGAAGTGATACCCGCAGAAATAATTCCAGAGTTTGTCTGTATCAACACATTTTCATTCGTAATGGTCACTGTACCTGTTTCAGTTTGAACTGAATAACCTAACAATGAACTAATTGGTGTTATAGTTGATTCTTGTTGGATAAAAAATTGTGTCAGTCCAATTGGTTTGGTAAATGAAACATCATACCAGTTTGAATTTAAGCTAGCATTGTTATTTGCTGGGTTCTTAAACAACCCTCTCATTATTGCTTCATTTCCTTGAATCGTTTTTTCACCCATATTTGTGACAACAGTAACAGCTGTCACTTCTCCATTCGCACCACCTTTAATGAGTTTTACATCTTGTAACATTGAAAGAGGTGTAAAACCAAAAGTGGCCAAAATTGAACTTGCAGGAATCGATACTGTCCAATTGCTATACGGTGAAACTTCAGTAGAATCATCTACTGATACTAAATACGGGAAGTTCGCTTGAACCGAATTCCAAACATCTCCTACATTAGCAGTTCTACCACCACTAGTAGAATAAAAATAAGTTTCAGCAAGTTTCCCATTATACGTGACTACTTTACCTTTTGTCTGTTCAATTGCAGTATTGGTAGATGTTCTCTCATGTAAATAGCCTTTATATACTTGACTAGACGTAGTGCTGTTCAATATCCCTTTTGATTTGACAGCATAGCCACGAGCTGCAATCGCTTGTGACTTTAATGCTTCTAGATGCCAAGAGGAAGGCATTTCACTCGCTACTACTCCCTTAAGATATTGCTCTATATCTAATCGATTAACCGTTTGTATGGTTGATGTTAACTTATTAATCTCAAAACTACCTCTATATTGATTTCCAGTAGCTAACTTCCCTAAAGGAAGCGCAGGTATGGACTCGAGGACTGCACTTGTCGATGGCACCCAAGAAGTTATCCCTAAAGAATCCTTCACATTGTACCAAAGTTCCCCAAGTGAGTTTGTATGAGATCCAATATAAGTGACACCCTGTAATTTCTGATATACAGCTGCTTGTTCACTTGTATCGACTGCACTTTTTCTAGCAATAGTATCTGAGACAAATACAGCTACTTGTTCAGATCCTTTTAATTCTTCAATTATATAACCTGTTGAAGAGTTAATTGAAATTCCTAAATGCGTTAATGTTATTTCATTGTTTGCCAGGATTAATGCTACTGGTCCTTTTGAAGTAACAAAGAACTCTTCTAGTGTTTCTTTATCTGTCACTTTGTATAAACCATTCAGCACGAGTGTATTGCTCGATTGATTATGGATTTGTACGAGTGTTGGTTTCGCATAACTCTCAGTTTGATAGGCATTTGCAGATTGGCTAAACATCAAAGTGAAAAAACATAGGAGTGGAAAAAGATACTTCAATTTCTTCACTTTATTTCACCTCAGTTAATGTACTTAATACCCACCCTTTGTTGCCTTTTGGAGTCTGAACATTGTACCAAGTTTCTCCAGAAGCATTCTTAAATACCCCTAAATATTTCATCGAAGTGCCAGATGGTACAAATTCAACCACATTATATTGTGTTGTTGCTCCACTTCTAATATTTGTAGAATTTTTTGCAACGACTTGGGACGGAACAAAGTTGCTCGGTTTTTCCGTGGTAACATCCGCTGTATAGATCCATCCTTTAACTGATGATGTAACATTGACTCTGTACCAAATACCTGTACTAGACTTGAATTCTTCAGTTGCAGTTAATGCTTTTCCAGCAGGGAAAGTGGCAATAACTTTGTAGGATTTTGTTGCTCCTGAATGAACTGTGACATTTGACTTTGTCGTATAAACAGTTGCTGGAAACGAAACAACGCCACCCGGTGGAGTTGGATTAGGTGTCGTCCCTCCTGCTTTTACTGCATCTTGCAGAGATTTAATTTGTTGTTCTTGTTGTGCAATTTTTGTTTCAAGTTGATTCATTTTTGTTTGTAATGGGTTAAGTTGGGCTTGTACCCATTGGACAGAAGCTAAAACCATGTTAGTATCTGCTTTTATAAGGCTTGGAGAAAAGATTGTACCTCCAATTACTAAAATAAAACCAACCAATACTGGAACTAGTATTCTTTTTTTCATTTAAATCCTCCTATCATTTACTAAAGAAATCGTTTAAACCATTTTTGATTCCAACTGCTGCTTTTTTCCTGAAAGCTTCGGAAGCTAATAATGCTTCCTCTTTAGGGTTGGACAGGAATGCCAATTCAACCAAGATAGATGGTAATTCGTTCATACGATTAACATAGAACAATTGTGACTGTACTCCACGGTTGTAGGTTCCAGTTTGCTTAACTAACTGTGTCTGAACAGATTGAGCTAAAGAGTAACTCTTAGGTCCGTTAAAGTTAACAGAAGCATTATAGAATGTCGTAGTCCCCCTGGAAGTGCTTGCATACGAATCCGCATGAACACTAATAAATGCATCGTAATCCGAATTGTTAGCAACAGAAGTTCTTTGACTTAACTCTAAAAATACATCTTTACTTCTTGTTAATAAAACAGTCGCACCTGCAGCTTCCAACTCTTTTTTCAATAGGATAGCAGTACCTAAAGTAACTGTCTTTTCCAAAGTTCCATTTGGTCCTCTAGCTCCAGGATCGTGCGCTCCATGACCCGCGTCAATAATAATTTTCTTGCCTTGAAGACCTTTTTGAACAACTTTGATTGTCAATCGGTTATCATAATCCCTTATCGTATAAGTGTAATTCGAATTAAAAGTTATTAACAAGACAGCCTTACCGCCAGCAACCTTTTCAACTTTAGTACTTTGAACACCTGGTAAAGTGCCTTGTAATTGAGATATTCCAGTTATATCGCCGGAAACTCTTAAGACATTAGACGAAGGCATAGAATAAGAAATATTAATATTTTTTGGTTTTGTCCATACAAGGTATTTAGCACCATTAATAGTTTCCACTCTGCCATTTGAAAGTGAATAAGTAGCCTCGTTACTTACAAGAGAAGACTGGACCCAACCTCTTTTGTTATTTTGTGTTTCAACATTTAACCAGCCATTTAACGAACGCAACACCATTATAGGTGCTCCAGCATATAAAGTATCAATTGCTTTATATGTAGTACTTGCACCACTAAAAATACTAGTTTGTTGGCTACCATATTTTATAGGCAAAGTAGTCAATGTTTCAAATTCTGGAATCCAGCCGGTCAACCCTGTGGAAGTCTTAATTCGTAACCAAGTAAGTGAATCACTTGAAGAAACCTTTTCAAATACCTGGACTGAATCAAGTCGTTTTAAGTTAGTGACAACATTCGATCCGAAACTTTGGCTTGTATAAACTGATGTATTGTACGTTTGAATAGACCTGGTTGTAACTTGTTCTTCCGCGTTTGTTGAAACAACTGATGCATGTAACCAGGCGCTTCCGCCCGAAATTACAGGGACTTTATACCATTTCTCTCCAAGTGAATCTAATGCGTATTCATTAGAAACAAATACATCTTCTTGTTTAGCTTGAGAAGCAACAGGGTATGAAATACTAGGACCTGTTCGCAGATTTGCCACCGGTACGGAAATTCGCAACTTGTTTTCTTCAGCAATTGGGGTCTCCGGTAGAGATGGTGCGGTAGAAACTTCGCCAAATGCGGTTGCTTGTATCCATCCTTTTTTACCAGCAGAGTAAGATACTTGATACCATTTTTGCTTACTGCTGTTCGTGAAAACCTGATGATAAGGGAGTTTTGTACCTGCTTTTATAGATGCAACAATTTGATAGTTAGTTGTAGCGCCTGAATGAACAGAACTATTTTTTACAACAACTTTTGTATTTATGTCGGAATTTTCAAATACTTTTGACAGCACCCAACCTTTTTTACCAGTTGCGAAGGTTACTTGAACCCATTTTTCTCCAACATTATTTGTAAATGTTTGATGAGTTAAGTATGAGGATCCTGTTTTCACAGTTCCAACAACTTTATATGCAGATGTTGCCCCCGAATGAACATTGCCATTTGTTAAGGCTTTTTTCGTAGTGCTAGTTTCTCCTCCGATTGCATTCAAGACAAATAAATCCGATAGAATCCAGCCCTTTTTCCCTTTATACTCAACGTTAAACCATACTTCTTTACTACTATTAGAAAACGAACCTAATATTTTCATTGATGTTGCGGCAGGGACTGTAACGGTTATAGGGTATGAGGTGGTTGCACCTGAACGCATATTTGCAGCGGAGCTTGATAGTTTCAGGGTTGATCCAATAAATGATGAACCTTTTGTTGATGTAATTCCTTGAACTGATGGAGTTACTAGTTTCAAAAAGTCTTGAATAACCCATCCAGTGTATTTAGATGAAGTTACCTTGTACCATACTTCATTTTTACTATTTTTTTCAATATCTATGACAGAAAATTTTTCAGAACTCGGTAATTGAATGATTGATTTAAATTCACTTCCTGCACCAATACGTAGATTCACATTGTTAGTAGTAATTATTGCTTGATTACCTACTAATTTTTTCAGATCATACTCCTTATAAAATGATTCAGCAGGAACCCATCCCTTTGTCGAATTCAGGTCAACCCTATACCAAGTCTCCCCAAGAGAATTTGTATATTCACCAAGAATTTTCGTGGAATGGTTTTTTGGAATGCTAGCAACTACCTCATAACCTTCACTAGCCCCTTTTCGAACTTCCGATTGTTTTAAAGTAACTGCACTTGCTGGTATTTCGTCTGCGAACACGTTAATAGGCAATAATACGGATGTGGCTAGAACAGATGCTGTCAGTAATTTCTTCATTTTTACCTCCTAAGATTACATATATTACATTGTAAAACACAAAAAATGATAAAACAATGCAACAAATGACATAATATTTTCCAAAATCCTAAAGAAAAAACAAAAAAAAGAGTAAATTGCCTTATTTCTGCAATTTACTCTTAATAAAACTATTTATATATTATCTTCTGGCGCATGCATTGCCGCTTGGCCATTATCATCAAGGATTAAGTTAAGTTTATCTGTAATTTCCGTTAATGACTCTTCATCGATTCTAAAGTAATAACCGCCATTGATATACTCATCAGAACCTTCAAGTTTATATTGTTCAATAGGAATTGTGTTCAATGATTTATACATCTTAATAAAACTCAAGTAACTATTTGGAGGAATGTTTGATTTTACATTATTCCCAACATCTTCAATCATATCATCAATCTTCGTAATAGAAGTAATACTAGTTCCCTTATCGACAATTTCTTTAATGACATCTCTTTGTCGGTTATTTCGGCCCATATCGCCTAGTGGATCAGACTTTCGCATACGTACATACGCTAAAGCCTCATTACCATTTAGAAACATTTCGCCTTCCGTATACGTTTTCCACTCTAATGATTTTGTTAACTGTGCTTTAAATGTAAACGGCACATCGACGTCAATTCCACCGAGTGTATCAACTATATCTTCAAAACCTTCGAAATCTGTAGAAACATAATAATCAATAGGAATATCAAGCAATTCCTCAACAGTATTAACGGTATAGTTAATTCCACCCTTGGCATAGGAATGATTAATTTTAGCTTCACGATCCAAGTCTGGAATGTATACCAATGAATCCCTTGGAATACTTACCATCGAGATTTTGTCGGTTTTTGGATTAACGGTAATTACGATTAACACGTCTGATCTACCGAAAGTTGCACCTTCTTGATTTTCTACTCCAACCATTAACATCGTAAATGCTTCATCTTTTGCCTTTACTTTATCTATTGTTTTTTCAGAAGCTTGCTTCGTATTATTGACTATTGGTTCATATATTTTGGAAGTAGCATTTTTTGTATCTATCACTAAATCAATTGCATAAATGATTACAGCTGAAACCATAAGCATACATATGCTTAAAATGATTATCTTTGCTTTAGAATTTTTTTTATTTTTGCGGTTCATACGACTGGTAGTCGACATACTTGTCCCTACCTTTCAAATAAATTTTCACTTTTAATATTATACATGAAGCGATAGGGATTGTATAATGTAAGAATTTAGTAATTTTTTTTCAAATGAATCAAAACTTCTTTTACAATGTGTTTCCAACTGTACTCTTTTTCTGCAATCAGCCTGGCGTTATGACCCATTTCTCGTAGCATTTCGTTTGGAAGAGCACTTAACTCCAACATTTTCTCAGCTATAGAATCAACATTTTCCGGTTCTGCGACCATACCCATTTCATTAGAAAGAACAATTCTTTCACTTTCTCCGCGTCCACAATATAATACTGGTACTGCAGATGCAGCAGCTGGAAATATTTTAGATGGTCTTGCTCCTTCAAAAAGCTTTAAATCACGAAGTGGCACGATGCTCGTGTCGGTGACTGAAAATAGTTTTGGCATTTCTGCTAACGGCAAGTGTCCAAGGAATATGATATTCTGCAGTCCTAATTCTGCCTGCAAATCATGCAATTTCTGTTCTTCAGGACCTGTTCCAGCAATCAAAATGCGAATATCAGGATTTATTTCCTGGACTTTCTTGGCTGCATATAGGATATATTCTAATCCTTGGGCATATCCAAGGTTTCCTCCATAAGAAAATACAAACTTATCCTGTAGCCCATACTGATCAATGAATGATTCATCTTTAGGGTTTGGGGAGAAAAATTCAGTATTGACACCATTGGGCAGAAGGAATACTTTTTCCTGTGGGATTCCGCGGTCCAACATGTACTGCTGGATGCCTTCGGTAGCGCATGCGATCTTCCAGGAATTTTTATATAAATAGGATTCAAGAATCTCAGCCATTTTTATAAACATTTTGTTTTTCACTAGCCCCAGTTTAACAGCTGACTCCGGCCATATATCCGCAACATTGAATACGAATTTCGCACCTTTAAGCCGTGCGCTGAAAAGTGCAGTCAGTCCAAGGAAAATCGGTGGTGAATTGCATATGATGACATCCACTTTCCCGGTTTTCTGCAATCCGTAGAAAGAACTGAATGTAAAAGAGAAATAGGAAACCAATCTCTTCCAGAAAGTTCCTTTTGGTGAAGGATAAATCCATGTTCTATGCACGGGTATACCGTCATATATTTCCTTTTCATACTTCTTGCCCCTGTATTCCTCAGGGATAACGCCCATTGGATGGTGCGGGAATGCAGTCACTACCTGAATATCATGTCCTTGTTTCAGTAATTCCTTGCTTACCTCATATACTCGAATTTGCGGTGCACCGGTTTCAGGAGGAAAATGTTGGCATAAATAAACGATTCGCATACTTTTTCCTCTTTTCACATTTTTAATTTATCGGATAAATACTTAATTAATGGCTCTCTTAAATCATCTCTTTTTAACGCATAATCAAAGGTAGCTTGCAGGAAACCAAACTTGTCCCCAACATCATATCTTCTTCCTTGGATCAAATATGAATAAATCGATTCTTTTGAAAGTAAAGCATCAATGGCATCCGTTAATTGGATTTCCCCTTTTTTATCAGGACCGATTTTTTCAAGTTCATCGAATATGGCAGGAGTCAAAATATATCTTCCCACTATAGCTTGCGTAGAAGGTGCTTCTTCAATCTCAGGCTTCTCAACTAATTTATTTACTTTAAATAGGCCATTGGTTTCTTCAGCAAAATCAACTATTCCATATTTACTGACATCCGATTTAGGGACTTCTTTACATCCCAATATGCTTTGGTTGACCTCTTCAAATTTCTCAATCATTTGGCGAAGAGCCGGCTGATCTTCTGAATCAATAATGTCATCACCTAGAAGCACTGCAAAAGGTTCATTTCCTATGAACTTTTTAGCACATAGAATTGCATGTCCCAAACCAAGTGGTTCTTTTTGGCGGACATAATGAATGTCCACAAGATTTGAGATGCTTTCCACAGTCTCTAGCAACTCGAATTTTTTTGTTTTTTCGAGCAATAGCTCTAGTTCCACTGATTTGTCAAAATGATCTTCTATAGCCCGTTTATTTCTTCCTGTAACAATGATAATGTCTTCAATGCCCGAAGCAATTGCTTCTTCAATGATATATTGTATCGTTGGTTTATCTACTATTGGCAGCATTTCTTTTGGTTGCGCTTTTGTAGCTGGCAAAAATCTAGTGCCTAGCCCAGCTGCTGGTATGACCGCTTTTTTAACCATTAGATCACCTTTTTTCAGTATATTTGTTGTATAACTTAATCATATCGTCAGCATTATCAGTCCAATTGTAATGTTTCTTTACATGCAGGACTCCGCTTGCTCCTATACTTTCTCTTAACTCAGGGCTGGCTGCAAGATCGCAAAATGCTTTTGCTAGCATCTGTGGATTGTTCTTTTCGACAACGATGCCGGTAACTCCATCCACAACAACCTCAGGCAAGCCCCCTACATTACTTACAACTACAGGAACTCCGCACGCCATAGATTCGACAGCAGCAACTCCGAAGCTCTCACTGTCTTGTGTCGAAGGAACGGCAAAAATTGAAAACTCTCGGATTAAATTTGGCACTTCATCGTTAGGCACACGGCCTGTAAACGTAGTTGCATCTGCTATTTCGAGTTTTTTCGCTAATTGTATATATTCCTCTTTTTGAGGGCCATCCCCTGCAATAACAAGCTTGCTATCCGGAAACTCTTTATGGAATAGATGGAATGCATTGATCAAATCTCCGATTCCATACTTATCTTCTAGAGCCTTTACCGTTCCAATAGTAATCTTTGTGCTGCTTTCCTGCGAGCTAGGATAAAACTTGTTCAAGTCCACCCCAAATGGCGTCACTTCAATTTTCTTGTCTGTATATTGAGATGTAACCTTGGCCATCACATGGCTTGTCGAACCAATTTGGTCAGCTTTCGATAAAGTAAATTCAATCAATTTCTGGTTCAACTTGTTCTTAAGTGGAAAATCAAAAATATCTTTTCCCCAAACAGAAATGAATAACGGCTGATAATTGGCAAGTGCACCAATCAGGCCGTAGCTTGATACAAAATGTGCATGAAGAACAGTTGGACGGAATTCTTTCAATTTCTTTTTTAAATGAGGAACGGCTGTAAAATAAGAAATCTTCCCTGGAAGCTGTTTTCCAATAATTTCTGTGTCTACTTCATTTGCATTTGTTTCCGAGTAATGCAGTGGGAGTGTATAGACTTTCACTTCAATCCCCTTGTTTTTATAATAAAGTGCCCACTTGTGAGTGTGAATGGATTTACTTGGTGCCAGTATTGCTACTTTCATAATATCCTCCTACTAATGCTTGGGCTGCCTGTTTTGCCCTAGCTTCCCATGAATGATTTTGGAGAAAATGCTTCTCGATCATGTCAGAATAAGTTTGATGGTTTTCTTGCATAGTGACAATACCACGTGCAATGCTTTCTGGATTATCTTCCGTAATAACCCCGTATGGGCCGGAATTGATCATTTCTGTTTGTGCATCGCAATTGGTAGCAACTATTGGAAGCTTAGCCGACAAATATTCAACCAGTTTGACCGGCACTGAAAAATCATTATATGTTGATTTCTTCCTTGGAATAAATGCGAAATCTACTGTTGAGTAGTATCGGTTAAGTTCTTCACCATTAATATGAAGGACCTCTATATAGGGTTTGGCCAGTTTCTTTTTTAAATCTACTTCGAGATTTTCGTATTCATCCTGTCTGCAGACAATCTTCAAATTACTTGGTATACCTGAATGATTCAATAGTCTATAGCTTTCAATCAATGCAGGAAGACCATAATCTTCGTTATTGATCCCACCGACATATATTCCAATCTTGGCATCGTCTTTCCTTGCACTCTCCACTTTTATTTCACGGCCGCCTGGCGGAAGTGACACTTTATTTGCCTGGATATCGACATACTTACCCATGGAATCACTCGGCAAAAAGATTGTATGGACATATTTTGAATAGAACCTTTCTTCCATTCTATAAATACTTTGCATGATTGCTTTTTTTAACCCTTTCAAGGAATACAAATCATCAAATTTCCAATACACATCACGATAAAACAAACCTATAGGGATGCCTTTTTTCGTAAGCTCTTTAAAAATTTGAGAGTCTATAAAAGGTTTTGCTGGTTTATGTCCTTTATCCGTCAACCATAATGGAATGGTCTGATTCTCTGCATAACAGAATTCTGTAGAGTCAAGCTTTCCTGAAACTTTCAATTCCGCCCATTTGAGAGCTCTTTTGTTAGAATCTCCAGAGATCACAATCAGTTCCATTCCATTTTCGGAACAGAAGGAAGAGAAAGCCTTCAGCATTTCAATCGGCCTTAATTGTGATCCGCTTTTGGGATTCTCAGCCAAAGTAAAAGGAAAGTATATTAATACGTTTTTCATAATTTCTCCTTATCGAAGCCTAATTTTCTTAGAATGAACGAGTACGTACCAGCAAAATATTGTTCAAGGAATAAAAACCCTGCCAGCAATAGCGTAATCATCAGCCAAATTGGATTGAATAAAAAGTCGGACACGCCACCGACCAGAGTCCTTGGTATGTTGATTGTAAAATAAATGAACAAGGCGATGACCGCAGGTGTTTTTGGAAGCCTTAAAAAGGCTACATATAGAATTTGGACAACGATAGCTACATAAATGATGGCAATTAAAACCCCCAAATACCCAGCGCTTGCAAATGCTTCACCCAGGAATACCGTATTCAATACTCCGGCTGTTCCCTTGTCTACATTTTCAGGGAATATATTCTCCATAACTATACGCGCGGATCGGACCTGTTCCACATCAAACAGATTGACAACGAATGATGGCAGCGAGCGAATTCCTAAATGGTCCATAGAGAAGCTGAAGACATCCAAATGCAAGAAGAACGGTGCAATTTGAGCTAAGATAATCCTGCCAACTGGGCCGGAAGAGTATTGCAAATAGCTCGAAATCCCTGTAACTCCTTGTATAGACACATACATCATAATCAATAACAGAGCCGCTACAATACCATATCCCGCTATTCTTCTAGCATTCAATACAAGCTTATGGGCATAGAACCTAGCTAATATCAACATCATTACATAAAAGAAAATAGGTGATTTAGCTAGATCATACGTGCTAATTAAGACGGACGAAATAAAAAGCATGTAAAAATTGGTTTTCCATAATAAATCTTTTGTTGTAGCCGCATATAGATAGGCGACGATGGACAATAAAGGGGTAAGGGCAATTCCAAATATATTGCGGATAAGAACATTCCCATTGAAATTCCTTGCCGCTTCAATTCTTAAAAGCGCAAGATCGGATGTATTCCCCTTGAGCAATTCAAATAATGGAACTGTACCGGTCTTTATTAAGGTATAAGCAACAGCTAATACACTGATCATGGAAAAGATAAAAAATACAATGGTGAAGAAGATTTTATTTTTATCTCTACTTATACGTACAGGTAATATCAAATAATGATTTAACTCTTTTTGTGAATTAAATTGAAACACTCGGTTCACCAATAGCTGGATTGCCGGAAACAGTAGCATCATTAACGTCAATAGTAAAAAACCAATGAGACGAAACTCTTCATGATCCATTCTGTTGATCATATAATATTTGTCGATTCCGAGTGCAATTAATAGCCCACCAATATAACTAGAGATAAAGAACGAATAATAATAGACAATCGAAATCATGTTTGGCTTTAACGGTGAAAGGCTTCCAGACGCCTTTTGAAAAAGGAATGTGGAAGCCACCACAGTAATGAGCCAAATGCTAAAAATCAACATTAAACCTCACCCACTTTATTTAGAGACAGTTTTTAAAAGGATTTCCAAGATTTTCTCGGAAGTATGCCCATCGCCAAATACTGGCGTGTAGCTTGGCTGTACGTCTTTCAAAACAGCATCCACAATTTTCTTAGTATCCGTACCAGTCAAAATATTTGCATCATCAACAAGTGTTTCCACCCATTCCGTTTGATCACGTACAGTAATGCAAGGGACTTTCGCGAAGTATGCTTCTTTTTGCACCCCACCAGAATCGGTAATGATCTTTTTGGAATTCACTTCAAGCGTAAGCATATCCAAGTATCCTACTGGATCGATAATTTGCAGGTCTTTAATGCTTTCAAGATTGAATCCGTAATCACTGATCATTTTTTTTGTGCGTGGGTGAATCGGCCATACTTTTTTGCCTGGGATCTGTTCAAATGCATTGAAAATGTTTTCTAAACGATCTTTGACATCTGTATTCTCCGCACGGTGGATAGTTATTAGGTAATAATCATCTTTAGTTAATCCTTCAGTCGCCAAAATAGTTGATTTCGTTTTGGCAAGTTCCGAATTGAACATCACTGCATCATACATAACATCCCCGACATTGCTTACACCTTCAGTGATATTCTCATTCTTAAGATTCTCAACAGCAGTATCCGTAGGACATAGCAGAAGTGCAGAGATATGATCCGTAAGAATACGGTTTACTTCTTCAGGCATTTTTTTGTTGAAACTACGCAATCCAGCTTCGATATGAATGATAGGGATATGCAGTTTAGATGCAGCTAATGCACCTGCCAAAGTTGAATTTGTATCACCATATACCATTAAGAAATCGGGTTTTTCTTTCAGAATGATGTCTTCAATTTGTGTTAGCATTTCAGCAGTTTGCTTCCCGTGGTTACCTGAACCGATTCCCAGCAAATAATCGGGTTTAGGAATACTTAACTCCTCAAAAAAGATATCAGACATATTTTGATCATAATGCTGACCTGTATGGACAATAATTTCTTCTACCTTTTGTCGAATTACTCGAGAAACGGGAGCAGCTTTAATAAATTGCGGTCTTGCACCCAATACTGTTAGTACTTTCATTTTGAATTGCCCCCTAAGCTGTCCAAAGTGTCTTTCACAATGAACGAGTTTATGTTATATGGATTTGAAAATCTGATTCCTTCCTTTTTGAAAGTCAAATTGGAAAGATATTTATAATAGGATGGGTAAATACCGAACCATTCCATTGGTTCGTTATAATATTGTTTCCATAATTTTTGGGTTCTATAAACTTTTTTGAGCGCAGGATACAGGACACCATACTTGTTTTTAGGAGAGACTCTTTCCTCATTCGGTTGAGGCATCTCAAAGTATTCCGGAAACATCTCATGCAATGTTACATCGTATAAGTATTTTTTGTATTTCCACTTCACTGGCACCTTCTTGAAGAACCAGATCAATCGGTCATCCCACAGCGGCAATGTCCATTGCTGCCCATAAAATTCATATACACGAACTGAATTGATAATAAATTTAGATTGGCGTTCTTTCATATTCCAGTCATCCACTATATTGCATCCAAGTTCGTTCGAGAAGAACGGTTTGTTATCGAACGTTTCTTTTATCCGTGAGCTAATGGCAGGCATGTCCTCATTCAAGGAATTCGGAGTTTGCCATAATTTGAAATGCTTATCCTGAATGAAACCAACAATTTGATCCTGGGATAATTCATTTGTATATACTGCCTCATATGGCAAATGTCCACCGGCAAGGTAATCAAGTGAATGACCAGGCATGAACACTGCACCTGATAATTCAGTATCCTCCATCAACCTTTTCACGCTTGGAAAGTCCTGTAAATGTGGCACAGAGGCGCCATTGAATGTATAGTCCACATAGCGTTTCCATTCATCGGAAGCATATACTTCTTCCCACATAGCTTTGTCATATGCATAATAGCGCCATTGCAGACCGAGGCGATCAGCAATTTGCTTGCTGACGCTGGATTCAAGATTGTTTGGTCGGCCATATGTAAAAGCAAGGATTTGATCAGTGAGATTTCGTTCTTTCAACATAAGTGCGATGATTCTTGAATCATAGCCACCACTTAATGGGATGATTATTTGCTTATCGCCGATTCTTTCCTTCAAATCATCAAAAATCTGATGAAAAATCGATTTCAATTCACTAACCAGTTCATTGAAATCTTGTTCTTTTTCCTCCGTTTGAAGCGAAAAATACGAAATAACATTCTGTTCAGCGCTTAATTCAACGATTGTGCACGCTTCTGTCTGGAACCAATCTGGATGGAGAGTTTTATGCCCACTTACAAATCCGGTCATTAAGAAGTCATTGAGTGCATCTTTTTCAATCGTTGGATACTGATAATCAGCGTTATAATCCTGGATCGTCCAGCTAGAATCTTCGTTCCTACGGTAAAAGAGCGGAATCGTTCTTTTTTTGTCTGAAATAAGAGAGGTATTACCATCATTATCAGTCAAAATGCATGAAAATTCACCATTCCAGCTTTCGATAACAGTAGTACTTAAATCTTTAAGTTCAAATGTATCTGCAAAGTTCGCGGATGTAGTTAAATTTCCCTGGAAATAAAAATGTCCCCGGAAAAACCCGGCATACCCATCCCCTTGAACACGAGAAAATTCGCCATTTCTTAAATGGATTTTAGGTTGAATATACATTTCAATCACCTCTCTTGCCTCTTTGGATATGTTTGTCAATACGAACTAGTAGCAGTGAAATGGTAAAGACTACCCACACCACAAAAATCAAACTGGAACCTAACCCGTTCAGTTGAATGCCGATGATTGCAAAAGTGCTGGCAATTAAAGTGAAAATGACAAATGCCATTTTCCATCCTGGAAAAGGTACATAGAACAACTTTTGGCTTTTTCGGTAAATCAAAAAAGTTGCCAGGCAATATGCAGCTATATAAGAATAAACAGCTCCCCAAATACCAAAATTCGGAATCAGCAAGAAGCTTAAAAGAATGGTCAAGCCTGCCGAAATCGCAAATGCGATGGAGACATGTTTAGTTTGTTTCGTAACAAATATCCCTATTGAGATAATCAAATAGTAGAAATTCAGAAAGGTTGCAATTGCTATGGGAGCAACATAGGGATATGCCTCTTCATAATTATCCGAAAGAATCTTGATTACCCATGGCATAATGGTTGCTAACAGCAAGATTCCATAAGATCCGGCCATTAGAATCAGCCCATAAACAGACGCAAACACATTCGCACTATTTTCCTTCTTATAAAGCGACATCGAAAATGGACGCCATGCCATTTGGATTCCGCTGGTCAATAATGTAATGAAAGTTGCAAACTTGATGGCTGTCCCATAAATCCCTACCACATCCATAGAATAATAATGTTTAAGAATAAATGAATTGGAATTGAGTATTACCCAAAAAGCCAATGATGCAGGAACAAGCGGAGCTGAATATATTAGGAGCTCTTTCCAAATCACCCGGTCATAGAAAGGCTTTAGCATCTCTTTTGAAGACCAGAACAACAGCAAGAATATAAAAATGACACTTGCCATTCGAGCAAATAAGATACCTTCCACGGTCGTCCATACATAGGCAAGAACTGCCATGGAAACCAATGCAATTAACAGCATTTTCAACAGTGTCATGAAAACCACTTTTTTGGTAAGCATTTGGTATCTCGCGACTGTAAGCACCAAGGCAATAACTGTATCGAACAGCAAAGTGAACATCGCAATATATAAGAGATGAATGGAACCAGCATCATCGAATACCCACTCAGAAATCCATTTGCCGCCAATCAGTAAAACAAGGAAAATAAGCGCCACAACGGCTAATCGGAACGTCATGACAGACCGAATATACTTATTGCGCTTCACTTTATCCTCTACTTCGTAATAGTAATAGGCCAAAGCAGAGTCAGTTCCGAATATCACAAGAAAAGTTACCATGCCGATTGTTCGATCTGCCATATCAAGCATGCCAAACTCGGCTGTATCAGTCAGGTAAAATGTATAAAAAGGGAACAAAAGAAAAGCGATTAATTTTGTCCCCACATTCATAAAGGCATAAAGGAGCGAATCCGCTCCCAACCGTTTAAGTTGACCTAACACCTACAAGAGCTCCTCTTCAGGCACAGTTCTGACAAATTTCGCAGGAACACCTTTGATCAACGATTTAGCTTCCGTATCTTTTGTTACAAGAGCTCCAGCTGCTACAAATGTTTCTTCTGCAATGGTAATGCCAGGTAATATGATGGAGGCTCCTCCTACACGTGCACCCTTCTTGATTGTGGCCCCTTTAATCTGATCGAAGCGCGCTTCAGTGCGTCCCATGAAGTTGTCGTTTGTTGTCGTTACACAAGGTGCGATGAAGACATGGTCTTCTAAAGTCGTGTAAGCCGTGATATATGAGTTCGATTGGATTTTCGTTCTCGTACCGATGGACACGTAGTTTTCAACTGTCACATTACGGCCGATGATCACGAAAGAACCAACCTCAACGTTTTCCCGTACAGTCGCCAAATCCGCAATCAATGTACTTTCGCCTATAGTTGCTCCACTATAGACGATCGCATTTGCACCGATTGTACATTCTTCACCAATTACTAAAGGTGGCAGTGTGTCTGAAAGTTTCATTGTGCTCGTTTTAGCCGGCTTTGGCTTTTTCCCAAGAACCGCACCATCATCAATCGTCGTACCATCACCAATTTGAGTTCCTGCGTGAATGGTTACACGATTTCCAATACGTACATTTTTTCCGATTTTCGCATTTTCTTCAATAACAGAAAAATGACCAACTGAAGTTGATTCATCTATTTGCACAGATTCATGAATGTAATTCATACAAATCCACTCCTTACAATTTAATGTAGCGATTTGGTTTTTCTACATGTTTGAACGCATTACGAGTATCGAAAATGACATTAGCTTTGTTGGCAATGTGTTGGTAATCGTAAGAACTGTGATCAGTAGCCAAGATGACCAAATCAGCATTTTCCAATAACTCATCCGTAATTTGAACAGGTTTAATGACTTGTCCAGCCGCACGGAATGATTCAACAAATGGATCAACCGTTGTAAAGTCTGCACCATGTTGAGCAAGCAATTCAACTAGTTTTAGTGACGGAGATTCACGTACATCTTCAATATCTTTTTTGTATGCAATTCCTAATAGCACAACTTTTGCTCCACGAAGCGCAGTTCCTTGTTCGTTCAACAATTGCATTGCACGGTTGATGACATAATCCGGCATTGAATTGTTGATTTCCCCAGCAAGTTCAATTAGGCGAGTATGGTAGTTGTATTCACGTGCTTTCCATGTCAGATAGAATGGATCGATTGGAATACAGTGACCTCCAAGGCCTGGTCCTGGATAGAACGCCATGAATCCGTAAGGTTTTGTTTTCGCTGCATCAATTACTTCCCAAACATCAATGCCCATTTTTTCGCATAGGATAGCCATTTCATTTGCCAAAGCAATATTAATATGGCGGAAAGTATTTTCAAAGATCTTTTCCATTTCGGCAATGGCAGGGCTGGAAACTTCATGAACGTCCCCTTCAAGTACATTGCTGTACATCGCTGCAGCGACTTTCGTACAGTTCGCTGTAATACCGCCGACTACTTTTGGTGTATTTTTTGTATTGAAGCTCTTGTTACCTGGATCGATGCGTTCAGGTGAATAAGCCACGAAAACGTCTTCACCGACAGTGAATCCTTTTTCTTCCAATGTTTTCTTGATAATCTCTTCTGTTGTACCTGGATAAGTTGTTGACTCTAATACTACCAAAGTGCCTTTTTTGGCATATTTCGCAATTTCAGCAATCGATTCTCTTACATATGATGTATCAGGCTGTTGGTAAACATCAAGTGGTGTCGGCACACAAATCGCCACTGCATCAACTTCACTGATTCTCTTATAGTCAGATTCGGCAGTCAAGCGACCAGATTCTACCATTTCAACTAAATCATTATCAACGATGTCACCGATGTAATTAATTCCTTTTTTGACTTGTTCTACTTTTGATTCCTGTACATCAAATCCAATTACGTGGTATCCAGCTTTCGCTTTTTCTACTGCCAACGGAAGACCGACATACCCTAGTCCTACTACCCCGATTACTGCTTCATGTAACTCTATTTTACTTAATAAGTTTTCAAAATGATTAGTCATTTGTTTTCTCCTTTAATTCGTAATGTTAAAATTCAATTCGTTTCCCTGTTTCTGAGGATTCGATAATTGCTTCAATCAATTTTACTGGACTCAAGCCAGCATTTCCATCAATAGCAGGTGCACGGTCTACTTTTAGTGCTTCTACCATATCCTCTATGATGCAATCGTGGCCTTTTCTCCCCCATGGATCTGCTTCTATCGAAGTGGTCAGAGCCTGAACTTCCTCACTAGAAACACCTTCTACATTCCATGTATCGATAAACAGAGCATTTTTGCCGCTAATTTTGACACTGCCTTTTTCACCGAAGATTGCAATGGACTCTTCTAAATTCTCAGGGTAAATAGTTGTAGCTGATTCGATCACAGCTAGAGAGCCATCATGGAATTCTACGATGCCCATTGCGACGTCTTCTGTCTCAATGTTGCGTAGACGTGTAGCTACATGACCTTGAACAGACTTGACTGGACCTAGAAGCCAGATGAGCAGATCCAAACTATGGATAGCCTGATTCATCAATACTCCCCCGTCAAATGCTTTCGTGCCTCTCCAAGGAGCTTGGTCATAGTAGGCCTGGTTGCGATTCCAACGAACGGTGATATTCGAATGGCTGATTTTCCCCAGTCCATCCTTGTCCATCAATTTCTTCAATTCCATGATTGCAGGGCGGAATCTGTTTGGATGGACAATAGCAAGCTTAATGCCCTCTTCTTCTGCAGTTTGGATCATTTCCTCTGCATCTGAAGAAGTCAATGCCATTGGTTTTTCAGTAATAATGTGTTTTTTATATTTTGCGACAAGTTTCGTTAATCTTGCATGCAGTCCAGACGGCACACAAATGTTAACAACATCGATTTCAGGATTCTCCTGAAGCATCAATTCCAAATCGGTATATTTTTTCAGATTATTATCGTCAATCGTTAAACGATCAGGATTTGTATCACAAATTGCATACAAATGTGCTCCCTCTGTATTGTTAATTGCGGCAATATGTTTGTCAGCGATGAAACCCATGCCGACTATAGCAAAATTAGTCATGTTGGTTGTCCTTTCTGGCACGGTGGATATATTGCCATAGAGTGATGATGAAAATGGCTAGCAAAATCCCGATAACAAATCCGGCTGCTGTCCATTGAAGAGTATAAGATGGTGTTTCATTTATTTCACTTGATACAAGAGAAGGCTTTTCAAAGAATGCCAAATCATTTTTCACACGCTGCAATGTAACCATGTTTTCAGAAAGCGAGGTTTCTGCTGATATGATCAGTGAAGAATGAAGGCTTGAAATGACTTCATCATTGTCGAGCATAGATTGGTACTCCTTGATAGAAGCATTCAAAGTTTCCACCCGTTTTTCTAATAAAGCAACATAGGTTTCCGTAATACCGACGCGGTTGTCGTATTGTGTCGATAATTCTTTCATCACACCATCATGGTAAACTTTCAATTCTTTTTCAATTTCTTCTTTATTATCGTTTCTTACTTCCAATTGTATATAGCTGCGGCTAGGGACAAAAATATCCACTTCACTTTCAAAGTGTTCCCCATACTTAGCCATAATTTGATCGGGATTCGTTAGGGATTCCAGATTAATAGCACCGGTAAATATATTTGATTTACCGATATATGCCTCTTCTTTTGGCCATAAACTTGAAGCCAGCAAACCTACCAAGGCACATATTAATGGAATGATGATGAACCAAACCTTTTTCTTCCAGTAAAATGACAACATTTGATACAACGGGTAATTTCTCTGTTCAGTCACAATATTTCTCCTTCCAATGCATGTATAACAGGTAAGAGGGAAACGTAATTACGTTTCCCCCTCTACCTAATGTCATGTAATTAAGCGAAAAATGAAACAATCTTTTCAACTACATATTGTTGCTGTTCTTCTTTTAATTCTGGGAACATTGGCAACGAAAGAGCTTGATCTGCAGCTTTTTCTGCTTCTGGGAAATCCCCTTTTTTATAACCTAAATTCTCAAAAACAGGCTGTAAATGTAAAGGAAGTGGATAGTAAATCATCGTCGATACACCTTGTTCATTTAAATAAGACTGCAATTCGTCTCTGCGGTCCGTCAATATTGTATATTGATGGAATACATGATGGAATCCTTGAACAACTTCAGGTGTCTTAATGTAATTTCCAACTTTTTCATTAAGAAGGTTTGTATAGTTTTGTGCATGTTTTCCACGAAGCTCGCTCCAAGTATCAAGATGTGGGAACTTGACATTTAATACAGCGGCTTGCAGTTCATCCAGACGACTATTGTAGCCAAGAACAGCATGGTAATATTTAGGTTTACTTCCGTGTACACGGATTACGCGACTTTTTTCTGCAATGTCATCGTGATTAGTAACGACCATACCACCATCGCCATAAGCACCTAAGTTTTTAGTAGGGAAAAAGCTGTAAGTTGCAGCAGTACCAAGTTCACCAACAGAGAATTCGCCCTGTTTTGCACCAATTGCCTGCGCTGCATCCTCAATAACTGCAAGGTTATGCTTTGAAGCAATCTCCTTAATTTTCACCATATCAGCCATTTGACCATATAAATGAACTGGAATAATTGCTTTAGTATGTTCAGTAATTGCTGCTTCTATTTTATCAGGATCAATATTAAAGTTAACTGGATCAATATCTACGAATACAGGCTTAGCTCCAGCTCTAACAATTGCTCCACCCGTTGCAAAAAATGTGAATGGTGACGTAATGACTTCATCGCCTTCACCGATACCTGCTGCCTGAAGGGCAATGTGAATGGCATCACTGCCGTTACCGCAGCCAATACCGTGTTTCACATGACTGTACTCAGCAATGTCTGCTTCTATCTTTTTCACTTGACTACCTAAAATAAAGTGAGAGCTACTCATTACATTATCTAAAGCAACCATAACTTCATCTTTTAATGTTGCGTATTGTTCCGACAAATCAAGCATTGGAATTTTCATTATCTACACCAACCAATCAAAATATTATTTATATATGAAGCAAGCGATTATGATCGCTTGAGTCCAACCACTTTTTTGAATACTGAAAGTATCGGTCTAAAGTCTTCATTAACTAAACCGATTTTTTCTGCAACAATTTCAAACGCAATCAAGATAAACAATACAGTAAATATTGCCCATCGCAGAGTAAGTGTTTCAAAGCTAATCGCAGCAATACTAAAAATCAACCCAAATCCGTAAATGACCAAAACCGTATTTCGATGTGATAATCCTAAAGCCAGTAAACGATGGTGCAAATGAGATTTATCAGGTGCCGAAATCGGCTGTCTGTTTATCAGTCTTCTAATTATTGCAAATGATGTATCAAAAATAGGTACACCCAAAATCATAACTGGAACTACGAAGCTGAATAACGTCACACTCTTATATAATCCAAGCAGAGACAAAATGGCAATTGAATAACCAAGGAACATTGACCCTGTGTCACCCATGAATATTTTAGCTGGGTAAAAATTGTGGAACAAAAAGCCAAGAGTACTTCCTAAAAGAATTAACGATAGTGATAAAATCAGGAACTTATCGCCTGTAAAAGCAAGAAAGGCGATACTTGCAAAAACGATAGATGAAATCCCAGCCGATAACCCATCCAATCCATCAATTAAGTTTATAGCATTTGTTATCGCTAAAATCCAAAATAACGTAATTGGGTAAGAAAACAGCCCTAAATCAAATATGCCTAAAAACGGAATATTTAATACTTCAATCGACAGTCCACTTCCTATAACTGCAGTAGCTGCCAATGCTTGACCAACAATTTTTATTTTTGCCGAAAGTTCATATTTATCGTCCAATATTCCAAGAACAATGATGATGAAAGCTCCAACAATTATTCCAGTTATTTTAGCATCGTATAATCCCGCTGAAAAGTAACCGGCTATTACTCCAATGAATATTGCAAGGCCACCAAGACGTGGCATAATTTTTTCATGTACTTTACGATCGGATGGCTTGTCGGTCGCCCCGATTTTGACTGCGAACTTCATGACGAGAGGTGCTATTAAAATCGCAACAATTAGCGAAACTGAGAAAGCTACGAATAGTCGAATATCCAATCAATTCACCCTTGTTTTTTTATTTTTGTCGATATACCAAAAGTCATTCTATCATATTTACATATCTTATACTCGAGCACATTGAATCATTGTACATCTATTTGACGAATCAAAGTCTCTTAAGTTTCGTCAATAGATGATTATACACCAAAGTATGCACAGTTCCAACATTCGATAGAACTAGACTGTAATTAATCCGTTATATCTAATGTTAGCATTCCCATTTTTTTGAGAACCAATCAAACCTCAAAAATTAGTAAAATGTTTTTGTAATACAATGTTAGTGGCAAAAAAAAGACTACTCACAAAATCGTAAGTAGTTTCCAGCAAAGTTTGTACAGGACTTTCCCAAAAGATTAGTTAGCATTTACTAACTCTCTGGTGAGCAAGTACCTTAAGAGAAGTCGGGCCAGTTCTTTTGAAAATGATCTTCTGGAATTTCAGATATCGTCCGATATTGGAAAGGTAGAAGTTGTTCTTTTTCCAAATTGGCCATCTCTTGCTCCATAGGAATTAAAAGAATACTATCGTTATCTTCAGAAATAAGATAGGCTCCAGAAACCTCACCTTTTTTCTTTAAATTGATTCTCATGAATGCTGGAAAGAAAAGTCCATTTTTAGATTTTAAAATAGAAGGTGCAAGCACCATATTTTCCCCTTCATCCATTAACTCATGTTCATTTATTTTATCAAACATCTTAAGTGCCCAAGCTTGACGCTTATAGAAACCAACAATTTTCAGTTTTCCTAAGCCATCCTCTTCGGCATTACTGTTTTTACCATTATTATTTGAAGTCATGATTTCCCTCCAAAACTTACAAATTACATCTTTCAAAGGCTACCACAAAAACCTCACGAAATCAAATGTTTAAAGCAATATTCGTAGCCTTATAGAACGTATAGCCCTCTAAGTGATGGTGTGGGGACTTGATTTTTTGATTAGTTAACTAACAAGTAAGTCCGTATTGGTGACTCCATCAGAAATTAATAGTACATGACGTTCCGGTCACTTCTTACATAAAGAAAGTTCAAAACATGATGGTGCCAGCGGTTCCTCAGGTGCGTGGAATCGACAACCCAAATAGGACTGCCGATAGAAAAAGAGCGAAGCGAAGTGACAGCGTCACTTTGCTTCGCTCTTTCATGCTTCGGTTATGATATTAATAGTTGCATAACCCTTTCTGATGCTACGAAAGTTGAATTATTTATAAATCGATTGTATATCATCAATTATAAATTCACCTTTAGTCTTTAATGTCCCATCAGTTTGCATAATACGAAGAGGTAAATCCATTTTTAATGGGTAATTTAATCCCGCTGGTATTTCTGCTTCTAAAAATCTCCAATCAGTCCAAGTTACATTTCTGTCAAAATCCAGTTGAACAACTTTTCCTGATGCGTCTCTAATTTGAGAGCGCAGCCAAGATCCACTTCCGTCGCCTTTAACCCACATTCCAATTTTTCTAGCTGGAATACTAATAGTTAACAAAGATTTCGCTTGCACATAAGCTCCAGATGTACCTGTCTGACCGATAAAATCATACGAGATTTTCAGACCCTTCGTACCATCTCTTTCATTCATTACATCTGTTACAACAGTTACATTCGCACGATCTCCTGTACCAATATAATTAAAAGTTCCTTTATTAAATGATTCTAAAACAGTTGGCTTTACATCACCTACCACAACAGGAATGGATAAAGTTTTCATTCCGTATGTAACCGATATTGTTCCAACACCAGAGTTCGTGGAAGCTTTGAATTGACCTTGAGAAATCGTGCCTAAATTTGGCGAAATAGACCACTTAAAAGCGTCAGCCGTATTCACAACAACAGCTCCACCTTTTAAGCCTTCTGCAACAAGATTGATAGCTTGTCCATTTGCGGCTTGTATATACGGTACATTCAAACGAATCAAATCTAACTCATTCGTTATTTTCACTTGAATGCTTGTAGACTTACCGGCTGCAGAAATTATCCCATTATAAATTCCTGGTGCGCCTACTACTTTAGCAGTTGTTCCTATTTGTTTAATAGCATCCGATTGTAATTGAGCATTGCCACTGCCACCAATCACTACAGGATTCATATATTGATCGATCCCTTTTACTGGTACTGTCAACGATTCATATGTACCGCCCTGGAACAATTCAATTGTCTTATATTGTGGAACAATCGCATATAAAGCTGATGTGTCCCATTTACTGACAAACAACAGTGTATTTGAAACTGCCCGCTCAAAACCATCAGATGGTTTGTTCGCAACAGTTAGTTTTGAATCTCCTAGTTCTCTAGTAACTAGAGTGGAAGAACCACCACCATCAAAGGTGATTGCGTTATAAGCATTCATTTCTTTCATCATTTTGGCCGTTTGTTGGAGAGTCAGCCCTTTAGAATAACCCGCTCTTCTTCCATCCACGACTACGGTAAACACACTTCCGTTTTGACGTACGCCTACAGCAGAACGAGGATTAACACCTGCAGTCGTTATATTTTGTTCAATTCCATCTTTCACAAGATGATATCGTCCACTTACCGCCTCTTTTACAGTGTTCCATTCTGCCGGTTCAAAATTAGTTTGGATTTCAATTTGATCTCCGACAGTAAAACCTTTAAGATATTCACTCGCCAAATGATGACCTGAAAGAATTATTTCATCCTTATTTAAGGTTGCATTCCCTACATTATTAATGACTTCAAGGACCGTCCCCTTGAAAGTTTCGCCGCCATTTAATTTACCAGAGTCCATCTTCACACGTACTTCTGTTCCTAATTCGTTCGTTCGAGTAGATGGATAGAAATCTCTTGTATACACTACTAGGTGATTTGCAGAACGCTTTCTATTAATCGAATCAATTTGATAATTGGAACCTCCATTTACAGTGAGGTTCAAGTTAACTTTAGGTGATCCAATAATGACTTTACCATTCTCTTGAACTCCTAATACTGCTAATTCATTTATAGGAGTTTGTGCTGTTGAAATGAGGGAACCATTCATCATCATCATATCTATAGGTTGTCCTTCATTATCAAAGTAATCACCATTCACACCACCCACGACATGATAAGAATTCGTCTCGATTACACGATTTGCTTGTGAAGACGTCGATTCAAACCCTATCATTTGGTCTTTTGCTATTTGGGAACGAAGTGAAATATTTGCAGTTGTTCCGTCATAATCGATTGTAAATACTCTTTGCATATTACTGTCCACACCTATATCCAAAACTTTTTTACGCACACCAGGTGCAATTTGTGTTATGGACTGTCCGTTCACTTTACCGATCGATAAATTTGGGAACATTTCAGTTGGATACAAGGCTGCGTCAGACGGTAATGATGGAAGATTTGGTGTTCCACCACTGACTTTTTCCAATTCTGCGAGTTTACTTTTAGATGGTGTTTTGTAATCTACATAACCAGCAATCTTCGTAATGTACATATTTGCACCTAAGCCATATTGTCCACCATACTTGTTGTCATATCGGTAAACACGATATTGTTCTCCAGGTTTGAGTATGCGAACAAAAACTAAGCCCTTATCTGTTCTTTCCCATAAATTAATAGATTTAATGACTTTTATTTTTCCCACTTGACCTTTTACCATCATTATTCCATCCCAATACACTTTCGGTGTTTCGGCAGATACAGTAGATGGAGTTAAAAAATTAACCAATGATAATAAAGCGATTAAAAATAAATAAAAAAAGTTTTTTTTCATTTCTTACTCCTTTGTTTCTTCCGCTTTACGGTTTTTTTCAATTGTGTATTTCCATAACTTACTTCCATTGTAAAAATAGAAATCTCCGTGATAGTCTTTAGCCAAGCCATAGACTCCTTCATTCTTAATCCATGTAACTTCCAAAGTATCTTTATTCACCTTGAAAAATTTACCCTCTACACTTCCATAAAGATAGTGATCTTCCCCTTCAATAATGGTAGCATTGCGGAATTTACCAGAAATAAGTGGTAGTAATTCTACAGATTGTATTTCTTTCCATTCGTCTTTATAAGAAAATAGCGTCCCATCTGCCATACCCCAGATACGATTCTCACGGTCTACTATTAAACTGGTAATCATACTTGACTTAAATGGCAGATGAATATACTTGATTAAATCAGGTTTATATTTATTGGCTACAAATAGTCGAGCACCACGCGGGTTTGTGACTTGATTAGCGTGAATGGAAGTTCCACCAAATATTTCTTGATCTCTTTCTACTAAAGATACAATGCTTTGGTTATATATATAATTTTCATGAATTTGGAATTTCCCGCTTTCAACATTGTAAAATGCTAGCGCTCCTCCGTTTACACCGGTATCCGGTAAAGTGCCAAACACAACGTCCTTCCCGTTATTAATGGAAGCGACGGCAGTAGTTCTTTCTTGACCGTATGATTTCAAACTAATGAGTCTGGTTGGATTAGTAGCAGACCAATTCACGCTTCGATCATAAACAAGCAATCGTGATAACGGATACGCTCCTATATATAATTTCTTGTTAATTTCAACCATTGATTCAATCTGACTGATCTCTGTGTAAAGTTCTTTTTCAAGAGAATCCACGTCCAAAATCCCTAAGCCACCGGACATATATCCATTGGTATAAATAGTTTTTCCGTCTTCACTCGAAGTGATTGTGTAAAGTTCGACTGGTTGTGCTGGTAGAACAAATTGATTATATTCCATAACACCGGTCGTGATATCATAATCGAAAGTTTGGCCATTATTGTCAACCATCCCTGAGATAATCCACTCCATTGGAACCTCTTCATCAGATTCGATAGTATCTTCCACGAGATTCATTTCTTCCGGTAATTCTGAAATAACTTCTTCCTCTTCCTCATTTATAATTTCTTTCTTCACAAAATCGAATGTGACCCCTTCTGTGCCTTTCGGCAGATGTACCTGTAATTCAGTAGCGGTCAATGAATCCAAACTGTATTTCATCAATTGACCTTTTAATGTGTAATATACTTCATTTCCAGTTGGTGAAACGTTCGATAAAGTACGAGAGTTAATTTCAAATTCTCCAACCTGTTTGAGTGTTTGACGATCAAACACCACAGCCAAATTTGTAGGATACAAACGAGCAATGACATGATTTTCAGTTAAAATTAAATCTTGGGCATATTTCTCCCCCATATACTTTGATGGTAAGAAAGATTTGAAGTTGCCCGAAGCTTTATCCCCTACCAACAAATCGATAGGTGATCCAACACTCAAAAATATATCTTCTGAATTAGAATCCGCTGCAACTGATTTTAAGAAATTTCGTCTTTTTCTAATCTGACCGTAATCTCTCACTTCTTCAGTTTCTGTATTAAATGAAACAAGGGAACCACCATAGGCCGATGTTAGATAAATTTGTCGATCTATAATAACCATATCTTGAATTGATGTATCACTCTTATTTGTAAATGGGTTAAGATGAGTAATAAATTCTTTCGTGTCTGGATTATAGCTATAAATTATTGTGTCTCCTGTCCCTCCAACCCATAAGACGCCATCTTGATCAACTTCCAAACCCCATGCACTTTTTGAATCTTCAAGAATGTATGTATCCAAAATTTCTTTTGAATAATAGTCAACTACAGTTAAAGCAGTAGGAGTTCCGTGCATGATGTAGTAAATGTAAGTATTTCCATTTGAATCCGAAGCGATTTTCGAAGTAATTGCTGAAGACTTATAAATCATTGGTCCTATTTCTTCAAATCCCACTTGTGTATCTAATTCGTCATTTTCTAATACCAGGTCCTCAAGCCATTCATTTTCTTCCTCCATCAGTATCGTTTCGTCTGCATACGCGGGTGAAACTGTCGAAATCATGAGTAGTAAAAAAAGCACAAACCATAATTTTTTCATAAACACTCCCCTTTTTTCTATAGTTTACCATGTTATGTATAAAGAATGATTTGAAAATTGCAAATTAGGTAGAATTAACCAAAAAGTGTAATTGTTAGAGTCTCAACTAATTAGTAGAATGAAAGCAAATTCACCTTAGCTATTTCTTAAATTGTGATAAATTTTCTTCATATTTTCAGTAAAAAGACATGATTCTTCTAACATGGTATAATAATGTCAGAATTTCAAAGATGTTGGGAGAATGGAATATGTTTGTGTCTATTAAGAAAATGCTTTCAGGGGAAACGATCGAGCTGAACCAGCTGAAAAAGATTGTTCGAAAAATAAATGCTTTGGAAAATGAAATATCTTTAAAATCAGATATCGAATTAAGGCAGTATACAGAAGAATTAAAGGCATTATTATCAGAGGGTAAACAGTTGGAGGAAATAATCCCTTTAGGATTTGCAGTCATTCGCGAATCATCTAAGAGGGTATTAGGTCTACGTCATTACGATGTACAATTAATGGGTGGAGCAGTTTTGACCCAATCTCAAATTGCTCAAATGCAAACGGGTGAAGGTAAAACATTAGTAGCAACCTTACCTGTCTATATCATGGCCCTATATGGAAAAGGTGTACATGTCATCACCGCTAATGAATACTTAGCATCTCGAGATTATAGACAAATGCGCACCCTATTTGAATTTTTAGGTTTAACAGTCGGTTTGAATGCTGCAGGAAACACAACTGTTGAAAAACAAGCGTCCTATCAATGTGATATTACATATGGGACTGGAACTGAATTCGGATTTGATTATTTAAGAGATCATCTTGTCAAAGATAAAGCCGAGTTAGTTCAACGACCACTCTTTTATGCATTAATAGATGAGGTTGATAGTATTTTAATTGACGAGGCTAGAACTCCTCTCATCATTGCTGGAAAATCAGATAGTGCTTTAAACTTATTTCCAATCATGGCTATGGCCGTTTCATCTTTTACAGAAGGAAAAGAATATGAGTACTTCCCAGAGACTAAGCAGGTTGTAATCACAGATATGGGTGCCGATCGATTAGAAGCAACTTTTGGGTTGAAGAATGTTTATGATGCAGAGCATCGTGAGTTCATGCATATTGCCATGCAATCTTTGCGAGCAAAAGTGATTATGCGAAAAGATGTTGATTATATTGTGAAAGACGGTAAAATTCTCATTGTCGATCCATATACCGGTCGGATCATGGATGGCAGAACGTACAGTGATGGTCTTCACCAAGCCATTGAGGCAAAAGAAAATGTTTCATTAAAAGAAGAAAATAGTACTCAAGCAACCGTAACGATTCAACATTACTTTAGATTATATGAGAAAATTGCCGGCATGACCGGAAGTGCTCTACCGTCTAAAAACGAATTCTGGGAAACTTATCATTTGCGTGTTACTGTCATTCCAACCAATAAGGAAAACAAACGAATGGATTTGGATACACTTGTATACAAAACATACGAACAAAAAATCCTAAAAATTGTGGAAGAAGTGGAGAAAATTCACGCAACAAAGCGTCCAGTATTAATCGGAACGACTTCTATTGAACAATCTGAAAAACTTTCTTCCTATTTGAAAGAAAAAAATATTAATCACTCAATTCTTAATGCAAAGACCGTGGAGGATGAGGCAAAGATTATCTCCGAAGCAGGTCAACTAAGTCAAGTGATGTTGGCCACGAACATGGCCGGACGTGGTACGGACATTCTTCTATCACCAGAAGTAACAAAATTAGGTGGTCTACACATTATTGGAACCGAATTACATAATAGTGCTCGAATTGATATGCAATTACGGGGTCGCAGTGGCCGTCAAGGTGATCCAGGCTCAACACAATTCATCATTTCTCTGGAAGACGAACTGTTCTACAATTATGACGAGGAAGAATTTGCAAGGTACTTGAAAAAAGTAAAGGTTAATGAAGATGGTTTGGTCCTATCACCTAATCCTTCAAAGTTCTCATACAAAGTCCAGGAAGTTGTTGAAGGATCTCACTTCTCTTCTCGCAATCATTTTCTGAAACTTGATGAAGTAAACAACGATCAACAACGCGTCATGTATCAATATAGAGAAAAGGCACTTATTTCTTCGAATATGATGGCATTAGTTAAAAATGCGATTGAAGAACGTATTGCTCATATAGTAGAGGAAAGTCCAGAGCTAAACGCAAATGAAGACCAGAATACTTCACTCATTAATGCAATTATCGATGAGTATAAAATTCTCTCTTTACTTTTAGATAACTCTTCAAAAGAATCAATAGTGTCTGAAGACAACGTTGGAAGATTAAAATCAATTTACAAACAAGTATTAGAAAAACTCGAAACTATTAGCCCTGACGATGAAATATGGAAGGCTATCCAGCAAATGTACATTGAAACATTAGATCGTTCATGGATCGGTCATCTCGATCAACTGCATTACTTAAGAGAAGGAATTGCAGTTAGAGGCTATGCGCAAGAAGATCCATACCGCTTGTATTCATTTGATGCTTTGGAAGACTTTAATACAATGTTACAAACCTTCTTCCGTACGATTATTCGTTCAGCACTTCAAATTTCATTGCATTCAAATACAGAAAAATAATTACCCTTTGAACCAACGATTAATTAAATTTAATCGTTGGTTCTTTTGTTTTATATTACATAGTGTAGCTATCATTTTATTTGCACATCAAAAAAAGGATGTCGATTAATTAATCGACATCCTTTTGGTTTACAGTTATTGTAATGGGGTATATTTTATGTGAGCAGGCATATTTGTAATATACATATTAGCGCCTAATCCGTATTGTCCGCCATATAAATTGTCTTTTTTATAAACTCGGTATTTTTCCCCTACTTTTAACACACGTACATATAATAATTTATTATTTGCATCACGTTTCCATAGGTTGATGTTTTTTGTAACAACAATTTCTCCTATTTGACCAGGTTTTGTACTTAAAGTAATACCCGATGTAGCACTTAATACTGAAGTTGAGGCTACACGTTTTGCACCTAAGTACTTTGGTCCCCAATAAGAATCATTAATGTTATCAAAACGGACGCCTCTAGACGTGCTCGTATGAATAAATTGATTATTTCCTGCATAAATTCCTGCGTGTGAAGGACCTGCCTTTACCGTTTGAAAGAACACGATATCTCCTGGCATTAAATTACTTTTACTTACGCTTTGACCTACTTTGTAAATATCTGCTGTCGTTCTTGGTAAATTTATCCCGAATTTTCTAAACACGTATGTAATATAACCTGAACAGTCAAATGCTGTCGGAGTAGTTCCGCCATATTGATATGGAGTTCCTATGTAATTATCGGCATAGTCAATAATTTTATTTGACGAGTCTGCTGCTTGTGCACCAGATGAAAATGTTAACACGGAGAACAGAATAATCAAACTGCAAAACATTTTTACTTTCAACATTAAAACATTCACCTCAGGAAATTAATTTCATATTTAAATCACTCCCTAAAGGTTAACACATATAGTAGTTGTTTAATTTTTCATTTATATTAAGAAATATTACATTTTGATAACAAAAATTATTTTGCTTTATTTTTGTATTGCAACTTGGTTATATAAAATTTTTAAAATAACATTATGTAATAAATGGATATTATCATCGACTAGAGATCAAATAGAATCCACTTCTTTTTGAGTCATTTATTCCTATCTAATGACTTAATATAAAGATTAAATATCTATGTTTAATAAAACTGCCACAATCACAAGGACAATCCCAACGATTACTTCTATTAATACTTTGTGACTCTCCATAAGATTACCCCCTTTATAATCAATCCCAACAAACAAAGGTATGCTGTTTAATTGAAAGAACGAAAATCCGAATTCAGAAAACTTAAGCCCCTCTATCTATATTCTCTTTATGGAACGTCATATGCTTATTATTTCCAAACTAAAAAATATAATACGTATAATTTCTTAAAGTACCATTGAAAAGCAAATCGTTTTTTACAACTACAAGATAGCATTTAAATTCAATAGACAAAACTTTCGAAATATACTATTCTAAATAAGGTTTATTATTAGGAAGTTTTATGAATCTTCCAAATGGGGGCAAACAATGAATAAAATTTTATCAGTTACATTGGCTTTTGGTATTATTGGAGCAAGTATCTTCACACCATTCACAGAAGTGAACGCAGCTTCAACGACTAAAGCAGAGGCTCTTGTGAAAACAGCTGAACAACATGCTGGAGCTTTGAAATGGCAAATATCTGTGGAACTCACGAAGGAAATCAAATATCCAGATATGAAAGTTTTTAATTCAACAAAAAATGCATACTTAACTGCAAAGAAAGAAATTGCCAATGTAAGTGCAAAAGATAAAGCGGTGTTGGATAAGCGCTTAGAAGAGAATGTTGGAATACATTATAAACGTGCAATGGGTTACATTGATGCCATTACTTCAGGCAAGAAAATTGTCGATAAAAGCAATCAATTAAATAAGTTATTTGCGACTGATCCAACAGCTGATTTAACTGAAAACAGTTATCATGAGTTGTCTAGCGAAATTCGAAAGCAAGCAGCCTTGTTATATCGTGTTTATGGTAAATCGACACGTGAAGCAATATTAACTAATTACAAAACTCCTGGAATAAGAGCACTCAATTCTACTCAAAACGTAATTACTGCCAAAATGCAATTAGATACACTAGATCAATTGATTACAAATAAAGCAAAAAAAGAAACTGTTGAGAAACACGTTGAAAAATTAATTACGCTATTAGATTCCGTAGAAAATGATAAAATCTATTTTGACCTTTACGATTCTTATAAAGAAAGTATAAGTAAAGAACCTAATTTCCTAGCACAACAAATAGAAATAGGTGATTTTTTCAAAAAGTCCACTGACTACGCAAACCAAGAAAACCTAGATTTAACCTTTAGCTTATATAGTGAAGAATTTCCTGGTTACCTAGAACTTAAAGAAAACATAGAAACATCATTTAAAGAATTTGATGTGGTATATGAGACACTGGGTTTAGAGATTGTATATATAAGCAACGGGGAAGCACTTGTGGTCCAAGATCAAAAAATAACTATCGATCAACAGGAATTTTCAGTATCTAAGAGTTACATTTTGAAAAAAGATCAGACTGGAAACTGGAAATACTTTGAATCATTAGATGCAGAGTAGTAATTAAACTTATAAGCTAATTCAATTTTAATTACAGCAGTGATATTCGTATTTTTCGAATATCGCTGCTTTTTTCTTATGATTAACCTCAATACTCGTATAATTGATCTTGATAAATCATATACTTAAAAATACCTCAAATAAAATGCATAAAAAAACGAAAATGCAATTGTTACAGAACATTTTCGTTTATTTTGTTGCTTATAATTGTTGTGGAACAAGTTCTATTGTAAAACTTGTAAAATCTGGATTATCAACTAAAAAGTTTTCTCTTGAGAACGAAAGACTGATAGGACGAGCTTGGTGTGCAGGAATTTGGAATTTCCCTATTGGAAAACCAAGTTTGCTTATCAAATCCCCTCTAGCATCGAATAACTGTAATGGTAGATTGTCAATGGTTAACGTCTGTGAAAAAGCATTTCGCACCAGCAAGAAGATATTAACATTTTCTGGCGTTTCATTTAAATGAAAACCGGTAACGGATACCTCATTTACTTTGATTGGATCTAGTGAGGAAACTACCTTGGACACAAATTCTTTTTGCTCCTCGGACAAGCTCATTTCCCAATTTTCGTCCAACAACAAAGTGAAATTCCTGACCACCTTCTCATGGTGTTCAAAAAGTAATTCAAAAGCCATTTGGTCCTCAATTTCATCAAGTGGAACAAGTACATGCTCGTCTTCAAAAGCAAATTTCCACGGTCTAGCCTTTTGTGGACCCAGTTCACCGAATAATTCCATGTCGAAAGTTTTTTTGGCAAGCTCTATACCTTTTTCATTTTTAACAATTAGAGTAACTTGGTCAAACATTACATTTTTGGCTAGAGAATGTCTAAGAAGACCAGTTATAACCATGCCTTTTTCTGTTTTATATAGTTTGACACCGTGAATATGTATTTGATTGGCTTCAAGATCAGTTAATTGCTGATGAAAAAATTGGAATACATATTTTTCTTGAGAAACCAATTCCCAAGAGTCATTGAAGTCCAGTTCGGTTTTATAAGTTTTATTTTCCACTTCATTCATCCTTCCCTATGTAATTCACAAATAATTATAACATAGAAAAAACCGTCTTGATGTCCTCGACAACAAAACGGTTTATGGGTACTTATTTTTTTGCAGCTGCAACTACATTGACTGAAGCAACACGTTTTGCGCCTATATATCTTGCGCCCCAGTAATAAGGATCATCTAATCTTGCAATGGAAACACCTTTACTGGATGAAGAATGAACAAACTTTTCAGCTCCAATATATATCCCGGCATGTGAAACCCCTCTACCGGATGTATTGAAAAAAACAAGATCTCCTGGTTGCAGATTATCATAGGAAACTTTTGTTCCTGTAGCATACATACCAGCAGAAGTCCTTGGTAAATTTAAACCAAGTTCTTTATACACATAACCAATAAATCCAGAACAATCAAAACCTTTTGCAGTAGTTCCACCATATACATACTTTGTTCCAATTAAATTATTAGCTACACTGATAAGTTCTTTAGATTCAATTGAACCTGCCGCTTCAGTTTGAATTGATAACGGAGCAGTTACCAAAATTGTTGCCATAGTACATGCGGTTATAAACTTAGCTACAAATGACTTCAATTTCATAAAATGTATTTCCCCCGATATATCTCTAAATTTTTTTATTTTTCTGAATACTTTCTTGTTTTTAGGATACCATGAATTAAACCTTTTTAACTTTACAGTTGTGTAACAATTTGATTACAACATCAATATTTTTCAATTATTTGGAAAATGGAAATTACATCTGCGTATTTGAGTTTAATTGTGGTTACTCCGATTCCCAACTTGTAGGACTGATTAGCTAAGTGCGATAACCCATTGGAAAGAGCGAAGTGACAATGCCACTTCGCTCTTTCTCTATCTATATTAGGTAGTTCGGTTGTGCATCACTCGCGGCAAATAAACCGAGAGCAACTATAACTATAATCAATGATGTCTACACACCATCAACTTTATGACTAAAGGTTCTTTTCTAGCTGCGAAAGTGAAAATATTAATGTATGTACCACTCACAAAAACTCTGTCGAGCTTATAAACAACCGAATTCTAAGGTAGTTTTTGTCGAAAATCAGCTGTTTTTCGACTTTTCGAAAGTTAAATAGGTCGAAAAATGTCACATTTTGTAGAAAAATGAACTTTATTGTTATGTAATAGTTACTGATTCATGTTATAATTTTCAAGTGAGAATTCGGGCTGGTAACCCGCAGAAGATCTCCCTTCGTTTTTCTCGCAACAAAACTAGTCTGAGTAGTTAGGCACCTAGATATTCTAGGTGCCGTTTTATTTATTTGGCTTTATTAAACCATTATAATGTTTATCGACAAATGCGCTTTTTGCATATTCTGCATGAGGCAAAGCATACTTGTAAATCTTTAACTTGAGTCCTCGCTAGCAAATCATGAAGTTGTTTCGACAAGATGTCGGTCTTAGCCCTCGTTCCTTTTTTACTTTCTAGGCACAAATCTACTCTTTCACCTTCTATATTAATAGTTATACTTCCTCATCTTGTTATATAGAATTTTTAAATCCCTTATTGTTATTCATAAAACTAATAGGAAGATTCTTGGTTGTCATATTAATGAATCATGAATTAGTAATTTCGACATCTTTTACTGTGACATATTCCCCTTTCTCATACACTCATCTTCAATTCTAGTTCTTTATCATTCTTATATTTCAGCTATCACTAGTACATTGTTTTTATTACTAGTTCGAATTGGTGTATCAAAAATTGATCAAAATGAGTAATTTTTCACCCTTTTTTGTAATTTAACAATGAAACCTACAAAATAATAGTGGAAAAAACATGTAATCTATAATATTCTAAATAAAGCCTATAAAATGTAAAATACTAATCAAAGAAAAAGAATGGAGGATTTTTATGAAGAAATTTTTATCGTTTTCATTGGCTCTTGGGGTTGTTGTAGCTAGTGTATTTACACCTTTTACCAATGCAGAAGCATCGACAGTTTCAAAAGCTGAATCATTAGTGAGAACAGCAGAGCAACATGCAGGTGCTTTAAAATGGCAAATATCTGTGGAGCTAACAAAAGAAGTAAAGTATCCAGATATGAAAATTTTCAACTTAACAAAAGATGCTTACTTGAAAGCTAAACAAGAAATTGCCCGTACTAATACAAAAGATAAGGCTGTATTACAAAAGCGTCTCGAAGCTAATGTCGGGGTACATTATAGTCGTGCAACCGGATATATCGATGCGATTACAACTGGAAAGAAAATAGTGGATAAAACTACTCAATTTAATAAACTTTATGCTGCGAATCCAACATCAGATCTAACTGAAGCTAGTTATCATGCATTGTCTAGGGAAATCCGAAAACAAGCGACATTACTATATCGTGTATACGGTAATTCGACGCGTAATGCAATTCTGGTTAAATACAAATCTCCTGGTGAAAAGGCACTTCAATCATCTATAAACATCGTTTCAGCTAAAATGCAATTAGACACTTTGAATGGTTTGATTACGAAAAAGGCAGATCAGGCAACAGTCGAAGCTAATAGTGATAAATTTTATACTTTACTAGGGAAGATAGAAAATGAACAAGTTTGGAGTGTGCTACACAATACCTACATTCTAAGCATAAGAAAAGATACAAGCTTCTTGACACAACAACAAGAAATTATCGAGTTGTTCAAGAAATACGAAGAGTATGAAAATGCCGAAAATACTGAATCACTATTTAGTTTATATAGTCAAAAATATCCTCAATACTCAACACTTAAAGAAGAAATAAAGACATCATTTGAGAAAAACGATATAAATTATAAGACGCTAGGTATTGAAGTTGAACTTGTCGTTGAGGGGATGGCCATTGTAATTCACAATCAAAGTGCACTCAATGGAACAACTGAAGAGGTTGAATATATTACTTACCTATTATCCAAAGATGAAGCCGGCCAATGGAAATTTGAAGATGTTCTAGATGTGAATTAAGAAAAGTATAATAAGCGGCATACTCGTGAGAATTAGAGTATGTTGCTTTTTTTGATTCGCAAACGAATGTTGAGTAGTTTCTTATTAATTAAATTAAAAAGCACGCCCTCTTTTATCTACTACTTTGTTAAGAAACAAGTAGTAAATGGAGATGCGTGCAATCAGTGAAACAAAATATTAGTTAGGCATTAAGATGCCAAATTTACGTTATTAGAGTTCGTTTTTTTCCAAATAAGATTTACCCACTCTGGATGATCGATAAATGGATTGCGATTTCCTTGCCATTTTTCAATAACATTATTCCTATTCATTTCAAACTCATCAACTGGATCTTGCAAATGCCATTGCAAAAGAACTGACAGTTTTCCATGGAAAGGATTGCTTCCATTATTAAGCAATTCATTCAACTCCAAGTCTACTCTGTCTCCTTGTTCATAGCGTGTAGCCATGTAGAATAGAATCCGGGCTACATCGCCTTTTACACGATTTGGCGGTTCAAATGAATTGGACGTTTTTTTACATTCAGCACAATTAGTTACAGGACTTCCACCATTATCGAAATCTAGATTTCCTCTTGCACTATTGACTTGGACATCGGTTGGTCGAAGATGATGTATATCAGTTCCAGGTCCTATACTTGTTCCAAAATCACCGTGTGATTTTGCCCATGTATGTTCTCTGTTCCAGTCCCCTACGTTCCCGCCATTTTTATTTTTTGCGCGCGATACCCCTGAGTAGAATAGGATTACATTGTTTAAATTATTCGGATCTTCATCTGTTTCTCTTAATGCTTCCCATGCTTGATCATAAGTAAGTTGTTTATGATCATCGATAATTTCATGTAATGCAGCTTTCAAGGCTACTCCTTCTTTTCCAAAAGCATCTTTGTAATAATCATCATCTGGTGTAGCAGGAGCAGTTACTGTTACTGTAAAACTTGCAGTAGTACTTTCTTTACCATCTGTTGCTGTTACTCCAACAATATGGCTGCCTTCTTCAAGCTCTAGCGTAAGTGTTGAAGTCGTTTTGTTGATTGTGCCCTTCGTTGATGAAAAACTTAGTTGATTATTATCTGGATCCGTAAAATAATCCGTCAATAATAGAGAGATGGATTCCCCTGTAGAAACTGTCTGGTTAGGGAAGCTCTTTTTTAGTACCGGAGGTTTATTGTCATTAGGATCCAAAGGAGAGCCAATTGGCTCTCCTTTGGAATTTGTAATCTTAATTGACTCAGGACCTGCGCCGTTAATGTACTTAATTTCCTTAATATTCTCTGCGCCTCTTATTTCTTTCACATTCGTGCCATCGATAATAAGCTCAACAGCTTCAATTCCTTTAAAATCAATAATCGCTCCAGCTGTTTCCGGTTTGATTGTAACCTTTGTTTTTGCAAAACCAGCTCCATGGAACTCTGCATATGAACCAGTGAACAGGACGCCCTCTGTGATGACAGATGAATTGTCCAATGTAATGGAGACGCTTGGTTTACTAATTACCAATTTCTTTGTTTTAAAGTTTTTGAAGTCATAGATCTTTTCAGGCGTAATTGGAGCTTCAACTTCATCCTTAGCTAGCTCGATCTGAACTAGGACCGGATCATGATCAGATGCTCTGCCAGCCATGTCAGTGAAGTCTGCATTGATATGCAGAATATCTATTTCAGTTTTACTCTCCAAGTTTTTAGATACAAGAATATGATCCAAAACTTGTGAATTTCCTTGATACAGATAAGTGTAGCGATCAGATGTTGCTACTTTATTGATCATATTCGTCATAAGGCTGCCTTCATGAATTTTTAACGATTGTGAGAATTGGTAATCGTTGAAATCTCCTAAAGATACAACATTTGCCTCAGGGTTTTTAGATTTAATATCTTCCACAAAATTGTATACAATATTTGCGATTTTGTGGCGTTGCACTTCGCTATTATAAATTGGTGGTTGAATGGATCCAAAAAGTGGACTATCTCCTGATTTAGAGTTCCAGTGATTTGCAATAACGACGACACTTTCGCCTTGGAAATCAAATTGCGCGGCCAAAGGTTTTCGACTGCTATCAAATGCACTATTTGTTGGATCGATCCGACCTGGATTTACAGTTAATTTCCCATTTTCGTAACCGACGCGAGTTGTTGCATCACCTTTCGGCATACCATCTGTTAATGTTACCCGCTCCGGATTATATAAGAATCCAACGCGAATATTTGCATTCGGTGCACCGCCGTCCTGATTGTTTACAGGATCAATATTCACATAGCTATATTGTTTTCCACCTGCTTTAACAATCTCAGCAATCAGTCTTTCGTAACTTTGGTCAGCCTTGGAGTCACCAGCGTTTTCGCCGTTATTATCCTGTACTTCTGTTACCCCGATAATATCCGGGCTTTGCATATCAGAAGCCAATGCACGAGCCAATTTCTTAGCTTTATCATCTGATGAAGAAGTTTTGTTGTTAGAGAAATTCTCCAAGTTATAAGATGCAATTGTCAACTTATCTTCTGCTTTAACAATTGTAGTTTTTTCTGGCACTGCACTGCCTTGTGTATGTGCTTTTTCCATGTCATCTAAAGAAACATAAATTTTATAATTTTGGAATGAATATCCTACCACTCCTGTTAATGGACCTCTAAAATTATCCCCAGTTGCCACTTCCATTTCACGTGCCGGGCCATTCGGTTCCATTCGGAATTGTATGCGGTTTGGATTTTGGTTGCCTTCTTCATACAGCACGCCGCCATGTAACGAATTTGTAGGTGCTTCTTCCAGCAGTGTTATCAAATCGCCATGTTCCTGTGGTGAAACAGATTTCAAATTACCAACTTGAACACGCATGCCTTCAAGACTTTCCCAGAAGTCAATGGCATCTACTGTTGGATTGAAAATGGAAAGATTATCACTATCAATACTATTCAAAGACATTTTAGTTTTGTCAAGAACGATTGGGGAAGGTAATGTAACTCCTCTTTCAATGACTGTTACTTTTCCTCCCTGATCATTCCTTACATTGATTTGGGTAGTTTTCAAATCTGTTGTTTGACGGTCAGAATATCCATCATATGCAAATTCACTTACTTTACCAGTAACAGAAACCAAATCTCCTACTTGAATCGGCCAAGTATTAGTACCGCTATATAGAAGTATTGCTTCTGAAGTATTTGGATTATTATCTACCAAACTATCTGGTGTTTGAAGATGATAATAAGTTGCCCCACTCAATGTGAAAGAATAGGTAACAATACCCTGGATTCCTTCTACGTTTTTATTATTGAATGTAGTAGCATGGCCTTCCCCTTGAATATCATGAATCTGCAAACTATCAGTTATGATATATTCAAAAGTCTTCACTTCACTCAAAGAACCATTAGCAGCTTTTACGACTGCCTTTAATGTTGAATCTTCCGTTATTTTAATTGGAGCTTCATATTTATTACTACTAACTGATGGTTCTGAACCATCCAGAGTATAAAATATTTCTGCATTAGCAGTACTTGTAGTCAATGTTACAGTGGTTTCCCCTACAAACGTACCGCTTGCCGGATTTGCTGTAACAGGTTGGATGACTGAACTATCCTCTACAATGTCTTGTTGGAAACGTGGAATTATTTGATAAGCTGCATCAAATTGCTGAACGATTCCCGTGATTGACTCATATGTTTTTCCTACAGCCAAACCTAGTGTATTATTTTCGTCACGAACGATGAAATCTACTGTACCATCAGTCGCAGTATAGTTATTGTTCGCATCTTTTGAAGTTAAAGTGACTTGTTTTGCTTGGACTAGAAGTGATTCGTTTTCTTCTTTAACGCCTGCTCCAGTTACAACCTTTGGTGCCGGTGCAACTTTCGCTGTCTTACTGACTATTGAAGCTCCATCCAATTGCAGAAGGCTTCTGAATTCAGCCAATTTACCTGTCAGCGTTACTTCGTCGCCAATAGCAGCATCTAAACTCGCAGGACGTACGGCAATCCCACCTGTAGCATCTTGAATGGAAACAGTGTTTTTCAAATTAGCTGTGACAATTCCTTTTAAAGTAACAGTTTCCCCAATTGCCTTTGCACGCGCTTCTGAAATGGTCAAAGTGCCATTCTCGCTCGCAACTAGATATTGGAATGTCGAGATATCACTATTTGCCATACCTTCAGCTACTGCGAAAGCTTTGATGGTCATATCTTTATCGATGATAATTGGAGCTGTAAATTTGGTGCTTGATATCGTTGGTTCGGATCCGTCTGTTGTATAGTAGATCGTTGCTCCAGCTGTTGCCGTGGACAATGTGATCTCAGTATTGGCCGGAACAGTGGATGATGGAGTTGAAGCTGTTAATGCTTCGACTTTGTTTTCTATCGGTGTACCGCCACCGTCCATAGTATGCAATCCTAGGTTTGATGAATTGTCTATTGCAAGGGCGTTCCACTCTACTGTACGGTCAAATGCATCTGAAATTACTGTATCACCTTTAGTTATTGCACTTTTTCGAACAAGTGTTACATTTTCAGCAAATTTAACTGCGTTCCCAACCTGACCTATAGAATCTATTATAATCTCTGATTTTTTAAGAACTATAGCGTCATCTCCATTGAAATTAATAACAGTTGAGTTAGCTAAATTCCCTTTGCTCTTAATGTCTGCATTTGATCCTGTATTATAAAGTACATATGTTTTACCAGCTTCTATGTTCCCAGCTAGCTTAAGCTTATTTTCGGCAACTGTTTTTCCATTAGAATACAACTCAAGGGAATAATCACTTAAATTTATCGTTGCTCCCGTACCATTGTATAGTTCGATGGCTTTATTTGAACTACTTCCTTCAATATATTCGGATATAATCAAGTCAGCTGCATTAGTTGCTGCTCTTGCAGGTGCTGGCAATGTTGGAACTATTAGACTTGCTACTAATCCGGCAGATAAGACGGTATTCAATGATTTTCTCCATTTACTGACACTCATGCTATAAATTCTCCTTTAATATCCGAATTTTCAGTATCAATAAGATAAGCCTCCCCCTGATGGAGGAGGCTTTGTGCAAGTTATAGAATTGTATCTCCCGTTACTTCTATTCCTTCAAATTGCATTCTATCAGTATCCAGTCCTGAAGCATCTAAAGAACCTTCAACCTTGATGTTTGAAAACGTAGCACTATCCGACAATGTTCCTGTAAGTACTAAGTTTCCTTTGACTACTGCATTTTCAAGGGAGGAAATGTTGGAAACTGATACTGTAACATTTCCGGCGTAAACTTTTGGGTTTTCAACGGTGCCGGAGAAATCTTCAGCAGGAACATTGCCACCCGGCAATTCTGAAGGTACTTCATTAACTACATCCACTATGCGTCCTTCGGTTTTTGGTGTAATTGTTCCAAGTGATGTTAAGTGTTGTGCAAAGTTCTCCCAATCTGATAAACCTAAATCAGTTACTCTTCCTTCTGCATAAGCCTTCTTCAATACATCGTATCCATCGCCGCCTTTAGCTGTAAATGCATTAGTAGCGATTGTATACATGCTGCCATCTTGAATCTCTGTGTATGAACCATCTTCATTTTTATATTTAATGGACACTACACGTTGGCCAGCCGGTTTTGAAGAATCAAATCTAACTTTTGCTCCTGATACGTGAAGGAAGCCACCATTTTCAAGAGGATATACACCGAAACTTTTTTCAAATGCTTGTTTTATCTCTGCACCAGACAATTTCATGGTCGCCAGCGTATTACCGAATGGAAGAACTGTAATTACTTCACCGACAGTAATTGGTCCCTCATTAATACCTGCCCGGATGCCGCCGCCATTTTGGAAAGCCATGACTACGTCTTTGTTATATTCTTTTGCTTTTGCAAGCATTCCATCAGTAATTAAGTTGCCTAGAGGTGTCTCATTTTTACGAACGCTATTCTCCGCAGTGCGAAGATTTTCTAAAGGAGCTGTGGTAATCGCACCAATTTCTTCGTTTTTAAGCACTTCAATTTGATCTGAATATTTTTTTAGAAGGGCAGCAGCTTCAGCATCTGCTGTTTTGCTTGCTACTGGAATCAACTTTCCTTCATGCGAAATTACAACTCCATTGCTATCAAACGTTACATCTAATGTTCCAAGATTTTCTGCATATTGACCTGCTTGAACGATAATCGTTGGTTCTGTATCTTGGTTTAATAAAACAGGTACAGGTATGGCAGTGTGACTGTGAGCTCCAACAATTACATCAATACCTTTTACCGATTCTGCCAGGAGTTTGTCATTGTCTATTTCCGGATTATCATCATAGCCAATATGAGTAAGCGCTACGATTTTGTTAATGCCCATATTCTCGAATTGTCTTACCATTTTCTTGGCATCTTTAATATAATTTGAGAATGTGATAGATCCAGCACTTGAAATATCCGAAGTTTCTTCAGTTGTCAAACCAAAAATACCGACTTTTTCTCCATTTACTTCTTTGACAATCCCTGTATAGATATTTCCATCTTTTTCTTTATTTGAAATCTTTGAATTGAATAAACCTTTGAACAAAACATCGTTTGAAAAATCCACGTTAGAAGATACAAATGGGAACTGTGCCGCTTTAATGAAATCGGCCAATGCTTTATGGCCTTCCGGTGATGCACCAAGATCAAATTCATGGTTACCGAAAGTCATCGCATCCACTTTCATTAAATTCATAAATTCCAAATCTGCTTGTCCTAGGAACTTATTGAAGTATAGTGTTCCTGAGAATACATCTCCTGAGTCAAATAACAACGCATCAGGTTTCAATTTGCGTACATCGTTTACTGCTGTCACTCGTTTTGCTACATTGTCTAAATAAGCATGCGTGTCATTGAAATGCATAATTGATAGTTCGAAATTTTTGCTATTCCCGTCTTATACCACAACTATGTGGCTTTCGTTTCGGGCCTTCACCATGCAGGCGACTTTCATCGCACACGGCGATCCGTCAGCGTATAAAATAAGAAATTTATTTCCCCAAGTAATATTATAGTTTTCATTTGTTAAGCTAGTGTACGAAATATATTAAAAGAATCTAAACTATTGAAAGAAAGCAATTAATTATAAAAATATTTACCTACTTAGTGGAATATTCCGACTTTTTAATTCAAAAAAATAGAACCTATCATTAAAATGAAAAGGTTCTATTTTTTTAAGAGCTTAAATTTTGGGGAAATAAGCTAATATTATCATTTGCCACTGACTGGGTTCCTTCGCTCCCGCTAGTTTTATCCTCCTCATATGTTACCATACCAGTTCAAACGGCTAGCAATCTACACTACTATGAACCCGCTGCCATTCTCAATGCCTCTATGGTGCTGACACACCTCTTCATTGAGAACTTCAAACGTTCCATTAATTCCATCCCTTATTTTGACAACCGTAGGTCTCCACTATTCAGAAATGAGAACGATCAGTTTAACAGTCAATTATACTGTCCGCCATTACACCATTTCGTATGTAAGGATGAATACCGAACTCCTAGCTATTTCACGGTACTCACTACCTCACCCTGCCTACATGGATTCGTTTTCCTGACCATAGTTGTTTTTTAAAGAGCCCCGCCTCAATTTGTTGAGTACGACTTCACCTGACTTAACCCCTTCCGCTTATCAGAGCATCACTGGATCCAGGAGGATTAGGCACTTGCATATAGACTGTTTTGCAAGTATGGGAATTTCACCCATCTATTGGAAATTAATAGTTAGAAAAAACCTCATGCAAAATGCGTTTCAGCAATTACATGAGGTTTTACCGCTTTTTTCGTCATATGAATGACTTATAAAGCAACGTTTCGTTTAGTTTTATTGAGGAGTAGTTCCAGCTAAATCAACGTCAGAACCAACAGCATTTAATTTCCATACTAGGTTATCTTGGTTAACGATACCTGTAGCACTAGTTACGAATAATCCAGCTGTTGTAGAATCCCATCCAGCAGTAACATTAACTACGTCTGTAACTACCATTTTATTTCCTGCTGCAGCAACTTTAATTGTAGCAGTTCTACCATTGATGTCTTTAACAGTCAAAGTAGCATTTGAAGATACTTTTAATTCGTTGTTATTAAGCTTAGCTGGAGCAACGAAGTTAATTGTATCACCGATTGTAAGAGATCCTATACCAGCTCCAACTTTATCAGTTACATTCAAGTTTTCAGCATAGAAGAAATCTCTGAAGATAACGACATTTACATCGTCCATATCAACAGTTTCAAGTGTTGCTGAAGCTTTACGTTGTGTAACTACAAAATTGTTACGCCCATCTAAAAGGTTCAATGAGTTAATAACCCATTCTCCGTTAGCATCTACAGTAGTATCTGCAACAAAGTCAGTTGTACCGTTAGCATTTACACGACGTGCTTCTACGATGTAACCAGCTTGACCTTTACCAACTAAACGGTAAGCATCTTTATCATGTGTTACAACATGTTTACCAACAAGACCTCTGTTTTCAGAGAATGCATAAGATGGTTCAGCATCGTTAGCATTAGTAACTTTGAAACCAGCTGGAGATGGATCAAGAGTTACATCTGAATCGATACGGAAAGTACTAACATTGCCTGCTGCTTTGTAATCGAAAGTAACATGATCTCCTTTAGATAATGCTTTGAAGAAAGCTTCAGCTGTTACTGAAGTGTTACGGATAAAGAAGAAATCATTTGAATCAAAGTTGAAGATTTCGCTATTCATGTAGAATAGGTTCTTAGCAACATCAGCAGATACTGAACCTACTAATTCTGCACTATAAACTCCAACTGCTGCTTTAGGTGAGAATGTAGTATCTCCAGCATATTTGCCGCTTGCAACATTGTTTTCGTATTTAGATACAAATGGTGTAACTGTGATTTCGTCATTAAGGTCAACTGCATCAGTTGCTACACTTGAATTATCTTTAAGTACGAAAGTCAATGCACCGTTCACAGCATTTGCAACATACTCTTCAGTGTTTGCATTGTAAGTGAAGCTGTTACCTTCGCCTAAACCGTTTACAGAAGTAATTTTAACTTGATCACGTGAAACTACTGTAGATGTACCATCTTGGTAAAGTTTGATTGTTACTTTACCTGTGTAAGGAGTACCATCCACTTTAGTGAAACGTGAAGTGTAAGCACGTTCTTGACCATTCACTAAGAATAGATTAGTTGTATCGTTGATTACGATTGTATTATCTATATCAGATGCAGGTGTAGTGAATGAAAGACCAGTCGTTTTACCTTGGTAAGACAATGTAAACGCTGTAGCTGCTTCTTGTGTAGTTGTAGTCAATGTAACAGTTTTACCGTCAGCAGCAACTGATGCAGCTTGAACGATCAATCCGTTGTTGAATGTGAATTGACCAGCAGGCAATGTAGAAGCACCTGGGCTTAATTGTTTAGAGAATTTAACTACTACTGTGTTTTTGAAATCACTTGAGATTGAAGTTACTGACAATGGAATTGCTGCAGTTACATCATTAACTGATTTTTGTAAAGCTGTTTCCCATTTAAGAACGCTTGCATCTAGGATAGCTTGTGCATCAGTTAATTTTTTAGCTGCATCTTCAAATTTAAGAGCAGTAGCATCAGCAGCTGCACCTTTAACTAATACGTTAACAGTTACGTCATTTTTCAATTCAGCAACTAATTTTTCAAGAGCAGGTTTTACTGCGTTACGAATTTGATCACGAGTAGATTGACCGTATACGCGGTCTAATAAGATTGATTGTTTACGATATTCAGCAGTTGCTACGTGGTAAGCAGCTTCTACTTTTTCGATGTCGTTTGTGCCAACAGCAGCTGTTAAGTTAGCTGTTAAGCTAGCAATTTTTTGGCTTGAAGTGATTGCATCAATATAAGATTGAGCGCGTTTCACTTGAAGTTTAGCATCAGCTAGGCGAGCTTCGTATTTAAGTTTGTCTGAGAAACTTAAACCTGTAAGTGCCGCTTCAGCTTTAGCATTTGCTAATTTTGCATTGTTGTATTGAGCCCATGGTTGAGTAACTCCGTCGCCAGAACCCTCAATTGAAATTGCCCATTTTAATACTGTTGCTGCATTTTGTGCGTCAAGCACTAATTGATCAACGTTTGTTGCTGCGTCAGCTTGGTTTGCTGGAGCTGCTGCAACGAATGCTGAAGCTACTACCGCTGTCGATGCAGCGATCTTGATTGCTTTCTTTTTCATAAATTTGTTTTCTCCCTTCGCTTCTGTGTTGCGTTTTGGTAGTGTGTAAAAATCGATCTACTGAATTGTATCCAGCGTCGTCACCCTATCTAATATATGAGTATACAAAAGTCCTATATGAAAATCAACTAAATAATTGAGATTTTCTGAATTTTGTAGCGACTCTTCTGGGATTGACGTTTGGAAACACTCTGTAAGTCAATTACAATTTCCATATTACATCATAAATTCCATGATTGCCACCTTTTTCCGTGATTATTTCAAATTCTATTAATATATTACCATTTATTACAGGAAATAAGCTAATTTTCTCACTAATTGTAATGATTTTTATATTTAAAAATTTTTCGTGCAATTTTTAAAAATGTAAGATATTATTAATTTCATAGGAGGTTTCTCCCATTGGAAAACATTAACTTGTTTCGTACATTTCGATGTACAGCCTCCTACTTCCTTCGTTTTTCAGTAAAAAAAAAGCATCCGATTTATTCGGGTGCTTCTTTTTACGTTATTATGCTATTTTTCATAACAGGGGAATAGAACTAAATTTATTGAATTTCTTAAACTTTTGACATGTTATATTTCTATAATTTGTTTAAAAAGGGTTGAATTTTTCATTACTCCCCATAGATCAGAGTAGATATTTTCATGTCAGTTAACTCCTAGCAACAAAAAATGAGCTATCTACACGTCCCAAGTATGTAACAGGTGGAGAAAAATCGTTTTCTCCACCTGTTTTTATGTTTTTACTTATTTTCCTCAAAAGTAATCGTGCCGATACCCTCTACTTTCTTATTGTTGGTGTGGGTATTTTCATTTAAACAAGCTAGGACGATTACATATTGGAACGAAGATTAGAGCACCACCTCGATTGGCTACGTCTTCGTTACCAACATACCGTTGGCCCAAGATCGCACGCGGAAAGCGCACGCCTGTTTTTTTCTGTTTCTGTTTCTGCATCGCTTCGCTAGCTTCGAAACTTGAAAGTGCATTGTAACGGAAATCAATGAACCATTCTTAATATGAAAAGGGGCTGCCCTAAAAAGTCAATTTAATTGACTTTTGGGCTGCCCCTTCGATCTTTTCTAACTTTATGAAGGACAAACAAAATGGTTAGAGCTAGCAAAGCTCCAAATGCGTCCAAAAAAACATCTTGGATTGTCGCAGTTCTTCCTGCAGTTGAAGACTGATGGAGTTCGTCCATAATTGCCATCATCAATGTAATCAAAAATGCACGAATGTATCGTTTCAGTATGAAGTAAGATACGATTGCCAATGCTCCAAATGTAAGAATGTGTGCGCCTTTTCTGATCAGAAATTCGACGAAATGATAATATCCTCTTTCATTTATAGAAACCGTTGTATCCCAATATGGAATTTGGATAATTGACAACACACCTTTCAACGGTTCTTCAGGTAGCCATTGCTTCAGGGTTGGAATTAAAGAGCTTTCTTCATATGTCTGTGAGGAGGAAATAAATAGAACTGCCAGTATGAGGAGGAACCATAAATACTTTTTCATGGTTTGTATTTTATCATAAATCGACAAGAAAATCATTTGTTCGCAATGATTAATACTGTGTCGAAACCTGTTAAAAATAATGGAAAACCCCCGGCATTTAAAATCGTCGGGGGTTTATTTCCATATGGAATTAATAATTCATTGCTTTTTTAAGAAATTCTTTACGTTGTGTTTCCTTAATTGCTTTATACTCGCTTACAAAGCTTTTCGCATGCGTTTTACTGAATCCGTTTTTGACTAAATCTTTTTCAATCACATAGATGACTTGGTAGAAGACTTTGTCCGTTCGACCTTCAAGTACGCTTGCTGCAGATGTATATTTTTTATAGAAGTATGCATAGTTAATGGATTCACCATTTGCTTGTTTCGTTTGATATTCGTTAGCAGCACGATTGACTAATGCATCAATTCTTACATCAGCATCCGCTTGCAGTTTTGTCATAACAGGTTTGTATTTCTCTTTAATTGTAGCAACAGTTACAGGTTTAGATGAAGTATGCTTGGATGTCCCAAAAGAACTAACCTTTCCTGTTGGTTGCACAACTTTTGATGAACTTTTTTCAGTTTTAGAATTAGAAGTACTAACGGTCGCATTTTCTGCAGAAGCAACATTTTCATCTGAGGTCTCTTCTGCCGCAGTTAACTCTACATTTTCGTTGGCATTTTCATTGTTTGCTGAAGCTGTTGTTGACGATGAAGTAACTTGTCCTGAGCTATCAGTTTCAACAATATTACCCTCTTCATCCAGTTCAATTTTTGAACCATCAGGTAAATCGACATTATATGTTTCTTTTGTAATTTCTTTGACTTCTGAATCCGCAACGTCATATTCTTTGAACTTAAATAAATATGTCGCATATGATCCTCCCATAAGAATAAACAGTCCAACAATCAGTAAAGAGCGTTTTATCCAAGTAGGCATTTTCTTTTTAGTAGTTTCTTGGGTTGAATTTTTTTTCATGTTATATCTCCCATTCTATTTTAATCTTTAGACAAGTATAGCAAGCTTTCAACAAGAAAAATACAAAAATTATTTTTTATTGTTTTTTCTGTTACAAAATAAAGTTACAAATCCTTACAGACACAAGACTTTCTCATTGTAATTGTTTTCCTATTTGAAGGGAAGTTTTTTTCTTTTCACATGTTTTTAGCTCTTTTTTCATTATGTACTGTTTAACCAAAAAGAAATCGTTTTTACATAGACTTTTAATAAAATAAAGAAAGTCCCTCTTTAATTAGAAGGACCTTTTCTCTTAGGATTTAACATGTTCCATAAGGACATGCTTGACCATAGTTTCTAGTAAAATGGGCAATTCAACGAATGCACTTTGAATGTGCAGCCGCTCCGTTCGTTTGTGTGCATCTTTTCCGAAAGGTCCAACGTTGAGTACTGGTGCTTTTAGTAATCGCATTTCATTAAATGGAATGGAATACGAATCACCCCACACAGGTGTGTTTACTTCAAACACTTGCCATCCTCCAGTTGTATCTTCGTAGTTAACGTAACTTAAATCGGATATTCCGTTAAAATAATGGATTTGTTCTATATTCAGATTGAATTCTGCTTGACCCAAGTCTCTTACAAATTCCACACACTCTTTCACCAATGGATCGTCACTTGTGTTGACCGCCGGATAATACGGAGGTGCAAACAGTAAGACGATAGCTGGCGCAAGCTCTTGGCACTGAATCATCAATGTATCGACAATGCGGAAAGATTTTTCCCGGTCATCCCATTCCTGATGATCCCGAACGGTTGTTTTGACCGCTTCTACATAATCATTTCCAAATTTCGCAACTGCGTGATTCATCAATTCTTCGTACTTCAATACTCGGATGTCCCCAACAGGATCTACACCCTCTCGAGTACAAATGGCTTGATAACTTTTGTTGCACTCATCTGCCGCTTCGTTTGCAACCCCTTCAAAGATCGACATGATTTCAGCCGCATTACGATTCATTAGAAATACATTGTATAAAGCCTTTGCACGGTAAGGTGTCTGTGCCGAATACTCCATTTTCAAATCTTTTTGCTGAATGGTGACTGGCAGTGGTGTTTTCTCACCTAAAACGGTTTCTTGAAACAACGGATTAAATTCCATTCGTTGTGTTAAAAAAGAGGCAATATAATTGGCCGTAATCCCACTTAGCGGTTCCCCCACATGTGTCTCCATGCCATAAAAAAGAGCAGAAGGCATTATTTTTCCGATTGAACCTGAATACAAATAATATTTATCATCGCCAGGTTGTTGTGCAAAGATTGGCTCGCTATTTAAAAACAGTTTGTAGGTGAGGTTGTGCTGCGTACGATAATCAATCAATTTGGACACAGCCGCTCTCATGCCCGAACTATTTACTTCTTCATCCGGGACCGTCAATAAAATAAGATTGATCGGCCATTGTTCATGACATGCTTTTTCAATGAGACTCATATGCAAGACGAGCCCCATCTTCATATCCATCGTTCCACGGCCAAATAAGTAATTACCTGACTCTAAATCCAGACGGGCGTCTTCTGGTAATTCATCTTTTACGTCCAGTAACGCTTTCGTCAACATTTCCGGTTCAAAAGCCAATGCTTCCAGGTCGCCGTATTCTTCGGTATTGACCGTATCAAAATGACTGATCAGCACAATCGTTTCTTTTGCTTCCGGATGTTTATATAAGGCTGTAAGGAACTTTCGTCCAAAATCTGCTTCGCTTAATTCAATATTTTTATGATTGTCATGGAAGTATGGAATATCCTGCAGTTTTGATTGGACTTTGAAAGGAAACTCCCGCTCTCCATCTGATAGCGTCATGCTTTTCCAACTGACTACTTCACATAACAAGGTTCGGAGTGCTTCTGGTGTCGACCACATAAGTTCTGTCATGATGTATTCCTCCTGTTTTTAAGCCCTCTATCTAATGGAATGCTACAAATGCTAATCGAATTTAAGTACCTATCTTTGTTTAGAAATGAATGCTTCCATCCGGTCCAATCCTTTTACCAATACCGGCATGGCATAGGCATAGGAAATACGGATGAATCCTTCCCCGTATTCACTGAAGGCACTGCCTGGTACACATGCAACGCCACCTTCTTTCAAAAGCTTAGTCGCAAAATCGAAGGACGACATACCGAATTCTTTAATAGAAGGAAAAATATAAAAAGCACCATTTGGTTTTACTACTTCCAGTCCCATATCGAGTAATCGACTGTATACATAATCTCGGCGGACGATGTACTCTTTATTCATTTCAGCAGGAACATCCTTGCTGTCGCCTAGTGCCTCGATAGCTGCATATTGGCTCGGCACCGGTGCACAGACGGAATTGTATTGGTGAATTTTGATGCAGTGCTGCATCAGTGATTCCGGACCTAATAAAAATCCGATGCGCCAGCCTGTCATGGAATGCGATTTTGATAAGCCATGAATAAGGAATAGTCGATCCCGTAATTCTGGATACGATCCAAATGAACGATGTTCACCCGAGAACGTGTTTTCACTGTAAATTTCATCGGACAATACATAGATGTCCTGTTCTTTTAGTACTTCTGCTAATGCATCCATTTGCTTGGAATCAATGGAGACCCCCGTTGGATTCGATGGAAAATTGAATAAGACAGCCTTTGTCTTCTCTGTAATCAACCCTTTTAATCGTTCAGGAGAAGGTTGAAAGCCTGTATCTGAAGTATCCAGATACTTTACCTTTGCGCCGCACATCGTAATGATCGGAGCGTAACCCGTATAGCAAGGCGCCGGTAAAATCACTTCGTCTCCTTCTTCTAGGATGGTCCGAAAGACTGCGTCAATGGCTTCGCTTGCGCCGATTGTGACGATGATTTCAGTGTCGGCTTTATAGGCAAATTGATATTTTTCCATGAAAAAGCGACTGACCGCATTTCTTAGCTCAATCATACCTGCATTATGGGAATATCCAGTTAAGTCATTCGAAATGGCGGCGATTCCAGCTTGTTTGATGGCTTCGGGTGTTGGAAAATCGGGTTGGCCGATCGTTAAATTCACTGCGTCCGGATAATGGACGAGCTGGTTGGAAAACTGTCGGATGCCTGAAACGGCAATTTTGGTGATGCGTTCGTTTATTGTAAGTGGCATGGGATCTTCAACCCTTCTCATAGTAATGAAGAAATCTTCGTTCAATATTATCCATATGTTCGGTCATGGCATTTATTGCAGCTGGTCCGTCCTGCTGTTCGAGTGCGTTGACGATGTCTTCGTGTTCCCCGCTTGCCTCCATTGCAGAAACGGGGTACGTATTTGCAAGGATTAAAAAGGCACGATTGACCCCAGTGTTCACGGTATAAATCATGTCACACAGTTTGGTATTCGAATTTTGATCCGCCAATAATAAGTGAAATGCTCGATCGAGTTCAATAAATTCATGAAAGTCATTTTTTTCCGCTGCCCGTTTTTGAAGTCTAAGATTGGTTTTCAATGATTTAAGAAATTCAGGTGTCGTTAACTTGGCAACCTGCTCAATATTATACGTTTCAAGTAGCTTCCGTACTTCCATATGATGAAGCGCATCCTCTTTCGTGAAAGATGAAACAATGGCAGGTTTTCCACTTTGTAAAACTACGAGTCCATCCGTTGCCAACCTGCGAATCGCTTCACGAAGTGGTGTCCGGCTTATTCCCAGTTCCAAAGCGAATTTTTCTTCACGCAGTTCTTCGTTTGGCGCGAGCGTACCCGTCAGAATATCTTTGCGAATTAAATCATATGCTTGATCCGCTAATGAATCGGGTTTTTTTATTTTTCTCAACAGATGACATCTTCTTTCAAGGTTGATTGTATTCTGTATACAGTATATGCGGATTATAACGTAATGGTGTTTTAAAGTATAGGGAGATTATTTCAGAGATTCTGATGAAATTTAGCGATTTTTGAGAGAATACTCATTTGAATTTTAAATATCCAGGATATTATATAAAAATAAATAATTATTAATTAAGAATTATTAATATTTTTTAAGCCATTTATTAGCATTTTGTGTAAAATAGGAGATAACAGATAGAATACGTCATTATGTGAGTGAATGGGGTTGAGCACATGGACTTTCCAAAAGAGGAAGTTGGCAAGAGAATTAGATACTTAAGAAAATCACTTGGGTTCACTGCGGATGATTTAGCGAAAAAAGCTGGAGTTAGTCAAAGTATGATTTCTCAAATAGAACGAGGACAAGTCTCTCCTTCTCTAGAAACTTTATGGAGAATGAGTTATTGCTTGAAAGTTCCTGTCTTCACTTTCTTTGAAGAAGATGAACAGGAAATCGTCACGGTTCTGCGTAAGAATGAACAACCGGAAATGAAGCAACTGCGTCCGAATGTGACGTATCAACATCTCTCCCCTCCACAGGGCAAACAAATTAACTTTTTTAAATTGATTTTAGAGCCCGGTGAATACGCAGATAATCCACTGATGTTTCATACAGGAGAAGAATGTGGTTATTTATTAACTGGGCAAATTCGTGTAGAAGTAGATGGAGAAGTTTATGAGCTTTTTGAAGGAGACAGTATCTATTTCAATAGCAACCTCCCTCATCGTTTTGAAAATGCGGGTTCTCAGACAGCAACCGCTATTTGGGCAATGACGCATCCTTTTTGAATCTTTATCCGCTTTCATCCGTATACATAAGTATCGGAATTATAAGGAGGTATTATCAATGTTAAAAAACCCTGGCATTGCCGCTGTATTAAGTTTCTTTTGGACCGGCGTCGGACAAATATATAACGGACAAATCATGAAAGGCTTAATCTTGATTGGCGTTCAAATTCTCAACTCATTGTTGATGTTCGTATTAATTGGCTTCATCACTTTCCCACTTGTATGGATTTGGGGAATTTATGACGCATATAAAGTTGCCGATCGAATGAATAAAGGCGCTTACTGACCACTTCCATTTGGAGGTGGTTTTTTTATGGAAGTTCTATTCGCGTTCAGCCAACAAAAAAGGGCCTCCCGTTTTCCTGGAAGGCCCTCGTTTTAGATCCTTCTCACTCTGAGAGGGATTTTTTTAATTTATATTTTCGCCATATGTCTTCGGCCGCACCTGAGCCGAGTATTACACCTGCGACGATCAAAACAAGTCCGAAAATGTGGCGGCTTGTGATGTCTTCATTTAAAAATACCGAAGAGCCCACTAATGTGAACAGCGTATTTAAGTTCATGAAAATGGCGGCTTTGGAAGGACCGGCTTTTCCTACTGAATAGTTATAAAGCATATGGCCAACTGCTGTTCCGATCATGCCGCTTCCAAAGAACGCAACCCAAAACATCGGTGGGACATCAAAGAAGGCTTGGATTTCTCCAGGTTCCTGCAACAAGCTAATCAGGAACAAAACGAGTGATCCGATTAAAAACATATAGGCTGTAAGTAATCTAGGATCCAGTGTTTTTGCGGCTTTACTGATCACCAGGTAACTGAACACTTGCGTTAAGATGGAGAGGAACACGAAAACATCTCCAAATGATAAACCAGATGTTCCGTCTCCGGCAGCAAGAACTGTTGCACTCACGCCAAATAACCCAAGAATGACACCTACCCACTGCAGTCTAGAAGGATAGATTCTCATGATTAATGAGACCAAAACCGCGGTTAATACTGGGCCCGTACCGAGGATTAAACCGGCATTCGAACTGGTCGTCATCGTCAGTCCGATCGATAAAAAGTAATGGTGGCACACGACATTTAGAAGTGCACCTAGGACAATGAATTTCCATTCTTGTTTTGTCGGTTTTCTGACGATGCGGAATGCTGCCAAAATCGAAAACACGGTCAAGCTGGCTAAAAATATACGGAAGGCAGTCATTGTAACGGGACGTACTTCGCTCACTAAATATTTTACGGCTGGTAAATTAAAGCCCCATATGAACATTACGAAAACGAGTATGCCATAGATTTTCCATTGTTTCACGTGGCTTCACCTCACCAATTCAATTCTTTCGTTTTACGAAAAACAATAGAACAATCTTAATACTTTATCCGACTAAAGTAAATGATTTATTTCTCGAAATAATACTGTTCCCTCTTTATTAGTAAGCTGAAGAGGATAAATGACATGAGTGACAAGACAATCGGAAGTGTCACAGTATGCACGCCAAATAAATTACCATTGACCTGGTTATAAAAATGTATCGCTACATAAGTTGCAATTCCCGTTACCATCGAGGAAATCGCACCGTATATATTGCCGTAAGACCAATATAAGTCAAGAGTTATTAGATTAGAATACTAACTCTTTTCTTCATTCGGACGGATCTTTTGAAGAATGTTAATGACCAAGTGCATTTCTTCATTGGAAATATCGCCAAACGTTTTATTGAAATAGGCATACATAATTTCGTCCATTTTCTTTACGAGCATTAACCCCTCATCCGTCACCGTCAAATACACTGTTCGACGATCTGCATCGTTTCGTTCGCGTATAATATACCCTTTTTGTACTAATTTTTCACTCGTTAACGTGACATAACTATTCGTCGAATTCAGTCTACGCGCAACATCTGAAACCCGAAGTGTTCGGTCATCTTCTAATGTTCGTAAAACAGTAAATTCATTAAATGGAATATACCCTTCAAATACAACAGCAAAATCTTGTCGAACACTTCTCACTAAATAGCGGAAAGACCGGGTGAATTCCATAATTAAATCTTTACGATTATCCATTTGGGAACTCCTTCGTAATAACATAGTTTAGATACTTAATTACTTGTGTATATTAATCTCGTTATGAGGGGATGTCAATTTGTGTATTTCCCTGCCTATCATTCATAAAAAAAAACCATTCAACAGAAACGCTGTTAAATGGATTTATTCAGGCAATATTGATAAATTTTTGCGGTGACAAGACAATCTTCCAATGCATCATGTGCATTATATTCAATATTTAAATAGTGAGCTAATGTTGTCAATTTATGATTAGGCGTGTTAACAATCACTTTCCTTGCCATCTTTAACGTATCAATGACTGTATAGGACGGCACTTCGATTCGATTGTCCAGTGCATACAAAAATCCCATATCAAATGAAGCATTATGGGCAACAATCGGTAAATCACCAATAAATTCTATCAATTGATGAATGACTTGATCAATTTTTGGTTCGTCTTTAACCATGTCATTTGAAATTCCGGTTAAAGATGTAATTCTTGAAGATATTGCTCGTAGTGGATTGACGAGTTGATTCATTACATCTACTTGTTCATGTTGTCGATATTTAACGGCACCTATTTGTATAATTTGATCTGCACCTGCACGTAAACCGGTTGTTTCAAAATCAAGTACTACATAATCATTCGCTTTTTTTACGGAAGGATTATATTTCTTTGGGGGTGTTGTGCGTCTCGACGACGCCCAATAGTGTTGGCGTGATTTTCTTCTAAGTAGCTCTGCTGCATCGATGTGTCGATCATCCATCTGTCTTCCCTCCCAATCTCTCTCCCTACTATTTGACTAACTACTGCATGAACTATATACCCACATTAAAAAATGTTAAGCAATTGTTGACGAGTTTGCAAAATATTAATATCATAATATTTGTGTTAACCAAACAAAAATAATAGTTTACTAAAGGACAGGAGCTTTCAAATGAGAAATGAACAACTGAAAATGTTAATTGTCAGCGCTCTTTTTGCTGCAATCATCGGGATTATGGCACAAATAACCATCCCGCTTCCACTCGTTCCGATTACTGGCCAAACACTTGCAATAGGATTGGCGGCTACCATTTTAGGAAAACGTTACGGCGTATTGTCGGTTATCGTATACATATTGATCGGGATTGCAGGTATCCCTGTATTTAGCGGATTATCTGCTGGGATTGGTGTCGTTTTTGGTCCAACAGGGGGCTACATTATTGGATTTATTCCAGCTGCATTCTTTATTGGGTGGCTCTTAGAACGTTTCGGATTCACGGTAAAAAATGCGGTAATTACCAATATTATCGGCATGATTATTACACTGGCATTCGGAGCAATCTGGTTAAAATTTGTTGCAGATTTAAGTTGGACTGCTGCATTAACTGGTGGAGTTACTCCATTTATTCTTGTAGGAATTATTAAAGCAATTCTAGCTGCAACGATTGGAATTCTAGTTCGTAAGCGATTGACATCTGCAAAACTACTACCTGCAACAATCTGAACAGGCAAACATGCAAGACATTCCATATATTTAACACTAAACAAGCACTGGAGGAACCTCCTTTAGTGCTTGTTTTTAATTATGTAACTACCAATCCCTACTTGATCCAAATTTCGATTTTGCAAAGAATGACTCTTCATAAACAATAATCTGCGTAAAACCACGTAATAGACTAATTCAAATAAAATAATCCACTTTTTCGGAAGATCTTGTCATTTCCACTCTTATTCCCCGGGAAATATTTGGTGACTAGTGTCATTTATAGGTCGAACTTGCCAACTCGAACTGTTATCCATACACTCAGCCAGTAAGTAATTTTTGAAATCCTTATAAATATAAGTCGAAAATTCTGTTTTATAAGCATCCTCATATAACAGTTTCTTCCTTCATTGTTCTAATTTCTCTTTAGAGTATTGAATTTTTCTCGCATTTGTCACCAATTTCGTTAGTTATATGTAAGCGCTTCAATTATTGGCCCTGTATCTACTGACAATCGTATTGATGACTTTATCATTCATCGACCACGTGTTTGATCGTGCGGCGATTGTTTATGGACTAGCCCGCCTGAATGGCGTGCTTGTTCACACAAAACCCCTTACAGCCGCTGAATTCTGTAAGGGGTTTATCTATAAGGAGGTCGCCTTATATTGATAGTATGGGTAGCGTGACTACCATTTATTAAAATAATTTATTGTTTGGTGGAACTTCGTTTCGATATTTATCGCGCTTCAAGCGTTCCTCATATCGATCAGTTGAGATATCTTCTTCTTCATCCACACCACCTGTGGTCAATTCGTTTTCAGTAGAATCCGTATCGAATGCAAATGCATTACCATGTCCTTCATTTTCATAACCTGTTTCTTTGTATTCTGTATCGTCAGTTGATTTGAACTCATTTAATGCAGTTTTTTCAACATGATTAGTGGGTTCGTTATGTTTGCCTGCTGTATATTCTGTGCCAAAAACGCGTTCTTCTTCCATACGAGGGTCTTTTTCAAAATTGTGCTTTACATCCCCAGTTGGCATTTCATTTTCAACATTATTACCAAATGCAGCAGGTCCTAAATTCGGGTCTGCACCGGGTGATTGGAATCCATCAGTTTGTTGTTCATTTGTAATCGTTTCCTGAAGGGTTGGACGATGATCTTGAACCATTTTATCTTCCTGCATGGAATGACCAATATGGTCTTCTTCTCTAGCCATGTATGGATCTGTTGCGAATGTTTCGCCTCTAGCAAATCGATCCTGTGGTTCATCGAAACGACCATCCGTCTCATTCACAAAATCATTTGTTGAAGGTGCAAACCCCTGTTCTTTCGAATATTCGCTTTGAGGAGTTTTCGTACTTTCAAAAGTTGTTTCACTTCGCGGTTCATCAGCACCAAACGTTGTAGAGTCTGCACTTTTGTCTACTTCATTAAAGCGCGATTCTACGAATTCAGTACCTGCAGATGAAGTATACACATCTGACTGAGTATTGAACGCTGCTTCATTCCGTGCTTTGTCTTCAAACCCAGGTTCTGTCGGCAGAACTGCCCGCTCTTCCCCATGGTAAGATTCATAGCTATTTCCTGTAGATCCAAACGTATCATAACCTTCTTCAAATTCATTTTGATGCTCATTTAGCGACGAATCGGTATATAGCACAAACCCACCACTTGCTACATCTCGGGAATAGCGTTCGGTTTCTGCATCATTCAAATCTAATTTTCGTAATCCTTCTGTAACGGAATCCTCACCAGTAAACCATGATTTAAATTTATCCATGAAAGTTCCCGCTTCATGCGTTGAAACTTCAGAATGGCGACTTAAAGTACTCATGTGTGCATGATCTTTTGAAATAACATGAATATCACTCTCTGAGTAACCCTGTGCTTTTAGGTGTTCCAATTTTTCATACATTTCATCTTCTGTACGAGCGACTTCTATTTTACGGTTTGATTCAAAGTTCATGGTGTTACCTCCTATTTTTTGTTTTGCTTTTCATCTATCTACCCAACCATTCTTCGATGTTAAACACTTTTAAAAACTTTTAATTTGAATGTAACAAAAAAACTTTTCTGGATGGAGCAATCTCTTCCTGCACCGAGTAACCGCAGGCGCAATCTTTTATACACGAGTTACAACATAAGCCAAATTTTCAACTTAATGACTATAAAAAAGTAACTGACACAGATTTCGTAGCTTGAAAATACACATCCATTACCGGAAAAGAGCCTGCCAAAGATAAAATTTTGGCGGGCTCCTTCTATCTTTATTCGGTTGTGCACAGAAGCGTTGAAGAAAAACAAATATGTCGGCTTCACCTTGCAAAACGCTTCTGTTTCAATGGCTAGTTAACTTGTTAAATGAGACGGTTTTATGTGACCATTATTGTTTGTGAAAAATTTAACGCTTATACTGAAATGTTTGTCGCTCACTCCAGGCATTTATCGTTCATATAAAGAAATTATCGCTCATATAAGCCAGTTTATCGCTCAAACGCTTCTCACGCACTAGTTAACTTCTAGAGATATATGATTTGTCGAACGAGGCTGAGATGTAACCTGACTCTTGGTTGTAATAATAAACGTTGACGTAGTTCATGTTGAAAAAGCATCTTATAACGTGTACAAAGTATTTCTATTTTTAGATATGAAAAAAATAGCTGCGATTCCAGCGGCACAAGCGCGTGGAAATCGCAGCTATTTTACGAAACTAAAGACACAATCTTTTATTCGTCGAGTCACCGCAGACGTAACGATTTCTGTTCGCTTATTTCATTTGCAGTGCTTGAGAGAGATTACCGGTAATGTGAATATCTCTGAAATTCAGGCCGAGACTTACCGCTGTCATGGCAATTTCAGGGCGTACTCCAGATAATGTGGTTTTCACTCCCACAATCTTCAATGCATCGATTAATTGGAATATTTGCATGGCCACCATTGTATCGATTACATTTACTCCCGATAAATCTACATACAGATGATTAATGCCTTTTTTTGTACATTCCAGCAGTGTATTTTCCAGCAAATATTTAGCTCTTTGTGTATCAATTTCTCCCACAATCGGAAGCAATCCAATATCTTGATGTAATTTAATAACTGGCGCACTCAATTCGTTAATTAACTCTTGTTGGCTTCTTAAACGTCTTAGTGCTAATTGATCGTGCACTTCTACAAATCTGGTCATGATTTTACTGAAAGCCTTTAGGATAATATGATTCCATGAATAGATTTCATCTTTTTCATAGATTCCTTCATTCTCTCTTTCAAAACTTTCAATGATAGAGAGGTATTGATTTTGAACATTCAGGAATTCTTGCAAAATAATATGAGTAGGCGTCGATTGATGTCCTGAATCGGATGCAATTTCATTTACCCAAACTTCAAAAGACTTGAAAAACTCCTCTTCATCTTCAATAAATACCTGAATTAAATGTTCATGAAAACTATAGTTTTGAGCCTTTAGTCGTTTTATCTCTTCTTCATTAGTTGATGCGTATATTCCAACAGCAGTTGACTTATCAATAGCAGAGTACCAATCCTCTGTTAACTGTCTGGCTTGTTTTAGTAAAAACTTATGTAGTTCCAAATTTTTGTGCATGCTGAGGTCTCTCCTTCTCATTATGTATTCCTTTCTGTTACGATTGTTAGAAAGGAGATGATTCGATTGGTCATGGATTTACTTTCTTCTCATACCTCAATTCGTACATATAAAAACAAGAAGTTGTCAAAAGAAGAAGTTTTTGAACTTATTTCAGTTGCTCAACATGCAGCCAGTTCTCATTTTGTACAAGCGTATAGTGTGATTTGGATTACGGATGAAGAAATTAAGAAAAAACTTGGTGAACTCTCTGAAAATCCTACGCAAATGAAAACAGCAGGTGCAGTTTTTGTATGTTGTGTGGATTTTAAGCGACTTCAAATTGCAGGTACATTGAACGATACTTCTATTGTAACGGATACTGCGGAAAATGTAATCGTCGGAGCAACCGATGTGGCAATATTTTCTCAAAATTTAGCAATTGCAGCAGAATCTAAAGGATATGGCATTTGTTATATCGGCGGTGTCCGAAATAATCCAGATGCCATATCCCAATTATTATCTCTTCCTAGTCAAGTATTCCCCGTTTTCGCAATGACTATGGGGGTTCCGGATGAAGTACACGCAGTGAAACCGCGCTTGCCAGTCGAAGCGATTCTCCACGAAAACAATTATTCAAGCGAAAAATATCAGACTCTCTTGCCTGATTATGACAAGACAATGGAGAACTATTATGCGACCAGAGGCTCTAATCAAAAAATAACAAACTGGACCCGATCTATGGCCAACTTTTTGAGTGAAGCCCGTCGTACACACTTGAAAGATTTCCTTAAGAAACAAGGATTTACTTGGAAATGAAATTTCTGAGTTTACCGATTGTACGCTCTCTTCGTTTTTTCACTCCAGCCTTCGTAATGTTTAATAATCTTGCGACTTCATCATGTGAATAACAATCAAGGAACAACAACTGAAGAAGTTGTTGTTCTTTTTCAGTTAATAGGTGCATCAATTCATAAAATTGCTCAGAGCCGTATGATTGCTTTTCTGATTGTTCAACCAGATTCTCAAGTATTTGATGATCAGTTGGGACAATCCTTTCTTCTCTTGCTGAATTCTTCAATTCGTCCAAGATACTACCGTAAATACTTCTGTAGGCAAAAGGAGCGAAATCACCTTTCATATTATTGAAGCGTAACCAGGCCTTCCACAGTCCAATCCTGCCTGATTGAATGAAGGAATCATGATTTTTATAAATACGGAGCTTTCGGATACAAGAATATATCATTGGTTCATATTGCTGATAGACTTCTTCAAAATTTTCCAATGTCAACGACCTTGCCAATGTGCACATTTCATGTATTCCCGGGTAACATCAGTGTAAGGTACTGAAATTTGGAATTCGAATCGACAATCGGGACGTTTGAAGCATAAGAACGTCTTGTTTCTATCATATAAAGGAATTCTTTTTACCTATAAATTTTCCTAAAAGTACGTATTTTCTGTCTTGTAAGTCATTAGGAGACATGTTACATTTTTAGTAAGAAGTTAGGAGGTAGTTGCTTGCGTAATTGTGACTCGAAATGGATTGATATAAACACTTTTGTCGTTCAACCTATTTTTGAAGGACCTATGAAAACACATATCATAACGAAAAATGGAGCCTATTCATCAAAGATTTCACAGCTGGAACTCCTAGATTTAGCGTGTATGCGCTATTTTTCTACATATGAAGGACGAATTCGTGCCTCCAGGTGGCACACTAATTATCAAAAGAAAACACCGCTATGCATTGCAGAAAATTTAATTGAAGCATTTCCAACAATGTCACCATTACATCCTGAGTGCATGTGGATATTTAATCACTATTTCGAAATTACGCCCTATTCTTCAAAACAATCAATCTTATCATTTTTGACTGGCCCAGAAATTTTGGTCAATGCATCAAGGCATACCATTGAAAAACAACAATCTCGTATGGTCATGATGATGCATAAAAGAAATGAATTGGTGAGACACGAATAAACAAAGTAGTAAAGTAGCTTTTATTTAACTGTACCTGAGGACAAAAATGGCATTGCCAAAATTTTGTTCTTTTTTTAATCAAAAATACGAACATATATTCTATTTATGATATAATGAACATAACAATTGTGAATGACAGATAGCGGATGATCACTTCCAGAAGAATGGAGGTGATGCCAATGACAAGTTTTGAATCGATGAGTTTGCTTATGCAGCTAGCGACTGTGATGATCGGAGGGTTTTCAATGGTTGTATCATTAATTATTTTCTTTGCTAAAAAGAAATAGCCGTCCTCACGGGTTAGGCGAGACAGCTATTTCTGGATTAAACTGGATCAACCACTATATTGATCATTAGCGATTGTCGACTAGGTGGTGACACACCTAGTCTTTATGATTTAATTATACACTATTTTTTGTACTTCACAAAGATTTCTTATGTCTAATCGACTACTTGTTTTTGAGAAGAGACTGTTCTTGTTCATGTGTCGGTCCAGCTTTCAACTCCCGATTCCCCGCCCATTGCCTAGTATCCTCAGCAGTCACTGCTAAAGGTCGGATTTCCAATCCATTGTCGATTGCCCTTTGATTTTCAACAATAATAAAGCCTTCGGGATAGTCTTGTGATATAGGGACCCAAAAAGGAAATCTTCTTGCTCCTAAATCTGTAGATTCCAATATATCATCTGGAATCCATTGTTTTTCTATTGAGTTTGTTGACAAACTATCAATAAATTTATCCAAAGAAATAGGATTTGAAGCTGCATTGAATGTACCTGTAGTGCCATTTTCAATCAAAGAAACAATCCAGTTGGCCATATCTCTGACATCGATCCACTGGACCATTCGATGAGACTCATCACCACCTGGCAAAGCCACTTTTCCATTTTGAGACACACGTGTCGCATAATATGTGAATCTATCAGTAGGATCGTTTGGTCCCACTACAAGACATGGTCGAATAATCAAAGCACGGTCATTAAAAGTTTCGTTTATTATTTTTTCACACATAACTTTTAATGGTCCGTAAGTTTCACCAGTCACTTCATCCGTTTCGATGATTTGAGTAAAAGTGGAACTTGATTCATTCGGTCTCCCTTGTTTGTAATCGTCGTAAACCGATATTGTGGAAATGAACATATATTTTTTTGTTTTGTTTTTCAACTCTTCAATGACCGGTTTGAGATCTTGAGGCGAATAGGCACATGTATCTAGCACTGCATCCCATTCTTCTTCTCCTAGCTTTTTTGCATCTTTTCGTCGATCCCCTTTAATATGTCGTAACTGTTTAAAGACCTCAGGATTCGTTTTCCCTCTGTTAAATAAAACGACCTCATGCCCATTATGGATTGCCGCCTCTACTAAATGACGGCCCACAAAAGAAGTTCCTCCAAGTACTAATATTTTCATTTTCCCATCTCCTTTATCTCTAAAAATTCTTCGTGTTTCAAAAAACTCCTTTAAATATTTTATTGAAAGCATCTATTGTGATTTTTAAAGCATACTAAATGTTAAATATTATATAGGACGTTTTAGATAGTTGAAAAAAGGAAATAGGGTATCTAAGGGTAAGTTGCGTGGGAAAATACTCGCATTTTGTCGAACCGTGCTACAGTTTCGGTGCGTGTAATGGTACACTTAATCTAATCTTATTGAACATAAAGGAGCATTTCATGGATATTCAATGGACTCAACTTCCTCAAATAAAAGCGCTCCACGTATATGGACCGTCTATGCAGCAAACGGCTGGGATCGTGTATGATTCAAGAGATGTACAAAATCAGTATGCCTTTTTTTGCATCATCGGAGAAGAAACCGATGGACACTTATACATAGATGAAGCGGTTCAAAACGGTGCTACTACAATTGTCGGGTCAGACAAAAGCATCCTTGAATCCTATGCTTCTTCCCATTCTCAAATAACTTTTGTACTAGTAAATGATTCCCGTGAAGCTTTGGCTTATACAGCGTTGGAGTTTCACCACTTTGCATCAGATAAATTATTCAAAGTCGGTGTTACTGGTACAAATGGAAAAACAACAGTTGCGACATATGTACGAAATTTATTGAACCTTCTCGGCTTACCTTGTGGGATGCTCGGAACAAATGGCATTTTCACTTCGAATGAAGTACTTCATATTAAAAAAAGTACGCCCACAACGCCCATGTCTTCAGATGTACAAGCTATTTTCAGTGAACTGCTTAAACGCGGAGACAAAGCAGCATCTATGGAAGTTTCTTCTATTGCATTAGATCAACATCGCGTAAGCGGATTTGAATTTGATGTAGCCATTCATACAAATATTTCTGAAGAACACATGGAATATCATAAAACGTTCGATCATTATAAAATGTGCAAACTTCGTTTGTTCACACAGGCGAAAGCAAGTGTCGTTAATTTGGACGATGCCGGGATGAGTAAAGACATCATTGATGCGATTCAAGGTTCATTGTTGACATACTCATGCAACGTGGATTCTAATGCAGATTTAATTTGGACAAACATCCAGCACCGTCTAGAAGGTATGTCCTTCGATTTGATTTTTGAGGGCAAGATACATCCTATTAATGTTCCCATTTATGGAGAATATAATGTAGGAAATTTAGTTTCCGCAATTGGTGCAGCATTGTTTGCCAATGTTTCTCTGAAAGACATCTTAAATGTTCTTCCTAAAATGCAGCAAGTTGACGGACGCTTTCAAGTAATTCATGGACCAGAAAACAGAAAAATCGTTCTTGATTATGCCCATACACCAGTTGCTCTCGATGCCATCATGCGTGCCGTAAAAAAATTGCCACACAACCGATTGGTCACAATGATAGCCGGTATTGGGATTAGAGATTTTGCCAAAATGCCAAAGATGGCTAAAACAGCCGAGGGTAAAGCGGATGTATTAGTCGTTACCGTCGATCACCCTGGATTTAATGATCCATGGGACGTCGTGGACGCAGTTCTTAAAGGGTTCACAGAACCTTATTTACAGGAAGTTATGACAGCTCCTTCAAGACATGAAGGCGTGCTGAAAGCATTGGAAGCAAGTCAACCAGGTGATATCGTCCTACTGACGAGTGGTTGTATCAATGGTGCTCAAATCGTGAAAGGCGAATATATTCCTCATTCTGATGAAGATATTATCCACGATTATTTCTACAATACGAAATTAAGCGTATAAAACCTTGTTGGCTTCGTGCCAACAAGGTTTTTTTATTGAGACTTTTGATTTGGTCTCGGTGAATATCGAATGATTGGTCGAAAGATGCTTCGAAGAATGACTGAGTATTTTTCCATTTCCAACGAAAGCGGCGACTTTTCCAACGAAATCTTTAGTTCGGCCAACGAAAATTCATTTCCGTACAACGAATCCCCCCTATGCTCAGTCTAGAGGCAGTAATTTTGTTTAAATTAGGTTGTTTAACGGTATTATTTTCGTTAGATCAATTTAATAGCAAAAACAAAAAAGAACTGCCGACAAAAACTGGCAGTTCTTTTTGTCTTATTTGTTCTGTTCTTTTCGTTTAATAGCTGCATCAATATACGCTTTAAAAACTCGTTTAGATGGTTCATCCCCAGCTTTTGCAAATTCTTCAGGATGCCACTGGAATCCAAATACGAAGGCATGCTCAGTACTTTCCACACCTTCAATAATTCCGTCTTTAGCACGTGCAACGACTTTCAGGGGTCCGCCTACTTCATGACACGCTTGATGGTGGAAGGAGTTCACGCGGAATTCTTCCTCTTGAAGCATTTCGAACATGCGACTTTCTTTATCCACTATGACAGGATGAGAACGATGCGTACGCTCGGCTTGTTGTTTATGTTGCATAACTTCTTCTTCTCTTTGAGAGTGAATACTTTGGTACAGGGAACCGCCTGTTGCCACGTTCAACATGTGCAATCCACGACACACGCCTATATATGGTTTATCGAGTTCTAACATTTTTTGTACAAGAGCATGCTCCATTTCATCCAATCGAGGCGCGATTTTCCCTAAATGAACATGTGGGTCTTGGCCGTAATAACTAGGATCGATATCTTCCCCACCTGTTACAAATAATGCATCAATTTGTTCACAAAGTGCATCAATATCTGTTCCTGGAATAAGAGGAACTAATAGGGGAATTCCACCCGCCTGTGTAACTGCATCCGGATAGATGCAAGGCATGAAATATCCGCCTCCCTCTTTAATTTCTGCTGTAATTCCTACGATTGGTTTCATATACATGCTCCGTTCTATTCTTTAAATTCTTACGTATAGTTTCTTTACCCCATACTGAATATGAAAAACGTAACTAATTATTCTAACTGTTAATTTTTATTTTTCTCATTAAAAATCTTTGTACTTACTAATCTTTTTATCCGTTTTGTTCGTTAGCTTTGTAAGGATTGAAAAAGAGGTGGACGGAATGAACAGATTCATGATGTTTTTTGTTTGGATGACCGTATGTTTTTTAATGTTCCCTGCAGCGATTGATGCACATGCGGACCTATATTCGAGTACGCCCGCAAACGGAGCAGTCCTTTCTTCCGCTCCTAGTGAGGTAGAACTTTTATTCAGTACAGTGATTGATGAGCAAGTATACAAAATGGATGTGTTAAATGATAAAGGTGAATCAATCGCAATTGGAAAACCCTCAATAAGTCTGTCTCGGGATAAGTTAACCGTTTCTGTACTTCATTCAGCAAATGGGTTAGTTACAGTGCCTTATTCAGTCATATCAAAAGATGGACATCCAATCGAAGGAAGTATTTCATTTACTATAGAACTCAGTGAACAGACAGTTGCTCCTATGGAGGTTGCTGATAAACCTGCATCCATTGATAACAATCAACCACAAATGATTTCTGGCTCTACGAATGAAGCGATTCAGAAACCCGAGGACATGAATGAAAAACACGACACTTCGGAGCAATCTCCTTCAGTTCTTTCTTCATTTATTAAGTCTGCCTACTTACTATCACTTTTATTACTGGCTGGAACTTTGCTTTGGAATTTTAAAGGTTTCAAAATTCCTTTTACCGCACATATGCAATTGATTCATTTAGACTTACTCGTTCTTTTCACTTGGTCACAAGCACGAAACTTTACACGCGTTTTTGACGAGATCCCATGGCAAGATTTATTTTTACGAACTGAAGTTGGACAGTTTTGGACTGCGGCTCTCGTTATTACTACTTTAGGTCTTTATATAATCAACCGTAATCGCTTTATAGATCTTGCCTGGGCCGGAGCAATTTTACTTACTAAAAGTCTTAACAGTCATGCAATCGCTGCAGCTACACCTTCAGTAACTGTTGGACTCAACTTTATCCATTTACTATTTGCGGCATTATGGCTCGCAGGGTTATTTTATACACTCATTTTGTGGAAAAAAGGACTGGCTCATACCTTTATCCCGACTTTCTCTAAAATGGCTTTACTTAGCATAATTGTATTGACCGTTTCCGGTAGTATCTATGCATGGCTACTGACTCCCGAATTGTCTGCATTATGGACAACAGAATGGGGATACTGGATGATTGCTAAATTAGTGGTAGTCATCGCGGTATTCTTTACTGGAGCTTTGATCCGTAAACACATGAAAAAAAATGAATCCCTTAAAGAAATTCGTTACCTATACTTTGATGCTTCATTAGCCACTACAATTTTAATTATTGTAGGTGTGCTAACCCAACTTAGTCCAGCTCAATAGTTAGATTAAATTTTTCGAATGAACGTTGCTAATAAGGCAACGTTTTTTTGTACGTTTGAATCAATCTTTGTAGGGAATAATTTTCATATAACAAATTTTGAGGAGGCGTATTATGGCTAAAGATAAATACGAAAAAATTCACGAGGAAATTAAAGGACAAACCCAAGCGCATCAACCAGGGATTGAATCCAAAATGGATCCTGAACCAATTTATGATGATGAAAACTATAAAGGCTCCGGCAAACTAACCGGAAAAGTCGCACTTATTACGGGTGGTGATAGCGGAATTGGTCGCGCGGTTGCAGTCGCTTATGCTAAGGAAGGCGCAAACATCGCCATTGCCTATTTAGATGAGCACGATGATGCTGATAAAACAGCGAAGCTCGTAGAAGCCTATAATGTTAAAGCAATAAAAATTGCTGCTGATTTAAGTGATGATGAAAACTGTCAGAATGTCATTGATCAAGTGATTGAAGAATTTGGTCAGTTAAATATCTTGGTCAACAATGCAGGAAAGCAGTTTCCAACGGAAGATTTTCTTAAAATCACACCTGATCAATTACAAGAAACTTTTTCAACCAATATTTTTTCCATGTTTTACTTAACACAAGCTGCACTTCCTCATTTAACAAAAGGAGATGCTATTATTAACACCTCCTCCGTTACAGCTTATAGAGGATCGCCGCATTTAATCGATTACTCATCTACCAAAGGAGCCATCACAACGTTCACTCGTTCACTTGCGCTGAACTTGATTGAAAAAGGAATTCATGTTAATGCAGTCGCGCCTGGACCGATTTGGACGCCATTAATTCCAGCTACATTTGACAAAGAACAAGTTGCAAAAGCCGGAGACGATACGCCAATGGCAAGACGTGGGCAGCCTGCAGAAAATGCGCCCGCTTACGTTTTCTTAGCATCGGCAGACTCCAGTTACATGATTGGACAAACAATCCATGTAAACGGTGGAGATTTCGTAACATCATAATAATGAGCATAAGAAAAGCACAAATTGTGCTTTTTTCTTTAGACTGAGATTTAGCGTTCGCATGCAATAAAATCTTTATCTCGATCGCTTTTCTTATTTAAATCGTACACTTATCTGTATCCTCGGTAAGGCAAACTGAAATATACAAAAACAAAAAGCCCGACGCAGTGTTTCTCGTCGGACTACAGGTAGTCAAATTAATTGGTTTTTGAATAAAACTCATTAATATCTTTATAATATTTATTCAATGAATGGGTCGAGACACTATACCATTCAGCAATTTCTTTTATACTCCAGTATGGTCCTTCAAATAATTGATGCTCTTGTCCGAATCGAATCGCACCTGCAGCAACTGCCGCTTCTTTTCTCGCATTCGGCTGATTTGTAACTAAATAATCTTCGATAATGTTCAGTAGTTGCTTCGGATCACGATTTTGTTTTTCTAGTCTCTCCATTACTTCAAGTAAGATTCCAGCTTCAAAATCGGTAAATTCACCGCCAGCATATCCATTAGCCCCTAAAAGTTCCCAGAAATCGATGAGGTGAGTTTGCAAGAAGTGGGCTGCCTCTTCCTTAGAGCTAGCAGCATTTGTTTGTGCGAAGGTATTGATAACTTCCCGATGATCAGTTGGGAGGAATATTAAGCTAGAAACTGCCAAGAAGTGATTGTCCTGCAAGCTGATGTCCGGCAGCATAAAGCAGAAAACATGTACGCCAACAGGGATTGGCTTTTCACTTTCACGTTTTAAATACAGGATTTCGGTCGTCAATATATCTTTAACCTTCATAAACTCAGGTCCTACTTCCACCACTTCACCTAATAATACGGCAGGCGTTTTCCAATGTTCTAAAACATTGACAACAGATGGTCGCACGGCTTTCTTTTGTTGCTTTTCCACATATTTCAACCAGATTTCCGGTCTCGTATGGAAGAAAAATTCATCGATAGCAATGGCTTCTATCATTTCTTCAGCCAAATATTTTTCAAGTTTTGATTTCCATTCCTTAATGACTGCCAGTAGCGCTGGGAAATCCTTGCGTTCTGGATACTCATCGTAAAAAGACTGTAGCATTCTATCCAATTCTTCCGAACGAACAGCTTCAACTGTTAACGCCTGATTGCGCTCACAACATTTTTTAAATTTCTTCCCGCTTCCACATGGACACGGATCATTACGTCCTACCATTCAAACACGTCCTTCAGTTAATAAAGTTTACGCCCTAGTGTAACATGCAATCACACATGAATACAGGGTACGAAGGACGTGCGACTTACGATACTTCATGTAATGTATTTTTCTATTCGCGAATTTGGGATATCTATTTGCAGTAAAAGCTGTTCTGTTTGCGATTTCTAGAGGCTATTCTCGTTCATCAACCTTCTCCTCTCGCTTTATCAATTTGTAGCCCTAAACATTACCTTAAAAAAACCGCCAAGCGATAAGCGAGAACACGTTTCCTACGTGGATGCGTTTTTTTCCTACGTGGACTGAGATTTTTCCTACGTCACCCTCGATTTTTCCTACGTGACCCCCAATAATTACAACTGAGCACCCGCTCAGTCACAACTTTTGGGTAATCAAAAGGCATCCGACGCTGGCCGGATGCCTTTTTAAAGTTTCACTATAATTAACTCTCAACTGACGACATTGCTTTATGATTGAATGGGCATTTCCCTTTAATAGGTTCAATATCGTCTCCAATAAAGAATTGCTTCCATTCATTATGTTCGGGATCACCAAAATGACTGATATCTGGATGCTTCGGCAATTGATCCCATGCCTCCACTCGTTCCCGAACTTTTTCGCGGGACATGATTCCACCTTTTTCAGTTCCTTCAAGACCCTGGAATATTTTACGCGGTTGGAATCCAAGAACCATCGCGTTACCTAAATGGCGGGTTTTTCTTTGTTTATAAGCCGGTGCATTGCCAAACACAAAAATTGGTTCTCCATTAAAACGGAAATCCCATAAATGGTGAGCAGGGTCCCGTGGAGCATCTGCTGGCCATTCAACAGGATCCACTTCGTGTAAGTACTGTAAGATATCCCAGAACTGTTTACGATATTGCTCGAGATTCCCTTCGACTTCAAATGGTTCCACAAACACAAATAAACCATGTCGTTTATGTTTCGGATCATTGAATAAGTCCAGGAAACCTTCCAACGTTTTAGGCAGATTCGACCAATCATCTTGAGAGATATAGCCATATCGCAATTCGCCTTTCAATTCGCCACTCATCCCAAAATAACAAGGGAAGGTTTTATCTGTCACGATATTATGGAATGTTTTATATTCATGGAGTAACCATTCAGGTAAATCAGATCGTGTTGCAAAATCCTCTTTTGTTAATAAAGCCTGTTCTTTCGTTATCATTGAATTCCCTCCACTGTATCTAATTAATCATTCGTTATTATTTACCTCAATAAATACCCCATCGTTTATCTAGCGAAACAACCTTAATTCAGCGTCGTAAAATTTTTATTTCGATTCATGTTAATTTTATTTCGTTTCGGGAATAACAGAAGAAACGATTACGAACTAATGGAGGATGAAAGATGAGCATCGAAAGTATCGATAGTATTCATACACGTTGCAGAAGTGAGTATGACACGTTACAAAAAGTAATTGTATGCGAACCCCAGTTTATGGCGATTGATGAAATAATCAATGACGTGCAAAAAAAATATAAAGATGAAAACATTAATATTGAACGTGCTCTAAACCAGCACCATGACTTTGTAGCGAAAATGAGAGCAGAAGGCATCGACGTCATCACATTACCTGCTAATGCATCGTATCCTGAACAGGTTTTCACGCGTGATATTGGTTTCACACTCGGCAATCAAACATTTGTATCTGAAATGGCAAGCAGTATCCGACAAGGTGAAGAAACAGTTCTTGAAAAATGGCTGGACGAGCATCATGTGCCATTTCAAAAATTATCGCAAAGTCATATTGAGGGTGGAGATGTCATCATTGACGGAAAAACCATTTACATAGGGCTTAGCCATCGAACTTGTAACTCAGCTATTGAACAGCTTCGCATCGATTTGCCAAATTACGAAATTGTTGCGATTCCGTTTGACCCGAAATACCTGCACTTGGATTGTGTGTTTAATATACTTTCCCCCACGGATGCGTTAATATTCCCAGAGGCACTTGATGCCGAAACTGTAGCTTTTCTAGGAAGCCGCTATCATTTGATTGAAGTAAGTAAGGAAGAGCAATTTACAATGGGCACGAATGTTTTATCCATTGGACACAAAAAAGTATTCAGTTTGCCGGTTAACCCACAAGTAAATATGAATATGCGGAGTCAAGGCTATGAAGTGATTGAAGTGGATTTTTCGGAGATTATCAAATCTGGGGGATCTTTCAGGTGCTGCACCATGCCGATTGCCCGCGGATAAATGAATGAATGTGCTTACAATTCTTGCACCAAATACAAAAAGCGCTCAAATCCTTTATTGGACTTGAGCGCTTTTTCGTGTCAATTAATTTGTCATCAATTTTCAAATAGATTTTATTGTACCATACACTTCTCAATAGCTCGTTTAAGAACGTGAGTGCAAATCGTACAGTCTGTTAAAGATGTCCATTCTGCCGGATTATGACTAACGCCATCTTTACTTCTAACAAAGATCATAGCGACAGGAATCTCCGCACCTAGCATCATGGCATCATGTCCCGCACCACTTACAAGATATTGTTTTTCGATATTCATGTCGTCGAACACACAGTTCAGAATGTCGGTCATTTGAGTGCCAATTGGTACTGGCGGTGTTCGCATTTTTTCTGTAATTGCTACTTTCACATTTCGGGAATCTGCAATTTCATGTGCTTTATTAACGACGTTAGAAACGATTTGATCGCGTGATTGTTCATCGATATCGCGGATATCTGTTATGAGGCTCACTTTGCCTGGAATTACATTCGCTCCGTTCGGCTCCACATGAACCTTTCCAACAGTTGCAACGCCAGTAGTACTTACCATAGCTGGAGCTTTTTCAATATATAAAAACAATTCAGAAGCGGCGGTCAATGCATCCTGACGATCATCCATTGGCGTATTCCCTGCATGGCCTGCCTTCCCTTCAAAGATGATTTCTGTCCATGATGGTCCAGCTATTCCTTGTACGATTCCGACTGGTAAATTGGCTCTTTCCAACTTCTTTCCTTGTTCGATATGTACTTCTATAAAACGCTCAATACCTAATTTTTCTCGTTTCGCTTCGATAAAACCGTTTACGGTCTTTCCAGTGGTAGCTAAAACTTCTTCGAATGATAATCCCTCAGCATCGCTCAAAGTGACTTGTGTCTCCATATCCAATGCACCAGTCATCGCGCGACTACCCGTCAACCCACCGTTGAATCGAGTTCCTTCTTCATCCGTAAATATGTATACTTCATAGGTTTTATTAGGAGTTACACCTTGTTCTTTCCATGCTTCCGCTACTTCCAGTGCAGCAATGACGCCAAGTGGACCGTCGAAATGACCACCTTCAGGGACACTGTCTACATGTGAGCCTGAGGCAACGGAGTCGGACTGATTTTCTTTCCCCTCGATACGCCCCACAACATTTCCCGCTCCATCTTGCGTTACATTCATCCCCGCTTCTCTCATCCATCCCATGACAAGTTCTTTTGCTTGTTGCTCAAGCGGGCTAAATCCTACACGTGTTACCCCAAACTTAGCAGTCAATCCGATTTTAGATAACTCGCCAAGCCGATGTGCAATGCGTTCACCTGATACCCCATCTCTAGACCATATTCGGTTATAGTCGGCTAATAATGTTTGCTCTAAATCAAATTCAGTCATTATATAAACCCCTTTCTTAATTTGAATTGTTACAAGAGTACTCTATAATCAATTGTTTCGTAAACCTAAAATTATTAAATTCAGTATATTAAATTTTTAAGCTATAATTAAGATTATTTGCCTTTGCACTATTTATCTAAAATTATTAGGAGATGAACAGAGTATGACAGACAGATACAGTTTTTTGAAAAACCATGAAGAGGATATTCGACACGACCTTATCAGTATTGTTCAAGCCGAATCTCCAACTCTACAGAAAGTATTAGTGGATATCACAGGGAATTTGTTAAAAGAAATGATGCTTAAAAGACTAGGAAACGACTACATCTGTACTGTTTATCCTCAGCAACAATATGGAGATCATCTTCTCTTTGAAAAGAATGTCACCTCAAAACCACGAATTTTATTCCTTAGCCATTTTGATACTGTGTGGCAAAAAGGCGAGCTACCTATTCGATTTGAGGACAATGTGATGTATGGACCTGGAGTATTTGATATGAAAGCTGGATTGTTGTCATCGATTTGGGCCGTTGCATCTTTAGAGAAATCAATGGATGCATTGCCTATTTCCCCTGTATTTTTGTTTACATCTGATGAAGAGACTGGAAGCATGTCATCACGTGAGTTGATTGAACAAGTAGCTAAAACATGCGATGCGGTCTTTGTTATGGAACCAGCCGAGGCACACACGAATGCATTGAAAACGGCACGTAAAGGTGTGGGTATCTACAACATTAACGTTCACGGAATAAGTGCACACGCAGGTAATCATCATGAAGATGGAGTCAATGCAATTCTTGAAATTGCGTACTTAGTTCAGCAACTAGAGGACCTTACGGATTATGCCAAGGGGACGACGGTCAATGTAGGAATGATCCATGGAGGAACTGCTAGTAACGTAGTTCCTGAGCATGCATCTATAGAGGTAGATTTTCGCGTAACTTCGTTGCAAGAAGCCGACCGTATCATGGACTCAATCGAACAGCTCAAACCAAAAAATCCACAAGCAAAAGTAACGATTAGCGGTGAATTAAATCGTCCTCCCCTTGAAAGAAATGCAGCCAATCAAAAACTGTTCGAACTTGCGAAACATGCAGGTAAACGATTGAATATAGAAGTGAACGAATCAAGTGTTGGTGGTGGAAGTGACGGAAATTACACGTCAGCACTTGGCATTCCTACAATAGATGGATTAGGTATCCCAGGTGATGGTCCTCATGCTAGACATGAGCATATCCGATTTGATCTGTTTGTTGAACGTTGTGCATTAGTCGCAGAAATGTGCATGATTTACGGAGAACAAATTAACAATCAGTATAAATAATACAAACACATTAAAAAAGCACCAAGCTCACAGGCTATGGTGCTTTTGCTTATATGATTTATTCTGAATCAGAAAGTACAGTGATGCAAAGAGTGATGGCTTTCTTTAAATCTTCATGAGACCAGCTTGGAATATTTCCATGCTGAATAGCAAGTTCATGTGAAGCGGGCATATGGATAAATCCAGATGGAATCTTTAAATCAGATGTTTGAATTTTATGTAATCCTTCGTACATCACGTTGTTGCATAAATAAGTACCGGCCGTATTTGATATAGTCGCAGGCAGTCCAGACTCATTTAATTTATCTACCATAGATCGAATCGGTAACGTAGATAGATATGCTGCAGGTCCATCCGTATGAATGACTTCATCCACAGGTTTATTCCCTTCGTTATCAGCCTCCCCATCTTTCACATTAATTGCGATGCGCTCAGGCGTAATTTTCGATCGCCCCCCAGCCAAGCCAAGAGAAATGACGGCATCTGGTTTATACTCGTTTATCAAAGAAATCAATTGTTTGCCCGACGTCATAAAATCAACTGTCATCGTCTTTCCAACGATCTGATAGTCTCCAATAGTTTGTCCATTTAACTCCTCCACAATTTTCATGGTCGGGTTTACCGTGAAGGATAGAAAAGGTTCAAAACCAGTCAGTAATAACGTTTTCATTAAGTTGCCAACCTCCTTTTCTCTTCTTTTTATTGTAACGTACAGGATTATTTATCTCGAAAAATAAACAATTTATGGATATTCATTGCTGTTTAATTATTGGTAAACAGGATTTAATGTTATGCTAGTGAGCAAATCATCTAATCGAACACTAGGCAGATAATCTAATAATTTTTTTTACTAGTTAATTATAATTAACTAAATATTTTCATCATATTAACTATTCACATAATATAAACTTCTTATTTTTGACATTTATTTGTTGCTTAGTAAGAAAATTTTACCTATAATTCTAACTTGTGAGCAATCACGACAATATACGCAAGGAGAATTTAATGCTTCCATTAAAAAAATCACATATTTTTGGAAGAAGATCTCTACTATCACGACACTACATCTTGCCATCTTCTCAATCTCAATTTATTTCTCTTCTATATCAAATGATGAGAAAAAATTAACCCGTTGCCCATGAATTTACTAACATAGATTAAGTCATCAATAAGCATCCTTTCAAAGGGTGCTTTTTTCTATCCACCATCATTTTTCGTCATGGTAATCGTGTAAAATCAATAAACGAAAAATCCCTCCACTAAAAGTGAAAGGATCTCAAAAACGCATTTCATTAAGTATATTGCTTTTGTTTATACATTTCGTGATCTGCATGTTGAAGCAAATCACTGTATGTTCGTCCATCTTCAGGATAATAGGCAACACCGATACTTGAGCTAGTACGAATCTGATTATTATCGGAGATCCAAGCTTTTGAAATAGCTTTTTGTACCCTGGCAACCAGTGGTTCAATAGAGTCCCTGGAGCGAATATTGGGTAGAAGGATGGCAAACTCATCGCCTCCTAAACGGGCAAGAATATCTTGCTCGCGCAGACTTGATTTGACTCGTTCTGCAAATTGTTGCAGCACGATGTCACCCATTGCATGTCCAAGTTCATCATTAATGCGCTTAAAATCGTCCATATCCAAATATAATATGGCGAAGTTTTTATCGTCATTATCTTCAGCTTTTTCCAATGCGATTTTCACTTTCTCTTCAAAAAGCCTGCGATTAGGTAATTTTGTCAAATCATCTTCAAAAGCTAAGGCTTTTAATTTATCCTGGAAATGTTTTCGTTCTTCAATATCTCTTCCAACGACTAGAATAAATTTCGTTCGTTTTCTTTCGTCAAAGAACAGCGAGCCTTTTAATTCCAGCCACAACCACCCCTTCGTTACATGCTTATGTCTTAATTCAATCGTCTGACTTCTTCCTGTTACAAGAATTTCTTGAAACACGGCAAGAACTGAAGGCAAGTCTTCTTCATGAATCATATCGAACGTCAGTTGGCCTTCATACTCTTCCGAAGTAAAACCGAGAACAATCTCATGTGAAGGAGAGGCATACTTCATGATGCCATTTTCATCTAAAATAGAGACAACATCGTTCATATTTTCGGCAATCAAGCGATATTTTTCTTCGCTGATCAATAAGGCTTTCTCCATTTCACGTCTCTCTGTTACATCTTGGAAAAGCACTTGAATGGAAGGTTTGTTTTCAAAAACAATTCCCATAGCTGTCGCTTCTACAATGATGGACTTGCCATCCGGCCGCGTCATTTCCTGGTCTACAAAATCAACTGTATATTCTTTTTCCTTTAAGAGAGACAACATTTTTCTCACTACATCATTGCGGTTATTTGATGGTAGTAAAGTGAAAATCGATTGATTCAACATGTCTTCTTGGCTGGTATAACCAAACACTTTGAGTCCTGCTTTATTTATATAACGAACTCGTCCATCACGAATAACCGCTACAGGTTCAGGGGACATGTCCACTAACTTTTGATATCGTTCTTCACTTTCCCTTAACAAGCGTTCGGTTACTTTCTGTTCCGTGATATCTCTCGTAATTCCGGAGATCGCCACCACTTCCCCCAAATCATTATAGATAGGAGAAAACGTTAAATTTACCGTAAGTCTATGACCGGCTTTATGTAAGCATTCGACCTCGAATTTGCAAATGACACAGCCATTTTTCACTTTATTGATTCGTTCTGCCAGTCCAGAAGATTGATTCGGCGGGATAACTGGTAGAGAATGACCAATCAATTCATCTCTTGTCCAACCATATAATTTTTCAAAAGCAGGATTTACATCCAGAATGTTACCTTGAAGATCCAAAATATCGATGGCATCTCCAGCGGAATAAAACATCTGTTGATATAAACTTAATGGTGTAGGTTTTAGACAGTCATTCTTTTGAACTGACATAGACGCATCTTCCTTCTGTATAAGTAGAATTCTGTAATATTGGCTTTTTAATATATTTAAGTGGATAAGATTCATCAAAGAATAATTCATTTGAGAACAATGATGATGTTAATGGGAATTTATTTAGTAAATAGAAACTCTTATATCCATTTCGACATCGTAAAGAAGTTTTCCTCCATTAAGTAGAGAGTACATTTCTATATATTACCATTTTTCCTGCGAATTCATTAAATTTAAAGACCGTATGATTTCACTGACTGACAATATAAACCCTTCTCCAGCAAGTTAGCTGAGAAGATTTATTCAAAATGAATTAAGGAAGGGTTATCTCTTTTACAAGAAATCGCTAATTATTAGACAATTTATTATTTTTAAACTTTATCACAATGATTCCCTGAATTATACAACAAAAAACGATTCCTAAATAGTCGTTTGGGACTACATTATCGAAAAAATGTAGATAAAATTTCTTAATACAAAGGGTTTTGCAGAGTCGAAGCGCACGCCAAAAAAAGCTTTTACAACGTGAGCGTCGATATTTCCTACGTCAACTCCATTTTTTCCTACGTGAACATCAAATTTTCCTATGTGACCGTCGATAATTACAACCAAGATCCATTTCTCTTCTCGGTAGTTTGCTTAGGAACAACAAACATCGCTATGTATTAATTATTTCAGAAAAATAAAAGGATTTAAGGTGTGATTGTATATGAAAGTGGGTATCACTATAAGATAACTGCTTTTTTTAACAATAATTGGAGGGATGACGATGTCTAGAGGAAATACACGTTCATTATTACTTGGAGGTCTTGCAGCTACGGCTTATATGTATTTACAGAAACCTGAGAATCGTGATAAAGCCAAAGTGATGATGAATAATACGATGACAAAAGTGTCTTCATTTATGAACTCGCAAAATGTAAAACAATCACAAATGACAAAAGCCGGTCACTCTGATCCAACTGATCCGGATGATAACCGTATGGTGGAAGAAGGCGCTATGACGAGCGTCCAATATTATAACGAAGGTGTACAAAGTAAGGATACGAAGAAAGAAGCAAAACAAGCTTTCCCAAAATCCCAGCAAAAAGCTGCACCAAAATCAAAAGAATCATTGCCCGAAGATAACAATGACTCACCGGCAAAACAAGAAAACGCAAAAAGACTTCCGAATGAATAAACAAAAACCGTGACCCAATTGGGATCACGGTTTTTTGATTAGTTGCCGCCACGCTCATCCACGTGATGATTGTTCTGGCCATCTTTCACTTGAAGTTTTTCTTTCTCTTCTTTGCTTAATTCATCTTTTTTCTGTGTCTGATCCGTAGCATTTTCATTTGCAAATTCCTTTGCAGATTGCTTCTCATTTTCATTCATTGCCATTCACCTCTCCATTATTAAATTTCCGTCATAGTTGATTTTCCCCTAATAATCAAACTTATAACATGAAAATTGAATATTTTTGTATGAAGAGTTAGATTACTTTAAGGTGCTATTCTTTTACAAACAGATGAATTTCACTAAAATCGACGCCATTTTGATTTTTCTTTGTGATTAAGTAGCTCAGATTTTCTTTCATCAATTCACTCATGAAACCATTCCAATAATTCGGCATGATAATGCATTCTTGATTTTTATTAATGGCCTGGAAAACCCGATGTTCCCAGCTATTGTGCAGTTCAATAGTCACCTGTCTATCTTCTTTGGAAAACTTAGTGATTTTCACATTTCCCCAACCGGCATTGCGATAAATATCACTGAATTGAATTAAAATATTTTCAAGATCCATCCGTTCAGAATAGTACTTACTTACTAATGTTCCCATACGAAATCCAAAGGCCTTTAATATTGTATTGCTCTTTTCGATATCTAAGTGTTCATCCAAAGTTTGCAATAAGATTTCAATTGATAAGTCCCATAATACGATTGCAGAGGCATCATTTTGAAAGAATAGTCCTCTTTCCTTTTTCCATATAAACTCATCTCTGTTTATACTAAATTCTGTGATAGAGTCAGGCATTCACGAACTCCCCTTAAAATAAATTTTTCCCTTCATAAGTTTAATAGATTGATATTAAACATTCAATACAAAATTTTCTGATTTTTTAACTTATTCATAAAGAAAACCAATATTCCATCTAAGATATACCTTCAAAATCGCGAAATAACTTATCATAAACACTAGTATTCATTTCGTTTCAAACAGGATTTCTCTAATTTAAGAGCTTAAAAGTTGGCAAGTCTTCATGGGATCGCCAAGGTTTCTTAAGCTCCAAGTCGTTTCCAAGTAAATGTCTGCAACCAACGTTGCGCGAACGCCTAATGACTCTGCCATTCCCACCGCCATCACACTTTCATATACATGTGCCATCCTTTGTGCAATAGTCTTCGCTTCAAACGTTTGCATCGCTTCGTCCAAAGCCGCAAAAGTTGTTAAGTCCTCATCCAATTGGTTTAGAACACGCTCAACGATTGGTTTCATCTTACTCATTGGAATATCTTTGAGTCTTGATTTCATCGTCTTCACGAAGAGTGTATGAGCGTTGAATTTCCTGACCAATCGAACAATTTCCAAGCCCAATATGTTGGCCGTACCTTCCCAGACAGTAAGGACTTGTGCGTCTCGCAGCAATCTTGGAGTAACGAAATCTTCGATGTAGCCATTGCCACCGTGCATTTCAATTGCTTCATGGGCAAAATGAATTGCTTGCTCGGCCGTTTCTTTTTTCAAAATAGCAATAAATAACCGATTCAATACGACTTCTTCTTCACTCGCTTCATTCGCAACAACACGATCATACAGCTTGATCAAATCAAATACAGTCATAAGTTCTACTTCCAATTTTGCCGTCAATTTGCCTAACGAATCCTGCACCATCGGGAACTCAACAAGCTTTCGTCCAAAAGCATCTCGTTGATGAGCATATTCAGAAGCCTCATTTAATGCGCGGCGCATGATTCCAAGAGATGCGACAGCATTGCAAATACGCGATAAATTCAATGCTTCCATCATATATTTCAGGCCATTCGCTTTATCACCCACTGCATAAGCCACCGCACCGTCGAATTCCACTTCACCACTCGGCACTGCTCTTACACCTAACTTGTCTTTCAATCTTCGAATGGAAATCCCATTCAACGAACCATCTTCCAGTCGCCATGGAACAGCAAAAAGTGTCAATCCACGTGAACCTTCAGGCGCTCCATCGATTCGTGCAAGAACCATCGCGACCTTTGCCATACCGGCATTCGAGGCAAAATACTTTTCGCCATATAATCGAAAATGATCACCCTCCTGCTCAGCCTTTACCACATTTGCACCAACATCCGATCCACCTTGCCGCTCAGTCAAAAAAGTGGCACCTTCAAACAACTCCATTTCCCCTGTGGCACACACATGCGGTAAGAAACGATCTTTCAATTTTTCATCCGCATAATGGTCGAGCAAGAATGCCGTGGCCATCGTCAAAGTAACGGGACAATAAAAACCCGCTTCTGATTGGGATAATACGTAGCCTTGTGCAAAACTGTACAAATAATTCCCCTTACGATCCAACTCCGGTATCTTCTTGTGCACATAGCCGACTATCCCTGTTTCATAAGTTTCCTGCACGGTCTTTTTGTACCCTTCATTGACCCATACTTCCGAAACATCTTCTCCGTAACGATTGAATTTCACCAAGTTTGGTGCACCTTCACGATCTGTATGGCGAGCCCGTTCATCAATTTCATTCGCTACTTGCTCACCAAACTTAGTCAAAGCCTTATCTGCAAAGTCAAACATGTCAGGTTGCAATCCACTTCTCAAAATATGTTGCAGCGTTTCATCTTCAGAATAAAAATTTCGTCGAATCATTTCACATTCCCCTTTAAATTCGATAATTTTTCCTGGAACTGCCCAAGCAACTCTTCCATTTCAGACTTCATATTCTGCAAATCAAGAATTTTCATATTTATCTCAGCCACCCGTGTCGTGCCATACTCAATCGTCCGCTCCAACTGCTTAGCACCCGTCCGATCATGGTCGAACAACAACACCATTTCTTTAATTTCATCCAGATTAAAACCATACTGTTTTCCGCGGATGATCAACTTAAGTTTCGCGTACTCCTTTGGTCCAAACATCCTAATATTGCTCTCTGTTCGAACAGGTTTCAACAAGCCAAGTTCCTCATAATATCGGATGGTCCGCGTCGTCACCCCAAACTCTTTCGCTACTTCTGCGATGCTCTTCATTCCCACCTCACCGCTTCCCATTTTTACCTATTCTAACATTGACGTTAACGTAAACTTCAAGACTCTTTATGAAAATATTGATTGTTTTTTTCATAAACAATACATCCAATTTTCCCGTCATCCATTCGAGCACGTAAATTCAGTGATTTTTTGAAATGAATAATTATTAAACTATTGCGACTATTAATCACCTAGTTGACAGGCTGAAATATTCAGACTATAGTGAACAACATAATTAAATATGCGTGATTTCTTATCAAGAGATGTGGAGGGCCTGGCCCTATGATACCTCAGCAGCGGGTTTTTACTTCGTGTAAAAATACTGTGCTAATTCCAGCGGACAATTTATTGTTCGATAGATAAGAAGGAGTGTTCGAGCTAATTTTCTGTGGATTTGTGTCCGCATTTTCTTTGCATACGTATGCCTCTTCTGTCTATCGACAGAAGGGGCTTTTTTTATTGCCCATCCTCTTTGATAACGAACATGACATAGAAAGGGGCGACATCCACTTGATTGAATTCCAACAAGTCACGAAATCATTTCAAACCAAAAAGCAAACGGTTGAAGCCTTGAAAGGCATAGACCTCACTGTTGAAAAAGGAGATATCTTCGGGGTGGTTGGCTATAGCGGTGCAGGGAAAAGCACACTCATCCGATTGGTCAATCTGCTCGAACGCCCATCCAGCGGGCAAGTAATAGTTGACGGACAACAACTAACTGCACTGAAGCCTAAACAACTTCGAGCTCAAAAGAAAAAAATCGGCATGATCTTTCAACACTTCAACCTGCTGAATTCCAAAACTGTTTTCGATAACGTTGCCATTCCGCTCGTATTATCAGGCACATCAAAATCAATAATCAAAACGCGTGTTGAAGAATTACTAGACTTCGTAGGGCTTGCAGACAAAGCCAAGAACTATCCCGAGCAGCTATCGGGTGGTCAGAAACAACGGATTGGGATTGCAAGAGCGCTAGCTACAAACCCCTCCATTCTGCTATGTGATGAAGCCACATCAGCACTTGATCCACAAACGACCAGCGCTGTTTTGCAGCTGCTCAAAAAGATTAACCAAGAATATGACATTACGATCCTGCTCATTACACACGAAATGTCCGTCATCCGGGAAATTTGCAACAAAGTAGCGGTCATGGAAGGCGGACGCGTAGTGGAACAAGGTTCCGTTTTTGATGTCTTTGCTTCACCAAAAACGGACATCGCAAAGAATTTTGTTCGGACAGTCATTCACGACGAAATCCCACAAAGCGTTCTTAAAAATGCTGTATTATCAAGCACGCTGCCAATCATTTGGAAAATAAATTTTGTCGGCAACACATCTAGTCAGCCCTTACTTTCGACTATTGCTAAGAAATATGACGTGCACTTAAGTGTTCTTTCAGCAAACATTTCAGAGATCCAGGAGACCCCTTTTGGTAATTTGATTATCGAAGTAACAGGTGAAAAGAGCGAGGTAGAAAAATCTTTCTCCTTTATCAAAGACGAAGGGTTCATCATACAGGAGGTGAAACTGCATGACTGATACATTATGGGGCATGGAAATTACAACCGAACAACTACTGGTTGGCTTTGGCGATACGCTTTACATGGTCGCTATTTCGCTAATTTTTTGGCACTGATTGGTCTCCCACTTGGCATCTTGCTCGTCATTACACGAAAAGGCCATATCTTGGACAATAAATGGATTTTCAACATCTTGAATCCTGTCATTAATATTTTACGTTCCGTGCCTTTTATCATTTTGCTCGTCGCAATCATCCCTCTAACTAGACTGATAATCGGCTCAGCCATCGGTACGAATGCTGCAATCGTACCACTCGTCTTTTACGCAGCACCGTACATTGCACGGCTTGTCGAAAACTCATTACTCGAGGTCGATAAAGGCATTATCGAAGCTGCACAGTCGATGGGTGCAACAGTTCCACAAATCATCTTGAAGTTCTTGATTCCGGAAGGCTTGAGCTCACTGATTCTCACCTTTACCACTGCAACTATTGGTTTGGTCGGAGCATCTGCCATGGCTGGAGCAGTTGGTGCTGGCGGTGTTGGTGACTTAGCACTGACATATGGATACCAACGTTTTGACACGATGACCATGGTCGTCACAGTCGCAGCACTCGTCATCATCGTTCAATTACTGCAATCAACAGGAAACATGGTTTCAAAAAAAATAAGAAGAAGATAACTATTGGAGGTAGGAAAAATGAAGAAATTCGCATTGGTACTAATTGTATTAACACTAGGTTTGCTGGCAGCTTGTGGCAAGGACGAAGGGAACGCCAAGAATTCAGATACTATCAAAGTTGGGGTTAGTGGCGGTGACACACGGACGTGGGATTATATCGTGGATATTGCAAAAGAAGAAGGCTTGAACATTGAACTTGTTAAATTCAATGACTACATTCAGCCGAACATCGCACTTGCTGAAGGCGAGATCGACGCCAATGCATTCCAAACCATCTCATACTTTGACGAATTCAAAGCGGACCAAAAGTTAGACCTGGAAGCAATTGGTTCAACAGTTATTGCACCAATGGCCATTCATTCAAAAAAACACAAAACGCTTGAAGACTTACCTGAAGGCGCAACAATCGCTTTGCCAAACGAAGGAACAAACTTCGGCCGTGCCCTACTATTGCTTCAAGAAGCTGGACTGATCACTTTGACGGAAGACTTCGAAGGAATTGGCTCTATTGATAAAATTAAAGACAACCCGAAAAACTTAAAAATTGAACCCGTCGCTGCAGGTAACACTCCACGTTTCCTTGACGACGCAGACGCATCCATCATTAACAACAATTTTGCTGTTGAAGCAGATTTAAAACTCGAAGATGCTCTGTTCCATGAAAGCGCCACAGCTAAGCCGTACATTAACATCATCGCAGCTCAATCAGGTGACGTTGACCGACCAGAACTACAAAAACTAGTGGAAATCTACCACTCCGAAAAAGTTGAGAAATTCATCATCGATACATTTAAAGGTAGCTCGATTCCAACATTTGTCTCACTCGAGGAACTAAAAAACTACAAAGACTCTTGGAAATAAAAGAACCAACAAACAGACACTCTATAAAGAAAATAGGCAGCCGAAAATCCAATTTCGGCTGCCCTTTCTTCTATATAATAGATCGAAAAACCAATTACTGCTTTTGGCTGTTGCCAAAAGCCTTTTCTGTTTGTGACAGCCTTCGTTTGAATTACTCCAATTCCAACGAGACACTAAATTCACTCCACAAACACAATGGCTTTATTCCTCTGCCACACGACACTTACCAAAATTGTAATCCATAGTACCACGAATCCTAGCAGGAAGGGAAACAAAATATTGACGTCATATAATACGCCTGCAAGGAGCGGGCCCACTACATTTCCAATGCTCATATAGGCGTTGTTCATGCCCATTGCGAACCCTTGCTCTTTCCCGGCAAGTTTCGATATAAGCGTATTCAATACCGGTCGTAATATGGATGTCGCTAAAAACACGACCAAGGTAATCATAAAGAACAGCACATATGTGGAGGCAAATAAAGATAGGAAGAAACAGACAGCCGTCAGAGCAATAAAGAAATTCAAGATTACACCTTCACCAAATCGGCGAACGAGACGATCCACTACCAGTAGTTGCATGACAACACTGACGATTCCTGTTGACGTTACCATCACAGCAATCTGTTTTGGCGTGGCACCAAATTGATTATCTACAAACAGGCCCAAGACCGACTCATATGCCATCAACCCAAAGCTCATGACGAGTGTAATGACCAGTGGTATGAAATATGGCTTATGTACAGACTGCGCGAGTTTTTTCACCATTGGTTCCTGTTTGACAGGACCTACATCTTCTCCCGCTTCCCTGCTTTCCTTCAATACAATGACAGAGAAAATAACAGAGACCAACGAAACCAATGCAGATACAAGCAATGGCAGCTTCAAGTCATAGTCTGCCAAAAATCCTCCGATGCCTGGACCGATTACGATACCGAGTGACATCGCGGCAGATATGTAACTATTCCCTTTCGCACGTTGATCCATCGTCGTGATATCCGCCACATAAGCGAAAATCGCAGGAATTAATAACGCAGCACCGATGCCACCAATTACGCGCGATGTGTACAGAATCCAAATTGAATCCGAGAAATAAAACACAAACATGGAAAGTGTCAATCCACTTAGACCCGCAATAATCATCTTGCGACGCCCAACCTGATCTGCCCATTTACCGGCAATCGGTGACATGACGAACTGTGCTCCTGCAAAAATGGCAATCATTAGTCCAGCCGCCATGCCCCCTTCGCCGATTGACATAAGATAAGCGGGTAAAATTGGAATGATAATCCCAAAACTCCCGATTGCTATAAACATATTTATCATGAGAACAATTATTTTTTTTCGTTGATCTGGTTGCATAGAAATTCCTCTTCTCTTTGAACATACTTTACTATCTAACCCTATCGATCGTTCTACCGTCAACTGTAATGTTGTTAATATACTAGTCAAAAATATATCACCTCAAAATCAGTGAAAACTTTATTATAATATAGCAACAATTTAATTGTTTTTTTCGACTTTATTCGACTTTATTCATAATTAAGTAGGTAAATTCACCTTTTATCTACTATAATAAAATGGAGAACAAGCTACTATAATACAAAAATTATGTTAGATAATGTAAAACTATCAATAATTCCCTTAAAATTCTGCAATAAATTTATTATAAAGAGGTGATACGAATGCCCGCACAACAATTAAATCGTCAACTAATTGAGGAGTCCAAACTCAGGTGTGAAAAATGGGGATTGGATGCAACCATAATTCCGGATCCGATTGAGATTAGCCAGGAACAACTTCATCAAATTCAAAGAGAGAATAAAGAAGTATTAAAGGTGGTTGAATTTTTCATTCCAGAATTTTTGAAAATGGTAAAAGGAACACCTCTTTTGATTGTTGTTACTGATCATCAAGGTATTATTATGTATATCGAAGGTGACAACACAATTAAAGATGTCATTCAACAGCTTGGCTTTAGACCTGGGGTTCAGTTTACTGAAACTTACAATGGAACGAATTGTATCAGTCTTGCTCTAAACCATAATCTACCGGTTGAAGTAGTAGGTTCTCAACACTATCATGATTTCCTCTGCCAATCGGCTTGTTATTCTGTGCCTTTTAAAGATCATCGTACAAATGGCACTCTCGGAACAGTTTCCATTATGACTGCTTTGAATTTTGAAAATCCTTTGCTCCTTTCATTGCTTTCGATTGTCGGAACGAGTATTGAACGGGAAATCCAATTGCAAGAACAAAACAAAGATTTGAATGTGTTAAATCAAGTGTTAACGGAATCCTCACATACAGCCATGATTTTGACGGATCATTATGGTCGTATTATGGAATTTAATCCATATGCAGAAAAACTGACTGGATTAAAACGTCAGGATGTCCTTAAAAAATCTGCATCTGAACTGACCATTCTTGATGACTGGATTGAAAAGATTATCAAGACGAAAGAAAGTTTTTCTGATATTGAAGTGAAATTCCAGAAACCGAATTCAATTAAAGAAACTATTTGCTTATTTGACGGTCGTCCAATTTATAGTGTTAATCAATATTTTATCGGCACAGTCTGCAGCTTCCGTGATATAACAGAACGCTATGAAAATCAACTACTTATGCAACATCATGCACATCATGATGATTTAACAACATTACCTAATAGACGCTATTTCCATAACTATGTAAATGGCATTCTGAATTTTGCAAATGGCAAAGACATTTCGTTGGCCGTTTTTCTGCTCGATCTTGATCGTTTTAAATTAATTAATGATACGTTAGGTCATGCAAAAGGCGATACGTTACTTGTTGAAATCTCTCAACGATTGAATCATTATTTACTCGAAAAAGGAAAACTGTTTCGCATGGGAGGCGATGAATTTACAATCGCCTTGACCGACTTCAATTCTATAGATGAAGTAAAAAAAATGGCGGACGATATCATTGAAGTTGTTCGTAAACCATTTTTCCTTCAAAATCTTGAGTTTCACGTAAGTACAAGTATTGGAATCGCCCTGTATCCAAATGACGGTTCGGATATTAATACCCTTTTCTTACATGCAGATACGGCTATGTACCGAGCAAAAGATCAAGGGAAAAACGGGTACTGCATCTATAATTCGGATATGAATGAGGAGTCTCTCAAGAAACTCACGCTCGAGTCGGAGCTCGAATTAGCCATAAAAAATAACGATCTAATCCTTCATTACCAACCGCAGATTGACTTGCACACCAATCAGGTTTTGGGCGTAGAAGCCTTACTGCGCTGGAACCATCCTGAACTCGGACTTATTCCTCCAGCAGATTTCATTCCACTGGCTGAAGAAATGGGATTGATGGTGCATCTTGGAGAATGGGTTCTCAATCACGGTTGCCGTCAAATGAAAAAATGGCACGACCAAGGTCTTACGTCACTAAAACTATCCATTAACTTGTCTCCTCAGGAGTTTTTAAAGCAACGTCTTGTGGATAAAGTAAAACAAGTTTTACAAGAAACCGGGCTTGCACCGCATGGCTTAGAACTGGAAATCACCGAATCCATGACGATGGATGTCGTTCGTTCCACTTCGATTTTGGAAGAATTGCATGAGCTAGGTATACAAATTGCCATAGATGATTTTGGTACGGGTTTCAGTTCGCTGAATTACTTGAAGAACTTCCACATTCATCGTTTGAAAATCGACCGAAGCTTCGTTCGAGACATGATGAATGGACCGAAAGATGGTCAAATCGTAAGCACCATCATATCCATCGCCCATGCCTTGAACTTAAAAGTCATTGCAGAAGGCGTCGAAACAAAAGAACAGCTTCACTTCCTTGAAAATTTAAAATGTGACGAAATACAAGGTTACTATTACAGCAAACCTTTATCAGCTAGCGATCTCGAAAAAAAATATGAATTCAATTCATCTAGAGGTGTCATTCATCCATGAAATCAATCGCATCATTATTGGTCGAGCATTTAAAATCATTTCAAGTAACTCACGCATTCGGTATTCCCGGTAAAGCGGTTGTCCCGCTTCTTCTTGCAATGGAAAAGAACGAAATTGAATTTGTATTAAGCAGACACGAGTCGGGTGCTGGCTTTATGGCGGGTGGCTATGCACGCCAAAATAATACACTAGGCGTAGCTGTCGGCACTTCAGGACCAGGTGGAACAAACTTAATAACTGCAGCCGGACAAGCAAAAGCTTATCATCTGCCAGTACTTTTTATTACCGGACACCCTTCAGTAAAAGACTCAGGACGCGCGATGGGACAGGATTCCAGTATCTTTGGAACCGATCTCGTAAAAATGTTCGAACCCGTTACACTCTTCAGCGCGAGAGTCGAACGAGCTGATCAGTTCCAAGTATACTTCCAGCATGCGCTTCAAAAAGCACTCACTGGAACAAAAGGACCGGTTCATTTATCTATCCCTGCTGATGTATTAATGGAAGAAATCGAACCATTCAGTTTGTCACTTCCGGCTTTAGAACCTGCAGTCTCTCCTTATATGGGTGAAGTGAAATCATTGCTGGAGAAAGCAAAAAAACCTCTCCTGTTTATTGGGAAAGGCGTTCATATTTCACAGGCTTATGAAGAAGTGAGCCAACTTTCACTTCAATATAATGTACCAATTATTACAACACCAGGTGGAAAAGGCGCCATCCGTACAGACCATCCTGGACATCTCGGTCCTTTCGGTCTTGGGGGTACGCAAGCAGCAACAGATTATTTAAATGACGGAGTAGACTTGTTAATTGTCATCGGTACAAAACTAACCGATATGACATTAGCGGGCTTTACAATGGACATGATGCCAGAACAAGTAATTCAGTTCGACATTGAGCCCACATTTATTGGTCGGTCGCTTCCTGTTCCTACCTTACCTGTCATCGGAGACGCCAAAACGAATATTCGCGCAATACTTGATCCGACATTTTTAGAAATTGCAGCAACAACTTTCATTGAGAAAGAAGCAACTGAAGTTGAAATTCTTCCTTCCGCAACTGAGAGACTGTCAGCTGTTACAGCCGTCCAATTAATGCGTAAACATCTGCCAGCAGAGACCATCTTGTTTGGTGATGATGGTAGCCATACGTTCTATGCAATTCAGAATTTCAATATTGAACAAGAAGGCACATTCTTTGCAGACGATGTCTTCGGAACAATGGGACATGCCATTGGCTATGCGGTTGGTGCTAAATTTGCAAATCCCGAACAAGCTCTTGCCTGCTTAACAGGCGACGGCTGTATGATGATGCACGGCACAGAAATATCTGTAGCTGTATGTCATGACTTGCAAATTCCATTTATTGTCCTGAATAACGGACGTCTCGATATGGTCGACAAAGGGATGCGCTATAATTTGGGTCGTTCAGTCGGAACGGTATATGAATACCCAGCCAACTTAAGTCTCTTCGGAGAATCACTGGGTGCAGCTTCTTTCCGCTGCTTCACAGCCCAACAAGTTGAAGAAGCCCTGATATTCGCCAATGCGAACAACGGACCAACCGTCATCGAAATCATGGTGGATCCTGAAGAAATTCCACCCACGCTAAAACGAGGATAATTTATTCCCCATAACTCATCGAGTTATGGGGTTTTATTTTAACTTGAGAAAGTTTTTGATGTTTGGAAACTTGTTCCCAGAGAATTTTTGAAACCTATATCATTGAAGCTCCATTCTATCTAGACTTGTGTTTTCCAACGAAATCTCTGTACTGTCCAACGAAACTTCAAAGTTGTCCAATGAAATCTTCATATTGTCCAACTAAACTCTATATTCTCCACCTAGAGAATATCCCTTAAGAGGAATATCAAATTCAACACATTAAATCTCACTTAGTTGACTCATTACCTAGTTATCCTATAGGCTTAATTAAAAGCTTGAATGGGAGGACAAACCGATGAGCAAAGTGTATATTATCCATGAAAATAGTGAGTGGACGGTCCATCTAACCGACCGACTTGATGAACTTAATGTACCTTATGAAGATTGGCATCTTGATCAAGGAACCGTCAATTTAACCGAAGCGCCACCTGAAGGGATTTTCTACAATCGTATGAGTGCTTCATCGCATACAAGAGATCACCGATTCGCGCCGGAACTTACTTCTGCCGTATTGGCATGGCTCGAGCATCACAATCGTATCGTCTTCAACGGTAGTAATGCCCTTCGTCTTGAACTGAGCAAAGTGTTGCAATATACGACTTTGGAAGCGGCTGGAATCAAGACACCGAAAACAATTGCCGCTGTCGGGAAGAAACAAATCATTCAGGCGGCTATTGACCTGGGAGAAAGTTCTTTTATCACAAAACACAACCGTGCAGGCAAAGGACTTGGAGTCCAACTTTTCCACTCAATCGACAGCTTACAGAACTATGTCGACGGACCAACTTTTGAGGAACCTGTCGATGGAATTACGCTGATCCAACAGTACATTAAAGCTCCCGAACCTTATATCACCTGCTGTGAATTTATTGATGGCAAGTTCCAATACGCTGTCAAAGTGGATACATCGGAAGGCTTCGAACTGTGCCCTGCCGATGCCTGCCAAATTGATGACTTGTTTTGTCCTGTGGGCGAAACAGATACACTTCCCACACAACCGAAATTTCAAATCATTGAAAACTTCAATGAACCTATCGTCAAAAAATACGAAGAATTTCTAAAGCAAGCGCGAATCGAAATGGCCGGGATTGAATTCATCCGTGACCAAAACGGTGAAATCTACACGTACGACGTCAATACAAACACGAACTATAATGCTGATGCAGAGAAAATAGCAGGTCATTACAATATGCTAGAGCTCGCAAAAGTGTTGAAAACTGAACTAGAAAAGAACTATTAAATTGAAATAACCAGACACTTTGTGCAATTGTGGAAGAAGAATTTCCTCATGCAATTCCTGGTGTCTGGCATTTTTATGTCCTTGTTAAATGTTGGCACTCTCTCTAAGTAATTTAAGAATTTTCCATAAATATACGAAATTCATGATAAACTAGAATTATCAGAACAGGAGTGATCACACAATGCGCGTAGCAATTTTCGACTTTGACGGGACACTATACCCGCAAGAAACTTTTACTTTAATGATGAACTATATGAAGGAACATCCTATCCATTCCAGAAAATTTAAATCATTTTATCGAGCTTTAATGAAGCCCTACCTTGCGTATAAAATGAAACTATATCCTGAAAACAAAATGAAAGCTAAATCTATGCAGCTCTATCTGGACACATTTAAAGGCATGCACCAAAGTGAAATCGAGGAATACTTTGAGGAAATGTCCCGTGATATGAACAAAGATCTTAACTCTAAAGTCGTCGAACGTTTGCAAAAGCATTTAATCGATGGAGACCATGTCCTGCTGGTATCCGGTGCATTCACCCCGATGCTCAACGAAGTGACCCGCGACTATGCTATTCACAATGTCATTGGCACAGAGATTCCAGTACGTAACGGGATTATTGATACAGACACTGGCATTTACCATATCCAAGGTGAACGTAAAAACGAAATGATCGACAAAGCACTCGAAGGTATGGATATAGATTGGGCAAACAGTTCTGCATACGGCGACAGCATTTCAGACATCACCGTCCTGGAAATGGTCAGCAACCCGGTAGCAGTCCGCCCCGAATCCCGATTGAAAGCAGTAGCCGAAGAACGCAAATGGGAAATCATTTGGTAAAAAACATCTAAACAAGCGACTGAAGAGTTTTCTTCAGTCGCTTGTTTTTTCATAGCCAAATCTATAGTGATTCAGCTACGGGATAATATTTCAGACGTCACCTCTCTTTTTTCACACGTCATCACACTTTTCTCAGACGTCACTTCTCTTTTTTCAGACTTCAACCGCGATTTTTCAGACTAAGACACCTATCGTCAAAGTTCAACGAATAGCCACCCTTCAAAATAGGTCCTTATGATACACTTAAAAGAAAAAAGGAAGTATTCATACATGAAACGTTTTAAATTTGTTATTCCCATCATGGTTGTCGTCGCAGTACTGTCATTGTGGTATTTAGGTAAAGAGTATTCTGAAATACCCCTTGCAACACGTATCTTAATTACAGCAGGTGGATCCGTAGTCTCCGGTATCATCTCCTACTTTATGCTGAAAAATGATGTCCATAAAGTGGATCCAAAACCAGCAGTAACTTTTAATAAAAAGCGTTAATTTTTCTTCCTCATTTTTATTAACATGCAAAACAAAAAGCATCGTATTTTGAACGATGCTTTTTCTTATTCAATCAAATTCTATCGAGACTTCTCAAAAACCTCATAGACACCTTCTTCGTTTGTTTCAACCAGAAATACATCGCGAGCTTCTTTAACCAACAAGAGATTCATCGCTCAAACATGTCTCATCACCAAGTTAACTTGCAGAAACTTTGCAGTACCCGTCACTCACAGAAATGAGCCTGGAGCGATGAGCGGAATGGCTCCCATTCAGGTTTAAAGATTTTAATGCTCTTGTTTTCGCTGCGCTCCTGTTTGGAAAGTGAACACCGTTTCATTGGCATGTACACTTGGGCAATGAGACGTATATTAAGCCGCGCTACCGTTTGTGAAAAATTTATCGATCATTTAGACGTGTTTATCGCTCATACGGAAGATTTATCGCTCATATAAAAGCATTTATCGCTCAAACACATCTCATCACCAAGTTAACTTGGTGAGCCCCACATCACTAACCTCCATACAAAAAAACCTCCCCAAATCGGGAAGGTTTTCACTAAGCTCTCGAATTAATTCATTTTATAAATACGCGTTTCAAATGGTGCCATTTCGAAGCTGTGCATCGCTTCGTGAGGTTGCACGTCGTTGTTCGCCAATAACAAGTTGTCGAATTCAAATGCACGCTCAGCCATTTTATCAACAGAAACGTCAGTTGCGCCTAAGTTTGAAATGACGATTACTTGTTCGTCACCCAATGTACGTGAATACGCGTACACATATTCGTGATCAGGCAACAATAAATCGTATGTGCCATACGTAAAGACATCGTGCGATTTTTTCAACTGAATCATCTTCTTATAAAAATAATAGATTGACTGTTCATCTTTCAACTGGTTTTCAACGTTGATTTCTACGTAGTTTGGATTGATGCCAATCCAAGGAGTAGCAGAAGAGAATCCAGCGTTTTGATCAGCTGACCATTGCATCGGTGTACGTGAGTTATCACGGCTTGATGACCAGATGATGTCCATAATTTCTTCGTGCGTCTTGCCTTCACTCATTTTCGAAGCGTACATGCCTTTAATCGCCACATCGTTGTATTCTTCAATCGATTCGAACTGGACATTGGTCATGCCGATTTCCTGGCCTTGATAAATGAACGGCGTACCTTGCATGAAGAAGTACATAGCTGCAATGGAAGTCGCGCTTTCGTACCAGTACTCTTTGTCGTTCCCCCAAGTGGAGACGATGCGGGCTTTGTCATGATTTTCGATGAACAAAGCATTCCAGCCGTTGTTCTCTAAGCCTTTTTGCCAGCGAGTTAACACGTTTTTAAGTCCTTGAATATCAAGCGTTTTCTTACCTTCAGCATCCCATAAACCTAAATGTTCGAACTGGAATACCATGTTGAATTTGCCGTTTACTTCTCCGACCCATTGATCGATTTCGTCGACGCTGACACCGTTTGCTTCGCCGACTGTCATGATATCGTATTTTGAGAACGTCTCTTGTTTAAGTTCTTCAAGGAATGGTTGAATACCATCAACGTTCATGTACTTTTCCCATGCGTGAATATACGGTTGATCCGTATCGTTTTGCATGTCCGAGAAAGTTTGGTCTTTTTTAATATGGCTGATCGCATCTACTCGGAAACCATCAATGCCTTGATCTAACCACCAATTGATCATATCATAAAGAGCTGTACGCACTTCTGGATTTTCCCAGTTCAGGTCAGGTTGTTTTGTCGAGAAGATGTGCAAATAATATTGCCCGCTCTCTTCATCCAATTGCCAAGCTGATCCGTTGAAAATACTTTCCCAGTTGTTCGGTTCTTTGCCATCTTTGCCGTCACGCCATACGTACCAATCACGTTTTGGATTGTCTTTGGATGATTTGGATTCAACAAACCATTGGTGCTCATCGCTCGTATGATTAATGACCAAGTCAATAATTAGCTTCATGCCGCGTGCATGAACTTCCGACAGCAATTGAGTGAAATCTGCCATCGTTCCGAATTCATCCATGATGTCCTGGTAATCGCTAATGTCATAGCCATTGTCATCATTTGGTGATTTGTACATCGGACAGATCCAGATCACATCTATACCTAAGTCCTTCAGATAATCCAATTTTGAAATGATTCCTTGAAGATCGCCAATGCCGTCTCCATTTGAATCCATAAAACTACGAGGATACACTTGATAAGCAATTGCTTCTTTCCACCAGTTTCTAGTCAAATCTTTACCTCCTTCTGTCTTTCAAAAATAACAGTTCATTTTACTGTTCCATCACAATTACTTCACAGCACCATCTGAAACACCTTTAATAATTTCACGTTGTGCGAAGAAGTACCCGACGATTACCGGAATAATGGCAATGGTCAAACCTGCTAATGCCAAATGCCATTGTTTTGTATATTCTCCGAAGAAGAAGAACATTTTCAATGGAATGGTTTCCATCCCCTCTTGGTTGATGACTAGTGAAGGCAATAAGTAGTCATTCCAGATCCAAATCATGTTTAAGATGGCAACGGTTACGGTAATGGGTTTCAAGATTGGGAAAATGATGTACCAAAACACTTGAAATTTATTTGCCCCATCGATGGTTGCCGCTTCATCCAATGATTTCGGAATCGAATTCAATGCACCGTGGTACAAGAAAATCGATAAACTCGCACCAAATCCTAAATACATGAAAATCAATCCTGCGCGATTTAGCATCTCGAATTTCCCGAAAATCGTAATCAACGGAATCATGACTGATTGGAACGGAATTAACATAGACGCAACCAGCACATAAAAGATCACATTGCTGACTTTACTTTTCGTACGCGAAAGTGCGTATGCTGCCATCGAAGAGAAAATGATGATGATGATTACGCTCAAAGTCGTAATGATGAGGGAATTGAAAAACGTTTGAACAAAATCCAATCGTTCAAATGCTTCTTTGTAATTATCCAGATTAAAGGCTTCAGGTAAACTAAGCGTATTTGAAAATATCTCTTTTTTCGTTTTCAATGAGTTTACAATCATCAAGTAAAAAGGGGCTATCCATAACAATGCTAGAAAAATACCGAGAATTTCAACAGGAAATCTGTATTTTTTCATTACATCTCCACCTCTCTTTTCTTGTTGATATAGACTTGCACGAGCGCAATAATTGCGACAATGATAAAGAAGATAACTGCTTTTGCCTGTGCATAAGCCATTTCATTTTGACCAAATGCCGTCTTGAATATTTCCATCGCCACCATTTGTGTTGAATTGTAAGGACCACCAGACGTTAATGACAAGTTCTGGTCATACAATTTGAACGTGTTGGAAAGCGTTAAAAACATACTGACAGTAAAGGCCGGTGCAACGAGTGGAAAAACGACATAACGGAAACGTTGGAACGCGTTGGCTCCATCAATTTCAGATGCTTCCAGCAACTCTTTTGAGACACCTTCTAAATAAGCGATGTAAATGACCATGATATAACCTGACATTTGCCAGCTCATTAAAATGACAAGACCCCAGAATCCTGTTTCCGTAGTGGACAGCCATCCTTTCAGTCCTTCAATGCCAAAGATTGTACCGATACTCGAAAATACTTTAATGAAAATGAACTGCCAGATAAATCCTAGAATCAACCCACCGATTAAGTTAGGCATGAAGAAGATCGTGCGTAAGAATTTACTCGATTTTATTTTTGAAGTCACAATCAAGGCAAGTGACAGACCGATTACATTAATTAAAATAACCGAGGCAATCGAGAATTTCGTTGTAAACCACAGTGAATCTAGAAACTCTTCATCTTTGAATAACTGTATGTAATTATCAAACCCTACAAATCCACCGGTTTGTATACCGTTCCAATTCGTAAACGAATAATAGACACCGAGTAATAAAGGGCTTATCACAACTAGAGATAATGCCAATAGAACTGGGGCTAAAAATAACCAATAAGACAAATCCCGAGTACGCATAGGTCTACCTCCAATTTCTTGTTTACTTACAGACAAAACAAAGTAGCAGTGGTTGCTACTTTGTTTGTCTTTTCAATCATTTAACTCTTATTTGCGAGATTCTTCCCAAGATTTCTTCGCTGAATCCACAACTTCTTCCCAGCTTGCTTCATCACTTAGATATTTTTGGATGCCAACGCCTAGCTCATCTTGACCCCAACCTGTTGGATAACCCATGAACACCCAACCAATTGTTTTTTCTTTTTCAGCATATTGGTAGATTTCTTTTGAGATTGGATCAGAGATTTTCGTTGCATCATAGCCTTCGTAAGCAGGAATGAATTTAAAGTCGTTCAATACAGCTTCTTTACCAGCTTCAGATGTGTACAACCAATCAAGGAATTTCTTCGACTCTTCTACAACTTTTTCGTCTGCATTGCTATTAACGCCCCAGTACATAGGAATCCCGACTGGTACACGGTCGCCTTCAAAGCCTTCAACAGGAATTGGAAGTAAACCTACGTTGTTGTCCGCGAACTCTTGATCAATGCCAGCGATTGAACCATAAACCCAGTTCCCTTGTTGAATGATTGCTACTTTTTGAAGAGAGAATAATTCTTCTACTTGTTGTGAGTAGTCAAGACTAACTGAAGGTTGAACAGAGTAGTCATTTTGTAAATCTAGAACACTCTTGAAAGCATCACCATATTTGAAATCAACAGTTTTTGCATTGAAAGCGTTCAATACGTTTGAATCAAATTCAGGAGCGATGAAAGCATTTGATAAATGCAAACCAGTTACCCATGTTTCTTTACCAGGTAATGCAAATACCGCTTCAAGACCTAAGTCTTTCTTTTTCGAATCAAGTGTTTTTACTGCTTCTTCCAAGCTTGCAAAATCAACGATTGAAGTTGGATCGATACCCGCTTTTTCGAAAACTGCTTTATTGTAAATCAAGCCGTAACCTTCTTGGTTATATGGTAAGCCCAACACTTTGTCTTCCATTGTTACGCCATCTAAAGATCCGTCCAATGCCGCTTTCGCTGCTGCCGTATCTGTTAAATCAGCTAATTTTTCTTTCCAGTCCGCTACATCTTGTGGTCCACCAACATTATAAATGGCTGGTTCTTTGCCAGATGCAAACTTCGATTTAAGTGCAGCGCCGTAATCTTCACCGCCACCAACTGTCGTGATGTTGATATCCACGCCTTCATTTTCTTTTTCATAAACTTCAGCTAGTTCTTCAAATTGATCTTTAAATTCCACCTTGAATTGGAATACATCAATCTTCACATCTTCACCATTAGAAGAGTCTGATGAACCAGAACTACATGCTGCCAATAAACTTGAAGCCATAAATAATGATGCTAATAATGCCGTTTTTTTCATTCGATTATCCCCCAAAATGGTATTTTTATAGCGTTTGTGAAACCGTTTGCATAAAGCTCTGCAAAAAGTTGTGCAACCGTTTTCATTAATTTGTAAGCCCATCGTATCACATGAAGGTATTTCCTTCAATATGTCTTTTTTTACAATTAAATTACGTCTTTTACTTAATACGTAATTCACTTTCTTTATCGAAAAAGTGTCCTTTTTCTAAGTTGAAAGCAAGATTAACCATATCGCCTGGTTGAAGGTTGCTGCTTGCATCCACACGTGAAATGAATTCTTGATTGTCAATGTTCGAGTAAATCATCAATTCAGCGCCAGTAAGTTCTGATACTTCCACTTTTACAGGTAATGTTGGTGATCCAACCGGTGCTTCGTTCGAAATATGTTCTGGACGAATACCTAAAATCACTTCTTTTCCTTCGTAGCCTTGTTCTTTCAAATAAGTTACATGTGATGCTGGAATTGCCAGAGAAGTTTCCCCAATCACGAATTGGCCATTCACGACTTTACCGTTGAAGAAATTCATGGAAGGCGAACCGATGAAACCACCAACGAATACATTATCCGGCTTATCATACACTTCTTTTGGCGTACCGATTTGCTGAACAAGTCCATCTTTCATAATGACGATACGTGAAGCCATTGTCATCGCCTCCGTTTGGTCATGTGTTACATAAATCGTTGTCGTTTTCAGACGCAAATGCAATTTGGCAATTTCAGCACGCATTTGAACACGTAGTTTCGAATCTAGGTTGGATAATGGCTCATCCATTAAGAAAAGATTGGCATCACGGACAATCGCACGACCCAATGCAACACGTTGACGTTGACCACCTGATAGCGCTTTTGGTTTACGGTTCAAATAAGGTTCCAAGCCAAGGATTTCTGCTGCATTTTTTACGCGTTCTGCAATTTCCGCTTTCGGGAACTTTCGTAACTTCAAACCGAATGCCATGTTTTCAAAAACCGTCATATGAGGATATAGTGCATAGTTTTGGAAAACCATTGCAATATCACGTTCTTTTGGCGGAACATCGTTCATGCGTTTGCCATCGATATAAAAATCACCCTTCGAAATGTCTTCAAGGCCAGCAATCATACGTAACGTTGTTGACTTTCCACAACCTGAAGGTCCGACGAAAACAATAAATTCTTCTTCTTCCACTTTCAAGTCAAAATTCGAAACAGCAGTCACGTTGTTATCATAAATTTTCGATATATTTTCCAACACTAATTTTGCCAATCGATCCACGTCCTTTGCTTAATTTTCTTCTGTCCATACAAGTAAAGCTGCACCAAGCATTCCTGCTTCATTGCCAAACTTCGCTCTTTTTACTTCCAATGGCTTCAGCAACAACGGTTCAAGTGCCTCCAGTAAGTAGGACCACCAGCCATCAGCAGATTCAGATACACCTCCGCCAATTACGACGCAATCCATATCAAGAACAGCTTGGAGTGAACTGATGACAACGGCCAAATCACCCGTGAATTGTTTCGTAAGAGCCAATGCTTTCACATGACCTTCTTGAGCCAATTCGAACATACGATTTGGTGATACAAGCTCATTGTTCTCGTCAACAATGTTCTGTTCAGCTATAAAGCGTCGAAGTGCTGTCCCTGACACATATTGTTCACTGCATCCAGGTCGACCACAAGCACAAACGTGACCATTCGGATATAAAATCATATGACCGACTTCGCCGGCACCGCCGTGAGCTCCATTCATAATGTGACCATCAGTGACAAATCCGCCACCCAGACCAGTTCCAACCGTTAAACAAACCGTACGTCGGAAACCTTTCGCCGCTCCCAGTCGATTTTCAGCAAGACCAGCACAGTTTGCATCATTGTTAACTTCGACTCGAAGTCCCGTCGCTTTTTGTAAAAGCGCTTTCACTTCTGTGCCTTGCCAACCAGGCAATGTTTCGGTTTCGAAAGTGATGACGCCTTGTTCGGCATCAACCATTCCTCTCGTACCGATTCCAATCGCATCAATCTGAGGATGGTTCTGTAAAAATTCCACGATTTTTTCTTCTAAATAAGGATACAGAGGAATCTGAGTTGGAACAACATGATCTTCAATCACTTGTCCAGTCGAATCGACAACGCCGAAACGAATTTTCGTCCCCCCAATATCCACACCAAGGACTACCATTTACTCTTAACCTCCATTTAGCTAAATTCTATTAAACGATGAAGTTATCTTTTTTATCATACATGATTTTAAAGATTCGTCTATATTTGATTTTTTGCTCAATTCATTCCTACTTGGAAGAATAAAAGACCAACGTCTCATAAGGTCGCAAAACAAAGTCATTTAACAATTCAACGGATGAATAATTCTGGGCGATGACCTTACTATTAGTTGAATAGTTTTTCACGACATCTTTTTCCAGAAGTATTTCTTCCTTACTGAAGTTACACAACACGAGAAGGCTTTCTGCTTCAGTTCTGCGTTCATATGCAAAAAGTTGCGGATGATCTTTGTATAGTAAATTGAAATCTCCGTTTGTGATGACATCCAATTGTTTTCTCAAACTGATCAACTGCTGATAATGTGCAAAAATCGACTGTTCCCTCAGTAAATCATTCTCCACATTTATTTCTGTGTATCTCGGATTCACTTCAATCCAAGGTGTTCCCGTTGTAAACCCACCATTTTTTTCGGATGACCATTGCATCGGTGTACGTGCATTGTCGCGACCTTTTGTGTATATAGATTGCATAATTGTATGGTGATCGACACCTTGTTCGATTTTTTCATTATACATATTCAACGTTTCAAGATCTTTGTATTGCTCAATTGTCTCAAACGCCACATTCGTCATGCCGATTTCTTCACCTTGATAAATGTAAGGCGTCCCTTGCATCATATGTAAACAAGTCCCAAGCATTTTTGCCGACTGCACGCGATACTCCCCATCGTCCCCAAAACGCGAAACAATTCGAGGCTGGTCATGATTGTTCCAATATAGACTGTTCCATCCCTTGCCTTGAAGAGACGTTTGCCATTTTTCGAGATTTTCTTTTAGTTCGATCAAATTCAGTGGTTTTAAATCCCATTTTCCGTTTTGTCCACTATCTAAATCCATATGTTCGAAAGTGAAAATCATGTTTACTTCTTTATTTTCCGGATTCGTATAATCGATGGCTTCCTTCGGTGACGCTCCCGGCATTTCTCCAACAGTCAAGACGTCATAATGCGAAAGCACTTCTTGATTCATTTCGTGTAAAAAGTCATGTATTTTAGGACCATTCATGAAGTATGGACTTCCATCTCCGAATGCTTGCCCTTCATTTTTTGCGCCATCAGGCAAGCCCGGAACTTTTGAAATGAAATTGATAACATCCATGCGGAATCCGCCAATTCCCTTATCGAGCCAAAAACGCATCATGTCATATACCGACTGTCTCAATTCTTCATCTTCCCAATTTAGATCAGGCTGTTTTTTTGAAAATAAATGAAGATAGTAGTCCTGTGTTTCCTCATTCCATTGCCAAGCGGACCCTCCAAAAACAGATCCCCAATTGTTCGGTGGCTGCCCGTTTTCTCCTGGTGCCCATATGTAATAATCTCGTTTAGGATTGTCCACACTCGACTTCGACTCAACAAACCACGCATGTTCATCTGAGGTGTGATTGACGACCAAATCCATAATAATTTTGAGATTTCTTTCCTTTGCCGCTTTCAACAACTCATCAAAATCCGCCATTGTGCCGAATTCATCCATGATGTTTTGATAATCCCTAATGTCATAACCGTTGTCATCATTCGGCGAATCATATACCGGACTTAGCCAAATCACGTCTACACCAAGCTCCGCCAAATAATCCAATTTTGAAATGATGCCCTGTAAATCACCGATTCCATCTCCATTTGAATCATAAAAACTGCGTGGATACACTTGATACACAACACTTTTCTTCCACCAGTTCGTTTCTTTAGTCATTTCATTTCCCCCACTTAATTTTTGAAACAAGCGTACCATAAATTTCATTAGATCGAAAATTTTCATTTCTTCATAAATGGATTACAGAAAAGAAACCAGCAACGAATGCTGGTTTGCCAAACTATTTAGTCTGTAAATCGTATGACACAATTAAATGGTGCGAATTCCTCGTATCCCGTTTGCAGTCATTACGCGCAAGGGAGTAGCATTTGAGGGTGAAACGAGATCAAAACAACCAATTCCTTTACTTGTGTAAATCCGTAAAGATGAATCTTTTACATCACTAATTTTGTAAATAGGAACACGAAGCATCCCTTTTGCCGTTTGGATTTTCTGGTATGCGATGGGTGTGGCCATTATAAATCTACCCTTAACCATATTTGCCCGATGGTCGGAGTTGTCGGATCACTCGTAGTTAACGGAATGATATCTCTCCCTTTACTATTGCTAAGATCTCCATTGTTTACGATTCGATTGTAAGGAAGTAAGATTCTAAACTGATTGCCGGAACTGGCCGTTTTAAACTCCACAACAGGATTTGTATGTTTGATGAAATGCAAATCCCACGACATACCATCAAATTGATTTTCCGTTCCTGTAATTGTAACCAGTTTATTTGTATCACTGGATGGTTGGATTTGAAGATTGGTAAAGACATTGCCTGAGCATTCATTTGGTGGCTGTTTTGAGGAGTCCAGCACAATCATATCTGTGCATCCATCGAGGGTAATTTTATCGAATCGATTGGCATTGACCCAAGCTTCACCCGAAGCTGGTTTCACTGCTTGCAAAAATATCCCTTTCGAAAACCTTGAAATGGATATGTTTTCGAAGTTAATATATTGAATTTTACTGCCGTTTGCTCCTGCATATAGCTTGATTGCCGTCCCTCCATTTTTTCCGGACCAATTTGTCAAATACAAATCCTTCACGCACGTTTTTTCATATTGGTATTTTCCATCCAAATAAATAACGTCAGAATTGTAACTTGAACTATTTATTGTAATGAAACCACCTACCAATGAAGCGTCTTGTTGAAGTTCAAACACCCGAAAATTCCCTTGTACGGTATAGTGCGTGGCACGACTTGCTTGCACCTCCACACCTTTTTTTATCACAATTGGCGCATTCAAGGAGTACGTTCTATTCCCACTTACTACAACCTTTTGATTATTCTTTTCAGCAAAATTTATTGCTGCTTGGATCTTTAAAGAATCCGTTGCACCTTGAAAATCGTCCACTAAGATGATTGGAAAATCAGCCATTCAGTTCATCTCCAATAAACCAGTGATTATAGGAGGCGAATCGAATAGCCTCAGAAGTTATAGTTATTTCAGTTACCAAATGTGCAAATCTTGACTCGCATTTTTTCGTTAGAGAATCAAATTTCTCATTTTGATGATATTTACTCATTTATTTTCATTCTCCTTAATTGGAACAAGGCATGCATCTCCCATTCACTTTGTAGATGGCAAAATCCTCGCCTAAAAGATAAACATACATGCCGCTAGCGAATCAGATTTTCATGAATGTATCCTCTACTTATCATATTCAAGTAAATCTATTAAAATTGAGTAATTTGATAGCTGAAATGAAAAAATACCACGACTCTTGGTTGGAATAATGGACGGTGACGTAGGGATATTTGGCGTTGAAATATGAATAATCGAGGTCACGTAGGAATTATCGGCGTTGACGTAGGAAAAATCGACGTTCACGTAGGAGAAATTGGCGTCCACGTAGGAGAAATCGACGTTGACGTTGTAAAAGCATCTTTTGGCGTTCTCGGCAACACCAATGCCTTCGATCTCACAAGGACATATTCTGTTTTCTTTGTGCAAAAGTTATGTTTTTTAGATATAAAAAAAGAATCTTTATAAAGCGGGTGGCTTCTAGATTCCTTTTTAGTGTATGCAATTAAATTCCTTGGTATTTATTCAACAATGTATCAAGCTCTTGGCTGCATGCGACTACGCTTGAATGCGTAAAACCAAAATGCTTTGCTTTATAATACATAACTCTCCTCTTAATATTGATTTGCCCAAGCAAAAGCACTTTCATGTGTAAATTTGTCATGAGTAATCCTTTCCTCCATTTAATTATATATGGTATTTTTTGTCTGAATTTTGTGGAGCTTGTATGCTCAAGAATCATCATAACTAATTGCTTTTGTAAAAAAATGTCGGTTTGCGGAGGGAAATTAATAATTCACTAATTTGTCACATTTATAATGTATTATTTCAAAAAAACATTGAAAACAAATTACTTTTATGGTTCGTAATTTTCGGTAGTCGAAATTAATTGCATGCTCATTTTTATCCTGATAATCCGTAAACTTTTTTTGAATTAGAGGTCGTGACCAATAACTTACATATGAAAAATACAATGAGAATGCCAATTAGATCAAATCCCACATCAAAAAGTCGCCCATTTCGTTGAAAAAACAGCTGCAGAATTTCGGTGAAAAATGCAAAGATACTACACAAAATAAAAGCATATCCAAACTTCTTTATTGTAGCTAAAAGGAAAAAGTACAATAACCCAAAAGCAGAAATGTGACCAACTTTTTGGATAATAAAGAACTTTTCATGGAGATGAATTTCATGTGTAATAAGCAAGTCACTAAAATTTGGTGATAGATCTAACTGAAAACTGATGGCCTGCTCGTACAAAAAAGCATGTGCATCTGCTGTGCAGCTGGCCACTAAAATGGTGACGATCCAGAAAAACAGTAAAAGTGGTGCAAGAAGCAAAGAATCTGCACATCCTTTCATCGAGAAAACTAATTGAAACTGAAAATAAGGGAAAACTACTTTAGCTAGTAAGAAGGTTGACCACAAAGACCTTTTGTTATTCGCACTAAACAAATAAAAGCCGACAGAAGAATCTGCCGGCCCATGTTTTATGAATTTTGATTACCTCTTAATTGTTGTTGGGCTTGTGCTACTAATCGCTTAGTGATTTCTCCGCCAACGGAACCGTTAGCACGCGATGTAGCGTTTTCGCCTAGTTGTACACCAAATTCTTGTGCAATTTCATACTTCATTTGATCCAAAGCTTGTTTTGCACCTGGTACTGATAATTTGTTGCTTGAATTGTTGTTTGCCATGTTGCTCACCTCCTTGTTGCATATAGAATGTTCCTTTTTTAAAAAATCATACAAGGTGGTTATATATTTTATTTGATAACGAAGTTTTTTGCCCTGAACTTGCAGGAATCGCAGGGTTGAGAACTCGCTTAGTTAAAAAAATGAAGGATTAGTTGAAGTCACACTTGAAAAAATTTGAGGCTTAATAGGAATTGAATTTATACTAAACTTAGTAATAATCTTAAAAGCCTATATTTTCCCCCTCTCCTTCCATATATATAGATAGAGATTGGAGGGAATCTTAATGAATAAAGTAATGTTCACTGTTTATGAAAGCTACAACAACATATTTAATCCACTTGAAAAATTGACGATGATTTTTAGGTATATTAAAGTATCCAATTGGAAAAATCGTTTAATTATTTCCAGTTTGCCAGCCTCATTGTTAATCTGTCTCTTCTTGTTTTTAGCCGACTATTACATTTTATCTGCTGTTACAATTTTTACGGGATATTTAGTTTACGCCTTATTTGACTCATATCTAAAGCATGATATCTTACAGAATAACGCCATTTATAAATTCAAAAAAAATTATGATGAAGAAGTCGCAGTCTGGTTTCATATGCTCGAATATAAACTTCAAATATCACTAACTGATTTGGATAACATTCTGATACTTGAAGAAATTGTTCGAAATGAAATCGAAAATGTTTCGAGAAAAAAATCGTTCGGAACCCGCATGAGCACATCCATACAGATCTATTTATTTCCGGTATTGACCTTTTTAGGTGGTATTCTTTTATCCGGATCTATCACGCTTGAATATCTAGATATTGTTATTTTAGGAACCGTATGGTTTTTCCTACTCCTAGCCATCATAAACGTACTCGCACAAACAATTTTTGACTTCTCCAGCATCACAAAGCTTCGGGATATTTTATCCTTATTTTTGGAACAAAAACTAAAAATTATTTCCTCACAGAAATAAATTGCTTCAATAATTTTTTTTTCCATCAAGTACGCAGCTAAACGAGATGATCAAAGCTTTTAAAGATGAATGGTAGTTTATGTATAATTGCAGACATGTTCGAATAACCCCTAAACATTCGCTCGCTAATTCCAGTTAACACAACTTTACTGAATTAATTTTTCAATAAACAAAAACAACCTTCTGGCCAGTGCCAGAAGGTTGTTAATTTAACATTATTTAGATTGTTCTTCTTCGGACAACGATTTCGCCTGTTACTACTTTTTCTTTTATTACTTTTACACGTTCTTCAATAATTGGTACACGAATTAATTCTTCATCATCGGTCTCAATTGGCGCAGTAAAACTGTCAAAATAAATATGTTCGACATAGACTTCGTCTTTTTTTAGTGGAGAAAAACTGGTCACTGCACCTTGAGCTGCCGCATCACGTCCTGGTACTAGTTCATCCTGAATCGGATTTAGTGAATGCTGTAGATTCTGTCCATCCATATGGTTTGTTTGGTCCTGATCCGCAAACCTTCTGCTTCTTGAATGAGAAGAAACGTGACCGTTCTCCCCAGTCATTGCGGTTTCATAATACTGCATGGATTGTTCCTCATTCGCATAGCCCGCATCACTTTCATCCGAGTAAGGCTGATGTGGTGCATTTTCATTCGCTAAAACTACCATATCACCCTGTTCAATTTTCCGTACGTAAAGACCGACTTCATCTTCAGATACACCAGCAGATTTCAACACGGACGCGACGCCTGAATGCTGCGTATCATAATCCAATGCATAAAATACTTTGCTGAATATGCCTGTGCCTTGTGGTCTCATATTTCCTTCTTCAGGAATATCTTCGAGTTGTACTCCTGTTTGCTGTGCAATCGCTGAAGCCCGTGTATAATCCTGTGCCAGCACGAAAATCGAACTTTCATTGTGACCAAGCGACTTCAATTTATCGATTTCCAGCATGACTGCCTCTTCGCTATTATAAATTCCAACTACTCGCTTATTCATACGTGTTTCCTCCTCTTGTTCAATCATTCCTTGTCCTTTTTCTACCCTTTCTCCCCCTTTTCGTAAACCCTTTCAACTTGCATAGAAAGGAAGATGTTCTTAAGAGCTCGTGAGAATAATAAAATAATTGAAACGCCACACTTTACAAGGAGGGACTTATGAATGAAGAAAATATCACTTCATTAGTAAACGTACTTCGAGACATTCATACTGAACTGTCCCATATCAGCGATTCCTTGCATACTTTAGCCCACCATCCCCCCATCACCGATAAAAGTTTGGACGGGATGGAAGAAAAATTAAGACGCATTGCTGGTTTTCTGGAAGACATCTCATACAAAAGATGAAAGACTTTTTAAGTACACAAAAAACCCACTAGACAGATTCAATTTCTAGTGGGTTTTCAAATTCAGCTGACAGACACGCGATTACGTCCTGCATTTTTAGAAATATAAAGCGCTTGATCTGCTTTGGAGTACAAAGAACTTGGACTGTCTCCAAACTTATAAGATGTGACGCCAATACTGACTGTAACTCTCTTTTGAGCCCACGGTCCATGATCGACATTTAGGCGAATTCGTTCAGCAATCACTCGAGCACTCTCTTCGTTCATTTTTGGCAACAAAATCATAAACTCTTCTCCGCCCACTCGAGCAACAATATCATTGTCCCTTGTTTCCCTTAAAAGCTTCCAAGACAACTCTCTCAGCACAGCATCCCCCATCGGATGACCATGAGTATCATTCACTTCCTTGAAATGGTCGACATCAATCAGCAAAAGTGAAAACATTTCATTTTCCGAACTCTTCGCCAACTCTATAAATTCCATAATTTTATCTTGTAAGTACCGTCGATTCTTCAAACCTGTCAACGGATCTGTCAATGCAAGCTCCAGCAAATCCTTATTCAAATCCAACAACTCCTGTTGTTTTTCTTCTACTTCTTTCAGTAATTCTTGTAACTGTTTATTGGCTTCATCCGTATCGTGAAGAACTCTCTCGGCTCTTCGTCTCGCCATCAAAAGCTCGTTTTCATATTCATCCCGCACTTTCATTTGGACCATTACACAGGCATATCTATCTTGTTGTTTCACTGCGTTCAGTAGTACCGGAATTTGATGTTCTTTCGCTTTCAAAGTCAAATACAGTTCGTTCACTTTTCCGTGTACAGTAATGGAAGGTGCAAAATATGTCTGAAAATAGATTCGAGAAGGGGTCGTCAAAATGTCGTGTAAATGAACAGGCGAGTCTTCTACACCGAGCATATCTCGTAATGTTTGATTCATCTCTATCACATGAAAGCTCTGATTCATCACTAAATAACCACAAGGTGCTAAATTTAACTGTTCTTCCATTACAACGTCTCCTCTCACTTCTTTAAATACGCACTTATGCAAGCAACAGTTTCTTCAGGATAACTGATATGGGGATTGTGACCCGTCGCTTCCATCAGTACAAACTCACTAGACGAAATATTTGTATGTATATATTGGCCAACTTCCACTGGCGCAATTGCATCGTATTGTGTTTGTAAAATCAGCGTTGGCGTCTTTACTTCACCAAGTACATCCCGAGAGTCTGAAGTGAACGTTACTTCAGCAAACTTTCGTGCAATGTTTGGATCGTTTGAGCACAACGTATTTTCAAAACTCTTTGTCATGTCCGGCTCGGCAGCTACACCCATCGCCACTGGTGCCAAATACTTGGCCCACTCCTGATAATTGATTTCCATCATATCCAGCAACGCATCAACGTCTGATTTCTCAAACCCTCCGGTATAACCTGGTTCATTTAAATAATGAGGAGACGGACCGATCATAATCAACTTCTCCATTAAATCAGGTCGCTCAATACTCGCCAACGCACCAATCATCCCGCTTACTGAATGGCCTACAAATGCAATGTTCTTTAATTCCATCTCATCACAAATATCGATAATATCTTGCGAATATCCGCGCAATGATTCGTATCGCTCTACCGAATAAGCCTTTTTATCACTGTTGCCTGAACCGACATAATCAAACAGGACGACACGGTAATCTTTTGAAAATGCTGGCGCCACATCACGCCATACGGACTGGTCACACCCGAAACCATGTGCAAAAACAATCGTTTTTGTTCCTTCACCGAACACTTTGACATGATTCCGTACAACGATTTCATTGTTCATCTAATCAATTTCTCCTCCAACATACATCACTTAATAGGTTTATTCTACCATTAATTTTAACATGATATAACAACTAACTATCTATTATATCAACTTAAGTATTTTGGGTTACGATAATTTTCATATTTATATAGTGCATTAGTGCAACGTCTATCTTTGTAAACAAAAGAATAAACTCCTTTCATCCCACAACAATCCAGTTGAAGATACAATTTCAGCCGACATCCACACTCTCCAAATAAATGACACACTTTAGAAATAATCTACACAAAGCATTTAAACGTACGTAATGGATCCTTCATAGTAGCTTGATAAACTTATTGCAGAACGAAAAAAAAGGAGTGAAACAAATGAAATGGAATAAAAAATTTTTGACACTGTTAACGATCGTTTCCTTAACCGTTCCAGTTGCTTATGTAAATGCGGTATCAAGTGTAGATTTGCAAGATGGCGGTATCGGGAAATCAACTCATTTTTTAGATCAGGCACCAAATATAGCAATTGATCCAAAAGTAGAAAATATTATTTATCCATTACTTGCTACTCCCGCAATCAAAAAGAAAGGGACAAGTCTAACTGTACAAGTTGATACTAAAGGTAAAGAGTCATCCGGCTGGGATGTGAAAATCAATCAAACTCAAAACTCTGGTGTTGAAGGTGAGTTTTCATTACCAGTCACACATGTGGAAAAAGGCTCGTCTCATTGGAAAGAAAGTTCTTCCATCTATAACGTGACAGTTTCCATACCAGATGACATTGCAGAAAATTTATATGATTTGGAAATTAACTATACCGCAAATGGAACTCGTGTAACGGATGAGGAACCTAACTCCGTAAAGGTAATCAATGAGTTTAAAAAAGATTTCAAATTTATACACTTAACCGATATTCATGTTGGTTCACCAAGAAATATAAATGACCCAGCGAACGCAAAGGAAGCAGGCATGTGGAATCCCGACGAGTCCAAACGCTGGCTGTACTTACAAAAAACAATCAATCAAGTAAACTTGCTGAAACCTGACTTTGTTGTGATGACAGGTGATTTAATGTTCGGTCAAATGAATCCACAAGAGTATATTTACGAGTATGAAGAAACTTATCGCATGTTAAAGAAATTAAATGTACCTGTTTATATCGTTCCAGGGAATCATGATTTTTACGCACAAGATGCCACACTTGCTGATGGAGCAAAATACTGGGAACAATATTTTGGACCCCAATACTTTTCATTCGATTACGGTTCTTACGCGCATATGATTGGTTATAATTCGTTCGATTGGAATAAATTTGATCGACAAGGACATGGCTCCCTTTCGGTTCCAACGTGGGGTGGACAAATCCGCGATGAGCAATTGAACTGGATAAAACAAGACTTAGCGAAAAACGGACAAACCGCTTCCGAAAACCAAGTAAGAGGATTATTTTCACATCACAACCCAATTTGGCGTGACAAAGATATCTGGCCTGCCAGCGATCCAGAAGTGGGAGAATACTGGAAAGAATACGACACACAGCATAATCCACAAAATCTTTCGACGTTGGTTAAAGGCGAAAAGCTCGGATTAAAGTATGACCAGCAATGGCATGGCGAAGGTGCACTTGAATTGATTGAGATTATGAAACAGAACAAGGTAAATATCGCGCTTCATGGCCATACCCATATTGACAATATCACGAATCAAGATGGTATTTTATACTCAACAACAGCATCCATTGAACTTTCAGCGATGCCTTGGGTAGGATATCGCGTATTTCAAAAAGAGGTAGACAAGGCAGATTTTAATTCTTATATCTATGAAGGACCAGATCGTTCAATGCCAGTCTATCAAAATGGAAACACGTCAGCAGGAGTAGTTTCATTTGAAAATAAATTTGCCCTCCCGAATGATGGAACACAAGTCACACAAACCGCAACCGTAACTAACCGCTTAAATAAAGAAATCTCGGTAAATATCCCATTTTATATGAAGCCTGGAAATTACAAAGGAACGAATGGGCAGATTGTAGAAAACAAATTATATGGAACGAAACAGTTGATTGAAATGAAAGTGATAATTCCAGCCAACAGTGTAAAAGAAGTAAAATTAACAAAGTAATTTCATTAATTTCCTTTATAGAATCTGATGCATAAAATTTAAACTGAACGTACAAAAGCAACCTAACTACCTAGGTTGCTTTTTGTGTGTATTGATGTTTGTGATTCCAAAAAAATGGAACCCAGCAACTTTCTGCTGAATTCCACTTTTTCTAATTATCAATTACATGTAAAGACTCACTTGCCAGAATTTCTAGAAGGCAAACCTGTAATGTAGCCGACGCCTCCTGTTTCTTGAATACCAATTGCCTCTTTCATCGTTTCCTCTAGCTTACCTTTATCGACAGCTGTAATGTCGATGACGAATGTTACAAATTCCACATATTACATAAGGCACCTCAATGCACTCAAAATAAAAACACTCCCAGCATTATGTACTGGAAGTGTTCCTAAATTTTCTGTGAAACAGTTAAAAATTCTGCCTCGAGTTGTTCGGGTCGAATCGGTTTACTGAAAAAGTATCCTTGCCCCATTGGACAATCCAACTCGTCAAGAAGATGGAGATGTTCCTCTGTCTCAATTCCTTCTGCCACAACCGTGAGATTGAACGTTTTTCCTATTGAAATGATTGTCTTTACAAGGGAGATATCCTTACTGTTATCGATTAAATCCCGAATAAACGATTGGTCAATTTTTAATGTATCAAAAGGCAAATTCTTCAGCATGCTCAGCGAAGAAAATCCTGTACCGAAATCATCAATTGAAATTCCGACTCCCATTGCTTTCAATTCATTGATTTTTGACATGACCAACTCAATATTTTCGATTACGCTTTCCGTCACTTCAATTTCCAGATATTTAGATTCTATATTGTAAATAGTTAAACATGACTCGATAAAAGGTATGAAATGAAAATCTCTGAATTGACGTTGTGATACATTCACTGATACTTTTACCACAGAATGCCCTTTATCCTGCCATTTCCTCATCTGAGATAAAACATCGTTGATAACCCATTTGCCTATTTCATTAATCAGCCCAGTATCTTCAGCAATTGGTATAAATTCCATCGGTGGTACCAAACCGAGAATTGGATTGTCCCATCTTATTAAAGCTTCAATTCCCGCAAGCTTAGAAGTATGTAGATTGAACTTTGGTTGATACACCACATAAAGTTCTTCATTTCGAATCGCTTTTCTAAGTTCATTTTCGATCTGAGTTCTTCTCTCAAGTTGCTTTTTTAAAGTCGTATTGAACCATTTGTATGTATTTTTGCCATCCAGTTTTGCGTAATACATCGCGGTGTCTGCCATTTTAATTAGCTCATTCATATCTTCCGTATGTCCCGGACTGCAGCTGATGCCTATACTCGCCGTCACAAAAATTTCATTGCCTTTTATGTAGAAAGGCTCTTTTATGTATTCACCAATGTCCACAGCGATGTTTTGAGTATATTCCCTATCACCTTTGAGAATCACGACGACAAATTCATCCCCACCCAAATGATACACTTTGACGATCTTATTACTGAAGAAATTTAATCGTTCTGCTACTTCTATTAATAATTGGTCTCCTACTTCACGTCCCAACGTATCATTAGCAATTTTAAAACGGTCCAGGTCAATGAATAACACCGAAGTCTCCAAAGAATTATCGGCAAAGGTTTCGAAATCATAATTTAACTTGCGGCGATTTGGAAGATGGGTTAAATCGTTATGTTCCGCTTTGTATTTTCTCATTTCTTCATACAGCTTTTTCTTCGAAATATCACGAATGATAACCAGTATTTTCTGCGTTTCATTTAACAAGGACATAGTGATTTCAAGTGGAAATGTAGAATTATCACTCTTGACCCCAGTTGCCTCAGATCTAACGTATCCATTTTTTTTAATTTCGGCAAAAAGATTTTCATGGATGTGCTCAATAGAATCTACTGTAAAAAGTCTTTCCCAATGTGTTGATATTAGATCTTCTTTGCGATACCCGTATAACCTAGCCAATTCTTCATTTACAAATTCATGATTTCCTTCTTCACTCATGATTCCAATCGCATCAAACGAAGAATCCAATGCGTATGTATAATCAAGCAACGCGCTTTTAGTTAAATCAAAATTTATCTTTGAATGCAAATACTTATCGACCTGTAATCCAATCATCCATCCCAAAAACAAATAGATTGGGAGTGCAACGAGTTGCCATATAGAATCAGTTCCGGAATTGAGCAAGCTGATTAAAAACAGTAACAGTACACTTGTCGATATTAAGACCCGCCATTTAATCTGCTTAGAAATACCCATTCACCCCAATCATGTATAGACTTTTATCATAATTCATTGCAGTGATAAAAGTCTATATATTCTCGCAATTAAGTAATTTTTAAGGGGTTTTTCTAAAAAAATGGCCGTTCGAAAACGGCTAACCTTCTAAAAATATAAAACTCCATCCCTTCGACCACATGATTAGTAGCCGCTTCGAGTGAGTAATGTTGATTTAATTGATATCCTATTACAAATTCTCAATTTCCCTGTACCGCCGATCAATCCATATCCCAAAAACCGAAGCCAAGGTCTGTTGAAAAAGCATACCCATTACCACTGGCACTGCAACTGCTGCCGGAAAATAGGAAATAGCCAAGACTGCGCCAGCACTAATATTTCGCATGCCGCCATTGAATAGTAAGGCAATGACTGTTTCTCTATCCTGTTTGAACAACTTTCCATAATAAAAGGAAAATAAATACCCGCTACACGCAATGAAAAACACGACGATGGCAATAACAATCAACTTCCCACTCACGTTCAGCAAATACGGCGCGACAACCGCTCCATTCAACATCACCACGAGACCCATACCTATTTTTGAAATAGGTGCAAGTTGCTCACTGAGAACTTGCACAGTTCTTCCTTTCATCAGTTGATTCAACATCATCCCGGCAATCGAAGGAATCACGATCATTAAAATTAATCCTTGGGTCATACTGAAAACATCCAACTCTACGTTTCCACCGACCAACAACGACATGGTTAATGGCACAAATAATGGTGACAACATCGTATCAATCAAAATAATCGACAATGACAACGCGATATTCCCTTTATAAATGGCAACCCACACAACACTTGAAATACCAGTCGGAATGGCCATCGCCAAAACCAAGCCAGTAATCGTGAACATATCATCACGAAACACCACGTGCCCTATTCCTAACGCCCAAAGCGGCATCAACACATGTAAAAAAAATAGTGCAATTACTAACGGTACTGGCGATAGCAATGCTTGTTTCATCGAAGCAAAACTAGAATTTAAACTGCCTGCAAACGTCATGAAAGCAAAAATCCAGGGAATCAATCCCGAAAAATTGAATATCCAATCAGACAACAATACGCCAATCACTAAACAAACTGGAATGAAAAACGCCATTATTTTTTCAAGCATTTTATTGATTTTATTTAACATGCAACCAAATCCCCTAAAAAATACGAAGTCTTTACCCATTATAATCCTTCCTACTCTTTCGTGTCCCTAAAAAAATCAATTTTAATTTTTTTCAAAACCTCACATGATAAACGCCATTCTAACCCAAACTAATTCAAACTGAATAGGCAATTTTTCATCAAGGAGGAATGCAAGTGGAATTGAACCGCATCAAACAAATCGTCAACTCGCCAAATGAAATCGATGTCACTTACAACGGGGTCTCCGTCTGGATTGACCAAGTTCATGAAGATGGCAAACTCGCAACTGTCCATCTACGTCGCTCACTAGAAGAACGCTCACATGTCGAGATCGCCGAATTAAAAGAAGAAGTACATTAATTTCAACCCCTGCGGTATATGAAAGAATCGTCTCCATCATTCCATAAAACAGGCGGCTGAAGATACAATTTCAGCCGCCTCCCCACGTTCTCCATCAAAAAGAACCCAACAACTTAGAGTTGCTGGATTCGATTATCTTCTTTTACTACCAATAACATTTTCTCATCGATGAGGCTGATAATCACTTGGATTGTCCGACTTGCGTTCAGTCAGAATTCCCATCTCTTCAATATGTCTTCTCGCTTCATCATTACCTAACTTGTAAATAATCGAATAAATGACACGTTGAACCGCATCATGATGAGCATTTCCAGGATCATGGCGATAATCAATAAACGGAATATGAGCGTCAACATACGTTTCCATATCCGTTTCATCCTTTACCGCAAAGGCCTGTCGCAGCGCTTCAGCCTCATGCTCAGTTGCATGAATCACAAAACTCGTGCTCTCCAATGGCTCGAGCAAAACACTCTCAGCCATCACATCAACATAATACGTATTTTTAACTTGTACCATTCAGAATCTCCTCCTGACATTTACTAATTCTCTACCCCCTCCCCCTCAAATAAAACATAAAAAGCTATGATTAGAATCTAATATAAGCTGTTACAACAGCTCCCTACACATGAAATCAAGCACATGTTAAGAGAGTTGGAAGACAATTCATTAAATCTTAAACAGATATTAGCCTCATTTTGAATTTCCCTCTTAAATCAACAGCAAAAAAAGTGCTAACTCCATTGTGAAGTAAGCACTGTTTAACTAACGATCAACAAAGTCCGTTATTGAATAATAACCATACTGATCCATGACAATGGTATAGTCTCTTTCTCTCTTAATAGTAGTGGTCTTTCCATCTGGTTCTATAAGGTTGAACTCTTCCTGTACGCATACAAGAGCATGGTCGTTTTCAATCACAACGTTTAAAGCTTTACTAGCAATAAAATTAAAACGTACTTCTTTCCCTTTATATTCAACAATATGAGGTTTCAATTCTTCGTAAGCAATACTTCCAGGCTCCACTCTCTCTTCAATAAAGGCGAAATTCCCATATTCCACTGCCGACTCATAATCAACCAGAAAATCTTCTGCAAAATCCTTTAAAGTGACTTCATCAAATTCGTAGTCGTCCTCGTACGCATATTCAAAACTTTCATCAAAAAGATCTTCATGTGGTTTGAATTTAGCCACTTCTTCTCTCGACATGGGAGAAGATGCCCATTGTTCGAGCTGTGCATACATAGCATGTGCCGGTATAGAGAATCCGATTGATTCATCTTCCGTTAGAAACGCGGTATTAATTCCAATCACTTTGCCAGTATTAGCATCCACTAAGGGACCGCCGCTACTACCAGGAGACGTTTGTGCATCAAATTGATAAAGGTCTTCGTATTGATAGCCTGCGTCAAAATCCCTGTCCATACCAGCTACATATCCTATCGATGCCGAATTATCAAAACCATAAGGGCTACCAAATGCAATAATCTTCGTACCGATTTCCGAAATTTTCTTATCCATTACCAAAGGCTTTTTGTCTTTGTATTCAACTACTTCTAGTAATGCCACATCAAACTCGTCGGAAATACCAATTACGCGACCTGTCGTAATGTGACCCATGAAATCTCTTAGCCACACTTCCGTAAAGCCCGCCACGATATGGGCACTCGTCACAACCGACCCTTTTTCATCAAATAAAAACCCTGACCCCATGCCTGTCTCGGTAGAAATGGTATATACGCTGGGTTGTATTTCTTTAATCAGATCCGTTTTATCATTCTCCGTCACATCAATATTTTCAGAAGCTAATCCAATACTTGCCTCTGACATGGTTGTAGAAGAAAAGAAAGTGTTCAGCGCCAACCCTAGTATGGACAACAACACTACTGATAAAGTGATGATGAAGTATTTGATTTTCGTCTTCGATTTAACTTGTGTCGCTTGTAGCTTTAGTCCGCAATCGAAACAATGTTTCGCATGCTGCTCATTTTTTAATCCACATCTCACACAAAACATTCCCGTACCCCTCACTGTCAAATCTCCTTACTACTATCAAACAAGCACAGCCACAAAAAATCGGATTAATAACTTGAAATTTTTGTTATCGTATAGAATCCATATTCATCAAAAATGATCGTATAGTCTTTTTGCTTCTTAAAGGTAGACCGTTCTCCTTGGGGACTTATGCTATCATAAACTTCAACAGCATTGACAATGGCATGGTCATTCTTAATCACGACATTTGTTACTTCATTCGAAGTTAATTCAAATTTAGAGCCGTTCCCTCCAATTAGAACGATGGCCTCTTCTAATTTCTGATAAGCCTCACTATCTTCACCTAGCATGTCTATAATGTAATAAAAATCTTCTTCCTCGATTGCTATCTCATAGCTGCTGCGGAAATACTGCACAAAATTCGTAAGACTGGATACTTCAAAGATGCTTTCAGAGGCGTCCTCTCCAAATTCAAAATCCTCCTCATCGTCTCCAGATGGCACAACTTTTGCCACTTCTTCCTCAGTCATCGGAGAATTTGACCATTTTTTCAGAAGCACTTCCATTGCCGAAATAGGAATGGCAAACCCAATCGTGTCATCCTCAATCAGCAGACCTGAGTTTATGCCGATTACTTCTCCCGTTTTAGCATCTAGTAAAGGTCCACCACTACTTCCCGGATAAATCTGTGCGTCAATTTGATAGACTTCTCCATAGTTATAATCTGTATCTTCTAAAGTTCGGTCGAGTCCCGTTAAATAACCAACTGATGCCGAATTTTCCAACCCCTGTGGACTTCCTAAAGCAATAATTTCAGAGCCCAGCTCCATGAATTCATTGCCAATGGGCAATGGTGTTTCACCTTCATATGCATCGACTTGAATCAAAGCGACGTCAAAAAACTTAGAAATACCAATGATACGCCCAGGAGTGTCCTGTCCAAGACTATTTCGGACGGTAACATCCGTAAAACCCGCCACTACATGAGCATTCGTCACAACAGTTCCTTTTTCTTCAAATAAAAACCCAGAACCCATACCATCATCTGTAAAAATGGTGTAGACGCTTTTTTGGGCTTTTTTAATGATGTCCTTTTTATCATCATTATTAGCATGTTTTAAGACACTATTAGTGAAAGTTGCAGGTAACATCGCCACTTTCTGAGTATCATCCAATGTATGAAGATACCCGTATCCGGCTCCCCCGATTATCAATAAAAACACGATCATCCCAGTCAGAATAATCCGATTCTTTTTATTCGTTTTCACCTGGTTCTCTTTTATTTGTTCTTCACAAAGTAAACAAATTATTTCTTCTCTTTTATTTTCCACATTGTACACAGAACATTTCTCTATCCCTCACTGTCAAATCTTGTAGCCTTCATCATACTATTTACACAGCTAAATAGACATACATTTTGTCGGAATAGTATGTTAATATATTACCTTAATACGAAATTTTCCTGTTTAGCGCACAAAAAAACGATCGAAATAAATTTTCAATCGCTCTTCTAAATCTATTTATCTTTTATAAATAAATGAATAGACCAACTCGTCCACATCAGCATTTCACCTTCCCCGTTTCACCTAATTTTTCCATTTATAAAGGTAATATCTTCATCGTATCAATTAAAAAAGGCGGCCGAAGATGATCCATCTTCGACTGCCTATAGTTCTAATATTCACGTCAATCCCAGGATACCCTTTCTGGTACCTCCAATTGTTTTCCGTACTTGCGATTTCTACGGCGCTCGTCGTTCTCGAGCTTCGCTGCAATAAGACCGTAAGCAACTCCAAACAAGGCGCCACCTAATACTTCAATAGGTTGATGACCAAGAAGCTCTTTCAGCTCACCTTCACGTTCCGTATATTGGAAGCTTGGGAAGTCGCCAGAGAATGCAACCAATTCATCTTCTAAATCATTTACGAGCTGTGCAATTTCACCCGTATGACGTCGAATTCCTTGCGCATCATACATAACGATAAAGCCGAAAACTACTGCAAGAGCAGTTTCAGTATGACGGGTTCCTTTATTAGCTGCGACATATGATGCTAATGCCGCTACACCTGCTGAATGAGAACTCGGCATGCCACCCGTTTGAATCAATGGTCGCCAATCCCATTTGCCTGTATTTCTCTTATGTGTAAAAACTTTTAATCCTTGTGCAACACCAATGGCAGATAATGCCGTAACAATTCCACGATTCATTTTTTTCATTCTCTTCACCCTCAGCTTTTTGTCATAATAAAACACCTTAAAATATTCTTCTTCCTTTTATTACCCCACTTGCTTATTTTTATTCGTTTTACATTTAAAAATGTTTCGTTAAAAATTGCAATTTCAAATTGAATTTTAAATAGACGCAGCAAATCTAGAAAAGCGAGATGTGATTGTGCGTGAATATAGGGGTTAGATTGAAAGAAAGTGGGTTCAAGTAGATAGAATCGGGGTCCAGGTAGAGAGAAAGTGGTTTTAGATTGACAGAAAGTGGTTCCAAGGTAGACAGAATGTGGATCCCGGTAGACAGAATTGAGCTCCAGGTAGACAGAAAGTGTATCCAGGTAGACAGAAAGTGTATCCAGGTAGACAGAAAGTGTATCCAGGTAGACAGAATAGGGTTCCAGGTAGACAGAATAGGGTTCCAGGTAGACAGAATAGGATTCCAGGTAGACAGAATAGGGTTCCAGGTAGACAGAATAGGGTTCCAGGTAGACAGAATGGCTTTCCAGGTTGCACAAATTGATTTCAACACTACTTGCTCAAGTCAACGAACTGGATTAGGATTGCACGCTATGCGTTGCAACCCTCTTTATGTCACCTTCTAATCGAAAATGCCCTGAGTTCATACTTTATGGAGTTCCGAGTAGCACCAAATCACTTTTCCACCAACAAAAAATGAGAGAACTGACTCGACTGGTCAGTTCTCTCATTATCCCTTATTGTAAATAAACTCCAAACGCCTCATAACCGAAATACACGGTTAGAACCGACAGTGCGGCGAAAACAAGCGATTCCACTGTGCCACCCGTTCTGGTCGTCAATGGGAAACGCACACGAATTTTAAATGGAAACAGTAACTTGATGCCGTTTCGGGTCATCATGTCCAATACCAAATGACTGACCATCCCTATCAAAATTCCCTCAGTCACTGCTTCATTCGTCACAAATGATTTCAAGAGAAGTGAAATAATTAATAAAAACAATAAGCTGTGCGTGAAAGAACGATGTCCAAAAATTACATTGATTAGTTTCGAGATCAAAGGAAATGTACGTCCGATTTTACTTCCTCCGTGACAAATATCCGGAAGAAGCGCACCGATTACTCCTGCACCTACCAACAGTACGGGATCGTAACTGGTGAATTGTGCGTAAGCAAGACTTGCTGTTAAACCGCCTATGATGTGTGTCTTTCCTGTCATGCTATTGCTCCTTTTTCATTGGTTACCATGCAGGGACGCAAATAAACATATTTCGTCTTTGCCCTGCCCCAACCTTTTCAACGATTACTTTACACCAACCCTTTTCCTAGAAACAAGCGGCTGAAGATTCATTTTTATCTTTTCCATCCAAAAACGTATTTTTACTATCAAATGCAAAAACGAGTCGCTGAAGATTTACTTTTCAGCGGCTCGTTTTTCTTTATCTCCATTTTATTCACCTACACGAAATACAAGCATATTCAACCCATCTGTCAAATCCAAAGTGAATTCGTATTTCTTCCCATTAAACTCCACTTTATACAATCCATCCTTATCGGTTGCAAACGGAATTTCCCCTAAGTATTCATTCGCCTGCGAAACCGATACTTCACTATCCACATAACTAACAAACATGCTCATTGAATGGAAAATGGCACTTCGATCCGCGCCAGCTATTTCATATCCAATTAGTTTCATTTCAGTAATTTCTTTGGTTTCATTATCAATTGTGTATTGTAGACGAATACGTAAAGAAGCTTGGAACTCATGAAAAAAAGTCGTGAATTCATCATTTGAAAGCGACTCATCTTTTATAATGCGAGATGCATCCAACCTGAACATAGGATACGTCTCTATGAAATCAGTTGCTGTAGCGTTCCATTTTGCCGCCTCATTTTCAGCATTTGGTAGCCTTTCCAGCTGCACCACTTTTTCAGGCTCTTCAACTACAGGCACCTCTTTATCTTCCTTGACAACGGTTCCTTGTACTTTTACAGTCTCTTCTTTTTTAGCCACTCGATCTAGCGCAAAAAAACCGACAAACAGCATACTCATACTCATTAAAATCCCAACAACAATCGTCAATGTTTTACTTTTCACAGAATTCCCCTAACTGTTATTCCTTCCCTGTATCGCCAGACTAAACATTACATAGGACTGACACTTTCCACTCGCTGTTCCCTCAACAGGAACTTCTGTATTTTTCCACTCGCATTACGCGGCAGTTCATTCACAAACTGATAATGTCTCGGACGTTTATAGCCTGCCAATTTGTCGTTTCCTTTACAGAACTGTTCAAGCTCATCCGCAGTAAGCGCCGAATCATTCGTTACGATAAACGCCATTACTGATTCTCCCCACTTCTCATCTGGAATCCCGAGCACCGCTACATCCTGCACCGCCTCATGTTCGTGTAACACATCCTCCACTTCACGAGGATAAATGTTTTCCCCACCACTAATAATCATGTCGTCCACACGGTCCGCCACATACAAATAGCCATCCTCATCCATGTAACCTAAATCACTGGAATGATACCAGCCTTTATAAAGCGCCTTTTCAGTTGCATCCTCACGATTGAAATAACCAGCCATCATGCAAGGACCTTTCACAATGATTTCACCCACTTGACCCGGTTTCAAAATCGCATCCGGCTCCGAAGGTCCATCCTCATTCGGCTGAACAATACGAATCTCATGATTGTACGCGGGTTTCCCGGCAGAACCCACTTTCGTCAGCTGCTCATCTTCCGCAAGAAACGTAATCGCCGGCCCCATCTCCGTCTGGCCATATGCCTGAATTAAATCGATTCCCAAAACATCTTTCACTCTCTTAACAAGAACAGGAGCCATCGGTGCAGCGCCATACAACCCACGTTGCAACGTTCCCACTTTAGACGCTGCGCCTTCCTGGTCCACCATCATGCTCCACATCGTAGGAACGGCAAACATCACGGTCACTTTTTCTTTTTCAACCGTATTAAGAGCCACTTGTGGATGGAATTGATGCATAATCACACTCTTCGCACCTGCCTGAACACGCGGAATCACACAGCAATGCAGCTCCGCACAATGGAACATCGGTGCTGTCACAAGCCCCACATCATTTTTCGTATACCGCAGCACAGCCGTGCAAATAAGACTTTGCTCCGCCATATCTCGGTGACGATGAATTACGCCTTTCGGTCGCCCCGTCGTCCCACTCGTATACATGATGGCATACGTATCCATTTCACTCACTTCCACTATCGGTGGCGTTGACGGGGCACCGCCAACTTCCGCATGATAGTTTTTCGCATACTCAGGCGTCTCTTCATTAATAAACCAGAACTGAATATCGGGAAACTGTGACTGGATCGCCGCCACTTGATCCTTCAAAGCCTCTTCAAACATCACAACTTTAGGCTCGGCATCATTTAAAATATATGCCACTTCCTCCGACTTCAACCGGAAATTGATTGGATTAAATATCGCCCCGATCTTGGCACACGCAAACAAAGTAGTCGCAAGCTCACTCGTATTGAACAAAAACGTCGACACCCGGTCCCCTTTTCCAACACCTGCCGAAGTCAACGCATTCGCCAAACGATGCACCTCGTCACGCCACTCCCCATACGTCCAACGCTGTCCCCGCTTCAAATCCACGAGCGCCTCACGGTTCGGAAAATTGCTCACCGTCTGATCAAAAATTCTCCCTAAAGTCGCATACATCGTCCCATCCCCCATCGCAATGAATGTTCATTCATTTCATTTTGTCAGAAAACATAGAACATTTCAATAACTTTTTAGTTTACTAAAGAATCGTCACTCCATTTAGCAAAATGTGCGGCTGAAGATACAATTTCAGCCGCCTCCTTCTCTTTCTAAAGGCACTTCTCCCATTTCCAACAAAAAGCTGTGTTGTCCAACTAAGATCGCTGTTTGTCCAACGAAATTGTCATATTGTCCAACGAACTCTCCAAAACATCCAACTAAATTGCTGTTCATCACTTCTTTTACCAAAATACCACCAAGCTACAGCTGGTGGGCCATTCCAATGCACTTAAAACCTTGATTGGGGCTATTCGCTACGCTCGGTAGCCTTTTCTTTTCGTACCCAAAAAGCTTGGATGCCTTATCCTCTGCGCTTCTAAGAAAACCAAAAAGAGAATCTTTTCAAAAAGTAAAACGGCCGAAGATGCAAACTTCGGCCGTTTTTTTGATGGGATTCAATTGTATGTAATAATCAATTCGGGTTGATTCGAGGAATTACCTAAGTTGCTCGGCACTTTACAATTTCCTGGATTAATTGATGGGTCGATACCCATATAGGGTTTAGGATTTTGAAGTACACCATCAATATAGACATTCCCTACAACGAAAAGTCCCCCGTGATTTTTATGGTAATTGAAATTACTTGGAATATATGCGTCACCCAAAACAAAGATTGTTGATTTGTTTTTGGTTCGCAAATAATTCTTAACTTCAAATTTCCCTTTTATAATCGCACATGAATGTGTTGGTAAATTAAAGTCATTTGCAGTCAGATTTTTATTGAATAATAGCATCTGTTTATTTTTGTTTGTTGAAAAAATATCTACATTAACATTATTGTCGAATGAGGTCCACTGTCGATAGTCATTTACTTCTTTGCTGTATATTATAGTATCACCCGGTGTCTCGTAAAGACCTGCATCCATTTTAACAGTTGCGGCTACACTAACACCTTTATCATCTGAGTTTTTTTTACTGATAACTGTAAAATCCCACTTTAATGGGTCTGTAATAGAGAGATTGCAATTAACTTGCATACTGGATGGTGAGACGGTATATTCTGATGTTATTAACTTGTAACTTTTTACCCTATTACAAAATTCATTGTTTCTACTTTTAATATCGTTTCTATATTTATCAACTACTTTTTTTTGTTGACCTGGTGGTTCACTGTTTAAGCTGTTTATGTCCACTTTGTTAAGTTGAGCTACATGATCCCATTCTTTTACAATATACGCTCTATAATGCTGTGCACCCATTTCAGCAGCATGTCTAGCCTGCACAGTTTTTTCTTTACTATCGAATTGTTTAGCAGAAGTAATATTAAGTGACATCAAACTTATACCCAGTACAGAAAATACCATGACTAGCATAAGGACAATCAATAATATATATCCTTTTTGATTTTTCATATAAAACATAAAAGGCTCCTTCCTATAACTTGCTGAAAGTGGTATCGATAATATAAATTCGGGCACCATCTTTTATTTCCATTTTAAATTTTTGGTGGCCTCCCCTGTCAATCTCCATCTTGTTGACATCGACTGTATCGAGAAACTTATATGTATAACCTGTTGAGAGGATATCTTCTGCTATTCCACCTTGTTCACCTTTTATTTTCAGTACATTGCCGATAATCTCCAATTCAAATGTTGGCGTATAGCCAGCTTCGTGAGAATTCATCAAATGTACTCTTCGCAATTTCTCAACAATAATATTCGCTTCCTGCTGCAACCTCTGATTAGATGTGTTCCGATCTGATGCATTTAAACCTTGAGTCATTATCGAAAAAGCTAACGCAGCAACTAGACCTACTAGTGCGAGAGCTGCAAGTAATTCAACCAATGTGATCCCTTTTTGATTTCTCATAAACCACTCACCTCAATAAAGATTTCAGTTTTAAACGGTTTAGAATCTTTAATAGTTGCATTAATTGGCTTCACTTCAATTTCGACTCTCTTAAGAGTATTAATATTCGTTGGCGCGGCTTTCATTGTTAGAAATACTTTATAATTTGAATTACCACTATTGATTACTTCAATTGGATCCAACCCTTTAAAAGCATCTGTGGCAGACACATCAACTCTATTAGTTACCCCGTTAGTTACCGTAATTTTTTTAAGGTTTCCGAGTTCCGTAAAATCATTCGTCATTCTAATTTTCCCAATAACGTCTTCGGCAATTTCCACCGAAGACAACGTTTCTCGATTATGAGCAGTATATTTTGCAGACTGTGTAAACATTGCCATGAACGATAAAAGAACTAATGACAGGATAAGAATCGCTGCCAAAATTTCAACTAGCGTTAAACCATTTTCGTTTAATAGCCTATGTTTTTTGTCTCCATTGGAAGTCATTCCATTCACCTACTCATTCAATTTAATTTACATTATCATTCCATTAAACACCCAATAAGTCCCACTTGTAAATAAGCATTATAATAAAATATTCATATAAACAGTACTATATAAATAGAATAATTACCAATATTATCCGACATCCAATATGAACAGTTAATTGCATGAAAAAGTAGCCGAAGATTTAATCTACGGCTTCTTATATTAATTATTCATATAGTTGTTCTCTTTTTTATCCTTCACACGTTGCACCACATATCCCAATAACGAGATGAACAACAAATACGGAACGATGAAAATGCCATAAGCTGTAACGTAATCCTGAAGGTCCTCAGTGAAATACCTCACAAAACTATCCATCTCTAACCCTCGTTTTAAATAACTAATAGAAAATCCAACTCTATTTAATTTCTCCCTGAATGTCTATAAATCCTTTTTCGAAAATGGACTTTAGACTGGAGAACAAAATTGGAGCTTACATTGCAACTCTTACTTAAACTCACATTTCCAACTAATCGATCATGCCTCATTTCTATCACAAAGAATTACCCGATATGCTTCAGCGAGTGGAACATTACCAAGGCTTTAAAGTTCTTTGGAATGATCTACTCACTACGCTAGTTCACCATTTTTATTGGCGTTTTGCCGTAAGTGGATTAATGCCACTTAGATTTCATGCCAATAAAAAACCAGCAGCATCAACGCCACTGGTCATTCCACTATAAATTCTCCATCCACAGATCGTACCCTTTGCCAGATAAATGAACCCCATCTACCGTCAGTTCTTCTTTCAATTGTCCATCGGTATCTTTAAAGTGAGGATTCAAATCAACATATTCTAGTCCATGTTTCTTCACTAGTTTTTGAAGTACTTCATTGAATTGATCAACGGTTTCGTTGGATATTTTATTTTGGAAATCTTGATTATTGATTGGAAGTATCGACTGTATTATCACTTTCGTTGACGCTTTATCGAACGATTGAATAATTTTTTCCATATTCTTTTCATACACATCCACGTCGACATTCTCACCAATATCATTAATACCAATCAAAATATAAACTTCTTTTGGTTTACGTTTCACCACTTCATCAATACGCTTTAATACACCTTTTGATTTATCATCCACGATTCCTCGATTTAATACCACTTCTCCAGGAAAATACGTCTGTAACTCTCCGTGGTCTGTGATACTGTCCCCGACGAAGATTTTATCCACTTTCCCATAATCCAGTGAATCGTATAACTGAGTTTTTTGTAGATAATATGCCGAAAAATCCTGGGGCTTTACCACTTGTTTAACTAATTCTTTTCCGCTTTTTTTAGACAAAGCATAACTTCCCGCTCCAATTAATAAAACGTTAACGAGCAATGACAAAACTAAAAAAATTTTCAACTTCTTCAACCTGTACACATCCTATTTCTATTCTAGTAGTTAATATATTGCTATATTTATATAATAGTGTTTCCGAAAACCAAACATACTAAACACTACAAATATTGGATAATGCTATATTTATAGCATTGACTTGTACATGGGAAGGCTTTACTTATTATCTTTCCATCTCTGAATCCAGACGCAAAAAAACCAGCAGCTTTAGCAGCTACTGGTTTAAAAAATTTCATTATTAATAAAAATCCCATCAATCTTCAAGGATACTCTGACATCCCTCTATGAAATCAACCCACTGGTGGGCGAATAGGAAAAGTATTCGATACATCATCTGTGCTAGCCATCTCAATTTTTACATTTTTCATTTCATGGCTGTTTGCAAAGTAAGCCAAACTCAAAATTAGTGCCAACAGAATCGTCTTTTTCATCCAAAACACTCCTCATAATATGAATTGCACGGCTTTTTCGTATTTCCCTTCACGCTTGTAATGCTCGGCTAATATATGAGAAAAAGTTTGATGAGCATCTTTCAGTTCGTCAGTTTTCGTTATGTGGGGAACCACTTTGTTTTCAAGAAAGTTCATGGCCTTTTGTTGTTGATCAGCTAGCAAATATAAGTAGAACTTTGCATACAGCTGATATGAGACCACTTTCATCTTACAGGCTTCTTCATGCAATAACGTAAAATCCCTCTTGCTGTCATTCAATCTGTCGAGCTTATACTCAGTAACAGCCAGATTGTACAAACAAAGCAAATAGTTTTCCGTATTCTTCGGAAACAGGGCGGCGCTTTTCTTAAACATTTCCATTGCACTTGCGTAGTCACCCATATGATGTTTCAGGTCGCCAATATTATGAAGCACTTGCGGTAGCAAGTCTTGCTGCTTTAACAATTCAGTGTTACGCAACAAGTGTTCATAGTTTTCCAGCGCTTCCTCATACATCTTCGACTGCGAGTAATCAATGGCGAGCGCCATCTGCACGTGTAGGATCCGCATATAGTTGAACTGCTCCGTAAAAAAACTCAAAGCTTTCTTTCCATAAAAGATTGCGTGACCCGCTTGCTCCAAATACCCCTTCACTAGTGCAAGATGATAATATAATTCTCCTTCAAAGTAGTTCAACCCAACGCTTTCTTGAACGAGCCTGGTAAGCTTTTCATCCGCTTCCCCATACTTTCCCCGTAGGATTAAAGCTATCGCAGTAAAATAGGAAAGTAAATACTGCTCATGTTGGGAAAAATTCTGACGGTGCGCTTGTAACCACTTAATCTGTCGTTCTGAGGCTTCAAGGTCCTTCTTAAACAAGTAGTAGCGCAGTTTATACATTTCGTACAAGTAAATATAATCGGTAAAACCGATGATTTCTTTATGTGATTCCAGCTCCTTGAACGTCTCGTCCGCTTTCTCCACTTCAACATAATTAATGTGAATCAGCAATTGTTTCTGCAATTTTTTAATTGCTCGTTCACTTTCCTCAACGTCTTGAAGATCCACATCTAACCGGTCCAACAACAGCCTAATTGTCTCAGAATTCGCTTCCTTGCTGTTATTTTCGATTTTACTGAGATGAGGAATGGAGCAAATCCCCATTGCCAGCTGATTTTGAGTCAGCTCCTTTTTTGTTCGATGATACTTGATCAATGAGCCAATCTGCATACAATCACCTATTTACTTTTATTTACTTTAATATTAATAATATTAAAATATTTCCCAATAATCAAATTAACAGTAGTGTGATAGGTTTGAATTAGCAACAAAAACAAAAAATTCCCCAACGAAAAGGAGCAAACAAACATGAACAAGTCGAAGAAAATCTTGATGAGCGTTTTATTGACAGCAAGTCTGGCAATCCCTACGGCAGGGGCAAGTGCTTCTACACAAAACACAGACAATGGTGTTGAGAAATTCCGTGTCTATGTAGAATCGAACAATCTTTCCCAGAAAGATACGCTGAAGAAGCAATACAAATCACGTTGGGAACTAACGGAAAACGGTTTCTCTACTGAAATGACACAAAAGCAATTCGAAGCGTTGCAAAAAAACAAAAATCTTACACTGACAAAAGTACAAGAAGTTAAATTGGATACGGACGTACGTTCAACGCAAAGCGAAGTACAAGCGGCTGAATATCCAACACACCAAACACCATGGGGCATCAAAGCCATCTATAATAACAGTAGTCAAACCACAACATCTGGTGGAGCAGGCATCAACATCGCTGTTCTTGATACAGGAGTTTACACTGCCCACTACGATCTTGAAAATGCAGTTGAGCAATGTAAAGACTTCACACAAGCAACATCACTAGTTAACGGCGCATGTAACGATGCTCATGGACATGGAACTCACGTAGCAGGTTCAGCTCTTGCTGATGGAGGAGACGACGGTGCAGGTGTTTACGGGGTAGCTCCTCAAGCTGACCTTTGGGCATACAAAGTACTTGGCGATAACGGTTCAGGTTACTCAGATGATATCGCTGCTGCCATCCGCCACGCGGCTGACCAAGCAACATCAACTGGTACAAAAACAGTAATCAACATGTCACTTGGTTCTGCAGGAAATGACAGCTTAATCTCAAGCGCTGTTACGTATGCATATAACAAAGGTGTTCTTATCGTGGCAGCTGCAGGAAATGAAGGTCCGAACCAAGGCTCTATCGGTTACCCAGGCGCATTAGTTAACGCTGTTGCCGTCGCAGCATTAGAAAACGTTCAGCAAAACGGTACATACCGCGTTGCAGACTTCTCTTCTCGCGGATACGCTTCAACAGACGGTGATTATGTAATCCAACAAGGTGACGTTGAAATCTCTGCTCCAGGTGCAGCAATCTACTCAACTTGGAACAATGGTGGCTACAACACATTGAACGGTACATCAATGGCTACACCACACGTAGCAGGTCTTGCTGCAAAAATTTGGGCATCAAACCCAAGCTGGTCACACACAACATTACGCACCAACCTTCAAAACAAAGCAAAAGCAGTCGATATTAAAGGTGGAATCGGTGCAACAACTGGTGACGACTATGCATCAGGCTTCGGCTTCGCACGTGTACAATAAACGCTAGACTACAAGATTTCTCGAAACAATTTCATACCTAAAAAGAAAGCTGCCGAAGATACAATTTCGGCAGCTTTCTTTAGTTCACTAAGGAAATCCCTTCCTATTTTGCGGTCATTTGAGGAATCATCATGATCTCTACTATTTTTCCGACTACAATGGTCATTTTTCAGACGTCAATCCAGAAAAGTCAGACGTGAACGTCATTTTTTCAGACGTCGTACGCCAAAAGTCAGACTGAGCATCTGCTCAGCTAATTATCCATACATCAAAGGAAGGAAAAATAGTTAGAAAGCTGCCGGACGAATATTATTGGCCGCTCCCTTTAGTTTTCCAAGAAATCCTATTCTGTCTTGCGGTCACTTGATGAATCATCATAATCTCTACTATTTTTCCGACTACAAAGGTTAAATTTCAGACGTGAATCCTCAAAAGTCAGACGTGAACGTCATTTTTTTAGACGTCGTACACCGAAAGTCAGACTGAGTGTCTGCTCAGCTAATTAACATTACAATAAAGAAAGGAAAAATAGTTTCCTAGTTCATCAAATAATGGCTTGTCCCCGCATATACTCCAAAAAGGAGGCGGTACATATGTCATACTATTTAGTGATTACAATTGGCTTTCTGCTATGTTTGGCTATGCTCGGGGGTGCATTTGTTTATTTCCTTTCTCATGGACTAAAACCTGGCGATGCATCGAAAATCGATCCGAAATAAGTGAATGATAGATTTATAAAACAAGCACCCGATGCTGATAAATCGGGTGCTTGTTGGTTTTTATTCACTTAATTCCAAATCTCGTCTGTGTGTCTCCCCATTGCAATCTAACCAAGTGACATATGCTGAAGGGTAGATTACGAGGAATGAGGTAAAAGATTTGACGAATAATCCATATTATCGGAGTGGAAATGAATTTGATTCATCGAGCTTTCCACAAGGTTTCTCAAACGATTATTTTGAGCCACCTCCATTTGGACCACCACCCGGCACTGGCTTGCCTCCCATGGCACCACCACCTGGCTTCTCCCCACCAATTCCAGCATGGCAGGTCGGACCTGGCGGAATCAGAAATTGTCTATTTAGCAACACGTACGTGTGGTTAAGGAACGGCAGAAGTTATTGGTTTTTCCCTACCTTTGTAGGCAGACAAATAATCGTTGGCTACCGCTGGAGAAGAAGGCGGGGATGGACATATCAAATTTTGAATATGCACGAGATACTTACTTATCAATGCTTCTAACCGTAAGAGCTCGTGGCCAAAAATTCGACATAGTTATCATTCATATTATTGGATAACTTTAATTCTGGTGTCAGATTTCCAAAGCTGGCACCTTTTATTTATTTTCATGTCTGTAAAATCTCTCTTTCAAACGAGTGGATCTTTTGGTATTTGTACATATCACATTAATCAATAAAAAAGAATCCAGCATATCAATAACTGGATTCCTTAATATCATTTACATAAACAGAGAATCTCTCTAAGATTCTCTTGGCATGAATGAACTGTGTGTTTAAACGATTTGTTTATTTCCCTTTACGCTGACGAATTTGATAATAGTTCAATTGCTTGAATAACTCAGAAGAAGTACTTTGGTTCACTTCAAATCCAACGCCGTATTCAAAATCATGCAATCTCATCGACTTACGAATAATGGATCCTTCCAATAAAAAAGGACTGTCTAAAATTTCAAAACGACAGGTTACTCGTCTCTCTAATGGAATGTCCATAGATGAGATGAATTTCAGACCTCTCACACTTACATTTTCAATTTCTACCGGCATGAAGAAGATTGCTCCATCCAATGAAATTTCTCCAGCAATCGATTGATGAAATACTACTCGAAAAAATTCGCGACGATTCTCGCTCATTTTGTTCCCCCCTTTTTATAACTGCTTTCACATATATAAATTAATAAGTAATCCTTTGATTTCGCCGACTAAACGAAGCGTATTAAGACCTTCATTTTCATTATTTAGCACTTCATCCTGTACTTCAATAAGTTTTTGATCAATCACTTCCACTAGTTGGTGCGTTTTCATTCCACCACTTGAATTGAAGCTTTGTTTTTCGGACAATTGCATCCCAAAACTTAAGGATTCCCCGATAAACTGCTTTACTAAATTTTTATAATCCAAGAGGTTTTCAAGGGTTCTTTGTTTTGCCAACTTTTGTCCTTGTGTATCCACACGAGACATTAATTGATTTAAAGAATCCAAGTGCATGTTATTCTGTGATTTCCTCATCACGTTGGCAAAAGAATCGGATGTCTTACTTTCCACTGCATTTTTAGAAATCCGGTCGTTTGAAAAATTCGTTTGCATTCCAATACGCAAATGAAACACCTCATTCTACTTTTGATTACTTTGCTTTTTTTTGAACATATTCAGGACAAGTTCCACTTCTCCCAGATCCATCTGCAACACCTTGGCAATTTGCTTTTCAGAAAAACCTTGTTTATACAATTTCAACATCTTATCATTTTCTTGCTCGTTGACCTCAGAAGCAGCAACATAAACGTGAGCTTCATCAACTTGTTGCTCTTGTTGAAGTTTCACGGGAGAGCCCCCTGCCATTTCATTGTTGAGTTTTTCTTCCAACAATCGGATTTTCTCATCGAGTTTGCTATCTTTCATATGTATATGATCGACAAATCTTTGATAAAGTTCATCATTTTCTTTTTCCACACTCGTCACGAATTCTTCCATACTTCCGTGAATCGTGTTTATATCTTCAATCATTTGAGCCCTTTTTTGTTTCAATTCGGCCAATACAAGAAATGACCGGATATTCACCAGAATAACTAAAATAATCATCGCAATCAGGAACCAATCCAACGGTATCACCTTATCCTTCTATACCTTTTTAATTTCAATAGTTTTCGTGTATGGCAAGTGTGGCTGCCCGTAAACGAAGTATTGCTTTGGAGTGCATTTGGGAAACTCGGGATACACTGACACTGAGAACTTCTGCAATTTCAGTTAATTTCAGTTCCTCGAAATAACAGAGAGAAATAACAAGCTTCTCTTTTTCAGGTAAGCGTCCAATCGCATTTGATAATGATTCTTTAATCATCTGTGCGGTTAAATGGCGTTCTGGCGATTCTGCATGCTCATTTTCAATCAGCGAGTATTTTCCGACTTGTCGATCCTCATCGTAAACAGTCTCATCAATGGAAATCATGGTGGACAGAGCCGCTTCTGAAACCGTTTTGTTCAGTTCGGATTTTGTAATTCCTAAATAATCACTGACTTCCTCATCCGTAACAGCCTCGTTTTTCTGCTGTTCCAGAATTATGTACGCATTTTCGATTTTTTTCACTTTATCCCGAACGGAACGGGGTAACCAATCGCTATGCCTAAGTCCATCAATGACTGCTCCTTTGATACGCCATGTCGCATACGTTTCAAACTTCATATCTCTTTCCATATTGAATTTATCAAATGCATCAAGCAGTCCCTCATATGCGAAACTACGGATGTCGTCCTTATCGACTGTTTTAGGCAAACTGATCATAAACCTTTGGACGATGTAATCAACCAATGGAAGGTAGCGCTCGACTAAATATTCTCCCGCCTGGGGGTCTCGCTCTTTTTGCCAATTTCCCCAATAGGCCAGTTCTTCTTTCGACAATTTGTTGTTCAACATGAGTTTCACCCCCACTTATAAGAATGCTTTATGCTTTTATTTAAAGGCTATTTAAAATGTTGCTGTTGATATACCGTAAAAAATCTGCACTTTCCACAGGCTTGCACCGAACTAACTCGGACTTAGCTTCCGAGTGGATTTCGGCACTTCGTTTTTCCTGCTGGAGTCTCCCCTGTTTTACTCCATATCACTAAATCGTAAGCGTAGTGGAATGCGGCGACTCCAGCGGGATAAGCGTGTCCAGACTAGACCCCGCAGTGAGCAAAGCGAATGAGGAGGCTAGTGGACCGCCCGCGGAAAGCGTCCGCATGGAACAAAAATTAACAAATCTATTAACAGAGCCTATTTAAATAGCATTTTCAATAAAAACCCTTTAATCCCAAGCTTATAAGAAACAGGAAGTTGAAGAAATTCGCTTGTCACATGTTGCATAGCCTGTGAAGCATGACAGTTTGGATATGCCAGTAAAAACGGAATTTGTTTTTTTACGGCATTTGGTATATTCAAATCACTTGGGATAAACCCCAACGTCTCGATTTGTTTATGTAAAAATTGCTCCGTCACTTTTTTAAAGTTATCGGCTGTTTGTTTTCCTTCTTTATCACTCGTACATTGATTGATGATGAGTTTCATATGCACGTTTTGATCTTTGGCATGAACCATCTTCACAATGGAATAGGCATCAGTTATAGATGTAGGCTCTGGTGTCGTGACTAAAATTACATCATCTGCTGCGAGAATAAAACGTAAATTTTCATAAGATAATCCTGCACCGGTATCCAAAATAATGTAATCAACTGAACCTTGAATTGAACTTAATTCACTGAAAAATTTGTTCATTTTCAATTCATCCAGGCTGAACATTTCATTGAAACCTGATCCGCCTGAGATAAATAACAAGCCATTCGGTCCTTCTTCAATAATATCCCAAATAGACAAATCCTTTTCAATCATGGTAGCAATGGATTCTTTATTGGATCTGCCAAGTAAGACATCAACATTGGCAAATCCTAAGTCAACGTCAAAAATCAGGACTTTTTTGTTTTGTTGAACGAGACTCAAAGCAAAATTCAATGCGAAGTTTGATTTGCCGACTCCCCCTTTGCCACTGGTAACGGCAATTATCCGGGTTTGTCTCTTCTCTTTCTTAGGTGTCTTATGCAACACCTTTTCCCTTAATTGTTTTGCTTGATCAAACATTTTCATCTTCCTCTAATACGAAGTTTGCTATTAACTCAGGAGTTACGGTAAGAATATCGTCTGGAACACTTTGACCATTGGCAATATATCGTATTGGGATTGAATAATGATAAATCAAGTTCAAGATGGCACCTGTTGAACTGGTTTCATCTTTTTTAGTCAATATCAGCTGATCCATTACAATCGTATCGAAATTATCAATAATTTTCGTCATATCTTCATACTTGGAAGTCAGGCTCAAGACTAAATTGATTTGTATTTTCTTACTATCCGGCAGCATCTGCTTCAAGTCATCAATATACTGTTTTTGTTGATAGTTTCTGCCTGCCGTATCCATCAAAATAATATCGCAATCGGCTAAATCATCCATTGCCGCACTCAAGTCAGCTGAAGATTCCACGACTCTGATCGGGATATTTAAAATGCCAGCATACGTTTTTAATTGCTCTACTGCTGCAATACGGTATGTGTCTGACGTAATCAGTCCAACTTTCTTATCTTCACTTAGCAAATAATCGGCTGCTATTTTAGCGATGGTAGTGGTTTTTCCTACACCTGTTGGTCCTATAAAACAAATGATATCGACTTTTCTTCTGCTCGGTCTTTTTTTATGGGCATTGATTAACTTGATAATTTCTCTTTTAGCTAGAGTTTGAAGTTTTTCTTCAGATGTATTGGGCTGCTTTTCTAAAACAAGCATTAGCTTGGCCATGATCTCAGACTGAACTTCTTCAGTTATTCCTTGTGCATTGAATTTTTTATTCAACGCTTTTAATGCTTCTGGCAAGCGATCTTCATCGATTGCCTGGAACATGAATTGCTTAAGGCTTTTCAGTTCACTCATCAGTTCATCCAGATGTTCCTCTTGCTTATCAACCGGCATGACTGATTCATTCTCAGTTATCTCAAAATCCTCATCCATTCTCTTTTCAACAGCTTGAACCTGAGGCTTGATGCTATCGGCATTACGCTTTGGTTCACTAGGTGTTGGTTCAACTGCGGCAATTACTTCAAGTTTTTCTTTTTTAAAAAAGCCTAAGTAACCACCCGTCTTGATTTGCTTTGTATTTAATATAAGAGCGTCAGGACCCAAGTCTCTTTTGATCATGGGTATAGCCTCAGTCATATTATTGACGACATACGTTTTCAGTCTCATGAGAAACTTCCCACCCCTCCAGAGATATTGACGACTCCCACGCTTTGGATCTCAACTTCCGGTTCCAATTCATTATAAGAAAGGACCGGAAGATCTGGTGCAAATCGTTCGACGAATTGGCGCATATACATGCGGGTTGCAGGTGATGTCAGCAAAATAGGTTGTACGCCTGATTGCTGAAGTTGCGTAACTTGTTCGGAAATCTTTTGAAAAATGGTTTGTGAAGCTTCCGGGTCAATCGATAAGTAGCTCCCTTGCTCCGTACGATGCACAGACTCAGCAAATTTTTTCTCGAGACTTGCACCTGCCGTAATCACCTGTAAGGCTTCATTCGGGTTCGTATATTGCAAGGTGATTTGTCTAGATAAAGCTTGTCTTACATACTCCGTCAAAACATCTGTATCTTTTGTTTGAGATGAGTAGTCGGCCAGCGTCTCCAAAATAACGAGTAAATTCCGAATCGATACTTTTTCCTTCAAAAGCTTCATTAAAACTTTTTGTACTTCACCGATCGCCATTAAGTTCGGGATTAATTCCTCTACCACTGCAGGAGAGTTTTCTCTAATGTTTTCAACGAGGGATTTAACTTCCTGTCTGCCAATCAGTTCATGTGCATGCTTCTTGATTACTTCCGTAAGATGCGTTGAGACAACAGAAGGTGGATCGACAATCGCATAACCCGCCATTTCTGCTTCCTCTTTCATTTCTTCATTCACCCATAATGCTGGCATTCCAAATGCCGGTTCAACCGTCGCAATGCCTTCAATGCTTTCGTCATCAACTCCAGGACTCATAGCCAAGTAGTGATCAAGCATAATCTCACCTGAAGCCACTCGGTTCCCTTTTATTTTAATGACATATTGATTTGGAAAAAGTTGAATATTATCACGGATTCGTATGACCGGTACCACAATGCCTAGTTCGATCGCACATTGTCTGCGAATCATAATGACGCGGTCCAGTAAATCCCCGCCTTGATTCTTATCGGCAATAGGGATCAAACCGTATCCGAATTCGAATTCGATGGCATCCACATGGAGTAGGTCAACAACACTTTCAGGACTTTTCAATCCTTCCAGCTCCTGTCCATCGTGAGAAGAAGCTTCTTTTTCTTCCTCTTCTTCGGCATTCAGTGTACGTTGCATTTTATAGCCTCCATATGCCACAAGCCCAGCAACTGGCATCACCAATAAAGGATTAATAGGCGTGAAGATAGCGAATAAAGAAAGAGTACCAGCCACCACATATAGCAGCTTTGGATAAGCAAAAAGTTGTCTCGTAATATCTGAACCTAAGTTCCCTTCGGAAGCGGCTCTTGTTACCACGATGCCGGCTGCAGTAGAAATCAACAATGCCGGAATCTGACTAACCAGACCATCTCCGATAGATAGGAGTGTAAACAATTTTGCAGCTTCTCCAACAGGTAATTTATGAACGATTACCCCGATGATTAAACCACCGATAATATTAATGAGAACAATGATAATTCCCGCAATCGCGTCCCCTTTGACGAACTTACTGGCACCATCCATGGCACCGTAGAAGTCGGCTTCCTGGCTCACCTTTTCTCTGCGTTTTCTTGCCTCTTGGTCGGAAATCATTCCTGCACCTAGATCGGCATCGATACTCATTTGCTTACCTGGCATCGAGTCGAGTGTGAAACGAGCAGCGACTTCCGCCACACGTTCAGATCCTTTGGTAATAACCAGGAATTGAATAATAACTAAAATCAAGAAAATCAATATACCAATAACGGGACTTCCACCTACTACGAATGAACCGAACGTTTCAACAACTTCTCCCCCTGTTTGATTGGTCAAAATGGATCGAGTTGTTGAAACATTTAATCCGAGACGGAACAATGTTGTCAGTAAAAGCAACGTAGGAAAGATGGAAAATTGTAGCGCTTCCTTCGTATTCATCGCGACTAAAATAATCGTCAAGGAAATACTGATGTTGATCATAATCAAGAAATCCAGCAATAGTGGCGGAAGAGGAATAACCATCATCACGACAATCACTATGACTGAAACTAAGACGAGATAATCTTTGATTTTCATGCTGTTTCCTCCTCCCAAAAATTCATTTAATCTTTCCTTTTAATCGGTAGATATATGCTAAAACCTCTGCTACAGCCAGGAATAATTCTTCCGGAACGTAATCCCCTATTTCAACTTGGTTGTATAGGGCACGGGCGAGTGGTTTATTTTCCATAGTCACAATATCAAGCTCTTTAGCTTTTTCTTTTATTTTCAGGGCGAGATGGTCTTTCCCCATCGCAATGACCATTGGTGCTTCCATGGTTTCTGCATCATACTTGATCGCAATTGCGTAGTGAGTAGGGTTGGTAATGAGAACATCCGCATTCGGCAAGTCTTGAATCATTCGATTCATACTCATTTGTCTTTGCCGTTCTTTAATTTGGGATTTAATCAGAGGGTCTCCCTCTGCTTTCTTGAATTCATCCTTGATATCTTGCTTGGACATTCGAATGCCCTTTTCAAATTCGTACTTTTGATACATGTAATCCATAATGGCTAGAACCAATAAGATAATTGAAGCAACCATCCCCATCTTGAAAACTAGGGAACCGATAAATGATAAGGAATCGCCGATACTTTTTTGTGAAAGTAAAAACAACTCTTCTTTTGCCGACCACAAAACATTAAAAGCGGCGAAGCCAATAATGGCGATTTTAAGTAATGATTTTAATAGTTCCACTAAGGCACGCATGGAAAAGATTTTCTTGGCACCTTCAATCGGATTCAACCTCTCGAGCTTCATCATGAGAGGTTCCGTTGTAAATAGTGAGCCAATTTGTATGTAATTGCCCAAAAATCCGAACACCATCGCAATGATCATAATGGGAGCCATGATGATTATTGCATTGAACGTCATTTGTTCGAACAAGGTGCGTATATTACTAGGGCTCCATTCCCAGCCGATATACTGAGTGAAATTGATTTGAAAGATTGCAAGAAGTCGATCCAGTATCCAGCCACCCAAAAAATTGAGTAACAAAATCCCGCCAAGCATAATTAAAGCTGCAGGTACTTCTGCACTCTTGGCCACTTGCCCTTTACGTTTGGACTCCTGCCTCTTCTGAGGTGTGGCTTTTTCGGTCTTTTCCGAAGCAAAAAACTGTAAGTCGAGAGGATATCTTTTTTGCACTTATGTTCCCCCCATCAACCTGATCAGCTGAGACATGCTTACCATTATTTTTTCGAACAGGATCTGTAATAGGTAAAAGAAAATGGGCATCGAAAGAAATAACATAATAAACCCGACAAAAATCTTCAAAGGCAGACCGACTGCAAAAATGTTTAACTGTGGTACGGTCTTAGCTAAAATGCCAAGAGCGATATCAATCAGAAACAATGCGCCGACAATCGGTAATGCGATCTGCAAGGCGATGACGAACATTTCTACAAACAATGTTGTGAAAAAATGAGTGATATCTCCAAAATCAGCCGCGAAGGAAACAGATTCAACCGGAAATGACTTGAAGCTTTGCATGACTCCATCCAGCATTAAATGATGTCCATTAACGGTCAATAAAAAAAGAAGTGCCAAGATATATTTAAAGTGACCAATAATCGGCACCTGACTGCCTGTTTGCGGATCCATCACACTGGCAATGGCAAAGCCCATCTGGAAGTCAATAAAAGCTCCCGCTATTTGAACCGTGTATAACAATAAGGCAGCTGTAAATCCAAGAGCGATCCCTACGGCAAGTTCCTTTATAATCAGCAGGATGTAATAGGAGTCCATTAGAAGTGCTTCTTCAGCATCCATGCCGGATAAAGCAATTAATGAAATGAAAAAACCCAATCCCACTTTAAATTGGTTCGGAACACCTTTCATCGAAAATAAAGGCGCAACGAGGAAAAAGCTAGTTAATCGAACAAAGATAAGCAGTAGATATGGGTACATCTCAAAAATAGTATTCATATCAATCCCACTATCCGATTAGTTGCGGAAGTTGTTGGAATAAGTCTCTTGTAAAATCCAATAAAATCGTTAGCATCCATGGTCCAAACAACACAATGGATAAAAACACGGCCAATATCTTCGGAATGAACGCAAGCGTCTGTTCCTGAATCTGTGTCATTGCTTGGAACACACTGACAATCAGTCCGACAGCAAGTGCAACTAATAGCATGGGAGCAGAAATGATAATGATCATGTATATCGATTGTTCCGCTAATTTGATCACTGTATCTGGAGTCATCGTTTTCTTCCTTCCCTAAAAGCTGACGAGCAGCGATTCTATAATTAAATACCATCCGTCAACCAGCACAAACAACAGGATTTTAAATGGCAACGAAATCATGACTGGCGGCAACATCATCATCCCCATGGCCATTAACGTACTGGCGACCACCATATCGATAATTAAAAACGGGATAAAGATGACAAAACCAATTTGAAATGCCGTCTTCAACTCGCTGATAGCAAAAGCTGGAATTAGCGAAGTCAAAGGAATTTCTTCAATGCTGTCGGGTTTCTCCAAGCCAGCATATTTAAAAAACAAAGCGAGATCCTTTTGTCGCGTATGTTCGGCCATAAATTCCTTAATCGGCATCACTGCCGTATCCAACGCTTTCTCTTGTTTGATATCCCCCGCCAGATAAGGCTGTAAGGCCGTTTCGTTAATTTCATTTATAACAGGCGTCATAATGAAAAAGGTCATAAACAAGGCTAGTCCCACCAGTACCTGGTTCGGTGGCATCGACTGCGTTCCTAATCCTGTACGGACGAATGACAACACGATGATAATTCGTGTGAAACACGTCAACATGATCAAGATTCCTGGTGCGAGTGAAAGGATGGTCATCAGGAACAAAAGCTGCAATGTAACGGAAACATCTCCCGGCGCATCCGTACCAAAATTGATGCCAGGAATGCTAAGTGAAAGCAGGAAGTTTGTCATCATCATTATGATTTACCTTCCTTTTCATCGTCTGCTTTGGTTAAATCGTGCTTAAGTTGTTCTTGTTTACTCTTTTGTTTATTTAGACTTTGCTTGAATAAATGCTCAAAACCATTCGAAGATTTAGATTCCAATCGTTTGCTGATCTTTTCTTTTGAAAAATCAACGATTGAGTTTGATAAATTCATGATCGGGTTAGATAGCATGTTTGGTTGTTGCTCTAAATCACTTTCAATACTGCTAATCTCATCCGAATTTGAAAATTCTTTAATCAAAGTGACTTGGTCTCCTACTCCCAGCAAATAAACCTTGTCCCCTACTTTTACAAGTTGAAGTGATTTATTGTTACCTAACGGCGTACCGCCCATTAATTTGACGGCTTGATTGGGTTGGAATTTCTTTTGTCTGATTGCCAGAAACTTAATCAATCCATAAATCATGACGAGAATCAGCAACGTATAGAATATAAGTTTAATAATGATGGCCACGAGACTCGTGTCTTTAGTAGGCTTTAACTCTTCTTCAACAAGTGGCTCTAGTTGTTCATCGGACTGATCTTCTTCCCCCAAAGCATCTTTTACGGACTGATCTTTAGCAGCACCAACCGAATTCGGGGTCAACAACACATATAAAGTGAACAGCACAATCATCGTTAGTACTTTTACATATTTTTTTTGAATCAAACCTGGCAAACTCCTTACTTAAGGCATTAACGTAATTTAGAAATACGCTCTGCTGTGCTTAAAATATCTGTTACGCGGACGCCGAAGTTTTCATCAATCACGACAACTTCACCTACAGCAATTAACTTGTTATTGATTAAAATATCGACAGGTTCACCGGCCAATTTATCAAGCTCAATAATCGAGCCTTGGGAAACACTTAAAATTTCTTTTACCATCCGTTTTGTTCTGCCCAGTTCAACCGTGACTTGAAGTGGAATGTCGAGTAACATGTCCAAATTATTCGGTTCTGCGTGTGCCGAACTAGATTCATCAAAATTTGAGAATTGAACAGATTGGATATTTGGTGATGTACCTGTTTCGTCTGTTTTACTAGCTGCATCTGTTTGAGTAGTCGATTGAAATTGCATCTCTTTTGTCTCCTCTGGATGTCCTTCTTCCAATGAATCTGTTAAGATCCCTACCACTTGTTTTGCCATGCGGACAGGAATACACAGATGAAGGGTCATATGTTCCTGAGTGGTTATTTTCAGTTGGAAATCTGCTTCTACAAACCATTCTTCATCCGTAAATTTCGCGACGGGGAAGTCATTGAGTGTTTCAATTAAGTCCATTGATGACAAGGAGTGGGTAATCTCTTCGTCTAGTACGGTGGACATAGATTGGGAGACAGTAGTAAACATTTGTTGCACCACTTCTTCTACCACTTGGAATTGTTTTCTGATATGATTCTCTTCACTGTCTTTATGGATCAGATTAGTCATGGTCTGGACGTCATCCACATGTACGGAGAGAATCTGTAAGCCGTTGATGCCACCTTCGTATTCTCCCAGGACGACAATGAATGGCTCTTTTGTATGGTTTAATAACTCATCATTGCGTTTGATGGATAGCTTTGTATTCGAAACAGTAACTTGCTGAGTGAATAAAGTGGTAAGTACTGTAGATGAACTTCCTAATGAAACATTCAATAACTCTGACAATGCTTCCATTTCACGGTTCGATAAAGAACTTTCGGATATTATTTCGTCGTCTGTTCCAGCTTGCCCCAGTAAACCTTTGATTTCATCTGCAGATAACTTATCAGTTTTCATCGAATTCATCTCCCTCTCTATGAACTTCGGTTATTTGCACAGCCATACGTCCTTTGGAAACTCCAGGTTGTGCAAAAAATTTCTGTTTTTCATCTACCAATATAGTTACAGGGTCATCATAAGACTCATTTAGACGAATGACATCACCGCTCTTAAGATTTAAAAAATCGCCAATGTCGATCGTGGATCTACCTAATATCGCTTTGACATTCAGTCTCGTCGCTTGCAATTTTTTCTCCAATGCTGCTACTTCCTGATTGACCACCGTTTTTTTCTGGTTAGCTAACCAATGGCGCGCGGATAACTTCGGTAAGATCTGCTCCAACACGACATGCGGCAGGCATATATTGATGATTCCTTCTACATCACCAATTTTTGCATGTAATGCTACTAAAATGACCGTTTCATTCGGTGGGAACATGGTTAAAAACTGAGGATTCACTTCTATTTCTTTGAACTCCGGAGACAGTTTCACTACAGACGACCAGGCTTCCTGAAAACTGATCAGTGCCTTGATGAAAATTCGTTGGATGACACTGATTTCGATTTCCGTTAAATCGCTACTTTTCAAGGAAATATTCCCTTGTCCACCAAGCAATCGATCAACCGTGACATAGACCACATCCGGAGAGAATTCCATTACCATACTTCCTTGAAGCGGCGGTGCTTTAAATACACCTAGAATGGATTTCTTCTGAACATTATTGATAAATTCCTCATATGGGAATTGTTCAACTGAAGTAACAGAAATTTGTACGAATGTCCGAAGCTGAGTAGATAAATAAGATGTCAGCAAACGGGCAAAGTTTTCATGTATTCTGCTTAGTGTTCGAATTTGATCTTGTGAAAAACGCATTGCTTTTTTAAAGTCGTAAGTTTTTACATTTCTTTCTTTGCCAGGTTTGAACGATTTAGGTTCTTCCTTTTGCAAAGAAGATAAAATGGTCTCAATATTTTCATCTGATAAGAAATCCACCAGGACTGTCCTCCCTTCATTCCATCCAGTTTGGCTTCTGCAAACTCGGCAAAAGGTTTATTTTCTGGTAGTAGGCTGTTACTTTATCCGTTACTTCTTCAACTGTCTCCAAGACATGTACTTTTTTTCCAGATCCCAACGTTACCACTGTATCTGGAATGGATTCGATTCTTTCGATGTATAGAGCATTTAATGTCAAAGGTGTTCGATTAAGTTTCGTTAATTGGATCATGTTAAAAGCGGCTGGAGAGACCATTCATCCCTCTCAGCCTGCCCTCCCTATTTTATCGTTTCAAGTTAACGACTTCTTGTAAGATCTCATCAGAAGTAGTAATCGTACGAGAATTTGCCTGGAAACCACGTTGTGCGATAATCATTTCTGTGAATTCCTCTGTCAAATCAACATTTGACATTTCAAGCATGCCAGAAGCTATTTCAATGTTATTCGTAGATGGTTTACCAGGACTCATTTGTCCACCTGAACTAAGAGTCATTTCATAGAGCGATCCGCCAAATTTTCGTAATCCAGCTGGATTATCAGGTGTGACGATTCCGATAAATATACCAGTTTTCACCTCAGCGCCATCAGTTTTTTGCTTTCCGACCAGTTCTCCCTGACGATCGATGGTAAACGAATCATATGTGCCTGATGGGATATTTATTGGCGCACCCGTACTGTCCAACACATTATACTTTTGTGATGTAACCAGGTTTCCTTTTGCGTCAACCACAAAATTACCTGCTCTTGTCAAATAATTAACTGGTGGGGTGGATTCTGCATTTTGAACAGCGAAGAATCCATCGCCATTAATAGCCAGATCTGTTCCAACACCTGTTGTCATGAAAGAACCTGGATTATGATTTACAGTGATGGCAGAAGTCATTGATCCTAAACCAACCTGCATTGGATTAACACCGCTGCTTGATAAGTTTTGACTTAACAAATCTTGAAAATTGATTGAGCTCTTTTTGTACCCGATTGTGTTTACATTCGAAATATTATTTCCGATTACATCTAATTTTGTTTGGAAGCCTTTCATACCCGACACACCTGAATACATTGAACGTAACATTTGTTTTTCCCCTTTCAAATATTGCCTGATCCCCTTTGTGGATTAGACAATTTCCTGTTCATTTATTGTTTTTCTATACGATGGATGGAGTCAATCGGAACCTTAATATTATCGTTTTCAAGTTCAACTATTAACTCACCATTTTTGATTGCCAGTGCCTTGACAATCCCCTCACCTGACTGCAGCTGCCCGTTTACTTCCTGCTCCCAATACACCGTGTTGCCTATTAAATCCGCATTTTCAGATAGTGACTGTTTCCCTTGAAGACCAACAAACTGAGTCATCGCCTGATTTAAGTTTGTTAATTGTTCCAAACTGCTGAACTGAGCCATCTGACCAATGAATTCCGTATCTTTCAATGGTTCCAAAGGATTCTGGTTCTTCATTTGTGTCACAAGGATTTTCATGAAAGCATCTTTACCAAGTCCATTTTGTGGTTCCGTTTGCTTTGTTGCGCCTGCCGTTTGCATACTGACCGAGCTAGAACTATTCACATTCATTGCAATGCCCCTTCCTCGTTAAATTGTATAATCTACTTTCATTAATCCCTCTGACGAATGGTTACGTTCTACAGCGGCTTCTTCTTCAATTCGTTGATAGCCGTTTTTATTATGTGATGCATTTCCTTGCTTTTGCTGTTGTTGAGAAAAGCGTTGATCTGGATGTGCATGTTGTTGTCCTAATGAGGACTGGGAACTTTGTTGAGAAATTTCAATGCGATCAATCGTTACCCCTTGCTGAAGCAATGAATTTCTTAACTGATTCACTTGCAGTTCCAATGCTTCTTTCGCTAGTAAGTTACTGGTGAAAATTTGGGCTGCGATCTTTCCTTCGGATGCTGTCAGTCGAATATCCAGATGTCCGAGATGTTCAGGAGAGATGTTCACTTTTAGTTGCGTTCCTTCTTGCGTGCCATTCAAACGGAAAGTACCTTTCAATACCCCTCCCAATTCTTCAATCAAGTTTGACATTCGAACTGTTGGTGTTTGTGTTGGTGTCGCAGTAGTCATCTCTGGACGAATTGGAGCATGACTAGCTTTTGCAACGTCGGTTGAGGTTCCAGTCAACACTTGTCCATTCACTTCACTTTGAACAACTTCCACTCGCATCGCACTGCCATCCTGTGGTTGATGTTGGGAAATGGATTGCACAGAAAGCGTGCGCGATGGATCTACATTCGATCCATTATTCCGTGGTATTTCAGTTAATTGTGTTTGATCACTTGTTTGTTGAGGTAAATCGTCTATATGCTTAAATATTTTTGTTACTTCGCGCAGCTGCTGTAATTCCACTTGTTTTCCTGTAGCAGACTGCTGTTCGGTTTCAAGTTGTTGGATAAAAGCAATCAATTGTTTGAAGGCTTGCTCCAATTTTTTCGGATCGGCTAAAATATTATTTTCTACCCCCGCAAGTTCTGTAGCGGCTTCGAAAGATTTAGTAATACTTGATTGTTTTTGGATTTCCTGATCAATCTGGTTCAGCAGATTAACCAGTTTTTCCTGAACTGAAGGACTTATCACTTGCGTCTCTTGACTGAGCTCAACACTCTGTAGCTGGTTTTCTAGTTGAACCGTTTGAAGAGAAAGCATTTGTACGATATCCATCATCATTTCCTGCTCTTCAGGTGACAAATTATCTTTCGGGATTTCCTGCAAGGTTTGCAACATCTCTTGAAGTTTTACTAGCAGCTCACCCTGCGGATTTACATTTACATTTACTTTTTCTTCACTTGCACTTTGTCCTTCTGCAGTTACAGAACCTAATAATGCAGCGAAATTCACAGTGTCTTTGGCAGATTCACTATTTTGTTTCGATGTAACGGACTTGGAAGTTGATATGTTTGAAGGAAAAGATAAACTCATAGTTTCCATTGTTTCATCACCCTTCAACTAAACTTGCTTTTGAAGTCCGGTAAAATCGTGTGCTTGCCAATTCATCGAAGAAATTTTGTTCGGCCGTTTTACTTTGTTCAACAAATACAGAATGTTCTTGTTGCTTTAGATTTCCCCATGTCTTTTCTTCCTGAGCTTTCTTTTGCAAATGCGTTTGAGTTCTCGACACATTGTGTTGCAAATGCTCCAGCTCACGATTCGAAGAAATCAATAGATCCTGTAGTTGATGGATATAATTGACCAGCATTCTTAATTCTGAAATGTTGACTCCATCTTGCTGTTTTTCTTTTTTCAAACGTTCTGCATCCATGATTTTGTTGTGTATGGCTTGCTTTTTTTGATGTCCTACTTCGTGTTGTTTGATGGCATCCGCCATTTGCATTTGTGCTAAGCCTTTTTCATTCTCTTTTAAATCCAATATTTTTTGAAATCTAAAGTTGAATTGTGTCACGTCTGTGCTCCCCCAAATTGCGCTGATAGCCGGTCGGTACTCTCTTCCAGCTTTGTCTTTTCATATATATCTTGTTGCAGAAATTCTTTTATTAGTGGATAGGAACGGATTGCATCATCAATTTCTTTGTTCGCTCCGCTCTTATATGCGCCAATATTGATTAAATCTTCCGATGCATCATAAGCCGCCAATAATCGCTTAAATTCAACGGCTGCCTTTTGGTGCTCGTCTGACACCACATCATGCATGACCCGACTGACACTCGACATAATATTGATTGCCGGGAATTGTCCTTTTTGGGCAATTTTACGATCCAAGACAATGTGTCCATCAAGAATCCCTCGGACAGCATCAGCAATGGGTTCGTTCATATCGTCCCCATCAACAAGCACTGTATAGAACGCAGTTATGGAGCCCTTACTTGAAGTCCCTGATCGTTCCAGTAACTTTGGCAACAGTGCGAAAACACTTGGTGTGTATCCTTTACTCGTTGGTGGTTCCCCGACTGCAAGTCCCACTTCACGTTGCGCCATGGCAAAGCGTGTCACTGAATCCATCATCAACATGACGTTTTTTCCCTGATCACGGAAATATTCCGCAATGGCTGTAGCAGTCATGGCACCTTTTATTCGTTGTAACGGTGTCTGATCGGAAGTTGCGGCAACAACTACTGATTTTTTTAACCCTTCAGGACCAAGATCGCGTTCGATGAAATCCCGAACTTCCCTGCCCCGCTCACCGATTAAGGCAATGACGTTAATGTCAGCTTCTGTATTGCGGGCAATCATACCTAGCAGTGTACTTTTTCCAACGCCACTTCCTGCAAATACTCCAACTCGTTGACCTTGTCCAACCGTTAGTAAACCATCAATGGCCCTTACGCCTACTTCCAATGGTTTATCAATTCTCGGTCTTTTCAATGGATTCGGCGGCGTGTTGTTCGTTGAATACTTTTTCAAGCCTTTTGGAAGCTGACTTTCATCCAAAGGTTGGCCAGTGCCATCCAGAACTTTGCCCAGAATGGAAGGTCCCACTTTGATTTGAAGGGGGTAGCCGGTTGCAACGACCAGACAGCCCGGACCTATTTGGGATACGTCTCTTAGCGGCATGAGTAATATTTTATTTTCTTTGAAGCCAACGACTTCCGCTTCAATCGGACGCTCGTAATGGTTGGGATATAAAAGGCAAAGCTCCCCGATTTTAGCATAGGGTCCTCTCGACTCAATGGTCAGGCCGATAACTTGAATCACTTTCCCATGCTTTTTTACTGGCTCAATCTCTTCCAATAATTCTAGGTACTCATCTTCCCTTAGGTTCATCGTTGGTTTTCTCCTCACAATAAGCCAGTAAGTGCTTTTTAATTTCCTGCAACTGACTGTCAATCGTGGCATCATAAGAACCACTTGCCGTATGAATCATACAGCCACCTTTTGAAAGGTTGGCAACCGGAATCAATTTAAACTCAGAGTCAGCTTTTACATAGGTCTTCAATTCTTCGAGAAACGGTAAAATAATTGGATAATCTTCTAGCGACACTTGCATTACGACATCTTCTGACTCTTCGATTTGTCTTAAAGCTTGCTTTACGATGTTCAACAATTGGTCATCATGCTGCTTCAATTCTTTTTTGATCACCTTCTCAGCAACTCTAACGCTGAGTGACAATAAGAATGATTCAGATTCCTGAACTATTTTTGCTTTTTCTTCATAAGCCGTCTCAATCAGTGCATGCATTTCCTTGCGTTTTTGCCGAAATTCTTCTTCCACTAACAGCGTGCCTTGCTCAAATCCTGCTTGAAAACCTTGTTCAGATGCCTCTTTTGCCAGGCTACGAGCTTCTTGCTTGGCTTCGTCCTGTTTCTCTGACCACCATTGGTCAATTTCGGATTGGGCACTGTCCATTTCGTTCTTCATTTTCATTTGAAGTTCACTGTACTGAGTTTCCATAGCTTTGATTTCCATAATTAAATCTTGCTTCTGCAAAACGGGATCAATTTCTTGTTCTTTTATAGCCACTGTTTTGTTTTCTATTTTTTTCGTCTGAATAATTTTCTTTTCAATGGTCGGAAACGTATGGGAGCGAATGATATTAGACAATCACTTCATTCCCTTCACCACGAGCCACGATAATTTCGCCTTTTTCTTCTAAACTACGAATCAATGAAACGATGTTGGTCTGTGCGTCTTCAACATCTTTTAATTTCACAGGTCCCATTAATCCAATTTCTTCTCGAATCAAATCTGCCCGTCTTGTAGACATATTGCTGTAAATCGTGTCCTTCACTTCGTCACTCGCTACTTTCAATGCGTAAGTTAAATCTCCGTCATTAACTTCACGAATAACTCTTTGAATTGAACGTGTATCCAAGTTCACGATGTCTTCAAATACAAACATACGCTTCTTGATTTCTGCTACAAGATCAGGAGTTTCAGTTTCAAGCTTAGAAAGAATCGCTTTCTCTGTACCACGATCCACCTTGCTCAATACTCGGACAATAGCTTCCACACCACCGGTAGACGTATAATCTTGCGCTCCTGTTGCTGAAAGCTTTCGTTCTAGAATTTGTTCAACCTGATGAATGACCTCTGGTGAAGTGCTTTCCATCAAGGCAATCCTTCTTGCAACTTCTGCTTGCTTTTCAGGAGGCAGTGCAGATAGGATTTGCGATGACTGCTTTGGATCCAAGTATGAGAGTACTAAGGCAATCGTTTGTGAATGTTCGTGTTGTAAAATATTCAAAATTTGATTTGGATCAGCTTTTCTCGCAAAACTGAACGGTTTTACCTGCAGCCTGCTCGTTAAACGACCAATTGTATCCAATGCCTTGTCTTTACCTAATGCTTTTTCAAGAATATCCCGTGCATATTCCAAGCCCCCCTCATTCATGTAGTCCTGGGCAAGAATCATTTCATAAAACTCATTGATTACTTTTTCTGTTTGACTGTTTTTTAATTGGCGTATATTTGAAATTTCCATCGTGACTTGATCGATCTCGGGTTCCGTCAACTGTTTAAAAATTTCTACCGATACTTCCGGTCCCAATCCCACTAACAATACGGCTACTTTTTGTATACCGCTTAGCTCTCTTCCATGTTTAGCCATGTGTCAGCCTCCTACTCATCTGCCATCCATGTGCGCAACAATTTCGCAAAATCTTCAGGTCTCCCTGTCGCAAGCTTTTCAATCGTTTTTCGCTTAGGATTTGCTTTTGTATTGAATTCGGATAGGTCAACCTCAGCATCCTCAAGGTCACTGACTTTTTCAATTGGTTGATTAAACATATCAAGACCATATTCTTCTTCCTCCACGCTTTCACGCTTTCTATTACGCAGCACAATGATTAATGCAATCGCAAGTAGAAGGAAGACTACACCCGCAACGATGGCCCAAAGTAATGGGTTTGATAAGTTATTGATGGACAACAATGATTCGTCTGGTGTTTCCCCGTCAACCACAGGTTTTCCTTGGAACTCGGTTGCAAATACGGAAATCCGGTCATCCAACGATTCTTCCGTCACTGGTGTTCCATTCATGCTCAAAGAAGTGCTTACCGTGTTTTTCAATAGATTGCTGATGTCATCTATATTTTGTTGAGTTAAGCTATCCGGATCTTCTGGGTTTGGAGGTTCGACTCCAACGTTGATTGTAATGTCATCTATCACATACGGACTCAATTCGATTTGGCGGTTGATTCTATTGACTTCACGGTTGATACGTTCTTCCGTTTTATCGGATTTCGTATTCCCCTCCCCATCAACCCCCGGGTAATTGGCGATTTCTGTTTCTCCAGTCCCCGTTGCGTCAGCAATTGCTGCCCCTTCGCTCGAATAGGACTCCACAATTCGTTCCACACTGATATCGATACCTTGATTTTTTTCTTTATCGACGGCTTCAACAAGGTTTTCTTCTCGCTTCTCCTTGGTGAAGTCAATGGTTGTCATGACAGATACAACCACCTTGTCATGTCCAAGTGTCAAACCCAGCATTTGCTGCAGTTCACGCTGAATATCTCGTTCAATATCTTTCTTGATTTCCCGTTGCTGTTGATAGACAGATAATGCCGAATCCAGCTGGTTTTCTTTTTGAATTTCAAAAACCTGGCCATTTTGATCCATGATGACAATTTCTTCTTGAGGCAAATTGGGAACACTCTTACTGATTAAATGGTACAAACCATTCACTTGCTTCTGATCGAGTTGAAAAGATGGGTCACCTTTCACCACAACAGATGCAGTAGCCACCTGTTCTTCATCTGTAATCCATACATTTTCTTTTGGAAGTGTAATCATTACATTCGCTTCGGTCACACCATCAATTTGCTTAATCAATTCAGCAAGTTCATTTTGCATCGCGTCACGTTCCACTACATCAAAATGACGATCTGTCATTCCGAGACCCATGTTCTCACTGAAAATACTGTAGTTCACATTTCCACTTTTCGGAATTCCGTCCGCAGCCAAACTGACTTTTAAATTGGCTACTTCTTCGTTTGGCACACTGATAGATTTTCCGTCAGATGAAACTTCTACTGGAATTCCTTGTTCCTCGATTGCCGTCTTAATTTCACCAGCTTCTGAAGGAGACAAACCCGTATAAAGTGCCGCAAAACTTGGTCGTGAATTTAAAAATACAAATACAAAAAGTAGAATTAACGTGACAAAAAACGTCCCGATTACAGACCATTTAATTTTTGGAGAAAAACTTCCCCATGATTCGATTATTTTGTTTTTATAAACCAATAACTTTTCCTTCATTTATCTCATCCTAAAAATCATAGTTGCATTCTCATCACTTCTTGATAAGCTTCGACCACTTTGTTACGGACTTGGACGGTAAGCTGCAAGGAAAGACTTGCCTTTTGTGATGCAATCATCACTTCATGAATATCCTTAACTTCACCCGTTACCAATTGGTTGGTCATTTTATCCGATGTGTTCTGTGCGGCTTTAACTTCTTCGAGCGTCTGCTTAAATAATTGACCAAAACCTTCTACCTGATTTTCAGGTTTTAGTTTTGAGATTGATTGATTTTGTATAAATGGCGTTTGAATCAAACTTAATTTTTCCATGGTGCCCCCTAGCAATCTGATAGATTATTTACCAATCTCCAAAGCTTTCATGAACATATTCTTCGAAGCATTCAATGCTGTAATATTCGCTTCATATGATCGGGTTGCAGACATGAGATCGACCATTTCCTTTATCGGATCAACATTTGGCAAGCGAACATATCCATTCTCGTCAGCATCCGGATGAGAGGGATCAAAAGATAATGTAAAGGGTGCTTGATCTTCATCAATTTTTGAAACAGTAACTCCCGATATTTTCGTCGACTGATTATTCATAGCTGACTGAAGTTGCTGTTGAAATGGGGATACACCGCTTTGTGATAATTCAACAGATTTTCGACGATACGGTACCCATTCGCCATTGACAAGTTGCCCACGCGTTGTGTTGGCATTGGCAATATTAGAAGAAACAACGTCCATTCGCATACGATTCGCCGTTAACCCCGAAGCGCTGATATTAAAACCATTAAATAAACTCATAACTGCTACCTCCCATCATTAATTACTGTACGTAAACTGTTAAATTTGCCGTTCACTCTTTCCGTAACGGCGTTGTACCATAATTGATTTTTAGCTAACTCCGCCATTTCATAATCCATATCCACGTTGTTTCCGTTCGGATTAAATTGTGTGGATTTATTCTCTTTAATGGTCGGATTAAAATTCGACGATTCGCTACTGAAAGCAATATGTTTGGCATCTGTTTTATAGCTGGACATGCGTTGGTTATTCATTGCATCATTCAATGTTGACTGAAAACTCACTTGCTTGCTCTTGTAATTGGGTGTATCGACATTTGCGATATTAGCTGAATGAATGCGTTGCTTTAATGTGGCATTTGATAATGCCGCTTCCAACGACTGAAAAGATTGAGGAAATAGTTTCATCTTTTAACCCCCATGTTTAAGTGTTTGGTCACATATAAAAGTCCACCTTTAATTAAAGGTGGACAACTTTAAAAGCTTCCATCTTCGGTAACCCGGCTGCCTTATAAATCTTTACTTAGGCCCGTGGCTTTGCGTCCCTATCTTTCGAATAAGTTTGCTATTATCGGTATGATAAAAACTCTATATTTTAATCTAATTGTAATTTTATGTCATATTACGTCATAATTTAGTAATATTTGTACCAAAAATATAATCTCATATTTTCTTTAGTTTGTATATTTTTATTTTTCATTGTATTTTGGATTACCTTAATTTACAATATCGCCCTATATTTTCTGTTAATTTCGTGTTATGCTTACCCATAATCAACCTAGTGCGTTTGAAAGGGTGAAAACAGGGTATGTTTCGTGGTTTATATACGGCAACATCAGGGATGATGGCTAATAACAGAAAACAACAAATTTTGACAAATAATTTAGCCAATGCAAGTACTCCTGGATTTAAACAGGATCAAAGTACTTTACGTGCGTTTCCTGAACAATTAATTAAAGCGATGGAAATGAAGAGCATAACGGGCGGAACCATGAAAATAGGGCACTCCACTCTGGGAACTTTAAATACTGGCGTCTATACACAGGAAGGAATTCCTTCTTTCCTTCAAGGTGCTCTAAAAGATACTGGTAATACAACTGACTTTGCTTTACTTGATGATATTTTGCCAGTGAATCCGTTAACTCAAAAAAAGGGTTCTCTTGTATTTGCAGTTAGACTCGAAAATGACCAAGTCCGTTATACACGAAATGGACAATTCTCCGTTGATCAAAACGGCTTCCTGAAAACGAGTGATGGTTACAATGTATTAAATCAAAACTTGCAGCCGATTCAAGTGAATTCAAAAGAATTTACAGTTCAAGAAGATGGCCAGATCATTTTACAAAATGGTGTTGCCACTAATCGACTATGGCTCGGGTATACCGAAGATCCTGAACAATTGGTAAAACAGGGTCAGGGGTTATTGCGTTGGGAAGGTAATCCTGCTGATGCTCCTCAATCCATTGAGGGGACAGGCATAAACGGTCCTTTCGTCAAACAAGGCTTTATTGAACAATCCAATGTGGATTTGACTCAAACGATGACGGAAATGATGAACACTTATCGTGGTTTTGAATCGAATCAAAAAGTTATTCAAGCTTATGATCGCAGCATGGAAAAAGCAGTCAATGAGATTGGCCGTATTTACTAAGGAGGTATATATACATGAGTATCCAAATGAATTCCGCTACAACATCCATGCGTGAATTGCAAAAGAAAATAGATATCATTGCTAATAATATTTCCAATGTAAATACAAATGGGTACAAACGTCAGGAAGCGAATTTTTCAGACGCCCTTTACCAATCTATTGAAAAGCAAGCTGGACCTCAGAACGAAATTGGCCGTATCACACCTAATGGCCTGCGCGTTGGTTCAGGCGCAATTATTACCCAAACCAGCATTCGTACTGAACAAGGCTCGCTGAAACAAACAGATCGCCCTCTTGATTTCATGATTCAAGGAAACGCTGGATATTTCCGCGTGGCTTCAAAAGGAAATACATTTTATACAAAAGATGGATCTTTTCAAGTACAACCCGTCTTGAATTCTAATCAAGTAAACTTGGTAACGTCTTCTGGAGATTCGGTTCTTGATCGCAATAACCGTCCGATTGCTTTTGACGGAGATTACAACAACATCAAGGTGACAGAAAACGGAACGCTTGAAGTAAGCTATCGAGATTCTTCAAAACAGCCAACCCAAATTCAGTTAAGTATCGCTCAAATTAATAGACCGAATCTGCTCGAAAAAATCGGAGCCAATCGCTACCAACTTCCAGGCACCGAAGCCGAGCAAGTAGCAAACGGTACTCTGCAAATTGGAAACAATGATGGTTCAATTCGAATTTCGCAAGGGGCACTCGAAATGTCCAATGTTGATTTAACTGACGAAATGACCGAATTGATTTCCACTCAACGATTGCTTCAATCTCAAGGAAGAGCTATATCATTTGCGGATGATATGATGGGCTTGGTCAATACGATGAAATCGTAAAAGTAAAAAGGATGGGATTAGTGACTTTGTCATTAATCTCATCCTTTTTTTGTGTTTTTTGAAATTTTAATCCCGTTTGGAAAGTAAAACGGGGCGGCCTCAAAAGTCATTTTAAAATAGACTTTTAAGGGCAACCCCGTTTTCAAATTATAATATTGACTCTCCGTTACAGGCGGACGCTTTCCGCGGGCGGTCCGTGAGCCTCCTCGTCGCGAGCTCCTCCGGGGTCTCACCTGGACACGCTTTTCCCGCTGGAGTCGCCGCCTTCCACTACAATCAATTAACTGTTCAAAAATTAACACTCATATACAACGTGGCTATTTAAATTTCTCCACCATTTAACTTAGGGCTTATTAGAAAGCCCCATTTTATTAATTCTTTATCTCAGGAAATCCATCAAACTTGGTTGAATGATTTTTGCCGAAGCTGCAAGACTTGCCTGATAGACACTCTCTTCACTTTTCAATTTCGTGACGGCTTCTGCATAATTAACATCTTCATGTTTTGATAACATAGACTTAAGTTCAATATTGCTGTCTTGAATCCGGTTTTCCATTGATTCAACCCGGTTCTTTCTAGCACCAGCTTCTGCAGCTACTGTTAACATTCGATCGATGCCTTTATCAATCTGATCCAGCTGAATGTCAGTTCCAGAACGAAGTCCCGCAGATAATTGATTTAATGTTCCAAACAGATTCGCATCATCATCAGCTTCTCCAAACAACTCATCGGCTGTAATATTTGCTTTAATAGACACGCCATCCGCAATCGTAAACATTTTAGAATCTGTATCAAATGTATCGATCAAATAGGAATCTTTATTTGGATAAGGAGACTCATTCGTTTTTAGGCCATTGAATAAATGTTTACCATTTACTTTTGAATTGGCGAATTGACGAATTTGCTCGGTCAATTCTTCCACTTCCGTTGCAATGGCACCTCTATCTGTTTCAGACAGAGTATCATTACTTCCTTGAACACCTAGTTCACGAACTCGCTGCATGACATTGACCATTTCGTTAATCGTTTGATCCGTTTCGTCCATCCAAAGAGTGGCTTCACTCGTATTACGTTCATATTGTTCATTTGCAACAAGTGCACTTTTCAGGTTCATAGCCTTACTTACACCATTTGGATCATCTGACGGACGGTGCAGCTGTTTGCCCGTCGATACTTGGTTATTCATCTTTTCCAGTCGGCCCAGGTTCTGATTCATATGGCGAACTGAATTTTGATGTAACATCTGCTGTGTAACTCTCATCATCATTTACCTCCCATGCCTATCATCAACGTGCGGCCATGCGGTTGATGATCGTATCAAGCATCTGATCCGTCGTTGAAATCATTCTTGCTGCAGCACTGTACGAATGTTGGTACTTAATTAAATTAGCCATTTCTTCATCCAGGGAAACACCAGTTACCGATTGTCTACGACTGTCTGTAGCTTGCAAGGTTGCTTCATAGTTTGCCACATTTCGGATGGCCGTTTGGCTTTCAGCTCCAAGTTCGCTGACCAGTGCTCGGTACTTCTTACTCGCATCTTTATAATTATCTTCCATACCATCCTTTAACACACGGATGATCTGACTGTCACCTTTTACTGCTGAATTGACCTCGAGTGAATCAATTGTCCAGTTGGAATCCACACTGAATAAGTTTCGTGAAGATGGTGTTGGATTGATTGGATCCGTTGGGTTAAGTTGTTCCATCTCGTTAGCCATAACAAATTCTTTAACAACATCCTTCAGACTGTCTTGGTACTCACCCACTGTTTCAATCGATTGGATGACACCAGACAATTCACCACTACCAACGTTGTTTTTATCTGTAATCTCAATTTCGGTGTTATTAGATCCTGCCTTATAGTTAATCCCAGAAGATTTGAACGTAATATTGTAAACACCGTTTGTTTCATTAACATTGATATCAACTATTTTTGATAGTTCTTCTACTGCCAAATCACGTTTATCCAATAAGTCATTTGACAGTACGCCGTTTCGTTTAATGCTATCATTCAAGGCAGCAATCTGTTGTAAGTAACCTTCTGCTTCCTTCATTTTTTCCGATTGCAAAGTTTCCAAATCTACTTTTAAATTGGTCAACGATTCGTTCATGGACTTAGCTGTATCTACAAATGCTTGTGCCCGCTCTTTAACAACTGCTTTAGCCGAAAGACTGTCTGGCTCATTCGCCAAGTCTTGCCATGCACCCCACAACTGGTCCATAGAAGAATTGAGACCCGTTTCACTAGGTTCATTGATGATTGTTTCAAGTTGATCAAGCGTTTCCTGTTTGACGGATGCTTCACCTAGTTTTGCCGATTGATCTCGATATTTCTCGTCTAAAAACTTATCTCTCACACGAGTAATGGAGTCCAGTGAAACCCCCGTTCCAAGTTGGCCTGGGTTAACGACACCACTTGTCCAAACGTCAAGTGAAGGGGAAGTGGTTGAATTCACTTGTTGGCGTGAGTAGCCCTTGGTATTTGCATTGGCAATATTGTGACCTGTTGTTGCAATACTTGCCTGCCCAACCATTAATCCGCGCTTCCCAACTTCTAATCCGTGAAATGTTGAAACCATCTTATTCCCTACCTTCTAACGTCAATCATGCTTTTGTATCGAAAAAGCCACGATTGCTTGTTTGTGATTTTTGTTGATTTGGAGATTGATAATTGAAATGTTGTTGTTTTGACTTCGTAATGTGTTCAATCATATGTTGAACAAAATTTACGGAGTCTTCAATGAGTCGTTCATTTACTTTATTTATGTCATGCAACTCCGTCATGAGTTGTTGCAATGTTTTCAATTTTGATTGTAGATTCTTCCTTGTTAATTCATCTGGAAGTTGTTCTACAAATTGACTGAAACTAAGAGATGGATGATTTTGCAGCGCGCTTTCAACCAGCTGTTCACGTTCCTGATCTACTAGATTGAGCTGTTTTACAATCTTCGCTTCTTCTTGTACCAGTTGATTCAACTCGTCTACTTTTCGTTCGATTAATAAGACTTTCTTTCGTTCAGCCAAGTCGATGAGTTGTTTCAGTATGACCATTAATTCTTCCAGCGTCGTGACTAACTGAAGCATCCGACACCCTCCTCTATTAAAGCGGAAATCTATTTATCAAACCAGAATTGATAGATCTTATCTGCCACTTTGTCACTGTGAATTTGATACTCACCTGACTGAATTTGGGCTTTTAATGTGCTGATCTTTTCTTGTCTGTCTAAATCTATTTCTGTGTTCTTTTCAAATAGCTCTTTTGCTTGATTTGAAATTTGAAGCTGGTCTTCTTTTTGCAAAGGCCTTGTTTTTCCAACTTGTGTGACCTGCATTTGTTTTTGATAAGATTGAATAAAGGAAGAACCTGTCGTCTTATCGATATTCATTCCTTCACCGCCCTGTCGTTTATTTTTATTTCTTTAACTGCCAATATTGTGGCATGTTCTTATTTTTCGCTTGTTTGTTTTGTGTGTTTCTAATCTCATCTATGAGAATTTCTCTTTTCAATGTTTGATTGATTTCAGATGAGAATTGATGAAAACACTCATCACATAACAACTGTCTTTTTATCATTTTATCACAATGCGAACACCGGTATCCCAGGTTTGGGTAGTCCTCTGCATAGATCCGGCCGTCTCGAATGAAATCAGCAACCTGTTTCACTAAAACTTCCGTTTCTATGCTTACTTCTTCAATCGTAGCAAAACGGTTTTGCTCGTTTGATAAAAAGTCTGAAACCAATTTAAAATCCTGCTCAGTTTTTTTGTAACAATCTAAGCAGTAATCCGTATGATCTCTGAGAAACAGTTTCCCACATATCCTGCAGTTATCCAATTGGCCTGATTGCATTTGATATCACCTGAATCCTTCTAATATTTATATCGGCACTTTTCAAAAAAAGTTTAGTACAAATACGAATTATTGTAATTTAAATTCCGTTACCAATACCCGTTCGACTTCTCCAGTTTCCACAATACGTTCAAGTTTTGCAGATAGTTCCTTTTCGAGTTTGACAATGCCTTCATTGCCAATCAACTCGTCTTTTGTGAAGCTGGCAATGGTAGAAATAATAGCAGCACGCACTTCAGGTTTACGTTTCTCTGCCTCTTCCTTTGTTTCCTTGCTACTTAACAAAATATTGAACTGTACAATCGCAAAATTATTGGGAGAAGCTAGATTTGTTGTGATGATATCCGTATCTACACTCATTTCAGCCAATTCTTCAGCCGAAACACTTGTTTCTTTTTCTTTTTCCTTACCCAATACATCATCTTTCAAAAAAAACATGGCTCCACCGCCAAGTAAAACGACTGCGAAAAACATGATGACAATTACTTTCATTTTCCCCATGGTACACCTCTTCGGTATTTAATTTTCTTGTTTGTAAGGTGATATTAATACTTCCACTCGGCGGTTTTCTGCTCTGCCTTCAGGCGTATCATTCGAAGTGACTGGATGGTATTCACCATATCCTGTTGCACTAAATACTTTAGGATCTAACTGTTTATTTTCAAGAAGTATTTTCATGAAATTGATGGCCCTGGCAGCACTCAATTCCCAGTTCGATGGGAATTCTTCTGAGTTAGCCGGAATATTATCCGTATGACCATCAATAAAAATGTTTCGTGGTGGATCAGTGACCAGTAAATTTGAAATTTCAACCGCAATTGTTCTTGATACATCATTTATATCTGCGCTACCAGAAGGATAAAGAACACCTTCTTTTATTTTAAGCACTAAACCTTTGCTTGTCAGAGCTGTTTCCAGCTTTGTAGATAATCCCTTGTCTTTTATGTACACTTCGATCTTCTCCTGGAGCCCTCCAAGTTCTTTCATGTCCTGCTCTCTTGCTAATTCCGCTTCCGATTTTTCTTCTTTAGGCGGCTCGATCTCATCCAACTTGGAAATTTGAGAAGTATCATCCATGATCTCAATTGCCGCTTCTTCATCCAAAATGCCTGTCCCACCTTGCAGCTCGTTATTAAATGACTCTGCGATTTCCTTGAATTTTTTCGAGTCAACTTCACTTGCCGCAAATAAAACGATGAAAAGAGCGAGTAACAGCGTCAATACATCGGCATAAGGAATAAGCCATGATTCATCAACATGTTCTTCATGCTTTTTCTTACGCTTCAACGCGAACACCTTCTCTTGTTTTTTCTTCCTGCACAAGAACGCGATCTTTAGCAGGTAAATATGTCAGAAGTTTCTCTTCCACGATACGTACCGGAAGACCTTCCTGTACAGCTAGCAATCCTTCCAACATGATGGATTTCATTCTAGCTTCCTGTTCTGATTTTCGCTTTAGTTTATTGGCAAATGGATGCCACATGACATACCCCGAGAATATACCGAACAAAGTAGCAATGAATGCTGCCGAAATGGATTTACCAAGCAATGCAATATCATTCAAGTGACCTAGAGCAGCAACCAGTCCGATAACAGCACCGAGTACCCCTAGAGTAGGCGCATATGTACCTGCTTGTGTAAAAATCTTCGCACCAAGTTCATGTCGCTCTTCCATCGCAGCAATTTCTTCTTCCATCAAATCACGAATATGTTCCTGTGACTGACCATCAACCACCATTTTCAACCCACGTTGCAAAAATGGATCTTTCACTTCTTCCGAACGTTCTTCCAAAGCCAGTAATCCTTCTCTTCTTGCGACCATCGCCCATTCCGTGAACACCGGAATCAATTCCTTAAGAGGAACCATCTTCGACTCGGAAAAAATCACTTTGAATAAAACCGGAATTTTCTTCACTTCTTCAAGTGGAAACGCAATCAGTATACAGGCAGCCGTTCCGGCAAAGATGATCACCAGTGCTGCGGGATTATATAAAGCGATTGGATCGGAGCCTTTCAAGATCAGCCCACCAACCAATACGACCATTCCAAGTATTATGCCTATCCATGATGTCTTATCCACACCAAACCCTCATTTCAATTTCAAAGAATAACAAACGTACCGTGACTTTTAGTTCTATTTCGCCAATTGCATGACTTGTTTCCATGTGTCACGCAACTCTACGATATACCCTTCCACTTCTTCCAAGGATTCCAGGTTATTTTTCATATTGGCGTCAATTAATCTCGTGTACATATATTCATATAGTTGTGCCATATTGTTCGAGATTTCGATATCTTGATTCAAGGTAATTCTCAACTCTTGAACGATATTTTGTGCCTTGATGATATTTGTGTTTTTTACTTCGTAATTTTTTTCCGCCATCGCTTTTTTGGATAGTCTTATGAACTTTAGACACCCGTTGTAAAGCATAAGCGTTAACTCCTGAGGAGATGCTGTCATTACTGAATTCTGTTGATACGCTTGGTAAGGGTTGATTACTGACATATTAAAATCCTCCTGAACATTACTTCCGTTTATCGATAAAAGATCCCTCGGTTGATACATTTTGATACGCACCAATAAACTTCCTGGACCCTTGTTTCGTTTGATTAATTTGTTTCATTTGTGTCTTAAATGATTGATGCAAGCCAGTCATAAGTGATTCAATCATTTGTTGGAAGTCTTTCACTTGATGAATGATTTGTTTATCTTCATCTGTCCATTGAAAGTCCGCTTGCTGTATATATGATTCAAGCTCATCAATCAGCTGTTGTCTTTTTTCAAAGAGTGATTGTAAATTCTCCACTTGCCCATTTTCATTATCTTTCATATTTGAATACAACTTTTTAGCTTGATTATGGATTTCTTCGGTCAATTGAAGATAATCAGCTAGTACGTTTTGGTACCCACTCATTACATGCCACCGAACATGTTTTGTTGCATCCACGTACTTTGTGAATTTGCTTGACTGATTGCTTTCTCCATGGCCGTGAACTGTCTCCAGTATCGATTTTCTGTCATTTTCAAACGATCTTGCCAGTTGCTTATTTCTTCACTCATCTGTTTAATCTTTTTAGAGATGATACTGTTGTCAACAGAAGTTGCAGGGCTCCCTGCTTGGTTGCTCAAGTTTTTAACTACCTCATTCAACTTTTGATAAACTCGGTCACCGATACCAAGACCGTTACCAGTCGCATCTTTATTTGTGAATAATTGCATCACTTCGTCCGGCTTATTCGTAAGAGCTTCTTTCAACTTATCTTCATTGATGAAAAGTTTTCCACCTTCCGTATATGAGCCAGTATTAATACCAATTTGCGAAAGTAGACTGATGTTTCCACTCGCAATGCCTTGGACAGGGTCCATAAAGGCACGTCTTAAATCTTGGATTGCATTTTTTAAAATGGGGTCATTTCGCAACAATCCGCTTCTAGCTTTTTCTTCCCATAATTCTATTTCTTTCTCACTCATGTCTTTTTTCTGTTCATCAGAAAGTGGTTTAAAGTCTGGATAGCGTTTCTCCACTAGTTTCTTCTCGACGCTAGCAATCGTTTCGTTATACTTCTCTACAAAACTTTTTATCGACTCAAGTGATTTCGTTGTATCGGATTGGACGGTGATTGTTGAGGTACCTGTTTGCAACAAGTTTAACGTAATACCATTAATTGTTGTTTTGTTGCTCGTCAAGTTATTTACTGTAATACCGTCGAACTCTACTTCTCCATTTATGGCAGCCGTCATGAAGCTACCAGCTACTGCGGTACTAGTAGAGTACGTTGTTACGTCTGCGTCCATTGCATTCTTTTTACCAATTACTTGATTGGCTAAGTTTGCATTTGGTGTGCCATCAGAATTAATAAAATCGATTGAAAAGTTTTGGGTAGCCCCCATCCCTTTTGTTGAGATGAAAAATCTTGATGTCGTGTTATCGAAGCTCGCACGCAATTCTGTAGCAGTTCCTGCAGTTATATCCTGTAGCTTTTTGGCAACATCTGCATATGTCATATCAGCTGTGATATCAACGTTAGTTGTTGTTCCTCCATTAATATTCACTTTTATTGTACCTGCAGTACCAATTAAATCGGTGGAATTCGCTGGAACGCCTGTAGAATTATTAATAGTGCCTGCAGAATGCATTTTAGCTGGGCTTGCTACGCTTACTACTTTTGCTGTATATGTACCATTGACTGCATTAGCAGTTGTTGTAGCAGTCATACTACTTGTGTTTGATGATGTTGCACTATAAGCATTAAAAGTGCTTTGAAAACGCAAATCACTTGCACTTGCCCGAAGATTCGACAAGGAAAGATTAAACTCACGGAAGGAATCACGTTGCCATTCCGTCCATACTTTGTTTTGCATGAGTTTATCTAAAGGCATTTTTTTCGCTTTCATAAGTTCACTTACTAATTGATCGGTATCCATTCCTGATGCTAATCCACCAATACGCAACTTACCTCACTCCTATCGTTTTTAATTAAAACTTATCATCTACCATTAACCCAGCAAGTTCAGCCATGGATGCATACATATCTAAAAATTTCTTATTTGGAATTTCTTTAAGGACTTTATCTGTGTTTGTATCAATCACTTGGACATAATAGATATCCAACTTTTCATGCAGTTTAAATTTAACTGAAGTCGTTGTAGGTTCAAGAAAATCATTCATACCTTCTACTTTGGTTTCCAACTGTTCTTTCGTAATTTTTTCTGGCTCTTGAATTTGTTTTACTTCATGTTTTTTCCCTTGTATCGGTTGGTCTTTTACAGGTTCTATTCTGTTTGTGAACGGTATGACAGATGGTTGTTTCACTTCCATTAGTAGCTCTCCCCTTATCTCACATCAACTATATCGGTAGATTAGGGAAAGCATGATTGTCCATTAATCATTCTCTTATCTGCCATATCAACCTTTATTTAATATATATCGGCATAAAACTCGAAATTTTTAGCTTTAATTCACATTTATTTGTTCAAAAAAAATAAGACCGATTCAGTTAGAATCTGCCCTATTTATGAAAGATTGTTAAACTGACGACTGACACCTGTAGTCCAATGGTTGTTCAGCCCAGTTGGATCATTTGCTACACCAATTGGGGCATATTTTGCTCCTATTTTAGCTATCGTGTCTATTCCTTGGTTTAAATAATTTTTTCTTAAATTACGTGCCATGTCAAAAATGCTATCCTCAACTGAGTCATAACTTCGGAGGCCGTTCTTACCCATCATACCTGCGACATTATTCTTCTCATTAATTGCTCTTGATGAACCATTCCCTGTTTCATGGATAGCAATCGCAGAAAGGAGACTCGGATCTATATCATACTTTTTCCCTGCATTGATAAAGTGCGAGGCTGTTCCGCTTAATTTCCCTTCCAAACTATTATCCAGTTTCAAGAGTTGCACAGGTTTGAAATAGAAGTCACTTGTGTCATTCGGACTTGTAGGTACACCTATTTTATCTATTGCCTGCATATTTACAGGAAGATTAAATTGACTGTTCATTTGTGGCATCAACTGATTTTGAGCAAAAGGCAGAGTCGTTGTATTGTTCGATTCGCATCCTTGCATCGCTGCATTCAATAACATCAGGAATAGAGAATTTTCGTTTCCTGCATTGCCGAGTGAATTGGTTGCACTACCCGTTTGATTAATCGAAGGCATTGCTTGTGCCTTGGAAGCCATTGTCATGTAATAAAACCAATTGGAAGAGATTGGGCTGGTCATTGATAGATTTCGCACCCTTCTTTATATGTTCATACAATTCATTTTACATAGGAACAATATTTAAATGAATAGTCCTATGGTTGCATCATTTGGTATTTTATAGAATATAAACAATAAAAAGAAAGACTGTGATTAGAAATAAGTCACAGTCCTTCTTCTATATTAGTTTAGTCCAATTGCTCTCTTCACAAAAGATATTAACCATTCCCAGAAGTTGAACCCATGGTGATGGCCGTTATTCGAGCCTTGTTTCGAACCTTTCACTTCCACTTCAGTAGTTCCAAGTACCAGATATTCGCCAAGCATTCCACTAAATTCAAGTGTCTGCTTTCCATTATCCCAATCGAAGTCATCCCGATTGAATTTGAATTGGCCTTTTTCGGCTTGTTTTACATACCCATTATTACTAGAAATGGCAGAAACGCCGTTGATAGATACCGTTTCTAATTTAAAATCCTTCAAGTTAAAGCCTTTCGGCAATGTCACATCAACTGTAAACACACCTCCGTTATCTTTGATAACACCTGGATTTACTTTGATGCTCGCTGATGGAATATAAACACTGATTGTTTTTTCCAAAGTAATCGTCCAACCAGTATTGTCAGTTACCGTTACTTTAACTGAATAACGGCCAGGCTGAGTGAATGAAATGCTTTCACCGTTTTTGTATTCCTTTCCATTTACCGTCAAGATTTCTGATTTGATTCCAGAGCCTGCATCTTTTGCGATATACGTTAACGGTAGTTTAGTTCCTAGCTCATACATATCTTTCAAGTTCCATGAGACAGTTGGTGCAGTTTTGTCGATCTTCACTTCGACAGTTTTTGAATCTTCTTTATTGCCCACATGATCCACACTATAGAAGGAAACTTTGTTAATTCCCTCGTTTGTTACCGTTAAACTTGTGCCTTTTACAAATTCAGATCCGTCCACTGAATAATAAGTTGCTGAGACGCCACTCAATTCGTCTTTCGATACCAATTCCATTGTAAACTCTTTGTGCCATTCATTTGTTACATTCGATGTTGTTACTGGTGCTGTTGGATCAATTTTCACTTCAACAGTTTTTACCTCTTCTACATTTCCAGCGTTGTCCACACTGTAGAATGAGATTTCGTGTATACCTTCTTCATTAACTGTAATTGTTTTTCCTTTCACAAATTCAGTACCATTGACTGAATAATATGTTTTAGAAACGCCACTCAATTCGTCTTTCGATATCAATTCCACTGTAAATTCTTTATTCCAGTCAGCTGTTACATTCGAGCCTGTTTCTGGTGCTGATTGGTCGATCCTAACTTCTTCTGTTTTCGTGTCTTCTTTATTTCCAGCCTTATCCACACTATAATACGAAATTTTGTTAATCCCTTGTTCAGTTAGGGTAAAGTTAGTTCCATCTTTGAATTCAGAACCATTCACTGAATAATAGGTAGCAGAAACGCCACTTAAGTCATCTAATGTTGTCAATTCGACTGTAAACCCTTGTTGCCAATCATCCATTACATTCGAAGTTGTTTTCGGTGCTGATTGATCAATTTTAACTTCTTGTGTTTTTGCATCTTCTTTATTTCCTGCCTCGTCTACGCTATAGAATGAGATTTCGTAGATTCCGTCACTACCCACAGTGAAACTACTTCCTTTTACGTACTCAGAACCATTTAAAGAATAGTACGTTGCCGAAATGCCACTTTCGTTATCTTTTGCGATCAACTCAACCATCAAATCAGAATGCCATTCACCTGTTACATTCGATATTGTTTCTGGTGCAGTTCGGTCAATCTTAACTTCTTTTGTTTTTACTTCTTCTTTATTACCTGCATTATCCTCGCTATAGAACGAAACTTTATTGATACCTTCATCAGTTATTACTAAGCTCGTACCTTCTAGAAATTCTGATCCGTTCACAGAATAGTAGGTTTTAGAAATGCCACTTAAGTCATCTTTTGATGTTAGCTCAACTGTCATACTATCCATTATCCATTTGGATACTTCGTTTAAAGAAGTATGTGGTGCGTTTTTGTCTATCTTTAATTCGAACGTCTGGACTTTTTCTTTATTTCCAGCCTGGTCAACAGAATAGAAAGAGACTTCGTTTATTCCTTCTTGATATAGTGTGAAAGTTGTACCAGCAAGGTATTCGGAACCGTTTATTGAATAGTAGGTATTCGCGATGCCGCTTTGACCGTCAAATGTTGTCAATGTCACATCAACTGGTTGAGTAGACCAAACTGGAATTCCGCTCATCATAGTCTCTGGTGCTGTTTGATCAATTTTCACGTAAGAAGTTTGGACAGACTCTTTATTTCCTACTTTGTCGACTGAATAGAAGGAAACTTTATGGATGCCTTCTCTTTCAATTTCAAATAAGTTACCTTCCAAGAACTCACTGTCATTCACAGAGTAATAGGTGTTTGCTACTCCAGTTTCATTGTCCGTTGCAGACAAAGTCACAACGGTTTTTTGATTTACCCAGTCCTTAGGTACACTAATAGTTGTTACCGGTTCTTCCGTGTCAACAATCAATTTAGCCATAACGACGTTAGACGGTTCCGATTCCCCGAAAGAGTTCCCATGTGAAGTCACATAAAATTCGTGATTTGCATACGACAGATTAGAAACTGTGTAAGACAAATTATTTACTTTTTCTGCTATCAAAACTGGGCTACCCTCGTTCATTTGATAAACATTATAGCCGTTGGCATAAGTGACAAAATCCCATGTTATCCTAGTACTTGAATTACTTAGAACAGTCACATTAGCAACAGGGGGCTGCATAACTGGATATACAATCTCTTTCGTAATTATGTTAGAAGGATTAGATTCTCCAAACTTTGTACTGTATGCACTTACTTCAAAGGAATGTGTATCTTCGGTCACATTGTAAACTTTGTTTGTCAAAGACGATCCTTTATAAATCAACTTTCTAGTGTCCCCTATCGTTTGATAAACACGGTACTCATTCGCCCAAGGAACAGACTTCCACGAAAGCGTGACATTGTTAATGTTGAAGAAATCCCCTGTTAAGACAGGTGGTTGTACAACCGGCCAAGTCAAACTGACGCCTACTGTAATACCTTCAGGAGATTCTCCGAAACGGGTACTTTCTGAGTGCACTTCGAATTCGTATTCCCCTTCCGGCAAATCTCTGAACGTTGCGCTTGTACCAACCACTGTTTGTCTCAAAATCAATTGACCATCAATTTTTTGATATACTTTGTAACTTGAAGCGTAAGTGGATGCATTCCATCTTAAAACAATATCATTTCCGTTAGTGATGCTTTGGGTTAGATTCAGTGGAGCTTGCATTACTGGGTAAAGCACAGTAACTGAAACTTCACTTCCTTCTGGCGATTCACCAAAACGGTCACTGAAGGAGTGAACTTCATACGTGTAATCTCCCTCAGGCATATTGGACAATGATACTAAGTTACTTGTAACAGTTTTGACCAACTCTCGTTGCTCATTTATTACTCGATAAACTTTATAAGATGTTGCATTCGTAGAAGCATCCCATTTTAGTGAAATATCATTACCATTGGCAATATTGTAAATCACATTTTCTGGTGCTTGCATCGTATACTCATTCTGTTTAACTACTAATTCACTGCCATTTAGTGATTCCCCAAATCGGGTACTTACTGAATGGATTACATATAAATGTTCACCAGCTGGCACTTTAGACAGTATGGTAGTTAATGTTGTAGATGAAGACCTCAATATTTTTTGGCCATCTACCAGTTCATATACTTTGTAACTGTTTGCATTTGGAGCAGCAATCCATGACAGTACAACGTCATTGCCATTTTGTATTTTATGAGTTACATTTTCTGGCGCTTTTATTGTCGGATGCACCAATGAAAATGTAATTTCTGCTCCAAACTCCGATTCACCATGGGTGGAAGAATTAGAATGGACTACATATGTGTAATCTCCGGCAGGCATATTGGAGTAGGTAATACTTAATGTAGCTGAATTGCTCTTCTGCACTTTTACTCCATCAATTACTTGATAAACCTTATAGTTTGTTGCTTTTTCTACAGCTGTCCAGCTCAATTTGATATCATTTCCGTTAGTTATGGTATTTGTTAAATTCTGCGGAGCCTGCATTGTCTGGCCCTTTAAATTAAACGACACCTGAGCTCCATTAGTAGACTCTCCGAATTTGGAAGAGCTTGAATATATCTCATATACATAGTCCCCTGAAGGCATGTTCGAATAAGTCACACTAGCACCTGTTACGGTACTCTTTAGTATTTTTTGTCCATTGACGATTTGATAGATTTTGTAATTTGTAGCATAATCAGCCGCATCCCACGACAAAGTAAAGGATGTTTCGGATTTTAATGTTTCTTTTACATTCGCAGGTGGCTTCATTGTTGGATGAACTAAGGCAAAAGAAACACTGATGCCATCTTTCGATTCACCAAAACGATCGCTAAAAGAGAATACTTCATAGTCGTAATCTCCGGCAGATTTATTTGAATAGGTAACGGAAGTACCTGTTACCGTGCTTCTCAACACCTTTTGTCCATCAACAATTTGATAGACCTTATAGCTTGTTGCGTTGGCAGAACTGCTCCAATTTAACACAATGTCATTTCCGTTTTGGATTTTGTACTCTATGTTACTCGGAGCTTCTAACATCAAGCCTTCAACCGACAAACCCACTCTACTTCCTTCAGTGGATTCACCAAATCTATCACTGAAAGAGTAAACTTCATATACATAATCTCCAGCAGCTACCTTCGGATAGCTGACACTCGTGCTTGCCACTGTACTTTTTAATACTTTTTCTCCATCAACGATTTGATAAACTTTGTAGCTGGATGCGTAAGGAACGCTTTCCCAAGTCAACAAGATATCATTCGTATTCTGAAGTTTGTACGCAAAGTTATCTGGTGCGATCATGGTCACTGAGCTAACCGTAACAGCTAGCTTATTGCTTTCAGTTGACTCCCCAAAACGATCACTGTTAGATCGAATTTCATATATATAATCTCCTGCCGGCAAATTCGTAACTTTAGCAGTTGTAGTAGTTAAAGTATTTTTCAAAACGGATTGTCCATCTACAATTTGATAAAGTTTATAATTAGTTGCGTACGGAACTGCATCCCATTTTAATGTGATGTCACTGCCATTCGTCACAGAATAAGTGAAATTGGCTGGCATTGTCATTATTGGATACACAACTTCACCTTGAACTACATCTGAAAGTGAAGATTCCCCGTATAATGTATTCATCGCCGATACGGCATATTTAAAGTTTCCTTCTGGCGCATCAGAAACTGTGAATGTTTTGTTCGTAGTAGAAGTTAGCAATGTCTTCTGACCATCATCTGTTAACTTGTACAGATTATACTTTTCTATATAAGCAGATGTCCCCCAACTCAATACAATATCATTGCCATTTCTTATCGTTTGCGTCATTGCTGATGGTGCTTGCATTTCCGGGTAAATTATATCAACAGAAATAGGCGCACAAGGACCTGACTCGCCTTCAGCACTCAAAGTTGAAACAACGTATCGATATGATCCTTCAGCCAAATTGTTTAAATTATAGCTAGTGGAAGTACTCTTTCCAAGAAGAGTTAGCTGACCTTCCTGAATTTCATACACATTGTATCCAGTTGCTCCGAATACTGGACTCCATGTAAGTTTTACGTCATCTGGTGTTACTTGTTGAGTAGCCAAATTGCTCGGCGGTAAAATGTTGCTATTCGTTGAAGCAAATGCAATTGCAAAAGGGTTAAGCATTTGAATTAAAAGTAGCAATAATGCCAAATAAGATGTTAGTTTAATCGTTTGTTTATTCATTCCAATACCTCTCCGCTTCTTGAATTCCAAAGAAAAAGAACCTTCAACAAGGTTCATAGAATCGGACTATGATTCCTTGTGGTAACCGGCTGCCATCCATGAAATGATTACATGGTACAGGCCCTTGGCTTTGCGTCCCACGGTTTCCCAATGGTTTGCCTTTTTCACTTGGTATCTATTATATTTTTAGTCAATTATCATTGGCTAGTTAATAATCAATATTAAAGTCTTTCGTATTGAGCCATTTTGAATCGTAATTGTTACTTTTCCATAGGAGGCAGTTGACGGAATAGTAATCCTTCCATCCTTATCAATCATTGCCCGGCTAGGAACTAAACTTTTGTATATGGTTCCTGCATCTGCATTTGTTATATCTTTAAGATGTCCTTCTCCATATATACCGTTAACTCTCAGCTGAGTTGTGCCATTGCGATGCATAACATCCGTTACGTTTAACACTTGCATGTCTGTTAGTATTCCACTTCGATCTTCTTCTACTGTGAGAATTAGGGACATTTGCAAAGTACCATTTTTTACCGTAATCGTTACATTTCCATAAGATGCTGAAGGCGGGATCGTTACCGTTCCATTCTCATCTACCATTGCACGACTTGGTGCTGAACTTATATACTTAGTTCCTTCAATTCCTTTTGTTAGATCTTTTTCCGTTCCATCTCCATAGAAACCCATAACGGTAAGCTGACTCTGTCCGTTCCTTTGCAGTACATCAGCTTCATTTGTTACTTTAATATCTGATAAGACACCACTTAAATCTTCTTCAATTATAAGAATAATGTTTTCTTGCAAAGTACCGTTTTTAACCGTAATTGTCACATTTCCATAAGATGCTGAAGGTGGAATCGTTACAGTTCCATTCTCATCCACCATTGCACGGCTTGGGGCAGAACTTATATACGTGGTTCCTTCAATTCCTTTTGTCAGATCTTTTTCTGATCCGTTTCCATAGAATCCGGTAACTGTCAGCTGTCCACTTCCATTCCGTTGCAGTACATTAACTTCGGTTGCGACTTGAATATCTTTTAACAGTTCACTTTGATTTTCTTCTACAGTTAGAATCACGGACTTTTGTAAAGAACCGTTTTTAACGGTAATCGTTACATTTCCATAAGATGCTGAAGGTGGAATCGTTACAGTTCCATTTGCATCTACCATTGCACGACTTGGGACTGAACTTATATACGTGGTTCCTTCAGTTCCTGTTGTCAGATTTTTTTCTGATCCGTTTCCATAGAATCCGGTAACTGTCAGCTGTCCACTCCCATTCCGTTGCAGTACATTAACATCGGTTGTGACTTGTATTTCTTTTAACAGTTCACTTTGGTCTTCTTCTACAGTAAGAATAACGGACTTTTGTAAAGAACCGTTTTTAACGGTAATCGTCACATATCCATAAGATGCTGAAGGTGGAATCGTTACAGTTCCATTCGCATCTACCATTGCACGACTTGGGACTGAACTTATATACGTGGTTCCTTCGATTCCTTTTGTCAGATCTTTTTCTAATTCATTTCCATAAACACCACTAACGGCAAGCTGACTGGTTCCATTCCGTTGCAGTACATTAATATCGGTTGTGACTTGTATTTCTTTTAACAGTTCACTTTGATCTTCTTCTACAGTTAGAATAACGGACTTTTGTAAAGAACCGTTTTTAACGGTAATCGTCACATTTCCATAAGATGCTGAATCTGGAATCGTTACAGTACCATTCGCATCTACCATTGCACGACTTGGGACTGAACTTATATACGTTGTCCCCATTTCCCCATTGGTAATATCCTTTTCACTTTCGTCATTGTAAGTTCCAATCGCGGAAAGTTTAATTACATCTTCTCGATAAACACTTTGATCATTTGGAAATACATTTAATTCAGTTATATCTGGCACATCTACTATGATTCGAGTTTTTACTGACGCCAAATTATTTTTAGCTGTTATAGTAACTTCTCCACTTGAAGCACTAGGAGCTAGACTAATTAAACCATTCTCGCTTACCTGAACACTTGCAAGATTTGAGGAAAAATATTTAGTGCCTTCTGTAGAATTTGTGACATCTTTAGTTGTTCCATCAGTCATAAATGCTTTTAACACAACTTGCACTTTGTTATTGATTATAGAAAGATTTTCTTCAGATGGTGAGATTACTAAAGTTTTTACTACAGGCTTCGTGACAGTAACCGATGTTTTAGAAACGATACTACCATATGAAACTTGTATTTCAGCAGTGCCCTGCGTATCTCCTGAAGCAGCCAGAATAAGTCCATCCTTATTAACAGATACAATTAACGGATTACTGCTCTTATACGTCACACCACTTGATGAACTTGTAACATTTTTCCTTGCTCCATCTTCAATTAATACGACTTTCATTTGCTCAGCCTGTCCCGGCTGTAAAATTGATGACAATGGTGATACCTGCAGCATCGACCCACTCCCACCATTTACTTTCACTTCAACTTGTTTCGTTAAATTCCCGTAGGAAACTTCTATAACCACTACGCCAGAACCTGCCTGTTCAGGAACTGTGAGAAGTCCTTTTGAACTGACTAGTAGTAAATCTGGATTTGAGGTTGAATATCTTGTCAAAGAATTAGATGTTACATTTTGGTTTTCTGCAGATTGATTAGTAAACTTCAACAATGGACTTAATTGATATGTTTGCCCTTTAGTAATACTTTCTGGGGCAGAGAACCAAAGTGAACTTGGAACAGGCGGGCTGACTGTGATTTTTCCATTTACTACATTAATATTGAAGGTCGATAAAGGATTTCCTCCTACTTTTGTTGCTACAGTATGATTTCCTAAGACATCACTTATTGACAAACTCTCAAGCACCCATTCATCAAATTCGTCGTATTTATCGATTTGTACATAGGCAGTATATTGATTATTTAATTTTGTAAAATACAAATTCAATAATTTTCCACTTGGCTTTCGGTATGCACCATACAATGTACGACCTGAAATGCCAGATAATTGATCTTCCACTTCAATCATTAGTTTTACGGTTGCCTGTTGTGTTGAAGTTTGCTGTACTTCAATTTCGCCATGAACAAACTCGGGTCCTTCCCAATCAGGAGTTGTCCCCGCTACAGTGACAGTACAATGGTTAAAATCCTTAGAATTATCATTTAAATCAACATAACCTGTTATCGTTCGAACATTTCCAACTGCATCATGCAAAACAACTGACGTTAATATCCATTTCCCATTCTCCTCATATTGTCCTACAAGGTATGAACCCACATAGTCGCCATTTGCATTTTCATGTAAATATAGTGACTTTAATTGGCCATTTGGAGTCTTATAATTAACTGTAACGAAGCTTACACCAGATTCATCGTCCGATATGCTTGCTTTTACTCCAATGCCCTCCTTTGCTTTAACTTGAAGGGAAGTAACAGCAATCTCATGCAGCAATGGGGCTTGAGAATCTTTTATTGTTCCAACAACTTCTATATTACAATGATTTAAATTTTTACTATTATCTTCATTATCTATATAACTAGTGATATATTTTGAATTTCCGGCAATATCACTAACCACTACTGATTGTAAAATCCAAGAGCCACTTTCATCATATTTTCCAATGGAATATTCTCCATAATATTGACCATTTTTTAGCCCTAAACGAATAGTCTTTGTCTTTCCGCTAGGCTTTCTATAAATAGCTTCGACACTTGCTACGCCAGATTCATCATCTGCCACTTCAGCTGTTACTGCGATTTTGTCATCTATGCTTAATTGTGAAGTAGCAACCGAAATATATTTCAATACTGGGGCAAGTTTATCGGTTGATACAGGCAAGGCAACGCCTGATACATTCAAAGACAGCGTAGTAAAATCCACTTTCTCCCCATTTGTTTGAGACATCCCATTAGTTAGATTAACTGAATTTTGCTTGTTATCTTCAAGAAAGATAGAGTGGGCTTTCCATTCTCCAGCTACATCTATTTCTGTAACACTGATATAAGCTTCATATTTCCCAGTGGCTGTATTTAAGAGAAACGGTCTTTTAAGTATCTGGCCATTGGGCTTTGTATAGGTGATTTCTCCTTTATTGAATCCAGATAATTCGTCTGATATTTCAGCTATTATTTTCACAGGTTCTGTCGGAGACAATTCCTGGCTCGATAGACTAATTGAAGTAATCAAGGGTTCCTGAAGATCAGGAGTCATGCCGGGAATTTCCACATCAATTGCATACGCAATCGTTTGTATAAATATCAAAAGGATGGTAATAAATGTAACTAATATTTTTTTCATAGAGACCTCTTTATAAGTAATATTGAACCAATACAAATGACCTATGCTTTTGGTAAAAAAATAAACTCTGGATATTCCAGAGTTTATTCCTTTGAAAAAAGTAATTATTAACGAAGTAATTGAAGAACACCTTGTGGCTGTTGGTTAGCTTGAGCCAACATCGCTTGTGCAGCTTGAGAAAGAATTGAATTTTTAGTTTGTTGCATCATTTCTTTCGCCATGTCTACGTCACGAATACGAGATTCAGCAGCAGTTAGGTTTTCAGAAGAAGTGTTTAAGTTATTAATCGTGTGCTCTAGGCGATTTTGTTTTGCACCTAATTGAGAACGTTCATCTGAAACTAATTTGATTGCATCATCAATAAGTGTAATAGCAGCAGTTGATGTTGCACTATCAGCTCCTAAATCAATTAAGTCTACTCCTAATGCACCTGATTGCATGTCAGCAAAAGTAACTGTTAAAGTCTGGTCTTCATTAGCACCAATCTGGAAAGTAAAATTGCCGTCTGTAGCAGTTCCACCTTTCCCGTCTAATAATTTTTGCGTATTAAACTCAGTAGTTGTTGCAATACGATCAATTTCCAGAATTAAATCCGCATTTTCTTTTTGAATCTGTGCTCTATCATCTGCAGTATTAGTATCAGATGATGATTGAACAGCTAATTCGCGCATGCGTTGAAGAATATCGTGAGTTTCGTTCAAGGCACCTTCAGCTGTTTGAATCATTGAAATACCATCTTGAGAGTTTTTAGATGCTTGCTCTAATCCACGAATTTGTCCGCGCATTTTTTCAGAAATTGATAAACCTGCTGCGTCATCTGCTGCACTGTTGATACGAAGACCTGAAGAAAGTTTCTCCATGTTTTTCATTTGTGCATTACTTGCGCTACCTAATTGGCGATGTGTGTTAAGTGCTGCGATATTGTGGTTAATTCTCATTTTGTATTACCTCCGTGTAATGTTTTTTGTTTTTTTGCAAGAGTTCAAATCCGTTTGAACTTCCTTACAATATTAATATCGGAAGTAGATTTAAAATGTTTAGCGTTTTTTGAAACTATTTCTTTAAAATTTTTAAAAAATAAAAAGCCTGCTAAAATATCGCAGGCTTACCCATAAATTCACTTCTTCATTTTCAAGAAATCACTCAAGTTAATGACATTCGAAGTTGCTCGTCGATTCTCTTCCTGAATCTCCAAATAAATTTCCTTCCGGTGGATAGTGATATGCTTTGGTGCTTTAATCCCGAGTTTCACCGTTTCTCCTTCGATAGCAGTAACAAAGATTTCAATGTCATTATCAATAATGATGGATTCACCTTTTTTTCTTCCAAGCACTAACATCTGCTACACCTGCCTTGCTTCAGCACCTTGGAATAAAGGCTGCTTAATTAAATAGTCTTTGTTATCCAAAACAATCTGCATGCCAAGTTGTCTATTGTTATTGATGACAAGCGGTGCTTTTAAGTTAGTTGTCGCATCCTTAATTTCACCCTTTGCTGTAACCGTTGTTAAGACGATTGCATCAGTTGGATCTTTCAATTCAAGTCTATCTACCATTTGTTCTTCTAGTTTAATGTCGTATTCCTTAAAAAACGAGAAAGGATCTACTAGAAAGAAGTTCACTGCTTCTTCCTCTATCGATTGCAGGAAAAAGAATGGGGATTCCTCGTTTTCATCTGCCGGCAATAATGCATATTTTTTAAATTCCTCAAATCCTGGAATCCCTTTATCGAATGTAATGATACTGCTATCAGCTACTTCTCTTTCACCAAAACGGCTTGTATGTATCTTCATAATGTCTCTCCCTTCGTTTCTATGAGCGATTCGATGTTTATACTATTTCCTATTTTTACACAAATCGTGTTTAGTCGCAGTATATATTATACATTCACTGACGATGTTCTTATGGATTATCACCTTGCTGATAAAAAATCTTCTATTCTCTTCATATATACACTCCAACTTATCCTACTAATTCTATACAAAAAAATGCGACCGAAGATAACATTTCGGTCGCTCCTATATTTGGTACGGAATTTTCACTGTCTGTTTCCCTACTCTGCTTTTATCTCACTGGTAGCCGTTATTTCAGTCCCATTCAGTGCTTGTGTAGCCAACCTGTCCGCTTCTGCATTCGATTTTCGCGGGACCAGTTTGTACTCTGGTTGGATACCGAGGCGTTTCAGCTTATCATCAATTCTGTCTGCCCACTTGGATAAGTTCGACTCGAGCGCCGGCCACTCCCCGTTCATTTGGTTAATGACCACCTGCGAGTCACCGATGAACAGCACTGGGAGATGGTGGACATTTAAAAGCTCCAGTTCCTGCAGGCACAAATAAAGCGCCGCATATTCAGCTTCGTTATTTGATATGAGCTCGGCAGATGGTGAATTCCGTCGCAACCTGTACGACTTTCCACTTTGGTCATAATAAATAACGCAACCCAAGCCCGATCTGCTGGTTTCAATGTCGAAGCCGCCGTCGAAATATACTTTGATGTTATGTGCTTCGGTTTCTAATCCTTTTAAATAACCCTTCATTTCCTTTACTGTCCACGTTGCATCAAACCGATCAATGAAGGTCATTTTTTTTGCGCGTCCGGTTCTCTCCATGTCCTCCGCAAGCAATATTGCTTGTGCGACCGGCATTTCCTCGGAGTTAAAGACGGTTTCGGTCCCTTTCGGTGTTCGATAAACCCATTCTATTCGGATATACATCGCTAGTCCTCCCTCTACCAGTAAGCCTGTATTCTTATTATTTTTCCCATTTAACTGCTCATTATAAACCGTCTAAGTTTCGCCAATGCAAATAGCGCATTGTTTTCTACTAATATACTCTAACTTAAACAAAAAAAGCCTTGTCGCAATCAATATGCGTCAAGGCTTTATTATAAGTTTTAAGTTTTATTTTTTAGATGAAGCTACTTGAGTTACTTTTGCAACTCGTTTAGCACCTACATATTTAGAACCCCAATAATAAGGATCATTAATGCTTGAAACAGAAACACCTTTGCTTGATCTAGAATGAATGAACTTTCCATTACCGATGTAAATCCCTACGTGAGAAACACCTTTACCTAAAGTATTGAAAAATACTAGATCACCAGTCGCAAGGTTACTCTTTTTAACTGAAGTACCAGTAGCGTACATACCTGCAGACGTTCTTGGTAATGCTACGCCAACTTTTTTATATACATAGCCAATAAATCCAGAGCAATCAAAGCCTTTAGTCGTTGTACCGCCATAAACATATTTAATACCCATTAATTTATTGGCATTTGATACAACTTGTGTTGAATTGACATTACTTGCGGCATCCGTTTGGTTTGCAAATGGTGCCATCATTAAAAATAAAGCAATTGTACTCATCAAAATGACTTTAAGGAACTGAGATTGTAATTTCATAAATTTGAATCCTCCGGTATACGCATGGCTGCAATATATTTCTGAAAATTTAACTAAAGTCAGTTTACCATGTTTTAAACCTATTTTATTTTACATTTATGTAACAAACACGTTACATTTAACTACAAATAATTCTAAATTTACTGTTTATATTAATTTTAACAATATTTTTTCTATTATTACGACACAATAATCAATTAGAAAAGTTATAACAGATATTGCTTCCCTTTCAATTGCAGGATAAGTACACCAAGTTATAGAACTTATTTTAATAGAAATTGAGTATCTAGATAATAGAAGGAGGTCTGCCATTCTATAGTAGATTGTATAGGTAAATTAATTCTTTGATTCTGCCTTTGGAATGTTGAAACTAGACACTGAATGGAGGTAATTTTTATGAAAAAAATCGTTTCTGTCATTTCATTGTTATTCTTATTTTCACTTGTATTTACTCCCTCCAATGCTGAAGCAAAAGTGATGTGGGGTAAAACGGAACTCAAAGTTGGACAGTTGGGGAAAGTAATCGTTTTGACAGACACCAATTTGTATAAAATTAAGGCAGATCAGACTTTATCAGTTGTCCGTTTGTTGAAGAAGGGTGACGAGTACCGTGTTTACAGTTTTAAAAATAATCATGGCGGTTTATACGGAGTCGGTGGAGGTACGTTCATTCAAAAGGCCCTATCAATCAAATACGAAACTCCTTCTAAAAATAAATTAGCTCTACTAGCATTAGAAAATAATGTAGATTCCAAAGAACCGAAGGACTTGAAGACTTATGAAACTGAACAGACACCGTATGAGTTTTATTCGTTCCATGAACGTTTTAAAACGATCTCTGATGGTTGGGAAGTTTACCAAGGCACGACATATGATAAAGTTTACACAGTATTAGGAAAACCTTATATGATTAGAGATTTGACGGACTCCGGCTATCCAGGTGTAACGCAATGGAAATACCAACACGTCTACACTCATGGCGGCTCTTATAGCATAGATTATGTATTAGTATATTTTTATAATGGAAAAGTAATAAGTTCATTAGAATTGTAGAGATGACTAAATGACTCCGGAATTTCTCTGGAGTCATTTTCCTTTGAGTAATACTAAATTACTATAACCTTATACCTAGAATAGTATCTACCATATTGAAATTCCGATTATTGATTGTTAGAATTTAACACAATAAGAAGATAAAATGATAACAACTTCCTATTAAATAAAAATACATAATGACTATTTGGAGTGACCGATTGGTGAAAACAGTGAATGCTTTAATAAATACAATAAACAGTGAGTTGTGGTCTGCTTTAATTGGCGCAATTGTGGGGCTTCTCGTCAGTGTGATATTTGACGATTCGTTGAGAGAGTTGAAGAGAAACATGAAAAGAAGATATAAGCGGCTATTTACTGAGAAAAATGAATTTAAGTCCCACCTATTTACGATAGGAAAGACCTCAACCAACTTTTTTGTAGTAGATGGAGACGGACTAACTGAGATAAAACCCGAAAATATAGAATGTAGAGTCAGTAATGATCCAATTCAACTGCCCGAAGAATTGGAACAATTGAAAAAAGAAATTGCTGATAATGAAGCATTAAAAGAATTAAATGGGATGGAACATAAGTGGAATGGTCCTTTGTATAGTTTGGTTAAATACCGCAATAGTAGAACCGAGCATAATGAAGACATGACCGTTTTATTCAACTTCCATAAAACAGATTATTTTACTTTTCAGGCTCTAAATATGCAGTTAAGTCGACAATTAATGTCCGGGAAAACAATAGCAGAAGAATATATTCCATATAACCGATTGGAAACTTTACAACCGATTTTAGCAAATGGATTCGGTATTGGCTTGGTTATCATAACATCCGATCAAGATATTATTTTCACCCAGCGAACCGAATATAGTGGTACAAGAGGGAGTCAAATGGACATCAGTGTTGTTGAAGGCGTGCATCCTCACTTGGACAACAATCCTCCCGACTTATTCAATACTGCTATTCGGGGAGCAAAAGAAGAACTTGGCATTACTATCACGAGGGACATGATTAAATTTTTAGGCTATGGAATAGATTTGGATTATTACCAATGGAATATGATTGGTTTTGCCGAGGTCACTGAATCAGCAAAAGAAATCCAGAAAATCAGAAGTAGAGGTTCATCCGGCAAATGGGAAAATTCCTTACTTATTAATAGAAACTTTAAACCTCAGGAAGTAGCAAAAATAATTGTAAATGAAGATATGTGGTCAACTGCCAAAGTGGCCATTTATTGGACAGCCGTCAATCAATTAGGAAAAAACGATGTGGAACGTGCGCTGAACAAAGAATTGAAGAAACATAACTAACAAAGTTAATAGCTTCAACAATCGCAACTTAAAATTACTCTGTGCCAATACAAGAAAAAACGAACGAAGTGAGCAAGTCACTTTCGTTCGTTTTTCTGTAGCTACTATTTAATTATTACTATTCTGCAATTTCCCCTCTAAGCCCCTATATAATTCGTTTTGCTTAGCCAATTTTTCATTCATTTACATTTATTGCACTAAAAACAGTTTCTTCTTGAGTTGAACTTTCAACATATTTTATGTTATTGGAACTATATTGACCGATATCTTTAAACTCCTTAAATTGCTGATCCTTTAAATTCTGAAGAATTTCCTCAGCCTGATCTCCATCACCTAAAGTGTTGATGATTGCATAGACAGCACACACATTTTGGTTTGCAATTACTGTTGCTTCTTCGATTGGAATGCCAGGAATGCTATTTGCAGAAATAACGTTAACCGATGTTACTAGTGTGTCTGGATTATATCTACCTATTATTTGTACATAATCATTCAGTATCAGATTAAAATACCCTTCGTCATCAAAAGTAAATTCTTGACCATTAAGATGACCTTCATAGCCTATTTTTTCTAAATTGTCCTTATAATTTTCTAAGAAAAGATAAGTGAAATCTTCTATATTAATATCAAGTGATAAATTGTGATTTTCAGTTTCTGGTTCTTGAGTTGAGGATTCTTCTACAACATCCTCAGTGGACACATCATCGGATGCAGCAGTTTCTGAGATAGAGACAGTTTCGGTTTCAACATCCTCTGTCAATTCTAAGGAGTCATTGAAAAAATAAGTATCTTCGTTGGTAATTACCTCATAGGGATTAAATTTCTCAATACTTCCAACTAGTGTCGTAGAATATTCTAATCCATCGGGGAAGAATTGATATAGATCAACGGTATCTCCTCTGTATCCAGTTTCATAGAATAGTTCCATCCATCCATCTTGGTCTAGATCATATAGATAAAGAACTGGCGCATCGTCTGCAACAACTGAAATTGGAGTCCTTCCACCATCTTCGAACTCTACAATTATCTCTACACTACCATTAGAGTAGCTGTCACCTTCTTGGGGTCCCCCATTAAAAATTACTGTTTCTAAAGTTCCATCATTATTGACGTCGATTTTCTCTGAGAAAAAAAAGTCAAACATTTCTGGTGCCTTGAAAGCTATATAATTGGATTCATAAGTGGCAGAACCATTATCAGGTGTTGACACACTATCCTCTTCATAATAATGTACGGTCTCCACCTCAGTTTCGAAAAATTTCCAAAGTCCTTCTTGAGGTTTTAGTGTATGTATGAAAACGGACTCATTGTCGCGAAACTCTTCTCCCGCTATCAGAGTAGTGATTTGAGTTAATCGAATCGTTACTTCTTCATCTGATACCGACAAAAACTCAATTTGTCCAATGTCATATGATAAATCATAGGAATCAAACATTTCTTCTAACATTTCTTGTGTTTGATTATACACGGATGAGTCACTGCTATTATAAATCATGGACATATACTCTTCTATATCTTCATTTTCAAGTGACTGTATGTTTTGCTCCACAAGATTGATAATGTCTGCTTTAATCCCTTCCTGCAAGTCTTCCTCACTAATTGAGGTTTCCAAGGTTTCATCGTCTTGGATTTCTTCAGAGGAGTTAATGGAAGGAATAAAAGTAACTATAACCATCATTAAAATAATATAGCTGATAATTAAGCCAAAAGATGCAACAACACCCTTCCAACTTCCGCCTCCACGCAATTGGATTTCATGGTCTAAAAGATCAGTTTCCTTGTATCTCTCCTTCAAAGAATCAATGCTCTTGATGGCATGTTGTTTGTAAAGATGATTACCCCAAATACCCAAAGTGATTCCAACAACAATTCCAATCGAACTGCTGAGGTAGTTGTCATTAATTCCCAGTAATGCAACCACTACATCGATGAGCAAGAAAATTCCCAACATGATAAAGATTGATTTGAACATCTTGCGATAACCAAGCCACAATACACCTAGGAAAAATGCAGCCCAATTCCAGGATTGATTCCCTTTAGACCATTTTTGTAGATAAAAATCCGCCTCTTTTGCTCCAACAAACTGTCTAAGTAATTCATGGTTATTTTCTAGATCATTGCTAGTTGTGTGTTCAGAAGATCTCAGTAATGAGCGTCGACTCTTCTTTTTCATTCCATCCGTTTCTTTTTGTTCAGAAATCCCTTTTCCGCAACTTTGGCAGAATTTTGCACCGATGTTTTGTTTAGCTCCGCAATGAATACAAAACATTTGATTTCCTCCTAACTTCAACTTGCATGTAAGGTCACTAGTTTTTTAGACATAAACAATTACACTCTAACAGTAATATTCTACCAACTATACAATTAGAATTATAGTTCGTATTCCCCAAAAATTTTTTTGTTTGTATACGCTTGCCTTTAAGAAAAACTCGAACTAGCCCGGCACTTTCCAAACAGGAGCGTAGCGAAAACAAAACCATTTAATCTTAAACCTGAATGGGAGCCATTCCGCTAATTCGCTCCAGGCTCTTTTCTGTGAGTGACGCGTGCTACTATCAAAAAACTTCGTTTAACAGTGCCAAAGCAATAAAAATACCATGAACACTAGGTTCATGGCACTTCAATATTGTATTCTAATCATCCGATCGGATCACCGAGATAAAGTTTCGGTGAATGATCTTATCGATTATCAATCCCGGGAATCTAATTATTCTTCCTTACTTTAAGGCATCGTTTTCTTCCAAATCTCGAATTAAAGCAGCAATAATCGTAATCAACGCAACCATTTCTCCACTCATAACCTTGTAATCATTTGCCATGTATCCACGCCGCACCAAGACATCCTTGTCTTTTTGCTGATTCACGGTTAATTTAATTTCATTTTCCACAAGCTCGTCCACCTTCATTTTTAATCCTAAATACTGTGCAATTCCTTGAGCAATCGCTTCGCCTTGTGCCTTTAATTTCACATCATTCCTCATCACTGCAACATCAACCTGGGAGTCCATAAAACCGCCTTCCGTGAGAATGGCCGGAGCTTTTATTTCCCGAAGCATGTGGAGATTAGCTGACTTGACTCCACGATCTTTTAATCCCATCGCTTTAACGATTAGCGGCTGTACAATATTGGCTAGTTTCAGAGACTGCTCATAATTTTGAGTACCTTTCATAGCAAATGTTTCAATTCCCAAACCAAAAGGGACCCAATTAAATCCCAATGCATTATGGTGTACATCTACGTGTAGGTTTGTTCCCCATGCATTTGCCTGGTTACTTCGCTCCTGTAATGGAATGTCACGCAACCCAGTTGGGTCATCCAGTCTTAGTTGTGCAACGTCTTCATATTGAGCAAGAAAGCTCATTCCGGCTCGAACTACTTTATCGTTGAATGTCCACTCCTTTTGGCCATCCGGTGTTTGCTTGCCTGGTGTCAATAGTCCATGTCCAGCTGACCATGTAACTTTTTTCATTTTTTCACCCCCTGTCTTATCGTGGTGCTTCATACGTTCTAGTTCGCCTGGTATCTGTAAATCCGTAGCTTCGAAATTTACTAAAACACCACACAAAGCTGAAACTAGCATGAACTCATCCACATAGTTATAATATTCAGTGAAATCTATCGCACCTGAGCTATTTGCTAGGAAATTTATTTAAATAGAGCCCCCTAAACAGGGAGCTCCGAAGTTTGGTTAGTATGACTGGGAAACAAATAATGAACTCGAGTACTAGATTTCAGACCTCTAGTCACTTCGCTTCGCCATTATTAAAGTTTTTATTGTGCCCATTTGATATTTAATAGGAGACTGTCGCATAGGTTGTTAAAAAGGGAGGAAAGTAATAGATGAGTATAATTAAACGAAGTAAAAAATTGTTTTCATTAGTATTGGCTTTTGTATTGGTAGGATTTAGTTTGATTCCTGCAATGGTTTCGGCAAACAGTACAGCTGAAGCCCAGATTCATTATGTGGCATTAGGTGATTCACTTGCTGCTGGGCAAACGCCTTATAAAGAAATCGGCAAAGGATATACCGATCTGCTTGCTGAGAAATTTGAGAGTCTAGGATATTTGAAAAGTTTTGATAAACGATACGCGGTACCGGGATACACTACTGAAAATGTATTGGCTGATATTCGAAATGATGTAAAGAAAGATACATTCACACCTGATGTGCTGGGTATTAAGGCAACCATTAAAAATTCAACCACCATCACACTGGATGTCGGTGCAAATGATTTACTCAAGCAATTAAAGATTGATACAACAACGGGTGCCATTTCAATTGATCCTGCTATGGTTCCACAAATTATTGGACAACTAAGTAAAAATGTGGCAGAAATTGTGAGTGAAATTAAAAAGATAAATCCTACAGTAAATGTATATATTATGGGCTACTACAATAGCTTCCCTTATGTGCCTAAAGAACAGCAACCACAACTTTTATTGATATTAGATGGAATGAATAAAGCAATCCAGCAAGTTTCTGCGCAAACTGGCTCCACATTCGTACCTACAGCAGAAGTAATTGCTCAAAACTACCCACTCTATCTTCCAAATCCAAAAGATATCCATTTAAGTTTGGCAGGATACGAAGCTATTGCAAATGAGTTTTGGAAAGTGATGGAACCAAAAGTTGTGGAAGTACCTGAGCAGCCTAAGCCTACTGAACCTGCCGTTAAAGTATATTGGGAAGGTCTTTTAATGAAAAAAGGCCAAATTGGAAAAGTAACGATCCAAACTCCGATTAACTTATGGAAGCGCAATAGCGAGAACCAACTAGAATACGTTCGTACATTAAAAGCCGGTGAGCAATACAGAGTTTATCGTTATGATCATTTGCATGGTGGCCAATATGGACTGGGAGAAGGTTACTACGTGACGAACATCTCAGGTTATGTGAAATATCAAACCCCATCAAAGAAAAAGTTAGAATTGGTTCATTGATACTTTTGTGACTTCCGTGAGTGACATGTTGAACTGAACGACACCAGATACCCTCTTAAAAAGCAAAGAGCCAAACCTAGTTCAATAAACTAAGTTTGGCTCTTTTTCTAATTAGCACGGAAACAACCCGTCAGCTACTTCTTCTACTTCACGTCTTTCACATGGTTGTACTTAGTAAGCGTGTTTTTTTGCTCATTTAAAACGTACACTTCTTCTGTATTTGTATTCATTTGCGCTGAATGAATGCGGTTGGTGAATACTTTTTGCTTAATTAATGAAGCTTTATCATAGTATCCATCGTTGGTAATTAGATAATCTTTTCCTACATAGACTATTGGAGTATCGGTAATCTTCTCCACATTTTTCAAGTCCGCATTGGGCGAACGGAATTTACCATGATAAAAATTAGGTCCATCAAGAAAAATTTTATTGTCTCCTGAAAACGCGTGAAAGTCAGATTGCTTTATTGGTTGGAAGGTTTCCGCATCGATTGCATGGATTTGTGATCCTGCGTTATTGTCAATGTAGAGAACTTCCCCGCTTGGATCAAGTTTTAATTTTGGACTGTAAAACCATCCTGTTCCATTTGTAACTTCCACAATGCTACCATCCCGCTTATCATAAGCGTTTAGTCGATATTCGGAGGATCGGTAGTAAATATAGTTCTTCCCAACTTCCATATCAGTTGGTCTGGCATTTACGGTTACGTAAGAGATTGGAGAAGCTTGGTTTGTACCCGCGACCGCGATTAGATGTGCTTCAGATAGTGCAACATAGATGGAATCTCCATAAACGACAAGATCCCATGGGCGTGAGCCAATGAAAACCTCTTTCTCCACCATCAATGTATCTGCATTAATATAGAACAGTTTATTGGTATCCATGCTTATGGCAAGGATTTTGTTCGTCTTCGGATCGTATTCCCAATCAGTTACTTCCTTTTCGAAAACAAGTTGCTTTTCAGCCTGTTTGAATGACGGTAGGTGAATGGGAAGGATATTCATTTTGATTTTTCTGAAAGTCTCTTCTTCCGTGTTCAAGGCATATACGTTCATGGATGAATCTACTGTTATAGCTTCATATGAATAGGTCGGCATAGAACGCAAAGGTACAAAATTCTCCCTGTCATATATGAACATTCCACCGAACACATACTTCCCTTTCACAATTGATACTGGATCATGGCCACCTACATATTTGCCTGTAATTTTGCCTAAGTCCGATGAAGCGATTTTATACCCGTCAACAAAGAGTTCCCCGTTATCCCAAATATTACTTGCGCTTTGAGCGGGCCAAAAGCCAGTGTTTAGATCTCTCGCAATAATCTTTTTCGTTTTTAAATCAATAGCTTTCAAATGGTTATTACTAACAAATAAAATGTCTGATGCAGGATCGACTGACAATTTAACATGCAAATCAAATTCATAATCTTTCGGGTTATTCTCATCGGTAATCGGTTTGGTCGTTTTCAGATTCATATCATAATCCTGGATTTTCGACTTGCCTCCACCAGAAACGTAATATATATGATCTTCATGAATAGTGAATGTCTTAATATCCGTTAATTGCGGATCTATTGCCATTGCCGACATCGTTGCTGGGTCAAAAACTACCATTGATTCCGCACCGATATACAATTTACCTTTATACATTTGTATGTTGGTCGTATTGTTGACTGGCAACTCTTTCACAAGTGACAGATCCTCTGTTGAAAAGATATATAACTTGTCATCAAACATGGTACTCACATATAAGTAGCCTTTTCTTTCGTCTATCTCCATATCAACAATATGCAAATCAAATGGAAAATCCCTTTGTGCCAGAACTTTATAGCCTTGTGTTAATACTTTCAACCGATTTACAATCGGTTCGATTAATTTAGGCTGTTTGTACTTTAAAGCATCCAGTTTCGTCTGAATTCTTTTCGAACGCTCTTCAATTTGCAACTGGGTTTCATTATTTTTTAAGGCAGCTTCCAGACCGTTGACTTCTTGAGTCAGCATGTCCACTTCTGTCAATTCAGGAGTTGGAGTTGGAGTAGGCGTTGCTGGTGTAGTACTCGTACCGTAAACACAAGCCTTTGCTTGCAGCTTTGACTTACTTGGTGTTTCATATCGGATTTTACTATCTCGTGTCACATAATACCCACCACCAACGTCAAGCATGCCGGGCTTGAAGGAATAAATGCGGTAATTTTCATTTGCTTTTAGCATCCTGCTAAAGACTTGCTTATCACCTTTTAGAGAGAAAAGAGGAGTATCTTTCATGATGAAAAGACGGCCAATCTGTCCTTTCTTCAATTCAACTCCATCCCAATAAACTTTAGTCATTCCTTTATAGGCCGCGCAAATATCATTAGCTGCAGCATGTGGTTGAAATACAGAAGTAGCCAAACTTAAGGTTAATAGTAATACGATGATACGTTTCAATTCATTTCCTCCATTGCATAAAGTTCCTATCAATCCTAATTTTATATGAAAATATTGCAAAAAAAAATACCGAATTGTGGGTGGCACCACTTCCTTCTTTGGTACCTGTGCAATTTCTCCATTTTGGTGCCACCCATACTTCTATACAATGAAGTGAAGAATATTGTCGAAATACAGGATTTTATAGAAAATCTTCAGAGTTCTTGTAAATTATATTTCACATCATGTACATACAATTTTTTTCATTTTTGGTATTCTTAAATTATCCAATTCAATTGGACCAAAGAGAAAAAAAGAGAAAAAAATGGGGGAATAACAATGCACTGTACTAATTGTAGTGAGGTAATTTCTGATCAAGCTGAAATTTGTCCTAAATGTGGTGTCCGTACATTTACAGTTAAAAAATACTGTTCTAATTGTGGCAAGAGTGTAAATGAAAATCAGGAAATATGTGTAGCTTGCGGCGTAAGTTTGAAAAACAAGCGAAACAGTAGTTCAAACGGAGAAAAAGAGCCATGGTTAATGGCGTTGCTTTCTTTCTTAATTTCAGGCCTAGGGCAAATTATTTTAGGTCAGACAGCTAAAGGAATAACTATTCTTGTGGTAAGTCTTATTATCGGAGTTATTACTTTTGGATTCTCTAGCTTTATAACTGTGCCTATTTCTGTTATTGATGCGTATTTAATTGCTAAAAAGAAAAAAGAAGGAAAAGTTGTTGGAGAATGGGAGTTTTTCTGATTCTTAACATTCAGGCGAGGTGAAACTAGTGGACAGATTAGTAGGTTCTTTATTTATGTGTCACCGCATGCCAGAGCGATCTTTCTTTTTTAAAGGTAAGCAATTTCCTATTTGCGCAAGATGTACAGGATTAATATGTGGATACATAATAGCAGTCGTTTGCTTGTCTTTTGTATTACCATTACCATTCTCATTCCTATTTTCTATTTTATTGCTTATTCCAATGGTTATTGATGGCACTGGTCAACTTTACAATAAATGGATAAGCACTAATAGTAGAAGATTTATTACTGGCTCTTTAGCAGGTATTGGCATCATCTTATTGATTGTGAAGATCACAATGTTTAGTTTTACTCAAGGTCGAAACTTTTATCAATTATTTTATTAATAGTTTCAAATAATATTATTTATGGTTGGGGGATTTTTTATGTTTTGTCCACATTGCGGTGAGCAGATCTCTGCTCAAGCTGAAATTTGCCCGAAGTGCGGCGTTCGTGTTAAAAATGGAAACGCAGTAACTTTAGGAGAAGATAAACCAAATATTGCGGTAAACCTACTTTCATTTTGCTGTATTCCTTTATTAGGGATCGTCTTATTCTTCGTTTGGAAGGATAGCAAACCAGTAGCTGCAAAATCAGCACTTATTTGGGCATTAGTTTCAATTGGAATTTGGCTCATTCTATCTTTCGTTCTAGGCTTCATGGGCGCGTTTATAAGCGACGACTCATATAGCTATTAAATAAATGTGAAAAGAGTAGCGTTCAAATGAATGCTACTCTTTTTTGTGGGTTTTTTTCACTGAAAATCATAAATGTCTACAATACGGTCAGCCCTAACCCGATTATGGCAAAGCTTTAATACCTGATCCAAAAAGACTTCCATTTCCCTAGTTGAACTCGGAAGTGGAATGTTCATTGTTGTCGATCCAAAGGTTTGCTTATAATACGACTTTCGGATGTCGTTTTTACCGTCTCTTTTTAACGGGTTGTATTTCCACGATAGAAAATTCACGTCATCTTCTTTTATTATTTTATTCAGCTCGGCTAGTGTAGTGGATTTATCATGTGCATAGATGACCAAATAGTAATTGTCATTGCGGTGCCAATCGATAAACAAAAAGTAATAGCGCTCGTCTCCAATTTTAGAGACATCAAAAGCAGCGATGATTGGTTTTCCATTTGCCCATTGATGGAATTGAATCAAGGTGTTATTGGGAGTCGCCATTTTGTTCAATTCATATTTTGTAGAATTGACTTCGTTCCATTGCTCTAAATAATTACTTATGAGCACAGCCAGTTTTTTCTCCATTCGCCCAAATCCCTTATTGTTAAATTAAAGTACACTCACTACTTGTTTCTCATAACCGTGATAAAGCCATCCAAGATTTCATGACTAACCGTAAACCCTTTACGTTGATAGAATTCCAGTGCGGGGTCATTCCCATTCGAGACAAAGATAAATATATCTTCCACATCGTCAAACTTCTTTAACCACTCCATCGACATGTTGAAAAGCGTCGATCCGACTCCATATTGCCTGTATTCTTCCTTAATATAAAACTGCGACAAACAACCTACATTCTTTCCACTAACCGTTGCGAGATCAAAAAAAGTGGCAAATTCATTCGAATAGGTTTCTTTCGGCGATACATTTGAATAAACATACCCCACAATTTGTTCCCCATCCTTAACGACAACCGTGTAATTATGTAATGCTTTCTTAATTGAAGGCATCAATCGCGTATCAAAGTTCATATGATCAAACAGCTCTGGAGTGATAGATGCTTTCGATTTTTGAAAGACCATGAGCTCATTGCAAGAATCTCTTAGACACTCAATTTTCTCGTCAGGAAGTATTTCGTAAGTTAAGTTCATTTAATTCACTCCTTATTCTTAAGTAAAGTAATCTCTCTTCATTCCATTATAAAGAAAAGCCGAGGACAGTGACTACGTCACACCTCAGCTCATTTTCATCAGACACGGCTGATATGTATAACTTCTTGAATTTCTATACGATAAAGGAATTTACTTCGCTCGATTCATTGTCTCTTTATAAAAGGTAAGATCACTTCATCAAAAGTCGTGGAATTGATGACAATTCGGTTGAGGTGAAAGTTGTTATCTGAAGGTCGGATCGATTGGGGAGCAAGGATGTAGCCCGCCTCAAGCCCCTCTTCTTCAATAATGCTTGCTGTCGTGTCATCCGTATTCCCATAAGGGTAAGCGAAGCTCCTTACTTTTATATCAAGCTCAGACTCAATGGTTTGTATACTTTTCTGCAAATCTTTTCTGAAGTTTTCTTTTTGTTCAGGTAAGAGGAACACGGCTGTTTCGTGTTCGAAGCGATGCATATCGTATGTGTGCGATCCAAAACTAACAAGCCCACTTTCTTGCATCTCTCGCAGCTCATCCCATGTTGCCATTTTTAGATTGCTGAAATCCCTATTCCCTACATGTCCAGCAATAATAAACATCGTAAAAGGAATACCTGCTTCTTTGAGGATCGGGAAAGCATGTTCATAGACAGAGGAGTCGATGTCATCAATGGAAACCCATACACATTTTTCTGGAAACTCTCCAGTTTTCTTTGCTGCCAATAATTCTTCCTCAGTAAGAAACACAGCTCCGGCATCACTTAATGCAGTCATTTGTTCTTCTAGTTCGCTTGTCAGCACAGTGAATTTTATGAGTTCATCAGAGTTTAATAGCCATCTGGCTGATTGATTCATCATATTATCAGGCAAGACTCGATGATAGTTCAATCCAAGACATCCGCCTTCAGTGAGTTCTTCAGGAAACGTCATAGCGGGCTCGTCCAATGTAAAAAGCGCACTAATCTGTTCATAACGGAATAAAAGAAACACAACCAACATTCCCATTATTACAATCAAGGTGAGTTTCTTCATCATGAATGTTTCTCCTTTTTCAAAGAAATAATCGGGTTTTCTTCAAAGGTAATGTAATCTTCTGATTGGAGTCTCTTAATCGTTTCCTCATCCATTAATTCCAATTTATTTAAGTCTTGATTGGTTACCAGTTTTGGGTAGGTGCGCCGTGCTAAAGAGCCAAATCGTTTTTTGTTGTAATACCGATTAGTTCGCAGCAACACATAAAAACTGCAGAAAAAAATCACGCCAATCAGGAGAAGGATTCGAACCTGGCTATTCGTCGTGTTGAACGACATATTCAGGATTCTCGAAAATGAATTGCTATAGCCCACCATTGCCGAAACAAAAAAGGCTATGACAAGTAAGCTGTAGACCCAAAAGAATAATGTCAAGATTACATCAATGATGAATCTGAATGTCGAGCGATTGCCTACGATAATTAAACCTTCTTCAGACCTCTGTCGGGACTGCTCCATACGGCATAGCCTCCTTTCAACCGCGATTTAATGGCACGAGGCACTGCAGCCATCACGACTGCGGAATTGACCATCCAATAAATAGAGGGATACCAAGCAGCCCAGAAATAATATTTAAGAACGCGGTTATATCTGGACTCAATGAGCAAGGCGATAAATAGCTGAATCATGCTAATAAAAACAAGTGTAAAAGAAGTCAAGGTAAACCATATAAATAAATCTTGAATTTCGTCTGATAGAAAGACCAGCAAGACAGTGACAAAGAGCCAGCAAAAAGCCCAAATCGTACTGATAACCTGTTCAAGATAGATAGGCCAAAAGCGTCGCTGTTTCCAGCTGAATATTACACGCCAGTGACGCAAGACAACTTCCTGTCCCCCCTGCGCCCAGCGAACACGCTGTTTCCAGATGCCTGACAGCGTTTCCGGAACAAGCATCCAGCAAAGAGCTCGTGGCTCATAGCGGACATCCCAAAAACGTTTCTGCAATTTCCAACTGACGGCGATATCTTCCGTGATCATGTCACGGTCCCACAATCCAACATCGACCAACGCTTTTTTGCGAAAAGTCACAACCACTCCTGATACGGTCATCACTTTTCCAAGTAGCCTCTGTGTACGTTTAATTGCTCCGATGATAGAAGCATATTCTACTAACTGCATCCGACTCAAAAGGGTATTCCGATTTCGAATGCATGGATTGCCGGTTACAGCACCTACCCGCTCACCTTTCAAAAAGAATTGTCGAATCATGTAATAGGGGGCAGTGTCTGAGAGTAGCGCGTCTGAATCAACGCATACCAAATATTCAGCTCGAGAAGCGAACAATCCGACTTGTAAGGCATTCGCCTTACCACGATTTTGAAGAAGCTGTATCACTCTTACGTTTTCATAAACTTGAGATAACTTCTCAAGAATTTGGAATGTACCATCCGTTGATCCATCGTTAATTAATATAATTTCTTTTTTAGGATAAGAAAGACCAGCAAGATTCCTAACTGTTTCCTCCACTGTCTCCTCTTCATTGTAACAAGGAACCAGAATACTAATCATCGGCCATTCAAAGCCTTCAACATCCAATGTGTCATTTCTCGGTTCTTTTGTACGTAAGAAAAGAATTGAACCAGCCATCCAAAAAAGCGCCATTAGAAAAGGGTACCAAAAAACAAAACTGGTCAGCCAAGCATAGGGACCAGTGAAAAAATCCAATATATCCATTATTTCCTCCATGTAATTACTATCAATATTCATTTATATTACTATAGTGATAGACCTTGTGGTGCAAATAATGTGCGACCCGCGTTTCTCAGTGGGTGGCACCTTTTCTCTTATTGGTACCTGTGCATTTTCGAGAGAAAAGTGCCACCCATGAATATTTTGATGGGAATTGGTTGGTGTTAGAAAAGACAAACGGCAACAAGCCGAGTGAATTGACAATGTCATTTTCACTCGGCTTATTTATTCTTCTTAGGTAATTCTGCAAAGGTGTCTACCCTAAATCACTTCGCTTGATTTTCGTTTTTTAAAGAATTGGAAAACTACATGGAGAAGCTACTGAAAACAATTAGGTGCCAGCCTAACTTAATTTAGGGATACCTCCAATGAATTCTTATTTAGAAAAGGCAATAAATTATTACCAATCCAAATTGTTCACCAAACAGTTATTGCCCATTTGCTATGGGTGGCACCATTGCATTTATGACAATTCACGAAAATGAAAGTTTATGACGCAGGCTCCTATAAAAAACCATAACTCTCAGCTTATTTGAAGTTCCACATGCAATTGTCTTGAATAAATTGAATATTTTCTTGCACAGGTACCCACTGAAGAAGACACGGTACCCACTGAAGACACTACTTCAAATAATTAATCGCTCGTTTTAAGTAAATATCTATATCCGCTTCCTTAAAGTACGTAAAATGATTCCATTCACTCGTCGTGTGAGGTATTTTGATTTCGTTAATGGTCACCATATTGTCTGTATGTACGACTCCGTCATTCAAAAGACCAAGATTTTTCCCAGCTAGTGCAAAGTATTTTTTATTGGCATCGATTAAATCACTTGAGTTTAATTGGCTAATAAAGCCTGAGTTATTGGCCAGGTCATTGAAACCTTGTAACTTTCCCGGTCTGACCAAGTGCCAGAAGTCTTCACCTTTAATTGCGTTTTTACCTTTTAGGTTACTCAGTATGCCATACAGGATTAAACACTTTCTTGCTAACATCGGGACACTGATTAAGATCGAACCATTATTCGGCGTTCCAGCCATTACGATTTTATCAATCGGCGCTTTTTGTTCGATATAAGCAGAACGGCTGACCAAGCCCCCCATACTATGAGCGACGATCAATATCTCCTTATTAGGGTACATTTTCTTTAACACATTGACCTCGTTAGCTAACAAGATTCCACTATCTCTTACTCTTTCATTAACGGTCAGATATTCAAAACCGAATACGTCATAGTCTTTTCGCAGAGAATTAAACAAATTGAAGTATGCAGCACCTATATTGGAAACCAATCCATGAACGATGATTGCAATTGGTTTGTCATGTTCTAAAGGCTTTTCAGATAGTTTTTCCTTTCGAAATGAGGCTCCATCTTCTATTAATCTGAAAAGACCGAGATCACTCGGTTCACTTCGAAATTTATTTAATACAATGTAAAAACTTTTATAAGAAGACATTGAGTTTAAACTGTTCACTTGATTTGAAATTTTTTCACGATCTTCTAACGAATTATTGATTAAGTAGTTCATTTGCCGTCTATTAATTTTAGCCTCTACGGCGTTATTTCCTTCTGAGTGTGTGAGCACTTCGATTTTCGGAGAAATTCGAGAAAATAACTCAACATCACGATTTATGTCATCCATCTCCAGCAACTGAAGAAAATGATCTTGAATCGCAAAAAAATATTCGTCTTCTTTGCCTATTAGCCGAAAGGATTTTTCTAAGTTATTGCTTTTGACGTTCACTTTAAATAACTGTTGATTGGTCGAATGCGGCATGTCACTCAGGAAGTTGTAGTTCCTCTTTTCAACCTTTTCTATGGAAAGTTCTTTATTCTTAATTAGCAATGTATCTTCAACATTTAAACTGTTCGCTTGAGGCGATAGTGTATTAATAATAATTTCACGATCATTCACAGAGATAAATTCTTCATTCATCTTGTTTCCTCCTTTTAACGCTTAGGAACTCCTTTCGACAATATGCGTTTGAAAACCTTCATTAAAAGAGTTAGCCAGTTTTAATAAAATACTCTTCTCACATATCAGGCGACCGAAAATTCATTCGGTTGCCTTTCTTCTTCGATAAACTTTCTTCCTATATACCCTCGAACACCTGCACATATGAAACTTGTTCTGATTGATTAATTTTCGGAGTAATTCTTCCCCATCATGTCCTTCAACCTTGTTATCTGTCAGCTAGTACTAAATGTAACGAATGATGAATATTTTGAAATACAAGGGATGACCGAAGACAGTACGATTAAGGATGGAGCAACACTTAGTCCAATGTCCTTCGAATAAGCTTCACATGAACATATTGGAGGATATCAAGTGGAGTTTTCAGGTAGTAAGAAGAATTATAAATGGCTTTGGGCCGCTGGAATTTTAGGAATGTTACTAGTATTAGGTGCTTATTATCTTTTAAACGTGTATTTGAGTTTCACTTCTACTTTGGAAGAAATTCATAGTCCAATCGAACGCCCAGTTTCTGATATGCGAGAGGTAGAAATCAAACTTAACGAAAAAGACCCTTTCGCGGTTTTAGTACTTGGGATTGATGAACGTGAAGGAGATAAAGGACGGTCTGACACAATCATCGTCATGACAGTTAACCCTAATGAGAAATCAACGAAAATGGTAAGTATTCCACGAGATACTTATACAGAAATTATTGGCAAAGGCAGCATGGATAAAATAAATCATGCCTATGCATTTGGCGGGATCGATATGTCGATGGCTACAGTTGAAGAACTACTGGATATTCCAATAGACTATGTGGTCCTATTGAATATGGAAGGTTTCGAAGAAATTGTCGATTCAGTTGGAGGAGTCACCGTAAATAACACTCTTGAATTTTCTGTTGATGACTTCAATTACCCATTGGGTGATATTAAACTGAATGGTGAAGAAGCTTTAAGTTTTGTGCGCATGAGATATGACGATCCCAATGGAGATTTTGGGAGACAGAATCGTCAAAAACAAATTATTCAAGGTGTATTGCAGGAAGGCGCATCAGTGAAAAGTTTGTTAAATTACCGTGATATTTTCAATGCGTTAGGTTCAAATGTACAAACCAATATGACGTTCGATGAAATGGTCAACGTCCAGAAAAATTACCGAGACGCCTTAGAAAACGTCGAACAATTTTATTTTAAAGAAGGTACAGGTAGCAAAAAGAACGGAGTTTGGTATTATCAAATGGACGAAACCGAATTAGCCGAGAAACAGTCTTTACTGAAAGAACACTTACAACTTAATTAATTACGCTGCCTTATCCATAAATGAATGGATGAGGTTTTTTTAGGTACCGTTGTTGAAGAAGGTGCAATCCGCTTTACTTTATCCTAATGAACGCGAAAAAATCGAAGTGATTTTGTCACTTCGATCTTTTCGGTATCCTTTAGATTATTTCTTCCCATGTATTAATAAACCATTATTTTAGTCCTGGATACTTATTGTTCTTTAATTCATTCACTCTACTCTTAAAATTCGTATCAGTTATTAACATATCATCAGGGTCAAAGTAATCAGGTTTTGAAAATATTAAAAAATCTTCCCCAGATCCAACAAATCTACTAAAACCTCTACCTACTGAATAATCTATACATTCCATAAGGAAGTTTTCGTCATTTATTGATTTTTTACCAATGTCATCTAATCGTAAAGTTAGTTCATAATTGTCTGTATAAATTTCATTCACACCATGCACCTTTTTATCCACATGAACCCTACTTTCTAATAGTGATTTGATTAAGTAATTGTTCTAAGGTAGATTTTCTCATTCCATATAAATCTTTAATTGCTAACCCCATAGCTAACCAATATGTTGTTCCATCTGAATTTGTCTCCATAGGACCAACTGTTCTTTCGAATAATGGGAATAACTCATTAGTCTGCTCTAATCGATAACGTACATTATATTCTTGGAGATTTTTTATTACTGAAATAAAATCCGATTGCTGATTTCTACCATTCTCTTCTGTCATGGAAGTTTTTAATGATTTTTTCGGATATTCGTATACATTCTCAAAAATTTCATTTAAAAGTTCCTTCGTTAAGTAAGGAAGACCCTTATCGTTAGTGTTCATGATTTTTCATCACTTCCTCTTGGAGATTGTAAATAGTCACAAACTCTGTTTCGAAATTCCAAAAAGGACAATCCTTCTTTACCGTAATACATAAGGTGTCTACAAACAAATACAGCAGCGTATTGTCCGTCTTTATATTGGAATTCATGTATAGGACTATTTCTTTTTTCTATTTCTGAAACAGGGTAAGTTAATTCTTCTGTTTTTATTATTTCCAAATTATTTTTCAAAAGAATTTCATTAAAAATATTAATAGCTTTTTTGCTATGGAATATTAATACCCTAGGCTGAAAATGAAAGAAGATTTCTTCAAAAACTTCTTTCGAACGCATTAATACCTCAGGTGATAATTCTTTTAAATCATTCTCTTCTTTTGTTGGATAGGAGATAACATTTGTTTCCAATATCGTGTTACCCGTTTTATTCTGCACATGATTTACAAAAGCGTTAATGCCTAATCTAGTTCTTGAAATCTCGGGTAGATTATTTTTCAATCGCTCGCTCGTGTACAATTCGTCAAATTTGTCCCGGTTATTTATGAGTTTGATAAACTCATCAATTTCCTTATCATTACCGATGGTTGAGGCAGGATTAATACCAACCAAAAAGACCTTAGGTTTGTCTTTTCCTATTGGCGGATAATATGGTCGGAAATAGGGATCTCCCAAACGTAATGGCTTACACAGATTAGTTAAAGATAATTGGTTCACAGACTTTCCCCCTCTATTCTATTGAATTCGACTTATAGATATTAATTCCTTTATACTATTTCGTTATTGAAAAAATATTAGGTGGTTTTATGAAACAGAACGGGCGGTCAGTGAGCCTCGGACCAACGTCTGCTAGAGGTGTCATCGATTGATTATTTTTTGTATGTAAATTTAATGAAAAAGCATAAAATTATTATCAAAAATAGTTATAATTACTGCTAGTATAAATACTATAAGTATATTATTCTAACTAAGGCTTATATTGGAACTATAAGACTTTCTTAGTATTGGAGAACAATAACAACATGAAAAAATTACTATCCATCGCACTGGCTCTTGTGATTGCCGGAGCAACAATTTTTACACCTATTAACGTGGAGGCAGCTTCAATCTCAAAAGCTGAAACTCTAGTAATAGCAGCGGAGAAACAGGCAACGGCTTTAAAATGGCAAATTTCATTTGAGCTTACAAAACAAGTGAAGTACCCAGATATGAAAGTTTTCAATCTGACTAAAGATGCCTACCTGAAAGCTAAAAAAGAATTGCTAAACGTAAACGCTAAAGATAGAGTCTTATTAGAAAAACGTCTGGAAGCAAATGTGGGAATTCATTATACGCGTGCAATTGCTTACATTGACGCAATTACAAATGGCATGAAAATGGTGGATAAAGCAAACCAATTCAATAAGCAATATGCTGCTGATCCGACAGCCATTACAACTGAAAAAAGTTACCATGAACTATCCGGTACAATCCGTAAAAATGCAATGTTGCTATATCGTGTATACGGGAAAACCACTCGTGATGCTATTCTAAAAACGTACAAGGCTCCTGGTGAAAAGGCCATTTTATCCGCACAGGATGTGATCACGGCAAAAATGAACCTGAACAAAATGAATTTATTAATTTCGGCAAAAGCAAATAAGGAAACAGTTGAGACACAAGTTTCAGTATTTATCGACTCCCTTGATGCAATTGAGGATGAAGAGATCATTGATGTCCTTTATACCGCTTACCAAACGAGCATCAGAAACGACTCAAACTTCATTGCACAAGAAAAAGAACTGATCGAATTCTTCACTAAATCAGATGCCTATTATAATGAAGAGAAACTGGAAGAAACATTCGGCTTATACAGCGAAGAATACCCTGACTACGTAAACCTTAAAGAAGGAATACAATCAACGTTCGAAGAGTTTGACGTTGTATATGAAACACTAGGACTCGAAGTTCAGTATATTATTGACGGTACAGCTGTCGTCACTCAAGATCAAAAAGCAACAATCGATCAAACTGAAGAATATTCGTTTACATACACGTACTTGATCGAAAAAGATGATGCTGGCAACTGGAAATACCTAGATACATTGGATGTATACTAAAGAGTAAAAAAGCCGTGTAAAGTGACAATGTCGCTTTACACGGCTTTTCTTTCTACAGGTAATCCTGCGGCTGATGATGTGCGTACCCGCTCCTCTAATTTCTAAGTAATTGTCATGGGTGGCACCGTTAAAATTATGACAATTTACAAGGATGATGATTTATTCATACCATCTATTACTAATCACCTTGCCTACAATATCCAAGAAAATTCGTATGCAATTGTCGTGTATAATCTGAATAGTTTTTTACACAGGTACCTATAGAAGAATGGTCTCCTTTTATCCACTACTCCGAAATATTATCTTTAACAATAACAGACTTCCCGTTGTGACTTGGAAGCTCATAAACGGTTGGGGGGGAACCATTTCGTGCGATTAGACCACTGATCATATTGTCTTTAATGATGATGTGGTCGTTGGTTTTTGAAACTAATCTAAAACCATTTTCATTAATACTTGAACCCTTGATTATATTAGCGGTTATGGTTGCTCCGCTTACATGTGGAACATCGATGTCAATTATATAACCTGTTAGTTTCGTGGCATCTTCTTTTTTAGTGGCTGATCCAAAAGTATTGTTACTGATATTTATTTCAGAAATTTTAAAGTTAGCGGTCAATCCAGGTTTCCTCATTATGCTGATTGGGTTTTCCGTTAAGTTATACGACGTATTGTTATTAAAGTTAAGGAATCTTAGCGTTGAATTTATTCCAGCTTTTGCGCCTTCAACATGAAGAATCTTCCCACCATAATTCTTGCCTTCTCTCCCCGAGAAAATATTTCCCGACATATTGATTCCTTCTCCACCAGTGAAAATGGAAATGAAGACTTCGCTTATCAGTTTAAATGTATTACTATTTATCGTGATATCGTTAATATTTTCAAGAACCAATGCCTTCGAAGATCCTGATAATTCATTGCCCATTATTTCAATCATGCCTACATACGGGGCTAGATTCGAATCCGCAGATGATGGTCCGAAAGTTTTCGAATAAAAATTAATAATCCCTTCCTTGGCAAGGAAATGATCTTCAATTGAATTACCTACAATTTGTGATTGTGAAAATTGGGTTTTTGGCTTATCACAAACCACTTGAATGGCACTTCTTGTATCATTATTCTTCAAATAGCCAACTTCAATATCGTTCCCCATGATTTGAGTGTTATGAACATCTCCATTCTCAAAAAACAAGGCGATTTCGGCATAGGATATGTGATTGTTTGTAAGGATGCTCTGATGGACATTTGCGTTATTATAGTGAATACCATATTCCGCTAAATTCCATAAATGATTTTCAGAGATGATGACATTTCGATTTTTATTAATAAGTTCAATGCCTTTTTTCAAATTGTAAAAATGGGACTTTGTTACAATCACTCCAAAACTACCATCCAAAATTAGGGCCGTGCCTCGATGATCTCGTGAGAACACATGGAGTGAATCAATGACAAAAGAAAACTCATCCTCCAATCCCACATTTTCTGTAGGTCGAGCACCACCATCCGTTTTATTTCCTTTCAGATGAAATGCTGGTAAATCAGCGTCCAGAAGAATCTTTGCATTATTTCCTTGAATTCCTTTTGCGATGGCTGGATTCAATTCGATGGTGCTACTGATCAAGTAGGTTTTACCCGATTCCAAAGAAATTATTCCATGCTGTCGGGCAGCCTCTTGGAGTGCCTTAGTGTCATCCGTCCTACCGTCCCCAACAGCTCCGAAACTGCTGACATCTATATGGGTCGAAGCTTCAACATGATGTGCATTTTTTTCTGAAAAGCTAATATTTAGGTCTGCGATATACAGGATGATTGCAGAAGTCAATATAAACGTGATTATTCCGAATACACTCCATTGAAGCTTTGCTAAATGTTTCGTATCTTCCGCCCCCCAAATACAACTTCGAATATACTCCACAATATATTTATTTCCTTATATTTATTACAAAATGTCCCTCAGTTTATACCTGCAGCAGATTTTAGAGGTAATTATCTTTATGCCTTTGTAGTGGGCAAATTTTAATTGTTTCATTACCAGGGGGGATGTTCTTCCTTAAGAGCCTTGTTTTTCCCCACCTTCCACTGCATTTCAACGAGGAGAGAAGCACTTGATCTTACAATCAAAAAGCGGCCGATGAATTTCGGCCGCTTTTTGATTTCCTATATAGTTGAACGTAATTTATTAAAAGTAATAGCTCCATACGAACGGCATGAAAAAGCAGAAACATGATAAACATCAAAATTGTTCACAAATAAAGCTGTTACTAAATTGTCATGGGTGGCACCGAATAAATTATGACAATTTACAAGAATGATGATTTATGCAGACTCACGGATTAGAAACGCCTTGCCTAAAACTTTCAAACATTTTCATATGAAATTGTCGTGTATAATCTGAATAGTTTTTTACACAGGTACCCGACACTACGAAAACATTCTTTTCAACTCCGTTAATCTTCTATTAATATTCAGCAGCTTAAGTCTTTTCAATGGATTTTGACGTTGCCCCTTTGAAACAAGAAACAACCATGCAATTATTGAAACGGTAGTAATGAAGGTACAAAGAAAAACAAATGTTGCTTGCAACGTGATCCAATAGCCATTCTTCCAATTGACCTCGGTTAACGTTTTTCCTGTATACCCTTCAATCACCTGCGGTCCGAATGTAAGCACCGTCAAAAAAGCACCAGCTAAAACTAACATAAAGGTCCAAATCTTATACGTTTTATACCACCCGATCCCAAGCATCAGCACTGAAAGACCCAATGTAAGTAATGCATATCCACGAAATGCCTCAAGAAAATCATTCAAAACAAACGACAATATCAGCAAAATCATCATAAATAGAACTGGAATTGACATAACAGCTGTATAACCAAAAACATCAAAGATGGATCGAATAAAACCAGCACTTTCAATATGATCAATTTCCTTTACTTGCTCACTTTTCTTGAATTTAGTGATTTTCTTTCGATTCGTTTTCCTATTATCCACATTCTTTTTAAAAGGGACAGTTTGACTAATGTTTTTCAATCCACTTAATAATGTCTGCTTGAAAAATTGTAAGTGATTCTTTGAAAAGTTCATGGGAATACCTCCATCATTTTACAATCAGTATTCCTAGTCTATGATTCAACCTACATATTTTATACCTACACTGTGAAAGAATAATAATTTGGGTGGCACCTTTTCCCCTTTTGGTACCTGTGCAATTTGGGTTAAAAGGTGCCACCCCGTTAAAATGATATGTTTTCTAAAAATACCCCAAAATAAAATTTTGCCCCTCTTTCCTAGCTGTTTTCTCCCTGTACAGGCCTCAAAATTGAATTTTGCCCTCTTTTAAACGATCAAAATTCAATTTTGACTATTGTCATGAATATCGCCGAACCCTTGGGGCACTTGCGATTGAGCTCTCATTTACGCTATGCTTCTAGTAAATGGCAGAAAGTTGGTGACAGATTGTCCTCATACATACTAAGTGTTGGGTTGAATGGTTTGAAAGAGCAGAACATTTCAGCCAAAGCGACTTTCCAAAGCGAAAAAGAGCAATATATTTTCATTGGTTTAGGCACAATAAAAGAAGCGCGTGAACGAGTTCTAAACAGTCTCCAATTAGCTGTTAATGTCATAAGTTTGGAACCTACCATTGCGAATTTGTCAGGCACTGAATCTATTAAATGGAAAATGAAAACTTCATCCATACATACAGCGATGATGTGTGGAGGAGCATGATGCCACGACGCAAACGCAATTGGCACCCTGCCGGCTGGTTCCACGTCATCATGCGCGGCAACAATCGTCAACAAATTTTCACTACACATGAGGACATGCTCGCTCTTTTCCGTACGATTGAAGAAGCGCGTGAACGCTATTCATTCACGATCATTGCTTTTTGCATCATGACAAACCACTATCACCTGCTCATCCGTTCTCCAGAAGTTCCTTTAGATAAAATTATGGCACGTATTAACCGTCGCTATAGTGATTACTACTCCAAAAAATATAACCATGTCGGTCGCATTTACGAAAAACGCTACTATTCAAAAGAAGCTGTTGGACCCTTCGCCCTTCTTGCCGTTAGTAGCTATATCCATCGAAATCCGATCGAGACGAAAAAGCCGATGGTCGAAAACTTAGCAGACTATCCATATAGTTCTTTCCCTTTGTACTGTTCAGACGAACCCTCACCAAGGCCATGGATAGATCTAGATTTGCTCCCTACCTTTCTTCCAATGGGCATCAATCAAACACGCCATAACTATAGTTTATATTGCCAGCTTTACCGGCAAGCCATTGAAGAGGACAAAAAATTAGCACTTCTATTAAGTGAAGAAGCTTGGTTGTAAGGTTGCTAGAATAAAAAAGAAGCGGCCGATGCAATGTCGGTCGCTTCTTGTTTACATATTAGTTGCGATTGATGACCCTAATTTTCTCCATATTCTTCTTGAAGATTTTCTAAAGCAGGAAGCAGAGATTCATCAACGTAGAAGGTACTTTCTTTTCCTTCGTATTCATCTTCCGTGTAAACCATGTTAATACCTGACGTTTCATTAAATCTCAAATTAATTTTAATAGTTGAGTCACTTTCATCCGTATAGATTTTGTCAGGATTATTTAACATCAATACGCAAAATTCTTTGACCATTGTAGAAATATCAAATTCATTTTGACCGTATACTTTGACATTTTCCATGTTCATAGAATTAACATCGGTAGATAAATATTTCCAATCAATTTCTTCCACTGATATTGGATCACGAACATCATCTGCAGAAGAACAAGCCGTTAAGAGAAAACTTATTAATAATAATGTTAGCAAGTTTTTAATGATTAGAATCATGCTCCTTTCGAGCCCTTTAATCTTAGGATATTTCGCATAAGTTTGTCGTTTCTTACACCGGTACCTGATTTAACCTTCCAGCAAATTATGTAGATTCCGTAGTAAGAATTCTCTTCCCATATCATCAAAGACGATTTGTTGATACGGGCTTCCATTATAGGAGCGTTCAATAGTAGATATGCCGTAGCTAGCGGACGTGTCATTGGTGACCGAGCGTTTCTTTCCTTCATCAGTAGTTTCTTCTGACAAGATGCCAAGTTTCTTGAGTTTGTCGTTTAAGATTTTGCCGCTGAGCTTTTTGGAAACGGTGAGGTCGAGTTGTTCGTTGACTCGACTGCAGAAGTCATTGATTCCAATCCGATGGTTTGGGAACTCCACTGCATCCAACTGTTTTTGTGTGATGATATACTTTTTTGGTGATTTCTTATGGTTTGAGTTTGGCTCATTCAGGTGATTCAGTAGTAGAAACAATGGTCGGATGACGCGTGGGTCTTGCAAGAAATGATGCTCATCTAACGGTTGATCCGTTAAGGGATGGACCCCATTTGCCATTTTTTCGAGTACTTGTTTCGCCTCTAAAAGTCTCATCTGTTGATTGGCCATTTTATTCCCTTCTTCCTAACTTTCTCTTCCCTACTACCATTTTTCGACAAATGCCCATTTAATTCCTTCTAAAACTTTGTAATTCAACAATTGTTTGTTGCACTTGCAGCCGATCTAAGCTCTTTTTATGTTTTCACTTATTTTCTTGAAAGTAGCTGGCGGAAGCCAGCTACTTTCGAAGGTTGTGGGCTAAATCTGCGCACCTAATTAAAGTGCCAGCTATACCATACAGCCTGAAGAAAACGAAAAGATCGAAGTGGGGTTTCACTTCGATCTTTTCGTTTTCTTATATGGCATTATACATTTTCTATTTATATACTCGTGGGTGGCACCACTTAAATTATGACAATTTACAACAATGAAAAATTATACAGACTCCATCTTGGGAAATCCACTGATTTAAACCTTCCGGTTTTTCCGCATACAATTGTCGTGTATATTCTGAATTATTCGGTGCACAGGTACCCCCAAAAAAAAAAACAGGTACCCCCCAACAACAACACCACCACCCTACAAAACCGAAACAATCAAATAAACAATCATCGGACCCAACATCACTATAAAAATCGCTGGAAAGATAAAGAGCAGCATCGGAAAAATCATTTTAACCGGAGCCTTCATCGCTTGCTCTCTCGCCATTTGGGTTCGTTGTTCTCTGATTTTCACGGTCAAAGAACGGATGACTTTTGCCATTCCCACACCAAGCATATCTGCCTGAATTAACGAGGTAATAATGGTTTGAAAAGGTGGGACTGGAACGCGACTTCGTAAATCTGCATAAGCTTCTCTTCTGGATTTACCGAGTTTCATGTCTTCGAGTGTCAGTAAAAACTCTTCTGATAGCGGTCCTTTTGTATGCTGACAAACTTTTAGGATGGAAGCATCTAGCCCCATCCCCGCTTCAATGGACAAGTTGACCATATCAAAAAAATCCGGCATCGATCTTTGTATTTCGCTTCTGCGCTTTTTAATTAAGACACTTAAGTAAAAGGACGGGTAGTACATGCCTGGCGCAGCCAGTATTCCCGCAACTACCATACTAGAGAGGATGTTCGCATCCATTCTGATCAGTAATAAAAAGACCATCATGAACAATACAACCCAAATTAGCAGCTGGAGAAATTTGAAATCCGTTGGCGATAAATTGAAAGGATAACCGGCCTCTCTCAATCGTTGGTCCAAATCCTTCTTCTTGGAAGCTTTTGTTACCTGGTCAATCACGCGCTTGACTCGATCATTTATCAACTTCATAAATAGAAGATGCTTTGTATTTCGACGACTTTTATCAGGTATCACTTCGTCAATCGTAAAGTAGCTGTCAATTCTTTTCCTGATAGCAATTTGTTTTTTATAGATATGTGTTAATAGGGCTCCAATGAAGAAAAAGAAAGATAGGCAAGTAAATAGAAAAGTAAATAAGACAATCACAGCCTACACCTCAAAATGAACAATTTTATTAATAATCAACCATCCAACCACCATACTGATTGATCCGAAGATCACCATTGCCCAACCTAAAGGATGCGAAAATAGGAGTTGGAAGTACTTTGGGTTTGCGAGTTTAATGTAGATGGCAAGTGCGATTGGAAGAATCGTAATAATAATGGCAGACAACTTCCCTTGGGCAGTCAAGGTCTTTACTTCATCGCGAATTCGGGATCTATCAAAAATGGTCTCCTGCATGGTTTCGAATAAATAGGCTAAATTCCCACCAGTGGACCGTTGAATGATAAGGGTATTTAACACTATTTCAAGCTCTTTATCTGGTAATCGTTCAAGCATATGTTGAAAGGCCACATCCACCGGGATGCCGAAATTGATTTCTTGCAAGGCTTTCAGGAATTCAGGTCCAAGTGGTTCGCCAATTTCGTTCGCTACTAAATCCATTGCTTGCATAAAACTGAAACCGGCTCTAAGGGCATTGGCCATCGTACCGAGTGCTTCTCCGAGTTGGGTTGAAGCCAGCTGTAAACGCTTGGTGCGTTTTTTCTTCACATAAAGGATTGGTACATGAAAACCAATCACGCCTAACAAAACAATCAGTATCAAATGCATGTTGTAGACTTGACCGACTGACATACAGATCACTGTGAAAATGACTCTGCTAAGAAACAACTCGCCCAGTGAGAGTTTTACACCTGACTGTATAAGTAACTGCTGGTGTTTTGTCAGATTGATCAGCTTTTCAATCCCGTTACTCACTTTCTTTAGTCGTGAGTTTCTGGCAGGTAGTTCATTCTTCTCTTGGACTTTCTCCTCGTAGACAACATACTTTTTTAACCGTTTTTCATATTTCCCTTTATTCGCGATGTTGGTAAACACAATTTTGAAAAGAGCAGTCGTCAGAAGAAAGGTGATAATTAGGAGGAGTGGTGTCATCTCCACTCCTCCTTAAACATTGCTTTTATGTTAGGGTCTGCATGCGTTAGTTTATCGATGCAATTTGGAAGAATGCCCGTGGTACTGAAGCTCGGTTCTAGCTTTCCAGACGATAAAATTCTCCGTTCGTTGTAGATGAAAATATCTTGAAGGACGATGGTATCCCCTTCTAAACCTAACACTTCAGTAATTCGTGTAATCTTCCTTGAGCCATCCTTCATTCGTGCTTGTTGGACAATCAGATCCAGCGCCGCTGCAATTTGTTGGCGGATGGCTTTTACAGGCAGGTCAAATCCTGCCATTAAGACCATGGTCTCAAGCCTTGCGAGTAGATCCCTTGGGGAGTTCGCATGTCCTGTTCCGAGACTTCCTTCATGACCTGTGTTCATGGCCTGCAACATATCGAGTGTCTCAGCACCTCGGACCTCTCCGATGATGATTCGATCAGGACGCATACGGAGGGCATTTCGCACAAGATCGCGAATCGTAATTTCCCCTTGTCCTTCAATGTTTGGTGGCCGTGCTTCTAGCGCAACAACATGTTCTTGAAAAAGTTTTAATTCTGCCGCGTCCTCAATCGTCAAGACACGCTCACTTTTCGGAATAAATGAGGAAATCACGTTCAGTGTACTCGTCTTACCGGAACCGGTTCCCCCGCTAATGAAAATATTAAGCTTTGATTCTACTGCTGCTTTTAAGAAACTGGCCATATGGTCATTTAATGAACCCATTCGCAACAAATCTTTGATTGAAAAAGGGACTGTAGAAAATTTCCGAATGGTCATCGTAGGTCCATTGAGTGCGAGTGGCGGGATAATGGCGTTGACGCGAGAACCATCTGGTAAACGGGCATCTACCAATGGCACACTTTCATCAATTCTTCGTCCGAGTGGTGCCACAATTTTTTCAATGACGCGCAGCACGTGCAAATGGTCGCGAAACCGAATGGACGTTTTTTCTATTTTTCCGTTCACTTCTATATAAACAGCATCTGGACCATTGACCATGATTTCTGTAACGGAAGAATCCGCAAGAAGCGGTGAAATCGGACCATATCCCGTCAGTTCATGTATCACATCATGTTTCAATTTCTTCTTTTCCTCGAATGACAGATGACTTCCTTCCTCGCGTAAAAAATCATCCGTGTACGTTTCGATCAGTGGTTCAATGTCCTTCTTTTGATGGACAGGTTTTTTTAACTCTGCTACGAGAAGATTATGGAGCCTTATCTGCAATTCGGTTGACTGACTCCCCGCGCTAGTCGGTTTAATGATCTTTTCTTCTTTGATTTCCGGTAGCGTCTGTTGCCCACTTAAACGTGTTAATAAGGACATTACCTACGTCCCCCTACCCGTTCTTTCAATCGGCTCTTTTTCTCATTGATCAGCGTCTCGCTACTCGGATTATATAAAGACTCTGCGAGTCGAAAAATCTGTTTGGCCACTGGAGACTTTGGAGTAGAATAGCATAAAGGCTTTCCTTCATTTACCGCTGTAAGCATTGCTTTATCCATTACTGGAATGGCAGTATGAATTTTTCTCCCCAACACCTTTTCAACCATATCTGTTTTAATCCCTTTTTCTTTTGACTGTCGATTTAATACGACTTTCACGCGTTCCCCTAGCTCCAAGGACACCAATGTATCAATTAAGAGCTTGCTGTTTTTTAATGTGGGCAAGTCGAGGTACGTCATCGCTAATATTTCATCCGCATGCTCGAGCGCGACCAGAACGTTTTCATTCATATGACTGGATGCATCAATGATTACCACGTCATATTCCTGTTTCAACTGACCGATCGCCTTTTTCACATCCTTGCCTGTTATCACTTCCGCAAACTCCGGTCGTGGTGGAGCAGCTAAAATCGAAAAGCCATCTTGGTAAGGGGTCATATACCGCTCTATGTTCTCACCTTCTTGATCTTCTTTCACCCATTCATAGATGGATTGCTTCGGCTTTACATCTAAAAACATGGCCACATCACCAAATTGAAGGTCTAAATCAACAACGGCCACTTTCATCATTTTCTTTGAAAAGGCTACTGCCAGATTGACAGCGACTGTTGTTTTTCCAATGCCGCCCTTGGTACTACACACAGTAAAGACCTTGCCATTTTTTAGTGGATTTACTGGATGCTGCTGTATCCACTTACCGTCACTTTTTTCAATCGCAAGATAGAGATCTTCTTTTATTTTTGAAAGGTGTGAAGAAATAAAAAGAACATCATCTGCACCAGCGCGTAAAGCACGTTTCATATCCAAATCTTCTTCAGTTGGAAATGCGAGCAGAATCGATGTTAATGGATACTTCTGTGTAATGATGGAACTGATATGGTACACATCATACGTATTGGAGTATGGCAGTAACACAATACATGGCTGCACGGATTGTAGCTGCTCCATTAACCTGATCTCGTTTGCAACCCAATAAATATGGAGTTCAGTGTCCTCGATTTTCTTGATTAAGGCAATCCATTCTGTGCTTTCAGGGATTGATAGTATGTTAACCATTACTTAAACACCCCTTTGTGTAATTCATTTTCGTGAACATGTGTATGTTCAGGTTGTAGCTGATCGTCCCCATCCGGTCTAAGCATGAGATACAGTTCATATTTCGAAGAAAAGCCCAGGAACAGACCTTCTTTAGGTGTGACTTCTAGCGTAACCATCTGATAACGTTTCATCGTCTCTTCGTCGTCTGCTGCATGTCCAACCGCTAAAACGTTTACATTTTGCAACAGCATCGTCGCAGAATCGTGTTGGGATTCCTGTACATTTTCTTCTGGAGCTTCCATGACAGCAATCACATCCACTGAGGAACCGGGACGAATTAATCCTGCGACACCTTGAACATCCGTTACCTCAACTGTCATCGCACGTTTGCCTGTTGCAACGGTTATGACTTCTTCCTCTTTTTTCTCTTCATCCGGTTTTTCAACTTCCTCTGTTTCTTTTTCCTTGTCATTTACAGAAGTCGTCGGTTTGGCAACTGGATCTGACTTCTCCATAAACACTACATACATCAATCCTGCAGCAATTACCCCAAATACCATCGCTAGTAACCACACTTTTTTCGTCGTCATCCGTTCACCCGCTTCTGTGAATTCACTTGATTATTTTACGAGCTTCACTCCATAGATCCCAAAGTCTTCCCCCGGGGAAAACGTGCCACTTTTAATAATTTCAATAAACCGTCCAGTTATTTCATGCTTGTTTACTGATTCAATCCAGTAGGCAGCGAAGCCCACCACCAACACGTCGGATCTTCCATTCACGTGGTCATACGTATCAATCAACGGCAAAATGACGACTCGTTTACAACTAGCGTCTGCTTTTTCGTAGGTAGAGCAGTTCGGGTTGTTTTTTTGATCTTCTTCTATCCTGTAAGAAAACCCAGCTTCAACTTTCCCCCAATTTTGTCCGGGTTCGGTCTCAACTTCTTCCCCAACTACAACCGTTTTCTTTGTGCCATTCGCTATTGCCTGTCCAAGAACATTTGCGCCTCGTCCATCGATGGCAAGATAGTTATAGTTTCCTTTTGTACCTTGTCCAGGCTTAGCATTAAGAGGATACAGAGCCCCTTTTTGATACGTGGTATTTTCCAAACCCACAGGGATGACTCCGTTTCCTTTCACTAATGCCCCTTGGATTTCAGCCCGAGCGAATGCGCTTACGACCGTATTTTGAATACCTAACACTCTGGCAAATGTCAGTTCTTTCGTGACTGTTTTCTGTATTTCAATATAGTTATCCCCAGTCGTGATTTCATCCTCATTTACGGTAAAGCCATTTTTCAATGCGAGATCGATTGCCACTTGTATGGCGTCAGACTCGGAATCTTTGATTAACTGGGCACCGCCAAGAACAGCTGAATCAATGGCTTTTTGCAGGCGGCTTTTTTCAACATACAGCCCCCCTATATCGACTACGAGGGCAATGAAACCGATTAACATGAACATACTTAACGCTACGATCAGCAAAGCCATTCCACTTTCATCTTTCAGGGACGAGTTGGACTGAATGATTCTATTCACTATTCCACCCTCATGACGGTTGTGTCTTCCAAATTAAAAGTCCCGATCAGTTGTCCAATAATCGGTGTTAAAAAGTCGACTGGATACGTTAATTTAATTGTCGTTTCGCTTCCACTTGCTCTGTTGGCTTTGCCGTTTGGTGTGATGGAAACGCCTAGTTTCTGTTCATCCAAACTACTGGTAGAATCAGTTATTTTTAAATGAATAAGAGAATCTTCCGTTCCGACTGTGGCCAGCCGCGCCGCTTCTCTCCCTGCATGGTCAAGCGTTAAGTACACATGAAATACACGAGCGAAATCAGTAATGCCAAATAGAATTAATAAGAGAATAGGAAGTATCAATGCCGTTTCCACTAATGTCTGGCCTTTTTGTGACTTCATCCAAACGTCTCCATTAAAAAAGTTGATAGCACACCAAGTGCAATCGGAACTGCATAAGGAAGCGAAAGTGCTCTAGGCATTTCATTTTTTATGAGTAAGGCACCGTTTGTACTTTTCAAAACGACGGCAGAAAATAGCATTTGTTTGATGGTATAGCCAAGTTCTCTTCGCTTCAGCAGCAGAACGATGGCAATGAGTCCACCGAGTAGTCCAGCATATATGCCGGTATAGAAAATAAAAGTAGTCCCTTTCCAAGCCCCAACAGCAGCAAGTAACTTCACGTCCCCGGCCCCTATGCCCCCAAGTAGAAACGGGATGATTAATAATCCAAGTCCAACCAAAAAGCCTTCCCCACTATATAAAAAGCCTTCTAACCCAGAAACAAAGGAATGATAAATGAACGCAAGTAATATGGCTGGAAGCGTAACGAGGTTAAATATTTTACGATGGCGAACATCGGTTATGACGGAAATGATGAGTATAAGGATGATGGCTACATTTGTCATAAGGTGAGCTCCTTTTGTTCAGTAAAGTAGCCCAACCAGTAGGAAGGGCTACATTTCTGATGAGTTAAACAGCTGTAAGTCTCGTTAGGATGGTATTAAAAATACGTACCAGTTGCGGCCCGATCAGTGCCAACACGGCGACGACGCCGATTGAAATCAATCCGATTAACAGTCCATACTCCGTCAAAGCTTGTCCTTCTTCTTCTTTAAAAAGTCTTTTTAATTGACCCATCTTTGCGACCTCCCAGTTAATACCAAAATCATTCGTGTAACACTCTACACTATATAAACGTGCACCTCACTTTAGAACATAACCGACATACAAAATCATATAGTGAACAAACAAATTATTTAGGAGTTGGTAGGTTCATGGCCAAAACAATAGACTTACAAATACAGATTACGCATGCAACCAATTTTGGGAGTCGGTTCAAAGGTCTACTATTCCACAGAAAACCCATCACAGAAGAAGGGCTTCTGCTGAAACCCTGCAACTCCGTTCATATGTTTTTCATGAGATTTCCGATCGATGTGGTTTTTCTTGATTCATCAAATAAGGTGGTAAAAGGCGTGTCTGACTTAAAACCATGGAGAATCGTTCCCCCTGTTTCAGGTGCTCATTCTGCACTGGAACTACCGACGGGGACGATTCGTGAGAGGGAGATTTGTGTTGGGGATTGGATAAAGGTATGAGAATAAGGTGAGTGGGTTGAGTCTTTCGTCCTTTTGGTACCTTTTTTTCTGGGTGGCACCTTTTCTTCTTTTGCTACCTTTCTTTCTGGGTGGCACCTTTTCTTCTTTTGGTACCTTTCTTTCTGGGTGGCACCTTTTCTTCTTTTGGTACCTTTCTTTCTGGGTGGCACCTTTTCTTCTTTTGTTACCTGTGCATTTTCAGTCAGAAAGTGCCACCCACTCAAATAAACTCTTGCAAGTTTTGCAGTCCGATCTCCACTCTGTCAAGACCAGCTTCCAACTTTTGTTGGCCTACTAGCAGACTTTTTTGACCAGTCTCCAAGTTTTGTTGACCTACTTCCAGATTTTTTTGACCGATTTCCAACTTTTGTTGACCTACTTCCAGACTTTTTTGACCAGTCTCCAAGTTGGCACGTGTTCATTTTCACCTTTTAAGTACCATTCCTGTCATAGATTAAGGTTTAGTTGAGCTTCCTAAAGCAATCAGCTCTACTATGATGCGCCTGTAGAAAACGAAAAGATCGAAGTGACGTCACTCACTTCGATCTTTTTTGTGTCTTATAAGGAGATTAATATGTCGTTAGAAACTAAAAACTTCTCATGGGTGGCACCACTTAAATTATGACAATTCACAGCAACGAAAAATTATGCAGACTATACCTCAGAAAACCCATTGATTTCAACTTCCCAGCCTTTCTTCATGCAATTGACGCGAATAATCTGATTTGTTTCTTGCACAGGTACCTAATGATTTGTTTCTTGCACAGGTACCTAATGATTTGTTTCTTGCACAGGTACCTAATGATTTGTTTCTTGCACAGGTACCTAATGGATGTTGCACAGGTACCTGATGGAATGGATCGAAAAACAATTATTATTTGAATTCACACAATTCTTATTAAAATAATTGCTATTAAAAGAATAATTGTCATAATAATGGAGCTCTTCTCTAATCGTTTTATTGACAGCGTCTGATTTTTATCAGATTGTTTAACCATTTCTTTCAATTCCAAGTTTTTTTCCACAAGTTGATTGATGTTCCTTTGCAACTCTATTACTGAATTGTTGACAGTAGATACACTCGAAGACATTGATACAACTTGTTGTTCAAGTATATTAGTTTGTGAATGAAGATCCCAAACATCCTTTCCAACTTTAGATGTCTCTAGCTTAATGACCCCTATCTGTTCTTTTAAATATTGCTCAGTCTCAGAAAAAGAACTTACTATTGTAGAACTCAACTCTTTAAATCTATTTTCATTTTTGTTTAATTGCAATTCAAATTCGTTCGATTTATCAATAAAATGCGTTTGGATGATTTCAAGCGCATCTGTTGTCAGCTTCACTCGTTCTAACTGCTTCTCCACCAACAAATGTTGTGCCTCGATCTCCCTTAAATATGTTGATGCTTTCTTGACATGTTTAATTTCATTTCCTAATTCATCAATATATGACTCTAATTTATCAATTTTCTCTAATTGTCCCACGGATATTCACCACCTATTCTTACTTCTTTAATTTTAGAATTTACATGTTTTACAAGTTGTCCATAAGAAAATTCATCTTCAAAAGATTTATTGACAATTTTTTTATCTTCTATCGAATTAAAACCATTAGTTATCAAAATTTTGCTCAATATTAATTTTTCTTCCTGTATTAAAAATTCATTTGCTACATCTACAATGGATAACAATAATTCTTTACGAAGGTCATCTTCTAATTTAGTGATATGTTTAATAGATTGAATTAAACGCTGTTTAGATTCTTTAGTTAAAGAGCCGCTGCTTACTAAAGTAGTAATTCCTTCTATTAAATTTAATGCTGGATCATTTTTATAACTTTCTAGAAATCGACTTAATGTAATAGATAAATCTTTTATCTCATTTTCATTTTTGGGTACTGTTTTATCGTTTGTTTCCACATAATAAATTTTCCACCAATTATTTAAATTATGAGGAATGGCTACTGTTTTTTCTAATAAATACACATCGTCATTACGTTTAAAATAAGTTTCTAATTTATGTTGAAAGTCATCTGAACCTTCAAATTCAAGTACGTAATTAAACATATTTTTTAGTGATTGTTTACGGGAGTATATAACATTATCGTTATACCATTTAAGTAAAATATAAGCATACTTATATAAAGGTGAAAAAGAATGAGATTCATAAACCTTTAAATAATCTTGCATCTCCAAATTGTTGTATATAGCTGATTCAGTAAAGGTAGAATCATATTTTTGAATATGTTTAAAAACACTATACTTAATATTGTTCTCATCATAATCATTTAGATGCACAATAATTGAATTCGACTTCCATTCAATTACCCAATCGTCTACAAGTCCAAGAAGTGCCAGCCTGTAAATTATTTTTTCATTATCTCCCTGTTTTGGGATATGGACTTTCCCGTTGTCTTTCAGATATTCAAAATAAAAATCACTGACTATTGAAGTTTCTTCATCAACATCCTTTAATCCTTTTTTCATTAAAAACATGATGCTATTTAAATCGCCTTGTAAAACTCTTGTTGTTTTTTCTATTTCATCTAACTTCGTATCTAATCCAAATAAAATATTTCTTTGATAATCGGTTAGCTTGTCTTTTGTAAATAAAATATAACAATCAGAATCATAACGATCCCTTCCTGCTCTACCTGCCTCTTGGTAATATGATTCTAGAGAAGCAGGAATACCGTAATGAATAATCGAACGAACATCCGACTTATCAATCCCCATACCAAATGCCTTTGTAGCTACTAATACATCTAATTTATTATTCATAAATGCACTTTGAACGTTCTCTTTATATTTTGCAAAGTCTTGCGTATGGAAGTCCTTTGGTTTGCTCCCACTATAAAAAGCCGTTTTTAAGCCCAATTGATTTCTCAGCTGATTACTTAGCTTAAAACATCCGTTATGCCCGCCTGCAGTCGGTGTAAAAACAATAAGAGGATAAGGTTTTTTATCTTCTTTTACCACCTCAGCTAACTTATCTTGTTTCTTAACCCTGCTAGCCTCAACAACATGAAAATGTAGTTCTTTTCGTGTAAAGTCTGAGATCGTTTTAATGTTTTGGCTAGAAATATCTAATTCATTACGAATATCTTGTAATACTTTTGATGAGGCTGTAGCGGTTAATGCTAAAAAAGTTGCAGTTGGAGCATATCTTCTTATAGTTCTAGCTAACGCTAAATAAGATGTCCGAAAATCATGTCCCCACTCGGATAGACAATGAGCTTCATCCATCACTGCATATGCAAATTGCTTTTTTGCTTGAATCATCTCGATTCGATTGCGAAATTCCTGTTGTTGAAACCTTTCCGGTGAAATAACTAAAAATAGAAATTTTCCTTCTGTAAAACCATTTAAATTATCTGATGCACTTTGAGGTGGCAAATCTCCGTTAATATAATCGATACAATCCACAAAGTGTTTATCCTTTAAACTTCTTACTTGATCGACCATTAACGATTTTATTGGTGCAACAACAAAACTGATAGCTGGCTGTAAGAAAGTGCAGATTTGATACGTTAAGGATTTACCACCCCCAGTTGGTAAAAGTCCTATAGTGTCATTACGATTTAATGTATTAACAATAATATCAATTTGTCCTGCATTAAATGTGCTAAATCCATAAAGCACATTTAATATATATTGGAGTGACGCCAAATGTTGCTCTTCTTTAATTGCATAATTCACGATATATCCTGTATTCATCGTACGGTAATTAGTTTCTTCAAAATAATCGTCCCTTATATAAATGATAGAAGGATCATTCAATGTGTCATCCCAATACTTCCCAACTAAATTGTCTATACAAATGTATTCTTTTTTCATCGAAGAATGGACATATATTTTAGGAAGTGAAATGGTATCATTAAACAGTTCCCCAATGACTTCTAACCATTTATTTAAATCCTCCAAAGCGAGTTGAAGTGATTGAGCCTGCTGCTGAGTACTTACTGCAAAATCCCACTGTTTATCGCTAAATAGAAGTTGCTCAGCTTTGACTAATTCTATAATCAACATTTGAAAGCGGTAAATCTCGGTTAACTGATAGTGCAATTGATATGAAGATGGATTTTCTAAATACTTTTCAAACAATTTTATTTTCGATTCGTGTAAATAATAGTTTTCGCGAAGCTTTATGGTAAGATTTCTATAATCTTTATTTTTAATTTGCGCAGTTGAAATCCGAATTACAGTGATTCCATATTTACTTAAAAACTTGTCACGTACTTGATCTAACTTTTGTTGTTGACTATCTTCATGATTGATTCCATCCACTTCTATGACTAGTTTTAACAGCGGACTATAGAAATCTACTTCTTGCTTTTCAAAATTACTTTCAGGAATAATATGAGTGAGTGGACATTCTGCAATAAATAAATCTGCTAAAAAGCTTTTTTGATTATATATTTGACGTAATTCTTGGTAAAGCGTTAAAGCAGGATAAAACTGATTTACATCATCTCCCCGAATTGAACGACTCCAATCTGTTGGTAAAGTTTGTAAAAGCCGAACATCAGCCATTTCATGGAGATAAGATTGTTTTAGATGAAGTTTCTGACGTAAAAATGGTGTTGCAATAGTTGGATTTCCTCGAACAATCAAGTTTTGAATTATAGAAAGAATAGGATTATCCGAAGTCTTAGAAGCCTTATGAGGAACATTTTTTATCACAAAATGGTTATTAACCTTTGCGTAACCGGAATTATAATGAAGCATCAGAAACATCCTTTAAATTATTTGTGTTAAAACAGGATATGATTTATATGTTCTTTATTTTGTCACTACGTCAGATATATTACACACCATTCCATAAAATCCTTTGTATACACTAAAAGATAGACGAAACATTTAGTCTCCATCATGCATTCGATTAAAGACTCTTACTACTAGGTATGAAACTTTTTCTTCTGCCTTCAATTATAACCATCTTATACCATTCATTAGATTAAAAATAGTCTTAATAACCCTTATATAAACAAATAAATGTAAAAAACACTAGTTAAAAATGTTCATATAAAGTTATTTGAATTTTAAAATTTCAAGAACTCTTGCATTCTTTAAAAAAATCAAATTATATATTGAATTAAAAGATATGCCTTCTTTTTTTACTTCACGACATTGCCGAAGAAATAGAAAATGCCTTTCTGACAAAAGCCGGAAAGGCATTTTTTTTGAAACAATGCGTTGATCATTTGACGCTTATAAATATAAATTGACTCTTTCAAGCTTCGCGGTATTCAAAAATCGTTCTCAAGCTTTTCCGTATTTACTGCTTTACCTTGAGTTTCAGTTAAAGTTGCCTCCCATGCTAAGTAAGGTTGCAATTTCTAAATAATTTTATAGAATTAAATCAAAAAATTGTTGCACTTCAAAATTGATTATTAAAAATAATCGACTTAATTTTTCTGAATGGCACCACTTAAATTATGAAAATTTACAAGTTTAATCATTTATGCAGAACCTATCATATAAAAACGATCCCCTAAAGCTTTACGGATTTCAACCATGTAATTATAGTGAATAATTCGAATAGTTTTTTACACTGATACCCGATTTAAAGGTATTATAAGAATAATTTTATTTGGCGAAAGTCTTACCTCCTTTTGGTACCTTTCTTTCTAGGTGGCTCCATTTCCCTTTTTGGTACCTGTGTATTTTTCAGCTATTGAAGCTTCCTAAAGCAATCAGCTCTACTATGATGCGCCTGTAGAAAACGAAAAGATCGAAGTGACGTCACTCACTTCGATCTTTTTTGTGTCTTATAAGGAGATTAATATGCCGTTAGAAACTAAAAACTTCTCATGGGTGGCACCACTTAAATTATGACAATTCAAAGCAACGAAAAATTATGCGGATTTTATCTCAGAAAACCCATTGATTTCAACTTTCCAGTCTTTCTTCATGCAATTGACGCGAATAATCTGATTTGTTTCTTGCACAGGTACCTAATGGAAAGGTGAACAAAAGCAGCATTCATCTGAATGCTGCTCTTCTTTACTCCTATAAATGTGGGCCGACAACCACTATCATTCTATCTTCTCGCCTTTTCCGGACAGTAGTTTCATCTGTCCGTTTTCATCCCCTACTTCATATTCAAGTTTGTATTTAGAATATGTGCTTCCATCATTCTTGAGTTCCTCTGCCGTGATGAAAATCATCACACTCACTTCATCCCCATTTGAATCGGTGAGCAGTTCATCAATGGCAACAGCTTTCGTGTACAAATAGCCATCCCTGAATTCTTCATAGGAAGTTTTGGACTGCCAGTTGCTTCCCAATAGGGAATAGGCTTCTACAAAATCGCCGGATTCTATGCAATCATAAAAAGCAATGACTAATTCCGATGCTATGTCCTCCTCTGAATATGACTCTTCTTCGGATTCGGATTCGTTTTCTTCGGCTGCAATTTCCGGCAAGTTTTCGAGTGGGGTTGACGACCAATTTTCAATCAGCGAATAAACGGAAGCAATCGGAATGCTGAAACCAATGGTACCTTGATCCATTCCTGCCGAATTTATGCCGATGACTTTACCTGTCTTCTTATCTATTAACGGTCCGCCACTATTACCTGGAGCAATTGGTGCGGAGATTTGGTACACGTCTACGTAGTGAAACGGTTCGAGATCAAAATCGCGGTCAACTCCACTGATGATTCCCGTCGTGACTGTATTCTGGAGTCCCAATGGTGTGCCCAACGCCAACACTTCATCACCGATTTCCGCTTTACCTTCCTTATCAATGATCATTGGAGCTGTCGTAGAAAGTCCTGGCACTCGGACCAATGCCACATCCGTGTCTTCACTGATTCCGATTACCGTCCCTTCGAATTCGCGTTCATCTTCCGTTATTACCTTCACTTGTTTAGTGTTGGAAACGACGTGAGCATTTGTAATCACATCGCCTTTCTTGTTGTATAAGAATCCAGAACCAAGCGACCCATCGTCCAGTTCAATTTTAACGACAAGTTTTTGTGAACGCTGAATGATTCCCTTCAGATCGGTCGAAACGAATTCTACATCGCCCTCTGCCACACCATTGGCAGACTTGAAAGCAGATGCTGCCGTCAACTGTCGAGGAACCATTTTATCAATATACCAATAGCCAAAAGTGCTCACGCTTAACAAGGCAAGCGTCACCACACTGCTGACCAACCATCTAATTGACATTCCATTGCCTCCAGACTATTCCAAATACCATGTGATATTATCAATTTCTACAGTGGCACCTTCGTCGTAAATCCCATAATACGAATCGCTAAAGGAACCCTTTTCCCCAACATTCAGATAATAAGTATCCAGAGTGGTGAAACTATCAGTCACATAACTTCCAAAACTGTCATAAATCGAGTAATAGATGGTGATGGATGATAGATTGGAGGTTGAAACATTCTCGATATCCCCGTACAAATTCAGATCACCATACTCGTCTACTTCCCATTCAATAGAGATGACATCGACAGCCGCGGTACGGTTCAACAAATCTTCCTTTGCAGCTTCCTCTAGCGCTTTTTCAATGCGAGTTCTTTCAGCTTCCTCAAATGCCAACTGTTCCTGTTCAATTTTTGTCTTGTAGGCAGTCAGCTTTTCATGGTTTGTAGCATACTTCAAACCACTTTCTACTGAGGCTGCCGCTTCACTGAACTGGTTATCTTCCAACTTTGTACTGGCATCCTTTAAGGTCACCTCTACAATCTTATTGATAACCTGTTTTTTAACCGCTTCTCCCTCCGAAGAAGATATTGTATTTAGAACGGACAGCTTTCCACCCAGCTCCGCTACATTATTGAGCGGCTCTATTTCTTTTTTTATGGAAATTACTTTCAAGGTGACGGCTTGTTTGTCTGCTTTTTCAACGAGCGGGGCATACAATTCACCCGACTGGCTGGAAAGACCTTCTTGAACTTCGGTCAGAAGTTTCTCGGATGCGGCATAATCCTGATTTTTTATCAATTCCCCTGCACTTGCCAACTGGTTGTTAAACTTATGAGCCAACCGCACGGCGGAAAGACTTTTCTGCACGGCCTTATAGCCAGGTCTCAGCTCGACTGCCGAGTCCAATTTTATGATTGCCGCTTCATAATTCGCGGCAAGAGCTAGTTGTTCACCTTTTTGTTTAAGCTCTATGACTTCAGCGTTTATGGTTTGCTCATGAAAATAAAAAACAGTAAGAGTTGCCACCATGAATACAGCTGTGAAAACAGGAAGTGTGATAGAGAATACAACGGACTTCTTGCTTTTCTTGGTCGTTTCCAGATGAATTTTCTCAGGATTTCCAGCGACAGAATTCGCTAAAATCGCCTTACCGCTTTCATTACTTAAATTATTCAAAATTATTGTACCGCAATTCGGGCAATACAGCTCGTTCCCCTGTATTTTCCGTCTGCATTGTGAACATTTCATTGTTAAAACCACCCAATATATACCAATTTATTTCATTTCTATTTTATCATATTATGAGTTAGCTATATAGTACGATTGTCGCATTACGAATAATATTGTCTAACTGTCCTAGTTGATAAATCCAGCTCACCTTCAAGCTTTAAATGCAGATCTTCACTCTTCTTTATGTCGTTGCCAACTCCTATAGTATTCAATTTCCCGCAGGCACAAACGCCTGAATTCCAATGCAACTCATGAAGGTTTCTAAACGACCCATTTCATGAATTGTTATCAATTGTCAGAATTGTTTTCCCGGGTGGCACCGTGAAATTTATAACAATTGAGTGATATGCATTTTTAAACGCCAAAAGAATCCAGCAGATCGATGACTGCTGGATTCCTGAAATATCATATACAATTGTCGCTAATAATCTAAATAGTTTGTTGCACAGGTACCTCTAATTCCATCATGCAGTTGTGACATGGGATGATTTATTGATATTCTATTCTAGTTTTCTTTAGTTCTTTTCCATTCCAAATGAATCGAACAAATACCTCAGTGTTGTCTTCCTTCTTAGCTTTGCGATTTAATGAACCATTGGATATAACAGAATATATCTCATATTTCATCGCATCTTCCCAAGATTGAGCTTTAAATTGCTTATGATACAAGACTATATTTTTATTGAATTCTTTAAAATACAACAAATCTTCACCGTTGATATGGTGTTTAGCAGGATAATTGATGTCCCCTTCTTTTTCTCGAAAGGGTTCAACATTCAGGTTTACTCTATCACTTTTACTCGTCCAAAAAACAAAATATCCACACTTTGGAGTTGTAATCTTAAATATTCCCACAGTTACTTCTGGTAAATTGTCTATATTATCCATGAATACTGCCCCTTTGTGCCCAAGTTCATTTTTTGTGTGCCCCTGTGTCAAGAACTTTAAAGAAAGTTTAAAGAATCATATTTATTAAAATTGTCATGATTGTTTTTGACACAGGCGGGAAAGGTAAAGATGAATGGTGCTCGACCGACACTATCATTCTATCTTCTTGCCTTCTCCGGACAGTAATTTCATCAGCCCTTTTTAACCCCTACTTTTTTATAATCTAAATAGTTTGTTGCACAGGTACTTCAAATCTAGAAGAAATACAACCCTGTCCCAACAGCAACTGTAATACCCTGAACGATAGAAAGTGTAATTAACCATTTGCGCATCGATTTACCTTGCTCTGCCTGCATGGACAGTAATTGTTGAAGTTGCTCGTGCTGTTCTCTTTGCATTAGCACAAAATTACCTACTTGAGTATCCTGGACTTCATTTTGCTTGATAATTGCTAACTCTTGTTTTGATTGAGTTTGTTCTACTACCTGTTCTAGATGTTCAAATTGTGCAGTTGCCTTTGTTTGCTGCTTTGTTTGCTCTGATATCAATTCCTTGTTAATTTGTTGCACTCCTGTAAGGACATGCTGAATATCCTTAAATTGCAAAGTACTTGCTACTTCAAAAGTCTTTAATCGTTCTTCATACTTCGCATCGATATCATTCGCAAGTTGTTTCCAGTTTGCTTCTCGCTTCTCAATTTCAGCTTGTTGATTTTCTACAAGGTTTGTTAACTGCTCATGCATGTTTGTAATCGAAGCTTGATAGGCGGTCAATGTAGATGATAATTTGCCATTCATGTCCGCTATATTCTGCTCTACTTGTTTAATAAAATGTTCTTCTACAAAATGCTTTTGCTGCTCGCCAATTTGCTGGAATGCAACATATACTTGATTCAGCTTAGTCATTAGTTTTACTGTTTCTTCAGATAGAACTGTCTGAATGACTTCGTCAGCGTTTTTTGCTGCAATACGCATCTCAGCAGTTGCTTGTTGAGAAGTTGCTTGAAAGCTATGCTCAATTTGTGCCATAGATCGTGACACATATTCCGCAGACTTCTCAACTTTTTGGAATTCATCCTCAAGCCTCGCTAAGTGAATGTTCATTTGATTCTTTAAATCGTCATAGAATAGTGCATCATTCACTTCTTGTAAATCGCGTAATGACTGCTTATAATTTGCGACTGTTTTACTCGACATAATCTATAATCCTCTCTGCCTGCATTTTCAAGACATTCCAATATTGATGCGCATACCATTTCTCGTTTAAATTTGAATTCACATCATCCAATTTCCTTTTATATTCATTGGATTGATCGACAAAGCTTTCCATCAGGAAAAAGTCTAATTGGTTCGCTCGAGCAATATCGGACTTCCATTCCTCTTTAGCCTTTAGCTTCTCATCAAGTAGCGCTTGGAGTTTGTTGTTTTTTGCATTAAGTTGTTTGTTCATCTGTTTCAATTCTTCTTTTTCAAGCTTAATTGCAGCTTTCTGATTACGAAAAGGCTCTTTTAACAAGTCACAGCATTTTTTAACATGTCTATTGAGTTCTTCCTCGAAGCGATCTATTACCTCTGCTAGTTTCCGCTTCGCATGGCTTACGTCACTCGAATAGCTAGACTCGAGTAAATAGCGGTCTATTAAATAATCAAAATGTAAGTTTGTTCGAAATATCTCCTCAGGAAAATCCATTTCAGGTAAATTAATGGAAATCAAACGGCAATCTCCGCGAATTTTTATATTTAAGAGTTCAACTTGTTCCTTCGCAAAATCTTCTAACTCTCGGACATTCCCACGGAATTGAGATTTTAAATGACTCGCCTTTTTAGTTCCTACCGTTAGGTTACTCCAAGAATTAAAGTTAACCGAAGGGAACGCCGGAACGTTAAACCTGGACCAATCTTTTTGAACATCTTTCAGCCGAGTAAGCTTTCTCTCTTCCTTCTCCAGCAGCTGTTTCATATGATTGATATTTAGTTGGAACTCCTGTTTCTCCAGATTCATTATCTCAATTTCATGCTGCAGTCGGTTTAGCTCATCTTGACTCTCTTTCACGATAAACCGCTCAATCGATTTCAGCTTTTTAATTTCTTGTTCAGGGGAGTTTATATTCGTTAAATCTTTAACAAGTTCTTCAAAGATTTCATCGACCCATCTACTCGCCAGATTAAAAATTTTCGGATATGCTTGCTTCAAGTCCACCCACGAATCGCCAAATTCCAATGGATAAATAGCAGTAGCTAGCTCATGTTCCTCACAAACTCGTGCGAGCTCGTCATGATATATCTGCTTAAATTGTTCAGCAGATATTATTTGCTTTGCAACAATCTGCTCCATAACCGAGCTATTCGATACACTCCGAGTCAATAAAATGCGAAACTGTTCCGGTAGGACAAGCCAATCTTTAACTAGCTCCTTTTCTAACTTTGTGAGCGCTGTCATCTGACTTGATATTTCCATAATGATGCATACCTTACAACGTGCAATATACTCTTTTAATACCCGATTAACATGGAGCATTTCTTGACTATCTTTGCTATCATCACCAGGCAAATCGATAATCGATAAATCCCGGACACGACTATCAATATCTGCACGGTTAAAATACTTTTTCGGGATTTTTACGATGACAGGCTTTAGCGAAAAGGATTTGTTCTTATAAATCGAAACTCGTAGATCACCCATCACTTTTTCAAGATCATTAAATGTCTTTGCCAGATGGATTTCTCCAGATGGCCAAATCACTTCAAAATCAGCGGTTGTAGAACGTTGAAAAATCGTACACGTAATAGTTGCAGACTTTCCTTTCTCCCGTCCCCCACGTAATGAATCTGATAGTTTGTTCAAGTGAGAGAATCCAATACCCAGAAGTCTTAATATAAACGTTGTCTTTCCCACTTGAGTTGGACCATAGACTCCTACATAGACTTGCTCTTTATCATCAATTTTCTGATCGAATCGCTTAAATCCATTCATGAAAAGGGAGGCAGCAGACTTCGTCCAATCCCACTTTGTTTCCTCATACTTATATAAATACGGTTTGTTCATATTTTTCCCTCTTAATTTTATTGCTTAACAATGAGATTTTTCGAATGGTATAGTTGATTTGCTCTACTTCACCGACCTTATCATGCTGTCCTGATAGCTCAAGATGTCTGGATAAAAGCTGATCTGCCATTCTCTCGTAAATGCGGCGTAATGAATTGGTGAATGCTTTTGCTTGAATTAGCGGAAGCTCGTTGAATACACGTTCCCCAGCCTGAGCTAATTGAAGTTGTCTTTCATTTGCTTTGCGCATACTTTCCTGGATTGCTTTTGCCGCGTAGGCAGCAGCGAAACCTGCACCCATAATGGCTAAAAGTTGAGGGGCAGTAATAGAAATACCTACACTGGACAAAGCTGACACTGCATGATTGACCAAATCCAGCTCACCATCAATAATGCCATCTACGCCAAGAATAAGTGGAATTGATTTTAGTAGTTTTGGTGCAACTACAGCTAATTGATTCATGTTTGAAGCTAAATCAAACTCAGCTGATGCTTTATCAAGCAACTTTTCATCCAAGGTTGCATGACCATTTTCATGTATATCTTGTGCGATGAAAGATTCACGAATAAGCATGGCTCCCATAACAGCCATCGTTTTGTAATCATCATGTTTCAAAGATGTTGGCAATGTATCATTATTTGTAAAGTATGCATCGATTCTATCAATTGGAGTTGACTCTAAGAGCTGTGGTGACCGAATCTCTGTTGCTGATATTTCCTGCATCATCAATTCCAGTGGAGAAAGTTCTTGTCCCGAATCATTGATTTCCTTTTTATCATCGAAAGCTTTAATTACTTGCTTACCTTCCTGCGCAACGTAATTGGACACCACTTTTAAAATTTCCAAGTTCGGTTCTAAATATGTTTCTGGCTTCTCCTCGCCTTTGTTTAATATGCTTACTTGTTTATTATTAGGATTGTTCCAAATGGCATGGATTTTATTTTCTAATGCATATAATTCTTCTGGCCTTTGACCGAAGAATTTCGTTTTTAGCTCCTTTGTCCATGATGCATTGGCAGCTAAATAATTCCGCAGTTCATCCGTTGATGGTTTAACACGCCGTGAAAGCTCCGAGCTGATCGCTTCCTCTAAATCGCTCAAGTATTTCTTATATTGGACCTCAAATTGGAGCAAAACATCATAACGATCACCTGAAAGTTGATTGTTCAACTGTCGACTCTTCATTTCTTGTTCCATCATTTTTCGTAAATCCAACATCACATCATCGATTTGTTTCGTTAAGTTTAGAATTAATTGAGTTTGCAAATTATCAGTTGTACTGTTTCTATAGCAATATGTATCTATTGAAGCCATTAATTCCTGTTTCCAGGTTTGTGGATAATCGGGGCCTTGACCGGTCACTACTACCCGATTGCTTTCTGCTGGCTCGATTTCAAATTCCTGCAGGATTTCTAGTTTGAACTTGTCGTTTTGCTCTGGATTTATATTTCCAAAGGATAGGGCAATAATTGGTTTTACGTTTCTGTATACTTCTTTCACTTTTCGCATCATTATTTGAGTTGATTCACGGGCATAAGTATCTTTACGCAATACCATTACTGAAGAAGTGGATAAATATAAGATATGCTCAAGAAGCATCTGGGAAATGTCTTCATTATCTTTTTCAAATCCCGGGAGCAACACGATGGATTTATTCTCATCAAATAAATATCGGTTTGGGACGATACACTCCAACCATAAATCTTTATTGAGTAATGGATATAAGGAGATTTCATTGAATTTTTCTATGGAGATTGATTCACGCCCAACAGACAATCCATTTTCATTCGATTTTGCACGATAGACATAAGTTTCAATTACTTGTACATCTTTCTCTGTAATAAAGACAGGGAGACGTTCCCCACGTGAACTATTCACCGGCAAAAGAGAAGCCGGTAAATCATACAAGGTTTTTAGAATTGTGGTTTTACCAGTTCCTTGTAACCCCGTAATAGCTAATAACGTACGATTTCCCATTAAATTTGTGAGAGTTAATTTGTTGTATAGTACCGATAGCTTCTGTGAAATCTCCTCTTTTTGCTTATCCAAACTTGCCGCAAATGTTGTAGTACCTAGTTCAGTAATTAATTCACGAATATGTCGATGATAACTTTCTATTAAATATTCTTTTTCTTCTTTCAACACATTTACCACCCCTAAAATTTTTAAATGATACATTTAACCCAAATACTTATGGGCATATTATCATTCAGAATGTCCTTCATTTCCCATTCGATAATCACTATTATATCTTATGAATAACTATTTTTCTGGTAAATCTTACATATTTTTTATGTTCCTGTGTCAGAAACATTCCGAGATAGTTTAAATAATCACATTTATTGCGATTTTCAAGATTGTTTCTGGCACTTGAGCATCATCACAACGAAAATGCCTCTCTGACAATAAAATCAGAGAGGCATTTTCTTGTATATAAAACAAGGTAATTATTATTGTGCTTGAAGCTTGAATTGATTACACTGGGCGCCTAGTCTGTGAGAGTTAACAACATCAAACATTTGTAATTTTACACTCTTAAGATAAATCGCTTTTGTGCATGTATTTATGATTTTGTTGTGTGTGGAGACTTTGTAAAAATTTCTGTGTTTTTAAAACCGCTCCAATCTATAATGATGAATAAAAGCTATGAAAAGTATAATCATTTCACATGTTTTTCTGGGTCAAATAAAGTATTTTCACGCTACATATCACGATAGGAGGTGTACTATGGACTGTATCATTTGTGGAAAACAAGTAGTAAATGAAAACAATCGGTTGCAAAAGAAAGTGAAAGATTTTTTGAAAACAATCAGCGAACTCGATGTAAAGCACCAATGGATTCAACAATGGAAAATTTGTTATGACTGTAGTGAAACGTATACGAATGGCATGCTTGTAGATAGTTCTGAAGTTCAACAAAAAATAGAGGAACAAAAAAGGCGTAAGAAACAACAGGGAAAAGTATTACATCGGGAGCCTTTGCAAGCAGTGCGAGCTCATTACATCGAGAAATATATCGATTATGCCACTTATAAAGCAGAGCAAAAAGGTATGAATGTAGCTAAACCGCCTCAATTAAAAAATCGTCATCAATACGACACAGCCTATATTGCATATGTGGAACGCAGTGAATCTACTGCTGTGATGATTGTGAGGGATATGGTGAAGAATATAAACACAAATGGAAAGTGGATTGATGTAAGGCTAATGGAGAAGCGATTGTCCAATTATGATTATGATGGGGATGGGGATTTTTCATTTATCATTGTAGAATTATTTCCGAGAAAACAAAAACCAACTTATCCGAAGAAAATAGCTGAAGAGACGGATTCTGATTACAAGAACCGTATAGCGTATATCACTTGGCAAACAGCAACGGCTGACATAAATGATCAGCGAGTTCAAGGAATAAAAGGGGACTTATATATCGTGTTGCCTTTTCTAAAGAATGAACATGAGGAAATGTTTGAAAAGCATTATATCACATGGGATTATGTACGAGGTCACTTCAAGCGCGTTCGGACAAGCAAGCAATATGTAAATATTATTAAGCCACCTAAATGGGAATACGATATCGCTGCTACAAAGAGAATTAATCACCAACAGCTACGTTATATTGAGAAAAACCTGTATCAAATCATAGGCAAAACACATAAAAAGCGCAAGGTAACTTTATCCATGTTCAGCCCGTAAAAGAAAAAATGGACGCTATTAAAGTTATGTTTACAAAATCTCAGGCATCGAGAAAACCCTCCCTAAGTTTGGATTTGCGGAACACAGTAGAACATTCGCTATTTCATAGCCCAGAGAATTAGAAAGAACCGGTTGAAGTGATTCTGTCACTTCGACCGGTTCTTTTTGTTTTATGAAAAAATCACATAAAAAAACAGTAAGTGGAATATTGCGAATCCCTTACTGTTTACTCAATCTCTCTATTTCTGATTCTACTTTAAAGACTCTACCGTCCCCTGCTTATGCCAACACCCGTTTTTCGCTCAGAATCTCCACCATATCCTCCAACCATGCCTCACATCGTTCCGGTATCCACGGATACGGATGCTTCGGATATCCCTTCACTGGATGCCAAACCGCTATCGGCTTCTTTCCATAGGTAGTTAACATGGTGTCCAAATCAAGCAATCCATATGCATTCGCCATTTTCTTTGCTTCTGGCTTTTCTCCCCAACCATATAGGAGTCGATCCGCACTTGATATTACTTTGGACCATTCCGACACTGAATCATTCGCAAATCGAGAATGCACGACTCCCGCATCTTTACATTTTTTTAGTAGCCCTGAAAACTCATTAGAGTTCCCCTCGCACACATCGGATAAATTTACTATCTTTATTTCGTTCCAAGACATGTGCTCCATCAGTCGCATTAGTTGAAACTGAGTTTTATCTGGCATTGCTTCTGTCCACTCTCCGAATTGCGAACCTATAATGGGCTTACAACTTCCCGGATTTAACATCACTATTACTGCATCTGTTCGTTGTTTTTTGGAATTAATCGTACTCGTGTTTTGTCTTCGTTCAATTCGTGCCTCTGGTCGCATCCACGCACAATCATTAGCAATAGTTAATTGAAAAAACTGCCCCCATACTATGTATTTTTCTTTCAATACCGCTTCCGACACCATCTCTATCCCATCTCCCCATATGAATTTATTAATCCCCTTTTCCTTATTTCCTTCTTTCGACAAATATCTGGAAAATCCTTTTGGAATCAAAATAGTTGCAAACCTTTATTCATAATAAACAAGCAGCAAAAGTTTCAACTGTCACAGGTACCCGCTTTCCAAGGAAGCAGTCGATGTAATATCGGCCGATTATTAATTTTGTATAAGGTTAGCGACCATCTAATTTAAGGTGCCATCAATTAATAATTTGTACGCAATATATGCATGTGCAAAGAGTGATAAAGCAAAAAAGAATAAACATCAAAATTTTTCAGCAAAAATCTTTCTTAAAATTGTTCTGAATGGCCCCATTAAAATTATGACAATTTACGAGAATGAGAGTTTATTCAGACGCCTTCTTTAAAAACATCTTACCTACAACTGCCCCGGAAAATCATATGCAATTGTCGTTTATAATCTGAATTGTTTTTTACACAGGTACCCGATTTTTAATGATGACGTCTGAAAAATTAGCCTTCACGTGTGAATTAAATGAAATAAGCCGGCGAATATGCTAATTCGCCGGCTTGATTGTATTATTCAGTCAAATATCAGAAGCAGTGGCGCATTTTCAAAAACTTATCTGTGAATCCAATTCTAATTCTTCCAATTCCTCTTCAGTGAATTGAGGTTCAATTCCACAGTAGCGTTTTCCCATATGTTCAATCATAGTTCTAAGCCAACTTAATTCATGCGAGATTATTATCTTAGGTGCATCGAGGTCTAACAGCCTTTGTGTGCGAAGATATCGCATCACTGACATGCTCCATGTTTTTATTTTCGCCTCGTAATCGTGATCTCCATCGTTGAATGATAATCTGTAGAGGTATATATGATCCTTAATTCCATTAAGCACATTTTGCTTTTCTTCACGCGTCTTCCCTTGCTCAACCATTTCTTCCAGTAGGTTTGCTTGATTGCCTAAGTCCAGAATAACCCGGTCTAAATTTTTGATTATTTGTCCTGTATTTTGATCCCGAATCAGAAATAGGATATAGGCAAAGGAATCAAGGCTTCTTTCGCATAATAGGTTTAATGTATACTTTTTTGGGAGTTGGCTAAAACCAACGTCCAATCCTTTCAACCCTCCTGCAATGGCCGCTATGGTGTCACTGTCATTTCCTTTGTTTGCCGCTTCAATGACAACCTCCTCAAAGGTTTCACAAGTTAGAAGCCAGTAGATGACCCATCTCATGGTATGAACTACATATCCATCTGGCGGACAATCGGGTTCTTGATCATAGTTAGTATCATATCGGGTATCTTTGATTTCCGTTAATATAGAAGTTTTCAGCTCTTCCCCAGCCAAAACCCGACAAGCTATCAGGTTATAAATGACACAAGCTTCTGCTGCTAGATCATCATAATGCGTCATTTTGGATTGCTGGATTGAGAGTTCTTTGATTCTATTCTTATCCGGATAGGCTAGAGCAATTGGCAGACATCTCATCAAACTTCCATTTCCAGCACTCATTCCATTCAGCTGTTGATGGGTGGCCTCTGCTGCTTCAAACCAATTTCCCTGAACTTGATCCAGCACTGTAAGAATGATGATCCCGATATCAACAGGATCAGATTTTCTCCAGTACAAAAATTGGTTGCCAATCTCATCAATTGGCTCTGCAGAGTTAGCCATGATTCCTTTTATCACAGCTATCGTCATCTCGGTATCATCTGTTACTTCACCTGGTTCCAGCTGCCAATACCCACCGCCAATGAAGTCTGTAACTTTTCCGTACTGATCCTGAATTTCATTCTGTGTCATAAATTCTGTTGTTGCTCCAAGTGCATCCCCAATGGCTACACCAAATAATGCCCCTTTGATTTTATTGAGCATCCTCAACTCTCCAATCTATCGTCATGTCATGTGAAATCTTGATTAAATGAATAAAAACCGGATTCAAGTACAGTTTGGATTTCTTGGCTAACTTGCTTCGGCATATGCTCGTTATACAAATCAATGGTTGTTCCAAACTTTCTTTCCAGAGCAGATCCTGATACCAAGATCGTACGATTGGAATAGCTTTGCAGTTTCATGATTTGCTGCATGATGCTTTCCATCCTTTTTCGTCCCTCAAAAATTGGAGGAGTCGTCACAATGGACACAACTTCACAGTTTAGCGAACGTATATGCTTTGCTAACAGAAATGATAGCTTGGATTCATATGGGTCATCAAAGTTTGTATGAAGAATAACCTTCTTAGCCTTTGAAAGCACTTGTAAAAGGGCAAAGCCGTCTTCTTGAGCATAAAGTGGTTCCTTTTGCTCGATCAACAAATTACTCACTGAATCAACAACATTCATTTTCGCCTTTTCGCCGACAAGGATCAGTAGCTCATCCGATTGATGGTCAATGAATTGGATCTTGCTAGTTCTAAGGATGATTTTCAGGAATTCATCTGAAGAGACTTCCGACTTTCCTTCTAACAAAGCCTGGCATGCAGGGCAAGGGATTTGTTGTGGACGATAAAGGATAGTCGCAGAATCTCCACAGTGGCTGCAAATTAATGGATGCAAATAATCTCCTGTCTTAGAATCATAGTAATCTTCTTGGTTATAACCATGTTTACAATGCCGACAAACAAGAAACCCGCTTTGACTGGTGATATGCGCACATGGTAATTCCTCTCTTAATATATTTCGATAGAGTTTTCGCCATGCAGCTTTTGCTGTTGGGTGAACTGCCTCCAATAGTTGCTGCTCAATTTTATCAAGCAAAGGGATTTGAACTCGGAATCCGCCACTCACCCATTGCCCGTTCCATCCACACTCACACTGATAGCTATATTCCCTTATCACAACCACATCACCTTCATTCCTTATGATCAAATCCCCACAACTCTTTTAGCTTGTGGAAGATACTTGGGATTTGCCCATATAGAGCGTAATCAGTCTCCAGATGCTCGATAGGTGAATCATTAATCAACACAACTTTTGCGTGTTCATTTTTCTCTAGAATCAGTTGGTTAAATGGAGCGACTTGCAAAGAAGTTCCTACTACTAAAATGAGATCTGCATTTTTCACTGTGTCCTTCGCCTCATCGTACCCTTGAACCATATCGCCGAAAAACGCAACGTTTGGCCGAAGCACTGCTCCACAATCACAGATAGGTGCCTCATTCTTTTTCAACACATTTACTAATGGGTACAATCGGCTGCATTCAGGACATACACATTCATGAATATTCCCATGCATTTCAATTACCTTTTCGCTGCCTGCTTTTTTATCCAGTCCATCAATATTCTGAGTGATGATGGTGACATCCTTTTGAAGTTCCTGCGCTATCCATGCAAGAAAACGATGGCCAAAACTCGGCTGGAGCGATTGGATCGTTGCGACCAAAGCTTCATGAGTTGGGAATGGTGTTATAGGTTCCAAGGTTTTCTCGATAAGCTCATACATGGCCTTCCAGAAGTCATCAGGATTGCGTTCAAAGCTTGCTTGATTAAGCTTTGACAATACATCCGGATTTTTTCTCCATAAACTTTCTACCGATGAGCGATAATCGGGAATCCCGCTGGCCGTACTTAACCCAGCCCCAGAAAGTACTGCAATCTTCGATAAAGGACGGATTTTGGCAATATCGGAAAGGTCCTCAAAGGAAGGATCCACTGACGATTGTTGTGCCCGCTCCCGCACCAGGCCAGATACAGCATGTCTCATACCATTTTTCAGTTGAGCCAATGCCGCCTTTGTAAAAGGAGCAAAGGGCTCACCCTCGGAATTATAGGCAGGGATTTTCCAATAGCAACTATCTAAAGCAGGAAGGCCATCCACTGTATCGATCAGCTGGGTGTGAAAATTATTCAAATGACTGGACGTGGCCAGAGCATTTCTTGCCCCTTCATGAAAGATGGCATTCCATGCCTGCTGATAAGACATGCCCAATACTTCATTTGAATCATGATTTTTAACAAAGAAACCAATTCCTCTCATCAGATTGCGATAACCTGGGATATGAATGGTGCCCACAATTTCTAAAGGGTTGCCAGCTTTTGGTGCGATGCCGTTCTTCTTGGTCCACTTCGTTTCAGTTCCTTCTTCTTTAGCTGTGTCAAAATACTCACATAAAATAAACGTTCCAAATTCATTTTCATGAGCAAGATCCAGCACCTTCAAACGGCCAACTAATTGACCCATTTCATCTCCCACTCGCAGATCTTTTTTGTAAAAATCATCAGACACCATCAATACATGTTTCATACTTTCATCCCCTTCCACCTATGTTTCCACTGTACACCGTCCCAGCTAAAAGCCCCTTTAACCGCAAAACAAACTCCTTTCAAATAGAAAGGAGTTTGGCGTTCATATTTTGGAAGGTTCCATTCTTCCATACGTGCAATTACTGCACTGGTGTTCTTTTGCTGCACAGGTAAAGCAGATTCTTCTGCCGCATTCGCTGCAAATATACCATCTATAATCTGAGGTGTCCCGGTAACCACATCCGCCTTGGCAGTTCATCCAGATGCTAATATGCTGGCACCTCCTTTTTCTCCAGAAAAAACAAACCGTATATCCGCTAAATGCAAAGGACACACGGTTTTGTATAGTATTCTTACTTTAACTAAATCTGGAATTCTAGAGTTTCTTGTTCACTCACTTTGTAATAAACACGATAAGCTTCTCGAAGGTTTTCTTTCACAAGATTCCAAGTTTCATTGCTTTCATCTTCGGCTAGGTTTTTCAAATAGATAAAAGCTTCATTAGGATATTCATAAATATGATTTACATTTCTATGCTGCTGCTGTTTAAGCTTACGATCAAATTCAAGCTGTTTTACGGCACCTAAATGATCACCCTCCGACTTCTTCCCAAAACGAAGGAGAAGAAAAGGATGATTTTCATTGCATAGTTTTGCGAAGCTAAACATACTTCGGTTCGGTTCAGGGTGATATGCCAAACCTCCTTTAACATTCAACAAGCGATGATTTGGTTCACTCATTCCATTTAAAATAAATTGATCGATTTTCTCCGCAACCTCTGCATATTCGCCGAAACTTTCATACCCATTGTCTATTTTTCGTTTGGGTTCTTTCTTCTTTTTTTCTACTTCATCATGTTTATCCACAATTTCAGTTGCTTGGACCGAATGAGGTGCTTTAAACGCGTTTATGACAGTTGTTACCATTTCCCTGATGTCCTCATAATCGTTCAACTTACCGCCGATTGTTCCCAAAAATTGGTGCAATAGAAGGACTTTTCGGCACTCGCCATTATATTCCCAGACGTAACCTGTATAAGCCTGGTCCCGTTGATCAAGGATTTTAGTAAAGCTGCCCTCAAGCATGTCGTTCTCAATAAATATTTCAAAAACAGCGCTTGCTCCGCTTCCATTTGCAATTAACCAGCCATCTAAGGCAAGATTGCTGGAGATGATTTGAAATAGCTCTGTTAAATAAGGTTTATACTCTCCGATTTCCTGAAATAGCTTCTGTACGGTTGCTTTATTATATGAACCAATTTTGGATGAATGAAGTGGTATGAATTCCCCGACTATAATAGGATCTTTTTCAACGATATTGAGATAAGTTGCCAGCCTCTCTTGAGCATTTCTGCAGCCGCTAACGATTTCATTCCATTTAACTAATTTTCCATTTTTCAAGGATTCCATTACAACGGTAAGTTTTCTATAAAAGCTTCCGATATCAGTACTATTCCTCTGATTGGTTGTATAAGAAACAGCGTACTCTTCCCATGTATTGCCGGCGTGCCGCTTTTCTTCAATTGTCGAGTCATTCTCTAAAAACAACTTTGGATTAAGCCCCATAATTGCAAATGCTAACGGTTTGCCATCATCATTTGTGCTCGCAAACGGAACCGGTGGAATCAAATAGTTCTCATTATCAAACATCATTTCCGTATGAAATTTCTCTTCTAGCCTTTTAATTTTTAATGCCTCATTAAACCGTTTACTTAAGTCATGCAATTTCTCTTGATCGTCAGCTATTAAACGGCTTGGTTCCTGATCAATTAAAATAGAAATCAACTTCAAAAACTCTTTTTCCATCCAAATTCCCCCTGTATATTAAATTTACTCTCCGATTGCAAGAATTACATTTAAAGCATCCGATTTCTCACGTCTTCGATAAACATTTCCTCTGTTTTATCATTGATAGACAGTGTAGCTAGCTTCACAATAATTAATCTAGGACTTAATTGATAATCAGGATTTTGCGACATAAGGTGAGCAACTTTGGTCACCAATACACCGTATGGTTCTGCTCTTCTTTCCATACATTTTTTGCAATACGCACAACTAACTGGAGCAATTCTAGACGCAAACACCCCCAACGCTATATTTTCACAGCAAACACTACAAACCATAGTTGTCTCTTTCATTAACTATTCTCCCAAATACTAGAATCAAAATCCCAAGCTTGATGTAGAGAACTCACCATATCTAGTAGTTGTTCTAATTGTTTATAGCATTCGTCTGGATCTGACTCTTTTAGTTCCAGAATTTCGTGATATTGTTTCAACTGATACTTTCGAACTTCAACTTGGAGGTCAAGATACTTTACGGATTCTTCTAAGTATCCAATTGCCTGAATCATGTCATTGTGACTTTTAGATACAAATGCTAAAAATTGATAGCCGTAATACAGCATACTGTTGGATGTATAATTCGAATTTCTCAAACTAGCCTCAGTAATTTTTTCACGACATACCTTCAACATTGCTTCTTCTCTTCCTAATTTAAGAGAGGATACCCAACGGTTGAACCATAACTGACCACGTACACCGAACGATAAATCACAATCAGCTACTGTCTGAAGCATTTCGATTCCTTTATTTGCAAAATGCAGCGCTTTCTCCATATCTTTTTTATAATTTGCATGCCAAACAGCAAGGTCATTGTATCCCCAAATAACTTGATCAAAATCAATTTTTCCGTCTTCATACTTTTCTTCGAACATTTTTTCAACAGCACCATTCAATAATTGAATAGCATCATCGATAACTTCCGGATGAGACTTATTAAAATGTATGATTAAACATCTTCCTAAAGTTGCGTGACTCCCTGAGTAATCGTAATGTTCATAAGTAAATGTCGGACGACCATTTGGATCATTTTCTTTCAGAAAAGCAACATAGTAATCAAAAGTGTTAATATCTACCACCCGAAATCTCCCCCTTAGTCGGTATAAAGTTTTAACATATCAATCAATAACTGTTTCAATGTTTCTCTAAGACTTATCGGATGAAGTACTTCTACATCAACCTTTTGCGAAAGAATCCAAAAAATAATCCCTTCTGTACCGGCAACTTCCACTTCTGCCACAAATGCATTCTCGTCTTCCCTTATAATTTTGCCCGAAGGAAATCTACGAAAAAAATATGGTCTAATGCCTGACTGAACTTTCAGAGTAACGGTTATAACTTCTCCGATAAACATATTAAATGATTGATTGGCATACTTCCCTGGCTGGAACCTGTCTTTGTCTCTACCGGGAATGAAGGTGTCATTCAATACTCGGATATCAAAGATACGGTCCATTCCAAAGTTGCTCGGAGAATCCTTTCCATTTTCTATTTCTTGTGCAACTAAATAATATGCTTTATCATGCAAAATAATCGTCAATGGTTTTACTTTACGAACTTTATATCTGCCATCATATTTCTTGTAAGTAAATGACACTAATTTATGTTGCTGAATCGCTATAAAAATCCTCTCAATATCTGGAAGAAGATCCCTTGAAACAAACTCGTGGTAGTAATACTCGTAACTCTGAAAAAATGTTCGAAGACGGTATTGCTCAGCATTCGAGAACTGATTGATGATTTTGTTTTGAAGGAGCTTCACTTCTTTTAAATTGAGGCTTTGGTTATGGTAGATCAGCAGTAATAATGCAAACGCATCACCGAAAGAAAACTGGTCAGATGCAGAAATTTCGTACGTGTTCCCTAGGTCGTTTGCCATGATATGGACGAAATCGTCTTCTAAAACTTCTCTCATCAAATAAACATCACTTTTAATCGTTTCTTTGTGTACACCATAATCCCTCATTGCTTGTTGGACATCAATGACTTTTTCTTTTTGCAAATGATAAAATAGGTCAAGAATTCTTAACTGTGAACTATAATGTGTTTTTGCACCGATTAACGATTTCCGGATGTCTTTTTCGAATTTGGTACATAATACCAGTTCAAGCTCATGCCATTTGTTAAAGTGAAGCTTTAACAGTTTTAATAATTCCGGGAATCGACTTACTTTACGAGTGAGGAACGAGGTCTCTCCCGTCACTTCAGATACGAATCCTTCTACGTCCGCATAATATAGGAAATTTTTATTATTAGGCTCGAGATAAATACTAATCACTCCCAAGCCCTTTCTTAATTTCGCTATTAACTCTGGCATTTGATCATCCCACAGTCTCAATTATTTTTTATTCAGTTGTCAAGGAACTATTTACAATATAACTGCCACTAACAGCACAATGTACTGTGGCCAATTATTAAAATTAAAAAAATAATTAAAATGGTTTTTTATGTTCATCCCTCGTCAAAGTTTCAAACAAAGCTACCCAAAGGATTGGATACAAATGAAAACTGCGTTTTCCGAGTATGCCAAACGTGTCTAGGGAAAGGGTATAAACCAACGAGTGTACATTAGGTTATTTCAGAAATTGAGAAGGACCTTGACTTAATGCCCTTTCGTGCTGTTTTTCTGTTTGCAGCAAAATTTCTTCCGATGTAATCTCATTTCCTGCATACCAGTATTGCTGCTTCTTTCGTTAACAACCACTTTGAATGTTCATTATGTATTTCTTTTGCAAGTTCTTCATTTATATTGAACTTAACCCCTTGTTAAAATCTTGTCTTACGGAACAAAACTTCCTATAAATAGCATCCGATATGCCATTTAATCTTCCCTCTTCTTCAAATACTTGTTCGTTAATTCTCATCATTTCATCACATGCATCTCGACTACTCACACTTGGATGCAAGTTTCTCACCGTGTTCAAAATTATTTCATGCCCCTTTGTTCCACTCCATCTTCTCGACATACGAAAACCCTCTTTCATTTTAATAACCATTACTCGGACGCAGACTACTTTTTACTGCAGTTTAAGAAGCACTCTCAATTTTCAGCTACTATTGTATTCATCTTTATACAAAAAAAGAACCCTGCAATTTCACTCAGGATTCTTATAGTTTTATATACTATTGTCTTTTATGCTAAATGGGATTCAATAAACCTTTAATGAAAGAAGTTGAGTTGCAATTCTTAAGCAACTTATTACCATTTGTATATTTGCCAGCCATTTCTTGAACAAAAAGGGTCATACTGAAGGAAAATGAAATTGCATCGTTGAAATTACTTTTCATTTTTATAATGGTCAGCTCTGTATGTCACCCACTGAATTCATTTATTCTATTTCATTTTCTTTCACATAAAATAACTAAATAGTAATCTGTGAAAGCGGTGAAAAATTGAGTAAGAACAACGGTTTTCAACCATTCTCAAATGACTCTTCCAATTGCTTCAAACCATTTATCAGTGCCAATCCCATCACTTCATTTAATCCGGTTCAACGTTATCCACGTATTGATGAAACCGCATTTATTAGTCCATTTTCCAGTGTCATCGGTGATGTTTTCATTAATGATAACGTCTATATTGCTTCAAATGTCAGTATCCGTGCAGATGAAGGAACACCCTTTCATATTGGGTCTAATGTCAATATTCAGGACGGTGTCATTTTACATGGCTTATTAAATAAACGTTATTTGGTGGGAAATCATAGCTATTCAATTTTTATTGGAAATGAAGTGACAATTGCACATGGATCACTTATTCACGGTCCCTGTTTCATAGGAAATCACGTATTTGTCGGATTCAGGGCGATGGTTTATAATGCCATCGTCGAAGATGGCGCATTTATATCTTACGATGCGATTATAACCAACGGTGTAAGAATTCCACCAAATCGATTCGTACCACCCGGAGCACATATTGATACACAAGAAAAAGCAGATATGCTATCGCAAGTACCAAAAGACAGCGAAGAATTTGCAATTGAAGTTCAGCGCGTGAACCAAGAATTCCCGTCCTCTTATCATCTATTATTCGGAACACATCGTTGTTCGTGTGGTCTGGCATTTACCCATTGAGTAACATTGCATTTGGTTATCTGTTTGGTCAACACGTCCCAATAAATAGAAAAAGCGGCCGAATCATTGTCGGCCGTTTTTACTTTCTCCAATATAGTGACGAGCATTAAACGTTCAATTGTCGTGTTTTTTCTGGATTGAAGAGAAGTGCCGACCAAAGAATGAAAGAGCCTAACAAAGTGACTATTTCACTTCGCTAGGCTCTTTTCTGATTGGTAAACTTGCGGTAGGTGTGTGTCCGTCGCTTCCCAGTAATTTTGAACACATCATAGGAAACCGTACGGTCACAGTAGTACCTTGATTCAATGCACTTTGGAACCTAATAGTTCCTTTGTATTTTTCAACAATGTTAAAGCAAATCATGAGTCCGAGTCCGGTCCCTTTACTTTTTAATGAGTAAAATGGCGTACCCAAGGCTTGTACTTGTTCTTCTGACATGCCAAAACCTTCATCGATTACTTTTATAATAATTTCTTTGTTTTTTTGCTCTGCCCTGATGACAACAAAATCTTCATTAGTAGAAACTTCAATGGCATTTTTCACTAAGTTCATGAATAATTGTTTAAATTCAATGGTGTTGGCAGTTATATATAAGTCTTCATCGATCTGCAAGTCAATCTTATTTTGATGGTAAAGTCCATAGGACATGAGCAAACCTGTCACACTTTGCAAGGCATCCCGGACATTTACGGTTTCAAGGTGTTGATGTTCATCCGGTTTTGCGATGGCCAAAAATTGGGATAAGACATGTTCCGCTGTCTTCAGCTCATCAATCATCAATGATAAGTGCGATTTCCCTTCCTTGCTGAATGAATTGTTTGTCTCATAAAACTGCAATAATCCCTTGACTACCGTGAGCGGATTTCGTATTTCATGTGCGAATGCAGCAGCTAATTGGCCCGTTGTTTTCAGTTTCTCGGATTGCTGTAATCTCTCATAATACATTTGCTGTTTTTTGATTCTCTTTGAAGTTAAATGAAAAATGAAATAGAGGATGACTTGGGTCCCCACAAAATTGTTGATATTCCCAAATGCATCCAGCTTGATATGCGCAAAATCATTTCCCTGGTCGAAGAAAATAATAAAAATGAACGTTAACGTAATCAACAGGAAATTGAAGAAAAATGAGAAATAAAACAACTTCGAATCAAAAAACAAGATCGAAAACGCCGGAATAAAACATAGTAACGTAAACGAAGACCATGTATCAGGATACAAAAAGAAAAGCATATAAAAGAAAATAGAGGCGATTGTAATAATGATCTTTCTAAAAAAATGGCTTTCATATTTCGGATAGATAAACAAACTCGATGACAATAATAAGACTAATACACAATGAAACATGTATCCAGGATCTGTTACGCCAGATCTCGGATTGAAGAACAAAACTCCAATCACCATTAGAATGGTGGAAACAAATGCGGTGAGGTAATATAGTTTTTGGTTCTTATGTTGTTTAAAATGCTTCACGAATACACACCTTTTATAGTAATTAATTCTTCAATCAATCTATTATAGTCTTTTTCAAACATTCTGACTATATAGCGATATCAAATATAAAAGGCTTTTAGGTTACCTACTTTCAATCCGTCTCCTCAAATGTAAAAATCTGCCTATGCTGTAATTCTGTTATATAATAGGATGATAACTCTTTCACCCCAATGCACCTTGCCTTCGCTACCCCACGATTCCCATTTATCAACCGGAAAAATTCAGGTCGAATTCGAAATGAACTCTTCATCCAAATTATGCGAATCTGCTCCGGGACTTGGGGGATTCACATGACACATGACAGTAGAAAGCTCTTCATGGTTAAAACTCTCCTCTAACCAAGTAAAAACGCGGTCGAATATTCGGCCGCGTTTTTCATTTCAATTTAATCTGAAATTGTCATGGGTGGCACCACATTAATTATGACAATTTACATGAATGAGAATTTATCCAAACCATTGAATAAGAAATCCCTCACCTATAACCTTCAGGTTTAATTCACATACAATTGTCGTGTATAATCTGAATTGTTTTTTACACAGGTACCCGATTGATTGAACCAACAAAAAAAGCCGACGAAGGTATCCGTCAGCTTTCTAATTTTAACTCCTCAAAGTTCCCTCTGATTCTACTATCATTCTTCAATTCTTTAGACATTCTCGCTTGATTTAACTTATTACTATGCATTTCAATTTTGTTGATAATTTTGATTCTCAGGTCTGGGCAGAGTGCCCCATTTAACAACGCTTTTTGATAACATAAACAACCTCTGTGCCACAACATTACCACTTGCATCATACCCAATCCCCTAACCCATCATATGTCTCTTTATTCCTATACAATGTAAATATCATATCATCCAATGGAAAAAATTATGGAATTATTATGTGGTTATATAGAATCGTTTTTATAGTTTTAAAGTTTGTATTTTGTTTTAGGAAATACGACTAAACAACCTATTCCATGTGTTCACAAAGAATCAAAATGCTACTTGAGTCCTATCTTCCGTGGATCGATGCCGTACCTTTTGCGTTTTCAACTAGGAAGGGTTGCTTATACCAAAAAGAAGTTAAGCGACGTAGTCACTTAACTCCTTTCAATTGTCTATTTTTTTGCCATAACCCAATGGAACAGCCAATGAATCAACTTCGCTTCATCTACATTTCCTGGTTCAATAGTGATCGATCTCGGAAATGGTCCAGGATTTCGATTTTCTGCAAGCAAGGTCTTCACATGACGGTTCAATTTCTCCGCACGTAACCGGGTCGACATATCCACTTCTTTGTATTCCAGTTGGTTAATCAGAATATCCATATAGTCCACTACGGCATTATCTTCTCCTGACGTGATGTTGTGCAACAATTCACGTGCATCATCATAACGGCCTAGCTTCACATACGCGCCTACCAACAACCAACTTGCTCCTTGATGATCACCTGGATTAAGTTCAATGAGATATTCAAATTGGTCCATAGCTTCGACAGCTTTCTGCTGCTGTGTCATCAACCAAGCCCCATAGGCAAAAAGCGCACGCATATATGGACGGTTCAAGACGTAGTTCCAAGGATGTTCATACGATTGTTTAAATTGTTTCCAACCTGAACGAATCGCTTTTAACAGATGTTTTTCAACGACGAGTGGATTCGTTTCTTGTTCAGCCAATAGCAAATGGACATCGGCTGCTTCTGGATTTATATCAGCCGCCATTTTCGTAAGCTTAATGCGCTCTTCTTCTGAATCGGCTTCATAAGCTCGATAGCAAAGTAGCTGAACCTTTTCCTCATCATTTGCCGGCACATAGGCTTCATTCATTTTCCCTTGCATAAACTCGTTAATTTCTTCTGCTGAATCAAACTCCTGGTGCTTAACGCGCATCGCCATTTCCCACATGAATCGCTCTGTTCCACGCGGATCCGTCCCCATGTCCATTAAGATGACTGGCGGTTCGTTTGAATGAGTGGCAGCAGCTTCGACTAAGAAATCTCCGATTTGGTCTCTGTATTTCGAGACGGTAGCGGATGATACGCCAAAATAAGTCGCGAGATCTTTCATCGTTGAGTAAACAGGACTCACCAGCCCGAATTCGTAAGCCACTTGAATGGCTCCAGCAGCCACAGCTTCCGGTTTCTTCGCTTTGACGCCATGTTCCAGCAAAAAGGCACTCAATAGTTTCTCAACCATTTCTTTATCATGACCGTACTGATCCATATATTGCGCAGCCATATGCATGATTCTATTTTGGAAAGGCGTGAATGAAAATTGAGCTTCGACGCGACCGAATGACGTATATAAATCCAGATAGTCTACGTCCTTCGCTGTCATCTTTCCGATTAATTGTTCAACTAATGATGATCTGGTTTTAGGGATGAACACAATACCACTTGTCCCGACCAGACCTCGCTCGCCTTCTCGAGGGTCAAGAAGCACAATGCCAAATAACCATTCTCCTATAACGGACTTCAAATCTCCCCCAGGCATTGTATAGTCTTCATTTCTAAGCTCGTCCCGCACGACCAACCGCTCACCTTGCACACCAGTCACTTTACCAAGCAACAAGAAAGGTTGTCTCCAATCTTTCAACACATTTATGACTTGCTGTCTGCGCTGTTTCGCAATTTGTTTATCTAAGTAGCCAGTCCATATGTCTGCATGCTCCAGATAATAGTAACTATCCATCGAGATCGCTTCGATTAATTCCGGTTCAAATGTAGACCGAAGTTCGGACATCCATTTTCGTACACGTACATCCATTTCACCGTATACACGTGGACTCAGTCCCTCGTTAGCGAAACCTTCCATAATGCGTTCAAGTTCTCCATCGATCACATTTGATAGATTAACAATATTCGTTTTACCACAACACTTTTTATATTTTAACCCGCTCCCACAAGGACAGGCATCATTTCTTCCGACCATAATACGCCACCCTTTTCCTACTTCATTCTATAAATAAGGGTAACATAGGTGCTTGCCCCTAAACAATTTGTTCATTAAAAAAGAAGCGGCCGATGCAATGTCGGCCGCTTTTTGATTTCGTATATAATTTCAATTGGATAGTCAACGTCAAGGTGCCACCCATTGGGAATTTGTAGTTGATATTTGCATGTGCACAACAGGAAAAAACAGAAAAAGGATAAATATCAAAGTTGTTCACCAATAATCTTCTCCAACATTTTCATGGGTGGCACCACTTAAATTATGACAATTTACAAGACTGAGGATTTATTCAGGCGTTCTTTTAAAAACGGCTTGCCTACAACTTTCAGGAAAAATAATATGCAAATTCTCGTTTATAATCTGAATAATTTTTTACGTAGTACCCGTTTTTATTTTTCATTGCTAGTATTACTAGTTGCTTCTTCACTTTCAGAGCAAGCTTATAGTAATTAGAAATAATGCTGTATAATAACAAGATAATTTCTATCTCATTGTAAATCTTCTTTTTTTTGATTCTATTTCTAAATTTTTAACGTAACAATTAATCTACCATATAATTACATCAGTAATTCTTCCTGAAAATACATATATATATATCCTTGTTTCACAATATTTTACTATACCAAATGGACCCCTAGTGAAATTTCCTATTACTTTTCGAACGACTATCTCCTACGTTCTATATTGTGTGTTTTCACCTACCAAGATAAAATAATCTGTGAATTTTAGATTAATTATAATATACTTATATAGTAAAAAAAACATATTATAAGGGAGTAATAAAGACTATGAAATTTTTAAACAAAATTGTTCGTTTTGTTGTGAAATGTCCTGATTGTGACTATCCAAATGGGATTGGTGATTATTATTGTAGTAAATGTGGGTCAAAATTAGATTAATTCTTTGTTGGAAAATTTAATGGATATATTTATAACTTATTTAAGGTTATTTATAAGAGGGAGTTTCAATTAATGTTTGGAAAACTAAAGGCTTTCTTAACAAAAGAGGAACCAAGTATAATTCTACCCTTTGGCTCAAATACAATAGCACAAAATAAAGAAGTAACGGATTCAATGAACGAGACTAACTCAGAAGAACAAATCGATTTCTCAAATTTAATAGATTATGATTATGTCGAATATTTATTTAATATCCGTAATATTCTTAAAGGTGAAACACCCGACACACATCGGTTGCTTGAAATTTCTTTCATTGATTTCTTAGTTGATGAAGGTTATATAAGCGAGCAACAACATCTTATACTTAACCATATTCGTTCAGCAATAAGTAGCGACTCTCTTGTGAATAGATGGGAAAAATACGTAAATTTTCACCTAGATAAAAGAGAATGGGAGAATACTTCAACTTTGTTAACAACTAAGGACATAGTAACTCAATTTGAAGATAGAAAGTTCGGAATTTGGAACAATATAGATAAAAGATATGTACATTACATTTTCAACCAGTTACGTGCTGGTAAGTGGCACGACGATGTGATGATATGTGAGTATGAGCGAGTTGATTTTACTTATATGAAAGGCTTTATATCATCAGAAGAACGAAACCTTAGAAGAATTATTATTAGTTCCGCATTTATAAAAGAGGATAAAGAAGATTACGTAAAATTCGAAGAATATATAAGTAGTCATATGCCGAGCTAAAACCATTTTTGAAATTTTTCGTATCCTTTGATTAATCGAGTAGGAGGGAGTGATTAACTCCCGTCCTCTCACAACACCGTACGTACCGTTCGGTATGCGGCGGTTCAATTAAGATAAATAAAATTCACTACTCCATAACATTTTTAACAACTGGATTTTCAACATTTACTACATCTCGTTCTGAAATATGTGGTGATTTAACAAATAATGCTTTAAAATCGAAAGCCGATGTATTAATCAAATAGTGTGTATCTCCAGGTGAACATTGAAGCATATCACCTGGTCTTACTTCTACTCTTTCATTATTAATATAGAAGTCAATTTCACCTTCCAAAATATAAAAAATTTCTTCACAAGTAGTATGATAATGATTTTGGAAATCTTGACTGGGTTTCAAGACTACAATGCCTACATCTACGTTAGGACCTTTTGTTAAGTACTTTGGACCGTGATCTTTAAAACGATATTCAAAATCGTTTTCATTCACTTTTTTCATTTCTATCATCCCCCCTCAAATATTAAGACCCGGTGCCTTCCACATATGCTCTGTAATATTTTTATCAGCTAATTTTAACTGTTCGATATACACATTACGCCAAGTCTCATATAATTCTTGATACTTTTTATGATGTTCCATGTTAGGTTCATATACTCTTTCCCATTGGACCACTCGTTGAACAGCCTCGGAAATACTCTCAAATACGCCACTAGCTACTCCGGCATATAATGCTGTTCCTAAAGCAGCGGCTTCCTTAATTTCCGGAACTTTCACCTTAATTCCTAGCACATCCGCAAGAATTTGACTCCATAACTCTCCTTTAGAGGCTCCACCTGCAAAAATCACTTCTTTCGGAAAGTATCCAGTGAGTTCTTCAATTATTTTAAAATTCCCCAACGTCACCATTGCGGCATTTTCCTGCAGTGCTCTAAATAACACGTGTTTTCCGGATTTTTTTTGATCCAGACTCAAATTAATAAAGGAAGGTGCAGCGTGTCTCCAAGAAATAAAGTTCATAATATCAGAAAAAATCGGGATGACTCCATATGAACCTACAGGAACATCTTTTGCCTTCTCTTCCATTACTTCATAAAAATCTTTTCCCATTATATTTGCTTCCTCTATTTCTTTGTCACAAAAACTATCTCTAAACCAACGAGTTACAACACCTGGGAAAAAAGCAATTGTTTCAATTTGCCATAAGTTTGGAACTGCATGACAATTAATACGAACTCGACTGTTGGAATCAACAATAGGTACATCGATGTTTACTTCCTGCTGCCAAAAAGAGCCCCCAGAAACAACTGCCTGACCTTTTTCAATCGCACCAACGCCTACTGACGCTAGTTGAGCATCTCCTCCTCCTGCCACAACCAATGTTTCTTCACTTAACCCTGTTGTTTGTGCTACAGAAGAATTAATATTTCCAATTATCGTTCCTGCTTCATTTACATTCGTGAAGATTTTTTTATCGATATCGCAAAATAAGGATATGTCATGGGACCATTTTCTTGATATTAAATCAAACATTCCAGTTGTACATCCATTTGAAGGATCTATTTGAAGTACTCCAGAAAGCTTATATAAGATCCAATCATTTATCATCGTAATGGAACATACTTTCTCAAATATATCGGGTTTATGGTTTTTCAACCACAATAATCTCGGAACAGCGCCTAAAGCAAAAGTCTGGCCTGACAATTTGTATATGTCTCTTTCCAATTGACCATTTTTAAATTTTAGAGTGGCTACCTCTTGATCGGCACGAGCGTCTACATTCGCACATGCCCATAATTCTCGTCCGCTTTTATCGTATAGCACAAATCCTTCTCGCATACTGGTGGAACTAACAGCTTTTATTAATTTTGGATCAATCGCTGCTTTTGTTAACACTTCTGTAATGCACTGAACAATGACATTCCAGTTATTAATATAGTCAAAATCCATTGAACCTGGATAATTCGAATCTGAGAGATGGGTCCATTCTTGCTGTGCCACACAGACTTGTTCTCCGTTGTTGTTATACAAAACAGCCCTAACGCTACCGGTTCCCGCATCAAATGCTAGAAGAAAATCCACTACTTTTATTCCCCCTTTAACGTAATCAATTGAACTGCTGTTTCTTCATCTGTAATTAATGTTGAGATATATCCTCCTTTTAATGCTCCATAAATTGCTAGTACTTTTTCTTGTCCCCCAGCAACTGCAATGACATTCATCTCTTTTAATTTACTAAGATGAGTACCTATTAATCTTTTGTGTAATGGAATATCCAAAAGATTCCCATTTCGATCATAGAACTGTCCTAAGATATCCCCAACACCATTTAGATTTTTTATAGTTGTAACTTCATTAAGTGTCAGCTTATTTTCTTGGAAAATCGTAGCTTCTTGAGATAAACTACCAACTCCAACAATTGCATATTTTGATAGTAAGGCAAGTTCAAGAATTTCTTTAACAGACGGTTCAGTTAAAAACTGCTCAGCGATTTCTTCAGTTGAAGTGATAAATGGAGATGGAATAGCGTAAATAGGGCCATTAAATCCCTGATTAATTCCACTATTACGTTTTTGGATGTAATTATTAACACCTCCTGTTAATGTTACAACCGAAATATTTCTTGATGATTCGATGTTGAGATTGTTTAACGTATGTGAAACAGCTTCTCCCCAACCCATCCCCACAAGTTCATTATCCATAATCATATCTTGAAGCAATTGTGCGGCTGCTTTTGCTAACGTTAATCGAATTTCTTTTTTGTTTTTTGGTGTAGGAACAATTATTGCATCATCTAAATTATATTGTTCAATCAATGACTTCTTACATTCCAAGCAGTTTACTTCAATCCCCTTAATATGAAATTGAACAATATTTTCCATTCTTGCTTTTTCTAATAACCGGACAACTTTAACCCGATTTAATCCCATAATTTCGGCAATTTCTGTTTGTGTCAAATTCTCTTTGTAATAGTACCAAGCCACTTTAGTCGCTAATGAATCAATGTATACTTCTTGAGTTAACATCATGCACCTCCTTTTGAACATTTGATTTTTTTTATTACAAATGATTAATTTTAAAATTTATTCTATTTTTACACATTTGTTAATATGCATAAAAATAAGGATTTCCCCAAATATTTCTTTTGGTTATTTACTTATGTAAGTGTTTTCCAAAACATAAAATTAAATTAACCGAAACAAATGCATACACTAATGACAGAACAAAAGTAATTCGTTTTTATTAAATGTTCAATTTGTGAAAGGAGACGGATTCACTTGGGAAATGAGTGTTTATTAGAAATCAAAGATCTTCATAAACAATTTAACGGCAATCATGTTCTACTCGGCGTTAACTTTGCTTTGAAAAAAGGCGAAATTTACGCGATGGTCGGTGGAAATGGTGCTGGGAAATCAACATTAATGAAAATTATTACTGGTCTTTATAAGGCTGATAGTGGAGAAATGCTGATTAAGGGAAAAGCCGTACGCTTTTCCAATCCAAGTGATGCACATAAACACGGCATTTACTTAGTTCCTCAAGAACCTTTAATTTTTCCAAATATGACGATTGAAGAAAATATCACGATTGGGCTTAAAGGAAAATTAAAAGAACAAAGAACTAAAATATTACAGGTAATCGAAAGGGTTCGGTGGGATATTGACATTAACCAATTAGGGTTATCCTTATCCATTGCAGAACAACAACTGGTTGAAATATTACGTGGACTTGTCCGTGACGCTCAAATATTAATTTTGGACGAACCGACGTCCACATTGACGAACAATGAAATTAATTCTTTGTTTGATAATATAAAGCAACTTTCCGATAACGGCATTGGCATTATTTATATAACACATCGTTTCTCTGAAATCTTTATGTTGTCTCACTCAGTTGCAGTATTAAGAGATGGTAAGATTTCTGCCCAAGGTCCTATTTCAGAGTTTACCTATGAGCGTTTGTTGGATGGTTTAGTCCCCACAAATATGAAACTTAATTTACTTAAGGATAATAAACGAGATAGTTCCACTCTTAATGAGAACAAAAACAGATTTGTAGAACAAATCGGAAAACCAATCTTGAAAGTAGATTCTCTTTGCGGAAAGAAATTTCAACATATCTCATTTTCCGTTCATGAAGGGGAAGTATTGGGAATAGCAGGTGTTGTTGGTGCGGGTAGAACAGAAATAGCTGAAGCAATCTACGGGATCGAACCATACGAATCCGGCACAATTGAATTGAACGGAACAAAAATAAAAAGACTTTCCATAAAAAAAGTAATTAATCTTGGGATGGCTTATGTTCCAGAAGATCGTCATGCTCATGGAATTTTCAGAATTACATCCGTTCGAAAAAATATAACCTCAACACTATTAGATCGGCTACAAGGAATCTTTATTTCATCTAAAGAAGAAGACACAATCACCAAGAAGTATGTTGAAGATCTCAAAATAAAAACAGATGGAACTAAGCAAGAACTGAGCGATTTATCTGGTGGAAACCAGCAAAAAGTAGTACTTGCAAAATACTTAGCCACCGAGCCTAAAGTGATTATTTTGGATGAACCGACACGTGGTATTGACGCTAGTGCAAGAGCGGACATATATGGCATTATCAATCAGTTGAAAGAAAAAGGATTAGCTGTATTGCTAATTTCATCTGACTCAGAAGAAATTGTAGAACTAAGCGACCGAGTACTTGTGATACATGAGGGGTTAATTGAGAAAGAAATTAAGAAAGGACAAATTTCGGTCGACAGCATAACTTCAGCAGCATTTGGAATAAAAAAGGAGTTGCCCTCATGAAGTCAATACTGGCAAAAGCGATTCAAGTGAGAGAATTATCCATCATCATATTAATGGTCATTTACTTTCTTTTTGTTGGATCTATCAATAGCGAATTTACATCCACGGACACGATCGTTTTACTGTTAAATGGAAGTATTATTTTATTGATACTGGCTATAGGGCAGTCTTTCGTCCTTCTCACATCAAATATTGATGTTTCTGTCGGTTCGATTATGGGTTTATCAGCAGCAGTTTGCGGAACTCTTCTTACAAGTGGAGCAAATTTAGGTTTTGTTATATTTATCGTCATTTGCGTTGGTGCAGGTATCGGTCTAATTAATGGAATTGGAGTATCTTATTTGAAAATACCCGCGATCATTATGACTTTAGGAATGTTGGGAATTGTACGCGGCATTATGCTCCTATATACAAAAGGAATGTGGATTGAAGATATACCTAATTACTATAAAAAATTTGCGAGATTAGAAGTATTGAGTATCCCCCTACCCATTTGGATTGGTGCATTATTAATTTTTATTTCGTATCTCTTTTTGTCAAAAACAAAATTCGGTCGATACTTTTATGCAGTTGGTGATAATGCAGATGGTGCAGAATTAGTGGGTTTACCGGTAAACATTGTTAAAGTTCTTGCTTATATTCTATCTGGTATATCAGCATCTCTCGCCAGTCTAATCTATGTAATGAATATTGGTTTCGTTACGAACCAAACTGGTAGTGGTATTGAACTTCAAGTTATTGCGGCGGCTGTGTTAGGAGGAGTTAGTCTATCTGGTGGAATTGGGAGTGTCGTAGGAGCTGGACTAGGAGCCATTTTCTTCACGATCATCAATAGTTCTCTTGTCTATATGAAAATGCCAGCTTATTGGAATAGTGCTATTTCAGGTTTATTACTCCTATTAATCGTCGTGGGAGATTCACAGTTCCAAAAACGACTTAAAAAAGGTACACATAAAAACTTAAAGAATTTGAGTCAAAAGAAAATCACTTTGGAGGAAAGTAAACATGAAAAGCAAACTAAAGCGCTTACTTAAATGGGAGCTTTTCCTGTTTGTGTTTTTAATAGGGGAATTACTTTTTTTCAGCATACTTACTCCAGGTTTCTTAAATTTACAAAACTTATTATTCAGTATGAATGACTTTGCTTATATTGGACTCGCAGCCATTCCTATGACTTTTGTTATTATCACTGGTGGTATCGATGTTTCTGTAGGTTCAATCATGGGGTTGTCCTCAATTACGATTGGCGTTCTTTGGCTGGGGGGTCTCAATGTCTGGATAGCTCTCATCATCGCCATATTTATTTGTGCTTTAGCCGGTTTACTGAATGGTTTAATCGTAGCATTTACCGATGTACAGCCTCTCGTTGTTACATTAGGAACCATGTTTTTGTTCGCAGGAATCGCCCTTGTCATTTCAGGCGGCTCCAGTGCTACAGGATATGAAGGGATTAGTGGATTTCCAACCTCGTTCGTTCAAATCGCGAACGGAATAACATTTGGTCTTCCAAATTCAATGTGGTTAATGCTATTTATCTTACTGTTTTTTGGTGGTTTACTCCACCTTACTAAGTATGGACGCAATGTATATTTAGTCGGCATCAATAGTAAGGCTGCTAAATATAGTGGTATTGCAACCAAATGGATCGTATTAAGCACCTACATTTTAGCAGGTTTAGGAGGTGGTATAAGCGGTGCAATATTAACATCTTATTTCAGTTCTGCAAGATCTGATTTAGGTACGCAAGCCATTTTACCAGTCATTACGGCAGTCGTGCTTGGTGGAACTAGTATTTTAGGAGGACGGGGTACAGTTTTAGGTACAGCAATTGCAAGTATTGTCGTTGGAATGATGAATTACGGTCTTCAACTCTCGGGAATGCCAAGCGAACAAACAACTATTGTTGTTGGAGTAATGCTAATAGTAGCCGTCCTAATGAGACAAATAGACTTAAATTATATTAAACAGCTATTTTACAAAAAAAAGTGCAGAGAACAAAGGAATTAAAAATATAAAGGAGGAAAGCGTTTTATGAAAAGAAATAAATTGCTTTTGATGTTCATCACCGCAATAATGCTGGTCATTATGTCCGGTTGCTTTGGAAATGATGCAACTCCGAAGGAAAATGAAACCATCAAGAAAGAGGATGTTAAATTAGCCTTCATTCCAAAATTAACTGGTGTTGGTTTCTTTACATCTGGTGGTATTGGCGCCAAGGAAATGGCGGATTCTCTAGATGTACAACTAAAATACGACGGTCCTAGTGAAGCATCTGTTGCGGAGCAAGTAAAGTATATTAATAACTTTGTCAATCAAGGTTACAACGCACTAATGATCTCTTCGACTTCTGTCGATGGGTTGAATCAAGCTTTGGACCGTGCAAAAGAACGTGGTGTGAAAGTTATCACTTGGGATTCAGATGTAAATCCTGAGCACAGATCTTTTTATATTAACCAAGGAACTCCTGAGCAATTAGGGGAACTATTAGTGAATATGGGTGCGGATCAATTGAAAAAAGAAAAAGCGAAAGTTGCCTTTTTCTATTCAAGTCCGACTGTTACTGACCAAAATCAGTGGGTTGAAAAAGCGAAGGCTTATATTGCCGAAAAACACCCAGGTTGGGAAATCGTTACGACACAATTTGGTGAAAATGACGCACAAAAATCCCTTACAGTTGGCGAAGGTATCTTGAAAACATATCCTGATATTGATATCGTTTTTGCTCCGGATGCCACTGCATTACCTGCAATGGCACAAGCCGCAGAGAACCTAAGTATGGATGGAAAAGTCATTATCACTGGATTCTCCACTCCCAATGTCATGAGAGACTATGTCAAACGGGATACAGTTAAACAATTTGGCTTATGGGATGTTAAAAAGCAAGGCGCTATTGCTGCTTATACAGCTTACTTAATGACGGTTGAGGGGAAAGAATTAAAAGTAGGAGATACATTTGAAGTGCCTGGTATCGGAGAAGTTACAATTGAGCCGAACTCTATTCAAGGATACGAGTATACCGCTGCTGATAGTGGGATTATTTTATTACCTGAACGCGTTATATTTACGAAGGAAAATGTTGACGATTATGACTTCTAAGTAAACTTGTTCGTAAGAGTAGAAATTTTATTTAATTAAAATTTCTACTCTTATCTTGTTTCAATCCCCTTAAATCAAATTCTATGAAGGAGGAATTTTCATGGGTACACAAGGATTTACGATACCAGGAGAAAATGAAATCAGCAAGTTGGTCAATCGATCAAGATTATTAGGTAGCGATCCAAATCTCGTATTATATGGTGGGGGGAATACCTCCAGCAAGATTATTGAAACAGACCACTTGGGTAAAAAACATACAATTCTACGAATTAAAGGAAGCGGATGTGATCTAAAAAGTATTACCGAACAAGACTTTTCCGGTCTCTATCTGGAAGAATTACTTCCCTTATTAGATCGAGATGATATGTCTGATGAGGAAATGGTGGACTACCTTGCAAAGAGTATGGTAAGCGCTGCTGAACGTAGACCTTCAATTGAAACATTACTTCATGCTTTTATTGAAGCTCTACATATCGACCATGTTCACTCGGATGCAATTTGTACATTAACAAATCACGGGAATGCTGAAGAAGTCATTCATGAAGCTTTAGGAAATGACGTTGCCTTTGTCCCCTATTATCGCCCTGGATTCATGCTTTCAAAGATTGTCCAACAGTTTTCAGATAAATATGCGGTCGTTTTGGAGCATCATGGACTTGTCACTTGGGGTAATACTCATGAAGAATCTTATTTAAAAACGATCGAGTTAGAAAAGAAAGCTCAAGAGTATATAAAGAATCATAAAACAAAAAAAGATACGACTATTCATCTTAAGTTAAAAACTGATCAAATCGAGAAACTTCTACTTCGTTTGCGTGGTCAGCTCTCTCTGAACCAGAAACAAATTATTACGATAGATGAGGAACAATTGAATTTAGCAAACCGAAATGATGTTATACAAATCGCAACCGGTGGAAGATCAACACTGGAACACATTTTAAGAATTGGAAAAGACTCACTTGTTATTTCAGAGGTCGACGATTGTAAAGAAACCATCCAATCCTTTCAAGAGGCGTATAAAAAATACTTTAATAAGTACCTGGAAAGACTCCCAAAAGGGTTTGATATGCATGGAAATATCAATCCAAAGGTGGGTCTAATTCCTGGCCTTGGGTGTTTTGGAGCGGGAATCTCTTTAAAAGAAGCCCAAAGAAATACAGAGATTGCAAAGCACTCTCACGAAGGTGCTGCAAATGTTCTCGACATGTTTAACTCTAGTAGAAACCTTACAGAAGAACAGGCATTCGATATCGACTATTGGCCACTAGAATTATACAAGTTAAGTCTTTCATCCCCTGTTCCAAATTTAGCTGGCTATATCTTGTTCTTTATTGGCGTAAGTGACCAGCAAGAAGAATCAGTGTTAGAGAAAGTGTTAGAAAAAGGTGCCCATGCAATTGTGTTAGCCAATTACACTGAAAGCCTTGGCATTATTCGTGACACATATCGTACTCAACTATTACTAGTCGATCATAATGACAGCATTGAACAATCCATTCAAAAAGCAATCCTGCAATATGGTGGATTAGACGGAGTGATCATGGGAAACAACTCTACTCTATCTAGTAATCAACTAAATAAGTTAAATGAAATATTCGAAATCCAAGAACTTACCGGTTTCGTTATTAAAACAAATGCTAGCAACTTGAATGTTTCTGATGACCTTAAGTTGACTTCTACTTGCATTATGAATGTTTGGTCAGATCAAACCGCATTAAAAGGGATTCTTTCTATCTTGGGCAATTAAGATCTCCCCATACGAAAGTTCTAATGGTCCTGCATAGCAATTGAGTCTTTTGGCTCTGAAATTCGCAATAACAATGGCGATCTAGCTAATCAAACTCTGGGAGGAGTATCAATGAATCTTCTTCTATAAGAATGTGTTCACTATTTGACGCTTACCACCATCCTCATTTAACCGTCAATCTCTGGACAGGCAAGGAATTCAGCAACGTTACATTATGAAACAGCATTAACAGGTTATAAAATGAAAAAATTTTTTACACACCCGATTAAAATCGCAGAAATAGTAAATGCCTTTCTGACAAAAAGTCGGAAAGGCATTTTCTTTGAAAAGAAACAATGTGTTCATTATTTGACGCTAACCATTAAGAAGAAGCGGCAGATGCAATGTCGACCACTTTTTGATTTCGTATATAGCCACTATCAAAGTGCCACCCATTGAGAATTTGTAGGCAATATTTGCATGTTCACAGAAAGAAAGAGCATAAACATGATAAACATCAAAATTGTTCACTAAAAATCTTCTCTGGAATTATCGTAGGTGACACCACTTAAAATATGACAATTTACAAGAATGAGTTTTTATTCAGAAGCTCTTTTAACAAACGCTTTGCTTACAACTTTAAGGGGAAATCATATACATTCGTCGTTAATAATCTGAATTGTTTTTTAAACAGTAACCCGATTTATCAAATGATTGGTAATCAATCTCCAAGTATACTGTCAATTAAACTCTCAGTTATTGTTTCACTGAAGCTTGGAGTTTCATATCCTTCAACATAGGTATCCTCTTGATTCAAATTATTTGCAGTATCTTGGTCGGGGTCAGAACGTTTATAACCTTCGACTCCCCCTCTTCTATATCCTTCTACATATGTACCGTCACTTCTATAGTATCCATTCACATCATGGGGGTCCACATGATGGATATTATAGTCAGATGAATCAGAATCTGAATAGTCTTCAAAATAGTTGTTTCATTCCCTGGACTATAAGGTTCCTGTATTTCATTTTCAGATTGAAAAATAGAATACTTTTTATATCCATCATCTTTAATCATATTTTCATAGAAACCATAAATACAAGCGTAAATTATTAATGACCACCATGAAATGATAATTACTATAGGAATGTATCTCTTAATAAAAAATAAGAACACAATGATTAATATAACGATTATTATTTTGTCTAATAGTTCATTTCCTGTTGTCATAGTGGTAATCCCCTCTTAAAAAACCAAGTGCCCAAAAATCAACTGCTTCTTGTTAGTATCACACTTTTCCTCTTGCATAATCGTATACAATTCGCAACGTTTTGCTGTTCTTCAGCAATTAGTGTGTGTAAGCGTAAATTGACTTTACGGATATCCCAGAATATTTGTTCCGAGTGTTTCGTTGTTGCCATATCATTTAAACCATGTAAATATTTTTTTAGAATTCTTTCTCGTTTCTCATCTGCCCTCCCAGTAAGAATCTATTCATTATGTTTTTTTGTAATGTCCTGCCACTCGTATAGAATCTCTAAACTTATATAATGAGATTACTCACGGCTTTCTGCCACATCTTTGATTGGTGTACCACCATCAATAAGATTTTTCATCATCTCAATATCCTTTAATCCGTATTTGCCTGGACGACCGCCACGTCGTCCCCTGGCTCTTGCTGCCATTCGCCCGGCAGCTGAACGTTCTTGAATAAGATTTCGTTCGAACTCAGCAAACGCAGCAAAGAGATGAAACATAAGTTGACCAGTAGCGTTACTACGATTCATAGTTACATTCTATTGAAGACTGTGAAAACCAATATTTTGATCATTCGTACTTTAACATGTACCTGATTTGTTATTTTGGTTTTATATAGCCAGCTTTACCGGCATGTCACTGAAGAAGACAAGAAACTGGACCTCCTGCTCAGTGACGATGCGTGGTTATAACTCATATCAAGAGGATGGTACATTATGTTTGGGTGGCACCTTTTCCCTTTTTCGACCCTACATTTTTATGAATATTGATCCTTTTACTTTAATTGTTTACTTATAAATCATAGTCTTTTTTAAAAAATCATATTATAAGATGTTCAAAAGTATGAGGAAGGGTAGAGTGATTAAATTGCCAGATTTATATGTATTAATCGGAGAACAAAATACTCGTAAATCGTCAACCATAAGGGCATTAAGTGGATTTCGAGATCGGAGCGGGGGAGGTCTTGCACGACCACATTATATTACTTTTAGCAATGGTCAACAAGAGGCATTTTATATAGAACCAACGTCGTTACAAGAAAAGAAAATTCCTTCAATAAATGTAATAAATGAAGCAAATAACTATGATAATGTCCTACTTGCTCTTAGAGAAAAGTCTATTAATAATTATCCAGACTACTACGAGTATCTTGATGATTTTATTACCGCCGGTTGGAGAATCGTAGGTCTATTAGTACTTGGAACTAACACTTTGCAAAGAGGATTGCCATCAACAATAAGCAACGTTCTTTACGAACCTAATTCAAAAAATAAGTCGAGTAACGCATTGGCCGCTCAACTTCGAAACTCTTGGCAATGGTTATAAAATGATTTACTTTTCAACTATCTCCGAACAGTAGACGCGGTTTTGAGCATACTTTAAACTGAAATCCCTAGAAGCCCCTTCCAAGCCCCTTCCAAGCCCCTTCCAATCTAATTCAGCAGCAGATTGGAGAGGCATCTTTAGGTATTATTTGCATGTGCACAGATTGAAAAAGCAGAAATATGATATACTTCCTAAAAAAACTTCTCTGGAATTGTCGTGGGTGGCACCACTTAAATTATGAAAATTTACAAGAATGAGGATTTATACAGTTGCTCTTTTAAGAGATAGCTTGCCTACAGCTTTCAGGAAAAAACATATGCAATTGTCGTTTATAATCTGAATAGTTTTTTACACAGGGACCTGATCAAATAAATCAACAAACCAACAAAAAAAGCCGACGAAGATATCCGTCAGCTTTCTAATTTCAACTCTTCAAAGTTCCCTCTGATTCTACTATCAATTTTCAATTCTCTAGACATTCTCGCTTGATTTAACTTATTACTATGCATTTCAATTTTATTGATAATCTTGATTCTAAGGTCAGGGCAGAGTGCCCCATTTAACAACGCTTTTTGATAACATAAACATCCTCTGTGCCACAACATTACCACATGCATCATCCCCATTCCCCTAACCCATCATATGCCTCTTTATTCCTATACAATGTAAATATCATATCATCCAATGGAACAAATTATGGAATTATTATGTGGTTATATAGAATCGTTTTTATAGTTTTAAAGTTTGTATTTTGTTTTAGGAAATACGACTAAACAACCTATTCCAAGTGTTGACAAACAATCAAAATGATACTTGAGTCCTATCCTCCCTTGATCGATGCCGTACCTTTGCGTTTTCAACTAGGAAGGGTTGCTTATACTAAAAAGAAGCTAAGCGACGTAGTCACTTAACTCCTTTCAATGATTTATTTTTACGCTTCTACTAACCTTTATAGATAATATACTTCTCCGATCAAATACATTTGGTCTTAAAAACAAAAATGAGTAGATTCATTCCTACTCATTTCCCACTTATCCTAATAAACTTTTTTGTTTCTGTTTGTTTTGGAATTCAATATATCGTTTAAGTGTGAGGCGATAATGAGAGTCTTCTGGATACTCCCTATCAACAGCTGCTGTCAAAGAAGGAGTAACCTCTGTTTCTCCATTATATAAACCTTTGTTAAGGATTCCGTTCCACCGACTAATATAATCTTTTACGGATTTGTCTCCCAAATGATAATTTATTCTTAGAAAATCCCCAAATTCCATACCATATTCCTCCCTCACTATTATTTTCTAATATATCTATTCCCTACCATCTGCTTCTTTTCCTTTTCAAAGGGAGCAGAAAAATCATTAATGAAGAACTTTACTGTGCAGTATCAGTCAACTACGTAATACAAGAGTTAATCTGGACCGTTTGCAGAAGACTGATCTTATTGGAAGTCAATCAATTTTTTATAACATTTTGATGCTCAAAACTATGGTTTTATATCTTTTATCACCAGATAGATTGCAGTGGTAAACAGTCTGTCATTCGGTGGTAAAAACTATGTCAGAGGTGGTACATTTCAATGGCCATAATCAATACCCGCACGCATATAGGGACGGTTCAAGTACCACGCGACGATTAATGCAACCATTTTACACTGAAAAAACGCGGCCGAATATGCTACTTCGGCCGCGTTTTCATTTTTATCTTATCTAATTTGATATTGTCATGGGTGGCACCACAATAATTATGACAATTTACATGAATGAGAATTTATCCAATCCATTGGATAAGAAATCCTTCACCTATAACCTTCAGGTTAATTCACATACAATTGTCGTGTATAATCTGAATTGTTTCTTGCACAGGTACCCGCTTAGGTACCCGCTTACTTTCCTTTCCCACCAACCTTCGGTTTTTTCGGTAATTTTTTATCTAGTTTAATCACCACTGTTGTTAACGGATCAAGTGTTAAAGTCGTTTTCGACAGTGTAAAGCCTGACTTTTTGGATACAAGTTTTGTTCCAGCTTCATCATTGTCTACTACGACAACTCCTTTAGAGAAGTCATAATCTCCTAATGTTAAGGTGCGCGATTTGTTATCGGCATTGACAAATACGTAGTAAGTACCTGTTTGATCTGTCGATACATTTTCGTAGGCAATCACTAAATCTTGATCGTTCATTTCAGGGAAATCTAGTAATGATACGTTTGTATCAACCAGCTCTTTTTCGCCTAAACGGAACGCATTTGTTGATTTTCTTAATTCAATTAATCCTTTTGTGTAAGCACTTGTCGTTGTATTGACGGCAAATGCTTTTTTGTTTGTTGCTTTTTGCCAATCAAATTTATTGATGGCATCTGAGGAGTCATAGGAATCATGGATGAAGTAGCCAAATGACTGACCATCCAGATCTGTTAATTCATGATATTTTTGTTCAGGTACACCTTCGCCGAACCACTGCTTCGTTCTGCCATACTCCTGGCCAGCATGAAGGAAGGCAGTACCTTGAGATGTCAGCACCATAGCGTTACCGATTCGAATTCGTTTATGAATCTCCAGGTTGTTCGCAACAATGGACGGATTCTTTTTAATGGACTGCGCAATGACATCATATAAAGGCAAGTTATCATGTGCTTCAATGTACTGGACCATATCGCCCGGGTCATCGTCAGCCGTGTTCGAAGGCTGCCCTTTAATGTTATTGAAAATCGTTTCGATATTTCGTGCGCCGCCTGTAATGAATCGAGGCTCCCCTTCAGAACCGAAACCAGATTTCAGTTCATTGCGGATTTCGTCAGAGAATACTCCGACATCGTCCGTTTTATCCATCCAGTCTTGGTCAGCACCCATTCCAGCAAGTTCTGGATCAGCTAGATGACCGGCAAATGTTCTCCAGCCTTCGCCAATAAATAGTGCATCTGGATTTACGGAAGCCGCTGCGTTATACGCATTTTGGATGGATGGATACGTTGCGTCACCCATCATATCAAATCGCATGCCATCAATTTTGTATTCTTCAAACCAATATTTTACGGAATCGACCATTAACTTTTCAGCCATCGTGTGGCTTGTCGCCAGGTTGTTGCCAAAGCCGCCAAGGAAGTTGCCTTTAGCATCTTGATACGCGTAGTAATTTGGCACAATGTCATTTAATTGACTGGCTTTTGCCATATGCGTGTATACGACGTCAAACACAACACCCATATCTGCATCATGAATGGCATCGATTAATTCTTTTAATTCTTTTACGCGCAGTTCAGCGTCTTTTGGATTCTCTGAATACGCCCCGTCTGGCGAGAAATAACTGTGCGGGTCGTAACCCCAGTTATATTCATTGCCGCCAGCTGAGTACTCAAGCTCGCGTTCGCCCGCCTTCGTTTCATCGCCATAATACCAAGCCATGACCGGAAGTAATTGAACATGTGTAACCCCTAAAGATTTAATGTAATCGAGCTTGTCGATAAAGCCTTTATACGAGCCCCATCTTGACTTCAAATCCTTTGCAATGGACGGATCAGATGTAAAGTCACGTACGTGAACTTCGTAAATCACCGCATCTTCACGCTTTTCGTAACCATCAATCGAAGCATGACCGAATCCTTTAGGGTTCGTGCCGCTTAAGTCGACAATCGCTGCTTTCCCTACCGTATCTCCGTCAGGACCCGCATTTCCTTCTGTATTCACCGTAAAGGCTGCCATTGACTTCGCATAAGGGTCTAGTACTTTTTTCGTGACGCCGTCATTTGTTACTTCGTATTGATAGTAGTAGCCTTTAAGATCTTTTACACCAAGGTCTTTTGCTTTGATGTTTGCTGACCAGACACCTTGTTCACCACGCGTTAGCTCGACTGTGCCGATTGGTGCAGCTGCATCCTTTTTATCAAAGAAGTTCGCCACTACCTTACTTGCTTTAGGTGCCCATAATTTCAATGTCGCATTGCCTTTTTTGTAAGTTGCACCTAGATCATCACCATCATAAGCGTACATTTTATCAAGCATTCTCCAACCGGAAGATGCTGAAACAGTTCTGCCTGCATACGTAATGGACAATGGAAGTTTGTCTAAGTTCAGTGCTGCTTTTACTTCAACTGTCGTTGCGCCAGTGATTTCGACGCTTTCAACGGCAACATCTGCCCCATCAACATCTTTAATGACCAAATCAGCTTTCAGTTTGTCAGCTGTTAAGCCCTCTGTCATTGTATACCCGAGTAAAATCGTATCTTCTGAAATGACTTCACCTGATACAATGCCAGATGCCACTTCTCCGAACGGGGAAATGTAGACGTTATTGTCCCCTTGTTTAATCCATAAGTGATTGTACTTATCCAATAAATTGAAAGATTTATCGCCTGCATCTTTTTCTTGCGTTTGTTCGTTGACAATCAGGAAACCAATATCCTTCGCGCCTTCTTTTAGTTCGATATCCGCATAAGCGCCATAACGATCTGTGCCGTCGAAATCGACTGCGCCTGTTGGCCAACCGTCAGAAGGTGAAGCGGTATCGCCCCAGTTCCAAATGCCAAGATTGTCGTAGTCCCCATTGTCACGCGTATAGTGAATGCGAACCGTATTTGCTGGTAAATCGACCGGTTCGTACGTATAAACATGATCCGAACCTTGCTTGATCCAAATTTCATTCATTTCTGGTAACGCAATCGTAAAGCCTTTGTCGCCACCATCTTTACCAGCGTCGCCTTTCATGATATCCATCACAAGGAAGCCAATATTTTTCGCACTTTCAATTAGTGGAACGTCAATGTACGCACCATAACTGTCCGTTTTTTCAAACATCGTTGCTCCAACTGGCCAGTTAGCCGAAGGTGAAGCTACGTCATTCCATAACCATGCACCATAGTTGTCGTATACATTGTCGGTTCGGTTATAGTGAATGCGAATGGTGTTCGCTGGAATTGGTTCGACTACGTCTCCAACGTCACCTTTAGCAGCCGCACCTGTTATGTTTCCGCCTTCAACTGTTAGCAAGACAGTACCGCCGTCAGCTAAAGCTGGAAGTGTTACGTTAATTTCTCCTGCATCATTTGCTTCATAAACTTCTCCTGAATAATAATCGGTCACAACTGCCTCTGCCGAATCTACTGTTAACGTCACATCTTTTGCATTTTCCGCAACGTTGAGTCCGACGTAAACCGATTGATCTTGATAGTCACGAGAGAATAAGAGGAACTTATCTTTATCAGACCCACCTACGAATGTTCTTTCCCCTTTTGCAAACACTTTGGAATGCTCGCTTCGGAAGTTAAGAATCTTCGTGTAGTGATCCAATACATCATTAATTTCGACTTGATCCCACGCAAAGTTATAGCGGTTATCATATTGTGGGTAGTTGTTGGCGCCAGATAAGCCAAGTTCTTCCCCGTAATAAATCACAGGCTGTCCTTTTGCAGTTGCCTGCAGGGAAGCGGCAACTTTCAACTTACCTTCATCTCCACCTAATGAATAAAGGAATCCATCTTCATCATGACTGCCTAAAAACTGCCCTAATGTCGCGGCATTATCTATTTTGCCGTTACGATCAACAAGCGCTTCATTCGCCGCTTTCAATTGACCATTCACGAAGTTACGTGCTGTATTTTTAAACTCAAAGTCTAGTAAGGAATCCATCGTTCCTGTGTTTAGGTAACCGAGGGTATTGTTTGCATTTGCCCCCCATGCTTCCCCAATCATCTTAAAGTCAGGCTTTTTCTCAGCTAGCGAAGTTTTGAATTTCATCCACGTCGCATCTTCTACATGCTTCACGGTATCTACACGGAAGTAGTCAATTGTGTTGCCTTTAGCTGTCGTCGCTTCGTCAATCCAGCTTGTTTGCCAGTCAATGATTTGTTGACGAACGGCAGGGTCTTCCGTTTTCAAGTCAGGAAGTCCGGCTAATTCACCAACTACCTCATCCGTTCCAACGTCTGATCCTTGACGGACCGTATCGCTGAATCTAGTACGATCTTCATCTGTCGGGAAACCTGCTGGCTGGTTCGCCAACGTTCCATCGATTTCTTTCAACCCATAGCCGGTATGATTCAAAACAACATCCACCATGATTTTCATATCACGGTCATGTGCGGCATCAATCAGTTCATGGAAATCATCCATCGTTCCGAAGTGCGGATTCAATTTACCGAAATTATTTGCCCAGTAGCCATGATAGCCGTAATAAGGCTCATCCGATGTGCCAGTTTCAACAGAACGGACATCGTATTTGATATTTTCTACAACTGGACTGATCCAGATCGTATTGACACCAAGATTATCAAGATAATCTAGTTTACTCGTAATCCCTTTTAAATCCCCGCCTTGGTACGTCCCACGCTTAGACGTATCATAGTTCAGGTCGTAGGGGTCGTTGTTAGACGAATCTCCATCAAAAAATCTGTCGGTTAACATAAAGTAAATGACTGACTCGTCCCAATCAAAATCTGACGTTCCTGTCGATTGTCTCGTCTTCACTTCTACTTCCGCCGTTCCTGTGTAACTGTTTCCATAAGAATCTACCACTGTTAATGGAATCGTTTTGATGCCAGCAGTTGTGTCATCGTCAACTGCAATGGCAATCTCTTTTAAGGATGGATCAATCTCGAGCTTATCTGACCCACCTAAAGAAGTCGCATCTGCAGTAATTTTGCTGATGGTTACGTCGTCTGTCAGTCCTGCAATATCTACAGACAACACCGCGTTTTGATTATAATCAATTGCTGCCGGTACCACTGATCCAGAAACCGTCAAGTCCGCTTGCTTGAAGTCGATAAATGAAGCCCCATCGGTTGTATTGTAAGGATCTGTTACTTCTGTCGTCACACCATCTTTTGTGACCAGGAAGGTATATGGCGTTTTCCCATTTGGAATGTTTTCATATGCAACTACGAATCTTTCATTGTCTGGCTCATAATTCATTTCAGTCGTTTGTTCATTAAACTTCAACTCTACTTTTTCAATCGTGTCCATATCATCACTCGCGAAAAGAGCTTTGTCCCGGTAATAGAAAGTAGCGTTCCCTTGATCAATAACGGGAGCCGATCCATCTGGTACGATGCGAATTTGCTCAACACCACTTGTGATGTAAGCCTTTGTCAGTGAATCGTTCTTATTGACTTGAATAAAACGATCCCCAAACTCTTTTTGTGCCGTATTCCAGTCTTCCGTGCTGCGAAGAACAAAGCCAAATTGCTCGGTTTCAGGGGCAACTGCAATATGAACGGATGCCACGCCACCTTCATACGATTCAAAGTTGATTTGATCATTCTTCACACCTGTATTCCATGCCCATATATTCCAGGCACCATACGTTTGATCTTCGCGAATATACGTAAAACGAACTTCACGATTCGATGAATCTACTGTTTCATTGACAAATGTTGTATCAGTGGCATTTGCCTGTTGAGCTGGTATGAACGGCGGCCATAGACTCAAAACCAGTATTGAAACAATAAACATGGATATTCTACGTTTAACATCCCTTGCAATTTTCACTCATCATGTCCTCCTTATTCTTTCTTTGTGATTGATGAATAAATTAATGCCAGCACGACTCCCTTTCCTTGGTTAGAATAGAACCAAATGACTTCCTGTGAAACCGTTTGCACAAATAAATAGAAAGCGCTTACATATGCAATCTAAAAAGCTAATCTAGCTGAATGAAACCATAGAATACGATATGTAAGCGGTTGCAATACATGTAAAATTTTACTGTAAATCTATTTTTACAGCAATTAAAAAGTAAGAACATTCAGAAAAACACATCTGAATACCTAGCATTACGTACATAAGATAAAAATGATTGTTAATCTAAGACTCTTTTTGAATCATTATTTTTGGAACAGAATTTCCCTCGTCGCTATGGCAATTTCCTATATGCTGAAACAGTGGCCAAAATTAATTACATTCATGAGGGACGGACGCTTCGAAATCGATAACAACCGAGCTGAGAGATCAGCTATGGCAATTATTGTTATGACAAGAAAAGACCTACAGAAAACTGAGGAATACTTTTACTGGAGTGGTTACAAGAGTTAGTACCCCTTCTCCGAGGAACTAAAGTCTAAAATCTTATGGAGAAGAACCTTATCCGCATGGCTGGAATAAGCAGTATATATATGAAGGTTCCAGAAAAATGATTTTGATTACTTCAAAAATAGATCTAGTTTAATAAATCCATAAAAGATGCCCAACAGTGTATCAATGTGTGTTAATTTGTAGGGCAATTTCATTCGCTGGTAAATTCTTTGGCGAGCAATAGTAAAAAACATGGCACTGGTGGTGAATCACGTGGCCGTAATCACAAGATTCGAAAGATTTGAGAAACACTATGAGAAGGAACTTCACGGCGCAACAAAATTGCCTGTTCCAAAACATTTAATTATACTGGCATATGTTCTATTTTCTTTTGATGAGGAATAAGACCAGAGTACCCTATTTCCTTAAATGCCTGTACATATCTGGGACGTCTTCGGTATAATCACGCCAATGATTATACATATAGGAAGACGTCCTTTTCCTTTTCTAGAGATATTGAGGACATTATATCCGTCAATCTCTGGACAGGCAAGGAATTCAGCACTGATACATTTTCCGAAGTTGTAGTGTAATGTCAGAAATGTTTCTTTGCGTGGCACCCTGAAATTTATGATAACTTAATTATTTACATATTTATACAGAAAAGAATCCAACAATTGCTGAATTCTTGAAATTGCTAATGCAATTGTAGTTAATAATCTGAAGAGTTTTTTACACAGGTACCCGTTTTTCAAGGAAAAATCTTATGCAATTGTCGCTTATAAGCTGAATTGTTTTTCACATAGGTACCTGTTTTATTATGAAAGAACAGAGTAGACGTACTTCAAAATAAGTCATCCATTTTTTTAGCACTTAATAACTTAGCCATGGTCGTCTCGCGATTGACGATAATTCGCGGATGATTGATGTAGTCCTTTGTCAAAGGAAGTGGCTTCTCCAGTTTTACTACTTCAGAAAGAACCACGATCTGATGCTTTTCCCACTCCATAACTTGATCTTTAAAACGAGTATCTGAAATAATTCCCTGAACTTCAGGTATATCAATTAAGTCATTCTTTGTTACATGACGATAGATGTGGGATACCTTGCCGTACCGACTAATGCTTTTGGCAGGTGAACAATCCGAATCTCCGTAGAATAATAAAGAAGACATCGGTGAAACGATTTTGTTTGTGGAAAAAAAATAGATTTTGTACTCATCTAATATTGTCATATACCAAGGGTTTTGAGTAACAACGACTGCTTCCCTTACTTCTTTTTGTAACATCTCACCGACAACTATTTTCTCCATCTGTGTGATCTTCCCTTCAACATGAAGTATGTGTTCATCTAAGATCCTATTAATGTACTCATTTAGACTTTTTTCTTTTACAGACATATTCACCAGTGTTCCGTATTTTTCCGGGGACATTCTTAGTAAGAACTTCTTTTGCATCCTTCCACCAACTTCCATTACATGGAATTAAACCTATTGAAGTGATGATATCATTTACTCAAGCATCCTGCAACAAAAAAGAACAAGGAAGTTACTCCCTGTCCTTACAAGCGATGTAACAATTAGTTTTATACATAGTTGGTATCTTTTAATAGACGGTTCTCAAGCTTCGTATTAGAACACCGTTAATTAATTTACAAAGAAAGCGGCCAATACAATGTCGGCCACTTTTTGATTTCGTATTTAGTTACGATTGGCTAGCCACCATCTTAAGTGCCACCCACTAATAAATTGTAGGCAATAATTGAATGTACACAGAATGAAAAAGCAGAAACATGATATACATCAAAATTGATCACTAAAAATCTTTTCCGGAGTTTTCATGGCTGGCACCAATTAAATTATGACAATTTACAAAAATGAGAATTTATTCAGAAACTGTATTAAAAAACCCACTTCCTACAACTTTCTGGAAAAATCATATGCAATTGTCGTTTATAATCTGAATAGTTTTTTACACAGGTAGGTACCTGATTTTTAAAAAATACATCATAAGCTTGACAGAGTAGCCCGTCAATTTTTTGACATTTCAAGAAGAAATAGAAACAATGTGTTCATTATTTGACGCTTACCTTACACAGTTACCTGATTTAGAAATTAGCCACTTTTAATCTAAGGTGCCACCCATTGATATATGCAATTGTAGTAAATAATTTGAATAGTTTTTTACACAGGTACCCGATTTATGATCGTAGCTACGTCAACGAGGAAAGAAGTCAAAATCGGTTAGGTTATAAGAACACCGAAAGCCTTCTTAGAAGCGCACTTGATGTCTTAAAACTACCATTTTAACTATGTCAGAAAAAAAGGGGTTAAACCACTCACACTATATAAGATGGACTCGAATTTTTAACACAGTGGTGCGTTTACGTCTTCTTCCCAGATTGTTTGAAATTCACATTGTTCTTCTTGAAGTCGGTTATAGTATTTGACAGAATCTCTATCGATCATTGATTCTAGTGTTAAGTCCTCTTCAATATTATTTTCATTAAAAATTGAATTACTTATTACAATTAGATATTTGCTGCTAAATGGAAAGGCTATTTCTCCATTCTCTGCTACTACAACAGGATTATCTGATGTTTTAAAAGGAATTGATGTTTCATTAACATAAATCTTCCACAATCTATCATATAAACTGTTTCCGAAACTTTTCAACTTATCTTTATCGTTTAATAAGATAATGAAATGTATTAGTGGCTGGTACTCTTTTTCTATTTCAAAAGATGAAAAATAATCCTCCAAAGTCTTCCTTTTATTTCTTGTCCGTAAATACTGAATGGTTATATATAAACTAAATACAACTTTAAAAGGAATATAATCTAAACGGTCATTGGGTGCATATCTTTTAGAAAAAAACTCATTAATCATATTTACATATGGTATCTCAAAATTTTTGTTAAAATATTCTTCCACAAAATCCGTCTTAAAAAAATCCTTGTATTCAGGAAACTTCTTCACAAATCCTTCTACGAATTCTAATGGGATTTTATAAAAGTGGTTTTCTACAGTTACATCTTGTACACTAGCGATAAACAATTTGTCTCGCTTCTTGTCATACACCTTAACTTTAGGATTACCTTCTTTCGGATTTGTACTAAATTGCTTCAAATAAGCTTTTTGTACTGTATGACTTCTTTTCGTTGGTTTTTGTGTCATTCTTCAATCCTCCGAATTTTTCTATAAATCTCCAAACTTTACAACATTTTTAAGGTATCCTTTAGAATTCGAAAGAGAAAACTTACTATTTTTCTCCTATAGTTTATTAATTATTTCGAATGCCATCTCCAAGCACTTACAATAATATCCTTCAACTGAAACTTAGGCTCCCAGCCTAATGCCTTATTAATCTTCTCTGAAGAAGCCACCAATACAGCTGGGTCTCCATGACGACGATTGGCATATTCAACAACGGCCGATTTACCTGACACTTGTTCACATACTTCAATAATCTCTTTAACAGAGTACCCCGCACCGTTTCCGAGGTTATATACTTCATTATATACATCCCCACTAACTAATCCTTCATAAGCTAGTACATGAGCATTAGCCAGGTCAGTTACATGAATGTAGTCTCTTACACAAGTGCCATCTGCTGTGTCATAATCAGTGCCAAATACAGAAATTCGATCTCTTTGTCCTAATAAATGCTGCAAAACAATCGGAATTAAGTGTGACTCAGGTTCATGACTCTCCCCAATTTCACCAGACTCGTGCGCTCCTGCAGCGTTGAAATATCTCAAGACTACATATCGTAAATCATGTGCATGAGCAACATCAGCTAGAATATGTTCTACCACAAGCTTTGAACGCCCATAGGTATTAATCGGATTTGTAGCAGTGTCCTCTGTAATCAATTCTGTGTTTGGTATGCCGTAAGTAGCGGCAGTAGAAGAAAAGATGAATTTCCCTACTCCATATTCAACCATTTTCTCTAGTAAGGTTATAGTTGAACTGACATTATTACCATAATACATCAATGGCTTTTTAACAGACTCCCCTACTAAACTATTTGCTGCGAAATGGAAAACTGCATCAATCTTGTAAGTAGTAAATACAAAATCAAGAACAGCTTTATCTCCTAAATCACCATTTACAAATGTTACATTGTCATCTAATAAAAAGGGATACCCCGTTGATAAGTTATCCAATACTACCACTTCATAGTTCCCAATTAGTTCTTTCACCGTGTGGCTACCAATATAACCAGCGCCACCACATACTAAAATCGACATGTTTTCCCCCTTTAATCAATGATTCTTCTAATTTTTTCTCAAATAACTCTAACAGTTGTTCTCTCAATTCTGGTCCTGTCAAAGCAAATTCAATAGTCGTTTCAAGGAAATCAAACTGTGGCAGGTAAGAATCGAGTTCCTAAACCTGCTGCTGGAATATTTGTTTTTTTATTTGCACTATGTAGACTTACTGCCCTATTCTGGTAAGATTTTCTTTCTTATCCGCTAATTTTTTAAAAAAATGATAAGAAATTGAGCGAACGGATAAATGCTGAATCTCAAATTCATTGATAATTTCACTCAATTTTCTTTCCCAGTAAAAACGGAATAAGTTACTTTCACTATAATATGGAACATCAAAGATAACACAAAAAAAACGAAAAGGCGTTTTTCTAGAGTGTCTACTATTAGGGGTTCAGTTCAACAGTGACTTTTTGAGTGTTTTTATTGTAATACAGAGCGGTGCTGAAAAATAACATCAAATAAAAAATATAAGTTGATCCGTATAAGAAGCCTTCTGAATATAAATGGAAAAGATAAACGAGGAGCCCACCAAGAATAGACCATAATTTCTTTTTTAAAAGAACGAAAATAGAGGTAATAATTATTCCAATAATTAGTCCGAATCCTATGAGCCCGATTTCTGCTAATAAACTAACGTAACTATTGTGGGCTGTAACCCAGCCTAAAGTTTCAGAATTTATATAAGCTGTTTGTCTGAATCCAAGTCCAAAAAGTTTATTTAGAAAATTACTTTCTTCATATTGTAACAAGACGTGTTTGGTATAATTAACACGATTAGAACTGTCATTAATAGCAATTGATATGAAGTTCTTCAATAAAAATATTAGTCCAACAAACAAACCCATTAAAAAATATAGATTATACAATTTTTTTAATGAAACGTTAAACAAAAATTGGATAAATACTAGAACTCCAAAGCCTAATAAAAAAGCAAGAAATCCACTTTTGGACTGAGTTAATATTAAAGTAAGCCCAAAAACAAAAATAAGATATGTTTTTTTAAAAGGAAGCCACTCTTTAGGGGATAGAATAGTAATAATCAGAAATATAGCCATTGATCCAGCTAGTCCATTAGCGCTTCCAGAAGTACCTATAGCTCTGAATACGTTGAAACCATAACGTCCATCATACCAACCAACAGCATAACTATAAAATGGGCCAGTAAAAGAAGAAATAATTCCTGTTATACCTAAAAGAAAATGAAGAAAAATAGTACTCTTTAGTAATTTATTTTGTAATTCCTGGTTTTGAAATATATCAAATATTAGGAGAGCTAATCCTAAAAAGTAAACAATCCATTGAATCTCATATAAAAATACATTGATATTGTGTACCAATAATAAAAAATATAAGCTATGAATTATTATGAAGAATACTAAACTACTCACAAAAAAACCGTATGGCTTAAATGGTGTGAGAAACTCAAATTTTAATTTTAGGGTTCTCCAAACAATGAACAAAGTAATTACGAAAATTCCAAAAGAAATAAAACTATCTGAATTTCCAATACCTATAGGAATTGGTGGAGCAAATAAAGAGACGATTAAATAAAAAACAAAAAATTTATAAGTGGTTACGCTGAAATTCACCCTACTCAGTGAAGGCAATATTAATGTCTTGAAAGGAAACACCTCCAATTAAATAAGTAAAATAAAATGCAATTAATGAAGAGTACGTAAGAAAGTAAAGTTAAAATAACTCAAAGATTATTAATTTCCTTATATTTTTTGGGGATTTTTTAGATCTCATACCCATTTGGATTTTTTTCTTGCCACTTCCAAGAATCTTGACACATTTCATTTATTCCTCTTTTTGCTATCCAGTCTAGTTCGTTTTTTGCTTTTGTAGAATCTGCATAACAGATTGCTACATCCCCATGTCTTCTATCTACAATTCGATAAGGAATGTTAATACCAGAAGCTTTTTCAAAAGCTTCAATGATTTCTAAAACACTATAACCAGTTCCTGTTCCCAAATTAAATGCATCAACCCCATTTGAAAACATTACTTTCTCTAATGCTTTTAAATGTCCCTTTGCTAAATCTACTACATGTATATAATCTCTTACTCCAGTACCATCAACAGTTGAGTAATCACTACCAAAAACTTGTAATTCTTTCAATTTTCCTATCGCAACTTGTGTAATAAATGGCATTAAATTGTTAGGAACTCCATTTGGATTCTCTCCAATCTTACCGCTCTCATGCGCTCCAACTGGATTGAAATAACGTAATAAGATAATGCTCCAACTGTTATCAGAGCCATACAAGTCACGAAATATTTCCTCTATCATCAGTTTTGTCCGACCATAAGGATTTTCTGCGCTCAATTGAAAATCCTCTGAAATAGGAACTTGACTTGGAATACCATATACTGTTGCTGATGAACTAAAAACTAGATTTTTTACACCGTATTTTTTCATCACATCGCAAAGAATAAGTGTCCCAGTAATATTATTATGGTAATAATGAAGAGGTATAGAGACAGATTCCCCAATTGCTTTTAATCCGGCAAGATGAATAACAGCTTCGATTGCATTATTAGAAAACACCATCTCAAGCCCATTTCGATCAAGGAGATTAATATCATAAAACTTAATGTCTTTTCCTGTAATCTCTTTTACTCTAAGTAATGACTCTGGTTGGCTATTTGAAAAATTATCAAGAACTACTAATTGATAATTTGCTTTCAACAGTTCCACACAAACATGAGTACCTATATATCCAGCGCCTCCAGTTATTAATATAGACATCTGAAGAAAAACCTACTCTCTAATATTTACTATTTGTCTTTTTCCCCTTAGGATATTAAAAATTTTGCCTAATTGTTTTTTATTGAATAAATAAAACAATATAGAATAATTAAAATTTCTGGTATATTAAATCCATTTTCTTAAGTACTTTATACAGTGAGTATTTTTCTAATACTAACTTTCTCGATTTTTCCCCTAATTCAATTGATAATTCTTGATCTTTTAATAGTTTTAAACAATTTTCAGCTATTTTATCAGGAGATTTCACAGGTACTAAAAATCCATTGTACCCATCAATAACCAAATCCTTATTCCCTCTAATATCTGAAAGTATTACTGGAATTTCCATACTCATCATTTCCATTACTGATCTTGGTAATCCTTCTCTAAGTGAAACTAATAAACCTATATCGGTTATGCTTAAAATTTCCGGAATATTTTTCTGATAACCTAAACAAATAATATTATCTTCTAGTCCTTTTAGTTTTATCTCACCCTTGATGGAATCAAAGTTTAATCCATCCCCAACAAGCAAAATGGTGAATTTTTCATATTCTTTTTTAATAAGTTCACATGCATTAACAATATCAATTTGACGCTTATTTCCATTGAATTCTGCTATATGAGATATAATTTTATATTCATTTGGAATATTTAGATTTGATTTTAAATTATTTTTCTCTTCAGTGGATAATTGTTTTGGAGTGTATTTGTCTGTATTAACTCCTACGCCTTCTATATAATTAACTTTACTTTCTTTAAACATTTTTTGTGCCACTTTTAAATCGTCTCTATTGATAACAATAATTTGATTAGTTTTTAAAGCAGCTAATTTCTCAGCTAAAAAAAAGCAAAAATTCGTGAATTTTTTTCCATTTTCATTAAAATGAAAACCATGAGCAGTATAAATTAATTTTGTGGATTTCGGGGCTACAAGTCGGCTAATAAATGAAGCTATTGGTGTGTGAACATGTAAAATATCGTAACTTTTATTTTTTAATAGTATCCACATACTAAAAATCGACTTAATATTATCTATAGATAATAGATTACGATTAAATGAAACGTTATGACTATGGATTCCAAGTACTTCTTGTTCTAATTTAGCTTTATTTTCAATTCTTGTTGCAATTTCCACTTCAAATCCTTGCTCTTTTAGTCTAATAATATGCGGAATTAAAAATGCAGAAATTGTCTGTTGAACTGTTGTAACGATTAATATTTTTTTCATTATTTACCTCTTTAGTCTATTTTCGTACCAATTTTCTTTAGATTGAAACATATATCCCAATTGATTAATGTCCTCTAAAGACACACCACTTTAAATCTAATAAAAATTTGATTTTATCCTCGCTAAACCTCTTTTTTATTATTTTGGAAGGAACACCACCGACAATTGTATAAGGTGGTATGTCTTTTGTGACGATTGCTCCTGCAGCAACGATTGCCCCGTCTCCTATAGTAACACCTTGCATAATAACTGAATTACTACCTATCCAAACGTCATTTCCTATTAAGGGTGGTGTGTTTAATTCATCAAAATAAGGACTACTCTTAAAAATATTTCCTTCTCCATATGTAAATGGAGATGTTGATATATAATTTACCGGATGTTGATATAAACCTATTTGGCAATTATAACCTATTGAACAATACTTCCCGATTATTCCGGACATTACTATACTACCATCATTTATATAGGAGTAATCAGAAATCGTTACATCTTTTCCAATTAAAACATTCTTATTAATTCTACATTTTTTTCCCAAAATAACATTTGCGCCAATTAGGTCCGAGTAAATTATTCTTCCTGGATATTTCTTGCGTTGGATTTGAAGTCGAATGTATGCCTTCATAGATGTTGGTACAAAATCTCTATAATTCAATTGAACATACCTACTTTCAAATATCAATGCCAGGCAATGGAGTATTTATTATTGATAATAAAGTTTGAGAAGCTAGATTTTTTTCTTCACTAATAAGATTAAAATTTCTTTTCTTAACCAACTGATTTTCCATATTTAATTTAACGCAAAACTGATAAATTTTTTCCTTACAAAAAGATTTGAAAATTAATTTTCGTGAACAATAATCCCCAATTATTTCCCTTCCATAAGTTTTTATTATTTTTCGATCTGTTTTACAACTTAATGTATAATTATTAATATTTATCTTATTATTTTCTCTATAAAAAAAGAGAGGTTCATTTAATTTTGAAAAAGTAGATTTATTTAATGTTCTTATCCAAATTTCATGGTCTTCTGCACGCGGATAATCTTCAGAATATGAATTTTTTATAAACCAAGATGCTTTACCAAGAACGGTAGGATGAATATATAAACCCTTTTCTAAAATACTTTTAGGTTTCAGATCCAATTCTGAAGTAGCTCTTTTCCCTGTCACTTCGCTTTTTTCATTTATAATATACGTTGAGGTACCAACTAAATCAATTTCTTTATTTCTTTTCAAATAATTTATTTGCTTCATTATTCTATCAGGATGCATTAGATCATCTGCATCCATTCTTGCAATATAACTACCTTTTGCAATTTTAGTAATTTCATTAAGTCGGTAGGGAAGACCTCTATTCAAACCATCACTAATTACTTTTATTCTTTTATCTTTTATTGACTTTGCAATTTCCAAGGACGAATCTGAAGATCCATCATCAATCAAAATTAATTCCCATTCTTTATATGTTTGTGCAAATACAGATCTAATAGAATTTAGAAGTGTTTTTTCAGAATTATAAAAAGGTATACCAATAGTAACTAACATATATTCACTCCTTAAAGTAATCCGTATTAATTGGATAAATCATTTTTCTACCTAAATCTCGAATAATTTTCTTAACGAACTGACTAACTAATTATTTTGATTTAATACAATTAAAGTTACATTGCTAACATAGAAAATATATTTTATTTTTTCTTATAAAGACTGTTAAATATACTTTCAATCTTAGGTATAATTACAAGCGGACTAAATTCACTTGCTCTACCTTTAGCTTTAATTGAATAATCCTTCATTACTTTTGGTTTTACAAATAAATTTTCAATTGCTTTACTTAAATTCACAGAATCTTCAACAGGCACCAATATACCATATTCTCCACTGTTTAATAATTCCTCTGGTCCACTTGGACAGTTAGTCGAAATTACGGGTACTCCTAATGACATTGCTTCGCCTAATACCATTCCGAACCCCTCAAATCTTGAACTTAATACAAATAGGTCTGCCTTTTTCATCCAAGAATATGGATTTGATTGGAACCCCGGCAAAAAAACAGTATTGGAAACTCCCAACTTTTTAACTAATGATTCTAAATGAGATCTTTCTTCTCCTTCCCCTAGGATAATTAAATTATGTTCGTAACCATTTTTAATTAAATTCGCATGGGCAGTAATTAAATATTCAAAACCCTTTTGATAAGTAAGCCGTCCCATTCCTAGAATCATAGGTATACTACTGTTGATATTAAAATTAATATCAATATCTTCATCAGCAAGTTTAGATATAACATCCATAGGAAGTGGGTTATAGACTGTCACTATTTTCTTTTCTAGCGATGGAGAGATTTCAATTAGTGAGTTTCTAGCTCCATTAGAGACAGCAATCACTACATTTAATAAGGGATACAGTAACTTTATAAGAATTTTATGTGAAAACTTTTTAGCGTGTGGAAACTCCTTCAAGTTAATGTGTAACCAACCTACTCTTGGTTTATTTAATAAGGTTCCAGCAATAATTGCTAAATAAGTTGCAGTTAACTCTAAAGCACCAATAATTATGTCATTATCTTTTGAAAATTTAATAACTTGTTTTATAATTCTATATAGATTTTTAGTAATACTGTCATTTTGGTTTAATATACTTATTAATTTAATATGATCTGGCACTAAATCCCAATAAACACCTTCTTTTTTAATTAATAGTAATGTTATATTAAATTTTTCCTTATCTAAGTCTTTTATTATATTTAGAGTTACTTTTTCCGCACCTCCTCCTTGTAAACTTGGAAGAATAAATAATAAATTCTTTTTAGACATTTCCACACTCCTAAAGAAACTTCATTAAGATTTCATTTTTTTTAAATGGATATTTAGTACAAAGAAAGATATTAAAAACTGTACAATTACAGAAATAGTTATAGAAATTCCAACTCCAAATAATCCGAATTTTGGAGTCAATACTAAATTAGCAAGAAGATTGAATAAAATTACTACTAAGACTATTAAAGGTTGAATTTTAAATAATCTAGCAGTGGTTAGACCAAACCCAATAAACGAATTTATATAAGTAATTGTTGAGGCTACTATTAATATAAGGAAAATATTATTATAGTTAGCGAATTCTTGAGTATAAAGATTAACGAGAATGCTTTCACCGAATAATAGAGCAATTAATAGGCCAGATAAACCAATAATAAACCCAATAAACCCCAGTTTATTTAATAAGTTTTGAAACTTATCAAATTCATTATTTGAATAATATTTTGCTAATTTCGGGCTCACAGACTGCCCTATAGAATTAATTATAAAGGTTCCGGCTATCATAATATATGCAATAGAAGCAAAAACACCTAACTCTTCTATCCCTCTATATACTTCAACAAAATATCTGGGAATATTTTCATTTAATGATATTAATAGCATTACACTGCCCAATGGTAATCCTTGCTTAACAATTTCAATAATCTGGTTCCTGTTAAATCGCAATGAAAATTCAGTGAATTTATTAATCTTTGGTAAATCAATAAAAATAAGTATCATTATCCAAACTAATGATATTCCAAAAGTTGCCAGAATAATATTGCCGGTCAGTTTAATCACAATAGTCACAATTAGCAAAGAAGAAATTCCTTTTACCAGAATTGATTTTGCAATCAAATCCATTCTTTCATTTTTTTGAATTAAACCGAAGCTAACATCACTAATGGACTCAATTGCTTTTGAAACCCCTATAAAAAAGATAATCATCTTTGTTTCTAATTGGTGATTGCTAAATAATAAAATAAAGATAATTAAAACCATGGAAATACTTACAGTAACCAACCTAAGCATAAAAAACGAATTAAATTCATTTTTATTCTTATAATCGGTAATTACCAATGATCTTAATTGTAGATTAGTAAACATATAAAAAGGTGCAGTTATGGCCAATGCAAGTGCATATTGACCGACCATTGATGGGTTTCCTATTTTAGATAAAACTGATATTATTCCCCATTGGCTTGCAGCATAAATTAAATTCGAAAAAAATGTCCAAGAAATGTTTCTTCTTAATGAAAGAGATTTATTACTCTTCATCACATATTACCTAATTTCCATGTAAAATTTTATAGAATATTACTACTCTTCTTAAAATAAAACATCTTTATTGTAGTTAATTGTTGTTAACAAAAGCCACAATTACTGAATTGATTGAGTAGTTTTATTTTAAGATTCACTGAGACGAAACGTTATGTTGTTTTGATCTACTTGAAAAAATTTTTATAATTATCGAATATCACTCCATAGTCTTGATTAATGACTATATTTTTTATTAAATCACTATTAACATCCGTTTTTTCTAAAAAAATAGAATCTTTTAAAATTGAAATTTTATTTTTTTTATTTTCTTTCCCTAATATCCTAATAATCAATGAATACATTTCCACCAGTGACGTTCTTCTACCTGAACTATAGGAGTAATAAATATTTTTATCATTGGTGATAAAAAAATCATTGAAACATCTATTAATTACAGAATCAACAAATAAAAAATCTCTTTTTGTTTCTATTAACTGTAAATCTTCATGATTTAATATTTTTGAGAAAATAGTACTTATTATTGCCTGATTAGATTCTCTTGGACCAAATACGTTTGGAAGTAATATTATCTTAATATCTATTGACATAGTCTTTGCGACAACTTCAATATATTTTAAATAAGTATCATTCAAACTATTAAACATAGACTCATAAAAAGTATTTATACTTCTATATCGATTTACATGAGTTAAAATTAGCAATCTACAGTTGATTTTCCGAACAATTTCCAACAACTTGTTTATTACTGACATTAATATATTGTCACTGCTCTTACTTAAATTTATTGAGTATAGATCAAATAAATCATAAAAATTAAATACTATATAATCAGGTCTATAATCTTCTAATGCTTTGAAATTAATCTCTGATAAAGAATAGAACATATCATTCGCACTTAGATATATTCTTATATTTTCGCGGGGATAATCAATAATAACTGGAGAATGACCAAATTCGATAGCTAATTTTTTTTTCATCCAATGACCTATAAAAGTTCCGCCACCTAGAATTATACCTCTCATTTTATCACTCACTTTTTATGTACTATGTCTTATAGTTATATATTCAAACTAATTCTGTTAAAGTAAATAAAACAATATACAACAAAAATTTTGTTCATTATGTTGAACTAAATTTACACATTACGAGTTTAAAATAAAGTCTCCGGTCCTAGCTCGATAAGACAATATTTATGAATAGCGGATTTTTGTTTAAATTCTTTATTACATACAGATATTGTATATACTCCATATGAAAAAGTGTATATATTTTCGATAGAAAGTACATCAAATGAATCCAACGGCATTTCTAACCCTTTTCCAATCCATTTTACATATGCTTCTTTTCTTGTCCATACCTCAAAAAAACGGTTATTTTGATCTTCTTCTCTACTGTAGATATAATTTTGCTCATTTTCAGTAAAAAATCTTTTTGGGATACGTTTATTAAAATTCTTAATTCTTTCAATATCAATACCTACATAACATGCTGAAATAGCGCAAACCATAATTCCTTTTGTGTGCGAGATATTATAATGAATATTAGGGGAGTTCACTAAAAATGGTTTTCCATACTTATTTTTCTGAATTAATACACTACCCTGTATTTTTAGGTATTTTTTTAATATATATTTAATAAATACCTCTGATGAAATCTTGGACTCAATTTTTGCTATAAATATAGTCACCATTTTTCGATAAACCTTAGTTTAAATTTATCTGCTATGCCAGCTATCTGTACCCCTAGTTTTTTTATACTATAAGAGAAATTCATGAATATGCCCTGCTTCTCCATGACCTGGAAATATAATAGACGCCTGAGGTAAAGACTTTAAAAATGGTAACGTAATTTTTTCATACTCCTTTTTACTACCACCTGGTAATCTTGTAATAGTCGGCACACCTTTTATTAAGCTGTCTCCTGTAAATATATATATATCATCTATTATGATACAAACGCTGCCTTGAGAGTGACCAGGAGATTTTATTATTTCAACTTTGTGATTTTCCCATTTAAAGCTCTTATACTCTTGAAAAACCTCATCTGCATTACAGCTATAGGGTTGAATATTTTTATCTGCAATCTTGTCCTGAATCTCTTTCGCTGAAAAAAGAAAGAGTGCCTCAAAGTGGGCTGAAGCATTATACCTTGGGCTTGGTAAATTTTTTGCACACTGCTCTATAGCAATCACCCTGCAATTTAAATTATCCTTTAGCCAGTTAATCCCTGATATATGATCATAATGTTCGTGAGTAGGCAGTACAATTACATCTACTACCTTCCTATCATTCAACAATTCTAAGGCATCTACATCAACACAAGGGTCTACAATCAACGCCTTTTCATTTGAAATTATCATATACATCCTTGAATCTATTGGATCAAATGTGAAACTATAAAGTTCACAATTAACAATCTGAAATAAGCATTTCACAAAAATCCATTCCCCCAAGTTCGATAGTCATAGCCCCCCAGGACAAACCAGAACCAAAAGCAGATAGGCAACAATTAAATGTGTTATCAACGACCTTTTGTTTCAAATTATGCACGATATTTATTGGTATAGATGCACCACTTGGATTACCATAGTTCTCTACAATGTTCATTGGAACCTTTTCATAAGGTATATCTAGCTTTTCTGCAAGTTTTTTAAGCATAAACTTATTTGGTTGATGAAATAGGTACCAATCTATATCTTCTTTGCTTTGTCCAGAAAATTGTAATGTTTCCTCAATTAACGGTGGCACTTCAGTCTGAACAAACGTAAAAACATCAGATCCATTCATCTTTAAGTTATCAAGACTTCGTAGATTCCCATCGTTTTCTAAATCATTCATTACAGCAGTTTCAGCTGAACTAGCTAATCTTGAACCTCCTGCAGGGATTTTTAGTGCTTCTCCTCGACTTCCATCATTGTAAAGATAAAAATGTATATCCTTTGCATTTGAATCATTTTCTACAATAGTAATCCCTGCAGCATCTCCTATTAGTGGATAACTGTTTCTGTCTTTCGTTGAAACCTTTTTACTTAGTGTATCCACATTAAACAAGACAACCTTTTTATCACCAAGATGCTCTAACTGCATAAAGGACTGTATCAATCCATACAAAAACGCAGTACATCCTTGACTGATATCCGTGCATAACACACTTTTATCTAAACCACACTTACCATGGATTATATTACTAACATGAGGTATAAAATGGTCAGGAGTCGTTGTTACTACTACAATAGCTCCTATTTCCTCCTTTTTAATTAAACCTTTTTCAAACATATGATTTAAACCAAATACACATAAATCAGAGCTTGCAGTGCTATCTTTCACAACACGGTGTTTTTCATATCCCATAACCTTTTTTAGACGCATAGTCTGTTTTTCAGGGAAGGTATAGTTCTGCACTTCATCTTCAAATCTTATTTCATTTTGCGGAAGTACGCCTAATAAACCTGTTATTTTCTTTCCTTGAAAAATGGTTTTCATACAGTTCCACCATTTTTACTAATAACATTAGCTATCGCTTTTACACTACTAAAGTTTTCAGGAAGAATGTCTAATGCATCAATTAATATATTGAACCTTTCTTCCACTTCTGAAACTAAAGAAATGATGTCAAATGAATCTAGAAATCCATCAAATATAAAATCATCGCTACTCTTAAAATCATTTTCCGGACGTAATTCAGTTAGAATTTCATAAATCTTTTCCATAGTTAAACTCCTTCGAATATCATAATATAATCAACAAGTCCATCTTCTACAAAATTATACTTGTGATATTTATCTATTGCATATTGATTATTTATTTCCACCCATAATTGGCAAGCAACATCTTTAGGTGAATGTTTAAATTTATAAATTAGTAAACTGTCTGCTATACCTTGTCCCCTAAATTTCTGATCAACAACTATTTGATAAAGGTAATTCAAACGTTCTCCCAATGACTCAAAATATGCAAGGCCCACAATCTTATCTTGTTCAATAACAACTGCAATTTCTTGATTTTTGATTGAGGTCAATAACTTCTCTTTAGTTGGTAGATGAGATGTGTATATATCAAATTCACCATATAAAATGTCCATTATTTCAGAAACCTGGTTTTCAATTGCTATTGAAACATTCGATATATTTTTTTCTGAGTATTCTTGTCCTACTCGATTCATTCTAATTAATTTATTATGTTGTTTAAAATTAACTTTTCTTAATTCAGTTAGAACATTCTCAATTTGAGTACCTTTTCCGATAATTTCTGCAACAACTGGCTTATTAAAATTTCCAGGTAGAATATTTCTAATTTGTATAAGTGATTCAAGAGATGTAGCATAAAAATACAAACGAATTAATTGTTCTTCTTCATTTAAGATAATGATCACATCTTCTGATTTCTTTACATTTATACTTTCCATATCGAGCATCGATTTTAGTTGTTGCATATTAAAGAAGGAATTGGTAATGAAATTTTTTTTATTTCTTCTCCTAAGTTCATTAATATCATCAACCAATTTCTTATATATGCTCATTAACTAACTCCTTAAGCTTCAATCTATCAATTTTCCCATTATTATTTAATGGCATCTCAGTTATTTGTATGAACTTATTTGGTATCATATATTTTGGAAGTAAGAGTCTACTCCCTTTAATAATATAGTTTTTATCTACTTGACCTTCATAAAAAAGAATAATTTTACTACTAACGGCATCATAAACACAACAACATAAGTTAATTTCTTCAAGCGAATTAATGGCAGTTTCTATTTCACCTAATTCAATTCTATGGCCCATATGTTTTATTTGAAAATCCTTACGAGAGAGATACATAACTTCCCCATTAATATTATACTTTGCAATATCTCCAGTTCTGTATATTAATTCAGGATAGTGTTTATTAAGTGGGTTTTGCACAAAAACTTCTGCAGTTTTTTCTGGATTATTATAATATCCTAATGCTAGTGATGTACCTCTAACACAAATTTCGCCTGATTCTTCTATTTCAACTAAATTATTTTTTTCATTAAGTATCAAAATATCACTATTCCTACATGGAATACCAAGTGGTAAAGGTTCATCATCTCTAAATTCTCTATCAACAATATAATAGAGACAATCCACTGTAATTTCAGTAGGGCCATATAGATTAGCGTATAATGCACCTTGGACATATTTCCTCCATGTGTTCAGTTGTTTGTTTGGCATTACTTCTCCGGCAAATAAAATTTTTTTCAAATAGTGAGGAATAACACCCTCAAAGGTTCTCAAATTTGCAACTGAACATATAATCGACGGTACCCAAAAAACGATGTTTATTTTATTTTCATTTAAGTATTCTATTAACCTAATAGGGAAAGAGAATACTTGTTTAGGTACAATAAACATAGTACTTCCATTACGTAAAGTGCAAAAAATATCTAACACTGAATTATCAAAATAAAATGGAGCCTGATTTGCAAAACGTTCATCTTCTGTTATGTTGAACGTTTGACTAACCCAATCAATATAATTAATCACAGAACGATGACATATTGTAACGCCTTTAGGAGTCCCCGTTGAGCCTGATGTAAATAATACATAAAGTGGGTCTGTATCGATCATATTATTACGAATTTTCGTTAATAGTGCATCATTAACTTGTGTTTTTAAAGCTTCCTCAAATACAATTATCTCAGCATTAACAATAGAATTAATTTGTTTTACAGTTTCCAAAGAAGCTTTATCAGTTAATATTGCAAAAGGTTTTAAGGTATTCATCACATTATTTATACGTTGATAAGGCATATCATAATCAATTGGTGAATAAAAATTGCCGCTATATGCTGTGGCTAAAAATGAGACTATACAATTAACACCTTTTTCCATAAAAATCGCTACCGGACGTTTGGTTTTGTTTAAATCGGCAATTTTTGTTGCAATTGCTTTTGACTTTTCCTTTAATTGAAAGAATGAAATATCGGAAATAGAATCCACGTAAGCTAATTTATCTGGAAAATTTTCAACCGACTCCTCTAAATATTCAATTACATTTATTCTCACAAAAGACACTCTCCATTTTCTAATAATTATTCGTTTCGTAATTTACAACTCGAATATCTACAAAAATCTTCCACCGTCAACAAAAAGTCGACGACCAGTAATAAATTTTGACATATCGCTAATTAAGAAAGTAATTGCCGCAGCAACATCATCAGGTTGGCCTATTCCCATAATTTGAGCTTCTTTAATTTTATTACTATCAATTGAATTTTCTTCTGACCTCTGTGAATTTTCTGTTGCAATTGCTCCTGGTAGTACACTATTAATTCTAATGTTTTTCTTTGCTAGTTCAATAGAAAGTGCTTGTGAAGCAATATCCAAGGCTGCTTTTGAAGCAGAGTAATTTGTTTGGCATTGTTCTGCTTTATCGCCTGCAATTGATGATATACCAACTATACTACCTCCATCACTGAATTTCTTTTTAGCATATTGACGAACAAGTTCAATGAATGAAAAATAGTTTATATTCATTTCAGCAATCATCTTTTTCTTTGTCAGTCCATTTAATGGTATTACTTGCGCAATTCCAGCGCAATGAACTAGACCATTCAGCTTAATCCCATCTTCTATTGCTAGATTAAATATAGTGCTCATATCTTCAATTTCTGCAAGATCAGCAAGAATCTTGATATGACTACTTCCTTCTAATTGTTCAAACGTTTCATTTAATCTTACTTCGTTTCTTCCAATAACGACTAGACTAGCTCCCAACTTTGATAAATACACACATGTCGCTCTTCCTATTCCGGATGATGCTCCTGTTACAAGTATTTTTCTATTAGTTAAGTCTAGTGGGTTAAATTCATTTTTATTATTCACTATCTAATCACTCCGATTTAAAAGTTCATGCTAACAATTTAGCTCACCATTACACAAAGTGCGTCTTCAATTGTCTTGAATTCTTTAATTTGAAAACCTTTAATTTGTATATTAAACTCTTCATCCATCAATGCAATAAAAGAAATAATTGCTATACTGTCCCATTCTTCTAAATCAGCTAATATTATTTCTGGTACGAGTGTACCCTTCTCTAGTTCCATCATTTCCTCAAGCATTTCTAACTTTTCTTTTTCTGTCATTTTAGTAACCTCCAATTAAATAAATTGCTTATTATTGCGGATGATGCACCTGTTACAAGTAGTTTTTAGTTAGCTACTAGGTTAATGGTTTAAATTTATTTTCCCAATATCTGAATACACTGCTTCAAACCGTTCACTTAACAAATTACTTCACCATTACAACAAGTGCATCTTCAATTGTCTTAAATTCTTTAATTTGAGAACCCTTAATTTGTTTATTAAATTCTTCATCCATAAGTGAAATGAAAGAAATAATTGCTATACTGTCCCATTCTTCAATATCAGCCAATAACTTTTCTGAGGTAAGTGTCCCCTCTTCTAGTTCCATCATTTCCTCAAGCATTTCAAGCTTTTCTGTTTCTGTCATTACAAAAACCTCCAAATTAATAAATTTTTTATTTAAGTATCATTGCTGGATTCCCAATCATCGTCTTACCAGGCTTTACATTCGTAAAAATTACTGCACCTGCACTTATTTTTACATAATCACCAATCTTTCGACCAGGAATAATTAAAGAGTTTGCCCCCATAAACACGCACTTGCCTATTGTACAATTACCATTAACAGAATTCCCACCCATTAAGGAACAACCATCACCAATAACACAATCATGTGCTAAACCTGAATTTGAGTTTAGTAAAACGAAGTCTCCTACAGTCACGTCAGGATTTATGCTGGAGTTAGGACAAATAATATTACCAACACCAAATTTTACCCTCTCTCTAATCTTTGCTGATGGGTGAATAAAATTGATAAACTCGGCACCCTTCTTTTGGAATTTTCTTCCTATATCTAATCTGAATTTACCATCCCCAATTGCACAAACATAGACTGCATTTACTTCAATTTTATGCTCAGATATTGTTCCGAGGATAGGATAACCAGTATCAATACCGTTAAATGCATTCAGATTGTCATCAATAAACCCCTTAACTATCCAATTACAATCTCCATACTCCATAATCTCAATGGCATAACTTAATAACTCTCTCCCAAAACCTCCAGCACCTATAATAATTAAATTCTTCATTTCGCTTTTCCCCTCGACTAACTTAATATTTTCTAATAAATCATAAATTACAGTACAAGTTTATCTAGATATAAAATGGTTATATTAAAAGTTCATTTCCATACCTAATACCTTAAAAAATATATTACTTATTTAATATTTATATATTACACTCACCGAATTGTTCTATCACTGCCTTTAAATGCCTCCATTGTTGCAGAAGTTTCTGAATTAATACCTTCTCTTACAAAGACCTTTTTAAGAGTTAGAAAAATAATCTTCCAATCTCCAATAAAACTTACATGATCCACATATTTTATATCGAAATCGAATTTATCGTCCCATGTAATAGCATTTCTACCACTAATCTGCGCTAAACCTGACAAACCTGGTCTAACCTTATGACGACGCTTTTGATGCTCATTGTAAAGCGGTAGGTACTGTACCAGTAAAGGTCTTGGTCCTACAATTGACATATCACCTTTAATTATGTTAAAAAGGCCAGGAAGTTCATCGAGAGATGTAGAACGTAAGAATATCCCAAACTTAGTCAATCGAACACTGTCTGGGAGCAACGTCCCCTTCTCATCTTTCCCATCCATCATCGTTCGAAACTTATACATCATAAAAATTTCTTCATTCATCCCTGGTCGTTTCTGCTTAAAAAGCACCGGACTCCCAAGCTTAGTTCTTACAAGAAAAGCAACCATCAAAAAGACTGGGCTTAGAAAGATAATAGCCATCAAAGAAAGTACGAAATCCATCGGCCTCTTAATAAAACTTCTATAAATGCCGCTGTTAAAATCCTTCATTATTAATTCCACAACCCTTTAATTATTTCCACTACTCTTTTCAAATCTTCATCCGTCATCTTCGTATCACTTGGCAAACAAACCCCATTCTCAAACAACTTCTCTGATACACCTTCGCCAACAAAATCATATTTCTCAAAGAACGGTTGCATATGCATAGGCTTCCAAACAGGTCTTGATTCAATATTCTCTCTTTCAAGAGCATCCATAATGTCAAAAGGTCTTACCCTGCTATATAAAGTCATTGAACTTAACCAATAATTAGGATCATCCCATTCATTACTAGGCATCATTTCAACACCCTCTAAATAACCAAGTTCTCTCTTATAAAACTCATAAATATATTTCTTCTTTGCAACTCTTTGACTTAAGACTTTTAGCTGTCCTCTGCCAATCCCAGCAACAACATTACTCATTCGATAGTTAAATCCTAATTCACTGTGTTGATAATGTCTTGCTTGATCTCTACTTTGAGTTGCCCAAAACCTAGCCTTAGCAATTCTTTCTTCATTATTAGAGACCAACATCCCACCGCCAGATGTAGTAATAATCTTGTTGCCATTAAATGAAAAGATTCCATAGTCCCCAAAAGTTCCTGTATGCTTCCCTTTATAATAAGTTCCTAAACTTTCAGCAGCATCTTCAATTAATACAACATTGTGTTTCTTGCAAAGGTCTACTATTTTATCCAGATCTGCAGACAAGCCATAAAGATGTACCACTATGACTGCCTTCACTTCCGGATATTTTACAAAAGCCTCTTCCAAGGCTTTAGGACACATGTTCCAAGTAGCGTAATCACTATCGATAAAAACTGGTATGGCATTTTGATAGATGATTGGATTGGCTGTCGCTGAAAATGTTAGCGTAGGACAGAAAACAATATCTCCTTCACCCACACCAGCTGCTCTTAAGGCTAAATGTATTGATCCTGTACCAGAAGAAAGAGCCGCTGCTGCGTTTGATCCAACCATAGTTGCCAGTTCTTTCTCAAATTCATTCACATTCTCCCCAAGTGGAGCGATCCAATTAGTATCAAAAGCTTCCTTTACATATTGCAATTCAAAACCTTCATCACTCATGTGTGGTGATGAAAGAAAAATTCTTTCTCCCATTTGTTAAACGTCCCTTCGTTGTAAGGTTACTCTAAATGTAAAGAGCATTTAGAAGTTTAATACTAAATTGGAATTCAAATGCTCTTTCATCCAATTAACTACTAATCCACTAACATAAAAGTAAAAGATACTGCCCTAGTTCATACTAGAACTAGGGAAGCTTATCTACCTAACTTCTTTCTTCACTAATAAGCCTTCGAGATACTCTAGCAACTCTTCTCTCAATTCCTCATGCTGCAAAGCAAACTCAATCGTAGTCTTCACAAACCCAATCTTCTCCCCAACATCAAACCGCTTACCCTCAAAATCATAAGCAAATACACGTTGAATCTGATTCAATTGTTCAATCGCATCCGTCAATTGAATCTCTCCACCCGCTCCTGCCCCTTGTTTCTCAAGGAAATTAAAAATCTCTGGTGTTAATATATAACGCCCCATAATAGCAAGATTAGACGGTGCAGTTCCCATAGCTGGTTTCTCTACAAAATTATTAACTTTATAAAGTCTTCCAGCTCTTTCAAGTGGTGCAATAATCCCGTACCGATTTGTTTCATTATCAGATACTTGTTGCACACCAATGACTGAAGCACCGGTTTCATCATATTGATAAATTAATTGTTTTAAACATGGTGTCTCAGCTTGAACAATATCATCACCCAGAAGAACTGCGAAAGGCTCATCGCCAATGAATTTCTTCGCACATAACACCGCATGTCCAAGTCCAAGGGGTTCTTTTTGACGAATGAAGTGAATTTCAACATTTGAGCTTTCTCTTACTTTCTCAAGTAAATCGAATTTCTCTTTTTGAATTAAGTTTTCTTCTAGCTCAAACGCGTGATCGAAATGATCTTCAATCGCTCTTTTCCCTTTACCTGTCACAATAATAATATCTTCAATACCAGATGCAATTGCTTCCTCAACAATATATTGAATCGTTGGTTTATCCACAATCGGCAACATTTCTTTGGGCATCGCTTTTGTCGCAGGCAGGAAACGTGTACCTAGCCCTGCAGCCGGAATAATCGCTTTTCTGACTTTCTTCATGACCCTTACCTCTTTCTTATATCGCATTTTTATAATAAATGATCTATTTTTTATTATTCCAAGTATTCATACACACAACAAAAGGACGTTTAACACGTCCCCAAATCACCCGACAACATTCATCATCTGTTTTAAACTAGGAACCTCAACATTCTTACGATTAGCAACGCCAACCAAAGTCTCTTTCAACTCAGAACCCGCTAAAGTTGGAATCTTCTCAAGCAAATAAAACAGCTCATGTTTCGTAATCGGCGTAGCCTTCCCAATATAAATCTTCGGAAACACTACGTCGCTCTGACGTTCACTTTCATTCATCAACTCTTCAAACAACTTCTCACCAGGTCGTATTCCAGTCTCTCTAACTTCAATCTCTCCTTCTGAATAACCAGAAAGTCGAATTAAGTTCTTTGCAAGATCTACAATCTTAACCGGTTCACCCATATCCAAAACAAAAACTTCTCCGCCATTTGCTAGAGTTCCTGCTTGAATGACAAGTCTAGAAGCTTCCGGAATGGTCATGAAGTAACGAGTCATACGTGCATCCGTTATGGTTACAGGACCACCCTTGGCAATTTGCTTCTTAAATAAAGGAACAACGCTACCACGAGATCCTAAAACATTCCCAAAACGTACAGCCGCGAATCTGGTATTACTGTTCTTTGCTAAGTTCTGTACAATCATTTCTGCAAAGCGTTTTGTTGCGCCCATTACATTTGGAGGGTTTACAGCTTTATCTGTAGAAACCAATACAAAGTTACTAACTCCGAACGTATCCGCCGCTTCTGCCACATTCTTCGTACCGAAGATATTGTTCTTAACAGCTTCCATCGGATTATATTCCATCAATGGCACATGCTTATGTGCAGCCGCATGATAGATGACGTCCGGTCGATACTGATCAACAATGTCGAAGATTCTCGCGCGGTCTTGCACGTCCGCAATCACAGGGCAAAGTTCTGTTCCTTTTCCTACTATCCCGCGCAATTCTTGTTCAATCAAATAAATCGAGTTCTCACCATGGCCCAATAAAATTAATTGTTTCGGACTGAATCTCATCACTTGTCTGCAAATCTCTGATCCTATCGACCCGCCCGCTCCCGTAACTAGGATTGTTTTGTCGGTAATGTTCTCAGAGATTACTTTCATATCCAACTGGACTTCTTCTCGTCCTAGTAAGTCTTCAATCTTCACGTCACGAATTTCGTTAACCGATACTTTACCTGTCATGAGGTCTTCAATTCGTGGAATCTGCTGTGTTTTTGCACCGGAAGCCACACAAATTTTTATGACGTCTGCCAATTCTTGTTTCGATAGAGATGGAATCGCAATCACAATGTTTTCCACGTCATGTGTTTTTACGATTTCGGGGATGTCTTTTAAATATCCCCATACTTTTACGCCGTAGATTTCCAAAAACTGCTTTGATCGGTCATCATCTATAAATGCCACAGGTTGTAGTTCTGCCTCACTGCTATTCAACAACTGACGTGCCACCATTGTCCCTGCTGCGCCCGCTCCGACAATTAATGTGCGTTTTTTCATATTAGTTTTTGAATGTTTGAATTTAGAGTCCGCATAGACTCGCCATGAAAAACGCGATCCACCTAGTAAAATGACATGTAGCATCCATGTTAACGCCAGGACACGCCAATAAATGTTTTGTTGAAGAGCAAATTGAATGACCATTACTGCTAAAATTGTAAAACTTACCGCACGTACGATGGATTTCATTTCCCCCACTGATGCATACGACCACACTTTGCGATATAAACCGTAGCGCCATGCAAAAAAGTGATGAGCTATGAAAATGGCCAGAGAACTGACCACCAACATTTCATTTGTAAAAATATTAAAGTAAGGATGAAGGACAAAATAACCAGCATATATGGAGAACAATACAATGATTGAATCGAGCAGAATCAATAAATATGTTCTTTTTTTTATGGTCATCATCCTTACCTCCCTCTGTATTAGTTGATTAAACAATCCCAAACAGCTTCTTTCGTTGATGAATTCTTTCTGGTGGGAGTTTGGCAATGGCAATGCCATTCAACACATCCCGGGCATTGGTTGCAAATGCATCCACGCCATCTCTACCAAACTCTCGCTCCACGACTTTCCAAGCAGCTTTCCACTGGAAGGCGCGGTTGCCTGTATTATGGGCATCTGAAGCGATGACATGAGCTAACTGATGATCCAAAAATTTGATGGACGTCTTTTGGATTGACTTCCCAAACTTCCCGGCCAGACTGCCCGCCGTTACTTGGGATAACGCACCATTTTTAATGAAACGGTATAGACGATCCGGATTTTTGACGAACTCACTGTTACGCTCAGGATGAGCAATAATTGGTGTGTAACCTTTTACTTGAATGTCATAAAACAATTGATCGGCATATTTCGGCACATCAGATGACGGGAATTCGATCAAGACGTAATTGGAATCGTTCAACGACAGCAACTCATCGCCTTTTTGTAAATCCTCTACCAGGTCCCCATAAATACGAATCTCCTGTCCAGCCATTACAGACAAAGGAATGGATTGTGACCGTAATTCGGCATTTAATAACGCCACATGTTTCTCTACCTCAAATTTGCTGTTTAAATAACTTGGGTGTTTATGATGTGGTGTAGCAATGATTGTGCTTATGCCCTCTGCCACCGCTTGTCTGGCCATTTCTAAACTACCCTCTAGTGATGGTGCCCCATCATCGAGTGTCGGTAATATATGCGCGTGGATATCAATCATCATTATGCTCCTTTCGACCTACTTCGTTATCAAATAACACTAAATTCACTATCTATCTAATAGATTAGCATTATTTCACACTGGAAGAAAGGGAAAAATTGTTATTTGTTTGATTAAAAAGTCATCAATTACTTCCGTAGTAATAGTAGTATTGTGAATCTTTTGCTTTTTTCTTGTTTAATACCGCACCAAGTAATTTGGACTTGGCATTTATCAAGATATCTTTCGCTTTCACTGCCGCATCTACATCCGTATCTCCACTGCTGAAAACTAGAATGGAACCATCTACTTTATTCGCTAAAATTTGCGCGTCCGTTACAGCCATAATGGGTGGGGTATCAAAAATCACCATATCGTATTTCGATGCCACGTTTTCGATGAACTGTTGCATCGATTCGGAACCAATCAGTTCCGCTGGGTTTGGTGGAATTGGACCGCATGTCAAGACATGTACATCTTTTATAAATGTCATTTGGATTGCATCATCCAATGTAGCTTGTTTTGTAAGGACATTCGTCAAGCCCTTCGTATTTGTTAAACGGAATGTGTAGTGAACCGTAGGATTACGCAAATCAGTATCAACGATTAGTGTTTTTTTCGCTTGCTGGGCAAACACAATTGCCAAATTAGCTGCCGTAGTGGATTTCCCTTCACCCGGTGCCGTAGAAGTAATCAATATGGTACGAATAGGTTCATCGATTGACGAAAACTCAATATTTGTGCGCAACGTTCTGTACTGCTCTGAAATCGGTGAACGCGGTGATTCATGTGTAATCAACTGACGTTCTTTCGTGAATTTTTGCTTTGACTTTTTCTTTCCTTGTTTATTGCTTCGACGACTATTTTCCATTACAGCGTCTCCCCTTCTTGCGGTCGTGTTTGCTGGAACTTATCGAGCTTGCTCTGTTCTTTCCGCTCCATCGATGAAATAGCACCGATGACAGGGATATCCAACAGCTTTTCAATCTGTTGCTCACTCTTAATTGTAGTATCGAGGTATTCCAATAAGAAGGCCAAGCCCACTCCAAGCATTAAGCCAACAACCATAGCAATCGCCATATTCAACGGTTTGTTTGGTTTAATCGGACTTTGTGTATCAGTTGCAGTAGCTTGCGATAATATGCTAACATTGTCCACATTCATAATGTTCGAGATTTCACGTTGGAAAACACTTGCCGTTGTGTTAGCAATGTCGCGTGCAACGAACTGGTCCGGATCTTGTACAGTAATTGTCAACACTTGAGATTCACCAACTGCTGACACGGTGATTTTCGAGTTCAATCCCTCCGTCGTCAATGTATCTAAAGCCAAATCTTTGCGAACGATATCTAAAATTGCCGGACTCTTAATAATTACGTTATATGTGTTAATTAATTGCAGATTTGTTTGTATGTCACTAACATTTAGAATGGGCGTTTCAGATTTCTCTTGATTGACCAAAAGTTGAGTGGATGCTTGATAAATTGGCGTTACAAAAAAGTAACTAACGATTCCGCTAATTAATGTCGCTAGAATGGTTAGTGTCAGAATTAATACGATCCGTTTTTTTAATGTGTGAAATAGTTCCTGCAAACTGATAGTTTCTTCCATGGCTGTGCATGTCCCCCTAGACAGTAAATAATATGTCATATTATAGCACATTAAAACATTGTCTATTGAACTATTTTGCATGTAAACTACTAAAATGTTGGTAAAAATGGGTATTTATTACCACTTATCTTGTAAAAATTTTGTCACATGTAAAGTACTAGAATAGTGCCACTATTCTAGTACTTTACATGTGGCTTTTTTTTATTGAAATATAGTAGTTTTTTGAGATTCGAAAGAAGCATCACGCTGTTGTGGGGTTCTTTATTTTTTTGTGGAGGTTGGACACAATTTGAGGAACAATTGTGTCCAGCCTCGAGTGATACATACCGCTAGAGTGCAGCGTCCATTTCTGCTACAAAACTGCCCCTACTGGATCAGGCGGCGACACAAATACAAAACATTTGTGCCGCCGTCTGCCGCCGTTTATTTCTCACTCTTGAACGGAGTATCACGCTGTGTCCACTTACTTTATCTTTTCTTTAAAGAAACACAAAAGGAGCCAGCGGTTGCTGACTCCTTTTGTGTTTTTTCATTTAGATCATTTAGGGCGTTTGATTGGTGCTGGTGCTGCTGCTGGTTTAGCTGCACCTTGTCGTGTTACTGAGATATTTTGTGTTGCTTCGTGACCGACCAAATCAACCACTTTTAGTTCGAAATCGTTTTTGCCAACTTCCAAAGGAAGCTCTACTTCAACTACTTGGCTGAAGTTTGACATTCTGTATGGCTCTGAAATTTCTTTAGCGAACACTTCACTGCCATTCAAGTATAGGCGAATTTCATCAAAGTTGTCTCCAACTCTTACTTTAATCACTTTGCTCGCAACATTTGCTTTCACAGAAGTTGGAACAGTGTTTGCGACCGCTTTAACTGTTGGTTTTGTCGAATCCACGAAGACTTTACGTGCGATTGACATTTTGTTATCAAACTCATCAATTGCTTCTACGCTCACGTTTTGGACACCATCAGCCATTACCAATGTGTGTTTGAACGTTTTGCCGTCGAATGAAGACGCTACTTCGCCATTGATTTTCAATGACTTGATGTCTGAATCATCTTCAACTGTTCCAGATACCAATACTTCAGACGAATTGTGATAGCCGAAGAAATCAGGCGTTGTGATAAAGATTACTGGCTCTACTGTTTCTGCTACATTTTGTAGTGTGAATTTCTGCTCTACTTTGTTACCAGCGATATCCCATACTTTGACTGTAATATCATCGCCAGGCATTGCGCTTGCCACTACATATGATTCAAGTGTTGCAGCTTCTTTTACTTCTTTGCCATTTACTAATACTTCAACACGGTCAATTCCGACTCCACCTGCGTTGTCTGCCACACTAGCAAAAGCAAGTGTTTTCGTAGAAGCGTCGAATGAAACATCAGCAGTCGGTACTTTTGTATCTACCATAATCGGGTACTTAATTTCTTGCCATTCTGCTCCTTCAAAGTCAATCACAGCACGTAATTGAATTTGGTATTGTCCATCAGCAACTTGGCGGTAGTTAACTTTTCCATCCCACCCATTTGCCGCACTATACGTGTATGCCGGGTTTGTTGCAGAATCGATATAGTCTTTCGTCAAGTTAGATGCTGTGCGGATTGTACGTAATTTGTTACCGTTTGCATCCAACACGTTGACTTCGAATTTCTTCGCATTACGCATTAAAGAGTAAACCGGAATCGCTTTATCAATGCTGCCATCTGCGTTAGGAGAGAAAGCAAATTTCGATGGGTCGAAATCTTCACCTAAAGAAGGACCTGAGATAAAGTTCCCTTGCTCATCTGCCAATGCTTGATAACCCCAATACGTGTCATCATTCCATAAGAAGTCATCAAAGATTGATGCATCATCCCATGAACCGTTGAATCCGAAGAAAGGTACATGTAATGGTACGTTTCCTGTTGTTTCTTCATTCGGGTCAGTTAGTGACACAAATCCGTCAATGAAGAATCCGTTTACGAATGTCTCAAAACCTTCCATGTCTTTCAATGCAGATGCATCGACAGAAACTTGGATATCCACTGCCCCGTTACCTGGGATTGTTATTTTGCTAGGAGCTTGTACATCTACTAAATCCGTTACGATGTTAGATCCTGCAATGTTTGGTACAACGACATCATATCCACCTGTTGTTAGTGCATAGTCTGTTTGAAGTTGAACGTTCACATCAAAGTTTTTCTTTTCCCATGAATAGTTTTTCGCTCTTAATGTGAATGTGAATTTACCATCTTTGATTTCTTTCAATGCAACTTTCGCTTCACCAGTTGCTTTGTTTGTTACCATTACATCCGTTTCCAAAGCGTTCGCAATTTGCATGATTCCAGCACCTTGACGACGTGGGGATACGTATTCTTTCATTCCACCATACTCAGCAAGAACAACTGGTTTAGCTGTGTTCATCATTAAGTTTTTAACGAATTGCACACGTTTTGCACCAGTTAACTTGAACTGTTCATTTACACGTTCCATAACCAATGCTGTACCACCTGCTACATGTGGCGCTGCCATTGACGTACCGCTCATTAAACCGTATTCGTTGTTATTGAACGTCGAGAAGATATTTCCACCTGGAGCTGTGATTTCAGGTTTGAAATCCAAGTTCGGTGTTGGACCCCAAGAAGTGAATGTAGACATTTTGCCAGCCGTCGGACTTGCTGTTTCGATATATTCCCCATTGAATCCGACAGTTACAACTTTCCCTGAATCTAGACCCGCCTTCATTGCCAATCCATCCACTTGAAGTGTAGACATGTATGGAATCGTGATTTCTGAGCTTGAAGCCATACTGATTGTTCCAGCCGCATTGTTGTATACAATGACAGCGGCTGCACCAGCAGCTTGTGCATTCAAACCTTTTTCAACGAAAGGAATGCTTCCGCGTGAAACTAATGCAATTTTACCTGATAGGTCCTTACCAGCGAAATCAGCCGGAGTACCAAACCCTGCAAACACGACTGGGTATTCTTCTAGTGGAAGATCGTTCGGTTCTGCGTCATTTGCCAGCAAGAATAAAGCTTTACCAGCTTCTGCGCCGTCAAATTCATAACTGAAACTTGAAGCCGTAATGTGGCTATTTTCGAATGAAGCAACACCAAATGAATCTTCAGACGTCGATGGTGATCCCGTTAAACCGTAATCTTGATTGTTAGCCATCGGATAGAATGTACCTGATCCGAACATATCGGAGTTCCCTGCAGAAATCGCTACTAACAAACCATTGTCTTGCGCGCGTGAAACAGCTTGTTGCTCAGGACTGCTGTTATCTACATAACCAGCTGTTGATCCAAGTGACATGTTCAGAACGTCCGCACCTAACTTGATTGCATCGTCCATCGCTTTCACATAAATATCACCATATGTTGATGGGAATAACGGATCATTACCGAATACTTTAAGTGCTAAAAGTTGAGCTTCTGGAGCTACCCCTTTAATACCACCATTTTCTTCGTCACCGTTCGCTGCAACTGTACCACCAACGTGCATACCGTGCATCGATGCTCCCGGACCTAAGTCACGGATTTCCTGGTTACCATCCATATAGTTGTAACCGAAAGGCACTTTCGCAGTGAAATATTTACCTGGTTCAATTGCACCTTTGTTAATCAATTTATTTACTCGTGTAGATGTAATGTCGCCTGACGCGTCATTTGTTAAGACCATGTCACGGTGTGTGGAGTCAATCCCAGTATCGATAACCCCTACGACCATGCCTTCGCCTTTAAAGTTATATTTTTCCCAAGCAAGTTGTGCTTGAACTAATCCAGCAGAGTGAGTCATATTCGGTTCTTCTAAAGGACGATCATATTCAGTAGATTCGTGTACAGCTTTTACTCCCGTTGTAGAAGCAATACGTGCTACGTCTTTTGCATCTACTTCAGCAGAAAATCCGTTGAATACAGCTGTGAAGTTCTCTTTTACTTTCATGTTTCGCGCAAATCTCGAGATGTTTGCACGAACATTCACTTGGTCTTTCTCAATTGCCGCTTCCAAACTCGTACGTTGGCTTTCCGGCAGTTCTTTATATAGCACACCTTTTTGTGTAGCTGTTTCAATTGCCGGTGCTTTTTCAAGTTCTACGATAATACGTACTTTCTCACTTGGATTTTCCGGTGTTACTAATCGTGCCGGCATTTTCGGAGCCGGTTTTTGTAATTGAATCGTTGGAATCTGTTTTGCTAATTGCGTTGCTGCCGTAGGAGCTGGTGCACCAAATGATGCTGTGCTAAGTGCTAACGACGTAGCAATTGCTAGGATCATACTCTTTCTTTTCATTCCCAATCTAGTTTCCTCCCCAATTATGTTTCACAAATTAGACGAACTTTACAAATATATTAAGTTTCCAACTAAAATGTGTGACAATTAGAAATTTACCATATATTTCGATTCTTGCAAATACTATTTTCATCTCCTTGTATTACATTTTGATTACAAATTTATGCAGTAGAGGAAAAAATGACGCTAAATATTATTTTAGTAGTACTTTAGTTGTTATCTAATAGTTACTTAGACTTAAAATTACGGTGTTTATAATGCTTTTCTAATATATTAATTCTAAAAATCTATCATTTTCCGTTTTTAAAAAGAAAGAATCGTACATTGGAGTTTCTCCAGGTAGACAGTTTTGCGTTTCAGGTAGACAGAATTTCATTTCAGGTAGACAGAACCACGTTTCAGGTTGCACAAAATGAAAATAGACGAGCATCGGACTATCACATAAACGCAAAAAGGCAAGACCGAAGTAAGGCTACGTAATCACTATTGGAATCGGCGAAGTGGAGAGTCTATTCGAGTTCATAGGAGGTCTATTCGCGTTCATATACTTTCTGATTACATAAAAAAATCCATCCAAGCTTGTGGCTTGGATGGATCTATTTTGATTACCAACGGATGGTTAAGAATCTCCACTTCTTCGATTTGTTTTCGTAGTATGCTCCTACGATTTGCTTTTTACCTGAAGTGGTGATGATGAAGAAATCTTTGAACCCTTCCGTAATTTGTTGCCCTGTTGCATCCGTAAATGACATGTCTTTCATTTTCCATCCTTTGGACCCATTTTGAACATGGAACTCTAGATTTAGTGAAAATGTTCCTTTTTTCGCTAAAATGTCGAAGTTCCTCGAAGTGATGGTAAATGTGCCGCTTGCTAGCTTCACTATCACATTCTTGTTCGCTTTGTCGATTTTGGCTACTGCTTCATTTGTAAAACGAATTTGGCCTTTTCCATTATCAAACGAAGTTTTGCTTTCAATCAAGATTGCTGATTTTGTTGTATCTATTTCGCCTGCATTCACAATGACCACATTTAGATCTGTAGCAATTACCGTTACGTTAATTAATACGGAATTTCCACCATATGTTGCGATGATTGTTGTCGTTCCAGCAGCTTTCGCTGTAACTAATCCGCCATTCACTGAAATCACGTTGGCATTGTAGCCACTGTATGTTGCTACAGCCGAAACGTCTTTTTGTGATTTAGTCATGCCAGAATTTTTGATTGTTTCTGTCATTACGATTCGATCAGTTGCACCTACAACAAGAGACATTGTAGATTTGTTCAATTCGATTGTAATGACATCTTGTTTTGGTGGCGCTTTTTCTGTTACTGTAACCTTCACTGTTTTGGAATTTTTGCCAACTGTAATTTTGATGTTGGTTGTTCCGCTTGCTTTCGCTGTAATTAATCCAGCATTAATTGAAATTATCTTACTATCGAAGCCTGAATATGTCGCTGTTGCCGTGACATTATTAATAGTAGAAGTCATGTTCGCTTTTGTCGTTATTTCATTTACGATCAAACGCTCAGTTTTCCCTACACTCAGTGATACAGAAGTTTTGTTTACTTCTAACGTTTTGACATCCGGTTTTTCTGTGACCGTAACGCTCACTGTTTTCGTGTTCTCACCGACTGTAATGGTGATGTTCGTTGAGCCGGCCACTTTCGCAGTGATTAGGCCCGCTTCTACAGCAATCACGTTTGTGTCATAGCCACTATAAGTTGCAGTTGGTGTCACATTTTCTTGAGTAGATGTCGAATCAGCTTTAGTCGTTGTTTCAGTGACTACTAATTGATCAGTTGCACCTACTTCAAGCGAAACAGTTGTTTTGTCCACTTCCAACGTTTTGACATCCGGTTTTTCTTTGACCATAACGCTCACTGTTTTCGTGTTATCACCGACTGTAATGGTAATGTTCGTTGAGCCGGCCGCTTTCGCAGTGATTAGGCCTGCTTCTACAGAAATTACGTTTGTGTCATAGCCACTATACGTTGCAATTGGTGTCACATTTTGTTGAGTAGATGTCGAATCAGCTTTTGTCGTTGTTTCAGTGACTACTAATTGATCCGTTGCACCCACTTCAAGTGAAACATCCGTTTTGTCCACTTCTAACGTTTTGACATCCGGTATTTCCTTGACCGTAACGCTCACTGTTTTCGTGTTCTCACCGACTGTAATCGTGATGTTCGTTGAACCGGCTGCTTTCGCAGTGATTAGGCCTGCTTCTACAGATATCACGTTTGTGTCAAAACCACTATAGGTCGCAGTTGGTGTCACATTTTCTTGAGTAGATGTCGAATCAGCTTTTGTCGTTGTTTCAGTGACTACTAATTGATCAGTTCCACCCACTTCAAGCGAGACATCCGTTTTGTTCACCTCAATTGATTTCACATCAGGAATGGTCGCTTCCGTACCGACAAGTTCTTTTGTATTGCGTACTCGAATACGCGTTCCGCCTGCAAATGAACCTGAAAGACCGACTGCTTCCAATGTATCGCCGACTTTTAATTTTGGTACTGCGCCTGATTGGTTGACGATATAGCCATCCGTAAAGACGAGAACATCTCCAGAACCGTCATTAATGACATAAGAATTGTCATCATAGATCGATGTAACCTGTCCTTTTACTTTCACTAAAGAGCCTTGATTTGCTTCAGTAGTCGCATCACCTGTTGCGACTTGCTTCGGCTGAACGACGTCGCCATGACCAATTTTGATCACGTCATGTGCGAACGATGTAAACTCGATTTCTATGTTGTTATCAAACGAGATGATGTGGCCATAGATTCGGACTTTATCACCAAGTTTTAAAGCATCTGCAGGGACTTCCTGGAATGCCATGATGCCGCCAGTTTCATCTTGGATGTAGAACGCATCGAAGAATATGCCGGCTTCAGCTGTTACTGTACCTTCCACGACAACCTCTTTTTCGCTTACAACTTTACGTGCTTCATTGATTGGCGTGACTGTTGTATCACGATGAGCCAACCAGTTGATTGCATTTAAAGAGAATTCGTCATTCCCTTTCGGTTCATAAGCCTCATCCAATTGTTTGTCATTGAATATATTCATACCTGAGACGATGACGCGTCCTTTTTCTCCGATTTCTTCAGAAGCGATTAATGGAATCTTCGAACCGCCTTCGTTATCCGAAACCGTATCGTACGCATATGCGTTTGATCTCAGGTTACCTTGATACGTCGTTTCATTCCCTTTTACAAGAATCGTTACTTTATCACTGTTATTCAAAGCCGTGTTTTGTGGTCCGCTTAAACTTGCACCACTGTAGTAATCCACAAATGGCACTCTATCAGTCATATAATTGTCTACCAAACCTGGATGTGGGCGTACTGCGAATGGACTTACAGTCGGATCACTCCAGAAATTACCTGATTTGCTAAGGTCGAATACGCCATCACTTTGGATGCGGATAGTCGATCCCGCTTCTGCCAATACCGCATTGTTGATGGTTGGTTCTGAACTGTTGTTACTCTTACCTGCAACCAGTAATGAACCGCCATTTTGAACAAATTTCGCTACTGCTGTTTGTTCAGATGCTGTTAATACTGTTTTTGGATGCGTCATCATGAATACATTAACGCCCGTAAATGTTGCATCTGTAATTTCCGCTTTGTTTTCCGCTACTGTGTATCCTTCTTTTTGAAGTAATACTGTAAAGGCTTTTAGATTATCTTTATATGTTCCGCCATCCCCGCTGGAGTTTTCATTCCCATGGGCAGCGTCAATTACTACTTTAATGCCAAGTGGTTCTTTTACAATGACCGGAAGCGTGAAGCTTACGTCACCGATCTGCAATCCATCATTTGATGTGACGACTGCGATGATGTTGTGATTTCCCTTAATCGGGGTTGCCCATGTTACCGAAGCGATGCCCGTCCCTTTAGAAAGAATAGATGAAATGGTATTTGTTCCAATTAACTTTTCAGCTTTGACTTCATCGTAGTAGAAGTCTACTTTCAAGTTTTTCACTTCTTGTGTACCGAAGTTCCCTACTGTTGCATTTAGTTTCGCAGGGTTTCCTTCTATAATAACGTCACCCGTTACATCAATCGCATTCACTTTGACGTCAACAGATACTTCTTTTGACCAGATTGGTGCGGAGTAAATACGTTCACCATCTTTTTGCGTTACACGCACAACAAACCATTGTTGGCCACTTGGCACATTAACCGAAGGCTTCCAAGTGAAGTCTTTCGCATCTGGTGTATGTGTTTCTACTACTTTTCCACCGTTTGTAATTAATTCTACTTTTTCAACAACATCGTTTGATGCGTATGAAGTTGGTAAGTAATCATAGCCATTCGATTTAGTTTCAGCAACTAAATCTTTCACTGAAATCTCGAAATCCAATGATGTGCTGTCCACTGTTGAACCCATGTAGTAACCATTTGCCATTACATCGAGGTCAGCGTTTGCATCTTCACTCATGTATACACGCATATTACGCATTGAATGAAGCAATGAAGCTTGAGTTAAGTCGTCTGCCACAATGACTGTACGGGCATTCGTTTTACCCCATGTGCCATCGTGGTTATCTTCACCATAAGTCGGTGCTAAGTGCCAGCCTAAGTCTAATGTAGAGAAATATTTCTTCTCAGCATTTGCATAAGCGTAGTTACCTGAACCATTTCCTACTTCAAGCATTGTGAATAATTGGTCCACTTTTTGGTCGTACGGTTTGAAACTATTGAATGCATTTGTCGACATATCCGGGTGGTTGAATTGAGCTACAACATCCTCGTATGAAAGTACCCATGCATAGTATTGATCTAAGCTTTGGTATTGCTTGCCGTTCACGTTACGATCGATGAAGTTTTCTGTCCCGAAAACATTCGAGTGACCCCAAGATGTAGATGTCATTTCGAACGCCGGGAATACAACATACTCGCCATCTTTCGTATATTGATCTGCTAAATTTTTTGTTAGCTGCCAATCAGAACCACCAGAACGTTCAGGCATTCCTTTACGATCTACTGTGTCTGTTCCCAGTTTGTCTGGGTCGATATCATGTGAGTGATCAGAGAAAGCAAAGTAATCATAGCCATATTTTTGACCAGCTTTCAATGCATCTTCAGGTGATCCCGTTCCGTCATGAGAAATGTTTGTATGGTTATGTGTCGTTCCTCTGTAGTGGTTACCACCTGTAAAGCGTGGCACGATTTCGAATGTCCACTCTTTTGTGCTTTCGTTCCCTTTTAAATCTTTTGCTGTTACTTTTACCGTGTGAATGCCTTGTGCATAATCTTCAGTGGCCGTGTATTTCACTTGAGTTTTGGAAACTACTGCATCCGATTTTACTTCTCCGTCAATCCAAAGTTGAATGGATGATGGCTCTACTCCACTCAAGTCGTCGATTAAAACCGCTACTTCTGGACGTGGTGTTTCCACACGCGTTCCATTTTGTGGTGTTTCACTCAAGAATTGAGGACCTTCAGCATCTTCCACTAATGTAACTGTGAAGGGACCAGCCACTTGTTGTTGTGTGCCTGCTGTAGCCGTGATTTTGTACTCAAATCCATTTTGAGGTACTTGTCCAGCTGCTAACTGTGCTGTGAAACGATTTTCTGTATCTCCGACCATTGGAATCGTCGTGAATTCAGAATCACTCGTTCCTTTGTAACTTAATGTTACTGATTCTGCACCATCCACTACTGCTTCGAACGATACATTCGTATCTAAGTAAGTGGTTGTGATTGGTGTGTGTGTAATGCCCAGCATTGGTGAAATGTCCTTCACATCACGTGGGAATAACTGATAGCCACTTTTCGCTGTAGCAGAAGTTGTATATTGGCTCACTACTCCAGTGAATGTGTAGCTTTTGTTTTGTACGATATCTTTTTCAATATTGATATTTGTCTTCGCCATAACACGAACAAGTGTTGATTTGTTGTTCTCATCAACAATCGTTACGTTTGTGTTCGAGCCTGAGGCGGTAACAGCAGAAACTTTCCCGCTTACTTTTGCCAAACTGCCTTCCAAAGGTTCCGCAATAGCATAGTTTGTCATATCCAAAATTGATAATTGTTTTGGAGCAGGCAGTTCTTGTTGAGCAAGAACTTTTTTGATCGAAGTTGGTTCAAATTCTGTTAAGCCGTTATAGTAAATCACTTTACCCGACACACGTAATTTATCTCCACGTTCGATTGTTAAGTTGTGATCGAATGAACCAAACACATTAATACCTGCTGTTTCATCTTGAAGATAGAAGTTGCTTTTTTGTGATCCTAATACTCCGTTTTCAAATGTAACAACCCCTTCAATCGTGAAGGACTCATTTAAATGAATCGGTTGACCTTTATCATCAGAACCACGAACGTCCGCTAATTTCGTGATGACTGTCAAATCAGGTTTTGTAACGGATACAGGAACACTTTGCAGTTGAATCCCTTTTGCCGTAGCTGTTTGCTGTGTTACGTACACTGTTTCTGGTGCAGTAGTACCATTAAATGTGTAAGTAAATTCCCCAGCACCATTAACGATTACAGGCTCGCCGTTAGATGGAGCTAAATAGTTTTCTTGTCCCATTGCTTCACTTGTATAGACAGCAAGAGATGATGAAGATTTTCCGGCAGCAGCCTTCCCACTCACGGTTCCGTTGCCGTTGCCATCGACACTATATGCTAATTTTTCAGCATCCAGTGATGTACTTGGTGCAGCTACTGCAATTTCAGTAGGCAAGCTTTCAGGCTTGTTCTCTGTTGGACTAATAACTTCTGTTGAAGTAATAAAAACAGATGTTAATACTTTTTTAGCATCGAAAGTCGTTTCGAAAGAACCGTTCGCAGTTGCAGTAGTTGAACCAAGATACGTTTCGGTTCCAATAGTTTCACTTGAATAAAACTTAACTGTAGCTTCTGCAGTTACTGTTCCTGCTAGAGCTTTAATTGTTGCATTTGTACCTTGTTGGACGAATAGAATGCGATCGCCAATTGGTTTTAAACTTTCTACTAACTCAAATTTCTCTGCAGGGCTTGCAGAGTTGTGTGGGACTGGTGCAACTGCCACAAAATCCGCTTTGTTATCATTTGTATCCCAGCCGTTGCCATAACCTTTGGCTGGATTCATATTTGCATAAGGACGACGAATTGCAGCTGTACTGTTAGTCAGTACAGGCGTTGCTGCTGACCCTTCATAAGCATTCGCAGATCCATATCCTACATAATCTAGTACAGCAGGGTCATCTTTACCTGAAATTGCTGTTGTCTTATCTTTAACCAGCGCAACTTTACCATTCGTTCCAGCCATATCAATTGTAGTACTTGTCACATCGTAAGGCTCTGGTAGTGGTTTATCGGTAACTGAAGTTCCCGCTTTTGCTTTTATTAAATAATAAGAATAAGCTTTAATTTCACCAGTTAGTCCTGTGATTCCAGTACTGACGCTTCCAGTTGAACTGGCATATTGTACTGACCAACCATCTAATGAAATATCACTTGCAGTTGGATTGTATAATTCAATAAAATCGTTGGAGTATTTTGCGCCTCCATTACCTCCCCCACCATACACTTGACTGATGACGACTTGCTCAGCAATTTGAGCGTTTACTTTATGACTTAATCCTGCTGGCAACATCGAACTGACAACTAAAATAGCTGTTAAGAACATGCTGACCCAACGTTTTAAAGATTGTTTTCTTTTAATCACAAATTCTACCTTCTCCCCTATTAGTGATTGAACAATTTTGCCTACCAAATGACAAATGTTGTCAGGATGTCTGACTTTTCTATTATGTAAGCATTTTCATTTTACGCATTTTCTCATATAAAAGAAATATAGTTTTGAAGATTTAATAAATTATTTACATTTTTTCTTCTATCTTTGAAAAGATGTAAGGCTTATAATCTTTAAGGACCATAAAGGAGATATAAGGGGAGATCTATTCGTGCCAATTATTTATTCAAGTTCGCGTTATTTTTTGCTGCTTCTACTACTATTTAGTTTATTGCATCCGTTAAAAGTGGACGCACATGCATATAGTGCGAGTTATACAAGTATAGATATTCAAGAAAGCCGAACAGAATTGACGTTTACAATTGATAGTCTTTCGTTAATTGAATTAGTTGAAGATGTTGATGTGAACGGCAATGAAAAGATTGGCAAGAAAGAGTTGAAGAAAGCAGAGCATCATTTAGAAGAACTGATTTCTGAAACGCTCGTAATCGATAAAAATAACACTGAGCTGCATGCTTCGCTCGAAAAAACAGAAATAAAAGAGATCGACAACACGGAATTCATTCGTTTTCACTTCGCCTATGAAGGCTTTCAACCTGGTGATACGTTGACTTTGATGGATGGGTTTTACGTAGATGATTCCGCTACAAATTACATAAATTTGGTTTCATCTTCTTATTATGGAGAGACAAGTGAAACGGTAATTCAAGGCAATGAACGTACTTGGACAAAATTGATTACTGAGGTTCAAATGGAGCAAGGCAGCGAAAATGCTTCTGCTGGTACTCATTCGACAGATCAAGATTCATCTTGGCTCGCCTTCTTCAAATTAGGTGCCATGCATATTTTGACCGGGTACGATCATTTACTGTTCTTATTTGCTTTGTTATTGCGCAAACAGACATTGAAACAATATATTGCCATCGTTACGGCATTTACAATTGCGCATAGTATTACAATCAGTTTATCTGTGTTGGGTATGATCAGCCTGCCATCACTATTTGTGGAAGCCGTAATTGCTTTAAGTATTATCTATGTGGCACTTGAAAATATTTTCCGTAAAGAAGTGAAGCATCGTTGGGGGCTAACTTTTGGTTTCGGATTGATTCACGGGTTAGGGTTCGCATCGATTCTAAAGGAAATGAATCTTCCGTCGAATCGATTGTTTACAGCTTTATTCAATTTTAATATAGGCATCGAAGTGGTCCAGATTCTACTGGTACTTGCTTTGCTTCCCCTGCTGAACTATATGCAAAAACAAAAATATGCCCGTCAATTTGTGACATATGGTTCGGTCCTTATTGCGTTAATGGGTGGGTATTGGTTGATTGAGAGGTTGTTTTTATAGAGGAAATTGGACACTGGCATATGCCCGTGTCTTTTTTGATGGCTTTTTACAGAGAAGAATATTTATTCCCTTTCACTTTGATTTATTGCTTTTGGCGCTATGTTTATTCCCTTTCGATCGCACTTTATTCTATTTCACTCCACTTTTATTCCTCTACAACATTGGTTTATTCCCATTCACAGTTTTCCACACAAAAATACCGCGAAAACAGAGTTTGAGGGGGCCAATTGGTTTGGTTTTCGCTTCGCCCGACTGTACTAAATTGCGATTCTAACAAATAACGAAAATAAAGGAGCCAGCAAATGCTGGCTCCTCTGTTTTCTTATAGTCTTAGTCGGTTTAAGCGAAGAAATAGTCCATTACTCGCTCATTACCAATATATTCATCTGTCAGTACAAAGCCTACCTTTTGGTAGAAAGCAATGGAGTCGTCATTTGACGATACCACCGATAGTCTTACCCGTTCACAATCTTCATGCTTCGATAGCATTTCAATCGCTAGTTGCACGCCTTTACGTCCATAGCCTTTTCCTTGGAATTCTTCGCCTACCATAAAACGTGTTATCCAGTATCGATCGTAGTCTTCATTTTCAGGAACGATTTCCGTTGCGACAAGCCCAACGACTGTTTCATCATCCATGATCGCGAAGGGTGTCAGTTTTGGATCGACGTATGCTTCGGCAATTGTGTACATATTGGATGCAACAAAGTTTTTCTGTGATTCCGCGACTTGCAGTTTAATACACGCTCGAAAATTATGTTGCGTGACTGGTTTTAACTCAACCATCTTCCATACCCCTTTGTGCTTGTGAATCTATTTATTTCTGCCCGTACGTCTTAAATTTATCAGCCATATGAGCCATTTCTACGTCATCCAAAATGACTGGTTCCCCTACGGCTTTTGCTTTTAAGTAGACTTCGCAGCAAAATTCGACTTCTTCTGCGATGGCGAATGCTGTCGCGATGTTGTTTGCGCCTGCCAATAATCCGTGATTGGCTAGTAATACTGCTTTCCGATCTTGCATAGCATCGAAGGCATTTGTTGCGAGTTCTGGCGTTCCGAAACTTGCATAGTCCGCACAACGTACGTCTTTTCCGGCAAAAGCTACCAAATAAGAAACGGCCGGTAGATTCCATCTGAGTGAAGCAAGGACCGTCGCGTGCATGGAATGTGTATGAACCATGGCATCTATGTCTTCGCGTTGTTGATAGAATATTGCATGCATTGGAAATTCACTTGATGGCTCTTTATCACCATGAATAACACTCCCTTGTAAATCGCAAACGACGACATCTTCTGCAGTCATGATGTCGTAATTAATCCCACTCGGACTGATGATCATATGGCCGGATTCACGATCAAAGATCGAAATGTTGCCACCTGTCCCTTTCGTCAATCCTCTTGTTTTCAACATCTTGCAATATTCGACGATTTCACTGCGTTCTTTCAAAAACATACCTATTCCTCTTTTCTGCTACTAGGCACAGCCCAATTTATTGGAATAATTTTTTCAGGTTTTCTACGTATGGCGCACGAACAATGCCTTTCTCCGTAACGATGGCCGTGATGTGTTCGTGAGGCGTGACATCGAATGCCGGGTTGTAGACATTCACATCCGCTGGTGCTGTCAGTTTGCCAAAGCCTTCGATGACTTCAGATTTGTGACGTTCTTCGATTGGAATTTGCGTCCCTGTTGGTGTATTTAAATCGATCGTTGGCGTCGGTGCAGCCACGTAAAACGGAATGTTGTAGTGTTTCGCTAAAATGGAGACGCCAAGTGTCCCAATTTTATTTGCCGTATCCCCGTTTGCAGCGACACGATCACAGCCGACGATCACCGCTTGTACTTTCCCTTGCGACATGACCATAGCAGCCATGTTGTCGGTAATGACTGTTACGTCGATGCCCGCTCTGCTTAGTTCCAGTGCTGTTAAAGTGGATCCTTGAAGACGCGGGCGAGTTTCGTCAGCGTATACTTTGAAGTCCCAGCCTTTTTCTTTCGCCAGATACATCGGTGCCGTAGCTGTGCCGTATTTAGATGTCGCAAGGGCACCAGCGTTACAATGTGTCAAGATTCCCATGCCGTCAGCTAATAACGTTAATAGGTTTTCGCCGATGTTGCGGTTGATTTCTTCGTCTTCTTTATGAATCGCTTTTGCTTCCGCTAATAAAGCTTCTTTGTACGTAGCGTCCGGCGCTTTGACTGCTTTCATGCGGTCGAGAGCCCAGAATAAGTTGACTGCGGTCGGCCTAGACGTAGCCAGATACGCTGCACTTTTCTGCACTACTTCCACCAAATCGGTTTCAGCATTGCGAACAGCCAAGTAAACGCCGTATGCTGCGGCAACGCCAATGGCCGGGGCACCGCGGACTTTCATGGTGACAATCGCATCCCACACGCTTTCGACGGTTGTGAATTCTTCATAGACGATGTCGTTCGGCAGTTTGGTTTGGTCGAGCAAGACGAGGGCGTCGTTTTTCCATTCGATCGGGTTAAGTGCTTCAGTCATTTGTTTTCCTCCTGGAGTGCGTTTTGTAGTGCAGTTAAGTATTGGCCGCCCGTTTGGAAATCTGATGGGTTGAAGATCAGTTCCACTGCGACGCGCAGGCAAAGTCGCTCTGCTTTCAGTCGTTCTTCGATTGGTTCGATCGTCGTGATGTCTTTCACTTTTGCCAGTCCGACGATGCGGCGTGCCAGTTCAAGTCCAGCCATACCAGCAGTGTCTTTCAGGATATTTTGGATGTACTGTTCTTTGAAATCGGCATTTTTAGCGACGAGTTCCGTTGCATGATCGTCCCAAGCTGCGCGGAATTTCGAGTCGAATAAGTCCATGATGTCGAATAATGTATTTTCGACCCATTCCGTGAATTCTTTGTTTGAGTAGGCGCGGCCTCGAGCCCACGCGAAAATCAGGTTCGCCATGACATTTCCGATATCGTAGCCCATCGGCCCAAAGAATGCGAACTCCGGATCGATGACTTTCGTGTCATTTTGGTCGATGAAAATGGAGCCCGTATGTAAGTCGCCGTGAATGAGCGATTGCGTGTTGTTCATGAAATGAAACTTCAATTTGGCGACTTCCAAGTGAAGTTCTTCGTTTTCGTAAAGGTGCGTTTGAACGAATTGTTCATTGCCTGGTGTCACTTCGTTGCGGTTGAAGTTGTTATGGAAAGGCTCTGTAAACACGAGGTCTTCCGATATTTCACAAAGCTCAGGGTTGATGAATTTCGCAACAAGATCTTTCTTTTCTTTATGGTTCAACACTAGGTCAGATGTGCGTAGTAACGTGTTCACAAGGAAGTCCGTGATGTGTTCCGCGAAATTCGGGAACGTCTTGAAATTTGTGAGTGCAGTGCGCATGATGGTCAGATGCGATAAGTCTTCCATGACGCAGCAGCTCATCGTTTCATCTAATAGTAAGATTTCAGGAACTAGCCCTGGTGCCAGTATATGTTGTAAGAGTAGTGCTTCGGTTTCGATTTTGTTGCGGGCTGTCGAAAGGACGAACTCGTCAGATATGCGCGCAGTCGTCCCCGCTTGTTTGAGAATGACCGATTCGTTCGTCTCCGTGTTCACAACGCGGTACACATAGTTTAAGTTCCCGTCACCGATTTCCTGACATGTGATTTGTTGTGCATTTTGGAACGTATCTATTTTAGATTTAACGTATTGAATGACATCATCGGTGTTCATGAGGAAATATTGTTCAAAAGTGGATGTATCAGTATGCATAACTTGGCACTCCTTTGAAAATAGTTTTCTACTATCATATCAAAATAATTGAAAGTTTGGGGAAATCAATTAATAAGGGGAGTGGGAGAGTTTTTTATGGGGCATCACGCAGTGGTGGGGTTCTTTATTTTCCTGGCGGCCACCGTTTATCTCCCACCCCTGTATAGGGCATCACACTGTGGCCACTTACTTTATCTAATCAAAAAAATGACCTCTTCCATTGCTAGGAAGAGGTCATCTATGTTTATCGCACTAAGTATTTAAGGTAGTTTTTCCAGCCGAATGTTTTTACAGATTCCCATGACGGAGATTCCATTGGCATTGGGTAAAAAATAGCTGGTGCATAACGGTAGTCGTTGATTTGTGGTTCGTACACAACGACTGAGCCGGCTTTGAGCCCTTCTGTGATGATCGAACGTGTTTTCAAGTCAAAGGCAATTGTTACAGGAGTTTTCACTGCTAAGCCGTCCTTGTTGACGACATATGCAGTTGCTTCCTTGTCGAAACGATTGTTTAACCAAGCGCTCTGAACGGCAACCGCTTTTTGTGCTTCGTTTACTAGCACCATGGCGTTCGTGTTGTTTCCGAAAGGCAAGTTTGTGATTGGTTCTTTCGGTTGAATGCGAACTTCATAGTATGCAAGTGGGTTCTTATGTTCTTTTGGTTCTAGTGCTTTATAGGCAGTCAGGAATTCGGAATCTTGTGCAGGAACTTGGGAAACTTGCGTTACTGTTCCTTCTAGTGATTGTTCCATGCCATCTGCTTGCAAGCGAACGCGGTCGTCGGCTTGCACGTCCTGCCATTGCTCATCCGTTGCGTACGTAACGATGATTTTATCGATGCTGTAAATTTCGATCGCCAAGCGGTCATTTTTGTCTCGAATTGTGGATACGATTCCTTCGACCGGACTAATGATGGCAGCCGCTCCTTCTTGAGCAAGCTGTGCATTGACGACTTGTAATTGTTGATTGACTTCAGACAATTTCTGCTGCGCTTCAGCGATTGCTTGTGCGAAAGCACCGTCTTGGGATACGTCTACGCCAACATCTACGTTGACATCTACATTAACGGTTTGATCGTCCGTGTTTTCTGTTACGTTGTCTGTAGCATTTCCCGTTGAACTGCTTGTGCTTTGTGCAGTTGCACGGTCAGATTGCAACGTACTGATTGTTGTGTTGAGTTCCGTTACTTGACGCTCAAGTGATGTCTTCTCCGACTCCCAAACTTTGCGTTGTTCATCAGCTGTCGACGTATTCAACGTAGCAAGCTCGTCGCCAGCATTCACAGCGTCTCCTTCTTTAACTAACCAGTCTTGGATGGTATCTTCACTTTCGACATAAACAGTGGTCGTATCGAGCGGAGCAACGAGTGATTCTTTCGGCAAAGATTCTTCAAAGTCGCCAGCTGCCAGACGTTCGTAATCATGGACATACACGTCTTTAGAAATTACGCTTTTGTCGCTGAACAATAGAATCGCATTGGCACCAAGGAAAGCTGAAACGGCGACGGATATTCCGATTGTTAACCATTTATTCATTTGACGGCACCTCCTTCAACAAAACGACCGTACCATTCTTCAAGAGGAATTAAGCCGACTGCCGCAGTAATGAGTGCCATCACGATATGTATAGCAATGACAATCAGTAAAATGATGCGCGGGTTCATATCCGTGAATGCGCGGATGAAACGAACTTGCAACGCAATAATTAGCGCAGTAAAGATGGATAGTTGATTAAAGAAAAGTACAAGGAATGGGTTTTCGAAAACCGTTGCTGCCAGCGGTCCAAATGAAAACAGTGATACCGGAGTGGTTACACCCGTCATCATAAAGATGAAAAATAGGAATGCTTTTTCAAGTAATAGGATTCCTAAAACATATAGTTGCAACACGGCCAATTTGGATAATTCGATGCCTGTGATGCGGTTCAATAGGAAAGCAATGCCGAAAAAGTGGAAGGCCATATAAAGGATTGCCCATAGGATGATTCCAACAAGTGAGACCAGACGAGCCAGTGTGTATGGGTCATTGCCGCCTAATGCGTATAAAGAAGTGAGGTGCTGTGTGTTCATTCCCCACAGCTCTTGTGTAACAAATAATAGTAATCCGAACAGACCGACCATCCAGACGCGTTTTTTAAAATCGCGCATCGTGGCAGATCCGAGATTATCTATTAGTTCTTGCTGGTTTGCTAGATATCTCCAAAACCTAAAATCAAAAATCATATTATCAAATTTCCTTCCTGTAACTACCAGTAGCTATTAATCTTCCTTTACTTTACCAAAATTCGACATCATTTGTAACGTACGAAGGGTATAGATATGGAAAAATTGGTAATAAAGTTATGGGAATATAGTAAGAGGTTCACAGGTTTATGTCTTTTGAAATAGATTTTGAGTGAGTCCAAGGAAAAAAGTGTGAGCTCCCAACTTTACTCACACTTTTCTTTGTACAAGATTTAGGCCCCCACCTAAACAGGTCGACAGAATTATACTGCTCTTAAGCTTAATTGCGCGCGGATTGGTGTAGGAATGAGGTGAGATTCCCGCAACGCTATGTATCCATCAATCGTCCCCTATCTCCCCTTCCCCAAAAGGTTCAATAGCTCTACTTCAGTTTAAATCGCCATTGTTTTATTGGATACATTTCGCCTCAAAATTGAATTTTGACCACCTATTAAGCTTAGAAATTTCAATTTTGCCTTTGGAAAATGCCCCAAAATTGAATTTTGGAGAATCATTGAAATGAAATTCAGTGAAAAATGAATAAAATTTTCCAACAAAACCTAAACTTTATATAACCTATCAAAGGAAAATTTCTACATATATTAATACAATCGTATTTCCTGCGATACGTTTTAGGAATGGTAAGACGCCAGCCGCTTCTATAAGTTAGTTTAACTAAGCAGAGAAAAAGTAGAGAGGATGTGGTAGATATGAAATTAAACAAACTTCTTGAATTGAATGCTGTCGATATCTTGTTCGGCGTCATCGGGTCAAGTGTATCTGTCATAATATTGTATGTGTTGACTTCAATTTAGGAGCGTGTTGTATGTACAGGTACGACTAGAGCCCTTCCCCGATCGCAATATTTCGGAGAAGGGTTTTTAATTTGGGCTCATCACTAAACTAAATGGCCCCATCACACTTTATTTTGATGGGTGTTTTTGTGGAAAATTGTTGGCGTACGGGATGAAAACTTGGTTGAGGAGGAATAAACCGTGGTCGTAGAGGAATAAAGGGATCGCGAAACGGAATAAACACCTCGCCAATCGGAAGAAATCAAAACGAAGAGGAATATACATAAAAATTTCCACAAGAAAACACCTCCCTCATTGCTTTGGCAGGTGTTTTCAACTTTTATTGAGTTCCATGATTATCCTCCAACGGTTAATGTGTCAATCGATCAAAGAGACTTTGATCTCGCGTAGTAAGCGCGTAATCAATCATTCGGCTGCGATTTGCTTGCTCGAGTAACGAAATAAATTCGTTTGCTTCTTCCTTAACATCGCTAGCTGGTTCTTTGTCTTCCGGCTCGCCATGTTTTAAAATCGTTTGCAAATGCATATGAATATCAGACACTAACAACAATTGATAGAGTGGTAAGCGGATGAAACGATTACCTTTTTGAAAGACGAAGACATCCGATAAGTTCTCGACTTGGTACGTATGCATATTAACAATTATTTCTTTTCCTTCCACAGGAATGAAGTGAAATAATTCGTCATCTTTTTTAATAGAGAAATATTGATAGGCAAATACCAGTTTCATCTTTTGTCCTTCTAGTTTTGAATAAAATGGTTTCATTAGTTGTACGTGTAACATTGTGATCCCCTCCTTTTTTATCAAAATATTCTGATTACTAATAGTGTATCACAATCCCGTATGTTTCGTGCATGACATATCCGAAAAAAATGCTACCGGTTGACAGGTAGCATAAGTAATTATTACTTCTTTTTTTTGTATGTAATAAAGGCAATAGATCGCTCGTGGTACTGTATGAAGAACCCGAGCAGTATGTTTTGTATGGTGGTGGCGAGATCCTTTCCAAGTGATTCTTTGTATGTAAAAGAGCATTTGCTGTTAATAAAATCAATGTGCAAATCTTCAATTTCAAAGGAATCAAATGACAAGCTTCCAATCAACGCTTTTCCATTATTATTCGAAACGATGATTGCTGATTTGCGTTCTCCGTTCGGAGTCACATATAGTAAGAATTCCTGGCCTTTCTGTTTGAATTTGGTGCTTTGTTGCAATCCAGGCAGTACAATTTCATAGGATGGGCAAAGTAAATCAACCTTTCTGAAATGGAATTAATTTGGTTTCAGTTCCATTAAGTGGAATAAACTATTAAAATATTACTAAATATTCTGTTTTTATTAAAAATAATATATCAATTATGAAACGCCATTTCAATAATAAGATATCTTAAAACAAGAGAGCTGAAATTGACTACACTACCTGCAACTAAGGTGGTGTTGATTTTGCAATTACATGAACTGATTATGGAGTACCGGAAGCTATCTCAACTTACTCAAAAAGAAGCTGCCAAACTACTGAATATTTCTGCCAGTACTTTATCCCGCTATGAAACGAATCCTGAGAGTATTTCTCTACCAGTTTTTCGTGCCATGTGTGAACTATATCGAATTCCGAGAGATATCAGTAATGAAGTTATATATCACTCTTCTACCGTTTCTCGGAAAAAAGTCATGCGTGTCAATGAGCCCGTGGACAATTACGGAGATGAATCCTTAGATCCTGTCTACCATGCATATAAATCGGACCCTACTTTCTTTCAACTATTCCAGGAGTTTTATAGTAAACCAACGGATGATAAAGAAAAGTTTAAAGAATTTTTGCAAGCCTACCTTCATTTAAAATCATAATTCTTTCCTTTCACTTACGGTTTTCCTCGAAAAGCCGTATAATGAAAGGAAAGATTTTTTTTGGAGATGTTGTTGTTGAGCCATTCGTTATTTAATATTGCCGTACGCTACCAAACCCATGTCCAGCAATGGATGGAGTCAATTGCAGAAGACTTGCACCCTTCTCATCAAGAGGATGAGGAGCTGGTCCGACGTGCCTCTTTTTCCGTTCGCAATGGAGCGGTACGTGCGCTTTCATATGATCCGTACGAACATTTACTCGAAGCAAAAGTGCAAGATGTAAGTCCTGCCATCGTGACGATTCATTTATTAGAAGAGCAAATCACGTGCTCCTGTCCGGAAAAACGACTATGCCGTCATTGCTTAGCCGTTATATTCAGTTTATATATGCAAAAGTTTTCTTTATCCGAGTGGCTCCAGGAATGGCGCTTGAAAAAGTCGGAACAGCTATCGCTCCTTGCTAATGAACGAACACCAGAAAGCTGGAACGCCATTGTTCAATCGACGTTCAATGCCGTGTCGGGTGATTGGTCATGGAAAGAACGCTATTTCATCGACAACTCAATTAACCAAATGAAACAAAAATTGAAGAAGTTTATGCCGTTTGAACGTGAATGGCAGCCTCTTTACGAGGTATATACCAAAACGATGCTGCTTCGTATGTTGTTTGATGTCAGCGAAGATATGAATGAAAATTTGTTCCGTGCCACGATTCAGACTGATATTGAAGATATACAGCATCAGCTGTTGAATTTGTCGAGCAAACCACGTTTGTTCTCTGCTGATCCTTTTTATGATGCACTCGTGCTTCATGTTCGTCATATCGTTTATGAACTGGAAACGATGGCTGACCTTCGATTTAATTTGTTCCATGCCTATTGGGTGATTTTACTGACAGAAAAAGCCCGTCGTGAACAAGAGTTTGCTTATTTAAACGAAGACAAAAATCTCAATAATGATTTATTCCGGGCATTGTTCTGCTTGTTGTTAAAAAAACCGGACGAATTAAAAGTGATTACGGATCGCATTCTCCCAAGCGATATGCCGGAATGGATGCATTTGGCGAAGCTTGCGAAAGAACAGGATGATGTGGCGTCGTTGACGATTATTTTGCATGCGATGCGACCGCATATTTTTGAATATGTGAACAGTCACCTATCTGCATGGAACCGTTCCGTTTTCGTATCAAAATTATATGCATTGTATAAATTCATCGAAATGCCCGATGCTGAGCGTGAGCAGTTATTCTGGCAATTTGGTTCATTTGGCGTCCGTGCTTATTCCGATTTCTTGATAGATCAACAGCGTTATCAAGATTGGGTGGCACTGCATCACCGATTTGGGTCAACGCTTGATTATGCCGAATCTTGTGGCTTGAAGACGGTTCTTCAGGAAGCGCCTGAAACCGTACTACCGCTTTATCATGTACTTGCCCTGACAGAAGTGCGTGAGCGCAATCGCCATAACTATAAACAAGCCGTACGCATTTGGAAAAAGATGAAATCGGCTGCGAAGAAAAGTGGCAAAACCGATTACTGGAACAATTATGTGAGCGAACTCCAAGCGAAATACCGACGCTTGCGTGCGCTTCAAGAAGAGATACAGAAAGGAAACTTGCCTTTATGACTTCCCGTGTATCGCCTTTCATGAAAAATTTAATTCTGTCATTCGATTCAATGGATGATGGGTTTACAACAGTGCATGCCTACAATGAGGAAGGCATGCGTTTATTTACAGAGCAATGGATTTCATTTCTTTCCTTTCAACATGAACCGTCTTTTTACGGTTTGCACCATGACGAAGAAACTCGTTTTTCAACTTTGGAAATAGTTGAACTGTTTTCACCGATCGTTAAACACCCTTACGTGCACGTAAGCGGTTATGCTCAGGAAGATGAGTCGACAATTACAACGATCCAACAAGCCGCTCACTTATGGAGTTCGCCTACACTTTGGAACGACATTGAATTTGAAGAAGGTTCTCTTGTACTGACAACAGAAGAAGTGACACCGGATGCAAAAGTGATGCTGACGTCAGCGATTCAACAGAAATTGTATGGGGCCGGTTTAACGATGGCGGATATCCCAACACTTCTCCCCTTCTTTAAACAAGGCGGCTGGCCGTTGCAAGCTCAAAGCGGTCATACGGATGTCAACGTGGCACTTCGTCTTAGTGAGCCAGAATCATTCTCGGATGAATGGCTACTTGAAACTGTGGTTCGTGGCAAGAAAAGTTCAGTGCACTGGACACCCGCTTTTCGCAAGAAAGAATCTTCGATTGCCGATGCATTGCCTGATAAGTGGAAAGTTCACGCACCTTATGTGCACGAAACACAAGCCAATATGCTGGAATTAATGAATATTGAAGCGGATACAGATCGATTTTTATCTCGGACGTTAAGTGATTTGGATGTTCGACACTTTTTGCGTGACGATGCAGCCCGTTTGCAAGCGCTAGGTTTTGAAGTGATTTTGCCAGGTTGGTTGAAAGCGGTAAAAGAGTCGAAACTTCGCGTTAAGTCGAATGCTAAGACCGCTTCCTTTAAAACGACTGCCGGCCTCAATGAAATCCTTACTTTCGATTGGCATTTTTCGTTAAATGGTCAAGCCATCACGGAAGATCAATTTAAGCAAATGGTCGAAGAAAATCGTGAGTATATCCGTGCCGGCAACGAGTGGTTCCGTATTGATTCACACTGGATGCATGAGATTCGCCAGTTGATGGAACAAACCGAATCTGAAGACTGGACCGTTAAAGAATTACTTTTCCGCGAACTGCCAGATGCATTAGTGCTGGATGAAGATAATTTGGAAGAAGAGGAAGATCCTTTATTCCAGTTCGAACTGAATCAATTACTTCAAAAATATTTAGAGCAGCTTCAAGATAAAAAAGGCTTACCGACAACGATCGTGTCACCGCACTTATTGACGGAACTTCGACCTTACCAACAACAAGGCTTTGACTGGCTTGTCTTCATGCGTGAACAAGGATTCGGTGTTTGTTTAGCGGATGATATGGGACTTGGGAAAACGGTTCAGTTAATTGCGTATTTGCTCCATGTACATCGCACGAAGCAAACCGATAAGCCATCGTTTATCATTTGCCCCACTTCCGTATTAGGAAACTGGCAGAAAGAACTTGCTCGATTTGCGCCTGACTTGGATGTTCATGTGCATTACGGCCAGACGCGTTCTAAAGATGAATCAATGGCAAGTGAACTTATATCCATGAAACCGGATGTCGTGTTGACAACGTTTGGAACGGCTTCTCAGGATGCTGAAGCTTTGAGTGAAATCGAGTGGGCCAGTGTGACACTGGATGAAGCACAGAACATCAAAAACATGCACACGAAGCAAAGTCGTGCAATTCGAAAGTTACGCGGTGAACATCATCTGGCACTGACAGGAACACCGGTTGAAAACCGTCTGTCTGAACTATGGGCTATTTTTGATTTCATTTATAAAGGTTATTTAGGTAGCTTCCGTAAATTCCAGGATAACTTCATTGCTCCGATTGAGCGGGATGAATCGGAAAATCATAAACAAAAGCTGCGTAACAAAATCCGCCCCTTCTTACTGAGACGGACGAAGCAGGATCCGGACTTATTGTTGAATTTACCGGACAAACAAGAACAGCGTGAGTACTGCCCGTTAACGACGGAGCAAGCAGCACTTTATGAAAGCTTGATTCAAGAGACGCTGTTCAAACTAGAAACACTGACCGGCTTTGAGAAAAAAGGTCTTATCTTAAAAATGTTGAGCAAGCTGAAGCAATTGTGTAATCACCCAGCCCTTTATCTGAAAGAGGGGTTTGGTGAAGCGGAGTATATGATGGAGCGTTCTGAAAAGCTGGCTCAAATCGTTACGCTCGCTGCTGAAATTGCCGAACGTGGTGAGCAATGCCTCATTTTCACTCAGTATATCGGGATGGGACATCTGTTGCAGCATTGCTTAAGCGAACTGCACAATATCGATCCGCCATTTTTAACAGGTAGTATGCCAAAAGCACAGCGTGATCGTTTGGTTGAAGCCTTCCAGGAAAAAGAGTTCCCTGTATTCATTCTGTCACTTAAAGCTGGCGGAACAGGTCTTAACTTAACAGCTGCCAATCATGTCTTGCACGCCGATCGCTGGTGGAATCCAGCAGTTGAAAATCAAGCGACTGACCGTGCATATCGTATTGGCCAAACACGTTTTGTCCATGTGCATAAGTTCGTGACGATAGGGACGATTGAAGAGAAAATCGATAAATTGCTTGCCGATAAACAGGCTTTATCGGAAGACTTGATTCAATCGAGCCAGTGGATTACTGAACTAGCTGATGATGATTTAAGAGAACTGCTTACATTAGGTTAATGATAATATTGATGCCTGTCGGATTTCCGACAGGTGTTTTTTTATGGGGCATTACTACGCTTTAATTCGGCTTAGCTGTCGTTCATATGTACAAGACCGGCCGTGCTTCACGCGGCCGGTTTCCTCTCTTGTCAATCGTGAATAATCTTATTTGCCCACTACGCGTAGTGCGGGTTCGGTCAATCTGTGTTCGAGCACTTGGATACGCTCATTCAAATTCGCAATCATACGAATCAGTTGTTCCATATGTAGTTCCATTCGAATGAGATGATCAGTTGATATAGCTTTCATATTGGGTGAATTCCTTTCTCTTGGATTTGAGAAATCTTGTGTACTAACCAACGGTGCGGTCAACCGTGGAACAATCTTAGTTACACAATCGGCAATTCTTTGTGCTCTTCCTCAGAGAAAATGAAGTCTCGTTTTGCTTGCGATTCTTTTTTCATATGAGGGATTTCAGAAGATTCTCCTGCTTTCGGTTTCGTCTGTAAAAACTGGACTTCTTCAACGATCACTTCTGTGACGAAGATGCGATTGCCATCTTCTTTTTGGTAGGATCTCGAGTGGATATGTCCACTGATTCCTACGAGCGAGCCTTTTCCACAATACTTTACGGTGTGTTCAGCAAGTTTTCCCCATACCGTGCACAACACAAAATCAGCATCTTCCGCTTTTGCGTTTTTGTAGGTACGCTGTACAGCCAGTACGAAACTTGCTTGCACCCTGCCTTCAGACAAATGCCGGAGTACCGGATCCTTTGTCATACGCCCAATCATCCCAATTTGATTCATTTATTCACCTCCTTCCCGCTTCTTGAATTTATTGTACAAAGCACATCTAATTGTGTGCAAAGTGCCAAAAATTCATTTTGCCCCATTTTCTGCATGGCAAAATTCAATTTTGCTAGTTCCACATATTAACAAAGTGTTCTTTAAGCTAGGTGGCTGTAAGCTTTAGGAGTTTCGTCAAAATTCGATTTTGGCTACTTTCCTAAGATTTTTAAAGTCTATGATATAATAGAGTCAATTGAACTTTGCGGAAAGGCTGTGAGCTTATTGAAAACCTTTAAAATGTTATCCATGACATTGGTTCAAGGGGACCAAACCATCTCGATTCCACTTGTGGATGGCATCATCATCAATCAAGAAAACAGCCACCGATCGTGGATATTGGAAATGTATGTCGATAAAAAAGACAGTACTTTTTTTGAGCAATATAAAGGTTCCGGTGAAATAATCGAAGTGAAAGTTGTCATTTCATATCCTGAAAATGAACCTGCAAGCTTTGAAGTAGCGGTATATGCTGTCAAAGAAATCGGGGATTATGTTTCGGTGTTATTCCAAGGAACTTTAAAACGAGTTCGTCGTCAGTATGCAGAACAATTGTTGGCAGAGCTGATTGCGAGTGGGTTATCCGGTGATGCCCTTGTCACTCGTTTCGAAGAAGACATGCAAAAAAGACCACAACTTAAAAAAGACTCAGCTAAAGTTTAATTTAGCCGAGTCTTTTTTTATTGTTTTCAGCAAGCCCAGGTTTACGTCTTAACGTCAGAAACTCAATCAATTTTTTGATTCATTTCAATTAGGAAAGACAACTGTGCTTCACTTTATTCATCATTATTTGTCTTTGTCATCCGCGTCACGTGCATCCATGTCGTCTTCAAGAATTTCTTCTTCATCTGTATTCGGGTCTTCCATCATGTCTTTATCTTCTGCTTTGTTTTCGTCTTCTAGTGTTGGATCCACTTTATTTTCCCCTTCAGTTCCAGGTACTACATCTTGGGTATCCTCACGTACATCGTTTACGTCGTTTTCTACGTCATTTTCCATTGGGGTTTCGTTTTCTGGAACGTCGTCCTTATTATTCATGTTACAGCCGACAAGTAAGAGTGCACTCATCCCAAATACCATTGAAGCTTTTTTCCACATAAAAAATTCCCTCCTTTCCGGCATTGTTCACCACACATTGTGTGATTCACTGTAGGTTGCCCGGGAAAGGAAGGAACTATCCGACTATGCGTTTTGTTTTTCTTTTAAAATGAATTCGACGTATGCCGCTTCTGCTTTACACGCATAATTATATTGGGTGTAAAGCTGTTTTTGCATGATTTTAATTTTTGCAATTTTTTTCAGACGGTGGTTCACATATAATTTTCGAAAAAAGGCTATATCATCTGTTTCATTATTCCCAAGACGATTAGCATTAAACTACGAGTTCTTGTCGTATTGAGATTATTCTTTCTCTACAACTGGTCCTAGAGCAAATAAAATATCTGTTTCGCAAGCGATTTCTCCGTCTACTGTTGCAATGGCATGACCTTTGCCCATTGCTCCACGAAGTTTTACAAATTCCACTTCTAAGCGAAGCTGATCGCCAGGAACGACTTGACGTTTAAAACGGCAGTTATCAACACCTGTCAAAAATGCCAGGCGTCCTTTGTTTTCTTCTTTGTTCAATAATGCTACGCCGCCCACTTGTGCCAACGCTTCGATAATTAGTACACCTGGCATTACAGGATATCCCGGGAAATGCCCATTGAAGAAGTCTTCGTTGATTGAGACGTTCTTTAAACCAACTGCACGTTTCCCGTCCTCAATTTCAGTGATTCGATCGACCAGTAAGAATGGATAACGATGTGGTAAAATCGCTTGAATTTGTTGAGCTGATAGTGTCAATGTAGTACCTCCATTAGAAAAGCGTAAAGCGCCACTTAGCTCGACTCCCTCGGTGAAAAACAATTAGATATGAAGGGTCTGGCTGGCGCTTGGAGCTAGACAGTAATTTTATTGGAAATCTTGTAAGAGTCCGATTACGACTCTTTACCGTTGAGTAGATCTAATATGTGTTGCCATGTTTCCCATTTCAAGGCATCTTTTGGTTGCCCGTCGCCGATGTAACCATAGCCAATCGTTAATCCTGCTGCAATTGCAGCAACGATAAGAGCAAGTACCAAAACAATGCGAAGCCAAATCGGGAAAAGACGGATTTGAACCCACCACGTTTTCTTTTGTTCCTTAGCCTCGGCTTTTTCAGCTTTATGCTGTTTTCGGTTTGAAGCAACTGGCTTATTCACCTGTTGTTGTTTATCTTTTACTTCATTCGTCATTCGCCGTTCTCCTTATCGTCCACCAATTGTGCATGTATATTTGTTGGATATTACAGTCGAGTGGAAGTTTTACCAATATTATTAAGCAAAATGCCCGTTCCTATTGCTACACAATCCATTGGGTTGTCGGCAATTAATACCGGAACTTTCAATTCCTGAGCAAGCAAGAAATCAATTCCATGCATCAATGCGCCGCCACCTGTTAAAATTACACCACGGTCAATAATGTCTGCAGATAATTCAGGAGGTGTTTTTTCCAGAACGTTTTTTGAAGCCTGCACAATCATTGCAATAGATTCTCGTAAACATCTTTCAATTTCCTCCGAATGGATGACAATGGTGCGCGGAAGACCTGTGACCATATCACGGCCACGGATTTCCATTTCTTCATTGCGTCCACCTGCGAATACCGTACCGATTCTGATTTTAATATCTTCAGAGGTACGCTCACCGATCAATAATTTATATTGACGTTTAATGTATTGTAAAATGTCATTATCAAATACATCGCCGGCTACTTTAATCGATTCGGACGTTACAATGTCACCCATTGAAAGTACTGCGATATCTGTTGTGCCCCCACCAATGTCAACAACCATATTGCCGCTTGGCTGGAAAATATCCATCCCTGCTCCAATCGCTGCTACTTTTGGTTCTTCTTCAAGGAACACTTTTTTGCCGCCTGATTTCTCTGCCGCTTCACGAATTGCTTTTTGTTCCACACTCGTGATATTTGTCGGACAACAAATCAAGATACGTGGCTTTGATAAAAATCCTTTAACATCCAATTTATTTATAAAGTGTTTTAGCATGGCTTCTGTTACATCAAAATCAGCGATTACTCCATCCTTCAGTGGACGAATTGCCACGATATTCCCTGGAGTACGCCCTACCATTTGGCGTGCTTCTTCACCAACAGCCAAAACGCGTTTCGTTTTACGATCCATTGCTACAACTGACGGTTCGTTTAATACAATTCCTTTGCCTTTAACATGTATTAATACGTTCGCCGTTCCAAGGTCAATTCCAATATCTTTAGCAAACATGAACCTTGTTTCCCCTTCCTACAATTCCCATAATAGTTGACGATCTCTATCTTTGTCTCTACTAACTGACTATTCTATCATACAGAGCAATTAATTACATCTTTTTTCAGTAAATAGTCCCGTGCCTGAAATTAAGGTCTGGTATGGTTTTAACCATGAAAAAGCGAAGACTTCGGCCTTCGATACTGAGTTGAGCGATGGAGATGACGCTCAGTTGTAAAAATCGGGGGTCACGTAGGAAAAATCGGGGTTGACGTAGGAAAATTTGGAGGGCACGTAGGAATCGGCTGGTATTCAAGACGATTGTGGTGTGTCGTCATGCCGTTTCTTCCTTGTATTCTCCACATTTATAGGAAAGCTAGCCTTCGAACCTAAGTTTGAGCGAAGGATATGATTCTCAGTTGTAAAAATCGAGGGGCACGTAGGAAAAAACGGGGTTGACGTAGGAAAATTTGGAGGGCACGTAGGAAAAATCGACGGTCACGTAGGAATCACCTGATTTCCAAAAATTTGTGTTATATATAAAAAAACGTCATGACGTTTCTTCCGTGTGTTTGAAAAAGAGCCTTCGATCCTAAGTTTGAACGAAGGATATGATTCTCAGTTGTAAAAATCGAGGGGCACGTAGGAAAAAACGGGGGTGACGTAGGAAAATTTGGGGAGCACGTAGGAAAAATCGGAGTTCACGTAGGAATCGGCTGCCGATTCAAAAAAATTATGATATATATAAAAAAACGGCATGACGTTTCTTCCGTGTGTTCTTCTTAAATGTCCACATTTTATGGAAAAAAGACACTTTGATCCTAAGTTTGAGCGATGGTTATGACGATTAGTTGTAAAAATCGGCGTTCACGTAGGAATCACCTGCAATCAAAAAAAATTATGATATATATAAAGAAAACGTCATGACGAGTGTGTCGTCATGACGTTTCTTCTGTGTGTTCTTCTTTTAGTTTCCACATTTGTTTCGTTGCTTCCCCGCCCCGAATATGCCGGATGGCCTTATGATAGGCAAGGATTTCACTAACTTCTTTGGCCAGTGCTTCATTTACTAGTTTTAAACGTTCTGTTAAATCTTTGTGCACCGTGCTCTTCGAGTAGCCCGTTTTCTTTGCAACCGCGCGTACCGTTAAGCCCGTTTCCTGCACCATGACGCCAAGCTCTAGGCAACGTTTCCGGATCTGTTCGTGCAAGACCGCATCCTTCCGTACCGAACGTTTCCTATACCGTATGCCTTAAAGATGGCAATTAGAACGCCAAATAGTTACGTGGATTTACTGCTTCTCCATTTTCGAACACTTCAAACTGTAAATGAACGCCAGCTGTTGGGTTGAATTCATTTTCAGTTGATGTTGCCATCGCTTGACCTTGTTGTACATGGTCGCCGACTTTAACTAAAATTTCTTTTACTGAACGATATTGAGTAATTAGGCCGTCTTCATGTTCAAGAACGATTTCGTCTCCAATAAATGGATCAACATTAACTTCTTTTACAGTTCCACTCATTGCAGCTAAAATTTCAAACGGTTCGCCTTCAATTGAAATGGTAACACCGTTACTTGTTTCATAAGTTTGGTTGAATACAAGAAGAGAATTTTCTTGTGATTCTTCCGAAGCTGTTGGATCATAGAAATCTTGTAGAATGGTCATTTGATCAAGCGCTGCTTCATCGAATGGGAATTTCATGTTCTCTTCTTGAGACGTTACTGCAACTTCTTCCGTAGCTCCATTGGCATCCGTACGTGGACCATCTGCAACATCACTGTCAGAGCCAATAAACGCATTGTACCCCCAGATCATGCCGACAAATAATAGCGAAAATCCTACGTAAATCGCCGGCCAAAGCCACGTTTGTTTTTTACTTGATTTTTTTGGTAGAGAAGGACTGTTAGATTTTTCCTCTCGCATATTCATCACCTCTTGATGCTAGTGTTGTCAGCGATTCAAGGTTTTAAACATGCGGATTGAATAGATTGGAAATTTTTTATTTCCGTCTTCGGATAGTAATGTCTCAAGATCTCCTCCACCTTACTCCCTTCCTGTGCCATGGCGTTTGCACCGTATTGACTCATCCCGACTCCATGCCCGAATCCTTTCGTAGATACGGTGATGAGATTTGGATTGGATGCGTCTATTTCAAAGTCCGTGGAGGGGAGGCCTAAAATATCCCGTATTTCACGGCCAGTCCATTCATGTTTGGCGGTTGTCATTTGTTTGACTCGTTGTGATTCATTCGGCGTCAGCACTAGTGTCTTGAAGTGATCGGCAGTCCAAGTGAAGCCGAACGCATCATTCCATTCCTTCAGCGTGAAAGTTTTCGTGTTGAAGAACTTCGGAGATATGGTATCCCCCAGGCTGTCCGTAGTCACTAAATAAGGAATTTCGTTCCCGCTATACCCTTCTGCGCTTTCCGTTCTTCCATTGCTTGTTGAAAAAAACATGGCTGTGATGAGTTCATTATTATAGGTAAGAACTTGTGAGGTTGTTTCTGTAACTGCTTGTGCGATGTTTGGAGGGGATATGCGTTCGCTTTGTGAAATGAACGCCTGGTGTGAAGTAGTAGGTTTAATAGATGTTGTACCGAAATTTGTTGTTTTAAGTGCATAAGTGCGTGCTGCAATGGCTTGCGCTTTTAAGGCCTCTAGCTGGAAGGTAGCCGGCATTTCTGCCTGCACTACACCTTTGACATAGTCTTCTAACGGAAACGGCTCAGCATGCCCTTCCACGCGAATCAGTATGGGTTCACATGCCGCTTCACTGCCGGGGGGCGTTGCTGACTCTTGCCCGTCTTTCGGTAACTTTTTAATCAGTTGCAGTGGCAGGAGGAATAAACAGAGACAGGCGATTACAATGGCTAAGTATCTCATGGTCGAATATATGAAGAGAGAGTAAAGAATATGATTTACAGAGAGCATTAGAATTTATCTAGGTTTGCACGGGAGTTATCTAGATTTCATCTTTTATTTATAGTGGTAGACTTTTCAAATTGCATCATAGCGGAAATTAACTAATTTGCCCCCTACCACTTTGTGTTCGGGGTATGTTTGTGAGAGTAGCTGGGTGAACGGGAACTAACCAGACTCTAGAATGAAAAAGTTTAAAGTTGCCGCAAACGAGATAAAGTCTCTCGTGGTGTGGCACCTTCTAGCGCAGTGTTCTCAGACATCAACCGCAATTTTTCAGACGTGATGTCAGACTGAGCGTCCGCTCACCCAAAAAAACAAAAGACTTGAAGGAATAAATCAATATAAATCCTCATTCATTCACAGCAGCGCAGCGGAAACGAACCATTTTGCCCCCTCTCACTTCGTGTTCGGGGTATTTTTGTGAGAGTCACTGGGTGAACGGGAACTAACCAAGACTCTAGAATGAAAAAGTTTAAAGTTGCCGCAAACGAGATAAAGTCTCTCGTGGTGCGGCAACTTTTAGCACAGCGTTTTCAGACGTCATCCGCAATTTTTCAGACGTGATGCTCCATTTTTCAGACGTCAACTTCATTTTTTCAGACGTGAAGCGCTAAAAGTCAGACTGAGCGTCCGCTCACCCCAAAAAACAAAAGGCTTAAAGGAATTAATCAATATAAAACCTCATTCCTTCACAGCAGCGCAGCGGAAACTAACCATCCTGCTCTCGCACTTCAAAATAATTTGGTCTGGAACAGGAACATTTCCTAACAAACATGAATACACTAAAAATCCCTCTCTCCCCTTCGTTGAATGGAGTTTTCACCTAAAAAATTACCCACAAAAAAAACCGACATCTTGGGTATAAGATGTCGGTTTTTGGAATAGGATAGGATATGAGAATTAAACTGTTTGTTGCATCACTTTTTCATCAGATGATGTAGATGAAACGCGTTCAATGTCTGCTCCTAGAGCTTGTAATTTTAAGTGGAAGTTCACGTAGCCACGGTCAAGGTGGTAAAGTTCAGTAACGCGTGTTACACCTTCTGAAGCTAAGCCAGCTAAGATTAATGCTGCCGCTGCGCGTAAGTCTGTTGCTGCTACTTCAGCACCTTGTAAATCAGATGGTCCTTGCATGATAACTGATCGACCTTCGATTTTCACGTTAGCATTCATGCGACGGAATTCTTCTACGTGCATAAAGCGATTTTCGAATACTGTTTCAGTAAGCATACCATTTCCTGTTGCCGTTAACATTAATGCCATCATTTGCGATTGCATGTCAGTTGGGAAACCAGGATGTGGCATTGTTTTGATGTCCACTGATTTCAAAGTTTCAGTTGCACGGATACGAAGTCCGTCTACTTCTTCATTGATTTGAACACCCATTTCTTCCATTTTGGAAATCAAAGCTGCCATATGTTCAGGCACAGCGTTTTCGATTGTCACATCACCTTTAGTGATAGCAGCTGCTACCATAAATGTGCCTGCTTCAATACGGTCAGGGATGATGTGGTGAAGTGTTCCTTCTAATTCCTCAACACCCTCGATACGAATCGTGTCAGTTCCAGCTCCGATAACACGTCCACCCATCTCGTTGATGAAGTTCGCCAAATCAACAATCTCAGGCTCTTTTGCTGCATTTTCAAGAATAGTAGTACCTTCTGCCAATGCTGCAGCCGTCATGATGTTTTCAGTTGCCCCAACACTTGGGAAGTCCATGTAAATTTTAGCGCCTTTTAAGCGACCATTTGTTTTTGCCTCAACAAATCCATGTCCAAATGAAATTTCAGCACCCATTGCCTCGAAGCCTTTTAAGTGTTGATCAATTGGTCGGGAACCGATTGCACAGCCTCCTGGAAGTGCTACACGTGCAAATCCGTTACGAGCTAAAATTGGACCCATTACTAAAATGGATGCACGCATTTTACGCACGTATTCGAATTGAGCTTCACTTGATAAAGTAGCTGAAGAATCAATGATGACTTCGTTTTGTTTAGGGTAGTATTGCACTGTTGCACCTAAACTTTTTAATACTTCATTGATTGTATAAACATCTGCTAAATTCGCTACGTCACGAATGATGTTTTTCCCTTTTGACGCTAAAAGTGCTGCTGCTAAAACCGGTAATACCGCATTTTTTGCACCCTCTACTCTTACTTTTCCTGTTAACTTTTGGCCGCCTCTTACAATAATTTTATCCAATGTTGACCCTCCATGTTTTGTATATTGATTTTCTCTATGTGTCGATTAAACTCGTATGATGTCGTTAGTTAGGAATAAAAACATTTCTCATATTACAGTCATTTTCTCTATAAAACAAGTATCCATTCCCTCATTTGTTAAAAACTTTTTGACTAGTAACTGTCTTATATGATACGTAAGTCACGAGTCCTTTGTGTCGGTCATTTATGAAACTCATATAAACTCTTTTCATCAACTTATTCTCACTACTAATTCCCTAGTTATATAGGTTTAAACCATTCTTCGACAATTTATTTCCCGGGTAATAATACGTTCTCTCCATGGCCATAGCTACGAATACCTAATTCATCTTTATGGACATAAAGAGGACACATTAAGACAATAGATACGGTAGCTGTTTCGACCAATTCGACATGTTCAGAAAGAAGTTCGACACGGTTGATCCGATAGCAATGCTCAATAAAATGTATAAAAGTTGCACTTGAAAAACATGTTGTTTTTTGACCACTTTTTCGATCATGACTGCACGAAGTGCAAAAAATGTAATACCGATAAAAAATGCATGAGATAATATGCCGAGAATTGCTTGCTGTCCAATTTGTGTATACATATGTGATTGCTCCTTTTTCGTTTAAGAAGTGTTTATACAAAGTTAGGAAATTCTTTTCTTAAAAATCATTGTTTAGCATGAATGCCATTGGTGAATTATTTTAAATACGCTCGAATCATGTTGAAACAATTAATATTAGATAATGCACAATACCAGACAAGCAGTAATCATATTCAGATATCGTAAGTAGAAATGCAGATTTCCTAAGATGAAGTGAAAAGATCCTTCCTATTCATCGATAACAACGTGCAAATTGCTGATATCCTCAATCCATTTCTCGAAATCTAATTGCGAAATGTAATAACCACATTCGAATGCAGATTTACTCACAAATCCATAAAAAACGAGTCGAGGAGAATACTACTCCTCGACTCGCATCTTTTATTAGATGTTACCCTCATTAACGTTGATACGATTCATTGCGCGTTTCAATGATAGTTCCGCACGTTTGAAATCGACGTCGTCTTGTTTTGATAAGTTCAGACGTTCTTCAGCACGTTTCATTGCTTCTTTCGCACGATAGATATCAATTGTGCTAGATACTTCAGCTGATGGAGCCAGAATGGATACTTGGTCAGGTCGAACTTCCAAGAAACCGCCGCTTACTGCTACGAGTTCAGTTGTTCCTTCCTTTTTCAAACGAATGACACCCACTTTAAGTGGAGCAACCATTGGAATGTGTCCAGGCATCACACCAATTTCACCAGTTGTTGTAGTGGCAATGATCATGTTGACTTCAGAATCGTATACCGGGCCGTCGGGAGTGACAATATTGACTTTGATGGTCTTCATTTTTTCCCCTCCTGGTCCCTGTTATTAAACTTCAACGCCCATGCTTTTCGCTTTTTCAATAACCTCTTCAATGCGTCCAACTAAACGGAATGCATCTTCAGGAAGGTGATCATATTTACCATCAAGAATTTGTTTGAATCCTTGAACTGTTTCTTTAACTGGTACGTATGAACCTTTTTGGCCAGTGAATTGCTCAGCTACGTGGAAGTTTTGAGATAAGTAGAACTGAATACGACGAGCACGGTTAACCGTTAACTTGTCATCATCAGATAACTCATCCATACCAAGAATCGCGATGATATCTTGAAGTTCTTTGTAGCGTTGAAGTGTTGATTGTACTTGACGAGCAACTGTGTAGTGCTCTTCGCCAACGATTTCAGGTGACAATGCACGAGAAGTTGAAGCCAAAGGATCTACAGCTGGGTAAATACCCATCTCAGAAAGTTTACGTTCTAAGTTAGTTGTTGCATCTAAGTGAGCAAATGTTGTTGCTGGAGCTGGATCCGTATAGTCATCGGCAGGTACGTAAATCGCTTGGATCGATGTTACAGAACCTACGTTAGTAGACGTGATACGCTCTTGCAATTGACCCATTTCAGTAGCAAGTGTTGGTTGGTAACCAACGGCTGATGGCATACGGCCTAGAAGGGCTGATACCTCAGAACCTGCTTGAGTGAAACGGAAGATATTATCGATGAACAATAGTACGTCTGCACCTTGCTCATCACGGAAATACTCAGCCATTGTTAAACCAGTCAAGGCAACACGCATACGTGCACCAGGCGGCTCGTTCATTTGACCGAATACCATTGCTGTTTTCTTGATAACGCCAGAATCGCTCATCTCATGGAATAAGTCATTTCCTTCACGCGTACGCTCACCAACACCTGCGAATACCGAGATACCGCCGTGTTCTTGTGCGATGTTATTGATTAATTCTTGAATAAGTACAGTTTTACCTACACCGGCACCACCGAAGAGACCGATTTTACCACCTTTGATGTAAGGAGCTAATAAGTCTACTACTTTGATTCCTGTTTCAAGAATTTCAACTTCCGTTGAAAGGTGTTCGAACGTTGGTGCAAGACGGTGAATCGGGTCACGGCGTAATTCAGCCGGGATCTCTTCGCCTAAGTCAATTACTTCACCAAGTACGTTGAATACACGACCTAATGTGATGTCACCAACTGGAACTGTAATTGCTGATCCAGCGTCTGTAACTTCCGCACCACGCTTCAAGCCATCTGTAGATGACATAGCTACTGTACGGACAGAGTCGTCACCAAGGTGTAACGCAACTTCAAGAGTTAACGTTGTAGGCTCTTGGTTTGGACGTTCAATCGCAACTGTCAATGCGTTGTAGATTGCTGGTAACTGGCCGTTGTTGAACTTAACGTCAACAACTGGACCCATTACTTGAAGAACGTGTCCTATGTTCATACTTGTTCCCTCCTGTCTTACTTACTTCTTCTATTCTAGAGCCGCTACGCCGCCGACGATTTCCGTAATTTCTTGGGTAATCGCTGCTTGACGTGCACGGTTGAATTGTAATGTTAATGAACTGATTAGTTCACTTGCGTTATCGGTTGCGCTCTTCATTGCTGTCATACGTGCAGCATGTTCACTTGCTTTTCCGTCTAGTAAAGCACCGTAGATCAAGCTTTCCGCATATTGCGGAAGCAGTACTTCAAGAATTGCTTCGCCTGAAGGCTCGAATTCATATGAAGCAGCTGTGCTTGTCATAGCGATGTCCGTTAACGGAAGCACCTTTTTCTCTGTAACGTCTTGTTGAATGGCGCTAACAAAATGGTTGTAGTACATATAAAGTTCATCATACATACCTTCTGTGAACATACCAACAGCCTTGCGCGCTATTTCTTTAATATCAGCAAATGAAGGCTGGTCCGGTAAACCGACTGCACTTTCAATTACTGTAATGCCGCGTTTCGTGAAGAAATCACGACCGATACGTCCAACTGCAAAGACTACAAATTGATCATTTGATGTGTGACGCTCACGAATTGCATTCGTTACAGCACGTAACACGTTACTGTTGTATGCACCCGCAAGTCCACGGTCAGCAGTGATGACGAGGTAAGCCGTCTTAACTACAGGGCGATATTTGAGCATTGCATGCCCATTTTCGCTAGTTCCTGAAGCGATTGCTCCTACAACTTCTTCAATTTTCGCCATGTAAGGAACGAATGATTTCGCATTCAATTCTGCACGGTTCAATTTCGAAGCCGACACCATTTGCATCGCTTTTGTAATCTGGCTCGTTTTCTTTGTCGATGTTATTCGGCTTTTAATGTCGCGTAATGATGCCACTGGTATTTCACCACCTTATCGTTTTTTATTCATCCAAAAAGATTACTCTGATTTAGCAAATGTCTTTTTAAACGCTGAGATCGCGTTTACTAAGTCTTCGTCAGCAGGAAGATCTTTTGTTGTACGGATGTGATCTAAAACGTTTGTGTGGTTTGAATCTAACCAGCTGTGCAATTCGCTCTCGAAACGAACGATATCTTGAACTGGAATATCATCTAAGTGACCACGTGTAAGAGCGTAAAGAATAACAACTTGTTTTTCAACCTTAAGTGGTTTATTCAAGTCTTGTTTCAATACTTCTACTGTACGTGCACCACGGTTTAATTTGGATTGAGTTATTTTATCAAGGTCAGAACCGAATTGAGCGAATGCTTCAAGCTCACGGAATGCAGCTAAGTCAAGACGTAGTGTACCCGCAACTTTTTTCATTGCTTTAATTTGAGCTGAACCACCAACACGTGATACTGAAAGACCCGCGTTGATTGCTGGACGTACACCTGAGAAGAATAGGTCAGATTGTAAGAAGATCTGTCCATCCGTAATCGAAATTACGTTTGTTGGAATATAAGCAGAGATATCTCCAGCTTGTGTCTCAACGAATGGAAGAGCTGTAATTGACCCTGAACCAAGTGTTTCATTCAACTTAGCAGCACGCTCTAACAAACGGCTATGTAAGTAGAAAACATCCCCTGGATAAGCTTCACGACCCGGAGGACGACGAAGTAATAATGAAAGTTCGCGGTAAGCAGCAGCTTGTTTAGATAAATCATCATAAACAATCAGTACGTGCTTGCCATCAAACATGAATTCTTCAGCCATAGTGATACCTGTGTAAGGAGCTAGGTACAATAATGGAGCTGGTTGAGATGCTGAAGCAGTAACAACGATTGTGTATTCTAGCGCACCGTTTTTACGAAGCGTTTCAACTACGTTACGTACAGTCGATTCTTTTTGACCGATTGCTACGTAAATACAAATCATGTTTTGGTCAGCTTGGTTAAGGATCGTATCGATCGCAACAGCTGTTTTACCTGTTTGGCGGTCACCGATGATTAACTCACGTTGACCACGGCCGATTGGCACTAATGCGTCAATCGCTTTAATTCCAGTTTGCAATGGCTCATGAACCGATTTACGGGCCATAACACCTTGTGCTGGGCTTTCGATTGGGCGAGTTTTTGTTGTGTTGATTGGGCCTAAGCCATCAACTGGTTGGCCTAGTGGATTGACAACACGGCCAATCATTTCTGTTCCAACTGGTACTTCCATAATACGGCCTGTACGACGTACTTCATCGCCTTCTTTGATATCTGCATATGGCCCTAGAATAACAATACCAACGTTGTTAGCTTCTAAGTTTTGTGCCATACCCATAACACCGGTAGAGAATTCCAATAACTCTCCAGCCATGACGTTGTCGAGACCATGAGCACGAGCGATACCATCACCAATTTGGATAACTGTACCCACATCGCTAACTTTCATCTCAGATTGATAATTTTCAATCTGCTGTTTAATCAAGACACTGATTTCTTCAGCTTTGATGCTCATGTATGTCACCTCTTTCATTTCATAATATTAACCAATAAGTTGTTTTTTCAAGCGGTCTAGCTTAGCGCTTACGCTGCTATCGAAAATACGATTTCCGATTTGAAGACGAATGCCACCAATCAATGATGGATCAATTTCGTTTTCAATGCGTAAAGATCGTACTCCTACTTTCTGTGCGAATGCAGACGAAATCGCAGTACGCTCATCATCAGTCAAAGGACGTGTAGAGAATACTTTCGCGTCAGCAATACCTTGTGCTTCGTTTGAAAGTGTTTCAAATTCAGTAGCGACTGCTACTACTTCATTGATTCGTTTACGGTCAATTAACACCTGCAGTGTATTCACTACGAATGGATTAGCTTTACCGAATAACTCACGAATCAACTCTTTTTTACGGTCTAAAGAAAGTTTTGGAGATGCAAGCATTACTTGCAATTCGCGATTTTCTTTAAATACCACTTTCACTTCACGGAAATCTTCTTCCACGTGAGCTAGTTGGTTATGTTGTTGTGCTAGTTGAAACAATGCTAGGGCATAACGTTTCGCTGCAGTTGATTGACTCACACTACATCGCCTGCCTTCGCAATCGTTTCTTCGATTAACGCACGGTTATCTTCTTCAGAAATTTGTTTTCCAAGAACTTTAGATGCTGCAAGAACAGATAGAGATACAACTTCTTCGCGTACTGCTGCGATAGCTTTTTCTTTTTCTGTTTCAATCTCACGGACAGCTGATTCTTTCAAACGGCCTGCTTCAGCGCGTGCAGTTGTGATGATTTCTTCACGTTGTGCATCGCCTTGTTGCTTCGCGTTTTCAACAATCGCTTGTGCTTCTGTGCGTGCTTCCTTTAAAAGGGCACGTTGTTCTTCTAATAATTGATGTGATTCTAGGCGGCTATTTTCAGCAGCTTCGATTTCACTTGCAATCAAATCTTCACGTTGTTTCATTACACCCATTAATGGGCCCCATGCGAATTTCTTCAATAGGAACATCAAAAGGATGAAAACGGTTAAAGTAGCAAAAATGTCACCAGTGTTAAGTGCTTCAACAGCATGTTCTGTAGTGGCATTTAGGACGAGGTAATCCAAAAACACGATTGTTTCACTCCCTTCAAGAGCTTCAAGTCTTTATCTGAATCTAAACAGATGAGTTTTCTATTTTACAAAACGTTCAAACATTCATAAGAGAATGACGAAGAATCGTCAAAGATCAACTTCGCCATTGTCATTTTTAAGTCTTTATATATTATCGGTTTAAAACGATGAACGCGATAACTACTGCGATGATAGGAAGTGCTTCTACTAATGCAACCCCGATGTACATTGTTGTTTGTAATAAACCACGTGCTTCAGGTTGACGAGCCATACCTTCGATTGTTTTTGAAACGATTAATCCGTTACCAATACCTGCTCCAAGAGCTCCTAAACCGATTGCGATTGCTGCTGCTAAAATACCAATTGAACCTTCCATGTGTGTGTTGCCTCCTTGAGTTTTGTTTTTTCTTTGTTCATATTGAACAAGTTATACTTAATGATCATGACTCACTTTATGAGACATATAAACCATTGTTAAAATGACGAAGATGAACGATTGAATCGTTCCGACGAATATTGAGAAACCTTGCCAAGCTAATGTTGGAAGCAAAGCTCCTGCAAAACCTAAAATACCAGCGCCACCAAGACCTGCTAGTAAACCTAGCAATACTTCCCCTGCATAAATGTTCCCGTAAAGTCGAAGACCAAGTGTAACCGTATTGGCGAACTCTTCTACAATCTTAAGGGGCAGAAGGAACGGTAAAGGTTTTAAGAAATCTTTTCCGTATTCGGAAACGCCTTTTAATTTGATGCCATAGTAATGAGTTAATATCATGACCATAACTGCTAACGTCATCGTTACGATTGGATCTGCGGTTGGAGATTTCCACCACAATTCACCATGGATAACGATTGAAAATGGTAAACCTAACATGTTCGCAACAAAGATGAACATGATAAGCGTGAGACCCAGAACATGGAATCGTCCACCTGTATTCCAGTCCATATTGCTTTTGATAATCCCTTTTACGAAGTCCATTAACCACTCCATAAAATTTTGCATACCAGTTGGCTTTAAACTTAAGTTCCGAGTAGAAACTACTGCAATTAATAGAACAATAAGTGCCGTTACTGTTAGCATCATAACGTTTGATAGGTTGAACGTAAGCCCAAGCCATACCACCGTCGGGTTCTCATGATGCACGTGCATTCACCTCTCTTTCACAATTCGGTATAGAGTTTTTCATGTATATAATCCTGTCTACTATTAATAGTAGACAATCGAGATTACTGAATTCATGTTCTTTCAGGATTCGACATTCTTCATGGCAAGCTGAAAGAATTTGTTGCAAGGGATTTTTAACACGGAATGCTGTTACTATGTATGGTCTTGCATTTGAAACTTTAACAATAGTTTCTTCCTATACATAAATACCGTTCGAAATCACAAATTGCTCATTCGAATGGTCAGAATCATGGCTGCTACACCGGCTGCAAGGCCAATGAACAGAAAAAGTACTAAAAATAACGGGGTGGTACCTATTTTATCATCAAGCCACATTCCAGTGAAAACTCCGATTAAAATAGAACCAACAAGTTGTGAGAGAATAGCCGAATAAAGGGCCATTTCTTGAAAAGGACGTCTCGTTTGACGCATAATAATCCTCACGTTTTTGCAGTATTTTGTAAAAACCGTGAACCTGATAGAAAGCAGATATGATAAGGTTTCAGCGTTATTTCAACCCATGAAAGCCCTCTCATTCATACCCTTTGTAAGCATACAATAGGGGTAAAATGATGTCAATTGATTCCCGTGAAAAACTTCACAAAGTCGCCTCACTCGACATATTGTCGACAAATTTGGGAACAGCAGGATAAGTTGTTATGGAAATAGAATTATTTAGTATGTTAACTATCTGTTTTTCTCGGCTTAAGAGATTTCTTTGCTATATCTACTTGTTTCAAAGCGATCTTTCACGGAATCTAGATAATTCCTACGTCAACCGCGATTTTTCCTACGTGAGTCTTAATTTTTACAACTAAGATTTTGTAGACATAAGAAAAGGGACTGCCAAGGCGGTTCCATATGATGATTTCTTTGCTATATCCCCTTGTTTCAAAGCGATCTTTCGCGGAAACTATGTGATTCCTACGTGAACTCTGATTTTTCCTACGTCAACCGCGATTTTTCCTACGTCACCCTCGTTATTTCCTACGTGAACCTCGAATTTTACAACTGAGATTTTGTAGACACTGTAAAGGGAATGCCCTGGTGGTCCCCTGTTATGATTTCTTTACTATATCCGCTTGTTTCAAAGCGATCTTTCGCGGAAACTATGTGATTCCTACGTCAACCGTGATTTTTCCTACGTCACCCGCGTTATTTCCTACGTGAACCTCGATTTTTACAACTGAGATTTTGTAGACACTGTAAAGGGGCTGCTCAGGCGGTACCATATGATGATTTCTTTGCTATATTCCCTTTTTTCAAGAGGATATTTCGCGGAAACTAGATAATTCCTACTTCAACTCTTGATTTTCTTACGTGAACCTCGATATTTGCTACGTGACTCTATATTTTTTCAACTAAAATTATGTAGAAACAAGAAAAGGGACTGCCAAGGCGGTCCCTTTTTGTAATTTCTACTTATATAAATAGACTTTTAACGTTTCAACGATTCTTCTTGGCTTCTTCGTCCGTACCAGCCAGTTTCAATTTACCGGCTGCAATTCCTTATGGACGTTCAGTCGTATCAGGCAATACAAGAACCGACTTCACTAAAGAACGGCCATTTTTCCTGCACGTCGCTTACTTATTTTGTTCCGAACAAACGGTCACCAGCGTCGCCAAGTCCTGGCACGATGTAACCATGGTCGTCCAATTTTTCGTCAAGGGCAGCAATGTAGATATCAACATCAGGGTGAGCTTCTTGAAGAACTTCCACACCTTCAGGAGCGGCGATTAGACACATAAATTTAATGTTTTTCGCACCGCGTTTTTTCAATGCATTGATTGCTACAAGTGCAGATCCACCCGTTGCAAGCATTGGGTCTACTAATATAAAATCACGCTCTTCAACGTCTGCTGGGAGCTTCACATAATATTCGATAGGTTGTAAAGTTTCTGGATCACGGTATAAGCCGATATGACCGACTTTTGCCGCTGGGATTAATGTCAAAATACCATCTACCATTCCGATACCTGCACGTAGAATTGGCACGATGCCTAGTTTTTTACCTGACAATACTTTTGCTTTTGCAGTTGTTACAGGTGTTTCAACATCTACATCGTCTAGAGGCATATCACGTGTAATTTCAAAAGCCATCAATGTTGCCACTTCGTCTACCAATTCACGGAATTCTTTTGTACCCGTCTTCTTGTCACGGATATATGTTAATTTATGTTGGATCAATGGATGATCAAATACGTATACTTTTCCCATTATGTCCTCTCCTTTACGTTCAAACTTTATCTATTATAGCAGAAAATATCGAAAACGCTCGACTTGCTTCATATTTACATTTTTAAGAAAGTTCAGATTATATGATACCGTAACTGTGTTAAAGGTTCCACTCAGATAGGAGCGGTTTTTGGTGATTCCCTCTCATTTTGAAATGTTTCTTTTGGTGAGCAGCTTAATCCCTTTCGCGGTTGCTTAATTCATTTTCACTCTCCATTTATTCCGCTTCATCCAAGGTTTATTCCCCCTCCACCCAGTTTCCCCACAAAAATACCCCGAACAAGTAGTGTGAGGGGGCAAATTAGTTTGGTTTTCGCTACGCTGCTGTTGGAGAGGTTGACCGCAAAAAAAGACTGCCTGGGCAGTCTTTAGTTTTATTGTTTATCCAGAATCGCATCGATGTCTTCGAACGCCATTGGTTTGTAGAAGTAGTAGCCTTGGCCGCGTTTGCATCCGATGGTGCGAAGGATAGTGAGTTGCTCCACGGTTTCGATGCCCTCTGCGATGGATTGCATATTTAAATTGTTGGCAAGCTGAACGATGGTACGGACTATCGCGAGCGTGCCTTCGTTTTCAATTTTCGAGATAAAGCTTCGATCGATTTTGATTTCACTTACCGGCAATTGTTGCAAATAGCTTAGGGATGAGAAGCCCATGCCGAAGTCATCAACTGAACTTTCAAATCCTGCTAGTTTTAATTGTTCAAAGATGTTTTTCGCCATTTCGAAATCGACAAGACCAATACTTTCCGTGATTTCGATGCGAATATATTTCGTTGGAATGCCAAAGCTTTGCATCGCTTGTCGTAAATCTGCGACAAAGTATGGATGGAAAAAGTGATCCGTTGAAATATTGATGGCAACTGGCATCAAGCGTTTGCCATGCTGTTTACGTCTTTGAAGCCACTTCAACACTTTCGTTAAGACAATTTTTTCGATCGCTCTGATTTTACCGGAGTTTTCAGCCGCTGGAATGAAAACATCAGGCGGTACCTCACCTAGTTCTTTGGAAGACCATCTTGCCAGAGCCTCAAATGACAATATTTCACCAGTATGTAAATCCACTTTTGGTTGGACATGAACGGAGAATTCATCTTTTTGCAAAGCATGTGAAAGATGATTAATGATGGAAAGTTCCCGCTTCGCTTCTTCGTGTTGATCGACCGTGAAGAAGGACAAGGCATTCCCCGCCCTTTTCTTAGCGTCTGACATGGCGGTATCTGCAGAACGAATCAATTCTTCACTATTAATTAAATTTCCTTGGAAAGGAATGACGCCAATTTTAAGAGTAATAAAGACCTCTTCTTCCCCAATAAGGAATGGATCATTGGCAATGCCCATAATTCGGGAAGTGTAACGATCAATTTCATACGGTGGAATTAAACTAGCTAGTATCAATGCAGGGCTTGCAAACCGGGCGATGACATCGTCTGATCGTCTGCAAACACGTTGAATACGCTGGCACATTTGCTTGATTAAATCATCTGCAGCAGCACGACCATATACATCTCCAATATGTGCAAACTCGGATGGCTCTATAATGGCAACGAATCCGGGTTCATTTTCATTCATTAAATCTTTTAATTCATTAACGAAGTAATGTCGGTTTGGAATACCTGTATCAGAGTCCATATAAGCAAGTCGCAATACTTCTTCCTGATGATCCGAGTATTTAACGGCAAGAGAAATAAGCGGCGCCAAACGTTCTATGAATTCTAGGTCAACGTCACGCGGTTTATTTGGTTTTGTAAAATAAGTCGCAATCGTTCCTACGACTTTTTGGTCTTGCGTCACGATCGGAATGGACCAGCAAGCTCGTAAGTTATAGGATAGGGCAAGTTCCTGATAGTCAGCCCAAAGAGGATCTGTTTCAATATCCGTAACGATGACTGTTTCCTTCGTATACGCGGCCGTTCCACATGAACCTACATTTAATCCGATTTTCGTTCCGTGAATGGCCTGGTTGTAACTCTCTGGTAGTGAACGAGCTGCTGCTACGATTAAACGGTCATCAGAATCCAGCAATAAAATCGAGCTTTTCGTATGTTGTTGGAAGAAACTTTCTGCCACATCACATACTTTTTGAAGCAATACATTTAGCGCGTACCCTTTTTCTATACCTTGATAGATTTCTTGTTGCACGACAAACAGCGCTTCCGTTTGTTTTCGATTGGTCACGTCCATTTGCAACCCTATATGATATAAGAGGTTTTCTTTTTCATCGCGAAGCGGTTGGATGACTAATTCATTCCAAAATGGAGTTCCATCTTTTCGATAGTTTAATAGTTCTGTATGTACAGGATGTCCATCCTCAAGTTGATTTTGTATGCTGTAAACGGAGCTGGCTAACGTTTCTGGACCTTGCAGGAAACGACAATTTTCACCAAGGACTTCCTCGCGGGAATAGCCACTTAATCGTAAAAACGCATTATTTACATAGACTATCGGGTTGTTTGGTTGATCTGGATCGGTCACGACAAAACTCGTTTGGTATTGGTCTCCTAAACGACATAACCAATCAAATAGTAAATCTTTGCTTAATTGTCTTGGATAATTTGTCTCCACAACTCCAACCCCCTTCGGTATTTCTTCTTCATCTTATCGTAGTTTAATTCGACAGAAAAAGCTATATATGAATGCATAAATATGCTAAATATTCGGAATTCTACTTGATGTGAATATATCGATTATTACGCAAGTTTAAATCTACTTCTTATACCGTATTTAACCCAATTTCACCCTTTCTAATCGTGAATGTCATGATTAAATGATAAAAGCACCACAGACGCGAAGTCCATGGTGCCATAAATTTGAATTAGCGATGAGCTCGGTTCTTTTTATTGAACCCTTTTCCATAATAATAGAACGTTAAGAAGACAAGCCATAGAGGTCCAATAATCAATGCGATTCTAGTGTCTGGACTATACGCCATTACTACAATTACGAACGCCAGGAACGCAAGCGCAATATACGATGTAAGCGGGAAGAAAGGAACTTTGTATTTCAGTTTTGCTTTCTCTGCCGGTTTGAGTTGCTTGCGGAACTGTATTTGAGAAATCAGGATAATTCCCCACGTCCAGATAGCGCCGAAAGTAGCGATACTCGTTACCCAAGTAAACACTTTAGCTGGCACGATGTAATTCAAAACCACGCCAACCAATAAAACAGTTGCTGTTGCAATGACCGCTTTTCCAGGGACCCCGTTTCTAGTCAGGTGTCCAAATTTCTTCGGTGCTTCCCCGTGTTCTGCTAAGTTAAATAACATTCTTCCTGTACTAAAAATCCCACTGTTACAAGAAGATAATGCTGCAGTCAAAATAACGAAGTTGATGATACCAGCAGCACCTGGAATGCCGATTTGTTCGAATGCCATGACAAACGGGCTTCCTTTTGATCCAATTTCCTCCCAAGGATAAATGGACATGATGACAAATAGTGCACCTACGTAGAAAATCAAAATGCGCCAGAAAACAGAATCAATGGCTCTTGCCAACGATTTCTCCGGATTTTTAACTTCACCAGCGGTTACGCCGATCATTTCAATACCAAGGAAAGCAAACATAACCATTTGCAGTGATAATAAGAGACCTTCTATTCCGTTCGGGAAAAAGCCTCCATGTGCCCATAGATTACTGATGCCGGTTGCGATGCCGCCGTTACCAATTCCAAAGACAATCATGCCTAACCCTATAAAAATCATCGCAATAATCGTGACAATTTTAATTAATGCAAACCAGAATTCCAATTCACCATATGCTTTAACTGCCAAGAAGTTAATGGAAGCCATTGCGATTAATGCAGCTAGAGCCCAGATCCAGCGTGGTGTGTCTGGGTACCAGTATTCCATGTAAATTCCAACGGCCGTAATTTCAGCCATACAAGTGACTACCCATAAAAACCAATAGTTCCAACCAGTTATGTATCCTGCCAACGGTCCTAAGTAATCACGTGCGTATTTACTGAAAGATCCTGCTACTGGTTTGTGAATGGCCATTTCACCAAGTGCTCTCATAATAAAGAACATCATCATCCCTGCGACTGCATATCCTAATAAAATACTCGGTCCCGCTAACTTAATTGCAGTTGCAGATCCAAGAAACAGTCCAACTCCGATGGCCGCTCCTAAAGACATTAACGTAATATGCCTTTCTTCAAGCCCCCGTTGAAGACCTTTTGATTGCGTCTTACTCTTCATTGTTGCGTCCCCCTTAGTCCTTCTGTTCATCATGATGAATTAGTTGTTTTAAATTGTATAATACTTAAGCAGAAAAAGTATTATATTAATATAAAACATTTTTAATAGTTTGACTAGTTACATTTGTGCTAGTTCAAGCGACGTTTTTCCTATGAAATATAGCTTTTATGCCTCCAAACTAATAGTATTTTGTTTGATTTCGTTACTTTACAGTTTTAAGACCTTCTTTGGAATACCCTCGAATAAACTGATTTAAACATTATTCAAAAAATGAGAATTCTTTATACTGGATATCTATTATATTATTTTAATATTTCGAATAGAATGATTTTTGAGAGGATTTTTTTGGGGATATTAGATGTTTCCTACGTGAACTCTGATTTTTCCTACGTGAAGCTCGATTTTTCCTACGTCATCCCCGTTTTTTTCCTACGTGACTTTTAAATAGATAAAAAAAGAAGGTCATCTCCTGAGTGGGAGATGACCTTCTTTCATGATTATTGATAAAGAGGGAACTTCGAAGTAAGTGCTGCTACGCGTTCTGCCGCTTCTTTATGAACCGCTTCGTCTTCATGGTTGGTTAATAGCTTCGCCATGATGGATGCGATTTCTTTCATTTCAGGTTCTTTGAAGCCACGAGATGTTACTGCTGGCGTTCCGATTCGAATACCAGAAGTAACGAATGGGCTTTGTTTATCAAAAGGAATCGTGTTTTTATTAACCGTAATGCCGACTTCGTCCAACAACTTCTCTGCTACTTTACCTGTTAAGTTAAGAGAATTTAAGTTAACTAGTAATAAGTGATTATCCGTGCCACCTGAAACGACATCGATGCCTTCATCAATCAAGCAGGTTGCCAATGCCTTCGCATTTTTCACCACTTGTTGAATGTAAGTTTTGAATTCAGGTTGTTGTGCTTCTCCGAATGCCACTGCTTTCGAAGCAATTACATGCATCAACGGACCACCTTGAATTCCAGGGAAAATTGTTTTATCAATTTTCTTCGCAAATTCTTCCGTTGTCAGGATCAATCCACCACGTGGACCACGAAGTGTTTTATGCGTTGTTGACGTCACGAAATGCGCGTGCGGCACTGGATTTGGATGCTCTCCCGCTGCTACTAAGCCAGCGATGTGCGCCATATCGACCATCAAGTAGGCACCGACTTCGTCTGCAATTTCACGGAACTTCGCAAAATCAAGCGTACGAGAATATGCACTTGCTCCTGCAACGATCATTTTTGGTTTATACTGCATCGCTTTTTCACGTACATCCGAATAATCGATTGTTTCAGTGATTTCATCAACACCGTATTCAACGAAGTTGTATTGAATTCCGCTGAAGTTGACTGAAGAACCATGTGTTAAGTGACCACCATGAGATAAATTCATTCCCAAAACTGTGTCCCCTTGCTCAAGTACTGTCATGTAAACGGCCATGTTAGCTTGTGAGCCAGAATGAGGTTGTACGTTTGCGTGTTCCGCGCCGAAAATTTCTTTCAAGCGGTCACGTGCAATGTTTTCCACTACGTCTACGTGTTCACAGCCGCCATAATAGCGTTTTCCTGGGTAGCCTTCAGCGTATTTATTCGTTAATACTGACCCTTGAGCTTCCATTACAGCTTCTGAAACAAAGTTCTCAGATGCGATTAATTCAATATTCCCTTGTTGACGAGTCTTTTCAGCAGTCATTGCCTCAAAAACGGCTTTGTCTTGCGCAGCAATCTTCTTCATGTGTCCATATCCCCTTTATGTCTACTTGATTTTATATACTGCTCGCTCTCCGCCGATTAGTTTCGGTCGGGTCGTTGCGAGTGTGACAATCGCTTCACCAATTTGTTTTACTGTTGTTCGGATCGGCACAGCAACAGATTTAATGTGCATGCCGATCAAAGTTTGTCCAATATCGATGCCACCATGGGCTTGTAAATGTTCGACCACAACCGGATCATTGAATTGTACATAGGCATAGGCAGACATGGAACCTCCCGCTTTTTGAACAGGAATGACATTTACCGGTTCTAGCCCGTAAGCAAGTGCCGTTTGTCGTTCCATCGTAAGCGCTCGGTTAATATGCTCGCATCCTTGAAAAGCTAAATGAATTCCATGCTTTTTGGAAAATGTTTGTAAAGGCTTGAATAAGCTTTCCGCCACTTCTAACCCTCCTGCTGAGCCGATGCGTTTCCCCACAATTTCGGAGGTCGAGCATCCAATCACAATGATTTGCCCAGGTATGAACGTGACTTGTGTCGCAAACTCACTGAGCAATTGTTCGAGTTGCGGCTGCCACATTGTGAGTGCATCCATATGACCAAACTCCTCTATATGTTTTCGAGTTCAGAAAGTTTGGCAATGCGACGTTCGTGACGTCCACCTTCAAACTCGCCTTCTAACCATGTTTTCACAATTTCTCGCGCCAGGCCGCCACCAATTACACGTTCGCCCATTGCTAATATATTGGTATCATTATGTCCACGTGTCGCTTTTGCGCTGAACACATCGTGAACCAATGCACAGCGAATACCTTTTACTTTATTGGCTGCTATTGACATGCCAATACCTGTACCGCAAATTAAGATGCCTCGGTCAAATTTCCCTTTAGCAACACCATCAGAAACAGGTCCTGCATAGTCTGGATAATCAACTGAATCGCTCGTTTGTGGACCGAAATCCTGATATGTGTGTCCCAGTTCATCAAGTAAAGAAGTAATTTCTTTACGCAAATTATTGCCCCCGTGATCGGAAGATATCGCGATATTCATTTCAGTCCCTCTTTTCTATTCAGATTCTTTTTAATCTTACCATTTTTACTAAGAAAAGCGCAAAGTGCCATTCTAGCTAATCTTGTTTTATCGTTTTTAGAGATTGGAGTGCTGGTGTTATCTCATTAACTTAGCTTGGAGTTGAGACGTGTTTGAGCGATAAAGTGTTCGATTTGAGCGATATTTCCTCCGTATGAGCGATAAATGTCGTGAGTGAGCGATAAACCCTCCGTTTTGAGCGTTAAATTTTTCACAAACTCAAAAGTTAGCTTAATCCTGTTTCACCAAGTCTACTAGTTATGAGACATCACTTCTTTCCAACAGCAGCGTAGCGAAAACCAAAACTAATAAGCTTTTACATAACAAAAAAACAGCTCCATCATTCGAGAGCTGTCATTTTTCTTCATTTAACTTAATATGTAATTCATTCGTTAGCTGTGTGAGTTCCAGGAATGTTTGACGGTACATGTGTGCGTCTCCGCCAAATGGGTCGGACACATCATGTGGGCCGTATGGGCGTACGTATTCTTTCAGGGTGAAGATTTTGTCTGCAGCAAAAGGAAAGGCTTGCATAATCAGTTGCTTATGTGCGGTCGTCATTGTCAATACAAGGTCTGCCCAGCGTATATCCTCTTCACTTACTTGACGGGAATAATGTGTGAAATCAATGCCAGCTTCACGAATGACTTGCTTGGCATTTTCAGAAATGTCCCCATCCTCCATGGCATAGATACCTGCAGAACGGACGTCCATTCCTTCCTTATTATGAGACTGGAAAATGGCTTCCGCCATCGGACTGCGGCACGTATTTCCGGTACAGACGAAATAGATGTTCATGTGAATCCCTCATTTATTTAGCAAAGTGAGCAAGCCCATCATGATGAGACAAACCCCTGATATGCGTGTAAGCAATGGCCCCTTGATCAGTTTGCTTTTTAGCGCCATATAAGAGAATGATAGGGCGAAAAAGCCGGCACTGAATAAGAAGAACCATTTGTGTAATTGAAGCATACCAAAAGATAAGCTAACTGAAAAGGTATCAATGCTGACAACAATGGCAAGAAACATGGGGGGAATGATCGTAGATTTAGGTTTTTGTTGGTACAAACACAAATGCACACCTGTTAAAAATAACAGTACACTGGAAATGAGACGCCCACCTTCTACGATGAACGAGGTTACCCATTCTCCCGCCAGGAACCCAAGGAGCGGGAAAATCATATGTAAAATTCCTGTCCAAATGGCAAGGATGAGCGGGAAGCGGATTTTTGGCAACACACTATACAGAGCGACGACATCCAGTGCGGTAAGGAGGCCCGCAAACATTTCTGTAGACAACGAAAAAATCTCCCCTCTCTTTTGCATTGCTACTAGCTTATGCAAAAAAGGAAGAGATTAGGAGTACCACCAGTTGCCATCCGCCGCTTTTTCCAAACGATTGAAAATGGCTGCGCCAACGCCCGTCCGCTCTGGTACTGTCACCAAAATCACGTCTGCCGTGGTCTCATCACAGGCACGTAAATGTGCGTATAAATATTGTGCGGAAGCTTCAAGTTTTTTTTGATCGCCAAATGAAAAGAACCAGTCCGCCTCACTTTGACTGAAATCATCTGGAGCAAGTAAAGCAACTTTCTGTTGTTTCATATGTATAGACTCAATGGCTTTCTTCACTTCATCCACGTCTGGTTGAATTAGATACACAGGAGCGTCCGGTGCATAGTGTGCATATTTCATACCAGGTGCCCGTGGTACAGATGCTTCATCCATTTTTGTTGTATCCGGTTCAATCACTTCTCCGATGACTTCGTGCAACATTTGAGCGGTTACGCCTCCTGGTCGAAGTATTACTGGAGGATCAACTGTGAAATCCACTACGGTTGATTCAAGTCCGATTCCTGTAGCCCCACCATCCAAAATCATTGGAATACGTCCTTCTAAATCTTTTTCCACATGTAATGCGGTTGTTGGACTTGGTTTACCACTGCGATTTGCACTGGGTGCCGCAACGGGTTTATTCAACATCGTCAACAATTCAAGTGCCACAGGATGATTAGGCATCCGCAATCCGACTGTTGATAAACCTGCAGTTACATTGAAAGCGAAGGTATTTGGTTTTGCATTTAAGATCAAAGTTAACGGACCCGGCCAAAATGCTTTAATACATGCTTGAGCTTTATCAGGAACTGTCGTCACATATTTTTCGATATCATTAGCTGCGCCTACATGTACAATCAAAGGGTTGTCAGATGGTCGGCCTTTTGCCTCGAAAATTTTCGCGACGGCTTTTTCATCCGTTGCAATTGCACCCAAACCGTAAACAGTTTCAGTTGGAAATGCGACAACTTCACCAGCATTTAATTTTTCCACAGCTTGTGAATAAACTAGGTTTTTATTCACAATGTTATCCACAATTAGTTTTTTCGTTTTCATGCGATAATTCTCCTTTCTTAAAGGATTTCGACTTAGTTATGCACATACTGTTGATAACTAGGTGTGTAAATGTGTATAACTCTTACCAAAACTTGCTTTTTATCCACTCCCATGTCCAAAACTTCACAGGCTCTTCTTTTACTTCTTCCTCTTGATAACAGACTTTTGGGAATAAAGCGCACCACCAATTGTCCCCTTTGCCGCTTCCGATTGTGACAATAAGTGCTTGGTGGAAATCTTGTGCATAAAAGAAAGTGCCATCTGTTTTTGGTGGAATCAATGCTTTTGATAAGCTGACATGAATGGCTTGTTCCGTAATGGCTTGCGCTTTTAACGAGATGTCAGTGGATAACTGCGTCAATTCTTTTTCAAGTTGTGCAGTTGTTTGAACACTCGCAGCTGCTTTTTCAAGAAGTGGCTGGATTTCTTGTTGAATTAACGACTTGATTTGTTGATCTTCGTCCGTGTTGCTGTTTGCGACGATTCTTATTTGAATAGCGTCCGCTGGCACTGCTTCTGCCGCTCCGCTGATAACTGGTAATAAAAATAGTAACGTTTGGATGAGTACGAGCGATAGAATCAATTCAATCCATGGAGACCGCTTCGTTTGCTGTTCTTCGTTTCTGAAAATCTCGTAATCTTGTATCATTGTTCATTCCCCCTTGACCACATTGTGGACAAGGTGTTGATCGTTTATACACGAATCTCACAAAAAATCATTCTTTCTTTTCCGTTTATATCTTTTACTATATCAACTTGAGCTGAAGGAAATGATTTTTGAAAGAAAGATCGGACAGCCAGACCTTGCGAATAGCCAATTTCCAGGCCAATCAGTGCCGGACGATTCATGAGTGCTGGGAGTTCCTCTGCTAACCTTTTATATAATTGAAGTCCTTGCTCATCCGCAAAAAGAGCACTATGAGGTTCATAATTCAAAACCGTATCTGATAGAGTAGGAGCTTCATCGTGTGCAATATAAGGTGGGTTTGATAATACGATATCCCACTTTTCACTAGAAATAGGTGCCGTCAAATCTCCCTGCTTGAACGTGATGTCTACTCCAAGTTCAGCTGCGTTCGTTTGAGCAACTTTCAATGCTTGTGTGGATAAATCCGTTGCAGTGACTTTTAAGGAAGGAACTTCAGCTTTCATCGTAATGGCGATTGCCCCACTACCTGTTCCGATATCGGCAAGAGTTAACTCTGTTTGATTGTTAAATAATCGTTTCATACGGGAAGTTGCCTCTGCAATGAGTTCTTCTGTTTCAGGACGTGGAATAAGAACGTGCTCATTGACTGAGAAGGTACGACCATAAAATTCTTCCGAACCGATAATGTATTGAACCGGTTTCCCGTCCTTATGTTGTTCAATGAGTGACCAATAGTGATTGAATTGTTCGGCAGAGATTTCTTCACGCATATCCATCAGCAACTGCACGTGTGTTTTATTTAATACATGTTGAAGCAACATACGCGCGACAGGTTCTTCACGTCCATTTTCTATTAAAAAAGACGAGGCTCGCGCGAGAGCCTCGTATACATATTTACACATTGGTTTCATTCATGCGCTCAAGTCGTTCGGATTGATCCGTCATAATAAGGACATTCACGATTTCGTCGAGTTTACCTTCCATGATTTGATCCAATTTTTGAATCGTCAATCCAACGCGGTGATCGGTCACGCGGTTTTGTGGATAGTTGTATGTGCGAATTCGTTCTGAGCGGTCTCCTGAACCAACTGCAGATTTACGGACAGCATCATATTCAGCTTGAGCTTCTTGGCGGAATTTATCGGCAACACGAGCACGAAGAACCGTCATCGCTTTCGCTTTGTTTTTAATTTGTGATTTTTCATCTTGGCAAGTAACGACTGTCCCGGTTGGAATATGCGTTAAACGAACCGCAGACATCGTTGTATTAACGGACTGACCACCAGCACCTGAAGATGCATACGTATCAGTACGGATATCATTTTCATGAATTTCCACGTCGACTTCTTCTACTTCAGGAAGACAAGCAACTGTCGCTGTTGAAGTATGAATGCGTCCACCAGATTCCGTTTCCGGAACACGTTGAACTCGGTGAGCACCGTTTTCATATTTCATTTTCGAATACGCACCTTTCCCGTTAATCATGAAGATAACTTCTTTATAGCCACCGATTCCGGTAGGAGAAGCATCCATAATCTCGATTTTCCAACCTTGCGTATCAGCGTAGCGGCTGTACATGCGGAATAAGTTCCCTGCAAATAAAGCAGCTTCATCGCCACCTGCAGCACCGCGAATTTCCATGATTACGTTCTTCTCATCATTCGGGTCTTTCGGAATTAATAACAACTTCAAACGTTCTTCCAACGCATCAATCTGTGCAGCCAGGTCGTTCATTTCTTCTTTGACCATTTCACGCATATCTGCATCAAGCTTATCGTCAAGCATCGCTCTTGCGTCTGCATGCTGTTCTTTCACTTGTTTGTATTCACGGTATGCATTGACTGTATCTTGTAAGTCCGACTGTTCTTTCGAAAGCGTACGTAATTTATTCATATCATTAACAATCTCAGGGTCACTGAGCAATTCATTTAAGCGATCATATCGGTCTTCTACCGACTGTAAGCGATCAAACATACTTTCACCTCATCCGTTCATGTGATTAACAGTATAATTATATAGAAAAAGAGGGGAAATTGCTACTCTAGCTTGGAAAAGTGGAACGGTGCGGCGTTCGTTAACTAGAAGCTTCTTACTGGAATGGGCATTTATTCCACGATTTTAATATTAACGAACAAAAAAGAAAAAGAGCAGCTCTGGCTACTCTTTATCGTACACTAATGAAGTTTGGTGGGTAACGCCTGCTGGTACTTCGTGGTGATGACGGCAACGTGGTTCGTAAGCTTCCGTTGCACCAATCAAAATGATTGGATCTTCGTAGCCAGCCGGTTCTCCATTGATTAGACGTTGCGTTCTGCTTGCCGGTGAACCACACACTTGGCACACAGCCTGCAACTTCGTCACTTGTTCAGCACCAGCCATCAATGTTGGCATCGGTCCGAATGGTTCCCCGCGGAAATCTTGATCAAGACCTGCAACAATGACGCGGAATCCATGATTCGCAAGACGTTGCACAACTTCCACAATTCCTTCATCAAAAAATTGCGCCTCGTCAATTCCAATGACATCGTACTCATCTGAAATATATCCCCAAATATCTTTAGAACGTTCGACAGGCACTGCAATCACTTTCGTGCCATTGTGACTTACTACTTCTTCTTCGCTGTAACGATTATCTAAACGCGGTTTGAACACAGCAATTTTTTGTTTCGCAAATTGCACGCGTCGCACACGACGAATTAATTCTTCTGATTTCCCGGAAAACATACTTCCGCAAATGACTTCTACCCAGCCAGTTTGTGACATCACGTACATGGAAGTCACTCCTTTCAAAACTCTCTATTCCCTATCATACAGAAAATAATGTTGCATTTCCTGTCTTTTTTTTCATGAAGTTATGTGATATGGCGTTACTAAATACATTCCCACAGAAACACCCACTAAGCAATGGCGTGTGGGGCATTATAAAAGGTTTTAAAAGCTTTAAATGGGGCTGTTCGCTTCGCTCGGCAGCCTTTTTTGTGAAGTGCTGGTGTGTTATAAATGTGGATTCCTACGTGGATGGCGATTTTTCCTACGTGAAGCTGTTTTTTTCCTACGTCAACCGTCGTTTTTCCTACGTGAACCCCGAATTTCACAACTGAGCGTTCGCTCACCAATTTACTAATCTCTAAACTTGCTATTAACACCGCAGAAATGCTAGCCTTTATTATATATCTGAAAATTCAATTTTAGGAAGGAGAATTCTTATCTTCACGGAACGAATATTACCTAAAGAATTTCATGTTTATAATCGTGCTCTTCATCGATTTCCTTTAAATCATCCTAATTTATCGCAATTCTTATCTAAAATCAAAGGTATGGAAGCTGGATTTATCGGTGAAACCTATGCAGATCGATTCCTTCATCAAATTGACTTCCCAAAAAGTCATGCTATTTTTAAGGGGCTACATATCCAAACCGGACCACAGTCTTATCTACAAGTCGATACGCTTATTGTTACACAGAAATATATCGCTATACTTGAAATCAAGAATATTAAAGGGAAGGTCTATTTTCAGAAAAACCCGAAACAACTAGTTCGCGAATTAAATGGGAATACTGAAACCTATAAATGCCCTGAACAACAAGTACTCAGACACCATGTAAAACTTCAAAAACTTTTGACACATCTTAAAATCGAATTGCCGATTCACGATCGGATCGTCTTCGCTTTTTCATCCACCCACATTGTGGAACCCCCTGAAAAAGTAACAGTCTTGATGGCTTGTGATCTCCCCAATCACATTGAAAAACTCAACCAACTCCCAGATGTTATCCGCCCAACTACCTTTAAAAAATTGGTCCAGTTTCTTACGGCGCATTTAACTACTTACCATCCAACTCCTATAGCCGATCAATTTCAATTTGACTGGAGCTTACTAGAAACTGGTGTCTTCTGTCCAAACTGTAAAGTGAAAATCACCACACATATGAGATGCCCGTTGTGCAAAGTTTCTAGGCAAACGCTGTATCACCTTGCTCTTGAAGAATGGTTTTATCTTTGTAAAACGTCCATTTCAAACAAAGAATGTGTCCATTTTCTTGAACTGAAAGATAAGTATGCTGCATCATATCTCTTTAAAAAGTTTGATCTTGAATCTCAAAGTCATAACAAGTATCGACGCTATCTCTATACTAATAATTTCTGGATAACGAAATAATCTACAATATAAGTAGATTGGATAAGGGTATTTCTCTAAACATTAAAGATTTTGAAGAGCTTTAAATGGGGGCTGTTCGCTTCGCTCGGCAGCCTTTTTTGTGAAGTGCTGGTGTGGTATAAATGGGATTCCTACGTGGATGGCGATTTTTCCTACGTGACCTCTTCTTTTTCCTACGTCACTGCCGTTTTTTACTACGTGAACCCCAAATTTTACAACTGAGCAACCGCTCACCCGCAATGTAATGTAAAAAATACAAAAAAACACCCGCTTAGAGTGGAAACTCTAGGCGGGTATTTTGTGATTATTCGTTGATTTCTTCTTTAAGACCGTATTTTTTGTTGAAACGATCAACACGGCCATCCGCTGCTGCGAATTTCTGACGGCCAGTATAGAATGGATGACATTCTGAGCAAAACTCAACTTTGATGTCTTCTTTTACTGATCCTGTTTCGAACGAGTTACCACATGAACATGTAACTGTAGCTGTTTTGTAATCGGGATGAATTCCTGGTTTCATCTTAAATCTCCTCTCGCCCTGAACCATCTGGAACAGAGTGGGTTATTTAACTGTAACCTTACACGACCCGTTCTTGTTCAGCCGTATATGTCACAGACTATGGTAAATCTACCGAGTTACAGTATAGCAATTTTTACGAAACAAATCAAGTACTTAATTCCATAAAGAAATTATCCTTTTACAGTAGACCTTTACCGCCACGTTTTTCCTTCATTTCGGTATTAAGCATATCAAAGAAGTCTTCGTTTGATTTGGTTTGTCGCAGTTTTTTCAGGAAGCGTTCGCCGAAATCGTGGGAATCCGAGAATGTTTTGCGAATCGCCCATAGTTTTTCGAGTTGGTCGGGTGGAAGAAGTAACTCTTCTTTTCGTGTTCCCGAACGACGGATGTCGAGTGCCGGGAAAATACGGCGCTCTGCCAAGCTGCGGTCCAGGTGAAGTTCTAGGTTACCGGTTCCTTTGAACTCTTCGTAAATTACTTCGTCCATACGTGATCCTGTATCGACTAGTGCTGTTGCGAGAATCGTTAAGCTTCCGCCTTCTTCGATGTTTCGTGCAGCACCGAAGAAACGTTTTGGACGATGGAACGCTGCCGGGTCAATACCACCTGATAATGTACGGCCACTTGGTGGGATGACCAAGTTGTAAGCACGTGCCAGACGCGTGATGGAGTCCATCAATATGATAACGTCACGTTTGTGTTCAACGAGACGCATCGCACGATCAAGAACCAATTCCGCTACTTTTACGTGATTTTCAGGTACTTCGTCAAATGTTGAACTGACAACATCCGCATTGACTGAACGTTCGATATCCGTTACTTCCTCTGGACGTTCGTCGATTAATAAAACAATCAGTTCAGCATCCGGATAGTTAGTCGTGATCGAGTTTGCCACTTCTTTTAGCAACATCGTTTTACCCGCTTTTGGCGGTGCCACGATTAAGCCACGTTGGCCGAACCCGACAGGTGCTACTAAATCCATAATGCGTGTTGATAGATTGTTTGACTCCGTTTCAAGCTTAATGTGACGGTCTGGATATAATGGCGTCAGTGCAGGGAAATGCACACGTTCTTTTGCCGAATCCGGATCTTCGCCATTTACTAATTCCACGTGCAATAAACCGTAGTATCGTTCATTTTCTTTTGGCGGACGTACTTTACCTGTTACTTTGTCTCCGTTACGTAAGTCGAAACGGCGAATTTGGGATGCAGAAATATAAATATCTTCTGAACTCGGAGAATAGTTGATGGGGCGCAAGAAACCGAACCCTTCAGATTGAATGATTTCCAGGACACCTTCCATGAAGAAGTAGCCTTCTTGTTCTGCGCGTGTTTTTAAAATCGCAAAAATAAGTTCTTTTTTCGTTAGTTTGCTGTAGTAAGAGATTTTGAACTTGCGTGCAAGCGCATACAGTTCTTTTAACGTCATACTTTCTAGTTCAGCAATCTTTAATGTTGTCATAAAGTGGCACCACTCTTTTACATATTTTGTTATGTCGATTCAAGTTGAAGGTAGGGTTGGTTCTGCAAGAATTGATTTTAGTAGAAGATGCCCGGCCATATTTCATGGCCAGGCACATATATTTGAAGTTAGTCTTCCATCATTAGATGAGGTTTTTTCTTCAAGCTGTGACGTCCTTCTACGAAACGGACTGTGCCTGATTTTGCACGCATAACTAATGAATGAGATTCTGCATAAGCTCCTTTGAATTGAACTCCACGCAGTAATTCACCATCCGTTACACCCGTTGCCGCAAAGATTGCGTCGTCGCCTTTTACAAGGTCTTCCATACGGAATACACGGTTTACATCTAGTCCCATACGAATACAACGTTCTAATTCTTGCTCATTAGAAGGAACTAGTTTACCTTGAATTTCGCCACCTAGACATTTCAAGCCAACTGCAGCAATAACACCCTCTGGCGCTCCACCAAGTCCGAATAAAATATCTACACCTGTTTCATCGAATGCTGTGTTGATTGCACCCGCAACGTCGCCATCATTGATCAGTTTAATACGAGCACCTGATGCTCTGATTTCATCAATGATTTTTTGGTGACGTGGACGGTTTAAAATCGTTGCCACAACGTCTTCGATATCTTTGTTTTTAGCACGTGCAACCGCACGTAAGTTATCTGTTACAGAAGCGTTAATGTCCACTTGGCCTCTTGCTTCAGGTCCTACTGCCAATTTGTCCATGTACATATCCGGTGCGTTCAGCAGGTTGCCTCTGTCTGCGATTGCAAGAACTGCAAGCGCATTCCATCCGCCTGAAGCCACGATATTCGTTCCTTCAAGAGGGTCAACTGCGATATCCACTTCCGGACCGCCAATGCCAAGACCTAGTTCTTCACCAATATATAGCATCGGTGCTTCGTCCATTTCGCCTTCGCCGATTACGACGACCCCTTGCATCGGGATGGAGTTAAAAACGTTTCGCATAGCTGTAGTTGCTGCGTCATCCGCTTCATTTTTCAAACCTCGGCCCATCCAACGTGCCGAAGCGATTGCTGCTGCTTCTGTTACACGCACTAACTCCATTGATAAACTGCGTTCCATTTTGTTTGTTCCTCCCGTTATCCGGTCATTTATTTAAGTCAAATCTTCCACCTGTCATTGTACCATATGTGACAAGTGGTCAGATTTTTATTTTTCGTTGTCTTCTTTGTTGGTTGTATGTTCGTGTTCATCTTCAATTGTTTCGCGTCGAATATCTGCTCCAAGGGCACGCAATTTATCAATCAACGAGCTGTAGCCGCGTTCGATATGATATATATCGCGAATTTCTGTTTCCCCTTCGGCAATCAATCCAGCCAGTACAAGGGCTGCTCCTGCTCGCAAATCAGATGCCCGAACTGAAGCGGATTCCAATTTCGCAGGTCCGGAAATAATGGCTGTTCGTCCTTCTACACGTGCACTTGCATTCATACGTTTTAATTCATCGATATGTTTGAAACGTGCTGAATAAATCGTGTCCGTAATCACGGAAGAACCTGATGCCTGTGTCATTAAAACAGAGAAAGGTTGTTGTAAATCCGTTGCAAAACCAGGGTACACCAGTGTTTTTACATCCACTGCCTGTAAATTCTCTGATTTCGGAATGAAAATACTTTCTTCGCCTTCTTCAATTTTAACGCCCATTTCACGCAGTTTTGCCGTCAGTGCTTCCATATGGAATGGAATGACATTGTCAATTGTGATACCGTCACCAGCCACAGCAGCCATGATCATGAATGTTCCAGCTTCAATTCGATCGGGGATAATCGTGTGGTTCGTCCCATGAAGTTCTTCCACTCCATCGATACGAATAACGTTTGTCCCTGCACCTTTGATTTTTGCTCCCATGTTTGTTAACAAAGTCGCTACATCAATGATTTCAGGTTCTTTCGCTGCATTTTCAATCGTCGTTTGTCCTTTTGCCATTACGGCAGCCAACATAATGTTGATAGTTGCACCAACACTCACAACGTCCAAATAAATCTTGGCACCGCGCAATTCATCCGCACGCAAATAAATGGCACCATGTTCGTTCGTCACTTTAGCACCAAGAGCTTCAAAGCCTTTGATGTGTTGATCAATCGGACGAGGTCCTAGGAAACAGCCACCTGGCAAGCCAATGACCGCTTTTTTGAAGCGACCCAGCATAGCACCCATCAAATAATAGGATGCACGTAGTTTTTTAACATTGCCGTTTGGCAAAGGCATGCCTTGCATTTTAGTAGGATCAATGTTCATTGTACCGTTATCGAAAGATACGTCCCCACCGATTTCCTCTAGCAATTCTTTCAGTGTCCAAGCATCCGAGATTTCCGGTAATCCTTCAATCGTGACAGGAGAATTCGCTAAAATAGATGCCGGGATTAAAGCGACCGCGCTGTTTTTGGCTCCGCTCACTTTAATCGTTCCTTGTAAACGTTTTTGCCCATTAATTTTATACACTTCCATGTAATTCACCTACAATCAATTCAAGAGTTAACTTATTCTGCACTTAATCGGTTATTCCAATCCGCTAAAAATGCATCAATTCCTTTATCCGTTAAAGGATGTTTGAACATTTGTTTCATTACGTTTATCGGCATTGTTCCAATGTGTGCTCCGTGAAGCGCTGCGTCTGTCACGTGTTGTGGATGGCGAATTGATGCAGCAATGATTTCTGTATCTATATTGTGTAACTCGAAGATTTGTGCAATCGTACCGACTAAATCCATGCCGTTATGACCGATATCATCCAAACGCCCAAGGAATGGTGATACATAAGTTGCTCCAGCACGTGCAGCAAGCAAAGCTTGGTTTGCACTGAAGATCAATGTGATGTTTGTTTTAATGCCTTCTTTTGAAAATACCGAACAAGCTGCCAAACCGTCTGGTGTCATTGGTAATTTCACCGTGATATTTGGTGCGATTGCCGCTAATTCGCGACCTTCATTAATCATACCTTCTGCATCCAATGCAATTACTTCTGCACTGACTGAACCATCTACAAGTGAAGTGATTTCACGTAAACGATCGTGGAAAGAAATATTTTCTTTTGCCACAAGTGATGGATTTGTTGTTACGCCTGACAAAATACCCCATGCGTGTGCTTCTTTAATTTCTTCAAAGTTTGCTGTATCGATAAAAAATTTCATTTTTATTTGCCTCCAGATGATGGAAAAAGAGGAGAAGGCCGTATTTCGACACTTCTCCTTTCAATTTCGAGTTGTTATATTTAAGCTTTTCCAGAACTTCCGAAATCACGCATTTTACCTTGTACAGTATTTTTAATTGCTTCACGAGCAGGAATTAAATATTTACGTGGATCATAAACTTCCGCATCGCTATTTAACATATCACGGATTGCTTTCGTAGCTGCAATTTGATTTTCAGTATTCACATTGATTTTCGCCGTTCCAAGTAGAATCGAACGTTGAATATCTTTTACAGGAATTCCAGTACCACCATGTAATACAAGTGGTAGGTCTGATAATTTCGAGATTTCTTCCATTTCAGCAAAACCTAAATTCGGTTCTCCTTTGTATGGACCATGAACAGAACCAAGTGCAGGTGCCAAGCAGTCGATATCAGTGCGAGAAACCAGTTCAGCACATTCTTTCGGATCTGCATAAATGACGCCATCTGCGATAATGTCATCTTCTTGTCCACCAACCGTACCAAGTTCAGCTTCTACAGACACGCCGTGTGCGTGTGCATATTCCACTACTTGAGACGTGATTGAAATATTCTCTTCCAATGGATGATGAGATGCATCGATCATGACAGATGTGAATCCAGCATCAATTGCTTCTTTACATTTCTCAAAACTTGAACCATGATCTAAATGAATCGCTACAGGAACCGTAATTTTATAGTCGTGCATCAATCCTTTTACCATGTGAACAACGGTTGTGAAACCGCCCATATATTTAGCTGCCCCTTCAGAAACGCCTAAAATTACTGGAGATTTTTCTGCTTCAGCTGCTTGTAAAATGGCTTGCGTGAACTCCAAGTTGTTGATATTGAATTGTCCAATTGCATAGCCTTCTTTTTTCCCTTTGATCATCATGTCTTTCATCGATACTAAAGCCATTGAGGAATCCTCCGTTTCGTGAATAGGAAATATTAAATTTACATCTTAACCATCTCTTATCATAACAAAAACAGGCAGTGTTTGCCACTGCCTGCTTGTGTCATTCTTTTAACATTCCGTTTACAGCATCGCGTACTTCGTAAATATCAAAGGGCTTTGTGAAATAATGTGAAGCACCTAAATCCATTGCTTCTTTGATTAAATCTAGTTCTCCGTACGCCGTCATCATCACGACCGGTAAGTCAGGAGTGCGCGATTTGATACGTTTTAAAATTTCGATTCCATCCATTCCCGGAATCTTCATATCTAGGAGCACACCGTCCGGCTTAACTCTCTCAGCTAGTTCTAATGCCTCAATTCCATTCGCAGCCAAAAATGTCGTGTAACCTTCACGTTTAAACACTTCATTTAATAAAAGTCGAATCCCTTGTTGATCATCCACAATCAGTAATTGTTTCATGAAAATGTTCCCCTTTGCTTGCACTGGTACTATTCTTAATAATTCTACAATCTTTTCCAATATCCTGCATAAAATAGCCCATAATTAATAAATATTTGTTGTTTAATCCGAAAAGAATAAGTTCTTTTATTATGATACAGGAAGTCAACTAAGATTAGTGTATTTTTTTAGAAATACTTAAAGTCAGAAGTCAGACAAATGTTGTACAAACCATATAAAAACCCGCTCCTTCATTCAAGAAAGGAGCGGGCTTTTGTACTTATTATTCCCCTACAGCCGCTTTGATGAACTCGCGGAATAGTGGTTGTGGTCGTTGTGGACGTGAGATGAATTCTGGGTGGAACTGAGATGCGACGAAGAATGGGTGATTTGGAATTTCGATCACTTCGATTAATCGGCCATCTGGGCTCGTACCCGAGAAAATGAAGCCTGCTGCTTCAAATTGCTCACGGTATTCATTATTGAACTCGTAACGGTGACGGTGACGCTCGTATACTAACTCTTGTCCGTAAGCTTCATACGCTTTAGAGCCAGGAACCAGTTTACAAGGTTGAAGTCCTAAGCGCAGTGTACCGCCTAAATCTTCGACGTCTTTTTGTTCCGGTAACAAGTCGATGATTGGGTATGGTGTTGCTGGATTCAATTCCGCAGAATGTGCGTCTTTCATATCCAAAATGTTTCGTGCAAATTCAACAGTTGCTAATTGCATTCCTAAACAAATACCTAAGAATGGTACATTGTTCTCACGTGCATAAGCAGTTGCCGCAATTTTCCCTTCAACTCCACGGTCACCAAAGCCACCTGGAACTAGAACGCCGTCAACATCGCTTAACCATTCAGCTACATTGCCTTCGTTCACGTGTTCAGCGTTGATCCATTTCACTTCAACGTCTGCATCAAATGCAAACCCTGCATGTTTCATCGCTTCAACGACTGAGATGTACGCATCTTGTAATTCAACGTATTTACCAACTAAACCAATGCGCACTTTTTTCGATAAGTTTTTCACTCGGTCTACTAGAGCAGTCCAATCGGCCATGTCTGCTTCAGGCGCCTTGATGCCGAAGTGATCAAGAACAATTTGGTCCATATGTTGTTCTTGAAGCATCAATGGTACTTCGTATAATGACTCAGCATCACGTGCTTCAATTACTTCGCTTGCTTTAATGTCACAGAACAACGCAATTTTATCTTTCATGTCTTGTGGTACTGCATATTCTGTTCGCACTACGATAATGTTTGGCTGAATTCCTAAACTGCGCAATTCTTTAACACTATGTTGTGTAGGTTTTGTTTTCATTTCGCCTGCAGCACGGATGTATGGAATTAATGTACAGTGGATGTACATAACATTTTCAGCACCGAAGTCGCCTTTCATTTGGCGGATCGCTTCAAGGAATGGCAGTGATTCGATATCCCCTACTGTTCCACCAATTTCAGTGATGACGACATCTGCATGTGTTTCTTTTGCAGAACGAACTAAACGTTCTTTAATTTCATTTGTGATATGTGGAATGACTTGAACCGTTCCGCCCAAATAGTCGCCACGACGTTCTTTTTTCAACACTGCAGAATATACTTTCCCTGTTGTTACGTTTGAGAATTTGCTGACATTAATGTCAATGAAACGCTCATAGTGACCAAGATCCAAGTCTGCTTCTGCACCGTCGTCCGTTACATAAACTTCCCCATGTTGGTACGGGCTCATTGTACCTGGGTCTACGTTGATATAAGGATCGAATTTCTGGATCGCTACGTTCAAACCACGATTCTTAAGTAAACGACCTAGTGATGCCGCGGTAATTCCTTTGCCAAGTGAAGAAACTACTCCACCTGTTACGAAAATATATTTTGTCAAAGCTAACTCCTCCTGTAAGGTGTATTTGTGAATTTGGTTGAGGCATGCTGTTAAAAAGTCCAAGATTGTTTCAAGTTTCGGCTTGTTTCCAAGTTTTGAAACTTAGTGAAAACTTCTTTTCTTACAGTTTTCTATAACTTCGAACTAATGTTGCGCTTTACACTTTTAAAATAAAAAAAGCGCCCCACCTGCAGCGTTTGCAGGGGGAGCGCATTATATAAGCGTTCAATCTCCCTTTTTAGGGAGCCCAAGTAAAAGAGTAATCCGAATGACCAAAGAAGTCAAGATTTATTATACTTCTTCTTCTTCGTCTTCTTCATCCTCATCTTCTTCGTCTACGATTTCGAATTCATCTTCTGTATCAAGAAGTTCTTCAGCAACCACTTCTTCGATTTCTTCTTCATCGTCGTCTTCATCCAAATCGAAGTCTTCGTCTTCGCCATCTACATCTTCAACGAATTCATCGAAGTCTTCTTCGAATGCGATTTCATCATCATCTGAATCATCTTCAAGATCGTCTTCATCCACAGCCGCTTTTGCTTTCTTCTTGCGAACTTTTACAGTCGGCGCTGTTTCTTCTTCAATTTGTTCCACTGGGTACCACTCGCGTAAGCCCCAACGATTTTCCGAGATCGCAAGGAAGCGACCATCGATGTTCATATCTGTATAGTACTGAAGCATACGTTCTTTCATTTGTGCATCAGTAAAATGATTTAATTTTTTAATCTCATCTAGTAATTCTTGCAAAGTCAGAGATTCGTGTTTTTCTTCCAATACTGCATATCCTAAATCTATAAACGATTCTTCACTTAGTTGTTCTGTTGTCATTTCACGAAATTTCAAATCGTGCACGTCCTTTCTACATACGTTGGCATAATAACCATTATATACAAACCTCATTGAAATATGCTACCGTGATTTGTTGTTTTTTGATTCACGCAATCTCAACCAGCCAAAATAAAACAAGTAAATCGATAATATTAGCAAAGGAATGGATCCCATTTGCTTATTATACAAGAAAAACGTCACGATAAGGCATGCCAAAATCACGACATAATGTATTGTATTTTTCATGATTGACATCCTCCTAAATCCTCTTGTTCTATTATACCCAAATAAGTTAATAAGTTCGTCATTTTATCAAGAGATTCCGAATATTATTTGATTTCTAATATTTATCAAATTGGAAAACTATGCCATACTAATAAAAAATACTTCTTTGTGCAAAGGACTCGATGATGAATAGAAAAATTAAACTATACACGATGGGACTCTTTCTCCTATTGATAGGTTCCCAGTATTGGGTCACCTTGAATGAACAGAAAGCGCCGCCTTCACCTGAATGGAGCCGATCTTTTCCTACAGATGAGCAAGCCAGTGATTATGTAAAACTCCAAAGTGTGCCGACTGAAAATGGCCACGCAATTAGCTTGTTGAATTTCAGAAGACTGGATTTATATGACTGTTCATTAGATATGGTTTGTAAAAAAACGTGGTCGAATACAGAATTGAACGCTAAGAAGAATACATGGAGCGACGGTAAAACTTCCTACTATCTCGTTGAAGATTCGCTCATTCGTTCGACTGTTTCTGGTGAAAAAGAAATGATTGCCGACTAGGTTGAGGATTTCATAAAGACTGGCGACACACTAGTTTATTGGACAGCGGATCAAAAAGTGTTCATTGAAAAAGGCAAGACAGTCCCAGTCTCCTACATCACCGAGAAACCGATATTCACTGCAGAGGTTGTGGGTGAGAAAATTTTCATCCTTACCCGTGACGTCCTCACGAATCGGTTCACCGTATATCAGGCTGATGGTGACATAAATGAATTGTTCGAGTTCACCACGAATTCCAGTGAAATCATTCAATCGCTGAGGATTTATTCAAAGCAGGATCAGCAATACGGCATGTTGTTAGATATTGGAATCAATTCCGGCGGCTCGCGACAAAAATTTATACGAACAACCACGTTCAATTTAGCGGAGCAAGAAACGCCTTCTTTCTCTGAACTTACTTTTGTCGATCAGAAAACCGGTGTCGAATTAACAGACGTTCGCTTTCCGAATCTCTATGTCGGAAAAGCCAATACATATATTTCTTTCACCGCTTCGCACTATGATTCATCTGGCAAAAAAGTGAATCAAGCGTATGTCGGTGCTGCTGCCGATAAACTGATTGAGGCATCGGCTTCTACGAAAGTTGGAGATCTTTATACTAATCCGATTCTACTCAATGACGATACCCTGGCATATTTCCAATCAAACGGAACTGTTCAAAAACTAATGTATTCTTCAACCACCGAAGAAAAACGTGAGCAAAGTTTGAACGGTCTTGAAAGCGACAATATGGAAGCACTCTATACATTGTTAACGATTCTGTTTAACGGCTTCGTGATGATGTTGCTTTCTTTCGCTTGGTTTATTCCGGCATTTAGCATTGGTTATGGCTCACTTGCTTTACTTCATAAAATGCGTAATGCCAATGCTTACTTCATTGCCTTACTGGTGAATACATTTGCTTTGGTTGTCAGCCAACTCACCTTGTTTGTAACCGTCTTCAACACTGAGAACATCATCATGAAAACTCCTTATATAACAGAGGTTTGGCAACTCAACGCGATACTTATTTTCGCAGGTATTTTATGTTTAGTTCCTATTTTCATTTCTCGCACAAAAGTAACGGAAGACAATGGCAATACGTTGATTTTATATTCGACTGCTGTGAATTTCATGATTCTATTTTTCTTGATTGGTCCGTATTTTTTATAAGACTTTGTTAGAAAAAAGGTTGATTTGTAGTCAGTTTATAAAAAGGGTTGCCCTTATGGAGATTTCCCCATTGGATGATCACCTAGCAAGATATGATTTATAGAGTTAAAAAAATCCCGTTTCCTTGGCGTCTTGCCGTGGAACGGGATTTTTTTTATTTGTAGGTTAACCTTCCCTCACAGAAAAGAGCCTGTAGCGAATAGCGAATCGGCTCCCATTCAGGGGTTAAAGATTTGATGGTTTTATTTTCGCTGCGCTGCTGTTGGGAGATGGGATGTCTCGAGGTTTTTCATGTTTTCAGACGTGGACGCAGATTTTTAAGACGTCAATGGCATATTTTCAGACGTCGAGCTCAATTTCTCAGACGTCAACTCCATAAAGTCAGACTGAGCAACCGCTCAGGTTACATCCCACAGAAAAGAGCCTGTAGCGAATAGCGAAATGGCTCCCATTTAGGGTTTAAAGATTTGATGGTTTTGTTTTCGCTGCGCTGCTGTTGGGAGAAGTGATGTCTCGAGGTTTTTCATTTTTTCAGACGTGGATGCTGATTTTTCAGACGTGAATGCCATTATTTCAGACGTCGAGCTCTATTTCTCAGACGTCAACTCCATAAAGTCAGACTGAGCAATCATTCGGGTCACATCCAACAGAAAAGAGCCTGTAGCGAATAGCGAAATGGCTCCCATTTAGGGGTTAAAGATTTGATGGTTTTGTTTTCGCTGCGCTGCTGTTGGGAGATGGGATATCTCGAGGTTTTTCGTATTTTCAGACGTGGACGCAGATTTTTCAGACCTGAATGCCATTTTTTCAGACGTCGAGCTCCGTTTCTCAGACGTCAACTCCATAAAGTCAGACTGAGCAACCGCTCAGGTTACATCCTACAGAAAAGAGCCTGAAGCGAATAGCGAAATGGCTCCTATTTAGGGTTTCAAGATTTTATGGTTTTGTTTTCGCTACGCTGCTGTTTGGAGAGGTGATGTCTCGAGGTTTTTCGTGTTTTCAGACGTGGACGCAGATTTTTCAGACGTCGATGCCATTTTTTCAGACGTCGAGCTCCATTTTTCAGACGTCAACTCTATAAAGTCAGACTGAGCAATCGTTCAGGTTACATGATAAAGAAAAGAGGCCCGACAAGTCGGGCCTCTCTTCTTTATTGTCTAGCTCCAAACGCCAGCTCACACCTAAGCTTCAGAACCTCATGCGAAAACAAGTTTTCGAATCGGTTCTTCCAGCGCCGGTGTTGAGCTACATGGCGTTCTCCGCTTTTCGTTTTACATATTACGACGGTATTGTCCGCCTACTTCGTATAGTGCGTTGGTGATTTGACCAAGTGATGCGACTTTGACTGTGTCCATCAATTGTTCGAAGATGTTGCCACCTGTTACGGCTACTTCTTTCAGGCGTTTTAGTGCAACTTCTGTTTCTGCAGCGTTTCGTTGTTGGAAGGCACGCAAGTTGAGGATTTGTGTTTCTTTTTCCTCCGTTGTCGCACGTGCGATTTCCATGTTGTCAATGCTTTCCGCTGAAGGCGGGTTCGGGTTTAAGTATGTGTTCACACCGATGATTGGTAGCTCGCCCGTATGTTTCAGCATTTCATAATGCATCGATTCTTCTTGAATTTTTCCGCGTTGGTACTGAGTTTCCATAGCACCAAGCACGCCACCACGATCATTGATGCGATCGAATTCAGACAGTACTGCTTCTTCCACTAGGTCCGTCATTTCTTCAATAATGAACGCCCCTTGTAGTGGGTTTTCGTTTTTCGCAAGACCGTGTTCTTTAGTGATGATCATTTGAATCGCCATTGCACGACGAACAGATTCTTCTGTCGGTGTTGTAATCGCTTCGTCATATGCATTTGTGTGAAGTGAGTTACAGTTATCCTGCAACGCCATCAATGCTTGAAGTGTAGTACGAATATCGTTGAAATCGATTTCCTGTGCATGCAAGCTTCGACCAGAAGTTTGAACATGATACTTCAATTTTTGGCTGCGGTCATTTGCGCCATATTTATCGCGCATAACGACTGCCCAAATACGACGAGCGACACGGCCGATTACAGTGTATTCCGGATCCAAACCGTTCGAGAAGAAGAACGATAAGTTTGGTGCGAAATCGTCAATGTTCATTCCGCGGCTCAAGTAATACTCAACATACGTGAATCCATTTGCCAGCGTAAACGCCAATTGTGAAATTGGGTTCGCTCCAGCTTCTGCAATATGGTAGCCAGAAATAGATACTGAATAGTAGTTGCGTACTTTTGAATCGATAAAGTACTGTTGAATATCACCCATCATGCGAAGTGCGAATTCCGTAGAGAAAATACATGTATTTTGTCCTTGGTCTTCTTTTAAAATATCCGCTTGAACAGTTCCGCGAACGACTTGCATCGTTTTTTCGCGAACTTCTGTGAATTCTTCAACCGTTAACGTACGACCTAACTTCTCTTCGTTCAGCTTCACTTGTTGGTCGATTGCCGTGTTCATGAACATTGCCAAAATAATTGGCGCTGGTCCATTGATCGTCATTGACACAGAAGTGGAAGGAGCACACAAATCAAAGCCATCGTAAAGTTTCTTCATATCTTCTAGCGTACAAATGCTCACGCCTGACTCTCCGACTTTCCCGAAAATATCTGGACGCTCATCTGGATCTTCCCCGTAAAGGGTTACAGAATCGAAAGCCGTAGATAAACGTTTCGCATCGTCGTCTTTTGATAAGTAATGGAAGCGACGGTTTGTGCGTTCAGGTGTTCCTTCGCCAGCAAATTGACGTTTTGGATCTTCCCCTTCACGTTTGAACGGAAATACGCCTGCTGTATATGGGAATGAACCCGGCACGTTTTCTTTATACACCCAACGTAAAATTTCACCATAATCCACGAACTTCGGTAAAACGACTTTCGGGATTTTCAGGCCACTTAGGCTTTCCGTACGTAAAATCGTGCGGATTTCTTTATCGCGAATTTGAGTGACGAATTCGTCTCCCGCATATGCTTCTTTCAACGCTTTCCAGTTGTCCAAAATGCGTTTGGATTCAGCTGTCAATTCGTCACGTACTCCTTGTGCAAGAGAAGTTAATGACTCGACCAATGCATCGTTTGGAGCTTTTTCGTTGACCGCTTCAATCGCACCTTCCAATTGGAACAAACGACGAGCGAACGCTACTTGTTGATCGGACTTTTTGTGGTAGCCACGTACAGCGTCCGTGATTTCACGCAAGTAATAACGACGTTCATTTGGAATGATGACGTTTTGCTTTTGCGTTTTCACAAATTGCTCATACGAAGTTTCCCAGCTCGTTCCGCATACTTCATTGACACGTGACACTAAAGCTGCGAACAAGGAGTTCGTACCTTTATCGTTGAACTGGCTAGCGATTGTGCCGTAAACAGGCATTGTATCAATACTTGCATCCCATAAACCACGGCTGCGTTGATATTGTTTTTGAACTTGGCGAAGCGCATCTTCCGAACCTTTGCGCTCGTATTTATTGATGACAATCAAGTCAGCGTAATCAATCATATCGATTTTTTCCAATTGAGATGGAGCGCCGAATTCACTCGTCATGACATACATCGATACGTCTGCCACGTTCGTGATTTCTGCATCCCCTTGCCCAATCCCACTCGTTTCCACGATGATCAAATCGTAGCCAGCTACTCGTACTACGTCCAGTACGTCGCCAATGGCACCCGATAATTCAGTACGTGAGCCACGTGTTGCCAAACTGCGCATGAAGACACGTTTATTAAAGATTGCATTCATGCGAATACGGTCTCCAAGTAATGCCCCACCCGTTTTTTGTTTCGTCGGGTCAATTGAAAGAACAGCGATTTTTTTATCCGGTAATTCCGATAAGAAACGGCGAATCAGTTCATCCGTCAATGAAGATTTACCAGCTCCGCCTGTACCTGTGATTCCTAGTACTGGCGTGCCTTTAGATAGTTCGCGTGCTTTTTCTACCAATGCTTTTGCTTCTGCGTTTTCATTGTTTGCACCGTCTTCAGCCACACTGATTAAGTGCGCTAATATTTCTGGATGTTCCGTATCGACTTGAGCCAATTGTTGAACTGCATTGTTTGCTTCAACTGCTTTGTCACAGTCTTCCACCATGCGATTGATCATGCCTTGAAGACCTAGTGTACGACCGTCTTCTGGTGAGAAAATCCAAGCGATGCCGTAATCATGAAGTTCTTTAATTTCTTTCGGAATGATAACACCGCCACCGCCGCCGTAAATGCGGATATGAGGTGCGCCTCGTTCTGCCAGTAAATCGTACATGTATTTAAAGTATTCAACATGCCCACCTTGATAAGATGAAATCGCAATTCCGTGTGCATCTTCTTGAATTGCCGCGTTCACCACTTCTTCCACGGAGCGGTTATGCCCTAAATGAATCACTTCAGCACCCGTTGATTGCAGGATGCGACGCATAATATTAATCGATGCATCATGCCCATCAAAGAGACTTGAAGCCGTCACGAAACGTACGTGGTTTTTTGGACGATAAATTTCCACTGTTGCTGTCATGCTTTTCCCCCATTCCCTTGTATCCCTTGTAAGAAAAATGTTGTTTGCTGTTCAATGAACTGTTCGATGGTTAGATCGCGGTGAAGCCCCCAACGTCTGAATGACCACATTTGCCCCTGGACAACGATATGGTGAGCCGCTAGTTTCACGGCATCTTCAGACAATTGCAGTTCCCCGGATTTGCGGCAAGCTTGAAGAATGTCTTCAAAAATGGCCACCATCTCAAGTTCTTTTTTCAGTACATATTGCAATGCATCTTTTGGCAGTGATTTTGATTCCTGGTACATGACCATGAATTCATCCTGCATTTCATCAATAAGCAAGTAGTAGTGACGAATAGCTGTTTTCAAGCCTTCCAGTGTTCCCGCTTGCGTTGGAAGTGCAGTCAGACGTTCCTGCACTTCTTCATAAATGCTGTCACACACTAAATACAACACGTCTTCTTTCGTACGGATGTATTCATACAGCGTGCCGATGCTGAATCCCGCTTCTTTTGCAATTTCACGAGTTGTTGTACGATGAAAGCCCTTTTGTTTAAAGAGCGCGACAGCCCCCTGAATCATTTGATTCCGGCGTTTAGAAATAAGGCTTTCATCTTTTACGGAGGACTGGACTTCGCGCTTGGACTTCATTTGCGTCACGACTTACTTCGTTAACATACGAGAAATAACAAGACGTTGAATCTCTTGTGTTCCCTCGTAGATTTGCGTAATTTTCGCGTCGCGCATGTAACGTTCCACCGGGTAGTCTTTCGTATAACCGTAACCACCGAATACTTGGACAGCTTCCACAGTCACTTTCATTGCAGTATCGCCAGCCATTAATTTCGCCATCGCAGATTCTTTTCCGTATGAACGGCCATTTGATTCCAACCAAGCTGCTTGGTACGTTAACAGACGAGATGCTTCGATCGATGTAGCCATATCAGCCAATTTGAACGATACCCCTTGGTTTGCAGCGATTGGTTTGCCGAATTGAACGCGTTCTTTTGCATAATCAACTGATGCGTCAAGTGCGCCTTGAGCGATTCCGACAGCTTGTGCTGCAATTCCGTTACGACCGCCATCAAGCGTCTTCATTGCGATGATGAATCCTTCGCCTTCAGCACCTAGCAAGTTTTCTTTCGGGATGCGGCAGTTATCGAAAATGATTTCCGTTGTTGGTGATGAACGGATGCCGAGTTTCTTTTCTTTCTTCCCAACCGAGAAGCCTTCGAAATCAGCTTCAACGATAAATGCACTTGTACCTTTATGTTTTGAAGTCGGATCTGTTACTGCAAATACTACGTAGATGTCGGCAATTCCACCGTTTGTAATGAAGATTTTCGAACCATTCAACACATAGTGATCGCCATCTAGTTTAGCTGTTGTTTTCATGCCGCCAGCGTCAGAACCTGAACCAGCTTCTGTTAGACCGTAACCGCCAATTTTTGTTCCTTCAGCCATTGGGCGAAGGTATTTTTGTTTTTGTTCTTCGTTGCCGTATTTGAAGATCGGCCATCCAGCAAGTGATGTATGAGCTGAAAGTGTTACACCAGTTGAAGCACAGACACGTGATAGTTCTTCAACAGCGATACAGTACGCAAGGTAATCTGAACCGATTCCGCCGTACTCTTCAGGCCAAGGAATCCCTGTTAAACCAAGCTCCGCCATTTTGTCGAAAATTTCACGGTCAAAACGTTCTTCTTCGTCACGTTCTGCTGCAGTTGGTGCTACTTCTTTCGTCGCGAAGTCGCGAACCATTTTACGAATCATTTCATGTTCTTCTGTTAGTTTGAAGTTCATTTTCATGCCCACCTTATATTTTTTAGTTTATTAAATGTAAATTATTAAAACGTTCACCTATCGCGGCTTTAGACCTTATTATTTCAATAAGTGCTTGCCGATTACGAGTCGTTGGATTTCTGATGTACCTTCATATATTTCCGTTACTTTGGCATCTCGGAAATAACGTTCTACTGGGTAGTCTTCTGTGTAGCCGTAGCCACCAAATACTTGAACTGCTTCAATCGCTGTTTCTACTGCGGTTTTAGAGGCGAATAGTTTTGCCATTGACGCTTCTTTTCCACACGCTAATCCACGAGAACGTAAATCTGCTGCGCGATAGACAAGTAGTTTTGAAGCTTCAACAGCTGTTGCCATATCCGCTATTTTAAAGCCAACACCTTGTTGCGCTGCAATTGGTTTACCGAATTGCACGCGCTCTTTTGCGTACCCTACTGCTGCTTCGTATGCAGCTTCTGCTATGCCAAGTGCCTGTGCGGCAATACCGATTCGGCCGACATCCAGATTGGCCAAGGCGATTTTAAACCCTTCACCTTCTTGACCTAATAAGTTTTCAACCGGAACTCTCATATCTTCAAATGTTAGCTGAACTGTACGTGAGCCATGCAAGCCCATTTTGTGTTCATCTTTCCCGATAATCAGACCTGGTGTGTCTTTATCAACGATGAAGGCTGAAACGCCTCTAGAGCCTAGTGATGCGTCAGTTGAAGCGAACACAATGTATACGTCAGCTTCTCCACCGTTCGTAATGAAAACTTTTGAACCGTTAATTTTATAATGATCTCCGTCTTTAACTGCTTTTGATTTCATGGAACCGACATCTGAGCCTGCAGATGGTTCAGTTAAGCAAAATGCACCTAAATATTCGCCAGCCGCTAATTTCGGGATATATTTTTGTTTTTGCTCTTCGTTACCGAAGTACAAAATCGGGTTCGTTCCCACTGATGTATGAACAGATAGGATTACTCCGACAACTGCACTTACTTTTGATAATTCATGAATGGCAATAATGTAGCTTGTGAAATCCATTTCCGAACCGCCGTACTTTTCGGGAATCGTTATACCCATTAAGCCAAGCTCCGCCATTTTATTTAAGACTTCACGAGGAAATTCACCTTGTTCCATTTTTTCAATGAACGGTTCGATTTCCGTTTTGGCAAAGTCGCGCACCATATTGCGCATCATGATTTGTTCTTCTGTAAATTTCAATTCCATTGGTAATGCCCCCTATTCGTACTCGTAAAAACCGCGACCTGTTTTCTTACCTAACCAGCCAGCTTTTACATATTTGCGAAGCAGTGGGCACGGACGATATTTGCTGTCGCCGAAGCCGTCATGCAGGATTTCCATAATATACAAACACGTATCAAGACCGATGAAATCTGCTAATTGCAAAGGTCCCATTGGGTGATTCATGCCAAGCTTCATCACGTCGTCAATTGCTTCTTTCGTTGCCACACCTTCGTACAATGTGTAGATGGCTTCGTTAATCATTGGCATAAGAATACGGTTTGAAACGAAACCTGGGAAGTCGTTTACTTCAACAGGCACTTTGTTCAGTTTTTTCGTCATCTCTTCGATACTTGTGTAAACTTCGTCTGTCGTTGCAAGTCCACGGATGATTTCAACCAGTTTCATAACAGGTACCGGATTCATAAAGTGCATGCCGATTACCTGTTCCGGACGATTTGTCGCTGCAGCGATTTCCGTGATTGGCAATGATGAAGTATTTGAAGCAAGGATAGCGTGCTTTGGTGTAATTTCATCAAGTTGTTTGAAAATCTTTTGTTTGATTTCCATGTTTTCAACTGCCGCTTCAATGACTAAATCAACGTCCGATGCATCATTTAAATCTAATGATTTTGTGATACGAGAAAGCACTTGTTCTTTCTCGTCTTCTGTCATGCGTCCTTTTTCTACATTGCGTGATAAGTTTTTTGTGATTGTCGAAAGTCCGCGTTGGAAAAATTCTTCTTTCATGTCGTTCAGTTTCACGTCAAAGCCAGCTTGTGCGCACACTTGTGCAATTCCTGACCCCATTTGACCTGCCCCGATTACGAGTACTTTTTGAATTGTCATCTTGTTGTCCTCCTCTATAGGTTCACGCTAAGTTATTAAGCTTTAGGAACTTCAATCATGATCGCATCGCCTTGACCGCCACCAGAACAGATTGCTGCGATTCCGATTCCGCCACCGCGACGTTTCAATTCATACGCTAATGTCAAAATGATACGTGTGCCAGATGCCCCGATTGGGTGACCAAGTGCTACAGCACCACCATTTACGTTGACTTTCGTTTCATCCAGGTTTGCAATCTGTGCAGATGCCAAAGCGACTGCTGCAAATGCTTCGTTGATTTCGAATAAATCGATTTCTTCTAGTTTTTTGCCTGTTTTTTCTAAGATGGCATTGATCACAAGACCAGGTGTTTGTGGGAAGTTTTCTGGTTCAATTGCCACTTCCGCGTGACCGATCACGTAAGCAAGTGGTGTTTTGCCTTCCGCTTTCGCTTTATCTTCACTCATCAACACAAGTGCTGCCGCTCCATCATTGACGCCAGGTGCGTTACCTGCTGTGATGCTGCCTTCTTTTCCGAAAACCGGCTTTAATTTCGATAAAGATTCGACTGATGTGTCACGACGAGGTGCTTCGTCTTGGTCAATTTTTAATGCATCGCCCTTACGTTGTGGAACTTCTACTGGTGTAATTTCTTCCGCGAATGTTCCATTGTCGATTGCTTTTAACGCTAAATCATGACTGCGGAATGACCAGGCATCTTGAGCTTCACGAGACAACTCGAATTGCTCAGCCGTCGTATTGCCGTAAGTGCCCATGTGAACGCGTTTTGGATTGAATGAACATGAAAGTCCGTCATAAATCATGCCGTCTATCATTTGTGCATCGCCCATGCGTAAACCGAAGCGACCTTTTGGCAAGTAATACGGTGCGTTTGACATCGATTCCATGCCGCCAGCAACGATTGTTTCTTCTTCACCTAAACGGATGAGTTGATCTGCCAACGTGACTGCACGCATACCAGATGCACACACTTTGTTAATTGTTTCTGTTTTTACGCTCCAAGGCAGGCCAGCTTTTGTCGCTGCTTGACGAGAAGGAATTTGTCCTTGCCCAGCTTGTAATACCGTTCCCATGATCACTTCATCCACTGATTCCGGTGCAACGCCTGCGCGGTTCAATGCTTCTTTGATGGCTACGCCACCTAAATCGCTTGCAGAAAGTGAAGCGAGTGCCCCACCCATTTTTCCGAATGCTGTACGTGCGCCATCTAAAATAACTGTTTTTGTCATGATTGTTGCCTCCTTTGATTTGTATACGCTTACAGTTTTGTGTTTTTCAAGAATTGCGACAATTTATTGTGTGGATAGTTGATTTTTCTATTGAATTATCGCGGCACGTAGGAAAAAACGGGCTTCACGTAGGAAAAATCAGAGTCTTAGTTGTAATAATTGACGTTGACGTAGGAAAAATCGACGTTCACGTTGTAAAAGGGTGTTTTCTGCATCGCGAGCCAGCTTCTTCGCAAAACTTTTGCGCCTGCGGTTACACGGCGCGAAAAGCATTGCTCCTGTTTCTGCATCGCTTCGCTAGCTTCGAAACATGAAAGTTCGTTGCATCGCTGCGCTAGTTTCGTCGCAAATAAATAATCCACTTTGGGTGGATTATTTATTGACTGAACGCTCGCTCGACTTTGACTCAAAGAAAAAGGGAGTTCTAGGACTCCCTTTTCCAATTGACTTAATTGTATCGAATATTTACTAATTTATCAATCTACTGAACGATTGGTTGTGGTTCTTCTACTTCAACTGGTGGCATGTAATCGCCTAGTACTGAGCGTTCTAGTAGTTCTGCGATGTCGTATGTGCCAATTGTTTCTTCTACTTCTTTTGCTTTCGTACCGTCTGAAAGCATGGTTAAGCAGTAAGGACAGCCTGATGAGATCATGGTTGGGTTTACGGCAATTGCTTGCTCTGTACGTGCTACGTTTACACGGTTTCCAACATGTTCTTCCATCCACATCATCCCGCCGCCAGCTCCACAGCACATACCGGTTTCGCGTGTACGATCCATTTCCACAAGCTTGACGCCTGGGATGGCACGTAAGATCTCACGTGGTGGGTCGTAAACATCGTTGTATCGGCCTAAGTAACATGAATCATGGAACGTGATGGTTTCGTCGATTGCATATTGCGGTTTCAAGCGACCTTGTTGGACTAAGTCATACAGCATTTCAGTATGGTGAAGAACTTCCCCGCTCCATCCGAAGTCTGGGTATTCATTTTTAAAGATATTGTATGCGTGCGGATCGATTGTGACAATCTTCGTTACGCCCGCTTTTTCAAACTCAGAAATATTTGATCCGGCAAGTTCCTGGAATAGGAATTCGTTCCCTAAACGACGTGGTGTGTCGCCAGAGTTCTTTTCTTTGTTTCCAAGAATCGCGAATTTCACGCCAGCTTCGTTCATCAAACGAGCAAATGCTATGGCGATTTTTTGTGAGCGGTTGTCGAATGAACCCATTGAGCCTACCCAGAACAAGTATTCAAACTCTTCACCAGCTTTTGAAACTTCTTTCACTGTTGGAATGTGCACATCTGGTCGTGCGTCACGCCAGTTTTCTTTTTCTTTACGGTTTAGACCCCAAGGATTTCCTTGGCGTTCGATGTTTGTCATTGCACGTTGTGCATCTCCGTCCATACGTCCTTCAGTCATTACTAAGTAACGGCGAAGGTCGATGATGTGTGATACGTGCTCGATCATAACTGGACATTGATCTTCACAGTTACGGCAAGTCGTACATGCCCAAAGCTCTTCTTCTGTAATAACGTCCCCGATTAATGCCGGGTTGTAAATATCTTCGATAACTGCGCCATCCACACGAGCTGCTACTGCCAATTGATTCCCTTGTGTGTTAGCAAAGGCCATTGCAGGAACCCATGGTTTTTGTTGAGTCATGACTGCACCTGTATTTGTCAGATGGTTACGTAGTTTTGTAATCAAGTCCATTGGTGACAGCATTTTGCCTGTTCCCGTTGCTGGACACATATTCGTACAACGTCCACATTCTACACAAGCATATAAGTCGATCAGTTGCTTTTGTGATAAGTCTTGAATTTTACCAACACCGAATGACGCTTCTTCTTCCGATTCTTCATCTTCAGCTTCTTCAAAATTTATCGGACGAAGTTTTCCGACGTTATCCGTACGGTTGAAGTAAGTGTTTGCAGGTCCTGTAATCAAGTGGAAATGCTTCGATTGAGGCACATACACTAAGAATGTAAGCAGGAATAGCAAGTGAACCCACCACATGATATAGAATATCGTGATAACTGCTGTTTCAGGAAGGAATCCGAAAATAGTTGCTACTAAAGATGCAACAGGCTCTGCCCATGTTGCTGCGTGATCATGCCAGATCATGCCCATTCCGTTTCCGACTAATACGGAAACCATTAATCCGCCGATGAAGATAAGAACAAGTCCTGATTTCCATCCGCGTTTCAAACGTACTAATTTTTCAATGTAGCGACGGTAGAATGCCCACACAACCGCAACAAGAATCATCAATGTAACGACTTCCTGGAAGAATGTGAATGCCGGATACAATGGACCTAACGGTAAATGTGACCCTGGCTTCAAGCCTTTCCAGATAAAATCGATTGCTCCAAATTGTACAAGTAGGAATCCGTAGAAGAACATCACATGGATAATTCCGCTTTTCTTATCCTTCAATAATTTCTTTTGACCAAATACATTGACCATGATTTTACGCATACGCTCTTTGAAGTTATCTTCGAACTCCACTTTCTTGCCGAGTTTGATGTATTCATAGCGTGTCTTCAGCAAATACGTGAAAAGACCGACTGCGTAAGCGGTTACAACTAAGAATAAAAACCAGTTTGCCATTAATAACGGGTTCATCGCTCTCTCCCCTTCCCTTTGTTAAAATCAGTTATTTGTTATTATTCTAATAACATCAGTTTAGTAGATTGATGGAATGTTGTCGATGTTAACTTAAAGTTTAAAACTGAATGAGCATTCAGTCAATAGAAAACATTAGAAGTTTTCAGTGAAATGAATATCTCCTCCAAATCTAAAAATGAGGTGTCACCATTCATTAGCAGAACACACTAAGTAACTATAACTTAGCATACTCTTGCGAAAAACTGGAATGAAAAAAATCCTTCAGCTGTGTCTGAAGGATTAATGCTTTATCATCAATTCTCTCAATTCATTACCAAAATGATGTGATGCTCGCTTGATTGATCCTTTTTTGACACCAACTAAAACTACAGTGCAAGGTCCAGCTGACTTTTCGACATCAACTTCTGAATGAACAAATAGTTTATCATTGGCAAACAGAATCCTGACCTCTTCCTGAATCCCTTTTGATCCGACTGGCCAGATAGAGGTCACAAAACCACCATCTATTGCTAACTTCACTTTTTTCAAGTCAGCTATGGCTTTAGAATTATTAAGCACTTCACTACCCACAAAAGGTTGTCCATAAATAAACCAAGTAATATCACTCTTCACAACTTCTATGCAACGACCAATCATTGTAACTGACATAGCGGATTGTAAAAGGTCCATATTGGTTTCACTACTGCCTGTTACTAAAATACGCTCTAAATCTACGTCTTTCAGAATTCGATTAACACCTTGAACATAACCTTGCCATGCTGCGTCACCTGAAAAGTTGTGGATAATTACAGATTCCACTTGGGCATTTGCAGCCCACTGTTCGAGTAATGCTACACGAGCTGCAAAATAACTGACGACATCATTTGGTGCAAATACAAGATCGGCTTGTTTTTCACCTATACCTCCAGAGTTATCAGTTGTAACGACAAATCCGTTAGCCAGTTTCAGCGCATTTCTCATTTAACAACGACTCTCTGGTATAATCGCTTCACCACTGGTTCTAATAAAAAAGCAATGCCTGCATTTAAACATGAAGCTAGAAATAATGAAGGCACAGCTCCATAAAAAAAAGCAGGACTTATCAAAAAGTAAAATGGGAGCGGAGCAATTACGCTATTAGCTAAAATAAAAAATAGCCACTTCCATCTAACCCATCCTTTTTGATGGAGTACAGCAAAAATCCACAGTATCCCAAACATTTCTACTGCAATTAATGCATGAAATGGTCCGAATGGCATTCCTATTGATAAAGCAGACACCAAATGACCGACTGATGCAGCTATTCCTGAAAATACAGGTGGTAAAATGGCAACGGAAACTAAAGCAGGCACTGCGTCTAAAGCTGCCGAACCGATTCCCACAGGTAATTTCACGAGCGCACCAATCGCACATAAAGTTGCAATCATAGCGGTTACTGTTATTAAACGAATGTTCATCGATTATTCCTCCACTTTTTTCGCTCGTCCACCATTTCTAAAAACTTTCGCAGAACGCACGTATTCGTTGTCAGGTACGTTGACCCGCGAGTTGGCGACTCGTGAAGCAGCAAATAAATAATCGGACAAGCGATTCAAATAACGTTGCACTACAGTAGGTATGTCTTCTTCTACTTTCATCAAGGTCACCATTTGTCTTTCAGCACGCCGTGTTATGGTTCTCGCGATATGCAGAGTTGCTGCAGCTGGTGATCCTCCTGGTAAAATAAATCGTTCTAGCATTGGCGGTTCTTCCATTAGTTCATCAATTCGTTTCTCTAATACTTCTACTGGCTCTTGGGACATTTTATATGTTCGATTTGGTTTGACGTTTGCTAAATCTCCGCCACAATCGAATAATTCATTTTGAATTGCTTCTAAGTCTGTAAGCAAGTCCATGAAAATGGTTGAGTCTAGCTCTGTCATTGCTTTTCCAATAAATGAATTCACTTCATCAATGGTTCCATAAGTTTCAACTCGTGGATCATCTTTATCTGTGCGTGCCCCAATTAAACTTGTTTGTCCTTTGTCTCCAGTTCGAGTATATATCCTCAACTTGATTGTCCCCCTTAGAAAGAATTTGAAGAATTATTTTAATGATTCAGTTAAGCCGTACCAAATACGTGTAACGTTTGTAGCTTCCTTGAAAATCTGCTGGCATAACCTGCCACATCGATCTCGAAGCTCACGCGTTTCGGCTAAGATTGGTACTATTCCACGTCCATTTTCTGTCACAATCACTATGACATCACTTTGTGCGACATATGTATTTAATGTTTTCATGAAATCTTCAATGACCCGTTCTTCTGGACTGTTTATATGATTTTCAACAAAAGCTTCCACCCCAGCAAGAACAATTGTCTGAGCGTGAGCTTCTGGTAAATCCACAAAATCTGCACATTCAATCCATTGCACTTCTCGTTCAACTACTAGTTGTCTGACATACTCCCTCTTGCCGCTATACGCTCCACCGATATAGACTTGCATCTTTTTTCCTCCTCAAAGCTTTTACGACTGTCCCAGCTAAATGTCCATTTGTCTCCATGCTTGACATCACTTGACCAAAAATCACGCACATCAGGTGCAAACTTATGTAGCACAAGCCGAATAGGTCCACCATGTGTTACTACATGTGGGTGATTGCCAGAAATATTTTTCAGACCAGTAAGGACGCGTGTAGCCATCTGGTGTAAAAACTCACCGTTTGGAGGGGAGATTTCATCTGGATTAGACACCCACTTTTGATAGTTGGCATCTTCCTTTAAGTCCTCATAAGTCTTTAGCTCCCAGTCACCAAACGACATCTCACGAAAAGCTGGTGAACTTTTGTAGGATGATTTAGGATAAAAAATGGCAGCTGTTTGATAGCACCGTTTTAGGTCACTTCCGTAAATAATCTCCGGGGACAAAATCCCTTGAATACCTACATTGGACAACTGGTAAATTGATTCGTCACTCCAACCGATGTATCGACTTTCAACATTCGCTAAGGTCGGCAGATGCCGTATTAAAGTAAGACGAAAATCAACAGCCATAATATCACTTCCATCCCTTCAACGAAAGCACCTGAGACATCTCCCGTGACTCCCCCGAAATGTTTTTTTGTCCAACGTTTATATGCATGTGCACAAATAAAAAGAGCAAGCAGTGTGGTGACTGCAAATAACATATCTACTCCAATAATACCGATAAACCCAAGGCCTATAGCAATTGAAACGAGTGTTGCTGTGAGTAACATTCTATGGTCGTAGCGTTTTTTAAAGAACGCTGCCAATCCTTTATCCTTTGCTTGAGGTGTTATGAGAAAGTAGTAAACCATTCCTGCTCTCGCTAAAAACGAGATAACCACTAACCACTCCCACTTCATGCCGTTTTGTGTAATTATTTCTGCAAGCAAAACAATTTTCCCCACAATAAGAAATAGTAAAGCCATAGTCCCAAAAGCACCGATCCGTGGATCTTCTAATATTTCATGACGTTTATCTTTGTTACGATAAGAAAAAAAGGCATCACTCGTATCAGCAAATCCATCTAGATGTAGTCCACCTGACAGAACAATACCGATTAACACGATGGTAAATGCTATAAAAAGAGGACTTGCATCCAGGTACAACCAAACAATGGAAGTGATCAGTCCGAATGCTCCCCCTATCCAAGGGAGAGTGGCAAACATCATCGTTACTGAGTCCCGATTCATATTCAGTTCTTTATTAATTGGGATAATGGTGAAAAATTGTAGCGCGAGCAATACCCCGCGCATCATGGTAGCTTCACCATATTCTTTATTTTTTCCCAATTGAGATGGGATGCAACATGAAGAGCCCATTCATCATATTTATCTTCACCAGACTTGTTTGCAATTGAATCGTGTTGAGTAATAAAAGAATCTTCCTCTTCAATTTCGTGGTTATCCATAAATGGAATAACTCCGAGAACTGAAATTCCTGTGTAGGACTCAATAAATGATACTCCTTCCTGAAACAATTCCTTATCTCCACGAAATTTATTAATAATGATTCCCTTTACTCGATTCCGATGATTTGAAGACAATAATTCCAAAGTCCCAACGATTGATGCAAAAACTCCACCACGTTCAATATCAGCAACAAGCAATACTGGCACATCCGCTAAATCAGCAATTTTCATATTGACAAGTTCTCGGTCTGTTAAGTTTACTTCTACTGGACTTCCCGCTCCTTCTAACACAACTACATCATAGTGCTCACTCACATACAAAAGCGATTGTTTGATAACTGTGAAACCATGATCATAAAAAGATTCACGATACACTGTCCCGGACATTTCCTCCACTTTTTCACCTAACATCCATACTTCAGAAGACATATGTCCAGAGGGCTTTAATAAAATAGGGTTCATTTGTGGAAGAGGTTGAACTTTTGCCGCTTCTGCCTGTGCAAATTGAGCGGTACTGATTTCTAAACCATTGTCAATTTTTGTAGAAAAGGTCGACATGTTTTGAGATTTAAATGGAGCTACATGAAAACCCTCATTTGCAAATAACCGGCAAAGTGCTGTACAGATCATGCTCTTTCCGACGTTAGAAGCTGTCCCTTGTATCATGATACCGTTCATATGTATTCCCCCTTACTTCCACTTCTTTGCAAGTCCATATGTAAGTTCATATGCATAATCACTTTCTTTGACGAGCCACTGGTGGAGCCTTCCCAGCCATTGCTGATAGAGCACTACATCTGGAATTCTCGACAAAGGCTCATCTAATACTTCATTTGAGATGACGACTAAAGTGGTTCCGTTCTTTAGCAACGAAAAAATCGTTTCATGGAAACGTCTCTCTTTTTCTTCCATGCAGTTTTCACGTTTAAAACATGGATCATCCATTGCCCATCCTTCGTACAGTTCGTTGGCTAACCACGTAGTGATGCAGTCGATTAAAACCCCATCGCCAGGTTGGATAGATGACAGAATTTCTTCTATTTGACGAGGTTGTTCAATCGTCAGCCAGTCGTTTTTATAGTCTTTTCGATCCTGTTGATGGCGTTTGATGCGTTGTTCCATTTCACTGTCATTGGCAACGCCCGTCGCGAGATAGATTAGTCGTGAACAAGATTGATTCATTAGCCATTCTTCAGCAAAACCCGTTTTTCCACTTCGTACACCGCCAGAGATAAATGTTAGCGTCCCTCGAACCATACTGTTAACTCCTTTTTCAGGATTTCCATATCATCTGCGGTCTTCATACCAATTCTGTACCAATGGCTGCCATGTAATCTAAGCGCAATAATTTGAGCAGAGATACTTACTTTCATTTCGCTTCTTTGTAGCTTTTGATAGCTAGTGTAGTACACTCAAATACGCCTCGCCCAATGCATTTCCCTAACTCTGTAATAGGTCCAGCATACGGTAAAAGTTCTCCTTTTTGAGTGGCCGCTACAAGTAAACTGTCCGTACCTGTTCCAGATGCAAGTGTATTTGTTAAAGAGTCTCTTACATCTTCGTTTTGAAGAGCTTTAGTTTTTGCTTCTGTCGCTGTAATCATGGCTTGTATGAATGCTTCGTCAGATAATTTCCCATTCACAATTATCCAGGTATTAATCGTGCCTACATAAGGTTCATCTTCGCGTTCAAATGCTTTTGAAACATCCACTGCATTTCCTACGCCCGCTGTAACGGCAATGATAATGGATCCAAATGTTCCATCATACTCTTCAATGACTACATGTTTCGTTTGAACAGCTGTCATCATTCCCACTGTATCTGTTGTTGAAAATCCTTGTGCTTGTAAATAATCAAACATCTCTTTTGTGCTATCGTCACATTCGTAATCAGCTTTCACATGACGATTTACTAACGTACGGAACCAACCGAACCCCGCATTTACTACAGCTGATGAAACTGTTTTTAATGGGAAGTTTGTTTGCAAAACCACAGATTCATTCGACACTGAAAAATGGTCTTTATTAATGATGTGCTCTTCCTGAAATTCACTCAAATTTGGCAATAATGTAATTTGTGGTTTCGGTTGTTCCGGATGTGGGTGGCTTCTTATCCGAGCTTTGTAGACACTTTCTAACTGTTTTTGTTTTAGTACAGCATGCGGTTCATCACTTATTTTCACTTCGCCATCTTCCATTAATAACAACCGGTCGCAATATAAGGAAGCTAAATTTATGTCATGAAATACTGAGATGATTGTCAATCCATTTTTAGTGGCTTGCATTCTAATCGTGTCTAACAATTGCTGTTGATGTGCGATATCTAAATGGTTAGTTGGCTCATCTAGAAGCAGCACTTTTGCTTGCTGTGCGAGTGCTTGCGCCACAAAAACGCGTTGTTGTTCTCCTCCAGATAGCTGATCGAGGTAGACATGCTCATACATTTTCACGTCGGTTAGCTGCATTGCTTCTTGAATTGCTTGTTCATCGTTCTCAGACCAAGATGAAAAGAATCCACTTTGATGAGGGTACCTTCCAAGAGAAATCGTGTCTCGAACAGTATATGAAAAAGCATGTCCGTGTAATTGAGGTAACACAGCCATATGCTTAGCGAGTTCTTTTGAAGTATATGTTTCAACTGGTTTGCCATCTAATTCAATCGTACCTGCTTTCAAAGGAAGTACACCACTAATGATTTTTAATAATGTTGACTTTCCACTCCCATTTGGACCTAATATCCCTAGAACTTCCCCTTTAACAACATGAAAAGACACTTCTTTTACAACAGGTGCGTCGTGATAACCACCTGTTAATCCTTTGACTTTCAGCATATTTACGCACCCACCTTTCGTCGTTGTTTCCAAAAAATAAATGCAAACACTGGGGCACCAATAAAGGCTGTTATTACTCCTATTGGCAGCTCAGATGGTGAAATTATAGTGCGTGATACCAAGTCACAAATAATGAGTAACGTAGCGCCATTTATAAATGATAAGGGTAATACATGTCGATTATCCGACCCCCACAACATGCGTGTCATATGTGGAACGACTAAACCAACAAAGCCAATAGTTCCAGAAACCGCTACCGCAGCTCCAGTTAAAATTGAACCTCCTGTTAAAATCATCATTTTACGATGTTTCACATTTACACCTAAATGTTTGGCACGTTCCTCCCCAAAAACTAGTGCATTTAGTTCTCGTCTATTTAACCATAATAGTAAAAAACCAATTGCCATAAACGGTAATGCCATTGTGACATATGGCCAACCTCGCATCGACACACTACCAAGCAACCAACCAATAATTTGGCGAAGTTCTTCACCTGAAAGTGAAATCATAAGGGAGAGGACAGATCCCAAAAATGAACTAAATATTATTCCTGTGAGTATGATCGTTTCCATTTTCATAGCACGGTCAATGAGCTTGGCAAAACTCATAACAGTAACCATCGTTAAAAACGCGCCGAGCATACTCAAAACTGGCAATGTGAACAAGCCCAGAAAGGGTACAGAAATTCCGAAAAAGAGTGTCACCACGGCGCCAACTGAGGCACCGGACGACACTCCTAACGTATATGGATCAGCTAATGGATTTTTCAACAATCCTTGGAAAGCTGCTCCCGCTATAGCAAGTGAGGCACCAACTAAACCAGCTAGCACAACACGAGGTATGCGAATATTCCAAAGGATGTTTGATGCAGCTTCATCCATGTCAGGATTCCACAAGACTTGCACAGGAATCGAAACCGATCCAGCCGTTACCCCAACCAGCATAGCAGCAATCAGTACGAATACAGAAGCTACATAGGCAAACCAGGTTTTATTCACTGAAGACCTCAGGATGAATTGCTTTTGCCAATTCTAATAAGCCTTCTGTTAAACGAGGACCTTGACGACTTGTCGTATCAGCATCCACATCTATTACTGCCTTGTTTTTCACAGCTGTAACTGTACCAAAACCTTCACGATTCAAAACTTGCTCCGTTGCATCTGGTACATAATTTCCGTAAGTTGTTAATATTACATCCGGATTACGCTTTACAATTTCTTCAGGGTCCATCATGATCCAACCTTCTTGATCTGATGCAATATTTTCCGCGTTCAACATCTCGATCATTTCGTTCATAAACGTGTTATTTCCTGTAGTAAAAATTTCTGGAGCTGGAGATACTTCCGCAAATACTTTTTTCTTTGTTTCAATGGTTGAAGCCTTTTCTTGTATTGTTGCAATTTCTTCCTTCATTGTTTGGACCATTTCTTCCGCTTCTTTAATCTTACCTGTCGCTTGGCCAATAGTAGCCATCGTGTCATAAACTTCATCAAAACTTACTGCAGTTTTCACAACATACACCTTTACCCCTGCGTCACGCAGTTGTTTAATTCCAGCATCACCTACACCAAGTCCTGATTCATGAGCAAGTACCAAATCTGGATTTAAAGAAATAATTTTTTCAACATTGAATTCTTGTCCACCAATTTTTTCTTTTGATGTTACTTCTTCTGGGTAGTTATCGTAATCAGAAACGCCCACTATTTGTTCTTCTAAGCCAAGTGCATACAAAATTTCAGTATTACTTGGAATCATTGAAATGATTGCTTTTGGTGCTTCTTCCAAAGTAATTTCAGAATCTGTGACATCCTTGAGGGTAAGCGGGAATTGCGAAGCCTCTTTCCCTTCTTCCGTTTCTGGTGTTACGTCGTCTGCAGGTTTTGCTTCTTCCTGCCCACATGCTGTCAGTAGGATCGCCACAAGTGCTGTTGCGAGCCATAGTTGCCAAATCTTCTTCATTGTTAATTTCCTCCTTGATGTGAATGTTTTTGACACAAAAAAATCCTCCGCGTTTAGTCGGAAGATGGCTGGTTGAATAAAGGCTTTGCTAGTTAAGCGTAAGCTGATTCACACCATTCCTATCCTCGTAGGTTTGCGGGTGTTGCGCACGTAGGCAGGTCTCCTGGCTTGTGATCAGTGGTTAGCGCGTCTTCCCAAAGCTATGTTTGCTTCAGTGACTTAATGCGCTTTCCTCTCACATACAGTGGCGGGACCGCGTCGGATTTGAACCGACTTCCCTTTTAACTCTGCGATTGAAGCAGAGCACCTTCGTGTTGGGGCTATGTAATTCATTTTTCATTATACATGATTTGTCTTTTGTGTCGAGGGGGATTTTATGAGGTGGGCTGGTTAGTGACATGCACGCTTGATTGTATGAGAAACTGCAGATATCGTGGGAAGTCGTGGGGATATCAAGAAATGTCGTGTGAATATCAAGAAAAGTGATGTTCATCCGGGGGGAGAGGAGAAAATCGAGCCTTGGTTGTAATAATCGAGGTTGACGTAGGAAAAATTGGCGTTCACGTAGGAATTATCGCCGTTGACGTAGGAAAAATCGACGTTCACGTTGTAAAAGCATCTTTTGATCCTCGCCACTTCTCCCATTTCCAACGAAAATCACTATTTGTCCAACGAAATTGTCATAATGTCCAACGAAGTCTTTAAAACGTACAACAAAATGACTTTTCACTTCTCTTACCAAAATACCACCAAGCCACAGCTGGTGGGCCATTTAAATGCTTTTAAAACCTTGATCGGTGCTATTCGCTTCGCTCGGTAGCCTTTTCTGTTAGTGACAAAAAGCTTGTGCTGCCTTTGCGCTTTTTCTCCATTTCCAACAAAAAGCTCATATCTTCCAACTAACATCACCTTCGTCCAACGAAATTGTCATAATGTCCAACGAAGACTCCAAAACGTACAACTAAATCACTATTCAACTCTTCTTTTACCAAAATACCACGGAGCTACAGTTTTTAAGTGCTGAAATGGTGCCAATTGGCGGACCAACTGGCACTTTTCTGTGGGGTTTTCTTGACTTACATTTCGCCAACTATAAAAAAACCATTTCACTGACCCTCCAGTGAAATGGCTTAGATAGTAGTTTACATTTTTTCAGGTGCGCTTACGCCGATTAGGCGAAGTGCATTGGCGATTGTTGTGCGGACTGCTGTGATCAATGCAAGACGTGCACGGGTCATATCTTCGTTTGAAGCGTCCAATACTTTTTCTGCATTGTAGAAGCTATGGAATGTTGCTGCAAGTTCTTGGATGTACGTCGCAACACGGTGTGGCGAGCGGATTTTAGCTGCATCGGCCACGACTTGTGGGAAGTTACCCATTTTCTTCAGAACATCGATTTCTTTTTCTGCTTGCAGTAAGTTCAATTGCGCGTCTGATGCAATGAATCCTTGTTCTTCAGCTGAACGTAGGATCGAGCTGATACGCGCGTGTGCGTACTGTGCGTAAAACACTGGGTTTTCGTTGGATTGAGAAACTGCTAAATCCAAGTCAAAGTCCATATGTGAATCTGCAGAACGCATCGCGAAGAAATAACGAACGGCATCTAGGCCCACTTCTTCAACTAGTTCACGCATCGTAACGGCTTTACCGGTACGTTTGCTCATTTTCATTTTTTCGCCGTCTTTGTACAATTGAACCATTTGAATTATACCAACTTCAAGTGTATCGCGATTATACCCAAGTGCTTGGATCGCCGCTTTCATACGTGGGATGTAACCATGGTGGTCTGCTCCCCAGATGTTGATTAATTTATCAAAACCGCGTGCAATTTTGTCTTCGTGGTAAGCAACGTCAGGCAATAAGTACGTAAATGAACCGTCGTTTTTAATAAGTACGCGGTCTTTGTCGTCGCCAAATGTTGTCGAACGGAACCAAGTTGCGCCTTCTTCTTCAAATACGTGACCGTTTGCACGCAATTTATCCAAAGCGACCTCAATCTTGCCATTTTTGTATAATGAAGTTTCTGAATACCACTCGTCAAATTTAACACGGAAATCTGCTAAGTCTTGTTGCAGTTTCGCAAGTTCCACTTTAAGTCCATGTGAACGGAAGAAGGCAAAACGCTCTTCATCCGTTTTCTGAAGCAATGCGTCTCCGTGCTCAGTTGCCATGTCTTTTGCGATATCAATGATGTCCTGACCGTGATAGCCATCTTCAGGCATTTCCGTATCTTGACCCAATGCTTGCTTATAACGAGCTTCTAAAGAATAAGCTAAGTTGTTTATCTGATTCCCAGCATCATTGATATAGTACTCACGTGACACGTCGTACCCTGCGTAATCCAATACGTTACATAAAGAATCACCGACAGATGCGCCACGGGCATGACCTAAATGCAAGTCACCCGTTGGATTCGCTGATACGAATTCCACTTGAATTTTTTCACCAGCACCAGCGTTTGAACGGCCATAGTCAGCACCTTGTTCCAAGACAGCTTTCACAACGTCCACCAAGTAATCTTTGCGAATTGAGATGTTTATGAATCCTGGACCTGCAATTTCGATTTTCTCGATGACTGTGCCAGTTGTATCAAGGTTTTCTAAAATCGCTTCCGCAATCGCACGTGGTGGTTTTTTAGCAAGCTTCGTCAGTTGCATCGCAATGTTTGTTGCATAATCACCGTTCGTTTTGTCGCGAGGAGATTCCAAATGAATGCCTGGCATTCCTTCCGAATCAGTTAATTCGGCTTTCATTATAGCTTTTTGTAACGCTTCTTTAATGGATTGTTGAACTTGTTCTACTGCGTTCATTGCGATCCCTCCGTGTAATGAAATTCAAGTGTGTATTCGCCAACGGGTTCCCCGCTCACGTGTAAATCATATTGAACGACGAAATGTCCGTCGTGTTCATTTTTTTCAAATGTCATTTGATGTGTATTAGTTGTTACCATCAGCATGCCATATTCGCTTTCATAACTGCCTGTCTGCTCTGCGTCCTTAATAAAAGGAAGCCGCATATTGATTCCGCCACTCCGCATAACAAGAGCCTTGGTGTCACCCATTTTAACAGTCGTGTTCACATCTTTATCTTCCTGAACTTCCGTATATTTTAAATAGGTTGTCTCGCCTTTTTCAATAAAAGTGCCAGATGCCCACAATTCATAAATTTCCGGTTCTTCATTCGGTTGCCGGATGGTCGTTTTCAACCTTACTTTTACTTGTGTGTTCATGACAAGTCCACCCGCTTCCTTGCGATAAATTTTACTTTAATTGAGATTGAGTACAATTAAGTATCTCTATATCCAGCTTAAAGCGCCAGGATTACTCAGCAGAGGAAAACTTTCCTTCCCGTGCCGGCATCAACCTAATACGATATGTAACGCTTTTCTATGATTAACCTTTTTATTATAAGTGATTTAAGTACCTGATTTCAAATATCGTTTTTTAATTTTTATTGTTGCAATAACAACCAAGAGTTTTACCTCTCGAATTTTTAGGTATGTTATACTAAACGCTAGAATTTCACCTTGGAGGAAAAGTCATGGTTTTTGAATTATTGATTAACTTTTGTATATTATTCACCTTTGCCGTATTGTCGTATTGGCCCTTCCAAGATGCTGTGCGATCTAATTTTCCTTTTCCGAAAACACATCCATATATAATTGGTTTTATGGCTGGTTTGGCTGGCTTTATATTATTGGAAACTTCTGTACGTCTGTCGGACACGATTCTACTTGATGGAAGACACGTCGTGATTGTGATTTCCGGAATTTTCGGTGGACCTATCGCGCCAATCATCAGTGGATTTATTATTGGTGTGGCAAGGATGTTTATGACCGATGAATTTACAACAACCGGACTTCTTGCCGGATGGAATATTATCATTATGGGCGTAGTAATCGGAGCGTTCAGTTTTAAATATAGGATGAACTTTAAAAATGCGCATCTTTATTTTTATTATGCGACTGCTCAAACTGCCCTGTTAATCATCTATTTAACTTACCCATCAATGGTTGTCTTGTCCCAAGTTCTTTACTTTGTTATTTACTCAGCCTTTTCATTCTTTACCGTGTTATTTATTTTAATCGAACTGAACGAGCATTTTAAGAAAATCCGCCATACTGAATTATTGTCAGAGACCGATTATCTAACCGGCCTTTATAACAATCGCAAGTTTCACCAGCTAACAGATACTTACATCAATGATTCCACTAAGCCTTTCAGCATGATTTCCATTGATATTGATTCCTTCAAAAAAGTGAATGACATTTACGGTCATCCTGCGGGAGATGACATATTAAAACAGCTCGGAAAGCGTCTGAAAGATTTAGTTTCGGAAAGTGAAGGATACATTACCCGAAATGGTGGAGAACAATTTGCTGTACTTATCGCCAATTCTCCACCCGCAATGGGACTTTATTTAGGTGAACTCATTCGCTCGAGCGTGGCAAGTACCCCATTCATTGTTTCAGATGATGAGGAAGTTTCCATTACGGTATCAGTAGGTGTCAGTTCTTATCCGGACAATGGATCGACCATTCAAACGCTTTACAGTGCCGCAGATGCAGCTATGTATGAAGCAAAAGCGAACGGACAAAACCGAGTGATTCATTTCACCAATAAAAAAGCGTGATGCTTCTCAGAAATGAGAGCATCACGCTTTTCTATTTAGAGGATGAGAGACACAATTTGAGGAACAATTGTGTCTCCTCATCTAGGGAAGCATAACCGCAGGCGATTACTGTCCACCTACTATAACGAACTCCACCAGGGTACCAGCGAAAGCCACAAATAAAGAACATTTGTGGCTCTCACTAATACACCTTTATTGATTACGTTTTTATTTAACCCAGCCTAAGAGCATTTCACGGATTAGTTTACTTGCCGTGTTAGCCGTTTGTTCAGATGAATCGTAGATTGGTGCCACTTCAACTAAGTCGAAGCCGACAACGTTTACGTCTGAACCAGCAATCGCATGGATAGAAGCTAACAATTCGCGAGATGTAATGCCTCCGCAGTCCACTGTTCCAGTACCTGGAGCGTGTGCAGGATCAAGTACATCAATGTCAATCGTCACGTATACCGGGCGACCTGCCAATGTTGGCAATACTTCTTTTAATGGCTCTAGCACTTCAAATTTTGAAATGTGCATGCCGTTTTCTTTTGCCCAAACGAATTCTTCTTTCATACCTGAACGAATACCGAATGAGTACACATTTTTTGGTCCGATGTGATCGGCGATTTTACGAATTGGTGTGGAGTGAGAAAGTGCTTCACCTTCGTAAGATTCACGTAAATCAGTATGTGCGTCCATGTGAATGATGGCTAAATCCGGATATTTTGCAGCTACAGCTTTCATGACCGGCCAAGACACTAAGTGCTCGCCACCCATACCAACTGGAACTTTTCCGTCAGCTAATAATTTCGTCACGAACGTTTCGATTTCGTCCAAACTTTTTTGCGGGTTCCCGAAAGGTAATGGGATATCCCCTGCATCGAAGTAATTTACGTCATCAAGGTCACGGTCTAAATACGGGCTGTATTCCTCAAGACCGATTGATACTTCACGGATGCGTTGAGGACCGAATCTTGAACCAGGACGGTAAGAAACTGTCCAGTCCATTGGCATGCCGTAAATGACAGCTTGTGATTCTTCGTAGTTTGGATGACTTTTAATAAACACATTGCCAGAATAGGCTTCATCAAATCTCATCAATTATTCCCCCGCTAAATCTTTCACGAACTTCGGTAATACGAAAGCCGCTTTGTGCAATTCTTTCGTGTAATACTTCGTGTCGATTTCGTGGAAACGTGCATCTTCCACTGTCAAAGGATCATGTTTTTTAGATCCTAGAGTGAAGCACCATAGACCACTTGGGTACGTAGGAATGTTTGCCGTATATAAACGAGTGATTGGGAAAATTTCTTTCACGTCTTGTTGAACTTGCTTGATTAAATCAGGTGTAAACCAAGGGTTGTCCGACTGTGCCACGAAAATTCCATCTTCTTTTAACGCTTTTGAAATTCCTGCATAGAAGCCTTTTGTGAACAAGTTCACTGCTGGGCCAACAGGTTCTGTAGAGTCTACCATGATTACATCGTATTGGTTTTCAGCTTCAGCAATGTGCATGAAACCGTCGCCTACTTGTACATCGACACGTGGGTTTTCCAATTCTGATGCGATTGTTGGTAAATATTTTTTAGAGTACTCAATTACTTTGCCATCGATGTCTACAAGTGTTGCTTTTTTCACTTGTGGGTGTTTCATGATTTCACGAATAACCCCACCGTCTCCACCACCGACAACTAGTACGTTCTCAGGGTTTGGATGTGTGAATAAAGGCACGTGTGCCACCATTTCATGGTATACGAATTCGTCTTTTTCCGAAGTCATTACCATGCCGTCTAGGAATAACATATTGCCCCATTCAGCCGTTTCCGCCATTTCGAGCAATTGGAAATCCGTTTGCTCCGTATGCAAGGTACGGTTCACCTTCATCGTAATGCCAAAATTCTCGGTTTGTTTTTCTGTAAACCAAAATCCAGCCATAATGCATTCTCCTTTACTTACGAGGTTAGTGGATCCGTTCCCGGCATGTAGCGAAAGTGAACGCGGTCTGCCGAAAAACAAATACAGAAAAAGTATAGATGTTTTTGACAAAAGTGCAACTGTTTTTTCTTTTCAGTTGTATTTTGATTCGGTAACAGATCCATTTATCTCGTCTAATATTGATGAACTAATCGATTTAGCATTCGTCATTTTCTCATATACATGCGTTTAATCCTTCCATGACTTTACCATACTACTAAGAAGTATGGATGAACGGAGTGAAGGTAAATGCGACGAGCGGACTTACAATTTAAAAAACGAAAACGCCAAAAGCTTCGATCCGTTATCTGGTACTCCATTGTGGCACTCAGCGCATTGTGTACCGTTCTTTTAGCCTTACGCATATATGCACAAATTCTTGGTCCACCTTCTCTTGCCGTGTCACAGGCGACCGTATTTTTGGATCGCAACGGGCATTCAATCGGGGACCGTTTCGCGGAGCAACGCCGTTATTGGGTGAAGTTAGAGGAGATGTCTCCTTTCATAAGCGACGCCATTTTGGCAGTGGAAGATCAGGAATTTTACGAACATCATGGATTTGATTACACCCGGATTGCATCGGCTTTATTAAAAGATGTAAAAGCCATGCGAAAAGTGGAAGGTGCCAGCACCATTACTCAGCAGTATGCCCGGAATCTCTATTTAACCCACGATAAAACGTGGACACGTAAAGCAAAAGAAGCTTTGTATGCGTACCGCATGGAAACCTTTTATGAAAAAGAAGAGTTGTTGGAAGGATACTTGAACACCGTATACTTCGGTCATGGCATGTACGGCGTGGAAGCCGCAAGTCGCTATTATTACGGCAAGCCGAGTAAAGACTTAACACTCGCTGAATCCGCGCTACTTATTTCCATTCCAAAAGGACCAAGCATTTATTCGCCTTTGATTAATGAAGAAAATGCATATGAACGACAAAACCTCGTGCTAGGGTTGATGGAATCGCAAGATATGGTGACAAGCGAAGCCGTGCGTCGTGCCCGTGATGAGCAAATTGTTCTGAAAAATGAAGAATGGAAAGCTACAAAAACCGTAGCGCCCTACTTCCTGGACGAGGCATGGAGTGAAGCGGAGCGGATTTTGGCTAAAAAAGGTCGTGCCATCGCTGAAGGTGGTTGGACAATTGAAACGACGTTGAACACACAGCACCAAAAAGTGGCGGAAGAAGTGGTCGCGGAATGGATGCCGAATGATAAACTCGAAGTCGGATTTGTCAGCATGGAGCCTGAAACGGGTTATGTAACGGCGTTAATCGGCGGTCGTTCCTACACAGAAAGTCCATATAACCGGGTTACACAAGCGAAAAGACAGCCTGGATCAACTATTAAACCATTACTGTATGCAGCCGCTCTGGAAGAAGGATTTTCGCCTTTGACATTCCTCGAAAGTGAACGAACCATTTTTACGTATGACGATGGACGTTCCCAATACGAGCCAAAAAATGTCAACGGTGAGTTTGCGAATCATCCGATTTCACTGGCTCAGGCGTTAGCCATTTCAGATAATATTTATGCCGTAAAAACGCTTGAAAAAGTCGGCTACAAACCGTTCGAGTCGATACTTAAGCGCTTAGGTGTGGATACGACCGTACAGGAAACGCCGTCCATGGCCCTTGGAACTTCCGATGTATCATTGAAAGATTTAACAGGTGCTTTTAATAAAATAGCCAATGGTGGAGTCAATCGGGAATTCCGAACTGTGCTGTCAATTAGAGACAGTCATGGCGAAGTCGTTTTTGAAGCAGATCCGAAAGAACGCGATGATGATGACCGGGTAATGTCCGCTCAAGATGCGTTTATTTTAACGCATTTGATGACCGGCATGTTTGACCCTGTGTTTAATGATTATGCACCTGCAACCGGCCTATCGATCCGCGGAAAACAAACGCGACCTTATGCCGCAAAATCAGGAACCACGATTTCCGATCAAGTGCTCGTTGGGTATACGCCAACGTTAACCACTGGCGTTTGGAATGGGTATGATGCGAGCAAGCAACTCCAGCTCGCAGAAGACAAACAAGCAACTAAAAATATTTGGATTGATTTTATGGAACGAGTTCATCAAGGCGTAGCTGCTGAACCTTTCTTGCCGCCTAAAGGTGTGACAGGCGTCATTGTGGATATCGAGACTGGCGGACTTGCCGTTTCAGCTTGCACGAAGCAACGCTTAGTATATGTAAAAAAAGAAGACATCCCGAAACGCCTGTGCACTGATCCGAAGTTACAGAAACAACTTTTGGAAGATGTGAAGTCAAATGAGGATGCGGATAAAGTAATCGAAATGGAAGGCGACGATCCATGGTCACTGTTCCCGTTTTCATTCTTTAGGAACGATGATTAAGTTTTAGTTTATTCCTTTAAGATCCGATTTTTTTCACGTTCGAGCTATTTTTGTTCCCGTTCGATGCGAGTTTATTCCCTTTCAATCAAGGTTTATTCTCTTTGAATCGAAGTTTATTCCTTTTCACCAATATTTCCTAACAAAAATACCCCTCGAATGAACTTTTCGAGGGGGCAATTTAAGGTTTGAGTTTTAAGGAGACATTCTTGGTTGTAATAATCGGGGGTCACGTAGGAATTATTGGGGTTGACGTAGGAAAAATTGGCGTTGACGTAGGAATTTTCGACGGTCTCGTTGTAAATGCATCTTTTGGCGAGTGATTCGTCTCCATAACTCCGCGTCTGCAAATAATTTCTAGTCTCATTCCTTAAAATAAGTTTCTATTTCTTCTTTGTTTCGAGAATATAAAAAAAGCTTTCTCTTTCACGGAATTACTCATCCGTTGAAACAGAAAGCTTTTTTCTTGGTTAGCGCTGACATGAGAAACATGAGGCATTCGGCTTGGGTTTGACACAAATGTCTCACGGCGCTCATGTACAGACGCGTTTCCAATTGTCCTAGCTCACTTTTTGTCAGCTATGTTTCAAGTGTACTTGCTTTTTTCGACATATTCAACCATTCAGCTGAGGTGGATGAAAATGTCACATTTTGTACACCTGTTTGACAATTTTAGGAATTGAGTTCCTGGTGAAGTTTTTCTTCACTGCGTGCCCACATTTCTGGGTTATGCGATTGTAAAAAGTCTCGCAATAATTCTTTAGATGAATCGTCCATATGGTCAACAATGATATGACGTTTCATCGATTTGTCCATTTTGTTTACATGGTCAGCCAGAATTTTGAAACCTCTGCGCTTTTCACGGTTAATGACCATTTCGCATCCGGTCACACCAGCATAGTAGGGTCCTGTTGCTTTGTGATCAATGGTTACCCAAACAAGCCAAAATAATTTGCCGCCTTCAGAGTCTTCCCGATTTGTTGTGAATTTGATGCCGCGTTCCGTATCGCTTCGAGCATGCATCGCGCCAATTTCAACTTTGGCTGTTTTTTCTTCGACGTCAATGATGACCGGGGATACATGTTCGAGTGTCAATGAACCTACACCGAAACCACCGTGTCCATCTGTCGGGTCATTTTTTATAATGGTGAATCCAAGCTTTTGTTTTGGTTTTTCTTCATTTGTCATACGTTAGTCCCCTCCGTTCTGTTATTATAACGAATAGATAAACTTTTGTGAAAGAGGAGGAACTCCAATGCCATACGTAACTGTCAAAATGCTTGAAGGTCGCACAGACGATCAAAAACGTGCACTTGTTGAAAAAGTAACAGCAGCTGTTGCTGAAACAACAAATGCGCCTGCTGAAAACGTAGTTGTCTTTATCGAAGATATGCCAAAAAACCACTACGCAGTCGCTGGGAAATTGTTCAGTGATAAATAAGTAAACTACGCGGACAGTGTAACTGCCGTTCAATAAAGTTTAACCGAAGCGGATCACATTTCTTCATGTGATTCGCTTTTTTTGATTGAGATTTTTACTGAACGTGAAATGGTGACTTGATTCGCGAATAGAAGTCTTCTTAACGCGAATAGAATGACCTACAACGAAAAGGCCTTCCGTATAATAGACGGAAGGCCTCTTTCTTATGCTTGAATACATAATTGAAGGTCTTCGATAAACGCGAAAGCTTCTTCAATTTCTGTTTCTGTAAAATTCAGTTTCCCTTTGACAACGTGCAATTTCTCCACTTGTTCTGCTCGTTCTAAATGATCGAAGTACAACAAAGTCGAAACCATCTCTAGAAAGCGGGAGCTCTTGTTATTCAAACGCTCAATGCACAGATCGAGTTTTGGGTGATTGCCATCCATCGTGGATAAAAACTGACTTCCTTCTTCGGTACATGCATACGTATATTGCACATATGACCCTTTGTCTTCTTTCTTTTCAGACAAGAACGCCATATTGCATAATTCCTCTACACGTAAAGTGAGCTCTTCTGAATAAGGCCCGTACATGTGGAATTGGTATTTCTCCTGGAATGGAAAGTTCATTTTCTTTGCGATGTAGACCATTTTTTGAAGCTTTTTACGCCCCGTTACTTCTCCCGCCAGCGTGATAAACTGGACGATTTTTGCGTGTTCTTCTAACAATTCAAGGCACCTCCTGTTCTATGCTTGTCCGTAAAGCAATTGTAGAATTTGCTTTTTGACGGCTTTTTTCTTTGTATCATCTTTTAATAAATCTTCTGGGAAATACAATTTATGATCTGTTCTTCGTTTACCTGAAATGGCTTCTACGATTTCAGATGACCTCGATAATTCACGAAGTTCATCGTTAGGCATCAATAAGTGGATCGGCACACGTTCGCCTTCCTCCCCCGGTCGATAAAAATCATAGGGCAAGTCGGATGAAGAATCGAACACTAAATAATACGCAGGGTTGATGCCCGCTTTTTTAAACAGTTGCTCCAGTTCCGATAGTTTACGGTAATCCTTTGCCGGATCGAATTCAATGTATTGGAACAGACGACGATTTACGAAGCGGTCACATAAATCAGCGAGAATCTCGTCTTCTTCGTGCACCCATTCCTGAAAATACGTCATGACAATGCCTTCGTCGAGTGCAATGTAATCAGCTAATGAAAATGTTTGATCAAAAAACGTCTTGAAATGACGCGGTTCGTACGCAAACTTGTAGCCACTCTCACTCAGCTCTTTAGCACGGTGAAGCGCTTTTGTCAGAATCACTTCCGCACTTCGCGATACTGGATGGAAATACACTTGCCAATACATCTGATAGCGACTCATGATGTAATCTTCCACCGCATGCATACCGCTTTGTTTGATGACCACTTGATCTTCACGCGGACGCATGACTCGCAAAATACGCTCCATATCAAAATGACCGTAACTTACTCCTGTAAAATAAGCGTCTCGCTGTAAATAATCCATACGATCGGCATCGATCTGGCTAGAAATTAAACTGACCGCTTGTTTATTGCCATATGTTTTGGCAATGACATCTGACACATGCTGTGGAAATTCCGGTGCCACCCGTTTTAAGATTTCGTTTACTTCGGTATCGCCAAGCAGGATGGCCTGCGTGAATTTCTCATGATCCAGATCAAAAACATGTTCAAACGAATGCGAAAATGGACCATGGCCGAGATCATGAAGAAGCGCTGCGCAAAGAACCACCAATCTCTCAGATTCATCCCATTCTGGTCGTCCTGTAAAAATATCATCAATGATGCGTCTCACAACTTCGTAAACGCCCAGTGAGTGGTTGAAGCGGCTATGTTCAGCCCCGTGGAAAACGAGATACGTCGTGCCAAGTTGCTTGATTCGTCGCAATCTCTGAAATTCTCTCGCCCCAATTAAATCCCAAATGACTTGGTCGCGAACATGTATGTATCGGTGTACCGGGTCTTTAAATACTTTTTCTTCAGCCAACTTTTGCGTTGCATAACTCACCATGGACACCTCTTTTCAGCAAAAAATACTTGTATTTTATTATAAAGAAAAAGCCTCCTTCAGGAAAGGCGGCGAAAGTATGAAGATCTATATTTTAAATTTAAAAGATTGCATTCGCGAGATTATGCCTTTAGCTTGGCGCGTACTTTTTCCATTAATTCGTCTTCAGAAAGCGCTGCTACAGGTCGGTTGTTTACAAACGCGAACGTTTTTTTACGTCCTGGACCGCAATAAGACTGACACGCAATATCAATCGATGCATGAGGATCGATTTCTTTTAACTTAGGAATTAATGTTTTTAAATTCACGGCCTGACAATCATCGCAAACTCTGAATTCGTTTGCCATTTGTCAACAACCCTTTCTTATTTGAAGTAAAAGTCTACAGGTCATTGTATCTTATTTTTCCATCGTGATTCAAGTACATCAAAAGGTTGAGTGAATAAAACCTGTGAATCTTGTACAAGCTTGAAGTAGAACATCAAAACTATTAACATTTCGGGAGGGACATGTATGGTAAAAATTAGACAAGATGCTTGGTTAGATGAAAATGATGAATTGTTGGCAGAAACCGTGCTGCGACACGTTCGCGAAGGGAGTACGCAATTAAATGCATTTGAAGAAGCAGGAGATGCATTAAATCGCACGGCTGCTGCTTGCGGGTTTCGCTGGAATGCAGTTGTAAGAAGAGAATACGAGAAAGATTTGCGTGATGCGAAAAAAGATCGCAAGCAAAAAATGCGCGTCCTTGGAAAAGAATATCGTCGCAGAGGACAATCTCTGTTTCTCGTAGGTAGTGAAGAACAGCCACAAGAACGCGTCCAAATTCCTTTATCCGCTCTATCACTTGATGTGGTAATCGCATACTTATTACGTTTGCAACAAAACGGTACTGGTGAAGGTGAATCTCATCGCTGGCGCGCACTACTATCTCATTCTCAAGAAAAAATTAAACAACTTGAACGTGATATCGCGAGATTGGAAAATGAAAACGCAACGATTCGCGAAGATTACGAACAGTTTGTTCATATCATGAACCGCGCTCGTCGTTTAGTGACATTGAATGACGATGCTGATAATATCTCACCTGTTTTTCAAATGGAACGCAATGGTAACTTAGTAGCAAAAGAACCGCCAATCAATTGATTGGCGGTTTTACTAGTTATATGTGCGATTTTCTATCTTAAACAATAAAAAATCCACGACAACCAGATGTCGTGGACGTAGCTTATGCTTCTATTTTCGATAGCATTTTTTGGTTGCGTTCAACGACGCGGGTCAAGTAGTACATATATAAATCAGTTTCTTCCGGCTGCAACGATTGCATGTGCACATTTTGCATCAAATGGTTCATTAATCGTTGCGCATGAATCACGGTATCCTGAACTGTTACGTTTTCTTCGATAATTTCGCTGACCGAAGCCATCACTTCCGGCACAATTACCGGAAAAGCAAATTTTGTTTGTTCTTCCTTTAATCCGGCTTCATAAAAATCACGAATTAAAGATGCCCTCTCCGCTCCACTACCTTCAATACATATATAGATTTGAACGGCAATCCCATTACGCAAGCGTCTTTGTGAGATGCCAGCGAATTTCTTGCCTCCCACACTTAAATCATAAGAGCCAGGACAGTACGAACCGACAATCTCATAGGCTTCGATTGAATCCGCTATTTGTGGAAATAGGTGACGGACGAATTCGACCATGATGTCATATCCGGCATTAATATCAATCGAACTGTTCAGCTCGGAAACCACGATGGAAATATTCAGTACGCCACTGTCTAAAACAACGGCAAGTCCACCTGAGTTTCGAACGATCGATTGGTATCCGTGTGCCTGCAAGACGTCACGGCCATCTGCTATATGAGGAAGACGATGATCTTGTATGCCGAGAACGACTGTGTTTTCGTGTACCCATGTGCGGATCGTCGGGAGAGACTCCCCTTTTCCGACCCGTTCACATAGCAAATCGTCCGCAGCAAAAGATTCTAGAGCGGATCTCGAACGGCCGCTCATGGACTGATCCCAAAACCGCCATTCTTTATTTACAAATAAATCATTAAACCCGGACATTTTTACTCTCCTGCCATCACGCTTTGAGCTGCGGTCATTAGTACTAATTTATACACATCATCTGCCGAACAGCCTCGTGACAAGTCATTCACGGGCATGTTCAAGCCTTGCAATATCGGTCCGATTGCTTCAAATCCGCCAAGTCTTTCCGCTAATTTGTAGCCAATGTTTCCTGCTTCAAGTGAAGGGAAAACGAACACGTTCGCATCACCTTGAATACTTGAACCCGGTGCTTTCTTCTTCGCAACAGCTGGTACAAATGCTGCGTCGAACTGAAATTCACCATCAATGTTGACTGATGGCGCTTTTTCTTGTGCTAACTTCGTCGCTTCCACTATCTTCAAAGTTTCAGGAGAAACGGCAGATCCTTTTGTCGAAAATGACAGCATCGCTACTTTCGGCTCAATTCCGAACGCTTTCGCCGTTTTTGCACTTTCCACTGCGATTTCGGCCAAGTCTTCACTTGTTGGAGCGATCGTAATGGCACAGTCAGCAAAGACATAACGCTCGTCTCCACGCACCATAATGAAGGCTCCACTCGTTTTAGACACACCAGGTTTCGTTTTGATAATTTGTAATGCAGGACGTACTGTATCAGCAGTCGTATGAGCTGCACCACTTACCAAGCCGTGCGCATAACCTGTGTAAACAAGCATTGTGCCAAATGTGTTGACGTCTTTTAGTTGAATGCGTGCTTGCTCTGGTGAAGATTTTCCATTGCGGCGCTCTACATATTGATCAATAAGATTGTCCAACTGCTCGAATTGCACAGGATCTATTACTTCGATATCAGTCAAATCGATTCCGGCTTGTTTCGCTGCCACTTTCACCAAATCGTATGATCCAACTAAAATGGGTGTCACAATGCCTTCGTTATGCAATTTAACTGCTGCTTGAAGTACACGCTCGTCCGTTCCTTCAGGCAATACAATTCTTACCTGCTTGTCGGTAATGGTTTGTTTGATTTCATCAAATAAGTTCGTCACGATGCATTCCATCCTTTCAGTATCTTAAGGTTGATTTTATGGTTGGGTTAATTGTGTGCTTTCTTTTATTGTGATGTCTAGCTGCGCAGGGTAGACCTCACCTAAGCTTCAAGTCCTCATGCGAATGCGGGCATTCGATTCGGCCTTTCCAGCGCCGGCGCAGGTCTTACATACCCCGCTTCGCTTTTCCTTCATAATAACACGAATTTGTCATATCTCATCATGTACGAATGGTGACAATGTAGGTTTCTTATAGGCTTTATGCTAAACTTATCTTGAATATTTAATTAGATGAAGGAGTGTCCCATACATGAATGAAGCAGCACAAACTTTAGATGGTTGGTACGCATTACATGATTTCCGTACGATGGATTGGACTTCTTGGAAACAAATTTCTGCTGAGGAACGTACAGCAGCTGTAAATGAATTTTTAGGATTTTTAGAAGAATTGAATGTTGCACATGAAGCGAAAACTGGGAGCCATGCTTTCTATACAGTTATTGGCCAAAAAGCAGATTTCATGCTGATGACATTGCGCGAAACAATGGATGAGCTTCAACAAATTGAAGCGAAGTTCAACAAATTAACAATTGCTGAATACACAGTTCCTTCATATTCATACGTTTCTGTAGTGGAACTTTCAAACTACTTAGCTGGTGAATCGAATGAAGATCCTTATCAAAACCCGCATGTTCGCAGTCGTCTATACCCTGAACTTCCACGTTCACAATATGTTTGTTTCTACCCAATGGACAAGCGTCGTGAAGGCAATGACAACTGGTATATGCTTTCGATGGAAGACCGTAAATCGATGATGCGCAGCCATGGTATGATTGGCCGTGGATACGCTGGTAAAGTGAAGCAAATCATCAGTGGTTCTATCGGATTTGACGATTTTGAATGGGGCGTTACGTTATTCTCTGATGACGTACTTCAATTCAAGAAGTTAATTTACGAAATGCGTTTTGATGAAGTAAGTGCACGTTTCGGTGAGTTCGGCTCATTCTTCGTCGGAACACTACTTGATGCAGACAAAACAACTGACTTCTTAACTGTATAAAATTTTTGGCTACGCAAAAATGCGTAGCTTTTTTTATTGAATTCCAGCTGACTAGTATGAAAAGCGTGTGAATAAAGTTATGTGGCAACTGATTCCTACGTCACCCTCGATTTTTCCTACGTCGTCCTCGTTTTTTCCTACGTGAACTCTTAATTTTCCTACGTGACCCCCGTTTTTTCCTACGTGACCTCTTAAATTTTACAACTAAGGCGTATATACCACTCGACAGCACTAAGGTTTATCCATACTTTTAAGACAAAGCTGAGGGCTACGCGAAAATGCTTTGCGTTTTTTGTTCTAAAATTCCAGTTGATACGTATACTAATTTGCGAGGAGGTTGTGCTGTGGCGGTAATCCGCGCAACTGAAAAAGATATCGAAACTCTTGCTCGATTAATGCGTGCTGAGGCAGAAGGTGAAGGCAAGCAAGGAATGCTTTTGGTTGGAAATGTCGGTGTTAATCGAGTGCGAGCGACGTGTCTGGATTTCAAGAATATTCGCAACGTGCAGCAAATGGTTTTTCAAAGCCCTGGTGGTTTTGAAGCGACAACCAAACCTTATTTCTATCAACGTGCACGTGAACAAGACAAGGCACTTGCCCGTCGCGTGATCGCTGGTGAACGTTTTGACCCTGGTACACGCTCGTTATGGTTTTTCGAACCTCCGGGAGGTTGTCCTGCCACATGGTATAACCAACCGAACACAGGTCGCTACAAGTCGCATTGTTTCTTTGCGCCGAGTAGCCAAGATTGCCCAAACCTCTAATTTGGAAAGGATGATTTCTTGGTACAATATTATTGGAATCCTGCTTATGCGCAACAAATGCAACAGCCACAACAAATGATGCCCCCTACATTACCTGCAGGTGGTCGCCCTACTTCTCCACCAGCAGGTGAGGAATCCTACATCGAAAACATTTTACGCTTAAACAAAGGCAAGCTTGCGACTGTTTATTTAACGTTTGAAAACAACCGTGAATGGAACGCAAAAGTTGTAAAAGGAGTCATTGAGGCAGCGGGCCGCGATCACTTAATTGTCAGTGAGCCGACCTCCGGAAAACGTTATTTAATCCCATTGATTTATTTGGATTATGTAACGTTTGATGAAGAAATCAATTACTTTTAACCACCGGTGAAAGAAATTGGGATTAGGCAAACAACTTAGGACGTCTCGTTTCCAACTTGGGATGAATTTCACTCAACTTGGGACATGATATTTCCTACTTGGCATGCGTATTTTCCAACACGGCACTTATTTTTCATATCATTTTAAAATGCCCTTCCACTTTGTCTTATGGAAGGGCATTTTCGTTATGAATAATGGTTTTCACAGCCATTTTATCTTTCAGAGACATGTGCTTCGTCCCCACAGATGTAACAAAAAAACGCCCTTCGCTTGGAAGGACGCACATTATTAATTCATATGTTTAACTGCCGCGACAATTACAAGAACCCAGGCTGCAAGGAATGCAACGCCACCGATTGGTGTGATCGCACCTAAAATACCGATACCACTCAAGCTTAATACATAAAGTGAACCAGAGAAAATCACAATGCCCGCTAACATTAAATAACCTGCCCAGCTAAGCTGTGACACATGGCCAATGATATTTGTGCTCATTAAGATACCGATTACGATTAGTCCAATCGCATGATACATCTGGTATTGAACTGCTGTTTCCCAAATCGCTAAGTACTTTTCAGATAGTTTTTCTTTCAGTGCATGGGCACCGAAAGCTCCAAACGCAACGGCCAAAAACGCGTTAATGGCACCTGCAATGATAAAAAATGGCATTATTATTCCTTCTTTCAATTGTGTTGTTATATAGGTCGAATCTTTTCAGACTCCTAATAAAATCTATTATTAATATTAAAAATCAAACAACGAATCACCGTTCGCATCGTCTTCTTTCATGCGCTCTCCAGCTGAGATGGACGGCACGGATGAAGTTGGTTGGACCGTGTGCACTTGTTGCACAGGTTGTGCATACTGAATCGGCACGACTTGTTGCTTAACTTCAGGTTGTTCAGTTAATGCCACATCACATAAAGCTCGAATCGCGACCAAGGATTCACGGATGCTTTGTTCGTCACCTCTACCTTTTGCCAGTGCGACATGTTTCTCGATTTCGGTGACAACTCGACTCATTGGAATCACGTTCGGTCACTCTCCTTTTGCTGATTGTTCTCATCAGACTACACTTTACCACGAAATCTACTTCAAACAAAAGTCTACCGGGTCTAATCCCCAGTGTGAAAGTTGTTCGTTTATTTTGGAATAAGGCTTACTCCCAAAGAATCCACGATGGGAACTAAGAGGACTTGGGTGGACGGATTCAATGATGGCATGTCTGGACGTATCAATTAACTTCCGCTTCAATTGCGCAGGTCTTCCCCATAACACGAAAACAACAGGCTTTTCCCTCTCCGAAAGTTTGCGGATGACTTCATCCGTAAAGAGTTCCCAACCTTGTCCTTTATGAGAATGTGCCGCACCTGCGCGCACAGTTAGGACTGTATTCAATAAGAAAACGCCTTGGCTCGCCCACTTCGACAACGTCCCGTCTTTAGGAATCTCGCAACCAATGTCATCTTGGAGTTCTTTTAACATATTTCGAAGACTTGGCGGATGCTTGATTCCTGGTTTGACTGAAAAACTCATACCATGCGCTTGTCCTGCACCATGATAAGGATCCTGCCCGACAATCACCACTTTCACATCGTCAAATGAAGTTTCTTTGAATGCGCTCCAAAGATCATCCATTGGCGGATAGACGGTTTCGTGTGCATATTGGTCTTTTAAAAATTCGCGTAGTTTCAAGTAGTACGGTTTGTCGAATTCAGTTTCAAGAACTTGTTGCCAGTCGTTATCAAATATTTTTTTATCCAGGATACTCACTCCTCAAATTCAACGGTTACATCATACCCCACCAATGAAAACATTTCAGAAACCGATCGGGCGGCATTTTCTTCGGCCAGTTGCAGTACCCCTTGTTCCGTCGTTTCTTTCATCATCAATTTTTCCGCTTCAGCTGCCAGTTTGTAAGCTTCATTAATATCGGCTTTCTCTCGGAACAAACCTTCAGATGAAAACACTTTGATTTGATCGAATAATATTTCAGGTCCACCTAAAAATTCTGCTTTTGGCAAAGTTAGTGTTGCTGTTTTAGCTTCTTCATCCAGCACAATATCTTCCGCTTCGACTTTAGAGAAATCAATACCTGCCTTCACTGACCCAGGAAAAACGACCAATAAATGCCGTTTCGTCCCTAGTAGGTCGCGCCCGATATCTTGTCCGAGAATCTTATTGTCCTGTCTCTCAATCATAACTTTCGTGTAAGCCTCTGCTGTTGCGAGTTCATTTATCGATTGAATTCGCTCCAAAAAAGCCCCTTTATTTTCTGTGAATGTACTGCCTTTAATCGCCCATAAAGTGATAAATGGAGCAGAAACACCGAGGACGATTAATGCTGTAATGAACCACAGCATTTTTCGTTTCCACAAGGATTTGAAAAGTGAGCCGGATTGCCCAAATCCTGATGAACGTGGCTGAACACTTTCTAGCGTAACCGCTATTTCGTCTTGCGCTTTTAATTCTTCTAGCAACTTTTCAATCTCTTTTATTCGCTGATTTTTTGACATTATTCTCCTCTTTTCTACTATATTAGTCAAAGATTTTATTACGTTTACAATAGTGGAAATTTCCAAATTGTACAACCTTCTGTCGAGTGATAGGATATTTTTAGAGGTGATGTGAATGGCGGATTATCAGTGGCGAGAAAAAATACGAAAAGTCGACCGTTCGACAAAAGAAGAAAGCCAAGTACCCGAACGTGCTAAAACTCTCGGATTTGGATGCTTTACTATAGGGATGTTACTCGTTGTTTTGTTATTCGCTTTTATCAGTTTTGGACTACTTTCACAAAGTTACTGGGTGGCCGGAGGATTTTCGCTCATTTTCACGCTAGGGTTAGCCTATATTTCTATTCAGCTCATGCGGGCGGATAAGCTTCCGTAATTGAATTATTGTGATTTTTTGATACGATAGACACAGATACTTATTGAAATGAGGAATCCATTTATGTCTTTGAAAAAAACATTAACAATCGCTGGATCAGATACTTCAGGCGGTGCAGGCATACAAGCAGATTTGAAAACATTCCAAGAGCACGGTACATACGGCATGAATGCCCTGACTGTTATCGTGACAATGGATCCTGACAAAGGCTGGAGCCACGGAATTTATCCGATTCCAGTTGAAACATTACAAGCACAATTGAAAACAGCTCTTTCTACTGGTGTCGATGCCATTAAAACAGGGATGCTGCCAACTGTCGAGATTATCAAAACAGCTGCAGAAGCAATCGATCGCTCTGGTTTAGAAAACGTTGTTATTGATCCGGTTCTTGTGTGTAAAGGTGAAGACGAAGCCCTTTTCCCAGAGAATGTGGAAGCAATGGTCGCATCATTATTGCCTCGTGCACTAGTGGTCACGCCGAACTTATTCGAAGCAGGACAACTTTCAGGCCTAGGAAATTTAACAACGATTGACGATATGAAACGTGCGGCTGAAAAGATTCATGAAGCCGGCGCAAAAAATGTAGTCATCAAGGGCGGCAAGCAATTGCAACATGAAAAAGCCGTAGATTTATTCTTTGATGGTTCAACATTTACTTTGCTTGAATCAGAAAAAACAGACACATCATACAATCACGGAGCTGGCTGTACATTCGCAGCTGCAGTAACTGCAAACTTAGCGAACGGACTTCCTGTAAATGAAGCTGTGTTGGAAGCGAAGAAATTCGTCTCATCAGCAATCGCAAACGGCTGGAAGCTCAACGAATACGTTGGTCCAGTTATGCACGGAGCGAAAAACCGCTTCGGCGCACCAGAAGTTACAACTTCAGAAGTTTAATATTGATGAAAGTAGCCACTCGTCCTTTATGGGCGGGTGGTTTTTTTGGGGGTTTCGGGTTGTGCGGCGGTTTCGTTAGAGTTTTTGCGATGTTCGTTGGACTTTTTGAGATTTAGTTGGACAATGTGGCAGTTTCGTTGGGCAAATGGACAATTTCATTGGAATCCGACTGTTAAAGTAGTGGAGACCCAGTATGATCCCCCACAGAAAAGGCTGAGCGTGCAGCGAACAGCCTCATTTAAGGTCTTTGAAACTTTAACAAAAGGGTTACTGATTAGCTGAGGGGGACGATTAGTTGGAACTTTTGCGATGTTCGTTGGACTTTTTGAAATTTCGTTGGACACTTTGGCAGTTTAGTTGGACAAATGGGCAATTTCGTTGGAATCCGCATGCTAAAGAAAAGCGAAACCAAAAATGAGCAACTTCGTTGGACAAATCGAACATTTCGTTGGAATTGGCCAATTATAGCTTCGCTCAAAACACATGTGCACTCACTAAAAAACGCCACCCAGGAGCTGTTCTCAGCTCCTTCGGGTGGCGTTCGCTTCATCTTCTTGCTTCTTTTTGCAAAAGGATCATTTTTTCTTTAAGTTGTCGTTGGTTCCATTCGACGGTTTCTTCTGAAAGAAAAGCCATACGTTTGCGTTTTGGTAATGTTACTTGACCGTTCGTTGCGCGAGTATAGCCTTCAATCATGGCAGCAATGGCCAATATAACAAGAGCAAAACTGATAGCTGGTCCTAGTGGCAGCCAAGGCGCGCCTTGAAGATAACGGAAAGAGTTTCCGAATAGTCCTGCCCACTCGTATGAAATGGATCTAGGAGGATCGCCGAACATTCCATCGTAGTCAACATCTGTTCCCCCTAAAAACAATCGGAGCATTCCTAAATGGGCAAAGACAATCAGGGATTCAACTACTTGTTGTCCGTATAACACCAACATTTTTTCGCGCATTTGCGGGAATAAATGACGGATGATTAAACGCCTACGACTGGCGCCTAATGTACGTGCCGCCAAAATATATTCCTGGTGGTACAACAGGTTGGCTTCATTTCCAACTAAAGATGCAACAATTGGAACCGTCATGAAAGCCATGATGACAACTTGAATGACTAATCTCTCTGTAAGAGTTGTCGAGAACCCTTCCGGTGGCATCCACAGGACGGGTGTTAGCAAGATGACGGCGAATATGGTCATGGGTACATAATGAATTGGATCGATTAATCCATTAATCCAAGAGCGCTGACGTTGCAAATATGTTCCAAGTGCAAAGCCTAAGGGAATGGCAATCAACATACGCAACGCTGCCACTGCCATAGCTGCAAGTATGGTGTATTTGGCACCAATCATGATTTTCCCAAACATATCGTAGCCGAATTGATCTGTTCCGAGCGGATGTATCCATTTTGGTGAAATCGGTGGACCTTCTACGGCGCGACCATTTTCTTCGATGAAGAATGTTTGTTTTGGAATGTTGCCATAAATCCATTCGTAAACAAAGCTACCAACTAAAAAGAATGCAATGATACCGAAACCAATAAGAAATAAAGGCTGTCGCCATATGGACTTCATCCTACGACACCTCCCCTTCTCATTCGATGAATAAAGTACCACTCGCCGAGACTATACAAAAGGAATATTGGCAGGAAGAAACTCATGATGGTCACTAAAAACAAAGTACCGCTTAAGTTTTCGAACATGTACAGCATAACCCCTGGAATATTAAACATTAGTTCAAGAATAAAGAGATTGGATAGCATAAACCACATCGTTTTTTTCGATTGGAAAAACACACTGACGATGGCATTACGGAAAATGTGCATAAACAAGATGAATGCTTTACCAAAGCCCAATGATTTCGCCAGTTCCACATACATGTTCCGCTCTTCGGCTTCGAAGGTCAGCATACTCAAACGGTAAAGTTGAATCATCGGTAAAATCATGAGACACAACACCGGAAGCCAGTAAATTCGATCGTCTCCAAGAACCGCAATCTTGGACACCAAGACCCCTGTCTGTTGGTAGATAATGACGACAAACAATTGGGCAAGTAAGATAATCAGGATGTCAGGCAAAGATTCCAAAAAATAAAAGAAAATTTTAACGCGAGCACGAGCTTTTTCACGTAGTAGCATTGTGATAAATGTGCCGATTAATGCAAATACCACCGCAGCAAGCAATGCCAAAAATAATAACTGTAACGAATACGTGATATTTTCCAAGAGCTGTGGAAATACAGGTACTTGCCGCATTTCCCCTCGTCCTACATAATAATCCACACTTAACTCACGTAGATTCATAAGTGAGGTTGCATGTAACTTTATTGTTTCTATGTATTCATTCCACAAGAATTTCCCTTGTTGAAAGCCTGTGATTAGTACGGGTGCTCCACTTAAAAGCAAAACACTCACGAACGCAGCTAGGGACTGGATACTCCACAGCAGAATTCCTTTCATGTGACCATCCTCCTGTTGTCTCAAAAATCAGATAGTTTGATAATACCATATATTCTTTTCGTGAAACGAAGAAATTTCACACAAGTGAACTCATTAATCAAGCAATTTTCATTTCCACAAGGCAAGCTAATCGCAATAATTAGCAGAATTCACTATACTTATGGTTATAAGTTTTGCGGTAAATAGGAGGAAGTCTAATGGAAGTTGTACATGTCGGGAAGTTACAGGAATTATTAAATTCCTTTGCTGATAAAGATGTTTATCTACATTTGGAAACGACGAATGGTGCTTATGCATCTCATTTTGATGAGACTGTGTTTAATGCTGGTGCATTCATTCGTAATATTGTCGTGAAATACGAACTAGGAAAAGTTGCGGGCGACAGTCCTCATCGTGTAGGTTTGAAGTTGCCACATGGCTGGGTGTATGCGCAAGGCATTACGCATTATGAATTGGATGAATACGGTCGTTTATTGATGGCCGGACATGATCAATCAGGAAAATTGGCAGTAGCGCTACAAATTAGCGAAACGCCATTTACGTATTAAGAAGGAGGAAATCACATGACTTTAGCACAAGAAAGACACGTACTCGTTGTATTTCCTCATCCGGATGATGAAGCATTTGGCGTTTCCGGCACTATCTCCATGTATATCAAACAAGGAATTCCGGTTACCTATGCATGTTTGACGCTTGGGGAGATGGGACGTAATCTAGGAAATCCTCCATTTGCAACGCGCGAGTCTTTACCACATATACGCAAACAGGAATTGCTTGCTTCTGCACAAGCGATGGGTTTAACTGACCTTCGAATGATGGGTTTACGTGATAAAACAGTTGAATTTGAAGACGATGAAGAAATGGTCCAAATGATGACGAAGTTGATTGAAGAAACAAATCCTTCCCTTATCATTACGTTTTATCCGAATTACGCTGTGCATCCAGATCATGAAGCGACTGCTCGAGCGGTTGTTCGTGCTGTTCGTCGCATGGATGAAACCTTACGTCCGAAATTGTATGCAGTTGCATTTGCGAATAACACCAAAGATGCCTTAGGTGAACCTGATGTCATCCATGATATTCAAGAAGTGCGCGATCAAAAGATGGGTGCAATGCGTGCTCACATTTCCCAAACAGCGTGGATGCTTTCGGAAATGGACAAACGGTTGGCGGCAGGAGAACCAGAAGCGGAAAACTGGTTTACTTATGAGCGTTTCTATAATTATCGTTGGCACGAGGATTTTGAAGTGTCATATTAATAACTGCCTGTCATTCGACTATCAACGAATGACAGGTTTTTAACTATATTTAGTCAACTACTTATTGTATTAGTTAAACTTTATGTTAATAAATACGATATGAACGATTGTCATTACAATGATTGCAATGAACCAAACATAGAAAAATACATCGAAATTATTTTCTGACAAAAATATAGAAAATGTTAGCGTCCAGATACCATACATCATCAAAAAAAGACCATTAACTATTGCAAATAGCTTTCTCTCTTCTTCCTTAATTGAGCCTTCAACATATCCTGCTAGGAGTCTGAAACGTTGTTTACTCCATACTTGGTATGAAAGCCATAAAATTAATAAAGCACTTACTATAAGCACAGCTTTTGCTATTATCAAAAAAAACCACCTCATAAATCTTAAGTTATATCCAATAATGGTACCATAAACAAGCTATCTCAAATTCCGCAACATCGCGGATTCGAGACAGCTTATTTTTTATCTATTAGGGTTTGATTGTACTCTCGTAATCTCCTAAGAAATAATTAAGCAATAACCTGCTCATTAAAAGAGTCGCGTAATTGGTATTTCAAAATCTTACCTGATGCATTTCTTGGTAAAACATCTGCATAGAAAAATGTCTTTGGCACTTTGTAGCCTGCTAGTCGTTCTTTGCAATAGCTTAGTAAATCGGCTTCATCGATTGGTTCTCCCGTTTTAGAAACGATAATTGCCGCAACCATTTCTCCCCACTTCTCGTCTGGCACACCTATAGTTGCCGCTTCCAATACTTGCGGATGGCTATTGAGAACTTGTTCCACTTCGACTGAGTAAACATTTTCCCCACCTGAAATAATCATGTCTTTTTTTCGGTCAACTATCGTGATATAGCCATCTTCATCAATAGTTGCCAAGTCACCTGTTAATAACCAACCATCTGAAAAAGTCTTTTGTGTCTCTTCTGGTTTTCGATAGTACTCTTTCATCACGGTCTCACCTTTAATGACAAACTCTCCAGTTTCACCAGGCTTCACATCTTCCATGTTGTCATTGACCACACGAATGTTGGTAAAGAACATCGCAGTTCCACCAGCACCTAGTTTCGTTTTATGATCCTCTGGTGATAGGAATACGCCACCTGGGCCAGCTTCAGTTAAGCCGCATAAATTGTAGAATTGATCTGTGCCGAACAATTTCATTGATTGCTCCACCAACGCAGGAGCCATCGGTGCTGCCCCATAGCCACATCGTCGAATGGTTGACAAATTATACGTATCTCCATTCGGCACTTGTAGCATGGCATTGTACATAGCCGGTACACCAAAGAAGATAGTGATGCCATGTTCTTCTATGGCTTTCAATGTTGTCACAGGATGGAAGTCCCGATGAATGACACTGGATGCCCCCAACATAATAGCGCTCGTGAAGAATAAGTTTAATTGCGCTGAATGGAACAATGGCGCAACATGAAGCATTTTATCTTCGGCATGAAGTTTTTTTAGCATGATGAACGCCATATTGACATTGAGTATTCGTTGATGGTCAAATAGCGCCCCTTTCGGCTTTCCGGTCGTGCCTGAGGTATATAATATTTCTGCATCATCTGTATTTAATACAAGTACATTCGGTTCACATACATCTTCACTCGTCACTTGGTTCCACGATAAGTGACCATCTTTAGGAGACGAATGATGGACGATGATATGTTTTACATATTCAAGACCCTCCGCTGCCATAGCCACAGTTTCTTCAAGCTCTCCATCACAAAATATCGCAACACAATCCGATTGTTCAAGAATATAATTCGTTTCCGAAGCTGTCAGACGAAAGTTGATTGGAACAACTGTTAATCCTGCTTTCCAGCTCGCATAAAGGGCAATCGTGAAATAGTCCGAGTTCTTCATGAAAAGTCCAATTTTATTTCCCTTTTCCAAACCTAATGCCAGTAAGCCGTTCGAAAGTCGATTAACTTCATCATTGAACTCTCTATACGAGTAAGTTCGATCTTCACATGTCACACAATGTTTGTTCGGATGCCTGTTTGCATTGAGTACTAACGAAGTGGCAAGATTCATCTAATATCCCCCTATTAAAAAATAACTTATTAATTATTCTGATTAATAAGTTTTCTTATAATAGCATTGTACAAAAAAGAATATGGAAGCGCTATCAAAATTTTCAAATATTTACTTTGACCTGATTCGTGTTACCGATTGTTATTACGATCCTCAGGGATCACCCTTCTGCGAACTAACATGTAACCTTTCAAACAACAAAAAAAGCTAATGATTCTTACAGAATCATTAGCTCGTCATCATTTATTTTTTCGCCAGCTTAGCAAGCATGTCCGCTGTCATTGAATCAAGGTCGTATTGAGCTTTGAAGCCCCACTCGTCTTTCGCAGCCGATGCATCAATGCTATCTGGCCAGCTGTTAGCAATTGCTTGACGGACTGGGTCCACTTCATACGACAACTCAAAACCAGGAATGTGCTTGCGAATGGATGCCGCAATTTCTTCCGGTTCAAAACTCATCGCCGTAACATTAAATGCATTGCGATGCTCGAGTTTAGACGCATCCGCTTCCATTAAATCTATGATTGCTTGCAGGGCATCCGGCATATACATCATATCCATATATGTGCCTTGCTCGATATACGATGTATATTTCCCATCTGCCAGCGCTTTGTAATAAATATCAACAGCATAGTCAGTCGTTCCACCACCCGGAGGCGTAACGTATGAAATCAAGCCAGGGAAACGAACTCCGCGTGTATCTACACCAAACTTATGGAAATAGTAATCACATAGCAATTCACCTGACACTTTGTTCACACCATACATGGTGGTTGGACGTTGCAATGTATCTTGTGGCGTATTTTTTTTCGGTGTCGATGGACCAAATGCGCCGATTGAACTTGGGGTAAAGAATTGAAGTCCTAGTTCGCGAGACGTTTCAAGTGCATTCACCAAACCGCCCATATTTAAATTCCATGCAAGCAATGGTTTTGCTTCAGCTGTAGCCGATAGCAAGGCAGCCATATGCATCATTGTGTCTGCGCCAAAGTCTTTCGCAAGTGTGTGCATGCGTTCTGCATCCATTACATCCAGCAATTCAAAAGGACCGTTTGTGACAACCGGCGAATCCGTTTTACGAATATCAGTTGCTAAGACATTATCTGCTCCATATATTTCACGTAGTTTGGTGATCAGTTCTGATCCAATTTGACCTAAAGCACCTGTAATCATAATTTTTTTCAATTGAATTTCCTCCTCGTCAAATAAACAATTGTTCTTCTCAGGAATACACATTATATTAATAAAACGTTGATATGAATGATTTTAATCAGTATTCATTATAGTGTGTTCATTTGGAAAGTACAATACACATCACCTCAAAGTTTCTTGTATCGATTTGCCCAATTTATCTTTAAGTCCATATAGTTCCCGCGTAACATTTGGTATAGTTATAGAAAAAAAGGAAGTTTGCATATGAATTTCAAGTCTCTTGCCATCACCTATAGTTTCGTGTTTATCGTGACACTAGTACTAGCTTTTCTAGAGTTTCCCTTTTGGCTTATCATGGTAATCGTATTTGTCGCCGTTCTCCTACCGCTTATCCTGATGCAGATTCACACAGCCTATTGGACAAATGATTTAACAAAGGTTGAAAAGTTTTTACAAGCCAACCGTAAAAAGCCGTTACAGGCATTTACTCTTTCATTGGCTCATGGCAATCGGATAGAAGTCGAAGATAATCTTCGAGCCATATTAACGAAATACAAACAGCCACTCATCCAGCAAGTCTATTCAACTATTCTTGACATTTTTCAGCATGACTATGATGCCGCTCGTGCAAGTGCCGAAAAAATTTCGAAAGCCCCTTTGCGTTCCTATTATTTGGCCTATGTGGCAACTAAAAATGGAGACATTGAAGAAGCGAAACGTTATATGGATTCTTTCGACAAGCCTTGGATGACCCACGCCATGAATTCTTTCATTGCACAAGTGGAAGGAAATTCGAAGCTGGCTGAAGAAGAACATCAAAAAGCGATCGACACGTCACGCGGCATTCAAAAATACTCCGTCGTCCACTCTCATAAGCATTTATAAACCAGATGAAGCCACGCGGAATTGCAACCGCGTGTTTTTTTGCGAGATAAATTAGGAGATAATTGGTTTGTTGCAACAAAATGTGAAAAGTTGCAACCAAATCGGGAAAGTTGCAACGAAAACCCCAAAAGTTGCAACCAAATCGTGAAAGTTGCAATGAATCATCATTCATTCAAGAATTCACCCTTTTTACAGAGTAAAATTCCTCTCTAAACAGAAAAACCTCGACGCGTCTTGCTACGTCGAGGTCCATCCATCATTCAAACTCTTAACATCTCACTGTTTTTTTCTTTTTTGGTTCGCCACGTGCAATGACTTTTTCGATGTAATCGAAAGCTAGAGGGACTTTACAAGCTGTCCCTCCCATATCCACATGGACTTTGCCGATTTCCATTGCCACTCTTTGAGCATCTTCCCGCAACTCCGGCACATATCCACCAACGGAGATAACAAATGAGTTCATATCGTAACGTACCCGGTTCGGGGCTTGGTGAATGCCAACTCTGATCTCTTCTAGCAAACGGGAGATTTCTTTTAAATCCAATTCACCGGCTCCTGCATAGGTCAAGTAGTTCGTATAAGTGCTCCACCCCGCACAGGCAATCATTTCATTGTCCGATTGTATCCACTCTCTAGCTAGTTCTAAAGCAAACGGGCTTTCAGCCGCTACCCAGGCGACCGAGTACCCAGACAGCATATACCAATAGGCCGCTTTGACCCATGACTGTAATTGTTCTTTGGTCATTAATTTTGGATCGACGGCCAAGCCTGCCAAGTACATAGCATCCGAATTCCCCGAGTCGTATAACCTCAATGCTAAATCCTGATCTTTTTTCACATGCTTCAGGATTTTTTTCATGTCTCCTACCCTAACTCCATAAAAGTCACCGGTCGCTCCATGATTGATAAATGTCTTTCTTGTTTGCTCCGTGCCAACTTTCTTTAGATAATTCATTACTTCTTCATACGTCACAAACCCATCCCCCATCACAAAATTAATTTATGCTACTGGTAATTTATCTATTACGATACAAAAAAACACTCGAACGCTTATACACATTCGAGTGTTCATCTGTCTTACTTAATTACACCAAGCTCTTTTCCAACTTTTTCATAGATGGCAAGTGCATCGTCCAACATTTCTTTCGTATGGACTGCAGTTGGCATGTTACGAACACGGCCTGTCCCTTTTTGAACGGTTGGGAAGACGATCGCTTTCGCATAAACGCCTTCTTCAAACAGACGTTTTGAGAACTGCTGTGTCAGTTTTTCATCGCCAATGATACAAGGCGTAATCGGCGTATCAGAAGCGCCGATATCGAATCCTAATTTCTTAAGTCCCGCTTTCAAATAATCACCATTATCCCAAAGCTTGTCGTGAAGCTCTGTAGAATCAATGATCATTTGCAAGGCAGCTGTGATTGCAGCAACGTCCCCTGGTGGCACAGCTGTTGAGAATAGGAATGGACGTGAACGGACTTTTAACCAATCAATCAACGATTGTTTACCCGCTACATATCCACCGACTACACCTACAGCTTTAGACAAAGTACCCATTTGGAAGTCGATGTCTTTTTCCAATCCGAAATGCTTAACCGTTCCTTTTCCTTTACCAGTTACACCTGATCCATGTGCATCATCCACGTATGTGATTAAATCAAATTCCTTCGCGATTTCAACGATTTCAGGCAGTTTTGCAATATCGCCATCCATTGAAAATACGCCGTCCGTGATGACCATGACTTTATTATAAAGACCTGATTCTTGTGCTTCTTTTGCCTTTGCACGTAAATCGTCCATGTCTGAATGTTTAAATGCAATGATTTTCGCTTTAGACAATCGGCAACCATCGATAATCGATGCATGGTTCAATTGGTCTGAAAGAATGGCATCGTTTTTGTCCATAACAGCTGAAATAGCTGCCATGTTACAGTTGAAGCCGGATTGATAAGAAATTGCCGCTTCCGTTCCTTTGAACTCAGCTAGCTTTTCTTCGAGCTTCACGTGAAGGTCAAGTGTTCCGTTGATTGAACGAACCGCACCTGCACCCACGCCGTATTTATCGATTGTTTCTTTTGCTATGCGTTTCAATTCTTCGTTTGTTGCCAATCCCAGATAGTTATTTGATGATAAATTAATGAGTTCTTTGCCTCGAACTTGAATTTTTGCTCCATTCGGACCTTCTACTGGATCGACTTCATTGTATAACCCTTGGTCGCGTAATTCTTGTAAGTTTTCTTCTAAAAAAGCATCTAATACGTTAGACAAAAAGCATCTTCCTCTCAAGCGAATTTATTTATATGCCACACCACTATCATTGGCAAATCGCTGGTGTATTATAATCTTTTCCATTTTAACATACGCGCATTAGAAAAGCGCAACGTGCTGACACCACGAAATTAAAATGGCTTGAAACTGTTTATCGTTCCGACTGGAGATGAGTCTGAGATTTTATCGATCATATTCGGCTATATTTCAAAGTCTCAGCCTCAAGTTAACTTGTCTTTACACAAAAAATGGACAGCTGCAGTCGCAGATGTCCTTAACTAATTAGCTTTTTTCTCGGTTTTCCTCATATTGGTCGAGCTATTCGCGTTTCCCAAAAATTTTATGGACTCTTTAAATTTACATATCTTCGAGTCAATTTCATAAATATCTTTTGTTGAATGGTACACGATTATTTAAAATATACTCCTTTGACTTTGTTATGATTTCCGATAATTTGATTGAAGTGAAGGTCGGCGACTCCAGCGGGAAAAGCGTGTCCAAATGTGACCCCGCAGAGAGCGCAGCGAACGAGGAGGCACATGGACCGCCCGCGGAAAGCGTCCGACCGTAACGAAAATCAACAACTCTGTATTAAGAATTTTCGTGTTTACATCCGGTTTTATGAATTATGAATTTGACTCTTTCTTATAAATTTAAAAAAACGAGCTCATTATGAGCCCGCCTCCTTGTTATTTCATTTTCTTTTTACCTTGGTTAGTTTTTAGTCCCACTTCATACGTATAGTCTACCGGTAATGTTTGACCTGGTTTCGCTGCGTATGTTGTAATCATTTTCACATTGCCTTGAGTAAGGAAATTTCGGACTTGTAGTGCCTCTGTTTCCGTCACGTCGAATGGATCGATGTGCATAACTTTTTGTTGTCCATTATTACGTGTTTGGATCAGACTGACAGTAAAGTCTACATACTCACCTTTAATTTCAGCAAGAGATTTGAATACATCGGTTGATGTGCCATCTGCTGAGAAATTACCCAGGTTGATATTTTTAATGAACCAACCACTGTCATTGTAACCCCAATCTGTTAGGTTTCTGAACGATACTAACACATCTTTGCCTGCATAAGCCGACAAATCGAATGACTCCGTTGCCCACTCTGTAGCATGCCCTGTAAATCCAGGTACGTTCTCTTTGATTGTTGGATGTCCTTCTTCCACAATATCTTCACGAGTGTTTTCATTGGATAATGATGTCCACGTTTGACCATTGTCTGTTGAAACTTGAACGACCGCATAATCCCAGCTCTCTTCGATGTCATAGAAATGGTCGAATGTTAAAGTAGGATTTTCCTTTGGAACTTGTGCGTTGAAAATGAGTGCTTGATCTGCTTCGTCCCCATTGTTTGCATGTAAAACTTGCTCATCTGCATTCAATGGATTGGCAACAGTTGCCCATTGCAATGGAAGGAAATCAACTCCATCAAACTTCAACGAACGAACATCTTGACCGAAATCTAAGTCTTTGAAGTCCCCGCCCCATGCCGGAACTCCTTCTTTTTCAAACGTTAACGCTTTTTCAAAATCGACCGTTTTCCCGCGAAGGTCGCCAGCTGCGTTTACTGGCAAGTCTCTTAAATTAATACTATCAAAATTGTAATCGCTCGATACTTTGTCATTATCTAGTGCCAGAGCCGTCATGAAGTTTTGGTAGACTTCTGTAAATGTTTTGTCCGTTCCAGATGACTTTAAGTGCTCGTTTATAGAGGTAATCCCTTGAGAAGTACCATCTACAGCCAATTCACGAATGAAATCTTTACCGAATTTGTCGTACATATAAAGTGTGAACAAGTATGTTTGACCGTAATCCGCAATCGTTTCAGGACCTGTTTCAGCTACACCATGCTCATCCCAGTTGACCAAAGAGTTTTCTGGGTGATCCAAATAGAAGTTTATGGAGCCTTCGCCATGTCCATATCCACCAAGATATTCAGAGAATGTCGACATTCCTTCATTCAACCAGGTCTCTTCAGACCCATCATTATCCGCTTGGATTAAATGTTGAAGTTCATGGATGGTTGTTCCAAAGAAAGTCGACTCGAGTCGTGTTTCCCATGAATTCGTATCGATGGTTACAATATTACGGTCTGTGTAATTTTCAAGTGTTTGCCAGAAGAATCCTGCTACAAAGAATGGATAACTCGGATTATTCCATCCTTCATCTTGGACGTTATCCACGAGCATAATGATTTTGTCTGACCCTTCATAATAACCTTTAGGCAATCCGACCATTTCAGGCAATGGAGAATTAGAGCCATCAAGTGCGTCCGGTGTACCGAAGAAATCAGTTGCTACTGGATAAATGTTGGCATCGAACTCATCACGCAATTTATCAGCTTGTTCTTGAGTGACAACATCAGCAGGTTTCGGGTTATTCGGGCCATACGCTAAATCATTCGCTACCCAAATCTCCACGTTGTCGCCTACACTACGCAACGTAAAATCTTTAAACTTCAAATTGCGATTCAAGAATTTCTTCGTACCACCGTCAAACGTAAAAGGACTTGCTTCGGTTGCATCTTCCCCTCCGCTAGTTGCTTCATCCGCTTGCGCTTTAATGATACGTTCGGCTTCTTTTTGGAAACTTTCGCTTTTTGATAAGTTATTTAACGTTTGATCAATATCAACCCGATCACCGTATTTTGCTGTATTGAAGTTTGCATATGGGCTGGCTGCTTCCACTGGAGTTGCAGCTGCAGGCATCATTAGTGAAGCTGCAAGTGCACCTGTTGATAATACGGAAAACAATTTCTTTTTGTTCAATTTACATTCCCCTCTCGACTATTAAAAATTTTCAGTTAATAGTTTGAGGGTTTATTGTAACACTCGTAAAATATCTGAAGAATGAGTTTATTTAATCATTTATAGATGGAAGAATTATCTATCTTTCGGAATAGGTCATCTTCAATTTCTGCCCATTTATAGTTATTTACACACGTATCTAAAGTCTCTCTAATTGTTTCATCATCCGTGCAATATACCTGTAAAAACTCCGTTGCATGTAAGATTTCTTCCTTATATTTTGCAACGATTCCATCTACTAATTTCTGATCTTCTTCATTCAAATCACGGAATTTTCTAACGTCGTAAATTTCGTCACCCGAACGGTCAGGCTCGTATTCATGCGGTGCGGTACTATCAAACAGGATCGTTTGTAGCTCTGGTAACCAAACATAATCAATGCTGTTGCAGTCGAGTCCACACCAGCCCCATTGGGTATCAAGACCTACGCTCTCTGCTTTTTCAGCAAAGGCTTTCATTAACGTCGACTTGCCGCTACCTGGGTACCCCTTGATGAATATGCGTCTTTTGACCCCTTTAGTTAGAGATGCGAAATAATCTTTTGCCCCTTCAGGCGTCAGTGTCCCCATTAAACGATGTGTCCTTTGAGGGGTCTTATTGAATTTAAGCGTGGTAAAGGTTTCATCAAACAACGCTTTAGCCTGCGCATCAAAGCCTTCCCAGTCCATCCCTTTAACATATGGAACTTCCCAGTCATCATGAATTATTTTTGCGTTTGTTAATGTTTCCAATGCTTTGGCCAGCCACTGTTCACTATGCAATGTTTTTTCTCTTAAGAAGCCACCGTGTTCACGCAGTTTGCTTTCATCATAAGCCTCGTAGAACGAAATCACATGATGGGTACTGCCATAATATTTAGGCTCAAAAGAGATTGGATGGGAAGCTTGAATAAATAAAATCCGATTGCCTCTTACAAAAGTAGCTTCAATCGAATCGGCATGCAATGGATCGTAAAACCACTCAATATCGTAACCTCGTTTTACATAATGGTAGCCAACTTGCCTAAATAATTCCGACAGCTTAAATGTCGGGGGAGATTTAATAAAGTATACTTTCCTAGCTTCATTGATTAAATCGGTATAAATATTTTTTTCACCTTGTCCTGTAAAAGCTCGTCCAAACTGATGTGTGATTGTTCCGTTCATCGACTCATCCCTTTCATTGTGTTGACTGCATCTACTATATGAAATGGGATGGCAAAACATGAAAAAGGCAGCCACCGAAGTGACCGCCTGAAGACATTATTTAGAAGTTAGTTTTACAATCCATTTTTGTGATAGTGGCAATGTAAAGTGCACGATGTACCCGAGTGTTAGTGCAATGATTACAGTACCCACACCTACAGGTCCTCCAAGTAGCCATCCTAGAATCGCAACAACAATCTCAAGTAACGTTCGAACACGTTTGACGGTCCACCCTGACTTTTCAATCAAGATCAGCATGAGTGAATCGCGAGGACCCGCTCCGATATTTGATGCTATATACATGCCAACGCCAAACCCCATCACCGCAACACCTGCAATGAATAAGGCAACTTCAGCAATTGGATTGGCCACAATTGGCAGAGCCCAGAGAAACATATCAATAAATAGTCCAATCAAAACCATGTTTAGCCATGTTCCAATTGGTGGCCAGCGTTTGGAATAGAAAGAAGTAGCAAGTACGAGTAATAAACCGGTGGTAATAGACCAAAGGCCAATCGATAGACCAAAGTGAATGAAAAGTCCTACATGTAAAACATCCCATGGGCCGATTCCAAGTAATTCCCCTCTGATCGTCATCGCAATACCAAGTGCGAGTAAAATTAACCCGACTATAAAAAAACTCCATCGTATGTAAAGAGTGTTTGTCATCTAAAAATGGCCTTCTTTCCGCAAAAAATCCATTCATGTGTAATGCATGAATGGATTTGAATCAATATTGATTAGTATATCAGCATTCTATATTTCGTATAGCGGAAAATTATTCTGCTTTGGTCAATGAAACAAATACCCCTTTTGTACAGGACACCAAATCGTTTGGATTCAAGTGAATCTGCGTGCCGATTTTACCTGCACTGACAATCATCTTATCCAGTTCTCTCGCACTTTCATCGATGAATGTAGGAAATAATTTTTTCATCCCTAACGGAGAACAACCTCCGCGTATATACCCTGATAACCCAAGCAAATCTTTTACCGGAAGCATTTCCACTTTCTTTTCGCCAGCAGCTTTCGCAGCCGCCTTTAAATTCAGTTCGAGGGCTACAGGAACCAAGAACACAAATACTTTCCCTGGCCCAGCAGTAGCAACCAGCGTCTTAAACACTTTTTCAACTGGTTGCTCAATTTTTTGCGCAACGGATACGCCGTCAATTTGTCCATCGTTTACTTCATACTCAAATAAGTCATAGCTTATTTTTTGTTGATCCAGCAAACGGACTGCATTCGTTTTAGTTGGTTTGGAAGACTTGGCCATAGACATTCCCTCGATTCGTTAAAACATCATTATTCTTGATTCAACAACTTTTTCAGTGCTTCAGCCATTGCTGTGTTTTGAGGTTCATCCTGTTGTTTCAGGAATTTCTGTACGTCTTTTTTATTCGCTTTAGCTCCACCTGAAGATTCACGGCGTTTCTCGAAAGCTGATAATTTTTCCCGATGACCACATTTGCAGACAAACAGTTTTCCGTCCCCTTCTCCACGTATTTCCATGCGTTTATGACACACAGGGCAGCGGGCATTGGTTTGCATAGCCACTTGTTTTTTATAGCCACATTCACGGTCTTGGCACACCAGCATTTTGCCACGTTTTCCGTTAACTTCAAGCAAACTCTTTCCACATGTCGGACACGTTTTGCCAGTGACATTATCATGTTTGAACTTTTGATCACTTTGTTTGATTTGTGTCACGACAGTTTTCGAAAAGCTCACCATGTCCTTCATGAATTGTTCTTTTTTCATCGTGCCCTTGGCGATTTTCGTCAACCGTTGTTCCCACTCACCCGTTAAGGACGGGGATTTCAAATCCTCTGGAACCAATTCAAGCAACTGTCTTCCTTTTGAAGTCGTATAAATATCTTTGCCTTTCTTTTCGATGACAAAGCTATTGAATAACTTTTCAATAATATCCGCTCGTGTCGCCACAGTTCCTAGTCCACCTGTTTCGACTGCCGTTTGAATAATGTCTTTTGATTCCCCTGCCATGAAGGCTGATGGATTTTCCATTGCCGCAAGCAACGTCCCTTCATTAAAACGCGCTGGGGGTTTTGTTTCGCCTTGTGTCATAGCAATCGCACGTATTTCGATGGACTCGCCTTTTTGTACAGGAGGCAATGTGCTTTCCGTATCGCTTTCTTTATCTTCTTGGTAGACACGTTTCCACCCTTCGTCACGAACAGTTTTTCCTTTTGCCGTGAATGTTTCTCCAAGCACTTCCAATGTAATGACCGTTTGATCATATGCGTATGGAGGCATGAACACGGCTAAAAATCTTTTGACAATCAAGTCGTATAATTTTCGTTCTTTGTCCGATAAGTTTTGCAAAACTGGTGATTCCTCAGTCGGGATAATGGCATGATGATCGCTGACTCTCGCATCATCAATTACCCCTTTTTGAGGCTGGATGGTCGATGAACGCAATATACTGTTCGTCGCCGCTCGGTACGGCTGCAGGTCGACAGCTTTAATTCGTTCTTTTAATGTGGACTTCATATCGCTCGACAAATGCTTCGAATCCGTACGAGGATACGTCACGATTTTATGGCGTTCATAAAGACCTTGCAACGTAGACAGCGTTTCTTTCGCTGACCAGCCAAATAGACGATGTCCTTCTTTTTGCAGCTCAGTCAAATCAAACAACGGAGGTGCAGGTTGCTTTTTCGGTGTCGTTTGAATGGACTTGATCGTTCCTTCCGTGCTTTTGTCTAATTTCTTCGAAATCTGTTCGACCTGTTCTTTATTGAAATTGCTCGTCTGACTGTTCGAACCAAATGACCACGTATAGGTCGCTTCTTTCGTTAATGCCTGTAAACCGTAATACGTTTTAGATTTAAAGTCGCGAATTTGTTTTTCGCGTGCCGCAATCATCGCAAGAGTTGGTGTTTGCACACGACCTGTAGACAATTGTGCATTGTATTTCACAGTCAGTGCACGTGTTGCATTGATGCCCACTACCCAGTCCGCTTCTGCTCTGGCAACTGCCGCTTCATACAAATGTTCATATGCTCTTCCGTCTTTCAGTTCACGGAACCCTTTTTGAATGGCTTGATCCGTTACCGAAGAAATCCATAATCGTTTGACCGGCTTACGGCATTTCGCTTTCTCCAAAATCCAACGGGCCACAAGCTCTCCTTCACGACCTGCATCAGTCGCGATAATAACCTCTTTAACATCCGTTCGGTTCAGTTGTGCTTTGACAGCATTAAATTGCTTCATTGTTTGTTTGATTGGTACCAGCTTGAATGGCTGAGGCAAAATCGGCAAATCCTCCAGTTTCCATTCTTTATAGCTGTTATCGTACTGTTCTGGATCCGCATGCGTAACCAAATGGCCGAGTGCCCATGTGACAATGTATTGCGTCCCTTCTAAAAAGCCGCTCCCTTTTTTATGACAACCGAGGACGCGAGCGATATCGCGTGCTACGGATGGTTTTTCTGCAAGTACTACTGATTTTGACAAAATGTCCGCCCCTTTCTTACATTCATCCATTATAACGGAAAAAGATGCTGGCTGTTTAGTGCTAGCTGGCGGCTTATTCCCTTTCGATTTGATTTATTGCTCTTTGCGTTTTGTTTATTCCCTCACATTTTGATTTATTCCTTTTCACGATCGGTTTATTCCCGTCCGCAAAGTTCTTATTCCCTTTCTCCCATTTATTCCTAACAAAAAAACCACTTCGCATGGTTTTCGCGAAGTGGTCCAATTGTCTTTTAAGGTTGGTCGATTGTATCTTTTGATAAATGTTTACTCATTTCTACATATTGAACAAATACACGCGCGAGTTCACGCAAGCGGTCATGTACATCTTCATCGATAATGATATTACTTTCACCGAAATGGCTGCCGGTTGTGTACACATAATTCGGTGTCACTAGGCAACGGAAGTAATCCAGAATTGGCTTCAATTGGTTTTCAATGACCAAGTGATGCTGGAACGTTCCGCCATTTGCGACGATTGAAACCGGTTTATATCGCATCGTTCTTGGGTGCAGCATATCAAATGCATTTTTCAGGACACCCGGAATCGACCCTTGGAAAATCGGTGTGGCTAACACATATCCATCCGCTTCTTCAAACTCCCGAACTAGGCGACGCATATCATCGTTGTACTCACCGAGTGGTCGACCGTCAACAAATTGATGGTTAAAATCGGCCAGCTTAAGAATTTCAAGATTTAGCTCACCATTTAATTGTTCAATATATATTTTCACTTGCTCCAGAACCGCTCCAGTTTTGGAGCCAATAATGGTGCCGTCTATAAGTAAAATTTTCATGACCATTCTCCTTCAAAGGCTTTTCTCTTATGAGTTCCAAAAGGAATTTGAACTTCTATAACCTCATTGTATCAAAAAGAAAATCCTTGCCCTAAGCACCATGTGCTGAAAGTACACAAGTTCATTCTTTTGGTGGAGACTGTTTCGCACGATCTGCTTTCAGTCGTTCCTGGACCTTCATGATTTCTTTTGTCGGAGGCAGAAACGGCTTGAAATTCTTACTTGCCGATGAAACTTCAAGTCTCTTTTCGTTCAATGTGGTTCTTCCTCACTGGCACGTAAGTATGGTGTACGAACTTCTGCTACTTTATTTAATTTGTGCAATTGTTTCAGAATCATAAATGGCTACTGTTCTTGAGGGCTTTTGCAAGGCGACTTTCATCATAGCAAACGCCACTTGCTTCGCTTCAATTGAACGGTATTTTCTCAACGGCCCAACGAACGCCGGTTTTAACACATTCATCGCCATTTCTCCGAATCGTTCCCCTAAACGGAATTCTTCTCGGTTTCCGGTTAACAATGAAGGTCTGAAAATGGAGACGTGTGGAAGGGACAGCATCGAGACTTTATCTTCCATCGTTCCCTTTACTCGGTTGTAATAGACATTGGAATCAGGATTTGCTCCCATTGCCGAAATGACGAGCATATGTTTGACTCCTTGTGTTTGCGCAGATTTCCCCATTTGGATTGGGGCGATTAAATCGACTTGCTCGAAAGCTTCTTTAGATCCTGCTTTTTTCATTGTCGACCCAAGACAGCAAAAGAAATCATCCACTCCGACAAAATCATCTTTGGTCACTTGATTCAAATTTTTGACCTTCGTGACTAACTTCGGATGGCTATAGGCAATTGCTTTTCGGACGATGATGGTGACTTTTTCGTAATTCTCATTTTCACAAAGAAACTTAACGAGTTGTGAACCTGTAAGTCCAGTTGCCCCTGCAATCATCGCTGTTCTTTTTTCCAACTTCATCACTCCCATCTTTTAATCTAGTATTTTGAGTTTACCATACGCTGGTGCAAATTCTGAACAATTACTCATACAGCGGTTGTCGTTCCCATACGTTAAATAGAAGATGAAAGGTGGGAATGAAATGAGCAACCAAATTCAACAAAAAACCATTTTATTTACGATTGGACGGGCTGGCTATCCTGTCACGAGGTGTATCCACATTGCAAAGTTACTAGCTTCTCATCGAATTTTATTTGCGGCCCATGAAAAACAAACAGCAGTTCTTCGCACCCTCGACCAACAGGGATTTGCCCCTCTCTCATATGCAAGGAATGCTGATTTAAAGAAATTATTAATCGAACATGAGCCTGATATGGTCATTACCGATGGCTATGATACTGATATTGATGAAGGAAAAATGTACGCTTCGCTTGTTCCGCTCACCCTTCATTTTGACGATTTTGGAGAAGGTGGAAAAGCTGCAACCCATGTTATTCACTCCTTGTACCGAGAAGACCGTGAGCACGTTCTTTCCCATTATGTTGTAGGACCAGCAGGTTTTGTGGTGCCTGACGAATTGGAACCATATGCGAACTCGGGTCTTAAACATGCACCAGCACTTCCACTTCCCCATGTCGTAGTAACTTTTGCTGATGAAGATGCAGATAATCTTTCTTATCGTACGTTGCGTCATTTGCTGCATTTACAAATCCCATTGGCGATCACAGTCGCACTACATTCCAGCTATCGTCACAGTCGGGATGATTTGAAGTTAATGGCGTTAGGACGCAAGCAAACCCGCATTGTCGAATGTGACGATCCAGTTCAACTAATTAGTGAATCTGATTTGGTCATTTGTGATGCTAGCTTCACTCCTTACCACGTCGCAGTCATTGGCAAACCATGTATTGTGATAGCTGAAGATGAAAAAGAAGCGCAGCATGCTTTCCCGAAAGAGCAAAATGGGTTCATTTATTTGGGACTTGGCCGTAAATTGAAACAATCACATTTGCAAAACGCCGTGATGGAAACCATTCTCCATCCTAACCGGAGTGTACGGGCCATCAAAAAGCAACTGTCCTTGAGGCTCCATTTAAACAATGCGAACATGCAACAATTTATAGAAAAAATCATCCAGGAAGAAGTACGCGAAATCACCAGATAACTCATTCATGTGATACAATAGGTGAAAAAAGAGGAGTTTCTCTTACATGACTGCACAAGAAATTCAAGCACAAATTGCCGAACTGAAAATGGATTATGTACGTTTGCAAGGCGACATGGAGAAGCTGGAGTCCACTGGGCATCCTGGCATGATCGAAAAAGCCGAGCAACGTTTAGCAAATATGGAAGTACAACTCGCAGAACTAAACAAAAAGCTCGCGGCGCTGTAAGCCTGCGAGCTTTCTTTATGGAGGAATGGAATCATGGCATTATTGACAGTTGAAAATCTCGGTCACTCATTTGGCGACCGTACACTATTTAAAGACGTATCTTTCCGCTTAATTGAAGGAGAACACGTAGGGCTTGTTGGTGCAAACGGTGTAGGGAAATCTACATTGATGAGCATCATTACAGGCGAAACTATTTATGATTCTGGTCGTGTAGAATGGCTACCTGGCACTCATTATGGCTATTTGGATCAGCATACACGTCTAGAACAAGGTCGTTCGATGCGCGATACATTGCGTGACGCGTTCTTGCCACTATACAAAAAAGAAGAAGAAATGAATGAAATCACGGGCAAAATGGGTGAAGCAACACCTGAAGAATTGGAAGATTTACTCGAGAAAATGGCCGACATTCAAGATGCACTTGATGCGGGTGATTTTTACACGCTTGATATGAAAATCGAAGAAATTGCACGTGGTCTAGGACTTGATGTAATCGGACTTGATCGTCCTGTCTCCGCTCTATCTGGTGGTCAGAGAACGAAAGTATTGTTAGCAAAACTGTTACTTGAAAAACCAAAAGTATTGCTACTGGATGAGCCTACCAACTATTTGGACGAAGAACATATTGGCTGGTTAACGAATTACTTGAAGAATTACCCTCACTGTTTCCTATTAATTTCGCATGATACGGAATTTATGAACGGAATCGTTGATGTGATTTTCCAACTGGAGTTCTCGAAGTTGTCCCGTTTCACAGCATCATATGAAAAGTTCCTTGAGCTTGCTGAAATTAACAAACGTCAGCATATCGATGCATACGAGAAACAACAGGACTTCATTAAAAAACAAGAAGACTTTATTGCGAAAAATAAAGCACGTTATTCAACTACAGGTCGTGCCAAGTCTCGTCAGAAACAATTGGACCGCATCGAGCGAATCGACCGTCCGGAAACGGCAGCGAAACCTCAATTTGGGTTCAAAGAGTCACGCAGCCCAAGTCGTTATGTAGTGGAAGCGGAAAACTTATTGATTGGGTATGACAAGCCATTATTGCCACCACTATCGTTCTCGATTGAACGTGGTGAAAAGATTGCCCTAGTCGGCATGAACGGTGTCGGTAAATCGACATTGCTTAAAACCATGCTTGGTAAAGTGAATCCACTCGGCGGAAATGTACGACGTGGTGATTTCCTTAATATTTCTTACTTTGAACAAGAAGTTAGAGCCGATAATGTGACGCCGATTGAAGAGATTTGGAAAACGTATCCAAGTATGGAGCAAAGCCAAGTGCGCGCAGCATTGGCACGTACAGGATTGAAAAACGAACATATTTCACGTCCGATGAACAGTTTAAGTGGTGGCGAACAAGCGAAAGTTCGTCTATGTAAACTGATGATGGAAGAAAGCAACTGGTTGATTTTCGATGAGCCGACGAACCATTTGGACATCCATGCAAAAGAAGAACTAAAACGTGCGATGAGCGAATATAAAGGCACCATCGTACTAGTCAGCCATGAGCCTGAATTCTATGAAGGTTTAGTAACGAAAATTTGGAATGTGGAAGACTGGTTCCAAACAGGTGTGCATGTAGACGATTCAAAAAAATAATTATTTAAGAAAAGGCCGCTGTCTGTCAGCGGTCTTTTTGTTTGGATGCGGTTATATCTAGATTTCACTATGAATTATCTCCATTTGTCGGGGGATTTCTAGAATTCGTTTGGTAGTTATCTTGAATTCGCAACCGTTTATCTAGACTTCACTAAATCACGCTTTCTTGTGTGAAAGTTGACGAAACAAAAAACCCTGCGACGGAATAGCTCGCAAGGTTTTTGTTTCGTCAATATGTTGTGACTTTGATAGCTTTCTGGATGGTATAAATCCATCTTTGCCACCAGGTAAATTTATCTTGGAATTCTTCCATATCGACCGTGTACATAGCATCTTCGTTGTTCCAAAGACGTTCAAAGTAGTCTTCCATTTCAACAGCGAGCTCGCTGTCATTCGGTGCGACAACACGTAAATTACTTTCTAAATTATAATTATCCAATGTCCGTTCCGTGTAGTTTGCAGAACCATTGGAAATAACGGTTTGATCGTCTGTCTGAATCCAAATAGCCTTAGTATGATACTGCCCGATTACTGTGTTGTACCAACGAACTTTTATCTTCCCTTTTGTATCTTCCACCAATTCTTGTACGACAGGGCGATTCGGTAAGCCTGACTTTTCCTGGCCGAATGAGTTTTCATTCGGATCCAAAATCATATTAACTTCCACTCCACGATTCGCCGCATCAATTAGTGCATTTACAATATCACGTTTGGCGATAAAGAACATGCCTAGCCAAATTTTATCGCCTTCTTTTGTTTCAGCCAAATCCTTCAGTAATGCATCCAGGATCTTTTTCTCAGTTACATATTGGACTTCGTATTGTCCTTCACTTTCTCCCACTTTGATTCGTGGAAGTTCAGGTCCTCCAGAGTATAGGGAAACGGCTTCTTCCGATTCTAGAATATCGTTGATGACAGGTCCCGATACTTTTAAGGCAATATTGCCATGGAACCCACTTGCATCATGTGGATTTGAAGACGTAACCATTGCCTCTTTATCTGTTATCACTGCTTTACGATGATTAGCCTTTACGTTCAGTAAGGTCATATAGGACGCAATGGTCATTTTAGGTGCTTCACTCGCCATTGCATTTGCGATCCAACCTTTGCCACCAAAATCAAACCACTGGAACATCGTTCGATATATTCCTGAGTAAATGGGTGTTGAATCACGCAAAGGATCTAAATCTGTATAAACAATTTCCACGCCCGCATCGCGCATTTTTTTAAACCATTCATTTTCATATGAACCATATCCTCGGTTGATGGGATCCGTAATAAACACGATTGGCATATCTGGATTTTCTTTCTTTTTATCTGCTAATGTCGTAGACAACGTGTCAGCAATTTTAGGAAAATCTTCTTTTTCATCGTAGTAACCATCAAATAAGAAAAAATCTACTACAACAAATTCTTCAGCCTCATCAATCATTGTGTAAACTTCATCAAATATATTATTTTCGTGTACCATACCCTTGCCTTTTTGATCTTGGGCAAAAGTTAAATCGGTAATCATTTCAATCTTATCGGTTTTGTGTAGCTCCCCTGCATATGAAATCCCTTCTGGCAGTGGTTTAAATGTGTGCCACATAATAGCAGCGATATATATAAGAGCAAAAACACCCAATGATCCTATAATAATTCGTTTTCTCATGCTCCATTGCTTGCGCGGCTTGTTGGCCATACGCCGTTCCCCCTTGAACCGTGATTGTTTTTTACTACGTTATTCCCTTGTTCGAAAATTAACAAACCGCATTTCAGGTACACAACAATATATTTTTTGGAGTCATTGCGTATCTTGCAACTGCTTTGGAATGGTCTTGTTTGCGCTACGCTCCTGTTTGGAAAGCAGACTCCATTTCATTGGCTAGTACAATTGGATAATGAGACGTATTTTATGCCTCGCTGTTGCTTGTGAAAAATTTAACGCTCATTCTGGATGGTAATTGCTCATTACAGAACAATTTATCGCTCAAACACGTCTCATTATCTAGTAAACTTGCTGAGAAATTGATGTGTGATAGTTCTGTTTTCGCTACGCTCCTGTTTAATTCCCCCCAACACAAAAAAATCACAGTCGCATGGACTGTGATTTCATTTCATTAGGCAGGTAAATATTCAATAGCAGCTGTATCTGCGATCATCATTTCTTTCAAACGTTGTTTGGCACGGAAAAGACGAGATTTAACGGTCCCGATCGACACTTTCATCAAGTCGGCAATTTCAACGAGTGAATATTGATAAACATAAAAATATAAGACCGTTGTTTTATAAATGTTATCCAATTCGCCAATTTTCTGTTGAACCATTTGTGACAAGTCATGTTTTTCCAACAAATCTTCAGCCGTCAGCGTGTCACATGGAACTAAGTCCAATACGGGAACTTCTAATTGATCCGGTTGGTTCATCACATGTTTGCTGCGTCGCACATTTTTGCGGTAACGATCGCGGAACGTATTCATGCAAATGGTCGTCAACCAAGCTTTGATATGATTAACATCCTTAACATATGTTTCGTAGCGAACAACCTTAACCCATACTTCCTGCATTAAGTCTTCCGCTTCCGTTTGATTGCGTGTCAGTTTCAAACATAAATGATATATATAACGGTTATATTCCTCATACACTTGTTCCAATTGTCCGTTCATCCGATGTATCCTCCGTTCATTTCTTGCTGTTGTCTTTATTTTGCCAAAAACAAACCTTACGCTCTATCGGATTCACTTTCAAAATACTTACAAACGTGTAAGACAGAAATATGGAACAAGATTTTCATGCGACGTGTAATCGCAGTTGTCTCTAAACTGCAAACTCTAATGATGGAAAGAAACTTGAAGATAGAAAAAAAAATGCTGAATGACTATTCGTCATCCAGCACTTCTTCATCTTTATTTTCTTTAATTGTAATGGTTAATTGCAAGATTCGGTTGCGGTCCATCTCGTTTACTTCAAAGTGAAGATTTTCGTAGTTGAACTGCTCGCCGCTATCTGGCATGTGACCTAACTGTTGAAGGACAAAGCCACCAATTGTATCGTGATCATTTGGAATTTCGACTTTGAACATTTCATTGACGTCTTCAATTTCCAGGCGGCCGTGACAAATGAGACGATGTTCCGTCATTTCATAGACTAAAATGTCTTCATCTTCATCTGATTCATCTTCGATTTCCTGACCAATCATTTCTTCAATAATGTCTTCATGAGTGACGATTCCAAGTGTCCCGCCGTACTCATCCAAAACGATGGCCATATGTTTCTTCTTCGCCAGCATTTGTTTGAAGACTTTTTCGACGCTGACTGATTGAACGACAAACAATGGATCGCGGTCAATTAATTCGTGCAGTTCCATTGTTGGGTCCATTGACCATTCAATCAATGTTTTCGAATAGAACATGCCGACGATATGATCCATACTTTCTTCATATACAGGGTAGCGTGTGTAGTAATGTTCTAATATAACATCGCGTACTTCTTCATATGTAGCATTCGTTGGAATACCGACGATTTCCGTCCGGTGAGTTTCCAATACATCTTGTACATCTTTATGTGGGAAATCTAATACGCCTTTTAAACGCTCCGATTCTTCTTCTTCAAAAGTACCTTCAGTTGAAGCGATATCAACCATCGAACGCAGTTCTTCTTTCGTCAGCGTCGCTTCTTTTACAGCCCCTTTTGAAATAATGCGAATGAACATATTTGTAAACTTCGCTATCAAGAAAGTGATTGGACGTAGAATTTGAACAAGAAAAGCAATGATTGGTGCCACAGTGTAAGCAATACGATCGGCGAATGTCACGGCAATCGTTTTTGGAAGAACTTCTCCAAAAATAATGATGATAATCGTTAAAACAGCCGTTGCAATAGCAACGTCCCAATCATAATTGATTGCGATTAATGTCAGCATTGTTGGCATCGCAATGTTTACGATGTTGTTCCCAATTAAAATGGTTGTAATCATGCGGTCCGGTTTCGCAATCAACAAGAGGAGTTTCTGCGACATCCTATCCCCTTGCTCAGCACGAAGCTGGACCTTCATCCTATTTACTGCAGTTAGTGCCGTTTCACTGCCTGAAAAGAAAAACGACAACATTAAACTAATGGCTAAAACTATAAATTCCATTAACCGTGTTTCCTCCTATATGAGTCAAAAATTCCGCTCAATTTCTAGTCCTCTTATCATATCATATTCCGAATTTACATGTCTCATTTCCCACTCTATATAACTAGGAAAAGAATGTGCTATACTATTTCCATTCACGAAATTTTGCGAAAAGAGGGGTTATCATGAGCCATTTAACATCATTGAACACGTATTTTGAAATGAAGCGCGGAGAGCATCTGGAGGAACTAAAACAGTTTTTGCGTATTCCTAGTATCAGTGCCTTATCCGATCACAAAGAAGACATGAAAACAGCTGCGGAATGGTTAGCTGACTCTATGAAATCAGTTGGATTGGAAAACGTTTCAATTGATGAAACGAAAGGTCATCCTGTTGTATATGCAGATTGGATGCATGCCGAAGGAAAGCCGACTCTATTAATTTATGGACATTATGATGTTCAACCTGTTGATCCGTTGAACTTATGGGAATCAGAACCTTTCAATCCTCAAGTCCGTGACAATAAGTTATATGCACGTGGCGCGAGTGATGATAAAGGACAAGTATATATGCATGTTAAAGCGGTCGAAGCGCTGTTACAAACGGAAGGTAAGCTTCCAGTAAACGTAAAATTCTGTATCGAAGGTGAAGAAGAAATCGGTAGCCCGAACTTACCTGAATATGTTGAGGCGAATACGGAAAAACTTGCAGCTGATATCATTGTCATTTCAGACACAGGCATGCAAGGCCCAGGAAAACCCGCAGTATGTTATGGATTACGCGGCTTAACTGGTGTTCAAATCGAAGTTAAAGGTGCAAAAGGGGATCTTCATTCTGGCCTTTATGGTGGAAGCGTGCAAAATGCAATTCATGCATTGGTAGCAGTGCTGGATTCTTTCCGCGATGAAGAAGGAACCATTCAAGTAGAAGGTTTCTATGACAACGTCCGAGCTGTAACGGATGAAGAACGTGCTGCCTACGCTGAACTGGACTTTAATGAAGAAGCATTGAAAGAAGAACTTGGTGTGAATGCCTTATTCGGTGAAAAAGGCTATACACACTTAGAGCGCACATGGGTACGCCCAACTTTGGAAATCAATGGCGTCTTCGGTGGATTCTCTGGAGAAGGCATTAAAACTGTACTTCCTGCAGAAGCTGGCGCAAAAATAACGTGTCGTTTAGTTCCTGACCAAGATCCAGATGAAATCGTTGAGAAATTGAAAGCTCATATTGAAAAGCATAAACCAGTTGGAGTAACTGTCGAAGTAACAGAGTTTGATAAAGGTAAACCATTTATCACTCCATTTGACCATCCGGCAATACAAGCAGCTGGTCGTTCATATGAAAAAGTATATAATGTGCCAACAGCTTATGTTCGTGGTGGCGGCTCTATTCCGATTGTTGCATCTTTCGATGAAATCCTTGGATACCCAGTCGTTCTTATGGGCTTCGGACTCGCTTCGGAAAACTTCCATGCGCCAAATGAACATTTCCATTTGGAAAACTTCGATCAAGGTCTTCGCGTAATTGGCGATTACTATCATGAAATTGCACAATTCACTTCACAAGACTTGAAAAAATAAGGCAAATAAGAAAATCCCGGTTCTCGCACATAATGCGATGAACCGGGATTTTTTAGTTATTTAATGAGAATAATGTTACGAACTCTTCTACTTCTTTACGAGGTTTTGCTTTTGGCATTTCATCGAAATAACCTAACTGCAGCATGCTAATGATACGTTCCCCCTGCTTCACGCCAAGCGCTTCACGGAACTTAGGAGCATCAAGGAATGGAGGTGTTTTCCAACAAGACCCAATTCCCAAATCCCATGCCAATAATTGTGCATTTTGAATATAAGCACTTGCAGCTGCATAGTCTTCCAAACGTTCTTTTTGACGAGCATCTTCTGGAACAATGACAAATGCATAAGCTCCCGGTGCAGTGAATTTCTTCATCTGTTTTGTTAACTCGTCTTCAGAAAGATCCTTCCACTTCGCAACGCCAAACTCTCTCAATACTGTAAGTAAATCGTCCAATTCTTTTCCACATGCCGCAACTACTCTCCATGGTTCACGATTTCCGTGATTCGGTGCCCATTTAGCATCTTCCAAAACCGTCATTAAAGTTTCGCGTTCTACAGGTTGTCCATTGAAATTTTTGACCGAACGACGTTGAATTATTGCCTCGCGTATTGATAAAGATTGTTCATTCATGTGTGTAAGTTCCCCTTTTCACTAACTAATTAAAACCAAAAGTGTGCGATTGCACCTAAAATAATTACATGGAAAATTTGATCGACCATAATGCAAAGCCATTTTGATTCTTGGCCATCCGTTCGCATGACGTGTTTTACCCACCATGCCACAAATAGGCGCTTGTCCAAAAACAAATGACTAAAGAATAGAAGTAAGATTGCTCCGATAGGCAACAAGCCGCCTCCTAAAAACGCCACAGCAATTAATGATATTGTATAAACGACACAATGAACAATTAAAGGCACCCACTTGGTCGCCTTTAACCTTGCCATCCAACTTGTTTGAAACAAGAAATCTCCTATTAGATGACCTATGAGCAAGTAACTGAATATCGTCATCCAAGCTTCCTCCAAATGGCGAAAAATCCTCTTCGCGTCAGGTATCCATACTATATGATTCACTTAACCTATGGTAATATTACCATACTAACCATTTCCTATGAAAAACAAATTATGCTTACTAGCAGGAAGGATTTTCAATATGTTTAAAAATGACATTGTTCATACATCTCATGCTAAAAACGAACTGCCATCAGAAGAATTGCTTGCGGTCATTTTTGAATATATGGGGAAAATCACTGCTGAAACAGATTTAGATAAATTACTCATGATTTTGGCCGATTTAGGGAAGCGTCTTGTCCTTGCTGATCGCTGCACGGTATGGCTTCACAATTCGGAAAATCATCAACTATGGACTATTGTAGCACATGGGATAGACCCTGTTATCATTCCAGCTGAAAGTGGGTTCATAGGTCACAGTTTTTCTACTGGACAGTCCATTATTGTAGAAGATGCTTATGCGGATGCCCGGTTCAATCGAGCGATTGACCAAGCCACTGGTTACCGGACTAAATCGGTGCTGTGCATTCCATTTCGCAATGCGGAAGGAATGGTCATTGGCGCTTTCCAGGCAATTAATAAACAAACCGAAAGCGAAACGTTCAATGAGCGGGATTTAGAGATTTTAACATTGGCTGCCTCCTATTCTGGCAAGTCATTGGAATCTTCCATGTTACGCAATGAATTAATTGAAACGCAAAAAGAAATGATTGAAACGATGGGTGAAATCGGGGAAAGCCGTTCACAGGAAACTGGTAATCATGTAAAGCGTGTCGCACTATATTCATATGAACTTGCAAAGATGGCTGGCTTGCCTGAACTTCAGGCACGCTTGTTGAAAATGGCATCCCCAATGCACGATATTGGAAAAGTAGCGATTCCAGATACAATTTTATTAAAACCTGGACCATTGACTGATGACGAATTTAAATTGATGCAGTCCCATACATCCATTGGCTATAATGTTTTCAAACATTCCAAGCGGGAGTTACTCCGCACGGCTGCTATTGTGGCACATGAACATCATGAAAAATGGGATGGCAGTGGCTATCCGAATGGCCTTAAAGAAGAAGAGATTCATATTTTCGGTCGCATCACTGCAATTGCAGATGTCTTTGATGCCTTATCAAGTAATCGTGCGTATAAAGACGCTTGGCCAATGGACAATATTTTGAACTACCTTTTGGAGCAAAAAGGGAAGCATTTCGACCCTCGTTTGATCAATTTATTTTTCCAACACATCGATACATTTCTGAAGATCCGAAATGAATATGGCAAATAGGAGACTGAAAATGAGCAAGACTGTTTTATTTCATGAAGAACGTGAATTCGACTTGCCGGTTGAAGAACTATGGTCTCTTCTTTCCGATACGAATCATTTCAATCAATACATTGGATTATTTCCTGTCCAGTTTTCTCCTTATACATATGAACATGATGTACTCCACCGGAAAGCTGAAGGTAAAGCGCTCGGTTTAGTAAAAAACGCCTGGCGTGAACATGCTTTTGAATGGGTCAAAAATTCCCACTATGTAATCGAACGAATTTATACAATCGGACCCGTATCACGCGCTTTATGGACGGTCAAATTAGAGCGAGTCAGCCATTCACGTACAAAGCTTATTCTCGATTCGGATTTTACAATTCGTAACCTACTTGGAAATGTCGGTTTAAAATTCATCATCATTCCACAGCTGCGACGTATTTTTCCTTATTCTTTATCGTATAAAGAAAACAGGTCTACTGACAATCCGAGACCCCAGAAAAAACAGGCCATTTCCGTGAATAACGACCGTCTAAACCGATTATCCGAACGTCTCCGAGCTACTTTTCACAATGAACAAATGATCCACAGTCTATTACATATGATTCGCACACATAATGACGATGAAGTCAGTCACATCAAGCCGCTTCAGTGGGCATATGATCGTCGTTACTCCGACCGTGAAACGATTGAACTGTTCTTGCTTGCAACGAAAGCAGGCCTATTAGAGCAACAGTGGAGTCTGATGTGTCCAAACTGCCGTGTTCCTAAAGAACAGACCACCACACTGAAACGGTTGGACAGTTCTGTTCATTGCGATTTGTGTGGAGTGGATTACGAAGTGAATTTCGACCGATTTGTAGAGATGAGATTCGCAATCCATCCTTCCATTCGCAAGACGGAAGAAAAGCTCTTTTGTTTAAACGGGCCAACCAACTCTCCTCACATCGTCGCTCAAACCCGCATTCCACCTGGGGAAAGTCGTACATTGGATGTGGCAAATTGGCCCCAAGACTTGCGATTGCGCGTGGTAAAATTCAACCACACCGTGCAAATTGATCGCAACACCTTGAGTCTAGGAAATGAATTAATTTTTACCGATTCAGGATTCAATACATTGACGATGAACACACTTGATGAAGTGATTATTTGCAATAAAGCCAATTATGAAATCGTCGTTTCACTGGAAGAAACGGAATGGGATCCATTTGCATTGACCGCCCGAGAAGTGACATCACTCCAGTTATTCCGTGATTTATTTGCAACGGAAGTACTATCTCCGGATCAACAAATTGGTGTTGGCGAAATGACTATTCTGTTTACGGATTTAAAAGGCTCCACTAAATTGTACGAAGCGATTGGTGACGCTCTTGCCTATTCAGATGTGAAAAAGCACTTTGATTATCTAAAACACCATATCCAAGCCAATCGGGGTACCATTATTAAGACCATTGGAGATTCAGTGATGGCCGGTTTTTATGATGATACTTTGGCATTGAAATCTTCCCTAGAAATTCAAGCAAATGTGACTGAATTGAATGCCTCGCTATCTCAGCCGGTCTCGATTAAATTAGGCTTTTACAGTGGACCCGTCATTGCCGTAAACGCAAATGATATCCTCGATTATTTCGGTCGCACCGTCAATATGGCCGCGCGCATTCAAAACCAAAGTATAGGTGACGACATCGTCATAAGTGAACGGGGTTATCAGGATCTAGTAAGAAATCCCGAGTCCCAACAACTGCTATTGGATTATTCAGTGGAACCTTTTGAAGCTTCTTTGCAAGGCATAGATGGAGCATTTCCTTTAGTGCGATTGACAAGGAATTGATTGGATTGTTGGTTCAGCTTTCTGACAAAATAATTTTAATCAATTGAGAAACAACCTGCCAATGATGATATTTTGGCAGGTTGTTTCTATTTCGTGCAAAGTGAAGCTGATTTTAAGGTGTCGATTGAGGCTGAAAGGAGGAAACCTGACTCTTGGTTGTGATAATCGGAGTTCACGTAGGAAAAATTGGAGTTCACGTAGGAAAAATCGGGGGTGACGTAGGAATTATTGACGTTGACGTAGGAAAAATCGCAGCTCACGTAGGAATAGTTGAGTTGACGTAGGAAAAATCGAGGGTGACGTAGGAATAATCGACGTTCACGTTGTAAAAGTATCTTTTTGCATTGTGCTTCTTACTGAAACTTTGTAAACCCACCCATACTCCTCCTAATAAAACAAACCACGCCGGGGCGTGGTTTTTTTACTTCATGGTGACGCAGTTTCGTCCTTTTTCTTTCGATTCATACAATGCGCGATCGGCGAGTTTAATCCAATCTTCGGGACATTGATGAGGATGTCGGCTGGATGAAGTTCCTCCGATACTTAAGGTGGCAACTTCACTTGCCGAACTCTCGAGATGTTTCGTTTGTGCATTTTCCATAGCCATCCGGATTTCTTCGGCCAACATGTATCCTTTCTCTTCTGTACAGTCTGGCAAAATAATGGCGAACTCTTCCCCGCCGTACCTGGCGATATAACCTCGAGAATCCACTACTTTTTTAAATATGGCAGCGGCAAATTTTATTAATTCGTCGCCTAATACATGGCCATACGTATCATTGTATTTCTTGAAATCATCCAAATCGATTAACAAGAGTGTCATTGGGTCTTTCGTGCGTTTCACTTTCTCAGCTTTTTCCACCATTTTTTCATCAAAGAAACGACGGTTGTTTAAACCTGTCAGACCGTCCAGTAACGTCAGTTCATGTAATTTTTCATTCATTACTTCCAATTGTTTTGTCCGTGCATGAATTTTTTCATCCAGCGTTAGATTCAAATCTCGCAGCTCATCCGTCAATGATTCAGATTCCTGGAACTTCCGTGCGTAATTGCGACTCAAGTTAATCGATTGAATCAGTATGTACATGAAAAATCCGTATGTTGCTAGATGCATTCCGTCAATCCAGTTTAGGGATATGAATGCGTCATTGATAGTGGTCACAAAGAATAGAATGCTCGCCGTTAAATTCACAACTGCTGTGGGTCTTTTCCTGCGAACTGCTTGTATCAAGACATATAAGACATACATCATCGTTGCAAAGGCAATCACAAGGAAGTAATTGAATAATGGTCGATATATTAATGGAGGAACTATTGCTGTAATGACAAGTAGTATGACTGATAAAACGATTGACCACTTAACCACCCCGCGGCTCATTTCGTTTGGATAAAGGTATCTTAAAAACAGCAGAAACATCATATACCCGATATACAAAATCAAATGTTCCAATCGACTTTGCCAAATCCATGAAAAGTCTGGAAATAACACCGTGAAAAATAATGGTTCTACAAACAGAGCACGTGCAGCAATCATGATACTGACCATGCCAAAATACAAAAATGCTCTCTCTTGTCGTCGGAAAATGAATATGCCCAATTGATAGATTCCCATCACCAAAATTCCACCGATAACGAATAGTGTGGACGCGATCAGTTCGGTGTAATGAGTGGAGATAGCATCTGCTGTTCCGAATAGAATCGGTCTCGTCGCCCCTCCAATTGGAAATTCAAAATTTGAAACTTGCATGGTTAGTTTAATCTCTGGACTGTCAGGAGAGAAATAAGCAAGTTCTTTACGAAATGCAGGTTTACTAGATTCTTTGGTCTCACCCACCCTACCATTAGCTGCAATACGTTCCCCATCCGCCCACAAACTGTAGGAAGAATACTGATGTGGAATATAAATGCCCATTACTTGCCCCTGTAAACTCTTAGGTATTTGAATCGTCAAGGAATAGGTTGCATAACCTAACATGGTTCCTGTTTGAACATTCCAAGCATTTGGTACTTCTATATATTCAAATGTTTTATGTTGTTGCGCTTCTGTTGGTGTTAATAACTGTTGCCAATGGAAAGCCCATTGTCCGTCTAAACTAATCAACTTATCTTCATAGAATTCATAGGTTTGAAGATTGATTATTCCTTGATCCGCTGCCAATTCATTCTGTTCAACTAAGGATGGATTCGAACAGCCTGAAAGCAAAAGTATGAAGAATAAAAGGATATGTATAGGTCTCTTCAATAGGTTCCCTCCAGCGTTAAATAATATTTCCCAAATCATGCTTTTCCTTCATAATAGAAAGAAAGCGTTTGCGAGGTGTTCGTATGGTTATTTATTTCTTGACCAGCTATTTATTGGGTAATGTTCTGACCGCCTGGTGGGTAGGGAAATTTTATAAAACGGATTTACGCCACCATCGCAGTGGTAATTTAGGCGCACGTAATGCAGGCGCAGTGATTGGTAAATCCGCATTCCTGCTCACTTTATTAGGTGATGCCTTGAAAGGTGTTCTTGTCATCTTGGCAGGGCGCTACTTCGGCTTTGAAGAATGGGCAGTGGCAATGGGTGGTTTGTTGGTCATTTGTGGTCATATGTTTCCATTTTGGTTAAAAGGCAAAGGCGGAAAAGGGATCGCAACTTTCGTCGGAATTGGCCTGACTTTCAATCTATTATTTGCATTTGCGTTCATTGTGGTCTTTTTAGTAGCGTTACTTTTTATTCAAAGTGCTACACTTAGCATGATTTTTGGTTACTTTGCGTATATTGGGTCAGTTATCTATTTAAATGAAATACTAAATGCTTGGCCAATTATTGTTGCCATACTACTCATTATGTATCGACATCGCTTTGACTTCAAACAATCTTTAGGTGAACAGAAATGGAAACGTTCATAATACTATCAATTCAATAGCTTTATTTCATTTTAAACCAAAGACTGTCGCTAGAAAATACTTTTCATGTTATAGTAATAAATAGTCAAAATTTTTAATTAAAGATAGGGTGTTTCGTAGATGTCAAAAAAACCAATTGCATGGGTTGTGGATAGTACTGCTTATATTAGCGATATACTCGCTGCCAACCCAGATGTACATGTTGTACCATTAGCTATCCATTTTGGACAGGAACAATATGCGGATGGCATTGATTTAACTTCAGATGAACTTTACAATCGCATTCGAAATGCAGAAGAGTTTCCAAAGACTTCTCAACCAGCTGCAGGTGAATTTGCTAAACTTTATGAACAAATCAGTGAAAACTATGAAGCTATTATAGCCGTACACGTTTCGGCAAAATTGAGTGGAACGATTTCTTCATCCAAATCAGGTGCAGAAATTGCTGAAGTTCATATGGAATGTGTCGACTCTCTTGCTCTCTCATCTGGCATTACTAAACTAGTAGAGCGCGGAATCGTTTTGCAAGAACGTGGAATGAATCTTGAAGAAATTACTACAAAGCTACGGAGCGAAGTGAAAAACTTACGTAACTATATTTTAATTGGAAACTTGAACCAGCTATATAAAGGCGGACGGATGAGCGGCGTTCAATTTTTCTTAGGAAGCTTATTACAAGTAAAACCAATTATTCATTTAACAGAAGAAGGCGAATTGAAAGCGCTAGATAAAGTGCGTTCTCAAAAGAAAGCGCTCAACTATTTAGTTGATAAAGCAGTCGATGCCTACGAAAAAGATGGTGTGCGCTCAATAGATCTTATGCATGGAAATATACCGGATCAAGTTGCGGAATTAAAAAAACTGATTCAAGCAAAGGTACCTGGTTTGGAAGTTCGTGTTGGTGAAATCAGCTCAGTTCTTGCAGTCCATGCTGGTGAAGGTACAATCGCTGCACTCTGGCACGTACCTGCTGAATAGTGAGCAAAGCTCCAAGCACCCTTTTAAGCAAATAGTACAACGGAAAAACCCTTGGAAAATTCCAAGGGTTTTTTACGTAAATGAATCTTTAATATGAAAGAAAATATATCTCGCATCATCAGTATACGCCGGTGACGTTGTATAGCGCCAGTCCCTTTGGCGTGCGCTGACGGTATGTGCATTGACAAGTGGCTCCCCAATCTCATTGAACCCCGTGACGATGGTCGTGTGATCGAATCTGCCGTCGCCTTGAAAATCATAACTGATGACATCGCCCAGCTTTAAATCGCTTGCATTTGCCACTTTTACTGCCTGCAAGCCTGTTGTGGACGTATCCAGATACCATCTGAGTGCATGCGAAGTACTCCAGCTGAAGCTCCATGTGCCCCCTCTGACCCACCATCCTTTATTGCGATTCGGATAGCTTCGCATTGGTGCTCCACCTGCAAGCAAACATTGGGAAATGTAATTTGTGCAATCGACATCAAATACAGGAAAAGCTGGATTGTTAGAATCCCACCACCTATTCGCATAATCCACGGCTGCTTGACGATTGTATATAGAAATCCCTCCTTATGGAGAGCGTATGTGAAAATTGACGGAATTAGAAGAATGGAGCGTGTTAAAAACGAGAAGAATCGTCTTAGGAGTTTTATTGTCGATTGTTTTTGGAGGAATCTGCTTATTTATACTAATCCCTGATGTTTCGGCATTGTCGTGACCTTTTACGGAGGCGAAGTTGAATGAATGAACGGAAGCAGAATTAAAGAAATCTTGAGGTTTTCATTAGAAGAAAAAACCACTCTTATCTCTCAAGAGTGGTTTTTGCCATCATTATTCATAAATCGAGTAGAACAAATTCATTACCACATCTATACTACTTCCGATGAATGGCATGATGGTGCTATCTCCAATTGGAGTCAAAACTACAATTAAAAAGACAATAGAACCGTAAGCTTCTAATGGACGCAGTTTCTCCTGAATTTTGACCGGGAATAAACTGGACACAATTCGATATCCATCCAATGGAGGTAGTGGCAAAAGATTAAACACACCTAACACTACGTTCAACATGACAAAGACGTTCAGGAATTCATCCAGCGTTTGGCTCATTGGCGAAAAATAATAAATTGTAAATCCAATAAACGCCAGAACGAAGTTACTGAGAGGTCCAACTAAACTGACGATAATGGATTGAACGCGTCTTGTAGCGAAATAAGCAGCGTTAACTGGTACAGGTTTTGCCCAACCAAACCCAGCGATAAAAATCAAAAGAGTACCCGCGATGTCCAGATGTTTTAAAGGATTAAGTGTTACTCGTCCCTCTCTTTTTGCCGTGTCATCCCCAAACAGTGAAGCCATCCACGCGTGCATAAATTCATGTAACGTAAAGGCAATAATTAATGTAATGAGCACAAATGGGATTTGTTCTAAAGGAAATGCTAAAAACTCTATGTTGTCCGCCCGCTTTCCTACTATTCTTTTTCCGGTTAATAGATTCTACTTTCTTCCATTACCTGTAAACCTAATGTACCATTTCACTTACTGAATTTCACTAACCATTTTCTGAAAATGTATGTGAGCGCTTATACTATTCATAGTATTTTTCAATGAATTCTTTTTCTTCTTCGTAACTGAGAATTCCTGTAGCTTTGCCCACATTTCCGCCTTGTAAGTTCCAAATTGTATTGTGATCTTTATCCACTTGCGTGAAATCATTTTTTGACCACCGATTAAGAATACTTAAATAGCGATCTTTATTTTGATAATTACCATTTTCGATTACTTCTATTAATCTGTTCACACGCTCAGCTGTCAAAGGGAGGAACCCCCACTTTTCTTCCGCTTCTATTTTCTGGTGACTCATTTGGTGGATAACTTGACCTACCTGAAAATCGGGCATATTCATCGGAAATTCTTCTTCAACAGGTTGGTCTCTCACTTCTTTTACTTCAATTATTTTCCCGCCATCTTCAGTCGTTGTTTCTGTAATTGTTCCATCTTTTTTTATAATGGGTACTTCTTGTCCGTACAATCCGTAGACAACTATTCCCATAATAGCTAAAACCGCAATACTCAACACCATTTTCTGTACCTTAGTGAACTTAAATTTCTCGCTCTTTTCTTTCATATTTTCCTCCATTGAACAACTCAGTTTTTCTTAATAATTTCTTTCCGATAATGAACAGCGAGACAATTGGATAGAGTAAAAAAACCAACATGTTCGTAAAGATGACAGTTACAGATAATGCTGATATGACGAGTAAAGGTCTTTGATTAAACTTCCTTGCAGCCCTCATGCCATCTCCTCCAACAATCATCATGATTAAGATCAAAATGAATGCTCCCGGAAGAAATAAGCCGAAACCCATGGAATATCCTTCTGTATCTTCCAGCGGAAATTTCCACTCCTTGAATTGGTTAGCCATAAAAAAGACAAGCCAAAACCATGACACCGGAAGTGTCTGAAACAATATTTTATTCTCCTGTTGTGTGCCTTTAAAAGCGCATGTGATGAGTACGATATGGCCTACCACCATGACAATCAGACCCGTAATAAGTAAAGAATTCATGTAGACCACCAATCAAAAGATAATATCTTTATATTACTGTAAAATACTTACACAACAAAGATATTTTTAATTTTCTTACAATATCAAAAAAGCACTTACTCAATCTAATTAGATCAAGTAAGTGCTTTTTAAAAAATGGGAGATTCAGTTAAGAAGTCAAATTTTGGCGTATGATTTAATTTCTTTTATTTGTTCAATATGTCGTTGTTCGTGTAAGTATATTAATTCAATCCATTGATTAAGCGGCAATTCACCTAGGAATGGATGTTGCACTGATTTCTCAGTCAATATGGAATTATCCTCCACTGTGTTTAATACACTCATCAATAAGTTTCTTGATTGGCTCAAAAGGTCTATTATTTGTTCAGTTTTTAATGAATCCATTGGTGGCTGAACAATTTCTGGTGCTTTTAATTTATTCGATCTGTCTAACATAAAATCAATTTTCTTCTGTTCGGCTCTAACATTTGATTTTTTCAGTCCATACGCGATTGCTTTTGCAAAAGTTTCTTCAGTTAAAGCTACATGATGACAAACTTGAGCAATACTCCAGCTATTATCTTCTGGATTGTAATTAACATCTTCAAAACTTAATTCAGTCACTTCATCTAACAGATGATTTCTCGTTGTCATCAAATTAGTTTCATAGAACAAATACCTCAACCTTCCCAAATCTTTTCTATAGTACGTAATATTTTATTCGGCTTGTTTTTAAATATTACTCAAAACTAAAACCACTTTTTATTCAAAATAAAAGCACTCCCGATAGGAATGCTTTAAAACGCTTATTTAATTTCCTAACACCCGTTATCTATTGCTTCGTAATATGGCTAAAATGCTCGCTCATTAAGTTGGTATACATCGTACTGCTTTTCGGTATATAGTTTACCGTGTTAAGCCCGCCGTACAATTTCAGTTGCAACGCCAGATCCTTTTTATTTAACCATAAACGCCATCCTTCCCCAATTACGTAAGCACCCTTTTCAGTTTCTTTTCTTTCAAGTTTCATGTCTGCTACTGATTTCATTAATAAACGCTCCCTTAAAGTTAGTTAGTTTAATTGTATTTTCTTATTACAAAGTGTAAAGCCTACCACCGTAAATTTTGTTTCGAACAATTCAGCAGTTCTGCAGTTTTATCTTTTTCATTATCCTGCAAACAAAATAAAAAAGAAAAGCATGAATGGTTCATGCTCCTCCTTTAATCTTTCACATTGAAATTCACTCTAATGTATTCCATTTCTTCTTCAGGACTCATGACTCCAGTAGCATACCCAATGTTTCCATTTTGGCTGTACCAAATAGTGTTGTGGTCTCTTGCCACCTGTGAAAAATCGCCTTCTGCCCACCGATTTAAAATTTCAAAATAGGTTGCTTCGTTTTCAAAATTAGCTTCATGTTGACGAGCATTAATCACTTCAAGCAATCTATCCACTCGCACTTGTGTTAAAGGTATTTTTGGTCCCCACTTTTCATCGTCATCAGAGATTACCTTTTGATGTGACATAGCATGAATCGCTGTTCTGATTTCAGAATCTGCCATGTCTAAAGGAAATTCTGCTTCGATCGTACTTACATCTTCTTCAACTTCAATTGTTGCTCCGCTGTCTTCGGCAATCGTTTCAGACATAATTTCATCTTTTTTCAATATTACTGGCAGATCAGGTTTAACTTTCAAGTAAATAAAAATGCAAAAGAATCCGACACAAGTAACTACAATAGCTGCCTTTTGGATTTTGGTAATTTTAAATGGTGCGAAAATTTTTTTCATGCTTTGCTCCCCATGACAACATCTTTATTGATTAACCAAACCAAATCAGCAATCAATTTTTCAGTATCTTCAAATATCCATACTTGATGATTTCTTTCCTTAGTTACGCATGGAGTGTAAAAAGTTATTGGCTAATACGAATCAGATTCATTGCAAATGAATCTTTGTAAAATTATTCATCTTCAAGTATCAAAACGTCCAAAATTTGTGCAGCTTGATAGTCTTTTTCTGCTATGGCGCTTATTAAACTTGTACAATTATTTTCACGAAGCACGTCTGCTATTAATTGCAAATCCATTACCATTTTATCCATTATTATATCCCTCCAAAACTTGCTTAACTCAATAATATATTAGCAATATATGGCATTCAAGTGCCATTAAAAGAAAGTTACCTCAGTACTTGTATATAAGTTGAATGACATAAAAAAACACTTCCTTTTTCTGTGATTCAGAAATAGTGAAAGTGCTTGTGGTGTATCAAGTTTTGAGTTTTGCACAACATAAATTTTAATAAATCAAGGGATGGAGCCGAGCAGAATCGAACTGCCGCCTACACAATGCCATTGTGTCATTCTCCCGTTAAACTACGGCCCCGTGAATGATTGAGTATATCGGGTCGGGTTGCAACCGACGAGCTAAAACAAGACGCTCTTCCTGCTGAGCTAATACCCCTTTTTCGAAATATTTGGTACAATACTCAGTATATAGTAAGAATGCTAGTTGATTCAAGATGCGAGAGGGTGGCGAAATGCAAAAAGTGCAACAACATGCAGAGCGCGAGATTTTAGCTCCTATTGCATTGTGCGATTCGAAAGGAAATTTGAACCCTGCTGCAATCGGTTTTTCTAGAAAACCGTTAATTGATAGTAATCTGTCTGGACATTTTATGCGTAAGAAAAAATGGAATTACTGGTGTGTGTATGGAGAAGATATTTTATTTTCAGCAAGCATCCGTCATTTGGATTACGCTGCAGTTTGTTGCGTGTATTTTCTGGATTATGAAACGCAACGTTTTTTTGAGAAGACGATTACGATTCCACTGGCACAACGTGTTCACATGCCAAGTCAAGTTCTTGAAACCGTGAAATTTTCCAATAACGAAATGAGTGTCCAATTGTTCCATATGCAAAATGAGACACATATGACGGTCACCGTATCTGATTTTGACGGAGATTTGCTACATGCGGATTTACATATTGAGCATCCAGAAAATGACGATTCATTGAATGTTGTCATCCCATGGAATCGTCAACTCTTTCAACATACGGCCAAGCACCATACACTCCCGACTCGCGGGTTTGTCAAAATTGGTGACAAACGCTATTCATTTAACCCTGATGATAGTTATGCTGTGCTAGATTATGGACGCGGTGTTTGGGCGAGATCAGCTTCTTGGAACTGGGCAATGGCTTCTCAACGTGTCGGAAGAAAGCGCATTGGTCTTAACTTCGGTGGCAAATGGACCGATGGAACAGGTATGACGGAAAATGCAGTCTTTGTCGATGGACACATGTCAAAAATCTCTGAAGATGTCATATTTTCTTATGATGAAACTGATTATATGAAACCTTGGCATATTCGATCGAAATTTTCACGTGATGTCAATTTAACCTTTACCCCATTTTTTAAACGTGAAGCGAAAATTAATGCCCGTCTCGTCACATCAGAGATTAATCAACTCATTGGATATTATCAAGGCTTCGTTTATCTAGACAACGGCTCCCGCCTTGCCATCACACAAATGCTTGGCTCAATCGATGAACACAAGGCTAAGTGGTAACACGAAAACGGAGAAGCCTACTTTATTCCGAACGCTAGAACTTGGAGTCAGACATCAAAACATTAATCTTTTCATTAAAAAATCCTCATCTTCCTGATTAACAGGAGGACGAGGATTTTTTTGAATCATTTTATTTTGAATGGATGAAAAGTTAGCGTGAATGGATGAAAAGCTTTCCTGACTGGACATTAAGTCATTGTGAGTGGACGAAAAGCAATGCTGACTGGACAAAACCACTAATGTAACGTCACTTCCACAACTTAAATTAAACCGTTCCTACTTCAAACGCCCGCTTCATACGTTCCGGATAATCTGTAAAAATCGCATGCACGCCGACTTTTTGCAAAGCCATCGCATGCTCAATATCATTTACCGTGTAGACGCGAAGGATTGCTCCTTTTACCAAGGCCTCTTTCGCCATTTTCCGCATGGCTGTCGGGAGGAATATATGAAGAGCGTTCGCTGGAATGAAACGTGCGTAGTCATATGCATCCACCAACACTTCCAAGGTTAAAATAGCGACCTCAATATGAGGTGCCAATTTCTTAAAATCTCTGACCGCTTCGTGATCAAAAGAGGAGATGACAACCCTTTCTGCCATTCCCATCTTTTCAATTAAATGGAGCACTTTCTCCCCCATGCCTTCATATGGAAAAATATCCGATTTAAGTTCAATATTGATATGATGTGTTGTTTGTTGGAACACCACTAATACTTCTTCTAAAGTAGGTATTTTTTGACCCGCGAATTCACTGCCAAACCAGCTACCGTAGTCAAAAGCACGCAGCTCCGCTAACGTTAAATCTTTGACGTACCCCACTCCATCCGATGTGCGGTCTATTGTCTCATCATGAATAACGACGAGTTCTCCATCTTTTGTTAGATGGACGTCGAACTCAACTCCATGGATATCGAGTTGGGCTGCTTCTTCAAATGCGATTAGTGTATTTTCTGGAAACGTTCCTGATGCACCACGATGAGCATAGATTTTCATGTAAAGTCCTCCTTAAATTTCTGTACGTAATGTCCATAGTTCTGGGAAGAAGTATTGATCGAGTACTCGCTTTAAGTAATGGACGCCTGAAGATCCACCTGTACCTGTCTTAAAGCCAATGATTCGTTCCACTGTTTTCATATGTCGGAAACGCCACTGCTGTAGCCAGTCCTCAATATCCACAAGCTTCTCTGCTAATTGGTACAGCTCCCAGTATTGGTCGACATCACGGTAAACGGTCTTCCATGCTTCGAGTACACTAGCGTTTGGTTCATAAGGAGCTGAGACATCACGCAAAAGAATTTCTTCATCTATAGGAAGACCTGCACGAGCGAGTTTTCTAATCGCGACATCGTATAGACCTGGTTGATGGAAAGCATCCGTTAATGTGTTCAACAACTCTTCGTCTTTTTCATAGATTTTAAGCACATGCTTCGTTTTATAGCCGAGTGCGAATTCGATCATACGGTATTGGTACGACTGGAAACCACTTGCATTGCCTAGTGACGAACGGAACTCCATGTATTCCGCAGGTGTCAGAGTGGACAGGACATCCCATCCTTGAATGATTTGCGTCTGAATTTTAGAGACGCGCGCTAATTGTTTAAATGCAGGTTGAAGATCATCACTTTCAATATTCTTTATCGCTGCTCGCAGTTCATGCAAAATCAATTTCATCCACAACTCTGAAACTTGATGAATCATAATAAATAAAGGCTCGTCGTGGTGATCGGTCAAGCCGTCCTGTGCTGTCAATAATTTATCGAGATGAAGATATTCCCCGTATGTCATGTTTTCTTTAAAATTCGTATGTAATCCTGCTTCTCCTTGTGCTGCACGATTTTGACCGTTATCCAGTGGTTTCTTATCCATTTTAAAATCCCCTTAAGGCTCTACTTTCACTCATCTCATCTAGTTGTATTATGACATGAGATTCAACACTTTAACAGACTACTTAAAATTGTGAAAATTCTTATTGCAAGAGATTCCCAAACTATGGTAAGATTCTATTCTGTTTTCAAACCCGGGCTCGCACGATGCGAGTCATGAAGGCGTTGCGACACGATGTCGCGTTCCTAGCCTTCCTTCCTACCCTCATGCGAAAACAGGCTTTCAATTCAATTCTTCTAGCGCCAGTGACGAGCAAAATCTTCATATCGGAGGACTGTATGACACAGAAACATCCTGATTTTGAGCAAGAGCAAGAGCGCCTGACCTACACTAAACACTATATGCAACAGTTACTCGACGAATCGAAACGTGATGTGAAATCTGCACAGGAAAATATTCGTCACGCAATGGCCGATTTGGATTATTTGGATTCCAGTTTAAGCTATATGAACATTTTAACCAATGCCAGGTTTTTCGAAATGGCCCGTTCTCAAAAAGAAGGACTGGAAGCCATTCAGCAAAAACCTTATTTTGCACGCATTCATTTCCAAAAAGACGGCGAAGACAGTGAAATGCTGTACATCGGAAAGACTTCTTTATTCCACCGGGAAACACAAGAACCGATCATTGTGGACTGGCGTTCGCCTGTTGCCAATGTGTACTACGATGGGCGGCTAGGGGATATTGAATACGATGTCCGAGAAGATACGTTTACCGGTCACCTATTTTCTAAGCGTCAATACACCATTGAAAAAGGTGAACTGCAGGCAGTTCGGGATATCGATTTAACGACCAATGATGAGCTTTTGCAAGAAGCACTTTCAGGAAAAGCGGATGTCCGTTTAACTGAAATTGTGTCGACCATACAAGCTGAACAAAATGAAATCATTCGTGCTCATTTAAAGCAACCCATTATTGTTCAAGGGGCGGCAGGCAGTGGAAAAACGACGATTGCATTGCATCGAATTTCGTATTTCCTTTATACGATGGGCGAACATTTCCCAGCAGAAAAATTAATGATTTTAGCCCCATCCAAACTGTTTATGGACTATATCGCGGATGTACTGCCTGAACTCGGTGTCGGTCAGATATGCCAGACAACCTACACTGAATATGTCTTGAACGCCACGGACATTAAAGTGAAACTGAAAGATGTGAACCTGAAGCTTGCAGCATTAACGGAACAGGAAAACCCGGATGAAATGATGCTTTGGCAATCACAGATGAAAGGATCTCTTTCCTATACAATGTTAGTAGACGCCTTTCTATATGAATATGAAAAATCGGTAGCCAACCAATTCGAAGATATATACATTGAGAAATACTGCATCATGCGCGGTTCCAAATTAAGAAACTTATTCTTAACTGACTTTGCCTATATGCCAATAGAAAAAAGGTTGGAGCGAATCAAGATGATCTTGACATCGCATGTGCGACAAAAGAAAAAAGAAATCCTGATTGTGTTGAACAAAAAATACGAAGATGCCCTTGATAAAGCGTTAGTCGTTCGTGATGATGCAAAACGCAAAGCGGAAGTGACGAAATTTATTGATGAGCGCGATCTTCGGATTCCATTGATTGAAAAAGAAGCCAAGACCACGGCCAATGTTTACATGAGACGTTTTAAAAAAGCCAATATCAAAAATATGTATCGAGATTTTGTTACTAATGGAAAGTTAATAAACGAACATGCCACTCTATGGACAGAGAAACAGAAAAAGGCGTTCCTTCAAAGCCATTCGATGGAGTCTTGGGAAATAGAAGACTTGGCCCCTCTTTATTACATGCATGCCAAAATAAAAGGGATTTCGGACAAGTGGAAAATGCGTGTCGTCTTTATTGATGAGGTCCAAGATTATAGTGTATTTCAACTGGCCGCCCTTAAAGAAGGCCTTGGAACGGATATGTTTACAATGGTTGGAGATTTGGCTCAAGGCATTCATAGTTATCGGGCCCTCACTTCCTGGGAGCCGATTATTGAGTTATTTCCCCGTGCCACTTACACGACTTTGCAAAAAAGCTATCGAACGACAATTGAAATTATGGAAATGGCAAACAGCATATTAATGCAGATGGACGAAGACTTACCATTGGTGGAACCCGTCGTCCGTCACGGCATCGATCCGCAGTTCCACGAAATGAAGACGATTGATGGCCACCGAATTGTTACTTTGCTGGATGAAGTCCGGAGTCGTGGTCATCGTTCGATTGCCCTTATTTGCAAAACGGCGACAGAGGCAAAAGCTGTTGCGAAGCACCTTGACGATTTCCTTCCGATTCAGTTGCTGAGCGATCATTCAGATATAGACCAAGAAAAGCTACTCATCGTGCCGAGCCATTTAGCCAAAGGGTTAGAATTTGATGCCGTGATCGTTGTGGCATTTGATACCCCTTTCCGCGAACATGCAATTGACCGCAAGCTTCTATATGTCGCGATGACCCGTCCAATGCATGAGCTACATTTAGTCGGACCAAACCGTGAGCATTTTTTGTTACCTTAATAAAGTGATACTGAGAAATTATGAAGGTATTGGTGTAGACCTGGTTTTGCCGAGAGTGCAAAAAGATGCTTTTACAACGTGAACGTCGATTTTTCCTACGTGGAGCTCAATTTTTCCTACGTCAACGCCAATTATTCCTACGTGAACGTCATTTACTACAACCAAGAGTCGAGTTCTCCTAGATCATCGACTTGTCTAACGTTTCTCTTACCAAAGGGAAACGTTTTTTCTTTTCCCCTTGCATGAATCAATTATTCGTTGTATTGTTTAAATCGTAATCATTACTATTTACATTAAATCATGAAGGAGCGAACAAATGCAAACTCAAATTCCGGTAACTGTGTTAAGTGGTTATCTTGGCGCAGGTAAAACAACAGTATTGAACCACTTGCTAGCCAATAAAGAGGGAAAGAAAATCGCGGTAATCGTTAACGATATGAGCGAGATCAATATTGATTCACAACTGATTCAAGGGGGAGGTTTTTCACGTACGGAAGAGAAGTTGGTGGAACTGACCAATGGCTGCATTTGCTGTACTCTGCGTGAAGACTTGATGATTGAAGTAGAAAAATTGGCGAAACAAGGAGATATCGATTACATCGTCATTGAATCCACCGGTATTTCAGAGCCAATTCCGGTAGCGCAGACTTTTACATATATCGATGAAGAAGTGGGAATTGACCTTTCTCAGTATTGTCGTTTAGATTCCATGGTTACAGTAGTGGATGCTTTCCGTTTCTGGAGTGATTACGAAAGCGGCGACTCGTTGTTAGAACGCAAACAGACGGATGATGAACACGATGTCCGTGATGTGTCCGATTTACTAATCGACCAAATTGAATTTGCTAACATTATTTTGATCAGTAAAACTGACTTGGTGACGGAAGAATATGTACTTGCCTTTCAATCCTTCCTGAGAAAGATGAATCCCGATGCCATTTTAATTCCTATAGAAAAAGGGACCGTTCACCCTTCTATGCTTTTGAATCAGCGTCTATTTGACTTCGAGCAAGCCAGTCAATCGGCTGGTTGGATTAAGGAGTTAAATGAAGAACATGTACCGGAGACAGAAGAATACGGAATCACTTCTTTTGTTTACAGACGAAAACGTCCCTTCCATCCCGAAAGATGGCATGTTTGGCTTAGTGCCTTTCCACAAGAAATTGTCCGTTCTAAAGGCTTTTTCTGGTTGGCCACACGAAATAAAATGGCCGGATTATTGTCCCAAGCCGGCAATTCCCTTCAGTTCCAAGGAGCGGGCTATTGGATTGCCGCCTTGCCTAAAGCGGAACAGCGGTTGATTTTGGAAGAAGATGAATCTGTAGCATGCAGATGGGACGAGAAACATGGTGATCGTCAAACTGAGATGGTGTGGATCGGTCTCGATATGGACCGGGAAGAAATTGAAGCTCAGCTGGATGCATGTTTGCTGACAGATGACGAAATGATGAGTGATTGGACGGAATTTGCTGACCCTATCCCCCCTTTTGTGGCTGCTAATTAATGCAGGAGTTCTATTCAAAATAATCGAGATATAAAGCCAAAAACCCCACTGCGAATTAGTTCGCAATGGGGTTTTTCACGTAATAATCAACTTGCATAACGGGTTGGAATCCCGCTTTTTCATAAATCGATAATGCTTGGTTATTATCGATTTCCACGTCGAGCATTACACTTTTACAATTTCTTCTCGATCCTTCTGCTTGTGAAAATGCCAACAAGGCTGAACCAATTCCCTGACCTTGTCTTTCTGAATCAGTTGCTAAGGCAGTTACCCAGAGCGTTTCGCCGTCTTCCACAAGTGTGACGGTACCGACAACTTTCTCTTGTTGTTTTGCTACAAACACATGTCGTGAGGGATTAGATGCATTGTAATCCAGCAACGTTTGCACTTCGTCTTCTGTATCCCCGAATGCATTCATTAAAATATGCTTAAGTTCCTGCGCTTCATCAGTAAGCGGGTACACTTCCACCACTGAATTTTCTTCCGCAGCTTTCACATTTGCTTTCAGTGTTGCTTCTGAAAAATTCCACTCATAACCCGCCTGTTGCAAGAATGCTGCCCCTGCCTCCGAATCTTTTATGTTCAATGCCAGCTCACTTTCAAATCCACGAAGCTCCAAGTTATGCTGCAATTCATTCGTCAATGCCTGTCCTAGTCCTTGTCTGCGATATTCAGGATGAACAAGCCCGCTCCACTCATAGGAATGAATCCCAATCATATCGATGGCAGAAATGACTCCTACGACATCATCTTCTGCATAAGCAAGCACAGCAAAGCCTTTTGTTAATGGATCCGTCATGACAGGTATATTTAACACTTGCTCGTAATTGGTTCCTTCTATTTCTTCATTTGCACGCAGTAAAGCCTGGATTTCACTTGATGTTTCTACGTCTAAAGGGAACGAAACTGTTAGTATGGCAATGTCCACAAGTATTTCCACCTTTCTTTCATTGTTGTGTCTAATGTGTATCAATATGGTAACAATGGTTTATTTCCTTCCTAGATAGGCTATATAATAGCAACAGTCTGATTTCATGGAGGAGTTAAATCATGGATAAGAAACGATTATCTTGGGTTGACGTCACGAAAGGATTTTTAATGATCCTGGTCGTAATCGGCCATTACCCTGGACAACTTGATTTCCCTCTTGGGAAGTATATATATTGGTTCCATATGCCTGCCTTTTTTATTTTAAGTGGAATGTTTTTCAAACCAGTTCTGGAAAAAGGACTTTCAAAACAAGTTATTCATAAACGTTTTATGCAATTAATCGTACCATACTTGTTTTTCCTTGTAACGATTACGGTCATTCGTTATGGAATGGAAATCGGTTCCGGAAACTTGGATATGTCATGGTATTTGAATGATATTTGGACACTTGTAATTGGTGGTCGATTTGCACGAGGTGCTTATGGCGTATTCTGGTTTGTCACTACCTTGTTCTTTACGTTCTTGTTCTTCTTATGGATGACGAAATACTTTAATCGTACAAAACAGTTTGTGATTTTAGCTGTTTTCTACTTGATTGCTCACATTGAAAGTGTATTTGCGATGCAAGTTATTGGCGGTGCACCAGACAAAGCCTCTCAAACCATTCCAATGATTTGGAATATCGACGTAGCACTGATGGCGGTTGTCTACTTTGCACTAGGTTATTATATGAAGAATATTTGGATGAATATCACGAAACCATGGTTGATTGCCGGGTTGATTGGTACGGTATCGGCCGTTTCCCTCGATTGGTTCGGTATCATTGACTATCACTTAAGCATGAAGTTCCTTCGTTATGAACATGTCGTTTTGGATTTAGTCATACCGATTTCCATGACACTTGTTTTTGTGGGTACATTCCAATGGATTGCTTCTCGCCTGTCATTGAAGTGGTTGCAACAAATTGAAAAGCACTCGATTTCGATTATGTATCTTCATATTTTCACGGATATCGTGTTGAATGATTACTTCAATTACGGCATCATCGGATTTACGGCATTTGGATTACTTGTTCCGATTGTTGCATCGATTATTATTCAAAAGCTGGTTCCTTACGGCAGATTGTTCCTCGGTGGTTTCTCATCGAAGAAACGCAAAGCAGCTGCTAAACCAGTTAAATTAAAAGAAGCTGAGCCTCAATACTAGAGGCTCAGCTCAGAGTGTAGACAAACTCATTAATTTTGAGTTTGTCTACACTCTTTTTCATTTAATCTAAATTAAGACAAATCATTCGGAATCTGAGCCCTTTCCTTTTTTATAAAAATACTTACTTAGGGTAACAACAAGCTTTCAAAACATAATTCATTTCTACGGGACCAAATTGAAACGATTGCTTGTCTCTTATCATCCGAAAAAACCGATGACAACCGAGTGATTTGTTTATCCAACATTTCAATAAATACTTTTTTCTATAAGAAAGGCTGAACCCTAATACTAGAGGCTCAGCTTTTTCTATGTCTTGAAATTATCTATAACTGTGATTCCGTCAGCATGTTGTAGTACAGACCTTTTTGAGCGACAAGTTCATTCTGACTTCCAGACTCCACGAGTCGTCCTTGATCCATGACGTAGACCACATCTGCCTGTCTGACTGTATTCAATCGATGGGCGATGACGAAACTTGTGCGGCCTTCCATTAATCGTTCGAGCGCTTCCTGGATTTTCATCTCGGTCACGGTATCGATGCTGCTTGTTGCTTCATCCAACAGTAAAATGACCGGGTCGGCCACGAGAGCGCGTGCGATGGACAATAATTGTTTCTGCCCTTGGCTGATTTCCCCACCATCTGCTGTCAGGACGGTATCGTAGCCTTCAGGCAGCTTTACAATAAAGTCGTGTGCGTTTGCTTGCTTTGCGGCTTCCATTAGTTCTTCATCGGTCGCATTCAATCTGCCGTAACGGATATTTTCTTTTACAGTTGCCTCGAATAAAAATGGATCTTGTAAGACAAAGGCAATTTGACTGCGCAATGTTTGGCGGGCCAATTGATCAATCGGAATATCATCAATACGAATCTGACCTTCATTCGTCTCATAAAAACGGGCGAGCAGCTGCATGATTGTCGTTTTCCCTGCACCTGTTGCGCCGACCAATGCAGCCGTTTCACCAGGATTCAACGTAAAACTGACATTACGAATGGTGTGCTCATCATCTGATTGTTCATATTTAAACGAGACCTGATCAAATTCAACTTTCCCTTTTAACACCTTACCCAGTTGCAAAGTGGCTTCGTCTTTTTCAATCGGTTCATCTATGATTGCGAAAACACGCTCCGCGCCGGCAATAGCCGATAGCACGGTGTTGAATTGATTCGCCAAGTCATTTAAAGGACGGGTAAACTGTCTTGCATACTCCGAAAAGATTACGATGGTTCCGATTGAAACGTGTCCATTCAAGGCTAGTAAGCCCCCAACGCCCGCAACTATGGCAAAACTGGCGTTGTTCAGCATATTCATTACTTTTGGGATGAAGCCTGAATAGGTCAGCGCCCAAAATCCGGTTTGTCGCAAACGTTCACTTTTCACGATAAATTCATTGGTGACGCGCTCTTCCTGAGAAAAGGCTTTAACGATTCGTTGTCCAGAAATCGTCTCTTCAATCATCCCATTTAAATCACCCACGGCTTGTTGCTGTTGCTTGAACAGTTTTCCGGTTCTTCTAGTAATCCATCGAATGGAGAAGAACATGACAGGAATGATGGTCATCGTCAACAGTGTCAGTAACGGACTCAATGTCAGCATGACAATGACTGTTCCGGTCAGCGTCAAGATACTGGAAAGCACTTGAATGAAAGAACTGTTTAACGTGGCACTGACGTTTTCAATATCATTTGTCACACGGCTCATGAGTTCGCCGTGTTGGCGTTTATCGAAGAATGAAACCGGGAGCTTTTGAAAATGAGCGAAAAGGCTGGTACGCATGCGGTAAATCGTTTGTTGAGCGACACCGATCATCCAATAGTTCTGGAAAAACAGCGATACCGACAGGAAGAAATAAATGCCGATCAACCACATCATCATGTTTTGCATTCCTGCAAATTGTCCAGGAACGATATATTCATCAATAATTTCACCAAGCAAATACGGTCCAACAAGAGCTAGTGTTGAACTGATCACGACGAGCAACAGAACGGTAATCAATAAAGCCCGTTGTTCATCTACAAGGTGCCAAATACGTTTTAGTACACCTTTCCAGTCCCCTGCCCGTTCCCCTTTTTTCTTTTTCACGGGTGTTATATCTTCTTTTGTCAAAACCGGCTCGTAGCCGAATGGCTTAGTTAACATCTGGCGCATGCGAAGGCACCTCCTGTTCTTGTTGCGACTCCGCAATTTGACGATATAAATCGGACGTTGCGATCAGTTCCTGATGTGAGCCATACGCGGCAATGCGTCCATTATCCAGCAGCAGGACACGGTCTGCCCCTTTTGCCGTGCGTATTTTTTGCGTGACAACGAGCATAGTAGCTTCTTCTTTATCCAAAGCCTGCCACAACGATGCTTCCGTCTTCACATCGAGCGCACTCGTGCTATCGTCCAACAACAGAATTTCCGGCTTACGAACCAATGCCCGTGCAATCGACAGACGTTGTTTTTGACCGCCTGATAAATTCACGCCTTTTTGACCGACTCGCGTATCGTAACCTTTCGCGAACTGTTCCACGGATGAATGAATTTGCGCTTGTTTCGCCGCTTGTTGCAATTCATCAGTTGATGCTTCGACTTTACCCCATGCCAAGTTTTGATAGATGCTACCTGTAAACAGCAGTGACTGCTGCGGCACGAGCCCGATAGCTTGACGTAATTGATCCAACGGCCATTTTTTGACGTCTTTACCATCCACGGTAATCGAACCAGACGTCACTTCAAAAAAGCGTGGAATGAGTTGCATTAATGTCGATTTCCCTGCTCCCGTCGCTCCCATAATGGCAAGTTTCTCACCAGATCTCACATCAAATGAAATGTTCTGCAACACAGGTTCAGGCGTATTCGGATAGCTGAATGTCACATTCTTGAAGCTGATTTCACCTTTAATGATTCCATGCATTTTGCCAGACTCTTCATCGCGTTCTAAACCTTCGTTGACCAGTAAGACTTCTTCCATTCGTTCTGCGGAAGCTTTCGCACGGGCAAACGCCATGATGATGAAAGCGAACATCGAGAAAGCCCCTGTCATACGCATCGCGTAATTGACGATTGCGACCAATTCACCGATTTGTGCATTATTCGATTGGATTTCACGTGCTCCAAACCAAAGAACGGCTAACAAACTGATGTTCATGACCAATAGCAACAGCGGCAGAATGATTTCCATAATACGAAGTGCTCTCACTGTATCCATTTTGAGGAGGTTCGACACTTTTTCAAAACGGGAAGACTCGAAAGTCCCTCGTAAATAGGCTTTAACTAGGCGTACGGCCTGCAAGTTTTCCTGTAGCACACGGTTCACACGATCGAGTCGCACTTGCACAAGCGCAAAGTAACTGACCCCTTTTTTCACCATGATATAAAGGAAAATAAGCAGGAATGGTGCCCCGATGACAAGGAACATCGCGAGGTAGGCATTGACGATAAACGCCATGATGACGCTACCGAGCACAAGTAATGGCGCTCGCAACATGATGCGTAAACTCATGAAGAGCACGTTTTGTACCATGGTAACGTCACTTGTCAGTCTCGTGATCAAGCCAGCTGTCGGGAATCTTGTGAACGTTGCTACGGTAAACTGTTGCACTTGCTTGAATAAAGCACTGCGGACATCAAAAGCGAAGCTTTGCGAAGCATGCGAGGCAAAGAATGAGTTCGTTGCACCTGATAGGAAAGCAACGAACGCCATAAGCATCATGACCCCTCCCCACGTCCAAATGACGGATTGATCACCTTTCAAAATGCCATCATCAATGATCTTGGCTATGATAAGCGGTTGAACCAGCTCGACTGAAAGCTCAATTAACATAAGGAAAAGCGCAATGGCAATCGGCCATTTATATGGTCTGACATACGAAAAAACAGTTTTCACTAGATGTTCCCCCTGAAACTTCTTCGTTTAACGAATTAATTATCTGATTGTTCACTATTATGCCACAATGGATGAGTAAAAGGTATCATTCGTTTGGATGAAATGTTCTCGATTCGTAGCGATTTTTGGGTGAGCGGCGGCTCAGTTGTAAAAATCGGGGTTCACGTAGTAAAAATCGAGAGTGACGTAGGAATTATCGACGGTCACGTAAGAAAAAACCGCGGTCACGTAGGAATCATCTCTTCTTTCCTACAGCAGCGCAGCGAAAACAAGAACCATTAAATCTTTAAAACCTGAATGGTAGCCATTCCGCTAACTCGCTCCAGGCTCTTCTCTGTTTGTCGTCGCGCCTGAGCGGCGGCTCAGTCTGACTTTTTGGCTATGATGTCTGAAAATAGGAGTTCGACGTCTGAAAAAATGGCATCCACGTCTGAGAAATCAGCGTTGACGTCTGAAACCATGACAAACCTCGAGATATCCCTTCTTTCATACAGCAGCGCAGCGAAAACAAAACCATTAAATCTTTAAAACCTAATTGGGAGCCATTCCGCTAACTCGCTCCAGGCTCTTTTCTGTTTGTCGTTGTGCCTGAGCGGCGGCTCAGTTGTAAAAATCGGGGTTCACGTAGGAAAAATCGTGGGTGACGTAGGAATTATCGCCGTTCACGTAGGAAAAATCGACGTTGACGTAGGAATCTCCCCAAATCCACAAAAAAATCACCCACTCCCGAAAGAGTAGATGATTCTATCAAACTTATTTCTTGTTCCGATCTCCTGCAATGGATAGCCACGTAACACATACCAGCATTAGGAGAGCACCAACCATCTGCCACACCCCTAACACTTGTTGCAGCCAAATGACTGAGATAATCATTGCCGTTAGAGGTTCCATGCTGGATAAAATGCTCGTTTCAATCGCGCTTATGTATTTCATGCTACTTAAAAATAAAACGAAGGCGACTGTACCGAAGACAATGACCGTCAATAATAGAAGGGATAATTTCCAATCCAGTAGCAACGCCCATTCGTCAGATTTCCAAACGTGGCTTAAACTTCCGAGGACGACACCGCCGATCAGCATCGACCAGCCGACCACTAACAATACTCCCCATTCTTTCATGAGGGCACTTGGATATAACGTGTAAAAAGCAAAACTCAGTCCGACTGCGACTCCCCACGCCAACGCTTCCGGACTTAACAGTAACTTGTTGAATGACCCATTTGTCAACAAGAAGAACAAGCCCAATAACGTTCCAAAAATGCCATAAAGCTGATATTTCGGTGGCCATTTCTTTATACTCCAAGAGACAAAAATCACGACAAATATCGGTGCCAAAAATTGAAGCAGCGTTGCCACTACTGCGTTGCTGGATTCGATTGCCGCAACGAAGGAATATTGGACGCCGAGCATGCCGAACAAGGCGAAGATCATTAAACGTTTTAGCCAGTAAGGCTGATGCCAAATTGGTGTTAACTGTTTTCCTGAAATTTTCAAGAAAGCGAGTAAAGCAACCCCGGCAACAAGAAGCCTAATTGTTAACATAAACGGTACGGATATTCTGGAGTGTGACAGGATCCATTCCATTAACGGACCCGTCGCTCCCCACAACATCGCTCCCGTAATAATCAACACAATCCCTTTCGCACGAATCATTTACTCACCTCATAATCTAGTAGACTTCATTTCATCTTACTATTGTTCGCGCTGAATTCAATGAACAACTTGCGAACATTTCCATTTCTACCTTAAGGAATCTCCTTGAATTTTCCTTTATTTATCAGAATAAAACATTTTTAAATTTAATGACTTGCTGTCAAGACTTCTCTATAATAGTAGATAGTTTACATACAAGGAGTCCTGCGAAATGAAAGGTATGCAACAAGTATTGGAAAATGGCAGCAGTGTATTGGACCATGTCCCTTTTCCAATGATGCTGACAGCTAAAGATGCAACAGTGCTTTGGTGGAGCAAGGAAGCGGAACGAACATTTGGTTTTACTGCAGATGAAATCGTTGGAAAATTCTATCCTTTTTTCGAGGAAAACAGTTCAGCCATCCAGAAATCCACATGGGACCAAGTGATTCAAAGCAATGATCCGATTCGCTTTGAAAATTTCATTCTTCATTCTAAACATGGCCAACCGGTTCGTGTTTCGGCTGTTTTGAATTCAATGATAATCGACAATGAACACTGCGTTATGTTCTTATTTGAAGTCGATAATATTCCGACAATCAATCAAGCGTCAAGTACACAGGAATTAGCTAGCTTTAAATTGGGATTAGATGAAACCTTTATGCTCACTTATCTAGATCAAGATGGGCTTATTACATATGCAAATACGTTATTTTTGAAATCAAGCAAATGGACACCAAAACGGATTATTGGCAAATCATTTTGGCAGCTTTTCCCCGAAGAGTCTGCTGATAAATTGGTCAATCAAATCTGGTATGCACTGAAAAGCAACCGTGTTTGGCAAGGATCGGTAGAAAAACTGACCAAGGACGGGGAAACCTACTGGGTTGATATGACAGCCATTCCTGTTCTTGATATGAACGATGAGCCGATGTATTTTACTATTTTGGAAAAAGACATCACTGACAAGAGACGCCTGCAATTGCATCTTGAACAAATTGCTTATGTGGATCCTGAGACAGGCTTGATGAATCGTCATCGTCTTGAAAATATCGTTTCTAATTTAATTGCTGAAGACCGCCATTTTTCGTTCATCTTTTTAGATATCGATAAGTTTTACACGTTGAAAGACATGCACGATGAAGAGTCTGAGACGACACTATTGCTGGAATTTGCAAAACGTATGAAAATGTATTTCCAAGATAGTGATATCGCGCGCGTCGGAGAAGATGAATTTGTGGTGTTGACCCCTTTAAGTGACTGGTTTATTCAAGGCTTTTTAAGTTACTTGAAACAGCATCCGATTTATATCCGCAATAAAGCCATTCCGATTTCGATCAGTGGCGGGATTACTAGATGCCCGGAAGATCAGTCAACATTTTTACATTTGATGAAAGCATCCAGCGCGACCATCCATAAGGTGAAGAAGGAAGGTGGCGGAAACATCGTCAGTCTTTCAAAAGCCAATCATGTTGCGTTAAGCAGGAAAGCGATGATCGAGAAACGCTTGATTGAAGCGTTGCATCATAAAGACCTAAGCGTAATGTATCAGCCTCAAGTAGATTTAAAGACTGGCAAAATTGACGCAGTGGAAGCACTGGTTCGTTGGGAAGATGCTGTGCTTGGGACCGTTTCACCGAACGACCTTATTCCGATTGCAGAAGAAACCGGCATGATCCATGATATTGGGACATTTATGTTGGAGAAGGCTTGTGAACAAGCTGCCATTTGGGCAAAACAAGGCAAGCCAATGAAAGTCAGCGTCAACTCGTCCATCCGTGAGTTCCGTGATAAAAACATGGTGAAGAAAATCAGACAAGTTTTAGAGAAATTCGGTTGTCCTGCTCACTTACTGCAAATTGAAATTACGGAGAAATTTGCACTCGAAGCGGAGTCGGAACAATCGATTATCCGCCAGATGTTGCAACTGCAAACTGATGGAATCACGTTTGTACTCGATGATTTCGGAACAGGTTACGCTTCCTTCCGCTATATGCAGTTACTGCCGATTACCGAACTTAAAATCGACCAATCCTTTATCTCTTCCATTACGAAACAAGAGAAATTGCAAAAACTGGTGGAAGGCATCATCCAGTTCGGAAAATCAATGGAGATCCGTGTATTAGCTGAAGGCGTTGAGACGAAAGAACAACAGGATTTATTGACGAAACTCGGATGCGATGCCATTCAAGGGTACTATGTCAGTCATCCTGTACCTGCAAGCGAAATCGAAAAATTAGGATAACCCTTATTGCTCGACGCAAGACATAAGAAAAGACGGCTACTCAAACATTCTGAGAAGCCGTCTTTTTTCTGCGTAAATATCTGAAAATCAACTGCATTAAAACTTCCGCAAATACTAGGCCCATCGCGATGGCTCCTGATGTCATGAAAGCTTTGGAAGCATAGGAGATGGCCGTCAAATAATCATTTTCCACAATGTTACGCATCGCGTTGTATGCGAGTCCTCCCGGAACCAATAAAATGATGCCCGGTACACTGAATATAATCATTGGCATACGGAAGCGTTTGGATAAAATATGTGATGCCAGGGCTACGATAAAAGCTCCTGCAAAGGATGCTTGAATTGCATCACCTGAAACCATTGTAAAAGCACTGTAAATTACCCAACCGCACATCCCTACCAAGCCGGCTGCAACCAGTTTTTTTCTAGGGGCATTAAATATAATAGCAAATGAAATTGCGATAATAAAACTTAACACCGCTTTTATGATCCAAATCATGACACCCCTCCTAAAATGATAGTACGAGTGCAACGCCTGCACCGATTGCGAATGCAGTCAACAATGCTTCCGCTCCTTTTGAAACGCCGGAAACAAAATGGCCGGCCATCAGATCCCGCACCGCATTTGTAATAAGAAGTCCTGGCACCAATGGCATGACGCCGCTGATAATAATGGTGTTCAAGTCTTCCCCTACATTCAACAGAACCGCCAAAAAAGCCAATGCTCCGACGATTGAGGCAGCAATAAATTCAGCGAAAAACTTAACGCGGGTCAATTCATGAATTAATGTGACGACAAGGAACCCCATACCACCAGCAATAGTCGCTGCAGGAACATCCTTCACGACACCTTCGAACAGAATGAGGAAACAGCCACTCGCAACAGCAGCTGCAATAAATTGCAGGAGAAATGGGAACATTAAGTTCGCACTGGCAATCCGTTGTAATTCTTCATATGCTTCTTCGATGGTCAGTTCAGTTGTCGCCAATTTTCTGGATACTTGATTCACTAGCGCAATTTTTTCTAAATCTGTTACCCGGTCTCGGATGGCCATTAACCGTGTTGATCCATCTTTTCCGAGCGAAAACATAATACCTGTCGGTGTGACGAAGCTTTGGGTCCCTATCAGACCTTGTGAAATCGCCATCCGGGTCATGGTATCTTCAACCCGATACGTTTCCGCACCACTTTCAATCATTAATCGTCCCGCAAGCAGGCAACAATCTATTGCCAAATCATTCTTCTCATTCAGCACGTTTTGCCCACTCCTTTCACTAATCGCCTTTGCACAATCTTAACGAAATGTGCACTAAAAAACAAATATTGTTGGACCTTAACATGAATCTATTGTTCAACCCGAATACGATAATATAAATGCAGTCAGAAGACTAATAAAAAAGCACTTCTCCAATTCAACAGACTATTCATTTTGCTTGTTCGACAGTACAATGGATTTACTCAATCATCTTATGTAAGGGGAAATTTTATGCACGATTCAATGGATACACTCAAGAAAAGCATTGCGATTTCCCAACAAAAACAACCTGCTGATTTCATTTTGCGTAATGCGCTCGTAGCAGATGTATTTTCACTCGTTTGGACAAAAGCGGATATCGTGGTCTCGGATGGACTCATCGTAGCAATCGATTCCACTGGTTCATTTGAAGCGCTTCATGAAATGGATGCGTCCGGACGCTATGTCGTACCTGGATTGATAGACGGACATATTCATATTGAATCATCGATGCTCACTCCATCTGCTTTCGGAGAAGTTCTATTGCCCCATGGTGTGACCACAGTTGTGACCGATCCACATGAAATTGCCAACGTGGCGGGAGTGGAAGGCATCGAGTTCATGTTGAAGGATGCGAAAAAAAGTCCGATGGATATTTTTGTGATGCTTCCTTCAAGTGTACCTTCTACCTCTTTTGAACATGCTGGTGCAACGCTCGAAGCAGCTGATTTACAGCCTCTTCTATCTCACCATTCCGTTCTCGGACTTGCAGAAGTAATGGATTACCCTTCTGTTTTATCAGGAGACGAAGCCATGCTCGCTAAACTTTTAATGACTAAGGAAGCAGGCTTGCGAATTGATGGACATGGCGCTGGATTACAACGCGAACAGATTCGAGGTTATCGTACGGCAGGCATTCAGACTGATCATGAATGTGTGACCGCGGATGAAGCACGTGACCGGATTGCTCAAGGTATGTATGTATTAATTCGTGAAGGCTCGGCAGCGAAGAATTTACATGATTTGCTTCCTGCGGTAACGCCACATAATGCAAGAAGATTTCTATTTTGTACAGATGATAAACACTTGGATGAACTTGTCGATGAAGGAAGTATTGATCATGCAGTGCGCCTATCGATAGCAGCCGGTATGGAACCACTTCAAGCGATTCAGTTGGCTACGCTGAATGCGGCTGAATGTTATGGCTTGAATCAAAAAGGTGCACTGGCAGCCGGATTCGAAGCGGACTTTCTGATACTTGATCATCTCGAACAGTTCAAAGTAACGGCTGTGTATAAACAAGGCGTCAAAGTCGCCGAGAATGGGTACATGGTTGCCTCTACTGAAACTCAATCATTTTGTTCAAAACGCATAAGTCAATCCGTTCACTTGCCAAAATTGACGGTTGAAAGTTTAGCTATTGCTCTACCTGAAGGTGCCAAAGCGAATATTATGGAAATTATCCCAGACCAAATCGTCACCAACAAAGTGATTGAAGAAGTAGCTATTAAGAATGGTACATTCGTGCAAAGCATTGAACGAGAACACTTGAAACTGGCTGTCATCGAACGCCATCATCAATTACACACAATCGGGTTAGGGATTGTAAAAGGCTTCGGATTGAAAAAAGGTGCCGTCGCCACAACCATTGCTCATGATTCCCATAATGCGATTGTGCTGGGTACGAACGACGAAGATATGATTGTTGCGGTGCAGGCATTACAGGAAATGCAGGGTGGATTAGTTGTTGTCAATGAAGGCCAAATTATGGCTTCACTCGCATTACCTATAGCCGGATTGATGACGCAAGTTCCTCTTGAGGAAGCCATCCAATCTCTGAAGAAGCTGCACGAAGCGGTTCATTCCATACATCCAACACTTGATTTTCATTTGTTCCTGACATTGTCATTTCTCAGTTTGCCCGTCATTCCGACACTTAAATTGACTGATTCGGGTTTATTTGATGTCACCACTTTCCAGCACATCGAGATTGAAGCGAAAGAAAAAGCAGACCACTAAACGATTCGCTTAGTGGCCTGCCTTGTTCTTAATATGTGACTACACTAATCTCTTTAAACGTGTTTAAATCATAACTCTTTGTTTCTTTTATTGAGATAGTATAAAGAGTTTCTCCGGCATACACCATCCGTTGAACGAGCTCATCCCAATTCTCATATTGTTGCTTGGCTGGTTTGATCATGTTGGCCACTTGTTGAATTCCTTCTTCAGCCGTTATTTCATACATCATCGCACCCTCGCCTGCATATTGACCATAGCCTTCTTTATTAGTGCCTTGATACAACGTCACCGGAAAACCATATAACCCTTTGTCGCGGTGTTGAAACAAAGCTTTATGGTCGTATTGCAATGGGCTGTAGGTTCCCTGACCTCCTATTATTTCTACGTCTTTTTCTTTTGGATTAGCAAAATCAGTGACATCAAACAATGAAATTTTCATACCGCCTGTAATGATTCTCGGTTGACTCCCATTTTCACCTGGAATCGATTTTGTATCATAACCAAAACCGATTAGATGATTTTCATCCAACGGGTGCAAGTAATTGCTGAAACCAGGAATTTTCAACTCCCCTAACACTTTTGGGGCCGATGGGTTGGAGACATCCATCACAAACAGCGGGTCTGTTTCTTTGAACGTCACCATGTACGCTTTGTCTCCCATAAATCGGGCTGAATATATTCGCTCGCCTTTCGCAAGTCCTTCGATTGAACCTACTTGTTTCATACCGGCATCCAAAATAAAGAGATTATTTTCCGAAAGTTCTTCCGTATCCCAAGCAAATCCTTTCGTCGTAACGACGCGGAAATAACCTTCATGTTCATCCATAGAGAACTGATTGAGTAGCATGCCCGTCACTTCTCCAGACGAAACAAACTCAACGTCACTGCCATCCAATTTGAATTTAAAAATTTCTGTATTCGTTTCACGCGGATTCCAAATCATATCTACTGCTGAATTATTTTCATCTTTAGATGATGGCATGTAGATTGGGGCTGTTAAATACAAAGCATCTTTAGACATATACATCGCATTACTGCCGCCTAAATATCCTTTCGTTATTACTTGCGATTGTTCTGGATTTGTAAGATTCATAGCTGTAATGACGCTATATGTCCCTTCCATCGTACCCGGCAATATGGACAAATCAGAAAGCGGCATTGGAGAAGTCTTTTCTTTTTGGGCACTATCAAAAGTGTAAGGCCGTAATTCCACATCGTTGCCTTCTTCCAACATCCAGAAGTTCGGCATCACATTGGTCACGAAATACAACATGTCGCCTGTTTTTCTCGCACCGTTCAAGTATCCTTCCGCTCCGATTTCTCGAACCAATTTTGGATTTTTAGGGTTTTTTACATCGTAGAATCGTACATTTGTGGAACTGTTAAAAGGCATCATCATTTTACTTGAGACTTCACTTGAAGTTTTCTCATTGTCATAAGGGACATGCCGCTCTCCAAGTACAATCAACGTATTTTCATGTAAGAATAATTGTGTAGGATAAAACTCTGATTCATATGATAATTCGGCGATTTTCTTCATGTTTGCAGGATTTTGAATATCCGTTACAATGACACGACCATTTAAAAGAGAGTAAATAAACTTCCCGTCTGTCTTCACCATATCTGATTCATCGACGCCTTCGACTTGGTTGTTCGTTTCCGAGTGTTCCACTTCTCCTCCGCTGCTCGAAGGAGCGGACTTCGCGCTTGAATCCATTGCGCTCTCTGCTGCCCCTTCCTCAGGAAACGCATACATGTTGTCACGTTGCTTATTTATCTTTACGAAGTACGCTTTCAATTCTTGTTCTGATTTTACAGATTGCAAATCTTTGTGAACAGTAAATGATAATTTTCTGGTCGACATGGATTTAAAAAATCCACCTTGTATAGCTTCCCTTTTGATATACAGTGTATACGAGCCAGGTTTGAGTTCATTTACTTCAATCGATTTGCCGTTTTGTGCTAACTGAAGATGCGCCTTGGTTTTCTTCCCTTGTTGATCGACTAAATAAATGGTTCCATCTTTGATTGCCGTTGCTTTTAATGGCTCTGAAAAGTTCGCTTTCCATCCTTGTTCAGACAACGCAATCGAAGAAGCACTTACCGTCACTTTATCAATAAAAAACGCAAACGACAGAACCAACGCGGCAACAATAGTAGCCAGCAGAAGCCATACACTTCTTTTTTTCATAAAAACCTCTCCTTTTTAATGCTAGTTATTTCATTAGACCGATAACATGGAATTTCGTTTCATTTATTTCAAAAAATAATTAATTGATTTAGAATTTTTTAATACCTAGATAACGAGTCTTAAAATTTGGATAAGGTAGGTACTGGACGGAACAAACAATAATGAGCAAGTTATTGAAAACTCTTACACGTTTCTCGAACACAATCATGGAACGGTACTTACCGGACCCATACATATTCGTTGCAATTTTAACTTTACTTGTCTTCTTAATGGGTATTGGATTAACCGACTCAAGCCCACTGGACATGGTGGTTTATTGGGGAGATGGCTTCTGGGGATTACTTGCATTCACGATGCAAATGGTTGTCGTATTAGTGGCTCGTCACGTATTAGCTAGTAGTCCAGTCTTTATAAAATTGTTAAGCACGATGGCTCGTGGAGCAAAATCTCCAGGTTCTGAAATTCTGCTTGTCAGTTTTGTTTCGCTGATTGCATGTTGGATTAACTGGGGCTTCGGTTTGGTAATAGGCGCATTGTTCGCAAAAGAATTTGCACCTCGGGTGGTTTCAGGAAGAACCACACGCCAAAAGATGATTTACTACGTGAACGTCTATTATTCCTACGTCAACGCCGATAATTCCTACGTCAACGTCAATTTTTCCTACGTGAACGTCTATTTTTACAACCAAGAGTCTGGTTTCCCCTCTCAGCCCCAATTAACAACATAAAAAGTAGAAACGAGCCGCACTTTCTTGCCAAATTTTCATATTTGGCAGGTTGTTTCCAAAGCAAAGGTGTCTATTCTTTCGCAAAAATTGAGTTATAAGCATTAATTACACAAAACATCAAATCAAGATTTACCGAATGTAATATCCGCTTGATTGTGGTTTTGAATAAATGTTGTAAGTACCCATCTTGCTATTGGTCCGACAATTAGTAACTGTTCATCAGATGGATTATTTAAGAAAACCAATATATAAAAAAACTCAGAGCATGGAAACTCTGAGTTTTTTAGAAACCGAATCAATGCTTAAATTAGTTTCCCTTCTTTTATAAATCACGCCTTCACGCCTCATGTTTGAACCAATCAGCCATTAATTCTTCCAAACGTTCTTCAAGTGATTTCTTTTTCACCAACAAATTCTCGTATTCCTGCCAATCCGCTTCTGCTTCAATAAGTGCAGTGAGCGTTGCTAATTCTTCTTCGACATCGGCGATTTCCTTTTCAAATGAACGAGGTTTTCCCTCACGTTCGCGTACCATTTTGACTCGTTCTTCCTTGTGGACAGGAGTTTCTGGTCCTAGCGTTTGCTCCCTTTCCGCCCACTTCGAACGTGCCCATTCATACGCTCCTTCGAAAGTTATGAAAGTGCCCTGGTCCAGCCAAGCGGTCCGAGGAAACAGTTTGTTGAGAAAGTAGCGATCGTGGGATACGGCCACAATGGTTCCCTGGAAATCTTCAAGCGCTTCTTCGAGCACTTCTCTCGAATCGATATCCAAATGGTTTGTCGGTTCATCGAGCATTAATAAATTGATGTCTTGATGCATGAGCTGCGCAAGACGCAAACGCATACGCTCGCCTCCACTTAAATCGCCTACCCGTTTGAACACATCCGGTCCATAAAACATGAATTTCGCCAGAATGTGGCGGGCTTCACCTTCAAAGACATTAACCTCGGCACGGAATACATCAATTAGTCGCGCTTTTGGATTGGCAATTTCGAAATGCTGGGACAAGAATCCTACTCTTACATTACTGCCTAGGCGTGCGATACCAGCATCGACGTCCAGTTCTCCTCGCAAAAGTTTCAGGATGGTAGATTTGCCGGTTCCGTTTCGACCGACGATTGCCACTCGTTCTTTCCACCTGACATTGAAGTCCGCACCAGAAAGCAATACTTTGTCGCCAAAAGCTTTGTTCACTTGTTCCATGACCACTACTTCCTTGCCGCTACGAGGAGCTGCTTCAAATGATAAGGTCATTTTTTTCGGATCGATTAACGGCTTGCGAACTTTTTCCATGCGTTCCAAAGCACGTTCCATATTGCGGGCACGTCGGTGCAGAGCTGCATTAGGTGGTACTGCTTCGTTTGCCCATAGTTTCAACCGCTTGATGGCTTCGCGCATTTTTTTAATCTTTTTCTGCTGTTCCTCGTATTCCTGGAACTCCCGAATGATGCGTTCTTCTTTTTGAATGGCAAACGATGAGTAGTTGCCGTGGTACAATATCAATTCGCCTTCTTCAAGATCAGCCACTTTCGTGACAACCTGATCCAGGAAATAGCGGTCATGCGAAATGATAACGACCGTTCCTTCATAATCAACCAAATACTGTTCAAGCCATTCAACAGCAAACAAATCCAAATGATTTGTCGGTTCATCAAGCAACAGTAAATCTGGTTTCGTCAACAGCAACTGACCGAGCATGATTTTCGTTTGTTCTCCGCCACTCAAAGAAGGGAAAGGACGGTTAACGAAGTTATCTAATTGAAGACCTTGAATGACTTTATCAATTTCAGACTCATAGGAGTATCCGTCACGCAGCGTGAATTGTTCCTGAATATTTCCATATTGACGAAGCAGCCTTTCCATCTCATCACCCGATGCGCTGGCCATTTTCGTTTCAAGGTCTGTCATTTGTGTCTGCATCTTAAGCAGTTCTTCAAATGCCATCGTCAATACATCGAGGCCCGTTACTTCCTCTGAATACGAAGGAATCTGGGCCAAGTAGCCGATTCGTGTTCCTTTTCTGAAATGAATGCTCCCTGAATCCGGGCTTTCAATACCTGCTAATAATTTAAAAAGTGTTGTTTTACCTGTTCCGTTACGTCCGACAACGGCTAATTTATCACCAGTCTTAACAGCCAATGATAATTCCTCAAAAATGATGTTTCCGCCTAACATTTTACTGATTTCCTGTATTGTACATATCATGATTTTTCGCTTCCTTTCGATTTCAACTGGAAGCCATTCGTTCTTAGATCTATTTTTGCGTACAAAAAAAGACTGCCTGAAAAGCAAGCAGTCTTTTCTCTTAAAAATTGGAGAAGAAAGAATGTCTTATCAGCTGTGATGTGCATGTAATTTTCTAAAAGTGGACAGACCTGTCCCGTTGTTAGAAATTTCATGAGTAATCGCACATGATGTGGATAAAAATTCCAGTATAAAACCACGTGCATTCACAGCGTTTTTCATTCTTTCTTCACCTCCGTTCATTCATGTTGAGAATATTCTATCATATTCACTTATCGATTTCAAATGGCCATTTCGGCAGCATTTTCGATAATTTTTTATCTTCACGATATCCAAGCACATACTCAGCTTGCATAATTGTATGGATCTCACGTGTTCCTTCGTAAATGACTGGAGCTTTTGAGTTACGCAAGTATCTAGCGACCGGGTATTCATCCGAGTATCCGTAGGCACCATGAATTTGTACAGCATCATCTGCGGCTTGGTTGGCAAAATCACATGCCTGCCATTTCGCTAAAGAAGTTTCTCGCGTATTGCGCACCCCTTTATTTTTCAGCTCACCAACTCGGTACACGAGGAGACGACTCATTTGAAGTCCCGCTTCCATTTTCGCGACCATTTGTTGGACCAATTGATGTTTGCCGATTGGCTTACCAAATGTTTCGCGCTCATTACAATATTTCACACTTGCTTCAATACAAGCCATGATTAATCCTGCAGCACCTGCAGCAACAGTAAATCGTCCGTTATCCAAAGCAGACATGGCGATTTTAAATCCTTCGCCTTCTTCCCCTATACGGTTTGCGGCTGGAACTCGAATATCATCGAAGAAAATTTCTCCGGTATTCCCGGCACGAATGCCATACTTGCCTTTAATCGCTTTCGAACTGAAGCCCTCCATCGTACGTTCCACGATAAAAGCACTGATGCCGTGGTGTTTCTTGAATTTATCCGTATAGGCAAAAACGATGAAATGGTCTGCTTTATCACAAAGGGAAATCCACGTTTTTTGGCCTTTTAAAATGTAATCATCCCCGTCGCGTGTTGCGGTTGTAACCATTGCGGCAACATCCGAACCAGCACCAGGTTCCGTCAGACCGAAAGCTCCGATTTTTTCACCTTTTGCTTGAGGCACCAAATATTTTTGCTTTTGTTCTTCGGAACCCCACTGCATTAACGTCATGGAGTTCAATCCGATATGCACGGAGACAGCTGTTCGAAAAGCCGTATCTCCCCGTTCCAACTCTTCGCAAACGATCGCTAAAGAATTGTAGTCCATGCCACTTCCACCATAGGCTTCAGGTACACAAACGCCCATGAAACCTAATTCAGCTAACCGTTTCCATACCTTTTGATCAAAGCCACCCGTTGCATCCCACTCTGCGATATGGGGGATAATTTCAGCATCCACATATTGGCGGACTGTTTTACGCAGTAATTGTTGTTCTTCCGAGAATTCGAAGTTCATGATGAATGCCTCCTGTTATACGTTACCAACCGAAGTTGATTGTTGAATGGATTCTTGAATTTGGACGCCACGTTTCTTTAATTCATTAATGTAGGTATCGCCCGGCACTATTTGTTCAGGTGCGTAAACACCGCGTTTTGTAATTTCGCCATTCCCAATCATTTGGGCAACGATTGAAATGGTGTTTGCCGTTGCACGTGCCATTGCCGTAACTTGATCTGTCATATCTTTTTTCGTTACGAGTTCGTAGGAATAGGTAGCCAGTTGACCATCTTTATTTCCAGACACAATGACACGCAGCAGGACGGCATCTTGTTTGTCTCCCAGTAATAGGCCTGGCGTCAAAGCAGCTTTCAGCACTTCACGCGTGCTGATTGTTTTTCCATCTACTTCAACCGTTGTTTCTTTTTTGGTTAAGCCGAGATCGACAAGCACTTTGAATTTTTCAGCATGTCCCGGGTAACGAATCGTTTTATACTCGAGTGTTTCCACATTCGGAAACGTTTTTGTCAATGTCGATGTTCCACCCGATGTATGGAACGCTTCCAGTTCACCGAATTCATCAAAATGAATCGGCTCAATTTCCGACAATGATGGCACTTCAAGCAATTCACCATTCCGTACGACATGGGATGTATCCGTATAGTGATCCATCACCCCGTCCAATGAAAAGACAATGTTGTATTTCAATGGACCTTCCGGATCGACTGGAATCCCACCTACATACAATTTGATTGATGTTACTTCATCCAATTTGCTTGCACCGTAACCTGATAAAATGTTGATCATGCCCGGAGCTACCCCTAGGTCCGGAATCAGCGTAATACCTTTCGCTCGTGCTTCATCAGCCAATTCGAGAACAGAATCCGTTGCGCCGCCGATGTGTCCGCCTAAATCCACTGAATGTACGCCAACTTCAACGGCCGTGCGTGCTACTTTTTCGTTAAACGTGTAGAACAAGGCATTAATAACAACATCACCTTTGCTCATGACGTCTTTCAGTTGCGCATCATCATTGGCATCCAAACGGACTGCTTCTATTTTATCTGATTGAATTTTCTCTTTAAACGCCTTTACTTGCTCCACTTGTACGTCAGCCAAAAACACTTTCTCGACGTTTTCGCTTTTGACCAAATCACGTGCCGCTTCTTTTCCCATTAATCCCGCACCTAATACAACAACCTTCATTTTTACATCCCCTTTGTAAAACATTATCTCTGCATGTATATGTGAGGCTTACAATGATTGATTCAAAACTGCTTAGTTATCGATTTGAGCCCGTTGCAATTTACCGCTGAAGTCGACATAGATGCTCTTCCATTCTGTATATACATCAAGCGCTGCAACGCCGGAGTCACGATGTCCATTACCCGTTCCTTTTGTCCCGCCGAATGGCAAATGAATTTCGGCACCTGTTGTGCCTGCATTGACATACACAATGCCTGTATCCAAATCGCGCTGCGCCTTGAAGACCGTGTTCACATCACGTGAGAAAATACTGCTGGATAGACCGAAGGACACGCTGTTATTCACTTCGATTGCTTCATCTAAACTCGACACTTCAATCAGAGAAACGACAGGACCAAATATTTCTTCCTGCGCAATGCGGCTGTCTCTATCAACATTTGTGAATAGAGTCGGAGCGTAGTAGTTGCCGTTTGCCAATTCGCCTTCAGCAAGTATCTCTCCTCCTGCAAGCAAAGTAGCGCCTTCTTCTTTACCAATCTGGACATAGTTATGGATTTTTTCAAGCGCTTTTTTGTTGATGACTGGACCGATTTTCACGGATTCGTCCATACCGTCACCGATTGGTAAGCCTTTCATCGCTTCTTGCAAACGCGTTTCCAGTTCTTCTTTCACATCTTTATGCACAATGACGCGACTGCATGCGGTACAACGTTGACCGGCTGTTCCGAAAGCACTCCACAAAATCCCTTCAACCGCCAATCCAAGGTCGGCGTCGTCCATGACGATGACTGCATTTTTCCCGCCCATTTCAAGCGACACTTTTTTCAAATGACGACCGCCACGTTCAGCTACCGAACGACCTGTCTCAGTTGACCCTGTAAATGAAATAACTTTCACGTCCGGATGTTCGATCATTGCCGTTCCAACGTCTGCCCCGGAACCGAATACAATGTTCGCAACGCCTGCAGGAAGTCCTGCTTCTTCAAATACTTTCGCCATTTCATAAGCCATCATTGGGGTTTCCGTTGCTGGCTTCCATAAGAACGTGTTACCTGCAACAATCGCAGGGAATGATTTCCACGTTGCGATGGCAACAGGGAAGTTCCAAGGAGTAATGAGTCCGACCACACCGATTGGAGCACGTACGCTCATCGCAAACTTGTCTGCCAGTTCCGATGGCGTCGTTTCCCCGAATAATCGACGACCTTCACCCGCCATATAGAACGCCATATCAATTCCTTCTTGCACTTCACCGCGGCCCTCTTCAATGACTTTGCCCATTTCTTTCGTCAGCACTTGAGCAAGATGCTCTTTCTTTTCTTTCATAATACGGCCTATTTCATATAAATAATCTGCCCGTTTCGGTGCAGGGACTAGCGCCCATTTCTTCTGCGCTTCCTTTGCAGCTGCAACAGCCATATCCACATCATTTTTAGTTGATAATCGAACTTGCGCTAACTCTTCTCCATTTGCAGGGTTCGTTACAGGAACGTACTTTGCATCTCCCGCTTCCTGCCACTTTCCACCGATGTAATTGTTCAATTGCATGTACCTTACCCCTTTCGATTTGAGAACGCTTTCACTTTACTTATTCGACACGTGGTCATTTAAACCTTTTCATTTTCAGAAAAAACGGAATGTTTCTAAATACAGACGTTCTATGAAACTTTTAGTTGCGAGAAGCGTATGAATGAGTAGAATTTAAATTTTGGAGGAATGTATGCCATGAATAACCACGAAATCGATTACAAATTACACGGTGACGATATGCAGTTTGTAGAAGTAGAACTTGATCCTAGAGAAACAGTCGTTGCAGAAGCAGGCAGTTTGATGATGATGGAAGACGGCATCTCGATGGAAACAATCTTCGGTGATGGCTCGAATGGCTCAGCGACAAGCGGATTTATGGGCAAACTAATGGGTGCAGGAAAACGAATGCTTACAGGAGAAAGTTTATTCATGACGACTTTCACAAATAACGGATCTGGTAAAAAACATGTGTATTTCGCATCTCCATATCCAGGTAAAATCATTCCGATGGATTTGAGTGAAATGGGTGGAAAAATTATCTGTCAAAAAGATGCGTTTCTGGCTGCTGCCAAAGGTGTATCGGTAGGCATTGAATTCCAACGCAAAATTGGGGCTGGTTTCTTCGGTGGTGAAGGGTTCATCATGCAAAAACTTGAAGGTGATGGCCTTGCATTCGTCCATGCTGGAGGTACTATTCATAAGAAACACTTACAACCAGGTGAAGTGTTGCGTGTGGATACAGGGTGTTTAGTCGCCATGACCAAGGAAGTGGATTACAATATCGAAATGGTCCCAGGCGTGAAAACAGCATTATTCGGTGGAGAAGGATTGTTCTTCGCTACACTGCGTGGTCCAGGTACGGTATGGATTCAATCGTTACCTTTCAGTCGTCTCGCAAGTCGCGTGTTTGCAGCAGCTCCGCAAACTCCGGGCGGCGGGTCAAAAGGTGAAGGCAGCTTGGCTGGCGGTCTGTTTGATTTATTAGGCGGAAAATAATTAAGATGATTACAGTGTGCCTTTAATGGTGCACTGTTTTTTTGTGGTTTGAGGTTTTTGTAGTGTTTATTCCCGTAGATTTTGATTTGTTCCTTTACTAAAACCTTTTATTCCCTTTCAGACTAGGTTTATTCCTTTTCGCGCACCGTTTATTCCTTCTCAAACAAGAGTTATTCCCTTTTAAAAAATGCCTGATGCACATACGCACCAGGCACTCATCTATTCTATGAAACTGTCATTTTCCCTTTCATTCGCCACAAGAAATAAAGTACAGGTAAAATGAGCAACGCTGAGGAAGTAATCCCCCCTATTATGGACGTATACAAGGCAAGCATACCGACCAGTGGTCCACCGGCGATTTGTCCAAACGCATCAAGCTGACCGAACATAGAAAGGGTTGTCGCACGACCTTTGGATTCGATCCGCTCATTTGTGATTATGCTCATCAACGGATAATTTACATTTCTCAATGCACTTGTCACCCAATACATGGCGACAGCCACCCAAAAATGACCTGTCCAGGCGAAAGCAATCATGGTTGCCATTAAAATGGTGTTAGTGTTCATTAATACTTGTGCGTAACGACCTTTGACGTGTCGCTCGACGAAACGAAGCGCCACGATGTTCAGTAAAAATGCTACCGCATAAAACGTGCCGAACCAATAAACGGATTCACTTTCAGACAACTGGTAGTCCACAATGAAATGGGCACCGTACAACCGATCGAACCCTTCACTAGCGAGCCCCCAGAACAGAGTAACCATTGCAATACTGACCAACACGGTGTTACCACGTATTTGAGAAACGCCTGCTTTGATTGATGTCATCATATGGGCTATACCCGAGATACCTTTTTCACGCGTAACTTTAACAAACTTCGTTTCCGGGAGTTTAATGAATGCCCAGACTGCAAGCATAATGAGCATAATTCCTGCAATGATAATCGCAGTTTGTACGGACCAAATCGCTGCGATGGCCACGCTGGTCAAAATGGCTGCAAAACGCGCCAACGATGAAAACTGAGAGCCACGCAAGAATGTCTTTTCTAAATTCTTTGCGTCCAATTCATCGGCAATCCATGCTTGTTCAGCTCCACTAATGAATGTCCAGCCAATCCCCCACATCGCGGAAGCCACCGCAATCGCCCAAAACTCAGGCGTACTGCCTTCCAATACATGCGCCAGCCCTAGGACGAGTGTACCGAAAGCGAGTGACTTCTTCCGGCCGTAATGATCCGCAAATAAGCCCGTAGGCATTTCAAATAGTAAGACGGACACTTCCATGATGGTTCCAATGAGTACGAGTTGCAAAGCATTCAATTCCGCTTGCGTTACGTAATAAATGGCGTTTAATGTGAACACCATTTGTATGAAAAATGATCTTGAACTTGTTACAGTGTAATAAAAATTTTGTATACTCAATTCTAATTTCCTCCGATTATCTGATTTTGGTTAAAATCAAATCGGAGTTCACATTCTATGCCAACATGCCCTCCAATTTGATTGATGAAGCAAGTGTTGCTTTTGACATGGCAATCTCTCCCTTTCTTAAACTTTATTCATTATAATTTCTATTCAGACTATTGTCATGGTTTTCTTTTGGTTAGTAGCGGAGGGGAATTTAATTGGAGTTGCCGCTTATTTAATTGGGGTGTTGCGCTCCATTTAATTGGGGTAACCACTCTCCCCCTTCTATTTGTAATCCCTAAACTAAAATCCTCTTGTTGCCAATTCTTCAATGACTCGTCATACTATCACTAATTATGTGAAAAGAGTGAGAGCTTTGAAGAATCGATCTTTGCAATCCAAAATATTCATTTATGGAGCCTTATTTGTCACAGCTATTTCCCTTCTAATTGGGGCTTCCTTCTACTTCACCATGTCCAATAGTATCGAACAACAAATAGGCAACCGAGCCCTTAATATCGCAGAGACTACTGCGAGCCGACCAGATGTAATTGCTGGGTTTGAACATACAAATCCTTCCGAAGTGTTACAACCAATCGCTGAAAACGTTCGCAGACTTTCTGGTGCAGAATATGTGGTCATTGGTAACAACGAAGGAATTCGTTATGCGCATCCGATAACTGAGCGCATTGGGCAAAAAATGGTTGGAGATGATAATGAACGGGCTCTGATTAATGGAGAATCCTATATTTCCGAAGCTACAGGGACACTAGGACCGGCTTTGCGTGGGAAAACGCCAGTAAAAAATGCGCAAGGAGAAATTGTTGGTATTATTTCTGTAGGTTTTTTGAAAGATGACATCTCCCATACTTTTTTTGAATATGTGGATTCGATTGTGACCATCGTCTTGATCGCTATTATTCTAGGGATCATTGGCTCGTCGTTTTTGGCCAGAAGTATAAAAAAAGTGTTATTCAACTTGGAACCAACTGAAATCGCTCATTTATTTACGGAGCGCAACACACTCATCGAATCTGTTCGTGAAGGAATCATTATGGTAGATCAGAATGGACAAATTTCCATGATGAACCCTGCAGCCTACGACACGCTATCCTTGCCGGAAGGTGTGTCATTGATTGGACGCCACATTGAAGAAGTTTTACCGAACACTCTTCTTCCTCAAGTACTACAAAGTGGGGAAAAACAATTTGACCGACACATGGAAATCCGCGGTAAAAAAGCGATTGTTAATCGCATGCCCATTATGGTCGGAAATGATATCGTTGGCGCTGTCTCCAGTTTTCGATTGCAATCGGATTTTGATCAGATTACGACTGAACTCTCACAAGTGAAGCAATATACAGAAGCACTTCGTGCACAAACGCATGAATATCAGAATTTCCTCTATACAATTAGTGGGCTCATTCAACTGAACTCACTGGATGAAGCACTTCACCTGATTCATGACGAAACGCAGGAGCATCAATCTCTTATCCAATTCGTCACGAGAAGGTTACAAGACCCCTACCTAGGCGGACTTGTGATTGGGTTATTCAATCGTGCCCGAGAATTAAAAGTTCAATTTATTTTGGATGAAGATAGCAACTTAAAAAACTTACCTAAGCATTTGGAAAAGAGTCTTTTTGTTTCGATCATAGGAAATCTTGTGATGAATGCATTCGAAGCCGTTGAACATTTGCCCGAATCAGATAGAGTTGTACGATTGTTTATCCTGGATAATGGGCTGGAAATATTGCTTGAAGTTGAGGACTCAGGTGACGGACTTCGTTCTGATATACAGGAGCATATTTTCAAATCTCGCGTTTCCACGAAGACTGGACCCGATCGAGGTTACGGGCTAGTGAAAGTTTCCGAGAATATTAGAGATTTAAATGGCGTTGCGTCAATTGAAAATGGGGATTTAGATGGAGCACTTTTCGTCATCTCCATTCCTAAAGGAGGTTATTCTACATGACTGAAAGTATCGAAGTCTTAATTATAGAAGATGACACTCGAATCGCCGATATACACCGTCGGTTCATTGACAAAATCGAGGGATTTGTTGTTGTAGGTTCGGCTCATACGGGGGCTGAGGCAAAAGATTGGGTTTGTGCAATGAAACCGAATTTAATCTTATTGGATGTCTATTTACCCGACATGATGGGAACAGAACTAATGCCATTCATTCAAACGGAAAGCCCGGAAACGGACATCATCTTCATTACCGCTGCTTCTGAAGTGAGTGTGGTGAAACAAGCTTTCCGTGGAGGTGTTATTGACTACATATTAAAACCGTTGACGTTCGATCGTTTTCAAGAAAGTTTACTGGCTTACCAGGAAAAAAGAAAAACACTGGCAAGCACAGGAAACCTGCAAGAGGAATCCATTCAAATGTTGTGGCACCCTAGTAAGTCATCACAAGTAGCCGAAAGTATCATGACGCCTAAAGGGATTGACCCTATCACAATGGAAAAGGTCGTGCTGCACTTAACAAAACAATCTCATGGCATCACAGCCGAGAAACTCGGAGTCGCAAGCGGGCTCAGCAGATCGACTGCACGAAGGTATCTAGAGTTTCTTGTCTCTGAAAGCCAAGCGACTGCGGAACTCATTTATGGAACAATCGGACGTCCCGAACGCAGGTATTTCCCAAAGTCCCCATGAACTTTATGAACAAAATGAAGGAAAAGACCTTTATTTCACTTATGACCCAAAACATTGAATTGAATAAAAGTTCTGATAAATTGAAGACAGCGTATGAAAGCGCTGTCTTTTTCTAATTCAATCAAAGGGGATTAACGATTATGTGGAAAAAATTATCGACAGTCTTATTAGCGAGTTCTTTGGCATTAAGTTTAGCTGCGTGTTCGTCGGAAGGAAATGAAAGCGCTTCATCTAACTATCCGGAAAAACCAATCACAATCGTGGCACCTTCTGGAGCTGGCGGTGGATGGGATTTAACAGCCCGCTCCATTGCAAAAACTATGAATGAAACGAAATTGGTAGAAGAGTCCATTATGGTTGAAAACAAACCTGGTGGCGGTGGAGCCGTTTACATGGCGGATTTTGCAACGAAAGAAGCAAAAAATGATTATGTCTTGATGGTCAAATCACCTCCTATTTTAATCAACAATAACAAAGCTGAAGGAAACAGTCCTTACGGCTATAAAGATACAAAACCTCTTGCTCAGTTAACACGTGACTACGGCGCAATTGTGGTTCAAAAGGATTCACCTTTCAAATCTTTGAAAGATGTATTAGAAGCTATAAAAGCTGATGCGACAAAAATCACATTAGCAGGTGGATCAGCACCTGGTTCGATGGACCATTTAGTAGGAATTCTACCAGCTTATGAATATGGCATCGATCCTAAATCTGTTAAATATGTTTCGTACGATGGCGGTGGTGAAGCTGTTGCGGCATTACTAGGTAACAATGCAGATGTTATTGCAACTGACGCTTCTACGATTTCTGAGTATGTAAAATCAGGTGACGTCCGCGTATTGGCAGTAAGTTCTAGCGAACGACTTGAAGGTACCCTTAGTGAAGTGCCTACATTCAAAGAAGAAGGCATTGATGCTGAATTCACGATCTGGCGCGGACTATTCGGACCGAAAGACATGTCCGATGCAGCTTATGACTACTGGACTGCGAAGTTAGATGAATTGGTGGAGACGGATGAATGGAAAGCTGAACTTGAGCGTAACGGATGGCAAAGTGAATACCGAAACGCTGAAGATTTTGCAACTTATTTAGAAGATCAAGATAAAGTAATCGTTGAATTATTAACAGCTTTAGAGATGCAAAAATAATAAATGACGGCGACGGCAGTAGCGGTCGCCTTTTTCTTTAGGAGGTGTGAAAGATAATGAGTAAAACGTTCGATCGATTTGCAAGTATCGCCTTTTTACTGATTGGTCTTTTATTTGTCATTGAAAGTCGCTCGATTTCACAAAGTGCGTATGGTTCCTCTGTTGGACCGAATATTTTCCCGACGGCGCTTGGAATCATCCTGATTTTATTAAGCATTCGCTTACTTTTTGAAACGACAAAATATGAACATGGCGAAAAAATAAAAGAGTCCATTCAATATGTTAAGTTCCTCATTATTTTTATCAGTGCAATTTTATACGCTACCATTTTAGAGCCACTTGGGTATGTCATATCGACGTTCCTATTCTTGCTAATTGCATTTCAAACAATGGAACGTGGGAAATGGATTAGCACCATTGTTATCGCCAGTGCATTTTCATTTGGCGTTTATTACTTTTTTGCAGAGTTTCTTGGCGGATCGTTGCCCGGATTCCCTCAGTTTTAACGTGAAAGGAGTTTTGGCATGAGTACTTTAGATTTTTTATTTAATGGGTTTGCTGTCGCGTTCCAGTGGCAAAATATTTTATTTGCATTTGTTGGCGTATTGATTGGTACAGCAGTCGGCGTTTTGCCTGGTATTGGACCGATGAGTGGTGTCGCGCTTTTGATTCCCGTCACGGCGACATTGACTTCTGGTATGCCTACTGAGGCTGCTGCTGCCAGTTCAATTATTTTACTTGCAGGTGTTTATTACGGAGCGATGTATGGAGGTTCCACAACGTCCATTCTATTAAATACACCTGGTGAATCTTCATCCGTTGTCACCACTTTGGATGGCTATCAAATGGCTAAACAAGGCCGGGCGGGTGCTGCACTGTCAATTGCAGCAATCGGTTCATTCACAGCTGGAATCGTTTCATTGATTGGTTTGGTTTTATTGGCTGAACCGTTATCAAACGTCGCCTTGAAGTTTGGTCCTGCGGAATACTTCTCTCTAATGCTGCTTGGACTTTGTGCAGTGAGTGGATTAGCTGGCAAATCGATGACCAAAGCATTGATGATGACCGTATTTGGTTTACTCTTGGCTACTATTGGAATTGATGCCGTTTCAGGCATTGCCCGTTTTACATACGATTTACCGATTTTGTATTCTGGCCTTGAATTTTTGACGATTGCCGTTGGTTTATTTGCTTTAGGTGAAGTATTCAAAACGGTTCTTGAGCGGGATAAAGAAGATGGTGCCATCGCGAAGATTGAAAGAATTTTACCGACAAAACAAGATTTAAAAGATAGTGCAAAACCAATTGTCCGCGGTTCTTTATTGGGCTTCTTCATTGGAGTTTTGCCTGGAGCAGGTGCCACGCTGGCTTCTTTCTTTTCTTACGTAGCTGAAAGAAAGTTCAGCAAACATCCGGAGAAATTCGGGAAAGGTGCAATTGAAGGTGTTGCAGGACCTGAATCCGCAAACAATGCGGCATCAGGCGGTGCGATGATTCCATTATTAACCTTAGGTATTCCTGGTTCCGGTACGACCGCTATCCTGATGGGTGCACTGATCATGTACAACATTCAGCCAGGTCCATTATTGTTTGACGATCACCCAGAAGTAGCTTGGGGGTTAATTGCGAGTATGTTTATCGGAAACTTAATGTTATTGGTTTTGAATATGCCACTTGTGAAAGTGTTTGCGAAAATCATTCAAACACCTAAAAAGTATTTGCTTCCGATCATTATCGCCATTTCCTTCTTTGGCGTCTACGCCGTACAATACACAACGTTCGACTTATACTTGTTACTTGCCTGTGGCGTACTAGGTTACTTCTTGGCGAAAAACGATTATCCATTGGCACCACTTGTATTGGCGCTTGTATTGGGCCCAATGATTGAAAACAATATGCGTCGCGCGTTAACGATTTCAAATGGTGATTTCTCGATTTTTGTATCTAAACCACTCTCACTAGTATTCATTCTTGCAGCAGTCGCATGGCTCGTCGTTCCACTGATTATGAAACTTAAAGGCCGTAATGTGATCATAAATGAAGAAGAATAAGAGTTGGGGCTGAGCGTTCTTTAACGCTCAGTTTTTTTATTCCTTTTTGATGTTGATTTGTTCTCTCCCACCCACTTTACCCAAATTAAAAGATTGGCAGGAACCGCCACCTCGCTTTCCGTGGGCTTGGCTTCAGCCACCTTCGGGGGTGTCTTCAGCTCAAGCTATTCCCACAGGAGTCTTCGTGGTGGTTCCTGCCTTACATTGATTACAGTATGTGGCTGTCATGTGCCAATACCATTTATGATGACTCTCTATCACTAAGTGGTAAACCCAGGGTTCATAGCCTTTTTGAAAGAATTAGCAGAAACCGCTACTTTGCTTTCCATGGGCTTGGCTTCAGCCATCTACGGGGGGCTTCAGCTCAAGGTATTCCCACAGGAGTCTTCGTGGAGATTCCTGCCTGACATTTATTACGAATATTAGGCTATCATGTGCCAATAAAATGAAAGAATATTATTTACCACTAGTTGACGTGTTTAAGAAGAGCATCAACAATGGGTTCATGGCACATCAAAAAGGCTGCCAGTTCCCCGGCAGCCCCATTTGTCTCACGCAATTATTCTGTTTTGTCTTTTTGGAAATTCAAGTCCCACGTATAGCCAAATTGATCTTGCACTTTAGCGTATTTGGCTCCCCAGAATGTTTCCTGAAGTTCCATGACTGCCTTGCCGCCTTCTAATAATGCTTTGTATAGACTATTTACTTCTTCATCGCTTTCACATTCGATCATCAAGGCGACATTCGATGTTCCCGCTTCGCCTGGAGTTGGTGAATCAGCCAACATAAGGTTGAAGGTTCCATCGCTTAAGTGACAATGCATAAGGTAGTCACTAGCTTCTGGTGGATGTGGAAAATCACCATCACTATATTTCATCGTTCCTAAGTTATCCAACGAGAAAGTTGTTTCGTAAAAAGTTGCCGCTTCTTTGGCATTGCCGTAAAAAGTTAAGTAAGGTGTTACGGGTTTCATCTCATGCATCTCCTTCGAAGATAAAATATACTCCTTAATAAGATTCGCCAGATGTCTCGGAATGCCTTTTAAAGTTAATGACTTTTTTCATATTAATCATTATTAAAAGGCTGATATTCCTCAAAATGGCTCCGCTTTCCGCGGCCTTGCGCCAACAAACTCGAAAGAAGCGTTCGAGTGGATTTCGACACATCTGTTTTATCTTAAGGATTTGTTGGAGAGCCACAATTTAACACTACGAAGAAATGTGAGTAGCATCAATCAACTATATTTTATTGGGTGAGCGGATGCTCAGTCTGACTTTTGGCGCATCACGTCTGAAAAAATGGAGCTGACGTGTAAAAAAATGGAGCTGACGTGTGAAAAATAAGGCATCACGTCTGAAAATCATCAATTATCAGGTCTCGTATTGTTCAGCACAACCATAGTAAAGGCTGCGAAGCAAAGCGATCAGCACCAAAGTCGTCACCCCTTATGAAACAGTCCGATCCAACACATTTCACAAATCATCAAACCCATTGTCTTGTACATTAACCTTCACATATTGACGGGACTTTTGCTCAAAAAAGTCCGTTTTGCCTAAGTCCACTTCTTCATATGCTTTAATCCATTTCAGCGGATTTTTGCGATATGCCGGGAAAGGGCGTTCGTATCCAAGCTGAGCACAGCGGACATTTGCATAGAAGCAAATGTATTCTGCCACATCCTCTACGTCCAGACCGTCAATTCGATCTCCGATCACTTCACGTGCCCATTCAACTTCAAGAGATGCCGCTTCTTTAAATATCCTTTGAACTTCATGCGCTCTTTCCGGGGTATCGTATTGAGGGTATTCCCGTAACAGTTCCTGATATATTTTCACGAACAAATCGACATGGATTTGTTCATCCCGGTTGATGTAGTTGATCATAGTGCTCGTACCGACCATTTTTTGATGACGTGCAAGATGATAGAAGAAGGCGAATCCCGAATAGAAAAATAGCCCTTCCAAAATAACATCATATACAATCGCAGTTAACAATGAATCCACATTTGGCTTATCTGAAAAGGCTTCATACCCCTTCATTACAAAATCGTTTCGCTTCGCGAGCACCGGTTCTGTGCGCCAGTAATCAAATACCTTATCCTGTTCCTGTTTCGATACCAAGCTTGATAGCACGTAGGAGTAAGAATGGTTATGAATAACTTCCTGTTGCGCCAAAATAATCATGAGTGCATTCAAACTTGAATCTGTTAAGTAGTCCGCGACTTTCCCTGCGAAATCGGTTTGAATGCTATCGAGCAACGCTAATAAACCGATGATTTTTAAGAACGCTTCACGCTCCGCGTCATTCAATCCACTAAACTGTTTGACGTCCGAACCCATATTGATTTCAAACGGTGTCCAGAAGTTTCCGAGCATCCGTTTATATTTCGGGTATGCCCAACTGAACCGGACATCATCCCAATTCAATATGTTAGATGAAGCCCCATTAACGATGCCAGTCGAACGGTTCGGTGCCTCTTTATCCATGAGCTTTCGTTTTTCAATCGTTGTCATCCATAGTTCCTCCTTAACTTGAGCAAGATTCGCATTCTATCATTTCCACCGAAGTGGAGCGCACATAATAGGTCGTTTTCAAACCACTTGCCCACGCATCTAAATGTAAGTCCAGCAACTCTTTTGCCTTGATGGTATTCTGCACGTACAAATTCAGTGACACCCCTTGGTCGATATGGCGTTGACGTGCGGCGTTCTGCTTTAATGTCCAATGCTGATTAATGAAGTACGCGGACTTATAAAACCAAGTTGTTTCTTGATTCAAATCAGGTACTGTTACCGGAATTTTATAGTCCTTCTTCTCTTCTGAATAGCTTTTCTGGAATATCGGATCAATGCTTGCCGTACTTCCTGCTAAGATCGAAGTAGAAGAATTCGGTGCAATCGCCATCAAATAGCCGTTTCTCATGCCATTCATCGCAATGTCTAAACGCAGTTCACGCCATTTCATGCTGCTGTAGCCTCGATTTGCAAAGTACTCGCCCGTATGGAATTCGGATCCTTTAAACAATGGATATGGTCCTTTTTCACGGGATAAATTCATAGATGTACGGACGGTAAAATAAGCTATCTCTTCGTACAATTCATCGGCAAACTTCACTGCCTCATCCGATTCCCAACGGATTCCTTTCAATGCCAATAAGTGGTGCCAGCCAAACGTACCTAGACCGATTCCACGATATCTTGCATTCGTTCGTTCAGCTTGAGGAACAGGAATCATGTTCAAATCGATGACATTGTCGAGCATCCTCACCTGTATTTCAATCAATCGTTCCAACACGCCAGCCGGAACTGCTTTCCCTAAATTGATGGAAGATAAGTTGCACACGACAAAATCGCCCGGCTTTCGGCGTGTCACAATGACATCGTCTTCTAACGTAATCGATTCAAATTGTGTCGCACTCATATTTTGAAAAATTTCAGTACATAAATTACTGCTGTAAATCATGCCTTCATGCTTATTTGTATTCATACGGTTTACTGCATCACGGTAAAACATAAATGGCACACCGGTCTCCAATTGGCTACGCATGATGCGTTTCATAATATCAATAGCCGGCACAATTTCCTTCGATAACCGCTCGTCCGCTACACATGCTTGATATTTCTCCCGGAATGAACCTCCTCCACGGGTTTCATCGTAGAAATCTTCTAACGAATACCCCATGACCGAGCGTACTTCATGTGGATCAAACAGGGTCCATTCTTCTCGTGCTTCTACTTTCTCCATGAAAATGTCCGGCAGGCATACACCTGTGAAAATATCATGCGCACGCAGCCGCTCATCTCCGTTGTTTAACTTAAGGTCCAAAAATGGCAAGATGTCCTTATGCCAAACATCCAGGTAAACAGCGATTGCTCCTTGTCGTTGACCGAGTTGATCCACGCTGACTGCGGTATTATTCAATTGCTTAATCCATGGCAATACTCCGCTCGATGCCCCTTTAAACCCACGAATTGAAGAACCTCTGCTTCGCACTTTTCCCATGTAAATACCGATTCCCCCGCCATATTTCGAAAGCGTGGCAACATCTGTATTGGAGTCATAAATTCCTTGCAGACTATCGTCAACCGTATCGATAAAGCAGCTCGATAATTGCCCATGTGGTTTCCCTGCATTGGAAAGCGTCGGTGTCGCAACCGTCATATACAAGTTACTCATCGCCCAATAAGCCTCTTTCACTTTTTCCAAACGATTGTCTTTCTCATTTTGCATCAACGTCATGGCAATAATCAGCCAACGTTCCTGAGGCAGTTCAGCGGGTGAATGATCGTAATTTTTTGCTACGTAACGATCCATCAATGTCTTTAATCCGATATATGTAAACAGTCGATCGCGTTCAGGTTCAAGTATTTCGCCTAACTCTTTGATTTCTTCACTTGTATAGGCTTGAAGGAGACTTACATCATATAACCCCTTATCCGTTAAGTCATTGAGGTGTCTATTAAAATACTTATACACATCACGACTTGAACAGTTCCGACTGCTAGCGAGTTCGCTGTAAACTTGTGCCAAGTAAATATGTGCAGCAACAAAAGTCCAGAATGGTTCATCCTCATCTAAATAACTAAGAGACTCTAAGACCATTGCCTGTGACCATAGTGCATCGGTTGCTTGAGGATTTTTCTTCAGCCATTTTTCGTGGGATCGCAACAACGGACCCAACTCATCAACGTTAAACTTCTCCAGCAGTTGATCTATCACTATTTCTTTTTCTGTTAAAACTTTTTGCACCATATGTATGCACCTCTCCAATCTAACAATTTCAGAAACACAAAAAAGCGATGGAACAGCCTCTTCGGCTGAGCCATCGCTCATGATTGAAAGAATGGAAAGGAGTTCAATTGGTTTGCGAGAAAATGGAATTCTGCTCGCTACAAATAGCTCGCTTCCACTCCTCAACCCCCGAAGAAAGTGTTGCTTCGTCGATAAAAAAGGCAGGTCTCCTGGCTCGTGTATTATCCTTCCATACGCCTTCCCATGCGGATGCACAGTGGACTTTGTATGGTCGTTTACACTTACAGTTGCGGGGACAGCTTCGGCATTTACCGAATTCCCTTTTAAACCATTACTGGTACCTCTTTATCGTTTTTACACTATATATTGTGTTTATCATAAAAACAAATCTAACATATAGTATTTTCACTTACAATAGATGAATTTCCTTCAAATTCGTTCAACCCTTATCCACACTAGTTAATTCGCTTAAAAAATAATTTTTGTCCGATTCTTTGGCGATTTGTTCGGCAGCTGCACGTCCACGCGCCGACCAAATATTCATCGACTCGGAATTGCCTCTACACTTTTCTGCCCGGGCAACAGATTCATAAGCAAACGCCAAATCAAAATCGCCAAATCCTTCCGTTTCACACAATTCGACACTGGCAATTCCGTAGAAGTATGCCGCATCGCCATGACCCAGAATGGCATGTACCCGTGACACTTGCCAGTAACCTCTAGCCAAATTAAGCTTCGTACCAACTTGACGCCAATGATAAAGCGAAGCATATGTTTTCTCGAGCATTTGTGAATCTTCATCACCCGTGCGGTCTTTTTTCTCTATCAAATCCCAAGTTTCATTGAATAAGCGAACTGCGATTGACCGGTGATCGATTGTTATGGTCTCAGTCATTTTATAGCTCCTCTTTTCTCTAAAGCCTTTTGTTTTTAATCTCTAACGCTTCATTTCACTTATATTCGACAAAAATAGTATGCTTCCTGCAAAATTCAAGGTTCAACTTAACTCTATTCGCGGTTTTTGCAGGTCTATTCGCGAAACGGGAGCCTCTATTCGCGTTTCAGACTAATGACGTTTTTCTTTTTACTCTCGTTCCAAAAAGAAGGTGGTCGGCTATTTCTTTCGCTTTCCGCGGACGAAACGCCAGCCTCCTCGGATCAGCTGTCAATGACAGCTGATCCTGTGGGGTCTAGCTTGTTCCGTTTTTCCGCAGGAGTCTTCAGAAATAGCCGACCACTTTCCTATTTAAATATTTTGAAGTGAAACGCTAGCAGAAGAGTTTTCTGTTGATTGGAGTGGAGGCGGCGAAAACAAGACTGCTCCTGCGGTTACTCGTCGCAAAGATATTGGCCATTCGACCAATATCTTTTCAGCGGGAACAGCGCGAGCTGAAGGCCCCGCAAGAACGAAGTGATGAGGAGACTGAGGCCGTGCCCGCGAAACGCGTCCGCCGCAAAGGAAATCAACAATTTTCGTGACTAATATGTGGTTATATTCACTCAATTAAATGTTTGTCACAACAAAAAAACGGTCTCAAAAAGAGACCGTTTCAGAATCAACTATAAAATAATAATCACGAACAACACTGCCGCTAAAACCAAGCGATAAATCGCAAATGGTGTTAACTTCACACGTCCAATCAACTTCAGGAAGAACTTAATAGAAATCAATGCGAATACGAAGGCACTGATAAATCCAACGATATAAAATGAAGTATCATTTGGATCAATATCTTTCCAGTTTTTCAACAGCGACAAGAAGCTCGCGCCGAACATGATTGGAACTGCCATGATGAATGTAAAATCAGCAGCTGTACGGTGACTCATTCCGAACAATACACCACCGGAAATGGTTGCACCTGAACGTGAAAACCCTGGCCATAAAGATAAACATTGAACAAGCCCTACAGTAAATGCCTGCTTATACGTAATCTGATCCAGCGTTTGTGTTTTTGGTTTTTTCGGACCGAATTTATCAGCTACAATCATTAAAATTGCACCGACAACCAAACCGATTAATACCGTCTCAACACGGAATAAATGTTCATCTATATAGTCTTCAAACAATACGCCAAGTACACCCGCTGGAATTAATCCAACAAGAACATGAGTCAATTTCAACTGTGAACCTGGAGTGGTGTCTTTCATTTTATAAAGACCAACCAAGCTGAACAACCGTTTCCAGAACACGACGATTACCGCCATAATCGAGCCAAGCTGTATAAAAATCTTAAACGAATTGGCCGAATATTTCCCTAGAAACTCAGAAGTTCTTAACCACATATCATCCACAATAATCAAATGTCCGGTAGAAGAAACAGGAGCGAACTCCGTCATCCCTTCCACAAACCCCAATATTAACGCTTTCAGTAAATCAAATAGTTCCATAATATCTCCTTATGCTCTTCTTTTTCTGAATCGTAAATACCACCAAATAATGGCTAGCCCAGCAAGGACAATTAATACGTACACAATATTTGAATATACGTCCATTACACCAACGATTGATTCCCAGTTATCGCCCACTGCCGCTCCGACCGATACTAAAATCGTATTCCAAATAAGTGTTCCTATTGTCGTAAATAACAAAAATAGTCCAAACTTCATGTTCGACATCCCGGCAGGAATCGAAATTAAGCTGCGAATCAATGGAATCAAGCGGCAAAACAAGACTGTCCAAATGCCATATTTATCGAACCATTTATCTGCTTTATGAATATCTTTCTTCGTCAAGCGCAGCACGCGTCCCCAACGATCCACGATTTTTTCCAACCGTTCAACGTCCAACAATAAACCAATCCCGTAAAGAATGACGGCACCTGCAACAGAACCCGCAGTTGAAACTAAAATAACTCCAATTGGCGTCATTGATGTTTGAGTTGTCATATAACCACCGAACGTCAAAATTACTTCTGACGGTATCGGAGGGAAAATATTTTCAAGCATAATCAGTAAAAATATGCCTATGTAACCGTACTGGCTCATAATGTCAGTAATCCAATTTTCCATGTCCAGCCTCCAAGCAAACTATTTTATCTCCATCTTCTATCGTAACAAGATTAATGGGCTTTTCCCAATGTTAATTTCATGACAACGTAATTTTAATCGACCAAAGCTCCGAACGGGAACCCAATCGAAGCGGTGGACCCCAAAATCCAAAGCCTGAAGACACAAAAGCATGCAACAGACCTTTAAGTTTATACCCATAATCAAGCTCGAACAAACGACTTGTGAATAAATGATTCGGCCACATCTGCCCCCGGTGCGTATGCCCAGATACATGCACATCAACCCCAAGTTTAGCCGGCGTATTCAAATCAAAAGGAGTATGGTCCATTACAAACCATGGAAGTTCGTCCAACTCTGGCTTCAAACTCTCCAAAGACTGTCGCTTTCCATTCGTCGCGTCTTCCCTGCCCGTTACATAGAACGCATTTTCCACACAAATGGTTTCGTCTAACAACATGCGGACGCCCGCTTCCCTCATTTCCTCTACAAGAAGTGGAATTTTCCCTCCGTAATACTCATGATTTCCGACAACCCCATAAACACCATATGTTGTCTTCAACTGCCTCATCACTTCAGACATGCCGTCCTTCACAAACCAAATCGGATCATCATCCACCAAATCCCCTGCCAGCAACACCAAATCCGGCTGTTCTTTGTTGGCCAAATTCACAAACCGCTGCAAGTGCTTTTTGTTGGAAAGAAGACCTAAGTGGAAGTCAGAAGCGAGTACCAACTTTAACTCGCGCAAGGAACCAGAATCCTTGTTGATATGTATGGTTTTATGGCGAACAACTGGTGAAAAGGCCATATATGTACCTGCGATGAAAATGATAAGAAATAAAACCGCCACTACGTTTCCTGTCATAAAAATCGTTTGCTCCGAAGGTCGGACAAAATAAGTAAGGGTTGCCAAAGGAAATAAAATCAAGCCGTACTGCATCACAATAAACCAGTACGACCCGATCATACTGAAATGCTTCAGTGAATGACTGAACTTGCCGATGATGTAGCCAAAAGCACAGACAAACCACAGAAAGCCGAACAACACAGGATGAATCGATAATTCCCATGTCTGAAGCCATTGATAGGTGCTATAACCAAAGTAAAATACGAGTAATGTATAAATTGCTAGAATAAGAGTGCCTATGCTGATACGTTTCATTTTGCTAATTCACCTTTACATCTTGTCTTCGGTCATACCGAATCGTAAATGCCACTTTCACTTCAGATTTTGCTGGAACCGGCACAAAGATTTGTATATCGTCATCTTTCCGTTTCCATGTATGTGTTGATTCGACCACATTAAATATGCCATAACTTGTGCTGTGGTTGATAATTAGTTCAATTGGCTGGTCCTTTTGATTGCGAATCAAGTAAACGACTTCCTCGTATTCGTAGCCGTCTTTCTTGTATTCAGCCACAACATCACTTTCCACTGTGACATCAAAAGCTTCCCCTGATTTAATACGAACCAGTTCCCCTACAGCCGTATGCGGGATGAAATCTTCCCCGATAAATTCAGAGGATCCATCGTTCGGATTTTCTTTGTACAATTTGAATCTTCCTCGTGGCAGTGGGAAGCCAAGACCATTTGCCGCATCATTTCGGAACGTAAAGTACACGGTTGGATGATTACTGTACGCGTCCACTTCGTACACCGTATGGGACTTGATTTGATAAGCAGAAAAAAGCTGAACTTGCTTTTGCTGACGATTAGCCAGCGTCAGTCTTTCAGGCAGCGTATATAAGTAATACTCACCAAATGCTTGACGTTCAGGTTCCATCTCAGACACATTCTGCTCAAAAGCAATCGTTTTTTGCCTGAGCATTGGTGCTCGACTCACCGTACCCGCCATTAGTTTTACTTTTACTTCGTCAAACGTCATGCCCGAGTTGTTCGTCATCGTGACCCATCCCGTCAGGTCAAAATCATTCTCCCTGATTTGGGCCACATAGTCCGCATCCCAGCTAAGTCCTCGTGTTAAATACGTAACGCGTACATCTTCTGCTGTCTGTTCTTTAAATCGCCAGACGAGTGTAGGTTTTAACATCACTTCTTCTGGACCATCCGGTAACCGTATTTCGCCTTCTGCATCGAGCACAATTTCTCTTGTCACCATATCTGCCAGAACCAGACCGTTTTGGACATCTAATAAAAGATACGTCTTTTCCTCGCCTGTTTTTTTGTTGACGAGCCTGATTTCATGCCCGACATACTTTTCCAGCAGCTTCAATCTATCGACCAAATCATATTCATACGTAAGCTCGGTGACTTTGAGACCTTTTACCTGCACGGAATTAGACTCAATGCGTTCTGGCACGTCCGTATAATAAACGATGTGATCGTCTGAAAGTGGAGGAATGGAACGGATTTCTTGAACTAACGCAAATCCATCATTGTAAATTGTCAGCGCCAAGTCTTTCCTCAGGCTACTCGGGATGTTGGTCGGCATATGCGGCACCTCCTCGTTGTTTTTTCGAAAGTATATCATGATATGCATTGAATCTTGTTACGATACGTTGTCTTTAAAGCAAGGAGATTCCTCTCTCAGGATGCCTGAATATCCGTACGATGAGCTTGATAAAATAGGTGAATTTTAAAAAAGCGACAGAAAAACTCCTGCCGCTTACTCTACATTTACTAGTCGCCAAGTGGCAGACCAGTTTTTTTGCTTAAGTCTGTCAAAATAAATTTGTGATCCATTAAAAAAAGGCGTGGGACATATTTTCATGGTTAATAAATCTGTGACGCCATATGGAGCACATAAACGAAGTTCCCCTTTTTCATCCAACGATATGCCAATAGCAGTTGCTGTCTCTGGAAACTTTAACATCCCATCCATTGAGGATGTATAGGGTTCTGCCTTGTTCAACTTATGCATCCTTGCTTGGTTTTTAACAGACCACGGAATGGTAGGGTCTAATTTCATTAATTCTTTTTCATAGAATTTTTCAATGTATTCGTCGGTATTTTTAGAATCAAAATAGATGACATCTACATCAGGAAGTATCGTTTTTTCAGAGAATCCATGTAATTCATCCCAAACTTTTGCCCTAATTAAGCCAGCACATATCCACCAATCAGGCAACCCGAGTGTTGCTGCTTGTCGAATCACCTTCATCATCCAACCGTCAATAGAAATGACTTTTACAATATCTTGTTCATTTGATAATTTCATCTTGCCCCTCTTTTATCACCGTTCTTTGGTCTCACATATGGTCTAAGCTACAATCCCATTTTCTTCGCAACAATCACTTTCATGATTTCATTGCTACCGGCATAAATCGCAGAGACAGGAATATCACGGTAGCGACGGGCAATTTTATATTCCTCCATATAGCCGTATCCCCCGTGCAACTGCAGGCATTCCCCGGAAATTTTCTTGGCCGTATCCGTCAGCCAATACTTCGCCATCGACACTTTTGAGACAATGTCTTTCCCGGCCATATGATCTTCAATCAACGATTCAAGGAATGAGTGCCCCAGTTCGACTTCCGTGCTCATCTCCACTAACTTAAATTGTGTATTTTGGAACGCCCCGATTGGCTTGCCGAATGCTTTGCGGGACTTCACATAATCGAGCGTCATCTCGACCATATCTTCAGAAGCGGTTTGAGCGGAAATAGCTACCATTAGTCGTTCTTGTTGCAGCTTTTCCATTAAATAAGTAAAGCCTTTTCCTTCTTCGCCCAGCATATTCTTAGCTGGCACCCGACAATCTTCAAAGTACAATTCTGCTGTATCCTGCGCGTGCATGCCGACTTTATTCAGTTTGCGTCCACGTGTAAATCCTGCCATGCCTTCTTCAATCACGAGCAAACTGATTCCCCGGTGCTTCGGCTCAATTTGCGTATCGGTTTTCACAACGACCACAACAAGATTCGCATTGATGCCATTCGTAATAAAGGTTTTAGAACCATTCACGATATAAGAATCACCATCACGAACCGCCGTTATTTGAATTGCTGCGAGATCAGATCCCGCTCCTGGTTCTGTCATGGCAATGGCCGTGATATGTTCGCCTGTTACACAACCAGGTAGCCAGCGGGATTTCTGTTCTTCATTTCCGTAAGCTTCTATATAAGGAACCACAATATCATTGTGCAGTCCAACACCCGTCAAGCTCGCACCAACTCGTTCCAATTCTTCACCGATAATGACCGCATACCTGAAGTCTACTTCCAGTCCGCCATATTGTTCTTCCACTTGCGGACTCAAATAACCCATTTCCCCAAGCTTGCGCCAAAACGATTTAGGAATCATACGGTCTTCTTCCCACTGCTCGTAATGTGGAGCAGCTTCTTTTTCCATGAACTTGCGAAGGGACTTACGGAACATCACGTGCTCATCTGTCTCAAAACGGTATTTCCCCATTATGATTCCTCCTTATTTTGGTTGCATGCGAATGGCACCGTCTAAACGGATGACTTCGCCGTTAAGCATTGGATTGATTAAAATGCTTTCTACTAATTGCGCATATTCACTCGGTTTTCCTAGACGATTCGGGAAAGGCACAGAACTTGCCAAGGACGCTCGTGCTGGTTCCGGCAACCCTTTGAACAACGGCGTTTCGATTAATCCAGGGGCAATCGCCATCACACGAATGCCGTCTCTAGCAAACTCACGGGCAATCGGTAACGTCATGCCAACGACACCGCCTTTAGATGCACTGTATGCCACTTGGCCGATTTGCCCTTCAAAAGCTGCGACGGACGCGGTATTAATAATAACCCCACGTTCCCCTTCTTCATTTGGTTCATTTTGTTGCATCGCATGAGCCGCAACGCGTAATACGTTAAACGTACCGATCAAATTCACTTGAATGACTTGTTCGAAACGTTCCAGTGCAAGCGGTCCTTTTTGCGAGACTACTTTGCCTGGTGTCGCAATCCCAGCACAGCTAATTAATGTATTCACTTTCTCATAATGAGCAATTACTTCTGCTACTTGTTGTTCTACTTGCTGTGCATCCGTTACATTCGTTTGAAAGTACACTACATTTTCATGACCCAATTCTTCAACCAACGCACTCCCGCGTTGTTCATTCAAGTCAAAAATGGCGACTTTCCCACCTTGAGCGACCAGTCTTCGCGTGGTAGCTTCTCCAAGTCCAGATGCACCACCGGTTACGATAGCAATGACTTCTGCAATTTTCATGAACGTTCCTCCGATTCTGGCAATCTCTCAATAATAGTTGCGTTCGCCATGCCCATTCCTTCACAAATCGCTAGAAGTCCATATCGACCATTTGTGCGTTCCAACTCATGTAGCAAAGTGACAAGTAGTTTCGTTCCTGAAGCACCAAGTGGATGACCAAGTGCAATGGCACCACCATTGACATTCAACTTATCCGGGTCCGCTCCTGTATCTTTTAACCAGGCAAGCGGCACAGGAGCAAACGCTTCATTTACTTCGTAAACATCCATGTCTTCAATGGTTAAATTCGCTTTTTCTAATACTTTTTGTGTTGCGGAAATCGGCCCCGTCAGCATAAGCGTTGGGTCAGATCCAACAACAACGCGTGTATGAATTCGTGCACGTGGTTTCAAACCTAATTGCTGGGCTTTTTCAAGCGACATCAACAGTACAGCTGATGCCCCGTCACTCATCTGACTCGCATTGCCGGCCGTAATTCGTCCGTTTTCATCAAACACCGTTTTTAATCCGCCCAGTGTTTCAAGTGTAGTTCCTGCTCTTGGACCTTCATCAATAGAGAACAACTCCGTTGAACCGACTTCATTCGTCACTTCAATTGGCACAATTTCTTTTTCGAATCGGCCTTCTGCAATCGCCTGAAATGCACGTTCATGACTTTGAACTGAAAATGCATCCAACTGTTCCCGCGATAAATTCCATTTTTCCGCAATTCGTTCGGCCGACAATCCTTGATTGATGATTTCGTATTGCTCCGTTAACTTCTTGCTCGGCTTGGCATCTCCCATATTTGAAAACATCGGCACGCGTGTCATGCTTTCAACACCACCCGCAATGACGATGTCCATATCGCCGGAAGCGATTGCCTGTGCAGCAAAATGGACCGCTTGCTGGCTAGAACCACATTGACGATCAATCGTTGTGCCAGGCACCTTTGTAGGAAAGCCAGCAATCAATCCTGCTGTTCGGGCAATATTTCCCCCTTGCTCACCAGCCTGTGAGACACAACCTAATATGATATCCTCTACGTCCCCTTTATCAATTCCGGCACGTTCGATTAATTTTTCTAAAACAATTGCGGCCAATTCATCCGGTCGTGTTAGGGCAAACTTCCCTTTTCTCCGACCAACTGCAGTACGTATACCTTCTATTATCACGACTTCTTTCATCGTTACACCTCTTTAATCGGAATTGAATGAATATTCACTCACTATTATTTTACATAACTATCCTTAAATTTTCTACTCTATTCTTAGAACCTTCTACGTCTCTGGTCTTAGTAAAAAATGCATTCCAAGCCCGTTTGGTGAATTACGTTCAGTTGGTACGATTAACTTACAATTTGAAAGGAGAGACAAACACATGAAAAAATTTGGATTAATCTTAGTTGGCGTAATTGCAGGAATTGTGGCACTGGTCAATTTGGGACCACTTTTAGGTCTTGCATTATCTGCACTGCTTGTGTTCGCAGGTATGCATTTCTATTTAAAAGGAGGATCAAAACTGGCTAAAATTTCTTGGATTGCCGTTGGACTGATTGGATTACTGACAGCTGTAGCAAATGTGCCCGGTTTCTTCGGAATTCTGGCGATTGTCGGTTTATGGTATGTCATTCGTGAATGGAAACAACAACCGATTGCTTTCCCTACGCAACTGACTGCAGCATCTTCAGACCCGTTTATTAATTTTGAAAAACAGTGGAACGAACTAAACAAATAGGAGGCAATACACATGACAACATTATGGAAACGATTCAAACATGCATTTGAAGCAGATCTTCACAACGTGTTTGACAAAAAAGAACAGAAAAATCCCATCGCTATGTTAAATCAATACATTCGTGAAGCAGAAAAACAAACGGAACAAACAGGGAAATGGATTGAGCGCCAAGCGCAACTTAAAGTTCAACTTGAAAAAGAACTGCAAGAAGCAATAGACATGTTGGCTAAACGCTCCTCACAACTGGAGCTAGCCCGCCATACAAATGAAGGTGAATTAATTGATTTTGCCCAAGCAGAAGTTACAGCCTATACGAACCGTAAAGACGTATTACAAGCTAGCATATCTCGCACAACTGAGGAGTTATTTGGGCTTGAACAAAAGTTTGAAGAAATGAAACACAAACTGAAAGATATGAAAGTTCGCCAACTACAGCTGATGGGCAAAGAAAATGTCACTCGTGCCCATCACCAAATGGATCGAGTCCTTCAACCGGAAGCATCAAAAAACGGTGAAAAAAGATTATTGGCCTTTGATGAAATGGAACAATACATTGAACGACTAGGTCAACGCATTGAAAAACAACATGATTTATCATCCATGGAACGCAGACTAGACATGCTAGAAAAAAATGCACAACCGCAACAAGAAATTGTGTAATATTAATAGCAAAGCACTTTTCTAATGCTGTTCATTAAAAAGTCTCTTGATTGCGCTTGAAGCTAAACAATAAAAGGACAGGAGAAGGCACTTGTCTTCTCCTGTTAAATAGTATTTAGGTCGACCGCGGTTCTCGTCTAACGAGAAATCCGATACGAAAAAGGAGGAATAGCTTTGCAACGATTTTCAACTGAGCGAATTACATTTTGGCTATTGGCTGCCTTGCTACTTATATTTATTGAAGCGATGTTCTTCCATAATGGAAGCGTGTTATTCGTTCTTTTTGGTATCGGATTGGTATATATCAGTCTTCGCAGAAAAAGCCGCTTGTTTTTCTGGAGCGGCATCGCGTTCTTAGGCATCGCCTTACTTTCCATGTGGAGCTTGCGCCTGTTAATCGCAGCTACAATGGTCTATATTTTAGTGCGACTTTGGAAAGGCGATGAAACACATCAGGTCATTGAACCTTTTCTCGGTGACTTAGAAACACCCAATGCCATCATTCAAAATAAACTCTTTTCTGTTCAAACTACACCATTTCATGCATATGAATGGCAAGATGTGCACGTTCAAGGAATTTACGGAAACATCACAATAGATACGACTCAAACGGTGTTGCCAAAAGGAACCTCGTTTGTATCCGTTCGCCAGGGAATCGGGAAAATCAGTGTGATTGTTCCTTATGAAATCCCTGTTCGAATCCATTACACAACGTTACTTGGAGATGCACGGCTTTTTGGTGCCAGTAAAAAACGTTTGTGGAATCAATCGATTGTCCTTCAAAATGGTTATGCAGAAGCTCAAGGTAGTGCCACTTCCGAACTCGTCATCGCAGTATCGACGTGGCTTGGGGATGTTGAGGTGATTCGCAAATGAGTGGATTCATCGGACGTACTTTCCTATTATTCACGATTCTCACTGCTTTCGTCATGGGGTTGTTAACGTATCTTTTAGGATCGCCTTCATACGAAACTTGGTTCCCTCTTTGGTCAGAAGAAGGAGATTTGCCAATAGCGATTTGGATCGCCATTTTGCTACTCAGCATTAGTATGGGGGCTGCTATTTCCAGCACGACTCTGGCGAGAAAAAGAGAGCGAGCGGTCGACAACTATTTGCAGGCAGTCACAAATACCGAACAACAAAATGATGGCATGGCAGTTCCAAAAGTTTCGTCGAAGTTACATAAAACTTTGGGTGATGTGACGACGCTCATTGCTACACAAAAAAGAAGTTTGCAGCGAATGTCAGACGAACGTGCAGAAGGTGAAGATAAGCGAATTCAAGAACGCATTATTCAGGAACGTCAGCGATTAGCACGGGAACTTCACGATTCTGTGTCGCAGCAGTTATTCGCTGCCTCCATGTTGCTATCAGCAATCACGGAACAGCAGGAAAATGACGTGCCGAAACCATTGGCTCAAGCTGAAAAAATGGTTCAGCAAGCACAACTTGAAATGCGTGCCTTACTTCTCCACTTACGTCCTGCAGCGCTTCATAATAAATCACTGGCTCAAGGTCTTGAAGAATTACTGTTTGAATTGCAACAAAAAGTACACTTCACCATCCGCTTCCGATTGGAGGATATCTCTCTTTCCAAAGGTGCAGAAGACCATTTATTCCGCATTGCACAAGAAACGCTTTCCAATACATTGCGCCATGCAAATGCCAGTGAAGTCGACATTCTATTCGTGGAACGAGATGGCCTCGCCATTTTCCGTGTACAGGATAATGGCATCGGATTTATGAGTGATGAAGGAAAAACAGGTTCTTACGGGTTGCATCATATACAAGAACGGGCAGTTGAAATGGGTGGCACCAGCAAAGTGGTTTCCGTCCCATCACAAGGAACGATCGTGGAAGTAAAAGTACCGGTTGAGAAAGGATTGGAAATAGATGATTCGAATCGTACTCGTTGATGATCATGAAATGGTCCGGATAGGCGTGTCCGCGTACTTACAAGCACAGCCAGATATGGACGTGATCGGAGAAGCCGTCAACGGCAAGGACGCTGTTGATCTTGTATTATCACTGCGTCCGGATATCGTTCTGATGGATATGGTGATGCCCATTATGAATGGTGCAGAAGCCACGAAAGAAATTATTGCCAAATGGCCACAAGCAAAAATCATGATTGTCACAAGTTTCCTTGATGATGATAAAGTGTACCCAGCCCTTGAAGCAGGTGCTGTCAGTTATGTACTGAAAACATCTAATGCGAAACAAATCGCAAGTGCGATTCGCGATACATTGTCTGGTCAAGCTGTTTTGGAGCCAGAAGTCACGAACAAAATGATGAAACGGATGCGCCAAGGACAAACTCGTCCGCTTCACGACGAATTGACTGACCGCGAACACGAAATCCTATTGTTAATGGCGAAAGGTCGTAGCAACCAGGACATTGCCGATGAATTGTTCATTGCATTGAAGACCGTTAAAACTCATGTCAGCAACATTCTATCCAAGCTTGAGGTGCAAGATCGCACACAAGCCGTTGTATATGCGTTTCAACAAGATTTAGTGCCTAAAACATAAAACAACCTTCCAGGTGGAGGTTGTTTTTTATTTATATGAGTGTTGATTTCTCAATTTTTATATATCTATAACTTGTTAAAAAATGTTAATAATTTGACTTTCGTTAAATTTTGTACAACCTGGAAGGCGAAACTGTCTACCTGGAGGAGCAATCTGTCTACCTGGATCTGCGTTTTGTCTACCTAGCTCACAAAACTGTCAACCTGGACATAGTAGCTCACATTTTCTACGCGGACCTTCCAATTTCCGCACATCATGAACGTGCAAAAAAGTGGCTTTGACATGTTTTCTGTCAAAGCCACCCATTCTTTGCTTTCATTACTCTGATATAGCAGTCACTTTATTCAATGCAAAAATTATGCCAGCGTGAATCCCTTCATGCCATATAGCAAATTGAATCACTGCCTCAACCGTTGCCATGTCGTGAAATTTCCCTATCGACATAACATCGGGCATTTGTTGATCTAGTTTACCTGTCAGGAATTCTTTGACCCGTGCCGGTTGTGCTGCCAAAGCAGTCAGTAATTCTTCGTTTGTTGGAGGGGCAACTGTCCAATCAGATGGTTTTGTGCCTGGCGCGAACAAAGACATCCATTCAGGATGAGCAACCTCGTATTCAGGTACTCCACGATGGATTAAACTCTCCATCGATACAAAAATATGACCGACGTTCCATCGGATTGTATTGTGAAACCCTTCCGGTTGGATATCCCATTGTTCATCTTTTACAGATTGCAATCGCCCTTGCGTATAAATTCTCGCAAAGTTTAATTGACCTAATGTCTCCATGTCATTACCCCTTATCGATACGTGATAAATTAAGGGTAGCTGAATCTATTAAAAAAAGAAACAGAAAAATCAAAAATATGGTTTATATTCTGCCTCAATCTATATCTTCATTCAAACGCCACGTTATGACGGGCTGAATCTTGATTTGTCCATGTAATGACTGTTCCAGGGGCTACGGTAATGCTTTCTTCACTAAATGCATAATCCGCAATATCGAGTGCGACTTCCCCGAAATTTGATGAGCCTACTTCCACAATCACTTTCATCTTCATCACAGGATGAGGTTCACAGTAAACAGCAAACTCTCCAACTTCATTAAAGATAAAGCTAGTCATCTCCCCTTTTGATAACAAGGGAGATGCTTCTCCACTTGCCGCTTCCGCTGCATCAATCATAGGCTGTTCCTCAGAAACCCCTTCTTCTTCAACAACTTCTTTCGCTTGTTCTACAGACATGTCTACCGTCTCTTCAATTGGCTCATTTTCCAAAGGTTTTGCTTCCTCTTCCCCACATGCCGCTAACACTAGCAGACCACCTACTAATAATAGACTCATCTTAAAGTTCATAATAATCCCTTCCTCTCCTAATTCTTTCTTAGCTAACGAAAGGAAGGTTCAATTAGTTTTATATGCTTGGAAATAGTTTCTTACTGATTCACGTTTTTCACCCTAAAACATTGTGTTATGAAAAATTCTAAATGGGGCTGCCGATGAAACCGGCAGCCTTTGCTGTTGGCATACGGCTTTTTTTCAGACGTGGACGCAGATTTTTCAGACGTCAATGCCTTTTTTCAGACGTCGATCTCCATTATTCAGACGTCAACTCCAAAAAGTCAGACTGAGCAACCGCTCAGGTCATATCCCACAGAAAAGAGCCTGCAGCGAGTAGCGAAACGGCTCCCATTTGGTAATTAAAGATTTTATGGTTTTTGTTTTCGCTGCGCTACTGTTGGAAGAAGTGATGTCTCGAGATTTTTTCATGTTTTCAGACGTGAACGCAGATTTTTCACACGTCGATGCCGTTTTTTCAGACGTCGAGCTCCATTTCTCAGACGTCAACTCCATAAAGTCAGAATGAGCAACCGCTCAGGGCACATCCCACAGAAAAGAGCCTGCAGCGAGTAGCGAAACGGCTCCCATTTGGGGTTTAAAGATTTTATGGTTTTGTTTTCGCTGCGCTGCTGTTTTGAAAAATTGATGTCTCGAGATTTTTTCGTGTTTTCAGACGTGGATGCAGATTCTTCACACGTCGATGCCGTTTTTTCAGACGTCATCTCTCCTTTTTCAGACGTCAACGGGTAAAAGTCAGACTGAGCCATCATTCATCGATAAATCTATTTTATTTCACACAAAAAAGTAGCAACTCCATCAAATGGGAGTTGCTACTTTTAAGATCTTATTATGGTCTAAATGGATCGTCTTTTGGTTTCGTGCTATTCCAACTGTCGTGAGCATCTTTGTTGAATGATGATCCTTCATTTGGTGGAGTTTCATCGTATGGATGAACTTCGTCCGGTGAAGGTGTGTTGAAGCCTTCATCAACTGGTCTCACAGAGTTAGTTGGATTCACTTCGTCTACATGTGCATTGAATCCACGTAAACTTTGCTCTTTTTCTTGTTCAGGTTTAAAAGATTCTTTCAAAGATTCTTTAATCGATTCTTTTTCAGCTTTATAGTTTTCTTTCGACACTTCAGCATTTTGTAAACTCTTTTCCATCTTGCTTAAATATCGAGAAGCATGTTCGCGTCCGCCTAAACCGAATGCTAGACCGAATGCAAATGCTACGCCACCTAAGATAAGGATAAACGCTGAGTTAATAATTGAAGCTGCAATGCCTAGTTGATCTAATGCCATAAAGAATGCGAATGCAAGAATTGCATATTTCGCAACATAACGTAATACATGTGGTGTACCTGAAGAATGGCTCATTACACTGCCTACTAATTGTTCTGCCATATTTGCTAACCAGAAACCAACTGCAAGAATGATGATAGCAGCAATAACTGATGGCAAGTAAGCAAAAATGCCTGTTGCTAGTGTAACCATAAATTCAAGTTCAAGTAATTGTAGCGCTTCTACAACAAACAATAAAATGATAATAACTTGTACGACTGTACCTAATAGTGAAGCGAAAGATGGAGCTGATCCAGCACCTGATTTGAAGCCCATTTTACCGAAAATTGAATTGACACCCAACTTCTCAAGTAATGAGACAACAATATCTTTCACCCATTTAGCTGCAACAATCCCTACTAAGATAAGGATGATCGCAATTGCGATTTTAGGCAACATAGCTAAAATGTCATTCAACATACCTACTGCAGGACTAGAAATTCCATCTAAATCTAAAATTTCAAGTGCAGTAATCGATACTGGAATCATAATCAGAATAAACGCGATAATTCCTACAACTTTTGAAAGGCTTGTCCCTTCAAAGAAAGAAGAAATGTTCAAGCGGTCTGCTAAGCGGTCTGCTCCTGCAGATTGTAAAAACTTCTCTAGTAAGTTGCGTACCAGTTTCGCTACAAACCAACCGATGAAGAAGACTAAGGCTGCAGATACTAATTTAGGAATGAAGTTAAAGAAGCTTGAAAGCATCCCTTCAAACGGTCCACTTAGTCCATCAATTCCAAGAGCGTTTAATACTGCTGGAATGAATAACAAGAAAATTAGATAATACGCAACGTTAGCTGCTGTATCTGTCCATTTTGCTTGATCGGCAGGATTTGCATCCATACCTGTCTTCGAAACATATTTATTCAAGTTCAGCTTGTTGCCAGCCATTTGGATGACTTTTTTAACAACCGTAGCTAACACCCAAGCAAACAGTAAAATTAAACCTGCTTTCAAAATGTTAAGGAAAGCACCCGTTAAGCCTGAATACATGGAAACAAAAGGCATTGCCATAGAATTCAAGTTTAAGATATTAAAGAATAGTACAAATGCAAGAATCAACACGACGAAGAAGACTACTTTACTGATAATCTTTTCGACTGTCCACTTTTCGTTTTTGTTACCTAATCGTTCATTAACACGTGCTTTACGTAACATTTTGTACGTAAGATTTTCCAGGAACTTTGCCACAAAAAATCCGATTAATAATACCAACAAAGCTAGCAAAAGTTCTGGTAAAAATGAGAGCGTGTCTCTCCAATAGTACTGATCCATCATAGCGTATCCTCCTTTGACAAAATAAATTATTTGTAATTCATAACAATCTTCATTTACCCTTTGCATTTCTTTTTAAACGCTTCGCTCGTATCTTTCTCCCCATAAATGATTAATACATCTTCCTTCTTCAACACTTCATCAGAGGAGGGATTGCTAATGAGTTTCTCTCCACGACGGATTGCCAGTACCGTTACACCCGTCTCATTACGTATCGCTGATTCTTTTAATGATTTGCCGATGTATGTACAGGCTTCTTCCAGCGACACCTCTTCGATAGACTGTTTTTTTTCTTTTGTATGAATAAGAAGATTCACTAAATCTGTCCCTACTGGACGTAATACGGAACTAACCAATTCCCGGCCACCAATTGTAGAGGGATTGATTACTCGACTGGCACCTGCACGCAGCAATACTTCTTCGGAGCCTGCGTTTTCTGCTCTTGCAACCACTTCTATCTTTTCATTTAAGGCTTTCGCTTTGATGGTGATAAAGACATTATCTGAATCACTCGGTAATGTCGCAATCAAGCCTCGTGCATTTGCCACATTCGCTTCTTTCAAGATATTTTCCTGCAACGGATTGCCAATAATGCGAAGGGTTCCTTCCGCCAAATACTCCACCATTTCTTCTTCGGAGTCATGGATGTAAATGACACGGACGTCTTCTTCTTTTAATTGCTCATAAACCTGTCTTCCCACCCGTCCTAATCCACATACGACAATATGATTTTCCAAATTTTTGATTGTATGTTCCATGCGTTTATTCCACACCTTTACGGAAAGTTGATGTTCAATGAAATAAGAAGCCACTGCTCCCATCGCGTAAGTAACAAATGCCACTCCTAAAGGAATAAGTAATAATGCGAATTTTTGACCCGCTTCTGTCTCTGGGACAATGTCTCCGTAGCCAACCGTCATTAGGGATATAATCGTTAAATAAAAGGCATCAAAAAATTCGAGATTTTCCAATGCCATGAAACCTGCTGTGGCAACTGCGACTAAGACGATTAGACCGATAATGGCAAAGAGTATATGTCGGAAACGAATGCGAAGATCCATCCATTTTGATGTGTTCATTGATCCACCTGCTTCTTTTAATTGGTTCATTACTTTAAATACCCTTTCGCAAACCTTTTAACACGAATTTCGTCTATTTAGTGAGGTGGAAAAAACATGAAAAAATGGACTGTACTCTTTCCCTTGTTCTCTATCTTCTTTCTGCTGTGGATTGAACAAGGAATTGAAGTTTCTTATGTATGGAAAACACTTGCCAAAATATTAGTTTTTGTCGTGTTTCCTGTAGTTATATTGAGAAGTTTTACATTTAATTTTCTGCAAATACGAAAAACACAAAAAAATAGTATTTATATAGCACTAGGGCTAGGATTAGTTCGTGGCCGGTACAATTATAAGTACGTTTATGTTGTTGAATGATTCGATCAACTTGGTCGCATTACAGGAAGATTTGGAAACGCGGGTTGGTGTTACAGCTTCAGTATTCCCATTTGTTGCAGTTTACATATTGTTGGGTAATTCTTTTTTGGAGGAATTTTTCTTCCGAGGCTTGTTAGTGGATTTATTAAAAGAATCGAGATTGAAGTGGTTCTTGCCAAGCCTCTTTTTCGCCATCTACCACATCGCGATTTTCTTGCCATGGTTTGAGTGGTCAATTTTACTATTAGCAGTCGTGGGTCTCTTTATTGGCGGTCTTATATTTCAATGGATGAATGAGAAGAGCGGAACCATTTATCCTTCCTGGATCATTCATATATTTGCGGATATAGGGGTTTTGTTGATTGGGGTTTATATGTTTTATATTAAGTAGGTTTTGTAAACAATTACTGGTCATTTATTATGAAGGATTTACAGCTTGGACATTTCCCATCACTTGGAGACTGAAACCGAGTTAGCGAAACACGTCCACCTCAAATAAAATCCATCCAATGGTTTTTGAAAATTTCCCTTCAGCACTAAACAATAAAAACGTCTAAGCATAGGCTTAGACGTTTCTTTGGTTTGACTGACAACCTGGTTAAGTTCCGCAGTCAATTTAGTATATGCAACTTGAAGGTTTTAATTACGGTTTTGACCTGTATGTGTCGCAAAAAGTCAGGGAACGAATCCCTTACATATTATGAATCAGTTTTGATTGATACAGTGACTTTAAATAAATCTCCATCCACGTTTATACGTAAAGAACCACCGTGTAAGTCGACAATCGACTGCGCGATTGCCAATCCAAGTCCAGAACCTTCCGTATGACGGGAAGTATCGGCTCGTTTGAAACGTTCAAACAATTCATCAACGTTTTCACCAAGTTCGAATTTCGTGACATTTTTCAAGATAATTTGGGCACACCCATCCATTTCTTTCAACGTTACATAAACACGTGTGCCGGGCAACGTATATTTTATTGCATTCACAATTAAGTTATCCAGCATTCTCCACCATTTCTGTCCGTCAACAAAGGCATGAATCGGATTTTCTGGAACAGCTACGCGGAAATCGAGACCAGCGACTTGAATGGCTTCTTCGTGTTCTGCAAGAGCTTGTTGCATAAGCTGAGTTAAATCCACCCTTTGCTTATTAAGCTCCATATTGCCACTCGCCATTTTGGATACTTCGAACAGATCTTCAATTAATGTTTTCAATCTCTGAGATTTACGATCTAAGATCGCCACGTATGACAGACGTTCTTCATCCGTTAAATCAACCTTTTTCAGTAAATCCGTATAAGTAATAATTGATGTCAAAGGTGTTCGTAAATCATGGCTAACATTTGTGATTAATTCAGTTTTTAGCCTTTCACTTTTCGCCTGTTCTGATTGCGACATCCTTACGCCTTCACGAAGCATGTTCAAATGTTTGGCATGATTAGCAAAAACGGATTTGCCACCAATGCGTACATCTGCAATCTGATGTCCTTTTGCCATATGTTCAGTCGCTAATGCGAGTTTATTGTAATCACCGACTCTTTTCAGCAGCAAATACAACGCAGGCATTAAAATAAATACGAATAAAGGCACATATATAATCAACAATTCTGGAACAACAAAGATACCCGCAAGGCCTAATCCTGCCAGAAAGACCACCAACAGAATAATAATAATCTGGGTACCCAGTCGACGGTTAAGAAACACGTCTTCAATTGTTGTCACCCATTTTTTGAAAATACTTCTTTCCCACATCGTTCGTATTCCAGTTTTCCTGCTGTCGGTAAACAACCATACCGACTGAATGAGTGCCAATGTCAGGAAGAAGACGAATAGCAAAACCATCATGGCAGCATATACAGCAAATCTAAGATTGGAATAATAATATTCGTAATAGCTCAATTGATCCGAAACGATCGTTGAGAAAGCAAAGGCTAAAACCAACGGAATGAAGATTAATAATAAGCGAATCTCCAATTTTCGTTCTTGAATGAAAGGTTGTGTAGGGGAAGAAAGTATTTCGGCCTTCCTTTTATTAAATAACCATATGGCTCCTCCAAAAGCAATCAGCCCTAACATCCAAAGAGAGTAAAAGTAGGCTTTGTTTTGATTGAAGTTGGTCAGACCCTGCATATGTTCAGAAGCATTAGTCGTTTTCGGTATAGCGACTGTTCCGGAAAACTGACTGTCCTGGTCTTTTATCATATTACTAATGTAAAAGATGGATAAAGATCTCAATTCCCCATCTTCCACATTCATATAATTTTGATTCACATTTGAAAGACGAAGAAAACCGGTTTTCGAACTGTACTCTTTTTTTATTGCATTCGCGTCTTTGACATCACCAAAAGAGTAGTGTTCACCTGTTACCACATTGGTTAGTTCATAGGCCATTTGATTTTGCAACGCCTTCAAATGCGGAAGCGAGTTAGAGACCTTTCGATCATATTCTTCCAATGCCTGTTTTTTCGCTTCCATGATTTTATTTCTCACCACTTCATCATCAGCAAAGTTTTTGCGGATTTCTGCGATTTTCTCGTCTCGCTCATTCACTAATTCAGACATCATTTCCTCTTCCGACAATGATGTAGCTTGCTCAATCAAACTTTCATATTGATAGCTAACGTCACGGATTTGATCCATTTGGGAACCATAATACATGCGGTATTCTTCTATTTCATTTTCAGTCACTTCAAGGTTCTTAATCTCTTCTTTTACGTCAAACCTATTGATTAACGTTGGATAGACTTCATTCATTTGGGATTCCACTATTGTTTGAAAATGATCGGAGTCTTTAAATTCTTTACCTAGATATTGATGACTGTATGAAGTAAATGTTAAAAAGGCCAAAATCGCAATGCTGATTAGTCCATAAAATAGCCATGATAATCTTTTCATCAATTAAGCCCCGCCTTTTAACATGCGGGTTAAATGCACAAGCATTCGGCTCGATGAAAAGTGATTATCCATTAACTGGGCGATAAAAGAATAGCAATACATGAGACTGAGCATGGCGAGTGCAAGTGCGACAATGGAGAACCAATGAGTAGCTTTACTTTTCGATTTTGTAACCAATTCCCCACACCACCTTTACATATCTCGGATTTTTCGGATCCGTTTCGATTTTTTCGCGAATTTTACGAATATGAACAGCGACAATATTTTCGGCATTGTAAGCAGGCTCGTTCCATACTCGCTCATAAATTTCCCCAATTGAAAACACTCGACCGGCATTGGTCATCAGCAATTCAGTAATTTTGTATTCGATTGGTGTCAATTTCACCGTTTCACCATCAAGCGTCACTAACTTGGCGTCCATATCCAGAACAAGTCCCCCGATTGCCACTGTGGCATTCTGTTCCTTGAACGTACCGAGATGGACATACCGACGCAACTGCGACTTCACACGAGCCATCAGTTCCATCGGATGAAACGGCTTCGTTACATAGTCATCTGCTCCCACGGATAAACCGTGAATTTTGTCGGAGTCTTCCGCTTTTGCACTCAACATAATGATTGGGATATTGCGCTCTGAGCGAATTTTGAACGTCGCTTGTATGCCGTCCATATTTGGCATCATAATATCGAGTATGATTAAATGAATCTCATTCTTTTCAAGTAGCATCAATGCCTCGAGACCATCCGCAGCTTTCAGTACGCGGTATCCTTCATTTTTCAGGTAGATCTCAATCCCGTCACGAATGTCCTGGTCGTCATCCGTTACAAGAACCGTAAATTGTGTCATCCGTTGCACCTCATTTCTACTTCTTATGATACCAATTATATCTGCCAATTCTTAACAAACTATTAGGATAAAAATGAAGAATTTCTTAAGAAAATGCTTTATTCATCCATAACCCGGCGGAGCCTTGGTATCACAAGCCCGAAGATTCTATCGATAAAATCAGCACAAAAAAACTGCAAGATGTTTCGGAAATCGTCACTCTCGCCGTCATGAATCAAACACGCAGAGAGTATTATGCGAGGTAAATTTTAATGTAATTCCTACGTGGACAGTGATAATTCCTACGTCACCTACGTTTTTTCCTACGTGATGGTCAATTATTACAACTGAGCAATCGCTCAGCACATAAAATGATATTGTTTTTTTCGATTTATTATCATGGTGTATTAATCGGCATCAACTAAGTTCCACTCCGTTTTCAACACAAAAAAGCGTCTCTGGTTAAAGAGACACTTTCCAATTACCCAATATGCTTTACTCTTCTTCTTCCACTAAACGTAAGGACTATTATTCCGCCGAGCAATAGTAAAACGCCAACCCAGGAAACAGGGCTTAATACTTCGCCTACGATGAAGACACTCAACACGGCAGCCGTTAACGGTTCTCCTAAAGATAACGTCACAGCTGAGGAAGATGGGACTTTCTGGAGCCCAAATAAATACAGGATGTAGGCCACACTCGTCGTCATAAATCCTAAATATAAAATCGTCCAAATATTTGATGGTTCCGTAACCCATGAGCTGTCGAAGATAAACAAGAATGGCATCAACATCAATGCGCTCATTGAAAATGTCATGGCAACTGCCGGAATAGCTTCTACTTTAGAAAGTAATGCTTTACTGACAATGGTGTAAATAGCAAAAATAAATCCGGCAATCAAAGACAATGTAACTCCCAGTGGATTGACTGTAAGCGAGTCTGTATTCAGAAATAACAGGCCGCAGCCAATGACCGAAAGAGTTGTCGCCAATGCCCATGCGCGAGATGGCTTCATTTTAAGAAACAGCCATTCTATCAAACCCGAAAATATCGGCGCACTGCCAATGGCAACAACCGTGCCGATCGCAATACCCGTTACACGTACGGAAGTGAAAAATAACGGTTGGAATAAAGCCATACACAATGCACAAATTAACGTAATCAGCCATGGCCATGTTCGGAAATTAATTTTTCTCATCGTGATCATAATTAATAATAAGGAAAATCCACCAATTGCTAACCTTGCTGCACCAATCGTCAAAGGTTGCGCATTTTGTGGCAAGTAGCTTTGAGCTGTTCCAGTTGTGCCCCATAACACAGCAGCTAATAACACAAGGAAGTAAGGGATCACTGTTTTCATATTGTCACCTCAAGTTGTTGTTGACTGTACTTTACCATATTTTATACATATTGAGATACAACATTTCGTCCTCTATACTGAAGAAAAAGGAGTGTTGCTCTGTGTATTTAACAATAGAAGAAACTGCTGAATTTTTGAGCATGCCTGAACCACAAGTACGCCGGTATGTATTAGAAGGCCGAATTAAATCTGTCCACGATGGAGAACAATATTTAATTAATCAAACTCAATTTGATCGCCACTTAGAACAAGTCGAAGACGTCAAACGCCAAATTGACGAATGGCGCAATACGCCTATTCCAGAAGACATAGATGTTAAAGATGAAGACTAAACTGGACCCACATTGGTCTCTTTTCAATTGATTATGCAAAAAAAGTTTGATAGAAGCTGGTCATTTGACATCGCCTAAGAACTTTCGTAAGGGGAAACCGTCACCATTCGTCGGAATCTTCATTGTACGTTTTTCAAAAGACCGTACGATTTCAAGCATTCTTAATTGGTGCCCTGTTGCTTCCATCTTTAGTAAGTTTCTTTTAGTTCGCTACATTCAACAGGATGGCAACTAACTTTGAGTCAAGAATCTCTTGCCTATTTGCGAAGATCATAACTAGTCAATAATTACTTAAATACTATTTTGAAACTTTTACCAACACTCAAACGTTTAAAGAATGAGAGGAAAAAAGGGGTTGGGGTTATGAATCTTGCATTGTCGATGCTCATCGTCTTACTATCAGGTTATTTAATTGGTTGTCTCCACGGTTCATTTGTGGCGCAACTGCTTTCTGGGGTGAACGTAAAGGAACAGGGAATAAAGAATGCCGGGGCATCAAATGCCACTATTGTGTTGGGTAAGAAATACGGGGCACTGGTCGCATTGATTGACATTGGTAAAAGCATATTTGCTATTGGTCTTTTGCGTTTACTACTAGGATCCACTGCATTTTCCGTTGAAGTTCAATGGGTTCTTTTATTTTTGATGGGGGCATTTGTCGTAATTGGTCACAATTATCCATTTTGGATGAACTTTGATGGGGGCAAAGGAACAGCGTCTGTAATTGGCGTATTGTTAGTACTAGATTGGAAAATCGGATTGGCTGGACTTCTTTTGCTAATTGTCATTTCTCTGGTTACAGACTACTTATTAATAGGTGTACTGTTTTTATATATTACATTTATCATTTTAGCCTTATGGGTTACAGAGAGTTTTATGCCACTTGTCATAACGATTGCACTTTTTTTACTCGCCATATGGAAACATCGGGAGAATATCCAGCGTTTAAAAGATGGAACCGAACCACGAGTTTCTTCGGTTATCAAAAAGAAAAAAGCGGTATCCACACTGTAATTTTAAGTGGATGCCGCTTTTCTTATTTTGTCTCTCGATGTAACGTCATCTTCTTCAGACGTTTTGAATACTTCATCATTTCGATTCGTTCTGGATTAGTGCGTTTGTTTTTAGAAGTGATATAGTTTTTATCGCCTGATTCTGTACAAGCTAATGTGATATTTACTCTCATATTAGTAAGTCCTCCATTCTCCAAATAGTAATGATTACTATTTATAATACCATATTGTAATTTTAATGGTCAATCACCCATGATCATTATTCCGTGATGATTCAGAAAATGATAAACTAATAAAAGATTCATTGAAATTAAGGGAGTGGACTGTCATGCAAGAAATATTAATTGAACGTCTTGTGCGCTATGCTAAAATCGATACACAATCTGATGCGAACAGTACAACTTGCCCGTCAACGCCAGGGCAGTGGGATTTATTGCATGAACTTGAAAAAGAGTTAGCTTCAATCGGAATGGAAGACATTTCACTGGATGACAATGGTTATTTATTTGCCACATTGCCTTCAAATACAGAACGTGAACTGCCAACAATCGGCTTTCTAGCTCACGTTGATACAGCTACTGACTATACAGGCAAAAATGTTAATCCTCAGCAAATAGATTGCTATGAAGGTGGCGATATCCGATTAAATGAAGAAACCGTCATGTCTCCTGACGATTTTCCAGAGCTTAATAATTACATCGGTCACACTTTAATTACAACTGATGGCACGACTTTACTGGGTGCTGACAACAAAGCAGGAATCGCTGAAATTATGACAGCTATGGAATACCTAATTAAAAACCCTGACATTAAACATGGCAAACTTCGAGTTGCCTTTACTCCGGATGAAGAAATTGGTCGTGGTCCCCATAAATTTGATGTTGAAAAATTCGATGCCAAATATGCTTATACAATGGATGGCGGACCTCTTGGAGAACTTCAGTTTGAAAGTTTCAATGCAGCTGGTGCTAAAGTAATTACACGTGGGACGAGTGTTCACCCCGGTTCAGCTAAGAACAAAATGGTCAATGCTCTGACAATCGCTATGAAGTTTCAATCTTATATGCCAGTAAATGAAGTGCCTGAGAAAACTGAAGGCTATGAAGGATTTATACACTTAATGAATTTCAACGGGCATGTAGAAGAAGCAAAATTATCTTACATCATTCGTGACTTCGATCGTGAAAAATTCGAAGCGAAAAAAGCATTATTTGAAGAAGCTGCTGCAAAAGTCAAAGCTGAATACGGAGCTAATGCTATTTCATTTGAATTGAATGATCAATATTACAACATGGGTGAGAAAATTGAACCTGTAAAAGAAATTGTCGACATTGCACATGAAGCGATGACGAATCTTTCAATTAATCCATTAGTCATTCCAATTCGTGGAGGCACAGACGGTTCCCAATTATCGTATATGGGCATGCCAACACCTAATATCTTTACTGGTGGCGAAAACTATCACGGAAAATATGAATATATTTCAGTCGATAATATGGAAAAAGCAACAAAAGTCATGATCGAAATGATTCAACTGTTTGAAAGACAAGCTTAATAAAACAAAACCAGCACAGACTGTCCTCCCGACAGACTGTGCTTTTTTTATGGAGGTTTTCATGGTATTGAACGTAAAAAAACACGAACTAATTTTGTGCCATTACGCATATATTTTATAGGTCGCAGATAACATCATGCCTAGGCCTCCACACTAACTTCACATTTTTGTAAAGATTACCTTGATAAACAATGAAAATCATTCTCAATAATTGGTCGAAATGTGGTATGATGTTTTGAGTGAGAACACCTATCAGTTAGTTGGAGGTTACAATGATGCATACTGCTGTTAAAGCTGAGTCCCTGTCAATTGGATATACTGATCATTTACTATTCGAGAATTTAAATTTACATATACCCCGTGGGGAAATTTCCGTGTTTGTTGGTAGCAACGGTTGCGGCAAGTCCACTCTTCTTCGTTCAATTGCCCGATTGTTGAAACCGACAACCGGTTCTGTTCTCTTGGAAGGAAAAGATGTTCACCGCATGTCTTCTAAAGAAGTAGCAAAAAAAATGGGCATACTGCCTCAATCTCCCGTATCACCGGAGGGATTAACGGTTCATGATTTAGTTAAGCAAGGTCGTTATCCACACCAGTCGTGGTTGAAACGCTGGACTGAAGAAGATACGGAAAAAGTGGAAGCAGCAATGGAAGCAACGCGCATTAGCGATCTACGAGACCGAGCAGTTGATACATTATCTGGTGGCCAACGTCAACGCGCCTGGATTGCCATGACACTCGCTCAAGATACAGATGTCATCCTTCTTGATGAACCAACTACTTATTTGGATATGACGCACCAAATTGAAATCTTGGATTTGCTTTTTGAATTAAATGAGAAAAAAGATCGCACCATCGTCATGGTGTTGCATGATTTGAACTTAGCCTCCCGTTACGCACACAATATCATCGCCATTAAAAATGGTGACGTACATGCTCAAGGGAAACCGGAAGATATTATTACATGCGATTTAGTACGTTCGGTATTCGGGATGGAATGCCAAGTTTCAAAAGATCCGATGTTCGGGACCCCTCATTGTATTCCTTATGGTCGAGGGCGCTGTGTAGTTCCAGAATTACGTGTATCTACTGGTGCATAAGGTATGAAGGAATCACTCAACCGGCTTTCTGTTTTTGTCGATGATGAACGTCAACCTCTTACAACACTTGAAGAAGTTCAGACAGTACATGGCCTCACAAGATTCCTTCAAACCGTTCGAGACTTGACAGATGCACCGACGGATACCGTTGCTGCATCTGTTTTTTTTCGTCGGATGGGATTTTTATTTGCTGCTCAATTCCATATCATTGCTGTACACAAGAAACTGTTTGCTGGACCTTTAAATCAAGTTGGCATTATTTACGATGACTATACATTTAAGTTCACATTGCCGAGTGAAGGTTTTATCGAAGTGAAAGAAGAAGAACAAGTCTTACGATTCGTACTGGATACCTATGGTCATCCCCTTGTTGAATTCTTTAGCTTACATTCAAAAATTTCAAAATTGATTTTATGGGAAAACATCTGGGGCTATGTCTTATGGGCTTACAGTCAGTTAATCCAGGATGGTGTTTTAGGTGCCGCAGAGAATTTGGATTTACTATTGCTCGACAGCACCTGGAAACCGCAAATGAGACGATCTCCTTTTAAGCAATTTTTACAAAACCAATCTGCACTTGAAGCGATGAAAGACTATAGACGGGTTACATGCTGTTTATTAAAAGAAATGCCTAATACCAATAAATGTTCTTATTGCCCACACGCTGAATAAGCGTGTTTTTTTATTTTGCAGAAAATTATGGATACACCCCCATAAGTTATGAATCTATTTCGAAAAGTATATTAGCGTCTTTGAGATGCAAATTTATTAAGAGGTGACGAAATTGAAAAATTGGAAAAAAGCAAGCGCTGCTATATTAGCCGCAGGACTTATTACGACTTCTGCAGGACAAGTTTGGGCCAACGAAACTGAGAAAGTAGATTCTCCTGATTTAGAAGCTGTTCAACAAACTCCTGTTACAGCTGAAGATTTAGAAAATGCTTCACTCGTTCCAACTGGTTACACTGCCAACAATATTTTTGCCCTTTCTAAAAACATTGAGAAAATTAGTAATCCAACAGCAAAAGCTGCATTACAAAAGAACATTGACAAAGCACTAGCTAAATGGGCTGAGAAAAACGCTGAAACACCAGAAGCTGAGCTTCCTGAATCTCCAGAGACAGAAGTTCCTGAAACTGAAGTTGAAACTCCTGTAGTAGAAGCTCCTGAGACAGAAGTTGAAACTCCAGAAGTTGAAGTTCCTGAAACGGACGTTGAAACTCCAGAAGTTGAAGATGAGAATGAATTAAACGAAAAAGCTGCAGCTGCTCTAGCTAAAGCTGAAGAGAAGAAAGCTGCTGCTCTAGCTAAGGCTGAAGCTGCTAA
>NZ_JBNNIX010000001.1:0-505313 GCF_050269735.1 Paenisporosarcina sp. NPDC076907 | reverse complement strand
TAAAGCTAAAGCTGAAGAGAAAAAAGCTGCTGCTCTAGCTAAGGCTGAAGCTGCTAAAACTAAAGCTGAAGAGAAAAAAGCTGCTGCTCTAGCTAAGGCTGAAGCTGCTAAAGCTAAAGCTGAAGATAAAAAAGCTGCTGCTCTAGCTAAGGCTGAAGCTGCTAAAGCTAAAGCTGAAGAGAAAAAAGCTGCTGCTCTAGCTAAGGCTGAAGCTGCTAAAACTAAAGCTGAAGAGAAAAAAGCTGCTGCTCTAGCTAAAGTTGAAGCTGCTAAAGCTAAAGCTGAAGAGAAAAAAGCTGCTAAAGCAAAAAATGGTAAAGAATAATACGCTGTAATTAAGTTGCTTCATTGCAATCGAATATAGTAAAAGCCGGAAAGAATCGAATTCTTTCAGGCTTTTTTTATGTAATTATATATTGGTTTTTGCAAGTATGTTTTCCGTCCACTCAATGTGAGTTTTCGTCCATTCACCTTGGTTTTTCATCCATTCAATGCACGTTTTCGTCCACTCACCTATCGTATTTGTCCATTCGCTTGGAGGCATACACGATTCCTTTGGAGAAAGACATTGAATCCAATATCAGATTGATTTGGGGTATGAGTTCCTCATTTCTGGACATGTTACGCTTTTTTGGTTTTCCCATTACAGTATCACTGTGTAACAAAAATGAATCATAAAAAAAATCCATGCACGAGTGCATGGATCACTTAATTTTGACTAACACAACTTAACGGTGAGGGGGGTTAAGAATGTGTTTTAAAACTCAGCGTCGATTTGGAGAAAAGTCGCTGACATGGCTTCTTCCCTGATTTTCAGAAAGAATATGTTCTGTATACGATAATGATAATCATTATCACTGTGTATGTCAACACATTCTCTGTTAATTTTTTGTATACTACATTTATGACTACTTTGACGAACGATCAAATCCGACAATTAAATATGTACAGCACGTATATCACACCTCCTGCTCATCCCCTGTTTACACGTAAACAAATGGAAAACATCGATTTCCTGTCATTGGTACAAACCATAACGGGCATTAGCAATAAAACAGTTGCCGCTTCCTACCTTATGCGTCGCTATGGAATGTTTGTATCAACCCAATTTGTTATGCTGGCTACTTACGATGAATTGTGGATGGGACAGCATGAAGACTTGATGTTTGCTGCAAATGTTGAATATGGGGTTAAAGGCATTAGTATGTATATCGATAAAAATGATTACTGTGATGTAGAAAATCTTCCCCGTGAAGCAATTATTCAAAATATATTAAATGAACATATTTATTCGTTGATAGTGGAGATACGAAAGCACTCCTCTGTCTCGCCTCTAACATTGTGGGAAAACGTTTTTGGATTTCTGTTATGGCATTATGCTGTTCTGCTTGGAAATCCAGCTACTGAAAAACAAGCCAGAATTGATTTCGAAATCTTAAAATCGCCAACAGTGTGGCAAGGAATCTCCAGGAAATCATTGTTCCAGGCCTATCTAAAAAATCTTGAACCTAATCAATTACTGAATTCTCCAGTACGAACAACTTGCTGTTTTTCTAAGGATGTTCCTGGATTGCAGAAGTGCGGTTTTTGTCCTCTTAAATAGTAAAAAATACCCATTTGCACATTGGCATGTTTTAGTAATGTGGAATTAGGATAAACCTAACATTAAGAAGATGAAAAGGAGCGTGTCAATGACATGGAAAACATTCAGGGTAAAGTTCAAGAGGAATTAAACAACGTAAGTCCAGAAAAGAAAGAAGAAATTTTAGCGAATTTTTCAACCTTTAAATCTTATTTAGGCGATAAAGTAGCATTGGGAGAAAAATTAGGTCTTGGTGAAGAGCAATTAGCGAAGACAGCTGAAAAAGTTGCAGGCTATTTAGCAAATAATGAAGAGCCTCGTAACAGCGAAGAAAACTTATTACAAGAACTATGGAAGTCTGGCGATAAAGATCAGCAACATGCTTTAGCTCACATGTTAGTAAATATGGTGAGAAAATAAGCATTTGAAAGGTGTGGATTCGTATGACGAACAAACCTTTTGACAATAAAGAACGTGAAAATCAAAAAGGTCGTAAATTAGACAATCCAGATGTAGTTGATACAGATAAGGAAAGCCTATTCGATATGCATGAAGACATGCAAACCGTTGATGCTGTTCCTGTCGAAGAACTAAACCAAAAAGTAAAAGATGAAGAAAATAAACGTCATTCAAAAGATACTTCTTCTAGCGAAGAACGTTATCCAGAGTAAAAAAATCCGGATTCTCCCTTTGGAGAACCCGGATTTTTTCATGTTAATATGATTACTCTTCTTCAACTGTTGATGTTGCAGCTTCTTTAATTTCAGATCTTCTTGCATACGCATTTTTTACGATGGCCTTAATCACTGCGTAGGTCGGAATTGCTAATATGATTCCCCATAAACCTGCGATATTTCCTGCAGCCATAATGATTGTAATAACAGTCAATGGATGAATATGAAGAGCTCTTCCCATTACATTTGGTGAAATGAGATTACTTTCAATTTGTTGGGCAATAAGCATTATTACCGCAACGTAAATGACCATTTGCGGCTCTTGCACATAACCGATGACCAAAGCAGGTATGACCGCTATAAATGGTCCTAAAAACGGAATGACATTCGTTAACATACCAAAAAACGCCAATAGGAGTGCATAGTCCAAATCAATAATCATATAGCCGATAAGCAGCATTATCCCTACAGCTACACTCACCAAAAGCTGACCTTGAATGTATGCCTTCAATGTCAGATCAATATCATGCAAAGTTTTACGAATCCACGTCTTGCGTTCACCACTGAAAAAATTCGCAATAAACGGGGCAAATTTCTCATGATCTTTCAAAATATAAAAAAGGAAGAATGGCACTAAAACTAAAGCAAATAACCCCGAGGCAAAACTTTGTACAAATAATACGACCCAATTACTAAAGCCTTTTGCGAAATCGCCGACTTTGCTGGATTGGTCATCAATTGATTGTTCAATCGCTTCAGGGAGTCTGTTCTTTTGATCGAGTACATACTTCACCATATTTTCAACATCCTGTGTAAGAGCAGGAGCATCCTCAACCAATGAGTTAACTTGTTTTGTAATGGCAGGTCCGATTATTGCAGAGAAAATCCAAAAAACGAATGCCAGCAAGACAAAAATAGCCGATAAGCTTGTCCATCTTTTCCATCCTCTTTTATCCAAAACATTAAGTAATGGCCGAGTTAAATAGAAAAGAACACCACCCAATAGTAATGGGAGGAATATAGTTTGCCCGATAATAACAAGTGGAGAGAAAATCCCTTTTACTTCGATAAACATTCTTATAATCAATAAGGCCAGCAAAATGCCGACTCCAACTTGAAACCAAAGCTTCTTCGTCAATAAAGTCACGTCCTTGAATATGTTTGTTTTTCCTTATTATAAGTTATTTTTGGTAATAACGGGTATACATACTTAAAAATGGTTAAGAGAGGACGTTAGTAATGGAATATTACCATGAACTTCGACAACCTGTAGACCATCGTCCCCTTATTTTACCGGGAGCAGTTGTCATTATTCTAAATGATAAAAATGAAATACTGTTACAGGAACGTAAACCTGGTTTATTTGGGTTGCCCGGTGGATTAATGGACTTAGGTGAAAGCTTAGAAGAAACCGCTAGAAGAGAAGTATTCGAGGAAACAGGACTGAACGTAATGGACTTAGAATTATGTCAGGTTTTTTCTGGACCAGACTATTATTTTAAAATTGATAATGGCGATGAGTTTTATTCTGTTACTGTCGTCTATCAAGCGAAGAATTTCACTGGGGATCTTCAAATATATGAAGATGAGACACTGAGTTTAGGATTCTACCCATTGAATCAATTGCCAACCCAACTTTTGGCGTCAAACAAGAATTTTTTAGAAAAATGTTTAAAAACGTGATTTTAGGGCATTTATAATACGGAGGATTTTCTCGCCTACTTTGTTCCTCTTATTATTCTGCAACAAACAAAAACTCCAGGCAAAATTCTATTTTGGAAGGAGACTGTTTAAATGAATTGGTATGAAAAATTAAATCAATATTTCCCAGTCGAAGAAATGAAATCAAAAGAGCATATGGAAACTCTCCTTGCTGAAAAAGGCAATGTGTATATAAAAGATGAGGGCCCTAAACACGTGCTTATGTATGTTGAGTTTGAAAATTTTGTATTTGTGGATTACCTATTTGTCTCGAAAGAAGCCCGTGGTGAAGGATTGGGTCGCATACTTTTGAACAAACTAAAAGAAAAGAACAAAGCTATTCTACTTGAAGTGGAACCTGTAAATTATGAAGATACTGATACAGAAAAACGCCTAAAATTCTACGCTCGTGAAGACTTCAAACACGCATCCCGCATTGGGTATACACGCCGCTCTTTAGCGACCGGCGAAAATACCGTTCTTGAAATACTCTACTGGTCACCTAACGATCAAGATGAAGAAGAAATTTATAATGCAATGAAATGGACTTATGAAAACATCCATACTTTTAAAGACGAACAGTTTTATGGTGATTCATACGACCCATCCAGTCAGGTTCTTGTTTTTAAGACTGACAAAAAACCGAATATGCTTAAATCTTATTAATAACGAAAAGACGAGAGAACCGCTCATTTTGGTCCTTTCGTCTTTTTTTGAGCCTGCTTATTCACCTACCTCCATCTTGAAGTAAAGCACAATGTTACTTAAATATTCGAAATGCGAAATTCATTCATCATGATTAGCAATTTTCATTTACACAGGAATTCTACGTGATAGCAAAAGAACGTTCCTACGTAGTAAAGAAACCAACGAATATTACATATTTGAATGCAGAACCTTTTTTCTTATAATTTTCTTTCCAAATACGAACTGCTAATACTATAAATTGTTGCAATGATGAAAGCGATAATACTTGGGTAACCAACGTAAACTACTGGATTCATATGTTCAACTAAACTATATTCTCCCCATTCAAGCCATAAACGCCAACCCATTCCAAGGCTACTTAATATTAAGCTACCCCTAAAAACAAACCATATTCTTTCTTTAAATAGCCCCACAAATATGTTCGCAACCACAAAATACATCACTAATGCAACAATCATATTTAACAAACTAAATCCCTTCAATACAGGAATCACAAACGTAAATGTGATGCCTGAAAAAAAAACAATAATGATGATTGTAAGTATTAAAAATTTAGCAGGTGACTTCGCTACTTTATGATAAAACTGTTGTTCAAACATCCATTTACCTCCGTTTTACCATCAGCTGTATTAATTAATGTTGAGTTTACTTTCACCGACACTTATAATCTATTTTGTTTTGTGATCATTAATTACAGTTGAAAATTCGTTGAAAAATTTGATTACTGTTTCCCCTAATGGGTTTATATGATCTTCCGATTTGAAGGGAGTAATTCCATTTTTTCGATACTGTTTGATATATGTAGAAAATGCTTTATCTACCGCTGAAGCATACTGCTTAAGATTAAAAATATAATAGGATTTCTCATCTGAATAAGGATTGATATATTCAATTTGAAGGCTTGTACCATCACTTGAGAAATTATAATAGTCCCAATTCCCGTAGTATTCCACTTTAGATGTAGTAGCTTCTCTCTTATATAAATTCAAAAGGACAAGGAAGTATTCAGGTAAAGCCATAAAACCAAGGCCAGAAATAAAACTAAATTTTTCTTCACCTCCAGTAACTTCAATCTTAACATCACCATTAGTGAAATTTATGTCTACGTTACACTGGTAATCCATACTCAAAATAGTTTTCCCTCCTTATTTCTTGTGTAAAAAATTTAAAATTCCCCCATCAATAATAGTAATTTTCCGCAGTATAGATTGGCCATTCCCAAAATACAGATCCTTGGGATACAATAAATCTATCCAAAAATAATTCCAAATTAAGGTGGAGTGGTCTTGGTCCATCTATATGGTCTAATAGAAAAAGATAATTAGGGTTCTTTTTTTCAATCGCCTCTAAACTAATGACGAGAAATTGTTGTTCCACTTTCCCAATTGGTAATAATTTACTTTTCTTGTCCATGTATTCTAGATTCTCTACTATTTCCTGTATCGAAAATAATTCAAGACCACCACCAATGTTTCTTCCATCGAGCAGCTCCTGAAAAATCTTCACCCCATTAAACTTCATCAGAAATAAACGATAGTCATCGGGTAATCGATACCCAATCCTTTCCTCGAACTGTAGAACGTTTTTTTCCTCGTCAGATTGATTGATTGAACTTATTACTGAAGTAAGTCGTCCACCAGTTTTAATTAATGTGTGTCTTTTTTGGCTATCCATAGTTTGTATAAGAGTTTGTATAATCTTCGTCACGTCCATATCTTCACTCCTCGTAATTATTCCACCAGCCATTATTGCCACAAACAACCTTTTGGTGAATGTAAACAGATGGCGCAAATCTTTTAAACAGGAATGCTACTCCATTATTTAAAGAAGCATAGGATAACGAAATTTACTTAGTTGCCGTTAAACAATCCAAAGCCTGTTAGTACGATGAGGGCAAGAAGATATATTAAAATTACCCTTACTTTAAAGCACCCCTTAAAGCTTCAATTTTTACATATATTACTAATTCAACATCATTCTAATAATCCCTTTTTCTCCTACCCCGTTAATTGGAGAAGAAAAAAGAGCTGTTAAATGCAGCCCTGTGATCAATCCTTTAATAAATTACTTTTACGTACTGCGTTAGTTCAATAAGAAGCATAGTCTTCAGGAACGTATTATCTTAAAAACTCATAAAGTATTTTTTGGCGTTCGTCATAGTCTGGGTAAAGTATATGGAAGGTTGGTACTGCTATTTCGGCATTTTTATTTCCCTTCCAAAATATCTCCAACCATTCCTCAAAGTTTTTAATGATTTTTACAATTGATAGAGATGATTGACCAATGAAACCTAATCTATAGTTATAATCAACTGAATCTTTTTCGCAAATAAAAACCCAGTGATTATTACTTACTTCACCTGCATCGAATGTTGTTAGAGAAATAAGCTGATTTGAATCTATAACTTCATTCGTTTCTTCAATTAGTACTTTCTCTGGAATGTTTGGGATGATTTTATTTACTGGACCAATCATTCCACATGGAGAATTTTCACTAATTCCACCTATGGGCTCCCATGCTAAAAGAAGAATCCCATTAGAGAATTCCATAAGAAATTCTTTGTATGAAGATGGAAGTCGAAACCCAAGTTCCCCTTCAAATGAGGCAATCATCTGTTCTGTTGCTCCATAAAACCGCTCTGCAGGAGGAAATCGTTCATCAAACATATTAAAGAACTCTTTATTCGGAAATCGTTCATTATACTGCTCTATAAATTCATTTATCTTCATGGGTTCCCCTTCCCCAAATTAATCTAATATCCGACGTTTATTCAACTATCCGACCTGAAAAATGAAAGTTCGTTGAGACGGAAATTATTGATAAAGATAGTAATCTTGCGCGTGCACTACTTCAAAACCGACAGATTCATATAGTTTCAAGGCATGTGCATTTTTTGTTTCCACTTCAAGATGCACGGAGTGACCGAGCATGCTTTGTTTTTTGACGACATTTTGCAGCACTTTTCGGCCTGTGCCTTTGCCTTGGAATTCAGGTAGAATGGAAAAGCCATAAATCCAGGCTTGCCCGTCTTCACGTTTCACGCGGATTTTCCCGATTGTTTGATTATTTACTTCAATCATCAACATATCGGTATCTTCATCGCTATCAATTCTACTTTCCATTGCTTTAGCGTCTTCTACAGGTACACCAAACGCTTCAATGTCTAAACGAATTCTCATGTCCAGATCTTCAAGTGTCGCCTCTCTCAAAACTACACCTTCCATTTCATTAAGTGGTCTTTCCTTCCATTCCATTTGATGTTCTGAAAATGCGTGTATAGCACCGTGTTTATTCAAAAAAGCTTTTGCTTCTTCAGACCCAGCTGGTGCATTCAGTAAAATCTTCTTATAGTTATTTCGTGCAGTTTCCATTGCTTCTAAAAATAAGCGATTAAAATGACCTTTTCGACGTTCCCTTGGTTTAACCATCCCGCAAATTTCCGCAGTGGAACCAAATGCGTAAATCCCTAAAAATGCAACAAGTTCATCATTTTCATAGTGCAGAAAATCCAATTCATCTGATTCACGTGATCTGAGCATTTCCCAGTTCAGTTTCAATTGGATGCCGTCATGTGCTTCACATTCTTTTTGTAGTTTTTCGATTTCTTGTAATTGTTCTTTTGTAAGCATATATTTCTCCTTCTATTCTGATTATTCAACTTAAAAATAGCTTCCCACATTATCCAATGGGAAGCTACTGATTATTCAGGTTTTTTATAATTTGCTATGGCTGTGGTAATTTGATCTTCAATTGGTGTAACTGCTGCTAAATCATTGTTAATCATAATGGAGAATGTGAGTAACTCTCCATCTTTCGTTGTGACATAACCCGATAAAGCCGACACGGCCGTTAAAGTTCCGGTTTTCGCTTTCACATTTCCGGCTGTAGGTGATACTTTCATTCGATTACGCAATGATCCTCCTACAAAACGTTCACTCACTCCGGCGACTGGCAGTGATGTTAAGAATGTTTGATACCATGGCTCCATTTGAACAGCCACAAGAAGACTAGTTAATTCATTTGAAGGAATTAAATTGACGTGAGACATACCCGAAGCATCACGAATCTGGATGTTTTCCATGTCTAATCCGAGTAGTGCTGAATTCTCTTCGATCACTTGAAGTCCTTTGTCCCAACTTCCTTCCCCATAGACCACTTTCCCCATTTCCTTTGCCAATACTTCGGCGTGTCCGTTATTGCTGAGTTTCATGAACGGAATGAATAGTTCTTTCAGTGTCATAGAGTGCTTAAACGTCAGAAGTTGAGCATTGCTAGGTGCCTTGGCCAACGTGATTTTTGATTTACCTACAAATTGAATTCCTTTTTCCTCTAAAGATTTTTTGAATAAGTCCAACGCATAGTAGGAAGGCTCCCAAATCGCTATCCACTCACGAGTGACTGTACCACCCACTGGGACTGTGCCTTCGATAATGATATTGTTCGATCCATGTTCCCGTTCTATTGTGAGCTTTTTCGTTTGGTCGGCACCAACCGTTTTCGAACGATTGATAATGTTGACTACATCAGTGGCAGGCAATACTTTAATTGTAGCCGGCTCCCCGACATTTTCATTTGCATGTGCTTCTACAATTACTGTCCCGGCATCATAATCCGCATTAGGGGATGCTGTGAGTGCCGACACTTGTGCAGCATAATAATAAGATTCATCCGTCCACGTAATATCCTGCGATAAACGAACGTTGTCATACCAAGTATCGTCCCCAAGCAAGTTCCCGTTTATCTTTTTAATACCCTGTGCTGCAAGATTCTGTGCAAATACATCGAAGTCCTCCTTTAACAACGTTGGATCTCCTTTGCCTTTCAAATACAAATCTCCATGTAACATGCCATTTTTTACTGTGCCATCGGTCAAAACTTCTGTAGAAAACCGATAATTTTCACCGAGTGTTTCAAGAGCAGCCGCTCCAGTTAGGAGTTTCATATTTGAAGCAGGATGCAACCTCGTTTCACCGAAGTGGTCATAAATTAGTTCTCCTGAGGTGGCTTTTCGAATACTCACGCCAGTCGTGGCTCCATCGAGACGTTCATCTTGAAGAATTTTATTGATGCTGATTCCTAATTGGGCATACTCATCTGTTGCAATAGCGGTTTGTTGTTTCGTGCCATCTGTAAATGGATAAATCGCCAGCACCGCAATCAACAAAAAGAGTATATATTTTTTCAATTTCAAGATGATGTTCCCCCTTATAAGATATTTAGACGAGCATATCATAAATTATTTGAATATTATGGTATTTTTAACTAATTTATAAAAAGCATTCTATTCTCATAGGCGCGCTGTCGAATGTCTATTTCTATATATGTACACCAACTGATAGGTATGTATTCAAAATAGATTGACTTACACCTTTCGTCGCACAAAAAAACTCACTTGAACAAAGTGAGTTTAAGTGAATATAACTGCATAATATTGAAAAAGTTCCAATGTAAGAAATATTGATTTCCATTGCGGCGGACGCGTTTCGCGGGCACGGCTTCAGTCTCCTCATCACTGCGTTCTTCCGGGGCCTTCAGCTCGTGCTGTTCCCGCTGAAAAGATATTGGTCTACCAATATCTTTGCGACGAGTAACCGCAGGAGCAGTCTTGTTTTCGCCGCCTCCACTCCAATCAACAGAAATCGCTTCTCTTCAAAATAATTAAATTTGGAAAGTGGTCGGTTATTTCTGAAGACTCCTGCGGAAAAAACGGAACAAGCTAGACCCCGCAGGCAGAGCCGAGGAGGCTGGCGTTTCGTCCGCGGAAAGCGAAAGAAATAACCGACCACCTTCTTTTTTGATGGAGTGCGAAAAATAAGAACACGTATTTTCACTATTTTATTAATCAATATTCTTTTGTCATAAAACTGAACCTCACTTGAATAAAGTGAGGTTTGGACGAGTTGTTAAATATACTCCACACAATATGATGAGTAAACCGATGATCATGTGTAAGGAAATAGGCTCTTTCAATAAGAAATAGCCCCAAAAAATGGCTGATATCGGGATTAAGTACGTTACGGAAGTCGCGAATTCTGCGCTCCGTTCTTTCATTATGTAAAAGAATAATAAATGAGCAATTCCGGAACCAAAGAATCCTAACCCAATAATGGCAAACACGACTTCCCCGTTCAAGTTTTGTGTAAGTGTATGTAGTTGATTGGGATTCGTTAGTAACATCATAACCCCTCCTACCACAGCACCTATAATCAATGTACAGGTTGTGATAAAAATGATTCCAGCCTCTCTCAAATGTTTACGAACATAATGTGATGAAAAGCCATAGCACATAGTCGCCAAAATCATCGTACCTATTCCAACAAAACTTTCGCTGAACAAAAGTGAAAGATCGAAATCCATGATAATCAGTATTCCAACGAACCCTAGAGCAATGCCAATCCATTGTTGTTTAAGTAAAATCGCACCAAAAAACAGCAAGCCAATTAAACCTGTAAATATCGGCGTAAAAGCATTAAGAACTGCAGCCAGACTGCTGTTAATTTGGGTTTGACTCAATGCGATCAATCCCCATGGCAAACCGGCATTTACAACACCAACCACCACTAATGCTTTCCAAGGAATAGGTTTAATTATTTCTTTTCGCTTAAACCAAAGCATTGGGAGCAATAACAAAGCACCCGCAATACAACGGATAAAAACGGTCCCCCATACACCCGCTGGCTCACTAAGAATTGAAATGAATACGAAAGATAATCCCCAAATCAAACTTAGGGTTATTAGTGCTATGTATACGCGCATAAGAACTACTTCCTTTACTGAACTTTCGTTCGATAGTGTGTAGGGGATTCCCCTGTTTGTCGGTGAAACACTGTTGAAAAATGCGCCGCATTGACATAACCGACAGTATGAGCAATATCGCAGACAATCAAATCAGTTGTGCGGAGTAGTTGCTTTGCCTGATCCATTCTTGTTTTCAATAAAAAACATGCAGGAGATATCTTCATTTCTTTCGTAAATACCTTCTGTAAGTAAGTCGGAGAAACAAATAATTGCTCAGCCAGTTTTTTCAGTGTAAGGGGTTCCTCTAAATTTGTTTCAATTATTCCAATCGCTTGATTGACGAGTTGTGAGCGCGACTGAATGAAAGACAGATCTTCCGGTCGGCACCTTTTACATGGACGATACCCAGCGTCGATGGCAGCACGTTGCGATAAAAAAATGGAGACATGCTGACGAAGCGGAACTTTGGATGGACAGGAAGGCCGACAAAAAATGAGCGTAGTTGAAACCCCGTAAAAGAACTGACCATCAAAATGACGATCATTTTTTGATAGAGCTAACCATTCTACTTCATTCATCCGCATTCCCTCCTTTTTTTCATAATAGTAACACATTCCTTCAGCTTGAAAATTGAATGCCAACAATAGAAAAGCAAAGAGCATCGATGTTCATTATAATTAGTAGTAGGAGGTGTTCATATGTACAGAGGTTATACGGAATCACCTATTGGTCTCATTGAAGTAACCGCAACAGAGATCGAACTTGTCTCTGTCTTATTTGTTGATGAAAAACAACAGAGCCATGAGAATGAAATTATCCATCATTTCCTTTATGAAATAGATGCTTATTTTAAAGGAGATTTAAAACAATTCACAATTCCTCCAATGAACGGGACCGCTTTTCAAAGTGGAGTTTGGAACGAGCTCATCCGCATCCCTTATGGTGATCGGTTAAGTTACTCTGAAATTGCTCATCGTATTCAAAAACAAAAAGCTGTGAGGGCCGTTGGAACGGCTATCGGCAAAAATAAATATGCACTCATTGTGCCATGTCATCGAGTGTTCAGTAAAAATGGCTCACTGTCTGGATTCGCTTGGGGCTCATGGCGAAAAGAATGGTTGCTAGAACATGAAAAGAACCATTCACAAAAGTGAACGGTTCTCTATTTTTCAGTTATATCCTGTTTTTCCTATTTCCCATGATATCCGAAATTCATATGTTGATAGCGTCCACGAATGATTTGGTAAATACCGTACAAAATTAGACCTACAGCTACTACCGCAAGGATAAATTGACCAAATGGTTGACTCGCAAGTTCGGATAATGCGCCACCGAGACCTTTCGAATGGTTAGGATCATGCGTGTAGGCAGTGCGAATAAAGAAGAAACCAACCATTGTTAACACCACTCCACGTGCAATTAATCCAATCTTCCCAGAAATACGTGCCAACTTCGTTTCTTTATCATTCATTTCATACGTCTTGAATTTCTCCATAAACTTTTCTTTCACACCACTGAAAAGTTCATATAGTCCATATCCGATGATAATGGCACCCACTAAACCGACTAACCAAACACCAAACGGTTGCTCCATCAATTTGGCTGAAATCGTCTTTTCGCCTCCACCACCAGCGTTACCGGTGTGACTTGCTAGTTTAATCGCTCCAAAAGCCAAGTTACTATAAATCACGCCACTAATAAAATAACCTGTTCGCTTAATTAACCCTTTTGCATCCGTGCCTTCATTTTCAGGATCTTTAAATGCCTTGATGAAATCCCACAGGATGTAACCTATCAAACCAATACCAATAATCCATAATAAAATTTCTCCGAACGGCATTTCCGCAATGGATTGTAATGCTCCTGATGTACCTGTTGTATCTCCACCTGGACCGAAAGCTGCTAGTGCTGCCAGGATTCCAATCATCCCATACACAACACCTTTCGCCATATAACCGAATCGACCGAAGCGACGAATCCACGGTTTCGCTTCCTTCATTTTCTCTTTTGCTTGTGCGGTTGATGTATTCATCTGGCCACGTCCTCTACTTTTACTGTTACTTCATAAGTTCCCTTTCGAGTGAAATTGGAAACCTACTAGTTGAGGTCGTTTGAAAAAAAATCAGAAATAATTTCTGGGTGTAAAGGATAACTTTACAAATTTTAACCCAATGAACAACATAACCATTTTCAAGAAAAAGCCAACTTCTATTTTGAAGCACTTCATGAATGATTCATTTTTTGGAAAAGCCTTCATTATGCCAACCTACTCGTTTAGTTGGTTGACTTGTGGTTTGGTGGAGTTACTTTTGCTTAATCGGCATCACCACAGATTTAATCGGCATGAAAACACATTCAATCGTTTTCGCCCAATAATCACCAATAATTAAAGACATGGCCTAGACCCTGTCTTTTACTTTTTAGTATGAGCTATCCAACCGCCAAATAAAGTGGTTGAAAAGAATTGGGTCACTCGTTCAAAACCAGCTTGTTGTAAAAGTTCTTCCATTTGACTGGAAGGAATGAATGATAGTTCACGAACCGACTCCTCCATTGCATCTACATCTTCTTGCGTTAAATCCGTTAAATCCAGCCAGATTGATTTCCATAAATTCATTCGTTCATCAAATTCCGGATTTGATTGATCACCAAACATTGACACAAGAACAAAGGGAGAACCAGGTTTCAATCTATCTCTTACGGTTTTTAATAAGCTCAACTTTTCTTCGTTGGTTTCCACGAAATGGAGGACGAGCAAGCAAGTCGCAGCATCAAATGTTTCATTAAACTCTATTTCTTCAATTGTCCCTGTATGGATGGATACACGTTCTTCGATTCCTTCATTTTTAGCTTTTTGCAGAGCAACTTCCAGCATAGCTTCCGATGGGTCAACTCCACTGAACGTCCAAGTTGGATTCGCTGTTCCAAAAGTGACAATTTCATTTCCTCCACCCGCTCCAATAACCAACACATTTGCTGAGTCTTTTACATTGGCGCGCAGAAATGACTGTACCATCCTGAACAAAGCATCGTATGTAGGCAGAGCCCTGCGAATGCCTTTATCGTATTCTCTTGCCATTTCCATATCAAATTCCAAATCGTCTTTCACTGTGTTGCCCCCTTAGAAGTTGCACTTTATTACCTTCTATTATGAGTTAGTTTTTAGAAACTTTCAAACCGTCCCATACTCGCTATTTTAAGAGAATAAATGGTACACTTTGACAAAACACATGCCCAATGGAGGCTGATATAGATGGCAAACACGATGTTAAAACGTCCTCTCGGTCAAACAGATTTGCAACTCTCTCCCCTGGGACTGGGGACTTGGCAATTCAGTAAAGGTTCAGGTGTCGTGGGCAAATTTTGGGGAACGCTGGATGACCAACTAACTGAAGACATCATTAAAACGTCATTAGAAGGCGGCATCAATTGGTTTGATACCGCTGAAGTATATGGCAACGGGGAATCCGAAAGAATTTTATCGAAAGCACTTGAAAATATCGGTGCCACTCCTACAGAAGCACGCATTGCAACCAAATGGTGGCCGATGCTTCGAACAGCGGGTTCCATATCGAAGACAATCGAAGAACGCAAAGAAGCACTACGAAATCGCCCGATCGACTTGTATCAAATTCATCAACCATATTCCCTTTCATCAGTTGAAAAGCAAATTACAGCGATGATTGAGCTAGCTAAAGCCGGTCATATCAAGCATATCGGTGTCAGTAATTTTAATGCCTCCGCGATGGTCAATTCTCATCGCATTCTAACTGAAAACGGGCTAAGTCTTGCATCCAATCAAGTGAAATACAGCTTACTCGATCGACGTATGGAGGAAAATGGCGTTCTGGAAAGCGCTAAGGAATTAGGCATTTCCATCATCGCTTACTCGCCACTTGAACAGGGGTTACTGTCTGGTAAATTCCATGACAATCCAGCATTGATTCACGATGCAAAAGGCCCCCGCAGGTTTCAACGTAAATTCAAGGAAGCAGGATTGGCAGAATCTAAACCACTGATTGCTTTACTCGATGCTATTGGAGAAAAATACAATGTCAGTGCCAGCCAAGTCGCTTTGAACTGGACCATTCATTATCACGGTGATACCGTATTTGCGATTCCCGGTGCCACTAAAGTTCACCACGCGCAAGATAATGTTGGTGCCTTGACGTTTAAACTGGATGCCGGTGAACTCGAAGAAATTTCACGAGCTTCCTGGAAAGTTCTTCAAAAATAATTAGTTTCCTCTCGAGGAGTGACATGATGTTAGAAAAATTTGTTGAAGATGCTACTGGAAAAAGAATCAGAACGTGTGCCTCCTTAAAAGGTGGCATATCTTCTGAAATGTTGAAGTTCGTGCTTTCATCGGGTGAATCAGTTGTGCTGAGACATATTATTGATTCACAGTGGCTCAATGAAGAACCTGATTTAATTGAGCATGAAAAACAAAGTTTATTGATTATGAAGTCTATGTCAGTGCCTACACCGCATTTTTTAGCTGCTGGTCCACCGAAAATTGAAGCCCTATTGATGAGTGAATTACCAGGTAGCGTAGACTTGGAAATTACTCAGTCTCTCGACGCTATAAAACAATTGGCAACAACACTGCACGTCATACATCAAACTCCAATATTGGATCCATTTAAATGGACCTATTCTTCCTATGTAAAACTCACAAATGTATCGATTCCTTCTTGGACCACTCAACATCAAGCTTGGACAAAGGCTATACAATTTGTTCAGAATACGCCTAAGTTCCATCCTGTTTTTATTCACCGCGATTACCATCCGACCAATATTTTATGGGAAGGAAACCAATTAAGTGGCGTGGTTGATTGGATTAATGCCTGCCTAGGTCCCGCTTTAGTAGATGTGGCTCATTGCCGAATGAACTTGGTAATGCTGTACGGGCTTGAAACAGCAGATCAATTCTTGGGTGAGTACTTACATTTATCCGAGGAGACCTATACGCCTTATTGGGACATTCTCGGTCTCCTTGATTTTGTTGATGAGGATTTAGATGTATACGATGGCTGGACTGATTCAGGATACTCGTTCCTAAACAGAACGATCATGCAACAACGTGCCGACGTATACATTCAAAACTTGACTGCCAAACTAGACGCCTTGTAAAAGGCGTTTTTTTGTTGTTCATTATTTTAAAAGGATTAAATTATTAGAATAATTAAAATTGTACTTGTAATTAGATTATTCAATATTGTATAGTCTTATACAAGAATGAATAAAGGAGCACTTCATGAATACAATGTTATTACTTCCTAATACCGACGAAGAAATAATGGATACCCACGATGAAGATATTATCATCACGACTCGGGAAGGAAAAATCATTAAAGTTACGCAAATCAGTGGTGAACATTATGGTCTAACGCCTGGTGACCTTTTAGGAAAGTCCGTTTTCGATTTGGAGGCACAAGGAATTTTTTCACCAGCGATTACTCCGGAAGTTGTGGAAAAAAAGAAGAAAATTGTAACGGTCCAAACGACACCATCAGGTCGAAAAGTACTGATTACCGGAATTCCCCTTTTTAACGAACAACGTGAAGTCGAGTTCGTCATCAGTTATTCTTACGAACTGTCAGAGCTCATTGTTATGAAAGAATACTTGCAAGATTTAGAGACTGAAATGTCTAAGGTCAAAGAAGAACTTGCCCATTTAAGGGATCAGCATATTCAAATTGATGGATCCATTATGGAGAGTCAATCTTCTGCACGTGCAGTTAAAACTGCCCTAAAAATGGCACGCATCGATGCTCCGATTGTTATTCAAGGGGAACGTGGTGTCGGCAAGACGACCTTGGCAAAATTTATTCACAGTCAAAGTAATCGAAGTGATGGTCCATTTATTGAAGTGAACTGCAGTACAATTCCTGAAGCTGTATTTGAAATCGCTTTCATTGGTCATCAAGAAGCCAAATCACAAGGCTATTTATCCCTAGCTTCTGGTGGTTCACTTGTATTAAAAGAAATGGATCAACTATCGCTTGCTTCACAAGCAAAATTATTTAACCTTTTGAACAAAAACACATCAGCCAGAATTATAGCGATGAGTGAAACTCCATTAGATGAATTAGTCACAGAAGGAAAACTGCGGGAAGACTTATTCTATCTTCTTCATATCGCACCAATTCAATTGAAACCACTACGGGAAAGACCCGAAGACCTTGAAAAAGCGATCTCCTTATATTTACAGGAATTCGTCGAACAGTATCAAGTTGAAAAGAAAATGGCAGATGATCTTTACATCCACCTTCTCCAACTTGAATGGAAAGGCAACTTCCGAGAATTGAGAAATGTTTTAGAACGGATTTTCATCACAAGTGATTCGAATAAATTAACGCTGGAAGATTTACCATTACACTATCAACCTTCCGAAGGTGAACAAATAGGGATTGATTTTGATGGACAAACTTTGCCACACATTTTGGAGTTTGTAGAGAAGAAAGTATTGCTGAATACACAAAAAAGATATAAAACGACAACAGAAATGGCCCATGTCCTTGGAATCAGCCAACCTTCTGTCGTTCGAAAGTTGAAAAAGTATACCAGCTCCCCTTTGGAAGATGAGATGGATAAAATTACTTAAACATTAAAGGGGGCATAAATTGTTGGTTACCCTTTAAAAGTATCTATTCCTTACACATCTACCATTGATAGTTTTAAGAATCTCCAAACCATCCGGCAACACGATTAAGCTCCTACTAGTCGGGGACTTGATATTTTAGATAGTCACATATTTTAGTAATAGGGGGAAATTATGATGAAAAAATGGTTGTTAGTATTATGTTCACTTATGTTGCTAGTCATGTTGGGCGCATGTGGTAAAGAAGGAGAATCCACTGCTTCTGGTAGTTCAGGAGAACCGTTAAAAGTAACTCTTCCTACATGGACAGGCTATGGACCACTGTTCTTAGCGAAGGAAAAAGGCTTTTTCGAGAAAAATGGTGTAGATGTAGAGCTTTCAATTATTGAAGGTTTAGGAGAACGTAAAGCTGCACTAGCTGGTGGCAAAATTGACGGCATGGCGACTGCTTTAGATGTACAAGTTACATTAGCAGGAGCTGATATTCCTGTTCAAGTTGTATGGTTATTGGATGATTCATACGGCGGTGATGGAATTCTCGTAAAAAATGATATTAACGATGTGAAAGACTTGAAAGGCAAACAAGTTGCTTTTGAAGTTGGTTCAACTAGCCAAATGCTTGCCTTAACAGCATTAGAGCAAGGTGGTTTAACGCAAGATGATATTACTGTTGTTCAAATGTCAGCGGGTGACGCTGGTGCCGCATTTGCAGCTGGTAAAGTAGATGCCGCTGTTACATGGGAACCTTGGTTGACTAAAGGTGCAGAAGCTAACGGAAAAGTTTTACTAACAACAAAAGATCTGCCTGGCATCATCCTAGATACAGTTGCTTTTAAAGAGGACGTAATAAAAGAACGTCCAGAGGATATTAAAGCATTTGTAAAAGCTATGGGTGAAGCGATGGATTACTGGAAAGAAAATGAAAAAGAAGCAAATGAAATTATGGCAAAAGGTCTAAATATCGACGTAAAAGAATTTGAAGCAACAGTAACTGGATTGAAATTCTTTACAAAAGAAGATAATGCGAAATTATTTGGAACTGAAAGCGAGAAAGGTTCTATTTATCAATCAGCAGAAAATGCTATTCAGTTTTATAAAGATCAAGACATGCTAGAGAAAGACTTAAAAGCAGATGATGTTGTGAATGGAAGTTTTCTTCCAAAGTAACAAATTAATAAGCTAATCATTTTTAAATAGGATGTATGAATTGTCACGTACCATCTTGGTGATTGATATTCAGGGTTTAACTTGATAGGTGTTGGTTTTTTCCTATTCAAGTTAAGCTCAAATCCAAATACATACATAGATGGAGGGTACGATATGGGAACCAAATGGTTTACACCAAATAAAGAGATACCTAAAAAGATTTATACTTCTGCAGGTTTTTTCACATTCATTGTTGTTCTTGGAATCTGGTCTCTCCTAAGTTACAGCGGATTTGTAAATCCCTTGTTCTTACCTACCCCTACCGCGGTCTTAGCTACAGCAACAGAAATGTTTATGAGCGGAGAGATTTTCTCTGATATCGGTATCAGTTTTTCTAGGGTATTTACAGGATTTCTTATCGCCGCATTAATAGGCATTCCTCTAGGAATACTCATGGGATCATTACGAATTATGGAAGGTGCTTTTGAACCCATTATTGGGTTTATTCGATACATGCCTGCATCCGCATTTATTCCATTATTAATTTTGTGGATTGGTCTTGGTGAATCCGAGAAAATGGCCGTTATTTTCTTAGGTACGTTTTTCCAACTTACACTCATGGTTATGGATGTTACCAAAAACGTGCAAAACGATTTAATCGATGTTTCTTATACACTTGGTGCCAAGAATTCTCAAATTTTCACTAAAGTTATTTTACCCGCTTCATTACCGGGAATCGTAGATACGCTGCGTATTACGTTTGGCTGGGCGTGGACGTACTTAGTGGTAGCAGAAATTGTTGGAGCTTCCAGCGGCTTAGGCTACATGATTATGCAAGCCTCCCGCTTCCTGCAACCTGAGAAAATTATCGTCGGTATTTTAATTATCGGTTTGCTCGGACTTATTACTGATATCATGTTCAAATCCATTTACCGCGCTTCGTTTTCATGGATGAGAAAGGATGGTTATTAAGATGGTCGCACCAAAACTAGAAGTGAATGCAATAGGAGCATCGGACTTAAGAAATGAAGGAAAAACAGCTCCCAGAATTATTACACCAAAATTGGAAATTAATGATGTAGGAAAAATATTTAAAACGAAATCTGGAGAAACCACAGCGCTCGAAAAAACATCTTTTACTGTGGAAGATGGTGAGTTCGTCACCATTTTAGGGCCGTCCGGATGTGGAAAATCAACCATACTACGTATCGTAGCGGGCTTGGAAGAGTCTACTTCGGGTCAGGTTTTGCTTGATGGACAAGAAATTAACGGACCTGGACCGGATCGCGGCATGGTCTTTCAATCTTACACTTTGTACCCCTGGTTAAATGTTAAAGAAAATATTACATTCGGCTTGAAGTTAAATGGTGTTTCTCAAAAGAGCGAGACGATATCGCAAGACACTACCTGCAATTAATCGGGCTGGAAGGTTTTGAAAAGCACTATCCCATTCAATTATCCGGCGGTATGAAACAACGCGTAGCTATTGCACGCGCATTGGCTAACAATCCGAAAATATTATTGATGGACGAACCATTTGGAGCACTTGATGCGCAAACAAGATCCATCATGCAAGAAGTTTTGCTTAAAGCATGGGAAGAGTCGAAAAAAACGATTTTATTTATCACACACGATGTCGATGAATCTATCTTTTTAGCTGACTCGGTATATGTAATGACCGCAAGACCAGGAAGATTAAAAAAGAAAATTCCAATCACACTGGATAGACCACGGGAATTTAGTATGAAAAACACTGCAGAATTTGGTCATTACAAAGAAGAGTTATTGTCTCTCATTCGTGAAGAAAGCCTAAAATCAATTAAGTAAGAACCGTTTTTACAAATCGAAATAATGCTCAATATGATCTTGGAGGTCAATTGTATGGAAAATAAATGGGACCATCTGGTCAAAAATATGCCAAATCGCTTAGCTCCGAGTATGGCTAAAGATCATCCGAACCTCCCTGTCGTCAAAGAAGAAGGTTGTTATTACTTCGGAGTTGACGGAAAGGAATATCTTGATTTCACGTCTGGTATTGCTGTAACAAATGTCGGTCACAGACATCCTAAAGTAGTTCAATCTATCAAAGACGCAGCAGATGGTTTAATGCATGGCCCCTCTGGTGTAATTATGTATGAATCTATTTTAAGATTGGCAGATGAACTTGCCGACATAATGCCCGGTAACCTGGATTGCTTTTTCTTCGCCAATAGCGGTACCGAAGCTGTAGAAGGAGCACTTAAACTTGCCAAATATGTAACAAAACGACCTTATGTCGTTTCATTCACAGGTGGTTTCCACGGGCGGTCATTAGGCGCGTTGGGTGTTACTACCTCAAAAAGCAAATACCGTAAGTTTATGCAACCATCAGGCCTTACATATCAAGTACCTTACGCAAATGTGAAAGAATGTCCGGCCGGTTCAGATCCAGAAGCTTATGTAATTGAGAAATTAGAGAAAGATTTCGCTACTTTGTTTAGTCATCAAGTCACACCTGAGGAAGTCGCCTGCGTAATTTTAGAGCCTGTACTGGGTGAAGGTGGCTATGTTGTCCCTCCAAAAGGCTGGTTGAAAAAGGTTCGTGAAATTTGCGACCGTCATCAAATATTGCTTATTTTTGATGAAGTACAAACTGGATTTGGCCGAACAGGCGAATGGTTTGCGGCACAAACATTCGATGTTACACCAGACATCATGGCAATAGCTAAAGGAATTGCATCTGGCTTACCTCTTAGTGCTACGGTTGCGTCCAATGAATTAATGAAGCAATGGCCACTTGGCAGTCATGGTACGACATTTGGCGGAAATCCAATCGCTTGTGCAGTAGCATTGACGACATTGAACATCATAAAAGAAGAAAATCTCCTTGAAAACACAAAACAAATGGGTGCATATGCTGTTCAACAGCTTGAAGAGATGAAGAAAAGACATCGTGTAATCGGCAGCATCCGTGCTGTCGGATTAATGATAGGAATTGAAATCATTGATCCCCAAACGGGTCAACCTAATGGTGCAGGATTGTTAAAAATTCTGGATTCAGCTCTAAAAAAAGGCGTGTTATTCTATCTTTGCGGAAATCATGGTGAAGTCATTCGAATGATTCCACCGTTAATCGTCACAAAAGAACAAATTGATGTAGGACTTCAATTACTCGATGAGGCATTATTGGAATATGAAGAAACATTAATGAGTTTAGAAGGTAAATAGAGAATGAAATGATTAGAGGCTGACTCACTATTGAGTCAGCCTCTTTCTCTATTATTTTGGATAACGCCTTCATAGATTGATATATCAAACATATAATGGATAAAAGGAAGGAGAGTTTCGTAATGACCGATCCCATTCAAACAATGATTCAATTATTGCAAACGTTGATTCCCCTTATACTTGGTACCATTCTCTTTTCTAGCACCCTTATGTCTCCAAAAAGATGGCTTGTCGTCATCGCTTTATTTATAGGAATCAGTGGGCCTTTCATTTATTCACTATTTGATGAACAATCTCATCCTGCTATCGATGCAAATATCGGTTTGGGTCTCTCCATGCTTTTTGTATGGGTTTGCTCAGGACTGTTGCTACTCATTGCCCTCATTCGTATCTACCTCAACATAAAACAACAAAAAAACTAGATCATGCGACTTTTTGTCGAATGATTCTAGTTTTCTTTATTCTCCATACGGAACCGCTCAAATATCAAAAATATTAGATAATGCAACAAAGTTTGCATGCTCCAGTATTAATTATTTAACTTGTCTCTTCATTCGCCAAATCTAAAATGTTTTCACCCATAGGTTCCCACAATTCGATTTTGTTTCCTTCTAAATCTAAAATGTGTGCAAACTTTCCGTAACTTTCCTCCAAAATAGGTGCTAGGATTTCGACACCTTTCGTTTGGAGTTCTTCAGCCAATTCAACCAAATCATCTACGCGGAAGTTAATCATGAACTGCTTCTGAGATGGTTCAAAATAAGTCGTCTCTTCTTTAAACGGCGCCCAAATCGTCCTCCCTATACCTGGTGGCTCTACAGAATTCCAAAGAAACATTTTGCCGTACTCATCCGAATCTATTCCTAATTTTTCTTTATACCAGTTACGTAAGGCTATAGGGTCCTTACTTTTAAAGAAGACTCCACCAATTCCTGTTACACTTGCCATTACAATCACTCCGATTTATTAAAAGTCTCTTAAAATATACAATTGTTTATCGTACATTTGCGCTAGCCGGACGTTCCGCTATCGTTTTTCATTCAATATCAACAGCATTCTTAACCTTATTATAGAATTATTTTTAAAGCTTGAAAAATATTTCAGCCAAAATAAAGCCAAATGTAGTAATTAGAACATTTAACAATTGTTCTGGAAGGACTATAAATTAGAACAAGAGTTACTTAGTCAAAAGAAAACAAATAAGGAAGGCGTGAAAAAAATTATAAACAGGAATCGGACAATTCCACTCATCTTTGCAGTTGCTGCAGCCTTGTTGATTGCATTTAGTTTGCAAACGGATAAACGAACGGCTTTTACTAAAGAATTTAAAGAAGTGTTTCTCCCTGAGAAAGAAGTGATTCAAAGCATCGAGGGAGAGAACGAAGAAACCCAATTACAGCTAACTGAAGGTAAAAATTCGGAATATGTGATCTATGTGGATGAAACACGTTACAAGCAAACCCACAATGAAACATCAGATATCATTACCCCTATTATCCCAGCACCTGTAAATTATCCGGATGTGACGATGGAAATCAGGCAAATTCCCGATGAGAAACCAGAAGTTCTTGTTAGTAATATTGAAGCCGAACTAAAAAAAGAATTTCCTGAGCTACGGGAAGTTGAAGAAGTAACAGAACCAGTAAAGGGGTTTCAGTTACACGGTTCAGAAGGCAATGAAGCCGAGAGTAAAATCGTCAATGCTTACGTCATCAGTAACGGAAAAGAAGGAAGCTTTGTTATCACCCAATTCTATTTCCTCGAAGCTGCTGAAGGGCATGGTGCAAGGTATTACCATATGCTGAAAACCTTTAAAATCGTCGAATAACCTTTAAGGGGAGCCCGTTATCCCGCTCCTCTAAAAGGTTATTCTTTTTGCTGATGGAATACCGATATCAGTTTAATAATTAACCGAGTTTCAGAACATGTGTGGTATCAGGTGTATCATGTGTCTCTTCAAATCCGTTTGCCCGGTAAAAAGCATCAGCTTTTGCGGATTCAGTACGACATGTGATTCTTGAGAAATTCCCTTTGGCATGGTTTACAAGCTCCTGCAACAGTTGGGATCCTACCCCTTGGCGTCGAGCATCTCCAAGCGTATAAAATCTCCTTAAGCGAGCTTCATCTTTATTTTCTGTATACGGATTTCGATTGATACCACCGATGGCTACCAACTTCTCTGGTCCTTCCCACACTCCGAAAAGCGCTTCACCATCTTTACTGAATGTATTCGATCCATCTTCATAATCATTCACTAAACGAGTTAAGAAACGGTAACCTTCTTCTTCACTTTCCGTTACCAACTGCGATACGTCTACTTTCTTCAAATCTTCTATTCGTTGAACTTTGAACGTCATCTGAGTTTCTCCCCTTTAGTTAATAATTTAATTATTCTAACTATATACTATTTCGCTACTTACTCCTTCATTCCCTTTTTTTAAACATATAAAAAAGAGCGGGACATTCCCACTCTTTAGGTATTACATTAAACTTCCACTGTATTTCAATTCATCTACAGATAGCTGATCAGCCTTGCCATCTAATATCGCCTCTACATCTTGCAATGTTTGTGACATTGCCACTGATTGCCCTTTTTGTCCTGTTACCGATTCTGCAACAAACAATGGTTGAGTGAAATAGGCTTCCAGTCGTTCTCCCCTTTGATATGTTTCCAACTCGGCAGTAGGAATTTTCTCCATGCCATGAACAGCAACCACAGAACGCAACTCACGATAACGGCGTAACAATTTTTGGGCACGCTGCCTCAAGTTAAAATGACGTTGGTCCAAATCAATTCCTTCCAAAATCGAAGACGTGGAATATATCGGGTGAACCGCTGGGTATTGGTGGCGACTTGCCAAATCGGCATCCAGTTGCCACAGCGTTTCTAGTGGTCCGTAAGGCAAGTCTTCTTCCACCACTTCACCGGATAAATCAACAAGAATGGTGGTTACGTTTTGAACACAATCTGCCAATAATTTCTCCTGTAACTCCAGGAGTTCACCGGAAACAATATAACTCTTATCCGTAATGAAAATCACTTCTCCATTATGAGAAGTTAAGGTCGAGAATGTTTCATCGATTGTAGTTGTCACAATATCAGCCAATTCCGTTGTACCTACAAGTTCGGGATGATTCCCAGTTGGGAGTAAAAAGACAGTAGTTAGGTCGCTTTCTTTGAAACGATGCATCAATTCAGCCAGTATAACCACTTGCCCCATACCTGGACGAGCCACAATTCCTGTTGTACCGCCTTTTACTAGCGGTGCAAAGAAATCTAAAGTCTTAATTTGCGTTTCGATCATATTCAATTTCTCCCCTCGAATGATTAATTCGTCAACTGAACAATTAGCAAGTGATGCAAGACCAACCAACGTTCGAACTTCCGCTTTTCCTAAATCAATCTTGCCAGTACATAGATTAGACACGGTAGCCGGTCGAATACCAATTGATTTTGCAGCAGTCGTTAAATTTGGAACTTTCCTTCTAAGTAAAGCCACATTCAAACGAATATTATCCATCAATTTATCCCCCTTCGTTACTTTTTATAGTAAATTAATTTACGTTTTAATGCAACATTAATTTATTTTGAGCGTAAATTTAATTACTTTAAAAGTAATTATTTTTGCAAATTAGAAATAACATATCATTTCTCTTTCGGTATTTGTTAATAGATATAGTTAGGTATGCAAATTAAGCAAGAAAAAGCAGGGCCCGCCACTTCGCTTTCCGTGGGCTTGGCTTCAGCCACCTACGGGGGTCTTCAGCAAAGATTAAAGTGGAAATAAAAACACCATGAACGCTCGGTTCATGGCACATTAAAATGTATATAAAAAAAGCCATCCTCTAAAGGACAGCTTTCATTAATTAATGTGTAAATTTCTTATCGACATTGTACTTCGCAACAAATTTGTTGATTGCGTAAGTCTCATAAATTTCACGTTCCATTGCATCGTCAACGTAGAAAATCTTGATTTTTGCCACTTCATCACGGTGCTCTTTAAGTGGTGACACATTATCTTCAAAATGTTTTTTCACACGTTGTCTTACTTTACGTGCTTTCCCTACGAACAAAAGCTCTTCTTCTTTGTTGTAAAACATGATGATGCCGCCTTTGTCGCGTGCAATCTGGTGGAAGTCGATGAAACCATAAATTGAAGGAATCTCTGGCTCGTCGTTTGATCGGTCTTGTTCACGTTGAACAATAGTTAGGTCTGGTTTTGGCATTTCAATTTTAATCATATTCAGTCACGTCCTCACTTCTTTAGAGTGTAATGCTATCACAAATAGCGGTAAAAATCTATCAGATATACATTGTTGACCTTTAGAAAAAGTTTTAGCCAATCCAATACCGTTTAATCACATTCCCATCATCTTCAACAAAATTCGTGTCTTCAATACCACCATTTTTTTGGATGGTTTTTTCTGAACCGACATTTATCGCATCACACACAACTAGTGCCCGTTCGATTCCAAGATCTCTTGTTTTTTCCAGAGCCAACTTCAATAGTCCAGTTGCAAAACCTTTTTGGCGTTCTGATGGACGAATACCATATCCAATATGTCCTCCAGCGTTCATCAAGTGTTCAGTTAATTTATGACGAATATTGACTACGCCAAGAATGCGGTATTCTTCATCAATTAACCAATAGGTCGAATCAGGTACCCAACCTTCTGGCAAACCAATTCCTTTTTCAGCTTCGAGTAAAGACTGTACCATCCCTTCAAAATCAGTTGGATCTTTGCCGATTACCCAAGGAATCGTTGCCTCGCCACTTGCTTTCCATTCCTCGTAAAAAGACATGTAAGCAGGCTTTAAATCAATCGTTGGCCGAACCAATTTCACCATATTTCTCACCTCTTACATTATCTAACGCTTTCAATCGCTTGCTTCACGCTGCCATATGTATTGAATGATGTAAAATCAATTCCAGCTTGTACTACTGCCATCGATAAGTTCGGTCGGATTCCTGTAAACATGACGTGAATCCCCAATAATTGCAATACATTATGAATCGTGAAAATATGTTGTGCTACTTCTGAATCAATCGTCAAAATACCCGAGAAATCGATAATTAAATGGTCTATATCCAAAGATGGAATAGATGGCAGAACATTGTTCAATAGGTGTTGAACTCGTGGGTAGTCAATTACTCCAATTAACGGTAAAACAGCGATACCATGTTGTATTGGCACGATTGGAGCAGACAATTCGTTGATTTCTTTTTGGCGATCTTTAAGTTGTTCATCACGGTAAGCCTCATAAGCAAAAATGGTTTCAATCATACTGACATCTAGTAAATAACAGATACGATTGCTGATTTTCAAAACATCTTCCGTCGATAAACCATGGTCCATTGCAATTTGAGTAATCTTTTGTAAATACATCAAACGATTTTCTGCATATGGCTTTATCATTGTCGATAATTGAGCAAGCATAGCCGCTTGTTGTTCGCCATTTTTTTTGCTCCATTTGATTAATTCAGCTGCCGCTACTTCGTTGCTAGCTTCAAATGAATCCACTAACATGGTTAAAAACTCGACATTTAGTTTGATTGATTGCTGAATCATTTCTTCGGTAACTTCGAATTCTACTCGTTGAAGTGCAGGTTCTATCATTGACGTCACGATTTCTTCTGCATGATCCACCAAATACTTACCTACTTTTAAAATATCGTCCATTATAGTGCACATCCTCAGTTTTTATTGTCAGCTATTACTCTATAAGAGAATATTACTATAAACACAAGAGGAAAGCATGAATATTCAATAATTTACTAAATAAATAGTAAAACCCACTTCAAAGAGTGGGTTTACTTCACTTTATACTTAAATACTTTGCATAGCCTGACCAATCTTCGTCTCTGTAATGTTCCAATGCGAAGCATGCCAAATAGGTTCTTCATTCGACACAATGAAAATCTGTGGCGATTGATGTTGAACGCCTAAATTACTTTCGATTTCATTCGATACTGGACGACTTTCAATGACTTTTACTAAATAAGCGTCTACATCCGATTCCAATGACGTGAATTCACGGTAAGCAGCAGCACTTACAGGACAAGTCGTACTGTGTTTAAACAATAAGACTGGTTTTTCTTTTGATTTTTGAAGAACGTTTTCCCATTCAGGCAATGTTGTAATTTCAGTATATGTGGCCATCAATCATCATCCTTTCAATAGTTAGTTTTCCTATTATCTCGAATTTCAAACCGTTTCGCACGTATATTGCTTAATTAATATAAGTACTCAACGGGTTTTCCTTTTTTTGTGGTGATGAGTCTTCCAAATGAATTTAGTTAAACAAATTCCTATATTTAGTCTAAATTTGCACCGTTATATACAGATTGGTCCGCCTTTTGAAAAAAAGTTATTGAAGTGATTTTGTCATGATCAAGTCCACTTGCTCATCATCACCCATATAAAAAGAGTGTGCGCCCGTTTGGACAAACCCCTTTTTCTGATAAAATGCGATGGCGTTTTCATTTTCTTCCCAGACACCGAGCCAAATTTTCTTTTTCTTCTGATTCAGCGCAATTTCCAGAGATTTATTTAGCAACTGCTTCCCAAGTCCGTGCTTTTGGAATTTCTTCTTTATATAAATCCTCTCGACTTCGAGTGAGTCAGCGCCCATCGCTTCAGACTGTGCCTCATCGGTATTGACCTTTAGATATCCAGCGACTTCCTGATTAAGATAAACAAAAAAGAATTGCGAATTACGATTTATTAATTCTTGTTCTAGTTTGTCCAAGTTATATGCCCTTTCCAAATAGGCATTCAGGTGTTCGGGTGAATTCTGATCTTTGAAAGTCTCGGTGAATGTTTCAACACTGATTTTTTGAAGTTCGCGTAAATCTTCAAGCAGACATTTCTTAATCGTCGTTGTCATTTCAATCGGTCTCTCCTTCAGCTCATTAATAGTCTCTCTTGTTTCCCTTTTTTACAAATTCCCAGTCTCTTTCGACATTTTTCCTGATTCTCTGCAGCAAATCGAAAGTGATTTTTGATTCCTTTTCGGAAAATCCATCTAATGCTACGAGATTGGAATAATCATTTTCTCTTTTGATGAAAGGATATACTGTGTTCCCTTTCTCCGTTGGAAAGAGTCTTTTGATTTTTTTGTTGTGTGGATCTTCTTTCTTTTCAATAAAGCAGTTTAATTCTAGTTTTTGGATGGCACGAGTTGCTGTAGACCGGTCCACTTTGATCATCTCCACTAACTGTTCCTGAATGATTCCCGGGTTCTCACAGATTCGTACCAAGTACAAATACTGTCCTTTGGTAAGGTCAAATTCTTTGAATTCTATGTTGCTAATCGAATCCAATGCTCTTGCTATCATGCCGATTTCACGCAGAATTTCCTTCATAAATAAACTCCTTGTATCGAATATTTTCATTGCTAATGCAACAATAAAGATTTACATTCAATTTAAACTATTTTTATTGCATTTGCAACAAAAATAACGATGAAAAGCGGAGAACAATGAAATATATAGACCGGATTAATTTTAAAATTGCACACACCAAAAGACTTTTACAACGTGAACGTCGATTTTTCCTACGTCAACTCCAATTTTTCCTACGTGAGCAGCGTTTTTTCCTACGTCGACGTCGAATATTACAACCAAGAATCCGAGTGCTCTTGTTAACTTCAAGATAAAGGAGATAAGCTTCGCACAATCAGATAAAAAAAGTAGAAACCTGCCAAAATTTCATCTTTGGCAGGTTGCTTTCCAAAATCAAGGTGTCGATTCTTTAGTCGACCAAAAAAGCACTTAAACTTTGGCACATTGAGTTCCTGGTGACAGACAAAAAACGCCGCAGGATTGCTTAATGCCGGGAAAGTTAAGAAGGTTTATAAAGCTTTTGAATCTGGGAATACTCTAACTATAAAAATATGGAAGGATGACTATTAGATGGCACTGAAAAAATATGCTTTTTATGGACCTGCACTATTATCAACCGCCTTAATGTTAGGTGCTTGTGGAGACAATGAGGAAGTGAAAGATGGACCTACGGCGGATCAAGCCGAAACTGAATTCGGATTTCGCTCTTTCGATTTAGATATTGATACTGCAGATCAGAAAGACGCAATTGATGTTTCGTTTGACGTAGATGTATCAGAAACGGAAGCGGAATATTTAAATAAGTTGGAGACATTTAACTTATCAGGAGATGAAGCTTATAAAGAGCTTGAACCAATTTTTAATGATCTTGCACTTACGAAAGATATGAGTAAGGAAGAAGTTTTGGAAAAAGTGGCAAAGGCGTTTGGTGTAGAAGATTACAAGGAAATCGAATTGGAAGTTGAATTTTCCGATGGCGACGACCAAGAGTTTAAAGAAGTGAAATAATCACAACTGAAAGCCAAGTCGCGTACAATATGCGATTTGGTTTTTATTAATACCTTCGTTGGAGGCATACATTGTTTTTAGCGACATATGTAGCATAACCAGGTTTTTTCTGTTTTTCTTTTCTAGCAATTTTGTTAGCAAGATAGTCAACTACAGTGGACTGAAATCCTACCTATCGGAACAGTAGTATTCCAACGAAACATCCAGTCTCCAGCGCAATTTTCCTACGTGAACGTCGATAATTCCTACGTCGACGCCAATTTTTCCTACGTGAACCCCGATTTTTCCTACGTCACCCCCGATTATTACAACCAAGATTCGATTTCTCCTCTCTCTAAAAACACACGAAAAAGCCTCGACGAAGAATTCTTCGTCAAGGCTCCGTTTTATTGATCAATTAAACTGACAGATACTTTCACATCTAGTTTGTGACTGCCGCCTCGGTAAACTCCTTGCACCGGACTGACATCTCCGTAATCGCGACCGACACCAACGCGAATGTGGTTTTCAAGGGCTTCCACATTATTTGTCGGATCAAGTCCTACCCAGCCGATACCAGGGACCATGACTTCCACCCACGCATGACTTGCTGCGTCACCAACCAATGCCGAATTTTCTCCGACATACAGGTACCCGCTGACGTATCTTGTCGGAATGTGCTTATTGCGCAAGATCCCTAGCATAACGTGAGAAATATCCTGGCAAACGCCTTTCTTCAAGTCAAAGGATTCCAAGGCTTTCGTTGAAACATTTGTCGAAGAACCGTCATACGTAAAACGATTGAACAAATACCCCATCACATCAATGGCATATTGGACAGGATTCGCCATTTGCCCTAAGTCCTTATCGACTTGTTCCATTTGTTTTGGAGTCAAATAAGTGTATGCCGTATTACTTAAATAAGCTAAATAATGATTGCTGAATAATTCGGAATGGAAAATGGCATGCATTTCCGGTGAATAATCAATGCGATGAATCCACGGACTCTTTTGAATGCTGACAACGGATGTTGCCTTAACTTCCAAGTGCTTGTGATGATCCGCTATGAAAAAGGATTCGACACTGTTCCCCCAAATATCCACATGTTCTTTCGTTAGAGCTACAGGGGTAATATCCGTTCGATAGGACAGCAATCGTTGACACTCATCCGTACGGGGTTTTAAGCGGATTGAGTTCATACTTTGATCCACCCACGAATCGTAATCAAAAATGTTGGTATGTTCGATTCTATATTTCATGGAGGAAGCTTTTTCTGTCATCGGTTGTTGAGGTAAATCTGCCAATTGAGTTTGTCGTTGTGTACCAACCGGTTCAATTAGATAGTAAGTCTTCGAGAAAATTTGTCCGATTTCATTACATTTGTTTTGGAACGTGTTTAAAAATGCCAGCATATCGTCTGAATTCAACTCTTGAATGGACATTTCATCAAATTCGTTCTTCAAATTTTCAAGGGCATAATATAGTTCGGAAGAATAGTGTGCAATTTTTGCATTCTCTAATAAATCAATCGCTGATCTTACATGGTTGATATTGTAATGAATCGATCTTGGAAACGATTCGTCCGTAATTAGAAAAGTTAAGATGGTTTTTGGGTCCATCTTAGGGCGATTTACTTTTAAATAGGCTTCATAGCCATTCAACATGCGAAGTGCCGATAACCACGCATAGTAATCGTCACCTTTGTAAAGCAACTGGGTTTCCCGTGTTTGTTCACAAACCACGTTTAAAATACGTGCCGTTTTTTCTGCACGCTCCAGCCATTTCCCGATTTTAAGCATTCGGTAAGCGACACTGCGGGACATACCTGATTCAATAATTCCTTGTGTTGTCAAACACGTCAATTTCACTTTATGCAAAAACGTTCGCAAATGATGGATTGAAAAAATTTCTTGTTCAGCTTGAATCGTAAACAGATACAAGTCATTCCATACTTCAAAAAGTTCGTTTGGCAAGTGATCCCGGCTTTGACGGGCATTTTCCCGCGCCACCCGAACGCAGCTATAGATGGAATTGAGATTATCTGTATGAAAAGCTAAATAGCGTATATAATCTTCATCCTGAGCATTTGCATTGTTTTGAAGTTTATCTAGTTCGTCCTTCGTTGAACACGCCTCAAACATTATTTGCCAGTGTTTTCCGTCTAACAAATCTTCACTCGAAGTCTCAACCATTTGTGTTAAATGAACGTCCAAAATACGCGCATTTGATTCTGTACGTTCAATATTGCGTGCCATCCAGTAGAGTGAATCTGCTACACGACTTAACATTAGCTCATCCCTCCTGACTTCATGACCCAAGTATCTTTACCGCCACCACCTTGCGATGAGTTCACGACAAGGGATCCTTTTTTTAGTGCCACTCGGGAAAGTCCCCCCGGGAAGACATGCGTTTCTTTTCCTCTCATGACAAACACACGTAAGTCCACGTGACAAGGATAAAACTCATCCCCTTGATATGCAGGGGCTCTCGATAATTTTATCGTCGGTTGGGCGATATATTGATGAGGGTTCTCAAGTATTTTCCCACGGAATAGCTCGATTTCCTCCAAGGTTGCGTGTGGTCCCACCAGCATGTCATATCCACCTGACGCTCCAACATTTTTGACTACCAATTCAGGTAATCGATTTAGCACCCAATCCCGCTGTTCTGGATCATCCAGACGGTAAGTCATGACATTATCAATAATTGGCTCTTCTTTCAAGTAGTAGCGAATCATATCAGGCACATACACATACATCGCCTTATCATCCGCCACTCCGTTGCCAATTCCGTTCAAAATCGCCACATTCCCTTGACGATAAGCTTCAAGCAAACCATCAACACCTAAAGTTGAATCCTCGCGGAACGCCAATGGATCCAGAAAGTCATCATCAATTCGACGATAAATGATATCGACTTTTTCAAGGCCACGAATCGTTTTCATATAGACAATGTTGTTCGCGACCATTAAGTCACGGCCTTCAACCAGTTGAAGCCCCATTTGTTGTGCCAAAAACACATGATCATAGTAAGCGGAATTATAAATTCCAGGAGTCAGTAGAACTGCTCGAGGATTGTCCACTCCTTTTGGCGCATGGTCCATAATCGCTTCATGTAAATAGGTTACTTGATGCTCCAATGTCTGGACGGAATGTTTTGCAAAAAATTCAGGGTAGACTTGTCGCATAACGTAGCGATTTTGGTAAACATACGAAATGCCAGAAGGATTTCTCAAGTTGTCCTCTAATACTAAGTATTTGCCATTTTCATCCCGAATTAAATCAATCCCGGCAAGGAAAATGTGGTTATTCAATGGAATATTTATGCCTTGCACTTGCTTGTCGTAATAGTAAGGGTTGTCCAGTACTAATTCTTTTGGAATGACCCCAGCCTTAATGATTTGCTGGTCATTATACACGTCATGCAAAAAGCAATTGAGCGCTTCCGTCCGTTGTACCATTCCTTTTTCTATCGTTTCCCAATCTTCTGGAGGAATGATGATCGGCACAAAGTCAAAAGGCATTGTGCGTTCAGCGCCCACATTATTATGATAAACCGTAAAAGTAATGCCTTGTCTCAAAAAAGATAATTGGGCTGTTTCATGTTTTTCCTTCAACTCATCGGGAGAAAAATTATGTAACATTTCATAAAACTTTTGATAGTGATCTTTAGGTTTTCCGCTTGCCTTTAACATTTCATCAAAAAACGGCTTTACTTTGTACGTTGTAAACATGAAAACACCCTCTCTATATATGAAGTTGGAAAATTAAGAAAATAGTACATTAAGTTTATCATATCTTTCCTCTTTTCCTTACCCATTCTCCTATTTCCTAAAGCTTGCTTTTAAAAATATTATATGTTACCTTTTAGTCACATTATAAAATATAAGGATGTGGACAACCAAACTTATGATTAATGAAGAAGTAACTCATCTTTTTAAAGCATTATCCCATCCAACTCGTGTAGACATTCTTGATCTATTGAAAAAAGGACCGATTTCCACAGGAGAATTAAGTGAACAATTCGATGTATCAAGATATGCAATTATGAAGCATTTAACGATATTGGAAGAAGTCCATTTAATTGTAGTAAGACGACAAGGACGAACTCGTTTGAACTTCCTGAATATCATCCCACTACAAGAAGTGTATAACCGTTGGGTCAGTAAATATGAATCCAAAATGGCAACATCCTTAACTAATTTAAAAACAAAACTAGAAGCTGGAGGAACAGAATTTATGAAAAAGGAAATTAGCTCATTTCAAATCGAACAGGAAATTGAGATACACGCACCGGTTGAAGGTGTATTTCAGTCACTCGTTAACGACATCAACAATTGGTGGGAGTTTCGATTGCATGCAGAAAACTCACATTTGACACTGGATGCGACTGTTGGTGGATTCTTTAAGGAAAATTGGGGAAATGGACAAGGCGCTATTTGGGGAACGGTTCTTTATTACAAAGAGAATGAAGAAATTCGTTTGCAAGGGTTGCTTGGAATGACAGGCGCTGTGAACAGCCATTATGGATATGTATTAGAAAATAAGGGTAACTCTACGATTGTCAAATTATCACATAGTGCAGTAGGTTTGCTTGATCCTAACTGGGAAGAAGCACATTCAAAGGGATGGACATTGTTGTTGAATAATTTGAAAGAACAGGCAGAAAAGCAATGAGCAGTTATATAAAGACAATTCAAATTGCTGCATCAGCTGAGAAAATATATGATGCTCTAACAACTGAAAAAGGGATTAAAAGTTGGTGGACAGTCGATTGTGATATAAGTACGGAAGTCGGTGGCATCCATTCTTTTCGCTTCGAACGATTGTTATTTAATTCAATGAAAATCATTGAACTCATACCAATTGAAAAAGTTCACTGGAAATGTGTGGATGGATGGAATGAATGGAAAGGAACAGATGTAGTATTTTCTCTTCATCCAAAGGAAGATGGAATAACAGTTTTAGAATTTCAACATATAGGGCTAACTCCATCATTGTCATGTTACAAAATGTGTTCCAAAGGATGGGATGACACACTGCTGCATCTCCAACAATATGTGGAGACTGGTGAAACCACAGCTCATGTACCTAAATCCGGTATAAAAGGTGTCTTAGCTAGATCAGCTTTCAAATTTTTTTCAAAGAAGTATATGTAACAGACCCGAGTTTCTTCGTCTTCCAATGAATTAAAAAAAGCAGCTTCCACGTGATACGTTTCCTCACGTCGAGCTGCTCTATATAAATTAGTAAGAATCCCGTCATTTGGACGTTCCCCTTACTAATGTTTATTCATATTCCCCAATAATCTCGACTGCTTTTTCCGTTATATCCGTATCAATGGCTTCATCAAAATTGAAGTCGCCTCGAATTGCACCGTTTTTCTTGTACAATTCATACTGATCGCGAATGTCCCCTATGAACATTTTGCCATTTGGATTAAGTCCCGTCACATTTACATCTTCCCATACCGCAGCATCTTTTAACGCTGTGTATTGTGTCATGATGTCAATGATCTCATCTTTGCCTTCCCCTTTTTTGAAGGCGTCGTTATAATCCCGTACACCTTTCAGGTAAGCAGCCATGAATCGTAAAGAGACATCTTGCTCTTCATTCATAAACTGTGGTGAACCTAGTACCATGGCAATCTGTGCTTCAGGTGCGAAATCGGTGGCATCGCCAAAACGTACATGCATCCCTTGTGCAACACCTGTAGTAATCAGTGGTTCGATATTCAAAGCAGCATCAATCGATCCATTCTCAATCGCAGCGAGCATGGTCCCGAAATCAGGCATGAGGACGAACTCGACATCGTCTTTCGTCAGACCTGCGTGATCAAGCATCAGATGGAATATATAATCGTCAACACCGTTCTCGCCGGAAACCGCAATACGCTTACCTTTTAAATCACTATACGTTTTGATTTCATCCTGTTTATCTGCACCAATCACAAATGTAAAGTATGATTTTCCTTTTACATTATGACCTTTATCAGCCACAATTTTCACGTCGATCCCTTGGGCAATTGCATTAAAGAAGGCGGCTGAAGAAATGCCTCCTGCAATATCCACTTCTCCCGACGCAAGTGCAGGTAACATGTCATCGCTATTTGCGAATGTGGCGAATTCCACTTCGATATTATAATCAGCAAAATAGCCTTTTTCATTCGCGATATAGAAACCAGCTCCAGACGCCGCTCCATCTTCAGCTACTATAACTTTTGTTTTCTCCTTCAATGGTGCCAAATCCCCGGAAGGATTATCTTTACTCACATCGTCATTCACTTGCACCGTTTCCTTATCGGAGCACCCCCCGACAAGTAAAATCAAAACGCCTAACATTCCTAACCACTTCTTCATTTATACACTCCTCGTTTACAATCTTGATCCTTGTACTTCTACTTGCAAATGACGCCAGATGGTCAAAAACTTCAAAGCCATTTCTGGATTGGATCTAAAATCTTCTAGTTTCCTTGGACGCGGCAGATCTATTTTCATTTCTGCAACGATTTTTCCAGGTTGCGCACTCATAAGTAAGACACGATCACTTAAATACAATGCTTCGTCGATGCTATGTGTGATGAACAGTACCGTTTTCTTTGTTTCAGACCAAATGGACAATAATTCTTCTTGTAAGATGTATTTGTTCTGTTCGTCTAAAGCGCCAAACGGTTCATCCATCAACAAGATTTCAGGGTCGTTCGCAAACGCTCTCGCAATGCTTACGCGTTGCTTCATCCCACCAGAAAGCTCTTTCGGGTACATTTTCGCGAATTTTCTAAGACCTACCTTATTTAAAAAATAAGCGGTTCGTTCTTTTACAATTGATTTTGGCAAATGCCGCATTTCAAGTCCGAACGCCACATTTTCCTCAACCGTCAGCCAAGGAAGAATGCCTCTTTCTTGAAACACCATTGATTGACTCGGCCGGTCTTCGTCACCCGGTTCGATTGTAAAATCACCAGAACTTTGGTTTTCAAGCCCTGCCAGGATTCGAAGTAATGTTGTTTTTCCACATCCGCTTGGTCCGACGAGACACACAAATTCCCCGTCTTCAATATTGAGAGAAATATTTTCAAGTGCAGTAACACTGTTTTCTTTTTTATAAAATACTTTCGTCAATTCCTGAATCGATATTTTGGGTTTTGACCTCACGTCGTCACCTCCACGGCACTAATTTTCGTTGTAATCCTCTTAATAACAATGAAAAGATATATCCAAAGAAAGAAATCAGGATTAACCCGACAAACATCTCTTTTAATAAAAACGCACTGTAGGACGTCCAAATTAAATAGCCAATCCCTGAAGTTGCACCCATCATTTCAGCTGCGACAATGGTTAGCAAAGCAATTGCCTGCCCCATTTGAATCCCTTCGAGCATGACTGGAAGCGAACCAGGTAAAGCTATTTTCAAGAAGAAATCCTTTCTGCTTGCTCCATAATTTTTCGCTACATCCAAATAAATGGAGTCAATTGAAATGACACCAGCTACCGTATTGATTACCACTGGAAAGAACACACTTCCTGCAATCGTAACTACTTTAGACACTTCACCAATACCGAAAATGATTAAAATAATCGGCAATAAAGCAATTGTGGGGATTGGCATCAAAGCCATTATAATCGGAGAAATAAAATGGCGGATCGGTGCATAGAGACCCATGCATAAACCGATGAGTATTCCGGGAATTACACCAAGTAAGAAACCAAATCCTATTCGAAACAATGAAATGTTAATGTGATGAAACAATTCACCAGACGTGAGCAATTCAAGAAATGTGGAAACAATAGCAGTTGGCGGAGGGAAAAACCTCGCATCAATAAGTCCGCTTTGAGAGAGAAATTCCCAGACGAGCAAGAGACAAACGGGAGAAAAAATGGTTAGCCACGTTTTCAATCGATTCTGGTTTTGCTGCTTTCTCCATTCCTGTTGTTCCGTTTCTATTGGATCTTTTATATCCCTCATTTTTCACCACCTCTTCATCCAAATAATATGTAGGCTTGAGGAAATGTGTGCTCACTGAGCAGTGATAGAAACCGTTCGTTTTCAGACGTCACTGCTGATTTTTCAGACGTCAACCTTGTTTTTTCAGACGTCATGCGCTATTTTTCAGACGTCAACCTTAAAAAGTCAGACCGAGCCTCCCGACACTTTAAAAATGTCTATCCCACAACAAAAAAAGACCCGGAAAAATATCCGGATCCCAATTTCTTCTTATTCAACTTATCCGTTTCGGTAAATTTTGGCGCTGGTTTTTAAAATCTGAGTCGCTTGTGATTCTTCTGTGTTACCGTTGACTTGTGATTTGGCTTTCTTAGGCCTTGTCCAGTTATGATGTAACTCCGCTGACTTGGAATCCAGTGGTTGTTTTTTACTCATTGCCCTTCACCTCTTTTTTCTAAGAATGAAAAGAAGAAATCTTGATTAGTATGTGTTATCTGGGCAAATCTATGAGGGGCAGAATTTTATTTCTCTAATTGTTTGAGAATTAACGTTTCAAACTTTCGTTCAAAGTTCTCATTATCTTCTTTTCTTCTCTTTTTAGGCCCTTTCATTCGTCCGCCTGCCTGACGAATTTTCTTGGCAATATGACGACTATCTAATAATTGATCAATATTTTCATTTGTATACTCGCGACCATTTTGGTCCATTACGAGACCTCGTTTAGCCAATACCATGGCAGCCAGTCCGTAATCCTGTGTAATGACGATATCTCCCGGTTTGACTCGATTGACGAGCACAAAATCCACGGCATCCATTCCCTTTGACACCATCACGGTTTTTGCACCTTCACGTTGCATATTGTGTGCTGTATCGCAGAATAAAGTGACAGGCATATCATGTCGTTTAGCAATTTGAATCGTACTATCGACAACCGGACAACCATCCGCATCAACTAATATGTTGACCATTTTTATCATTTCCTCCCACTTTTGAACACATTCTCGATTTTGTTTTCGTTAGAATTTCTTTTTATCTAGTTTCCATAAACGTTTTAATACATGTTCGTTCTATAGCACATGTGTATGAAAACGTGTAAACTAAAACTTATCGAAAGATTCTGCCGATTGGAGATTGAACCATGCATTTTTTCCTAAAAGTCGGACTCAGTTTGGTCCGTATGAAAAATCTTACCTTATTATTTGCAGCATTAATCTTTATTGTATTTTGTACAGTGACGATTTATTTGTTGGAGCCCGAAACGTTTGAAAGTTTGTTAACATCATTTTACTTTGTAATGACCACGTTTTCTACTGTAGGGTACGGAGATTATTCACCTGTTACCGCTGCAGGCAGATTATTTACAGTCATGATGTACTTATTAGGAATTGGATTACTCGGTGTTGTAATCGGGAAAATAGTTGATGCGTTTTCCATTTTCAGAAAACGTAAGGAGGAAGGCAAGTTGGCTTATACACATGAACATCACATCATTATTGTCGGATGGGGAAAGAAAACAGAAATGGCACTCAAAGAAATTCTTTCATCAGATCCTTCCGTTGAAATCGTCATTATTGATACGCTTCCTACATCCCCGACAGATGTCAGCATGGATCGTGTCCATTATGTACAAGGTGATCCATCCGAAGAAGGACCTTTTATTCAGGCAAATATTGCGAAAGCGAAATCTGTTATCATTTTTGCGGATGAAAACATTACAGTTGCGTCTTTACGTGATGCCAAGACACTGACGATTGCGATCACTTGTGAACGCCTTGCTTCAAATGTCCATACGACCGTGGAAGTAATGACAGAAAAACAACTCGCCAACTTCTCACATGTCAAAGTGGATGAGTTTATTTTGTCCCAAGAAACGATTTCTTTACTCGCTGTCCGCTCGGCAATGCATCAAAATGTAGGCAACATCGTGACGCAATTAATCAGTCGTACTGTAGGTGAGGATTTGTTTGAAATACCAACACGTCCTGAATGGAAAACATATGGAGATGCATTTCATGCATTACTAGAACATGGTGCAACATTAATTGCCGATCGTCAGAAAATGGACATCAATCGTCGTTTACAGGAAGACATTCCTTCCGATGCGATATTGACGGTCATTTGTGACGATTCAACCTATCATTCTATTATTTCGAAAGGAGTTCCATCATGACTTATTCAATCGTAGGTTTCGATCCAGAAACTAAGGAGCTCGGAGTAGCAGTAGCATCCAAATTCTTGAGTGTTGGTGCTGTAGTTCCATTCGCGAAAGCTGGTGTGGGTGCCATTGCCACTCAGTCCTGGGCGAACTTGGATTACGGTAAACATGGTTTGGAATTGCTTGAAAAAGGACTTTCGCCACAAGATGTATTAGACCAATTGATTGGTAACGATGACAAATTCGCATCTAGACAAGTTGGCATTGTAGATGCACAAGGTCGAAGCGTCACGTTTACTGGAGAAGATTGTTATGACTGGGCCGGTGGTTTTGCCGGAGACAACTTTGCCGTACAAGGAAATATTCTGGTCGATCAGCAAACTGCAGAAACAATGGAATCTACATTTTTGCAAACTCAAGGGTCATTGGCAGAACGTTTGCTTTCAGCGCTTCTCGCAGGTGATACGGCAGGTGGTGACAGTCGAGGGAAACAGTCGGCTGCCTTGTTGATTGTAAAAGAAAATGGCAGTTATGGCGGGTACAATGATCGCTATATTGATTTACGGGTGGATGATCATGAAGAACCGGTTCAAGAGTTAGCACGCTTATTAAAATTGCATCAGCTGTATTTTGAACCTACTTTACCTGAGGATATTATTGCGATTGAAGGATCGTTGGCAGAAGAACTGCAAAACCTATTATACGAAAATGGCCATTTGCAACGGGAGCTTTCCGACCATCAAGATCTACTTGATGCAGTTCAGTCTTACCATCTTATGGAGAATTTTGATGAACGCATTCAAAATCGCGGCATGATTGATCGTAAAGTTGTGGAGTTTATGCGAATTAAATAAATAAGTAGAGGCTTCCCCAAAAGTTATTTAAAATGACTTTTAGGGAAGCCCCTTTTTTTATATTTTAAAAAACTCTGCTGATTTCCGTTTCAGGCGGACGCTTTCCGCGGGCGGTCCGTGAGCCTCCTCGTCGCAAGCGCCTGCGGGGTCTCACCTGGACTCGCTTTTCCCGCTGGAGTCGCCGCCTTCCACTTCAATCATTTAACTTTTAACATACCAACAGGAAGACACATCATAAAAAAAAGAATCAAGCTATACACTACAGACTCAGTGTAATAGACAAGGGAACGCAGTTTAAAACAACTTAACAACAATCTTATTTAAGTAAACCGCCCTGTTAGTTAATCAAGCACCTGGATGATTCGACACTAAAACCTTATTAGGTTAACATAACTACCGGATAAACCAGTATTCAACTTCATAATTACAAGAAAAGGAAATGCCTTAACGCTATTTTGATGAGTAAAATCAATCAGCTACGTAACTGGATGGTCATTAGGGTTTATTTTAGTTATTTCTAATTTCTCACTATCCAGTTCTAGCACCACATGATTGTTATACGAATTAAAAAACTCATCACATGATATTAATAATTTATTTTTATTCCAACTATGACATTTAATATCATCCATTTCTATTGGACTTTCCACGAGTTTCTTATTTTTTAATGTTGACTCTATGATTTCAATACAATAATAATCAGCTATTATGAAATCTCCTGATGGTGAAACTGTTAAACTCTGATATAGAGGTTGGGATTCATATTCAATTAATTCTCCATTGAGACGATTAACTTGAAATAAATAATCTGAAGTAAGAACTAGAACATAATTATGCTTTTTTGATACTTCAACAGCTCGTGGAAAACCTCTGAATTCACCACACCATTCAGTTAAATCCTCATTTACAAATTTAACCCAAGTCCAATCCTGAGAATTCCATGGATTAGAAATATCAAAAATCTTCTCCTTGTATTGTCCCGAATAAGGTAGATTTATTATTTCTGCTTTTAAAATCATTTCATCTGTCCTCTATAAAACCTCGATTTAGAATGGCTCTTTCTTATGACCTTATTCAGCTAGCTGTTCTGCTAATTTCAATTACTCATCTTTTAATTCATTCTCATCAAGCCCTGACATATTCAACGTATATGAATACGTAACATCTTTGACGATTACATCAAGTTGGTTGGGTAACGTATATTGAGCTTGATAGCCATTATTTAAAGTAATTTTTTCCGGAGTAGTATCTGCATAATCAATGGTTCCCTTTGTAGTGGAAAGCAGCAAGTTATGATTTTGGTCACCAGTCGCCATAAATTGGGCATCTGGATTTTGACCTTTTCCACCGATATCCGTAATTCCTAGAGATTTGAATCCTTCGGTTTTGAATGGCAATTCCTCGGGCAAATTGACTTCATAGGGTAAAGCATCAATAGCCACGTCTAGAGAAGGTGCGCTATAAAACTTGATGAATCCCTCATCACTCGTTTTTGATTCCGTTAGTTGTGATGTATCTAATTTGTTTGAACAAGCCGTCAATAGTAGTAAACAGCTTGCGATTAATAATTTTTTCATAAATAACCCCCTTCTTTCAGTATACAGTTTTTTCTATATTTTGGCTGAACTGTAAAAAGGAGTTTTCCATATTCACGGCTTGAAAGGATTTGTTGAACGAATGCTACCGAAGTATCACGCTACGCTATATTCCCTATTAATTAGCTTTTTGGTATGTGGTTTCACTTTGATATCGATACTAATTAAACAGAATCTTATTGGTCATTTTGATCAAACCATAATTACGATTGTACAAAATTTCGAGACTCCATCCTTAACGAATCTCATGCTTTTTTTCACAGAAATTGGTTCAGGATCTTCCATTCATATTTTTGCCTTTATCATCTTCATTATCTTTTATTTCTTTCTAAAATATCGAGTGGAACTTCTTCTTTTCATTGTCGCCCTGCTAGGATCCCACTATCTCTTCCGTGCATTAAAACTAATGTTTCAGAGGTCACGTCCAGATTTGCATAGACTAGTGGAAATTGGCGGATACAGTTTTCCAAGCGGCCATGCCACAAATGCTATATGTATATATGGAATTCTTACGTTTGTTTTGTGGCGTCATATTCCATCACTCGCGGGTAGATTCCTACTGCTATCTCTATCGATTTTCATGATTTTGGCCATTGGAATTAGCCGCGTATATTTAGGTGTCCATTACCCTAGTGATGTATTGGCTGGTTATTTTGCAGGTGGATGTTTGTTGACAATCGTCATTTGGAGTTATCATTTTGCACTCGTTAAGATAAAGTAGAAAACCATCTATTTTTGAGTTGCCGTACCGAAAAACGCTTTCGGATAATGTAATTCGCCAACATTGTTTTCAAGCTCACCATCTATTAGTTCACAAACCATGAAAACGTCGTCAGGCACCTGAAATTGTGTCAATTCCAGTCCATGAGCTCTCGCTGGTTGAAAACCAAACTTCGGATAATAGTCTGGGTGTCCAATGAGAAATACCAGTCCATATCCCTCTTTTTTCGCTCTTTTCAATCCTTCTTCAATCAGCTTGCTACCAATCCCTTTTTTCTGAAACTTAGGCAATACAGCCACCGGTGCTAGAACGATTACTACTTTATCTTTACCTTCATTGGTCAGTTTCGCTTTACTCAACAGTAGATGACCAACGATATCACCTTGATCCTCTGCGACAATCGATAATTTAGGAATGAAGCCATCCGAAAAACGAATTTGCTCCACCAACTTGGCTTCATCGTCTCGATTTCCAAAAGTCGTGTAATTCAGATTGAATACATGTTTAAAATCATTTTTCGTTTCAGTTCGAATCCTCATCTTTATCACCCATTTTCTTTTAATCTTCTCTAAGTACTAACTTCTACCTTGTTGTACACAATCCCTTTTTCTAAACCATGTTGTTTCTATTACAATGTGTTTTCAATAGGCATAATTTTTGACTGACGTATACTGAAAGCATAAAGTGACACTATGCTTTTCTTAATACTAATTTTTTCAGTAGACAATTGGTTAGTTGCCTAATAGGAGTAAAAGTTACACTAAAAAGAAGGAATAGCTGAGCCAATTTAAAAAACTGATGTTTAATAGGAGGTTTCAATCGATGATCAACCAAAAATATGCTCCTTTACTAGAACCATTTGAATTTCAAAATGGCATTTCACTCAAGAACCGTGTGGTTATGGCACCAATGACGAATTACTCATCAAATGAAGACGGTACAGTATCAGACGCGGAAGTTGCCTATTATGTTCGCCGCTCCAAAGGGGTCAGCATGGTCATTACGGCTTGTACATATGTCACTCCAAATGGACAAGGTTTTCCCGGAGAATTTGCCGGTCATACTGATGAAATGATTCCAAGCCTTCGACGGTTGGCTACTGCCATTAAAAGCGAAGGTGCTAAAGCCATTTTACAAATCTTCCATGGAGGTCGCCAAGTACCTAAGGAGCTCGCTCCAAACGGAGATGTGGTCAGCGCAAGTAATGTACCTTCAGAAGGCGAAGGAAAACCAGTCCCCCGTACACTAACGGAATCGGAAGTAGAGTCAATCATTCGTGATTTCGGTGAAACAACACGAAGAGCAATCGAAGCAGGATATGATGGAGTCGAAATTCATGGAGCCAATACATATCTCATTCAACAATTCTTTTCTCCGCATTCCAATCGCGGAACGGATCGTTTTGGCGGATCGTTGGAAAAGCGCATGACATTCCCACTCGCAGTTGTTGATGAAGTACAAAGAGTGGTCAAAGAACATGCAAAAGAGCCATTTATCGTTGGCTACCGTTTCTCTCCGGAAGAACCAGAAACTCCTGGGATCACCATGGCTGACACCCTAGTCTTGATTGACAGATTGGCTAATAAGAACTTGGATTATCTGCACGTTTCACTTATGGATTTCTGGTCTACTCCAAAAAGAGGAATTGATGACAGTCGTTCACGCATCGAAATCATTCAAGAGGCTGTCGGTGATCGTGTTGCTGTTATCGGCGTAGGCTCAATTTACTCAGCCGAGGATGCACGAAAAGCACTTACTTCCGGTATTCCTTTAATTGGTCTTGGCCGAGAGCTATTGATTGACCCTGAGTGGGTGCAAAAAATCGAACAAGGTCGCGAGGATGAAATTGTGACCGCACTAGATATCAATAAACAAGAAGAATTGGAAATGCCCACACCACTTTGGCAACGTATATTAAAAAATCCAGGTTGGGTTCCAGGGGTATAATTTGTTATTAAGTAAAAAAAGATTGAAACGGACTATGGTAGCTCGTTTCAATCTTTTTTATTGATATTCTTTTGCAAACAACCGGACATCTTCCGCAGTGGATGCGTATTTGATGGTGCCTTCATCTTTCATTCCCAGTTTTTGAAGGAGGTTCCCTGACTTTTGATTATCAAGTGATGTAAATCCAACTATTCGGCGATAGCCTAAATCATCAGCACCATAAGCTAATGTAGCTTTTGCCGCTTCATAAGCGTAGCCCTCTCCCCAATATTTTGAGTGAAGTGCAAAACCAAGATCGACATCTTTCAGGAAGTCACGATGTAAGAGCCCACAAAGCCCAATCGGTTCTCCAGTTTCTTTTATTTCAATTAAGTACAAACCAATGCCGTGCTCTTTATACATAGCCATCGGTCCCTCGACGATGTATTGTTTGGCAGCTTCAACGGTTCGAATGCCTCTGTCCCCGATATATTTAATCCAATCGGGTTCATTTAAAAGTTCTAAAATAAACTCCGCATCTTCTGGAGTTAAATGCCGAAGAACAAGTCTTTCTGTTTGGATTACAATCACGATATTCACCTCTAGTTTTTCCTATGCTTTTTAAGGGCAACGATATTAAGCACTATAAACAAAATAGCAAAACCTATTAACACCAGCAAGTTCGAACTCACATCAATTAAACCGTACCCTTTGTACATTATACTTTTTAACGCGTCTGCACCATATGAAATCGGCATCAGTTTAGATAATCCTTGCAACCATTCAGGCATTCCATCAACAGGAATAATTCCCGTGAAAAACACTTGCGGAACAATCACTAATGGAATAAATTGAATCATTTGAAATTCCGACGATGCAAAGGATGACAGAAGAATCCCCAAACTTAGGGCCACTAGGGCAATTAACACATTTACTACAAGTACATGCCAAAACGAACCAACCAGGATCATGTCCAAAACGTTGACGGAATAAGTAACGACAATAATCGTTTGGATGATGGCAAATAATCCATATCCAATCAAGTAACCTAAGACTATTTCCCACCTTTGAATCGGAGTAGATAATAACCGTTCGAGTGTACCTGTCATTCTTTCCCGCAGTAGACCAATTCCTGAAATTAAAAACACGAAGAAAAACACAAAAAATCCGACTAATATAGGGCTTAACACATCAAAGAAAGTAGTTTCTCCACTTCCGTATACAAAATTTGTTTTTATTTCCGACGTGTTTTCTCCAATCAAATTACCGACCAAAGCTTGTTGAACTTTTGCCTGCAGTCCTTTAGAGCGAGAAGGATCGGTATTTTCAAGTGTCAATGTCATCGTTGGTCCTTTAACAACAAGGTACCCATCCAAGTCATGTTCTAGTATGGATTTCTTTACATCACTGTTTTTTGGAAAAGTGACAACGTCTAATCCATTACTCTTCCATTGCTCCATCATTTCATTGGATATACCTTCTACACCTAACTTTGAAGCAACTTCATTGCTAGTGAACAAAAAATGCATAAGCGTCAAAATCAGTAATGGTGCCACAAACAGAAGAGCCAATGTCCGTTTATCCCGAAAAAGCTGCAAAGCGATACGTTTAATCAGAGCTCTAATGCGCACGGTGTACCCCTCCCGCTTTTAGAAAGACTTCTTCTAAATTACTGACTTCATAGTCGACCTTTAAGGCATGTGGTGTTCCTGTTGTAATTACTTTCCCTTCTCTAATCATGGTGAGCATATCACATTTATCTGCTTCATCCATGACATGCGTAGTTACAACAATCGTCTTATGTTCTTCATTCTTCAAACGAGACAGTTCTTGCCAGATGGATTTTCTTAACTCCGGATCAATGCCGACCGTAGGTTCATCAAGTATCAAAATCTCAGGGTTTTGAATCAGTGCAATCGCCAGGGACAGTCGACGTTTCATGCCACCTGAATAAGTTGATACTTTCTTTTGGATGGCACTTTCTAATTGAACAATGCGTGTAACATATGCAATCCGGTCTTTTCGTTCGCTCTTATTCATTAAAAACATCGAGGCAAAGAATGACAAGTTTTCTAAGCCAGTTAAATCTTGATAAAGAGCATCTGATTGCGCCATATATCCAATTTGCCGGAGTATATCCAGATTCGGAACTTTTTTCGAAAGCACTTCGACCGCTCCCGTTGTTGGTACGTCCATTCCCATAATGATTTTAATTAACGTCGTTTTTCCAGAGCCTGATGGTCCAATGAGTCCGAGGATTTGACCCGAATCCGCAGTTAAATTCATGTTTGTTAAAATCTGATGCTTCCCGTAAGATTTGCTTACATTGTCAACATGTATAATCGGCATCCTTAGCTGCACCTCCTTTTATCCCGACACTTTTTCAATCAACTCAGGGGCATTGTTTTTGGGAGAGTTCACTTTTTCGGAAACTTCAAATGCTTCGAGCAAGCCGTCTTCCAAAGGGATTAAAAACGATCTCAACTCCTCCACTTTATGTACATTCGGGTTTAACCAGCTTTGTTCATCCTCTTGTTTAAGAATAACCGGCATTCGTTCATGAATGGATGACATCAATTCATTCGCCTCCGTGGTCAAAATGGTGCATGTGTAAACTAGTTTGCCGTTTTCATCTTTCCAGGATTCCCATAACCCTGCCATCGCAAAAAGCTGATCGGTTTTCATTTTGATGCGCATTGGAATTTTGCGTCCTTCTTCACGTTTCCATTCATAAAATGAGTCAGCGACAATCAAGCACCTTCTCTTCTTAAACGCTTCACGAAAACTGGGCTTTTCATGAGCCGTTTCCGCTCGTGCATTGATCATTTTAAAACCGATTTTCGGATCCTTTGCCCATGCAGGAACAAGCCCCCATTTCAAATAACCCAATCGATTTTTTGTGCCATCATTTATGACCGAAAGAATCATTTGTGAAGGGGCAATATTGTAACTTTCTTCGTACTCTTCTTCTTCAAAAGTGGCTTCACCAAAACGTTCTTCTATGATTCGAAATTCTGCGAACAAACTGTAACGTCCACACATATTTACTTCTCCTCCCTTTCTTTTAGAATCAATTCGCTATATTTAAAAGAAATCCTTTGATTCATAAAATAAAAACCGCCCATTCTCTGATGAGACGGACGGTTCAAATTTTGCTATTTATTGATTGATGTACAGCTCAAATGTATCTTTAAAGTCTTTCTTTCCGTATTTAGATCGACTTTCCTGCATCCAATCATGTGCGAAACGAGTGATTTCTTCAAACGATTGAGCAGGGGTTACTTCATTATTTCCAACGCGGCCCATCGACTGCGAAGCATAGGACAAACTGTTTTCTGCAATGGCGTACTTTTTCTCGTTTTCTTTTACTTCAATCGAAATCGCAAACAACACTTTGTACAAATCTTTGATTTCTGCCAAGAAGCGTTTGTGAATATCCACCGTTATCGGAATACTGCCGATCGTGAATTTAATTTCCACATCCAAATCAATTGTTCCAGCTGTTTCCAAGGTGACATTTGTAATTGGATGGTACGCATATTCGTAGCGTTTAAGTGTGCGTTTCTTGCTGATGGCATTAGCACCATCGACATGAATCAACGCTTTATTCGTAAAGCAATACTCGTCTGCTTTTGTTTTAATCAGGAAAAAGATTTCTTCACCGGATTCATGCATGAGAAAATCATCAGACTCCGTTTTATCAAAATCCGCTTTCGGAACGACAATTCCTATATCAGACAACCCAAGTGCATCTGCTGCTAATTTTTTAAACATCCTATTTCCTCCTTTAAGTTTATCAATCTTCTATAAGTACGAGTTAACGCTTGTGAAGTTTCAAATTATCAGAATTTGTGGATAATTATGTGGATAACTCTCTGGAACCTAAATTCATTGATTTTTCATGATCTATTAATAATAAAAAACAATGAGTACCACAAAACCGCTGAGCGCCATATACCACGGCAATACCTAAAATAAACGAACCCACTACAATCCCCGAATCAAAAAGTATTGATACCACAAAAAAGTAAAGAAAAAAACCTGCTTTAAACAGGTTTCAGACTGTAGAAAATATAAAATGAGTGAATTGTAATGTATACGATTTTTCTATTGGTTTAGCTAGAAAAATATCATTTTAATGTTCCGGCACTCAAGATTTTTGTATCAGCTTTAATTTCAAATTCGGCTTTGGCCATTAATTCTTGAGTCAATTCACTGGGCCAATCCCCTTTATAACGCATACGCATTGTCTCAAACAGTCCAACAGGTTCAATCGATAACTCCCGACATTTTTCCAACAGATTTCGAACATCATCTTCAATACTTTTACTTACCTCTTGTTCGAGTTTTTCCAGTTCTTGTTTATTTGCAAGATCTTTTCCACCTTCATACTCACTTAAAGTCCCCTCAAACTTCATCGTAATTTTAACCTTTGGTGAGTCAAAGTTATGATTGGTCTCAATTTTAGCTTTTGATGTAATGAATTCCATGGCAACTTTCTCTTTATTGTCATAATCATGATTAAGCGTGATGGCAAATACGGATAGTTTTTTTTGCCCACGCAGTATTTGGATGGTCTTCCCTTCTTGTTGAGTGAACATTGTTTTCATTTTCCCGTCACTGAAAGCAGCAATTCCTTCAATATGAATGATCCCATCATTCAACTCAACATAAGGTGCAATGGAGTCTATAAGTGGATTCGTATCGTCATAAACAAATTCATGAATCGTTGTAAATGGACTGAAGTACGTATATTGCCTCGGTTGAAATAAATTGTTGATATAGACGCTTGTGTTTTGTTTATCTGGATACTCCTTACTCAGTAATTCTTCAGCCGAATCTTTCACTATAGCCACATAAGAGTTCGATCGCACATCTGAATCTTTATATAAATACTCTACCATTTCTTTCATTTGTCCTTTTTTTGCAAATTCTTCACTGAATAAGATGACCCGAAGTTGTGTCAATGAAACGGTTTTATCTGCTTTGGATGAGATTTCAACCATTCCTTTATGGAGCATATCCGTTTCAACTGTAATGACTTGTGTATGCTTCATGGCTTCACTGGCCGGCTGGGGCATGATTACGGTCATCTTCATTTTGTCATCGTCGATATAATCGTACCCAATGACACTGATCATCCCTAATCTCTCCAAGGATGGCTGAGAACCCTGTTGTGTCGAACATCCGCTCAGCAATAAACAAAAAGAACTAACAATAACCATCAACAAGCTTTTCATTTGATCACCTCTTTACTTTCCTTCTGATCAAGTGCACCAAACATAACAGGCTTGGCCATAATATCAGCCCATAACTCACATAAAATGTGTTCTCATATATTGTTTTTCTCATCCCTTGTGAAATTGGGAGATTGATGATGATAAATGTCATAATCGCCGTGACATAAATATGATATTGACTGTTCTTATTACGGACGGAGTCGATTCCTTTCTTTGCTGTCCATAAATAAGCGCCAGCAGTCGTCAAAATCAAAAACACCCAAACGGTAATACCAAACGTATCAATTCGCTCGACAAACGATAAGTCTACGGCTTGGAATAATTTAAGTACGGGAAAGAGCAAATGCTCAAGCTGCCATTCCGTGAAGTACATAACACCAACAATGCTCACTGCTACATAAAAAAATATGGTTATCCAAATACCTAATGAAGCGTGTTTAAAGGCTTTTTCGGGCTGACGTATATAAGGAAAATAAAACATAATCAATTCATACCCAACCAATGTGTTGTATCCTATTTTCGTTGCGTCCCAAAATTCCGATGCTGTGAAATTAAAGAGAGGCAAGAGATGGCGTATCTCTCCCTCCACAAAGCCCCATCGTAAAAAATAGACCATCCACCCTGTTAAAAAGAATGTCACGATACAAAACCTGGCAAGGGATTTAATACCCCCTTTTATAATGAAAACAGTCAAGACAATGAACAAAATCAGATGGCCTGTAATTGATCGTTGCGGCAAAGCAGCGACTTGGATTAAATCCAAGTAATTTTGAATGACCGCAGCAAATAGCAAGGTGGCGTATAAAATCAGAAAACTATTTATCGTCTTACCGATAAATTTGCCTAGCAATTTTTCGTGAATATCAAACAAGTCATCATCTTTGTACTGTAAAGCTAACCAAATCATAGGAATGAGTGTGATGTTTGCAATTACGCCAAAAAGAACAGGGAGCCACCATTGACTATAGCCAACCGGACTCAATGAATTATTCATGGACAACAAACCCATGCCTACCATGATATTCTGGACCAGGAAAACCACATGGTAACCATTTAGTATTTTCTTTTTCTTTACATCCACATGCAATCACCCCTCTATTTTGTAGGCTTTTTCTCTCTCTTGGCTCTAGACAATCCCGTTCGTTTTTGAAGAAATGCCAATGGAAAACGAACGATGCTATCCCTTAGATCTGCCCAGGAACGCGGAATAACAGGTGTCATATACGGCGTACCTAATGAAGTCAAATTCAATAAATGGTTAAATAACCATGCAAGAGCCAACATTTGACCAAGCAAACCAAACAATCCTGCTGCCAAGATGAAAATATATCGAACGAAGCGACTGGCATTACTCATAAGAAAATTGGGCATCAAGAAAGACAATAAAGCAGAAATTGCTACAAGAACAATGAGTGTATTACTGATAAGACCAGCTTCAACCGCCGCTGTACCGATTACAATACCTCCTACAATACCGATTGTTTGACCAATTTTTGTAGGCATGCGTGATCCGGCTTCCCTCAAGATTTCTATAACCAACTCAATGAACAACACTTCAATTACAGGAGGAAATGGTACCCTGCTTCGAGATTCTTGAATCATGATAAGCAATTCATACGGAAGAATGCCCGGATGATAGGACAGTGCAGAAATATACATCGGAGTCAGCATGATGGTAATAAAGAAGCCCGCAAATCGTAATATTCTTAAGAGAGTAGCGGTCGTCCAACGGTTATAAAAGTCTTCCGGAGAATTGAACATTTCGATAAACGAGGAAGGGCAGACCATCACACTTTGGCTATTATCCATTGCGATGACAATACGGCCATCCAATAAAGAATTCACTGCAACATCAGGTCTTGACGTGGCACCATATTGAGGAAATGGAGAAAAGGGATTGTCTTCAACTAATTGTTTAAGAATCGTGATATCTAGAAAACCCACGTAATCCAACTTATCGATGCGGTCATTTATTCGCTGGAGATTTTCGTCATTTACGAGATGTTCAATATACAACACGGTTATTTTTGTATTCGTCTCTTGACCGATGGTATAATCCTTACTTTTCAATCCGGTCTGTTGAATTCTCTTTTTAATGAGAGATAAATTTGTTTTCAAGGATTCCGTGAATGAATCTTGTGGCCCAATGACACTTGACTCCATTTCAGAAGTGGCTATGGCCCGTTCAGGAGGACTGAATGTTTTAGCAGTTAAATACTGCTGTTTGTCATGATGAAAAATGACGGTATCGCCATTGACGATGGACATGATAATTTTCTGTTTGTTCGAACCATCTAACGGATCAAAAGACGTCAAAACCTCTCCCTGATCATTCACGAGTGGCAAAATAATGGCTTTATGTAAAATCAACGGATCGATGAGCGTGCTTAAATAAACGACTGTAACGTGCCCTTCTTTCGTTTTAAAGTCTTTGAAAACGGCATCATCAATATCAGTTAGTTCACTTTTAATCGCCTCTAATGGAATGGATTTTGGAACTGAACTCTTCTTTGTAGCAGGTGTTGTGTCAGTTATTTTTTTCTTACTATCTTCAACCACTTGTCGTGCACGTTTCCATATTTTCATCGATTCACTTCCCTTCACGTCGAAGGCTTACCTATTTGAAGAAAGTCTTACCATGTAAAAAGAATTGTATTCAAAAAACGAAAGGGTTGACTTCCGTCACGTCCTAGCTTAAAATTACTTACATAAAGTAACTTACTTAAAAATTGTAACCACAAAAGGAGAATGATTATGAATTTTCATCAACAACCAACCACCTATACTAAGCATGTTCATCTAAATGTAGTGGACTTGGCTAAATCTACTAATTTTTATAAAAACATCTTAGGTCTACAAATTTTAAATCAAACAACATCAATCATCAGGTTCACAACAAATGGACAAGATGCAATTTTAACAATTGAACAATCTTCAGAAGTAAGTCACCACAGCACAAATGCTGCAGGTCTCTACCATATGGCCTTTTTATTGCCATCCAAGAAAGAACTCGGTACCATTTTCAATCACATTCGCAGCACCGGTTATCCATTTAGCGGAGCTTCCGACCATTTGGTAAGTGAGGCACTATATTTGAATGACGTGGATGGGAACGGGATCGAATTGTATTACGACCGTAGCCCTGACATGTGGAAATGGCAAAGTGATATGGTTGAAATGACTGTGGATCCTCTTGATATTGAAAGCCTTGTGGCAAGTGCAGAAGAATCATCTACTAGCAGCATGCCTAAAGAGACAGTAATGGGGCATGTTCACCTGCGCGTTGCGAATATGGGAGAGGCAGTAAAGTTTTATGTAGAAGGATTAGGATTTGATATCGTGAGTCGGTACGGAACGCAAGCGACGTTCATTTCTTCAAATGGCTATCACCATCATATTGCGCTTAATACATGGGGGCATCCTAGCTCGATTAAACGCACGGAACAAACACTTGGACTGAAAAGTTTTTCAATCGTTTATCCGGATGATGCATCAAGACAACAGGTTGTGAAGAAATTAAATGAAATCGGTGCGTCTGTCTTCGAACAAAATGACTATATAGGGGCAATCGACCCTTCAGGAGTTGAAGTTCAGCTGTTTGTTGGAAAATAGAAGCTGGGTATTCGCGTCGATATATGGTGATTCGAATTGCCATTTTAAAAAGCCTAGCTCGTTTAAAATAAACGATGCTTGGCTTTTATTTATGTTTGAATGAGATACGGAAGATATAGAACTTATCGAAGTGACTCGGTTAATACCTCCAGGATCTTTCACTTGGACAACCCTGCGGCGAATTTTCTTCCGTCTTTTCTTGGAAATCGATGTGCCTATGCTTAATTGCTTTTGGGTAACGAAAGATTCGACACCTAGTCTCGGGAAAACAACCTGCCAAAGATGAAATTTTGGCAGGTTCCTTCTTTTTTTATCCGATTGTGCGAAGCTTCTTTCTTTTCGTGTATAGTGTGAACGGTTTTCCCGAGGCTGAGATAAGAAACCCGAGTCTTGGTTGTAAAAAATGACGTTCACGTAGGAAAAATTGGCATTGACGTAGGAATTATTTGAGTTCACGTAGGAAAAATCGATGTTCACGTTGTAAAAACATCTTTTGGCATGTGCTTCTTCGGCAAAACCACGCCTGCACCAATACCTACTAATTTCTCTGTATTACTCTCTTACCTTGAGATATGGAGCATCCCTACAACGAGTCACCGCAGTAGAATCATTTCCTATTGTGTATATCAAACAATGGATAATCGATACGCTTTCACAATGATTCCATCGCCTGCCGGTTCAAAGTCAAACTGAGGTAAGCGTTCAAACCCCATGCGCTCATACAGTCTCATGGCAGTTGTCATAAAATCGGCTGTGTGTAATCCAATGTTTTGAGAACCTTTCACTCTTGTCCGATTAATACATTCCTTTATTAAAGCTTCTGCCACGCCTCTTCCCCGTCCCTCTAAAGTGACGGCTAGCATTCTGATTTCAGGATAATCCAATATATCTACAAGGCCTTTGTAGGCATCGGATTTAGCAGGGAACAACGCGACACTTCCAATGACTGTGCCTTCCAATTCAGCAACCAAAAGTTCAACACCCTTTTGAGTATCAGCATCTGACATAATTGCTTTTCTTAATGCATTCCAATGACCATCGGGAATAACTTTCGCATGTTCTTCATATGCACTCACTCTTTGTTGTCGAATCAGTTCAAGTTCATCTTCTATAGCCTCTCGAATTTTCACCATCTAATCAACTCTTCTCTTTGTTTTTAAAACGTCTTTGCACTATTAGTATTTTATCGAGTGCTTTCGTATACATATTTCATTATTTAGATAATCCATCCGTTTGATATTTTATAGCGCGTTCTGTTTAAGTTTTTCTAATTCGATCTCGATCTGTTTGACATCAATCCGTTCGAACAATGGATTTATAACCGAAAGTTGATAACTAGCCTTTTCAATTGGCTGCCACGAATAGGGTGCCAACTCTAACATCCCTCTCACTTTTTCACTCGAAAATGGCAAAAATGGCGCTAACAGTTGGGCACTGTTTGAAATGATATGGACACATGTAAGCAACACATTTTGACAGTCTTCTCTATCTTCATGAATTGTTTTCCACGGTTGTTTGGCGTCAAAGTACTTGTTTCCGTATCGAATCGTTTCAAATATGGATTGAATCGCTTCTTTAAAATGGCCATGTTCAATGTGTCGACCGATCTCTTCGTATTTGGACGTCACCTTTTCCTTGATGGTTTTATCTATTTCCCCTGAAATATGACCTTCGAAAGACTTATCGATAAATTTCAAAGTTCGATTCACTAAATTACCATAAGCACCAAGCAGTTCGGAGTTATGGCTTAAAATGAATTCACGCCATGAAAAGTCAGCATCTCTATTTTCGGGTGCATTCTCCGTCAGAAAGTATCGGATTGAGTCGGGATCGTAGCTTTCCAGCATTGCTGGCACCCAAACTGCCCAGTTTTTGCTCGTCGACAATTTTCTCTTTTCCAATGTTAAATACTCGTTCGAAATTATGTGGGTTGGATGAACGCCTTTCTCAATCCCCGAGAGAATGGAAGGCCAAATAATCGAATGAAATGGAATATTATCTTTCCCATGTACATAATAGGAAACGGTTTCTTTCTCCCAAAATGCCGCATCACTCTGATTCGTTTCGGTTGCCCAACGTTGGCTGGCAGAATAGTAACCCGAAACCGCTTCAATCCATACATAAATTTTCTTCTGTTCATAACCTTCCACAGGTACGCTTACTCCATTTGGCAAATCTCTTGAGACAGCTCGATCGTGTAACCCTTCTTTTAAATAACGTTCAGTCAGATGAATAGCATTTTCCCGCCACTGCTTGTTTTCCTTTGCAAGCTCCACTCGATTCTCCATCTCTTTTTGAAATGAACTTAAAGAAAAATAGAAGTGTTCCGTTGTCTTGGTGGTCGGTTCATTGCCACAAATTTTGCACTTCCGCTCCAGTAAATCCAAAGGGTCAAGAATGGATGAACAATGATCACACTGATCTCCTCGCGATGGCTGTCCGCAGTTCGGACAAATCCCTTCAACATAACGATCCGGTAAAAACTGGCGGTCGAAATCACAGTAAGTTTGTTCGATCTCCCGCTTATCAATATAGCCATTTTCCAAAAGCTTCAGGAAGATTTGTTGAACGACTTCATGATGTTGCGGGTGATCCGTTCTTGAGTACGTATCATAGCTGAAGCCGAGTTTTGAAAAGCTTTCTTCAAATTCCTGATGAAAACGATTGGCTATATCCTCGATAGATACTCCTTCCTGTTTTGCCCGTATGGAAATCGGGGTACCGTTACAATCACTGCCCGATACATATAAGACTTGTTCCCCTTTTAGTCGGTAATACCTTGCCAAAATTTCTCCCGGCAATAAAGCCGCAATATGCCCTAAATGCAACGAACCGTTGGCATAAGGCCATGCTCCCCCAATAAAAATATTCATTCTGACTCCCCCTTTAAATGCACAAAAAAACCCCGCCCTTATCTTATCGATAAGGACGAGGTTCAACTCTCCCCGTGGTACCACCTTAATTTACAAACAGCTCACGCTACTTGCCTTCAAAAGTACACAGACGAAATCATGTCAGTTATACTCAGACGTTTGTAACAAGTGTCAGACCTCGTTGCAGCCTACTCATCATCAGATTTTCAGTGCAAAGCTCAGAGATCATGTTCGTCAGACTAGTTTGCTTCATTTCCACCAACAGAAGCTCTCTATATAACATCGTCTCACTACTTTTCCTCGTCATTGCCGTTTCATATATGGTTGAAATGATTATAGTGAATTTGGAAATAAAATGCAATCTTAATTTTTTATAAAAAAAGTATTTAATCGGCATGCACGATGATTTAATCAGCATGAATGCTTATTTAATCGGCATGAAACGTTATTAAATCGGTTCCACCCATTTTATTCCACCAATCATTACATTTGAAGTTTCTTTTTTATCAACTCTATTGATATACTTTCTTCATTGAATCAATTCCTATCTTTTCAATTCAGAGGAGCTATTAAAATGATAGAAAAAAGAAATTTACGCCTAGTTGTGACGGGCTTGATGTTGGCGATATTAATGGCAGCGATGGATAATACCATTGTCGCTACTGCACTTGGGTCGATTTTGGCTGATTTGGGTGGAGTGGAAAGCTACGTGTGGATTACCTCTGCTTATGCTGTTGCCGTCTTTGCTGGAATGCCGATTTTCGGGAAATTATCCGATATGTATGGACGCAAACGGTTCTTTGTTTTTGGTTTAGCGATTTTCCTGATAGGATCTGCATTATGTGGGATTGCCCAATCGGTACCTCAACTGGCTGTGTACCGAGCTATTCAAGGAATCGGTGGAGGTGCTTTGATGCCGATTGCCTTTACGATTGTCTTTGATATTTTCCCTCCCGAAAAACGAGGGAAAATGACCGGATTATTAGGTGCTGTGTTCGGTGCATCCAGTGTTCTCGGACCATTGCTTGGCGCTTTTATTACCGATACAATTAGCTGGCACTGGGTCTTTTATGTGAACGTGCCAATCGGGATTGTCTCCCTATTCTTGATTCTGAAATTCTATAATGAAACGAAGCAAAATGCGAAACTTAAAATTGACTGGCTTGGCGCAATCACGCTGATTACCGCCGTCGTCAGCCTTATGTTTGGACTGGAGCTTGCGGGAAAAGAGTTTGATTGGAATTCTTGGCAAAGTTACACCTTATTCGGGATTTTCATTGTGTTTTCCATTGTGTTTATTTGGGCAGAAACAAAAGCATCCGAACCGATTATTTCTTTTTGGATGTTCAAAAATCGCCTGTTTGCCTCATCACAAGTGCTCGCCTTTTTATATGGAGCCACATTTGTCGGATTGACGATTTTCATTCCTATTTTTGTTCAAGCTGTATATGGTGGTTCGGCAACGAATGCCGGGATTATCTTAATGCCGATGTTACTAGGATCAGTAGCAGGAAGTGCTTTTGCAGGGATTGCTCAATCCAAAATTTCTTACCAAAAAATTATGGCTATTTCCGTAGTCTTTTATGCCGTCGGAATGGCATTCATGGCAACAATTTCTCCTGATACAAGCCGTATATTACTTACTTTGTATATGGTATTGGTTGGAATGGGTGTCGGGTTCTCATTTTCATTATTGCCTTCAGCAAGTATGCACAAGATGGATTATCGCCATAGAGGTTCCGCCAACTCGACCAATTCGTTCTTCCGTTCACTTGGCTTAGCGCTTGGTATTACCATATTTGGATCATTGCAGACAAAATTGCTGACGAGTGAAATACAAGAAAAACTTGGCGGTTCAGGGCAGGATGCATCACAAACAATCGACAATTTACAGACCGTATTCCAACCTGAACAACGACAGACGATTCCTTCAAATATCTTGGAAGTCATTGTCAATGCGATGTCTAATTCCATCTCGGCTACTTTCCTATGGTCCCTCATCCCGATTGCCATCGCAGTCGTTGCTGTTTATTTCATGGGAAATGAGAAGCTGGAAGTTTCGAAAGAAGAGTAAGAATTCGTACAATATTTAAAGGGCTTTTCCCGTTGTCATTCGTGATGACGATGAGAAAAGCCCTTTTTGTGTATTATGTCTCTAAGTTTACAAATAGACTGACAAGATATCCAGCACAAAATATTGCCAGTAATAAAGACGGGACTGCCAGTATGATTTTCAACCACGTGGGAGTGTCTTTGAACCTTTTAAACAGCAGTGAAGCAAACCACAAATGCATCCAACTAATCATGGTACGAATGATGGCGCTTGCCATCCTCGAGTAATCTAAATGAACATACCGCTGAAGATTATCCATATCTGCAATAAGGATACCCATAAAAGCGAGTGCCGTTATGAAAAAGAAGTAAATGAAAAATCTAAAATGATCTGGAGTCCTCGTTCTCATTGATTAATGACATGAAGAAACGCCTCTCCATATTTCTCTAACTTGTTGGCACCTACGCCACTGACTTCAAGAAACTCTTCCTCGTTTTTCGGACGTTTGGCACACATGTCTTTCAATGTTTTATCTGAGAAGATAACAAATGGCGGAACATTTGATTCATCAGCCAATCTTTTTCTCACGACTCGTAGTTCTTCAAATAATGGATCATTGTCAGCCACTTGTTGGGTAACAATCGCCCCTTTGCGGAGAACTTTTTGATTTCCTTTCAGCACTTCTTTACTTTTCTCCGTAACATAGATGGTTGGGAACGACCCATGTTCGACTGCAAGTAAGTCCTGTGAAATCATGAATTCCATCAAGTTTGCAACATCTTTCGCACTGTAATGCTTTAAAATGCCGTAAGTTGTTAGTCTATCAAATCCAAATTCGATAACTTTTTTGTTTCTTGAGCCGGTCAATACTTGAGCAGTCAGCATTTTCCCGAATTTCTGTCCCATTCGGATGACACACGAAAGCACCATTTGTACATCCTGTGTTACGTCCTGGCTTTCCCGTTGATCCGTACAATTGCTGCATTGGCCACAAACATCGGCATCCAAATCCCCAAAATAATGAATAATGAATTGCTGCAAACAATTTTCTGTATGACAGTAGTCCACCATTCCCTGCAACTTGATGAGTTCACCTGGAATACGACTTGGATCTTGTGCCTGATCAATCAGGAATCGCTGGGTCTGGACATCCTGTGAGGCATACAGAACAACACACGCACTCGGCAATCCATCCCGGCCCGCGCGTCCAGCCTCCTGGTAATAACTCTCCATGTTTTTAGGAAGTTGATAATGGATTACATAGCGAATATTTGATTTGTCGATACCCATTCCAAAGGCATTGGTCGCCACCATCACTTGGACTTCATCTTTGAGGAAACGTTCTTGCTCATATGTGCGATCCTCATCAAACATGCCACCGTGATATTTTGCGACACTGATTCCACGTTTTTGCAGCATATCATATATATGATTGACCGTTTTTCGAGTAGCGGCATAAATAATGCCAGATTCGTTTTCATTTTTCATTACGTAATCTTTAACGAATTTTTCACGGTCTTGTCCACGTATAACAGAGAATGTTAAATTCGATCGTTCGAAACCAGTCATTACGGTATTGTTTTCAGTAATATTCAAAATGCGGCAAATGTCTTCGCGTACTTGTGGTGTGGCAGTTGCCGTTAACGCGAGGACAGTTGGCTTATTCGGAAAAAGTTCGGTCATCCGGCTAATTAAACGATAGCTCGGTCGGAAATCATGACCCCACTGGGAAATACAATGTGCTTCGTCCACCGCAATCAAAGGTACTGGAATTTCCCGAAGTTCATTCAAAAAGGACTGGGAATCCAATCGTTCAGGGGCAATATATAAAAGTTTAACTGCACCGCGCTGCACATCATATAAGACTTCCCGTACTTCTTCATGACTTAATGAACTATTAATATATGCCGCATGAATCCCCGCTTCGAGCAAGGTATCCACTTGGTCTTTCATGAGTGAAATTAAAGGAGAAACAACAATCGTCGTCCCTTCCAAAACTAATGCAGGTATTTGATAGCAGATGGATTTCCCCCCACCAGTCGGCATTACGCAGATTGAATTGTCACCATTCAGTACTTGTGTGATCACTTGCTCTTGTCCAGTTCGGAATGACTCATATCCAAAAAAGGTTTGTAAATATTTTGTAGCTTGTTCTAACACATGTGTCACTCCTTCTTTTTTGCAGATTGAAAACGTCAGGCACTTTCATTATTTTTCTTTTTTAGATTTCGGGTTGTCCTCGGTTTGATGTGATTCCTCTTTTAATTCGTCGATTAACAGCTCAGCCGCTTTACGGTACGAATTACTGATGTTGACCAGAGAGGAAATCAGTAGGATCTTCTCCAGTTTTTCGGCTTCGCGATCATCCATTTTAGCCACTTCTTTGTGGACATCTAATGTTCGCTTTTCAAATTCCAACTCAAAATCAGATGCATTTCCTTGCTGAATAGCAAGATAACTAGTATAGAATTTCTCCAGCTCAAAGTCTTCATTTGTCAGTTTGGAATTAAGCCCGTCGAGGGTCGACTTGATATCATTAATCGATAAAGCGCCTTTTAGTTGATAGATTAAACTGATCAAGATAAGATGCTTCTTCGAATATTTTTTGTTTTTTATAGGGATGAACAGCTTCGCTTTGGCATAGTTGTTAATCATGGTTTTGGTCAAAACTTTTTCTTCATCATTGCGTTTCGTACTTTTAAACGTGTGATCAAATAATTGAATCACTTGATCCATATACAAATCGATATCCGGCATTTCCTGAAGTGAAATATTTTTATCTAAAGAAAGTTTTCGTAACAATTCTTGTGATTTCTCCATCTTTTACCCCTCGAAATTCATTGGTATTAAGTAGTTTAAGTGTAACGTAAAATTGATAGGTCGTAAATGTTGACTAGATGTCAAAATGGTAATATGATTACACATAGTATCAATAACTACTTAATGGAGTGGAGGTATTTGTTTTGAGAACTTATATTCGAGAACCCTTTAACAGTTTGTCACATTTAGCTGGTGCGGTATTATCTGTCTTTGCGTTAATTGCCATGCTTTTAAAAGCTTCTTCAAGTGATGCACCTGCATTACATATCGTTGCTGTCATCTTTTTTGGGATCAGCATGTTTTTATTGTATACAGCTTCCGCCACTTATCACATGGTTCTTGCGAAAGACCATATCATTGCTTATTTAAGAAGGCTTGACCATTCCATGATTTTTTTATTGATTGCTGGATCGTATGCACCTTTTTGTTTGATTGCACTTAACGGCACGACTGGATTTGTGTTATTCTCCGTCGTTACAGGCTTAGCTATTACAGGAATTTTGTTCAAAATGGTTTGGTTCGACTGTCCAAGATGGTTATCTACCGCTCTTTATATTGGGATGGGTTGGATTATCGTTTTTCTGGCGTCACCACTAGCTGCCACTTTAAACGCTGAGGGGCTTTCGCTGCTCGTTGCAGGCGGAATCATGTACACAATCGGAGGCATCATCTACGGGGCAAAGCCCAAATTCATGCAATCCAAATACCTCGGCTTTCATGAAATTTTTCACATCTTCATTTTACTTGGAACCTTTTGTCACTTTTTAAGTGTATATATGTATGTTTTATAAAAAATAACATAGTGCCAGGCAGCGGTTAAACATAACCTTTGCCTGGCATTTTTGAGTTGTTAGCTTAGGCAGTGCACGGGGGAACCCAAACGCTTCTTCAATAACCCCATATACTACCTTGAATACAGTTTAAAGGAGGTACCCATTTTTGGTTAATCAATTTTTCCCATTTCTACCCGGTGATGACTCACAGAACTTCCCTGGACGTGGACCTGGATTCCCTCCTGGTTTCCCTGGGCAAGGTCCCGGATTTCCTGGTCAAGGATTCCCAGGACAAGGTGGTTTCCCTGGGCAAGGTCCTGGATTCCCTGGTCAAGGAGGAGGCCAACCATCTTCAGGCGGCCCGCCGTCTAGTCCACCACCAACTTTCGTTCCTCAGCAATCTGCCCAATCTCGAGGCGGCGCAGGCGTCTTTGCAGTAGATCCCGGTGCGATTCGAGGCTGTTTATTCCGGTTTACGTATGTATGGCTACGAAATGGTCGTTCATTCTGGTACTATCCAACCTTTGTCGGAAGACAATCTATTGCTGGTTGGCGTTGGAATGGTCGCAGATGGACTTATTACGGAACAGATTTAGACAGAATCTCATCTTTCCAATGTTTCTAAAATGAAAAGGACGCGCAAAAGTCACTAACATGACTTTTACGCGTCCTCTTTTAATATATTTTACTGTTTAATCTCTTTTATAAAATCTTCTTCATTGTCCACTCCAAAATATGAGTAGGCTGATTCTCCTGTAGAATCTTCAAGTTCCGGATTAGCACCGTACTCATAAAGCATGTATGCAAGTTCATAATTTTCGTTGTATAAAGCCTCTAGCAAAGCAGTCGAATAATCACTTTGAGCATTCGGGTCTGCCCCTGCATCCAAGAGGACTTCTGCGACATCGTTATTCTGTAAGAATCCCGCATATCCTAGAGCTGTATATCCTTCAGCATCTTTTTCTTCCAAATCGGCACCTTGTTCAATTAATGCATTTACTTCTTCAATATCCCCATCGTAAGCTGCAGTCATTAGCGGAGTTTCTCCTTCGGAAGGATAATATTCATCCTCCGACAAATCGAATGTGTCTTCAGAAAGAAGTGATGGTATAAAACTTGCATATACCATTCCACCTGCAGAGAATAAGAAGACAGTCAACAAATACACACCCAACATTCCACCGAATAATAAAGATGCACCCAATACGATTTTCCCGTGTTTCGGTTCATATGAAGGTGTTCCTTCTACACGCATAAACTGACCGACAGACTGAATGCGTTTCGGTAAACGTGGGTGGCTGGATAATACTTCACTGAACCATACGACAACATTGGACTCGCTCTTAATTTGTTCTAAATAAGCAGATTCGTTTACTTCATGATATAAAACCTTACCTGCTCCTAAAATGGTCAAACCACGCTTCGCAACTGTTCCATTTTGCGTGTAAAAAGCAGCTTCACGGTCACACGTATATTCGCATGATCGACTGTAAGCTTGCGACAGGAACGGTATGAACGTTGCTGGGACCAGTAAAATATTTTTCCATACATGACGTCGTTTAATATGTGCAAGCTCATGGGCAATGATGAAATCTAGTTCAGCTGCTCCACCTTGTCTAGCAAGTTCGAAAACTTCCGAATAAATGACGACCATATCACGTCCTAAAAAGCGTGTTGCAAAAGCGTTTAATGCACCTTCTGACTGTACAATAAATACATCAGGTATGCGTTTCAGCCCCATTTCCCCTGAAAGGGATACAACTCGCTCATAGACATCTGGGAATTGATTTTCACGAATACGAATTCCATTCCCCCGGATTGATCCGAGCATAATCATATTTGCATATAGCACTAAGGCTAACAGGCCAATTGCAATACCGATTCCGATAATCGAAATGGCCGCAATGATATAAATAAAGATACTAAAGATGAGGCTCAATACGAAATAAATCGTTTCTCTCTCTGATGTTACATTGGTTGTTCTCACTCGTGTAGTCCCCTCTTGTATAAATTTTACATACAATACTGAATTTAACGGATAATACTAAAGAGGTCAATACAATAATTCTGGTAAATAAAAACAAAAAACGCAAAAGACCAAACTTATGGTCAATTGCGTTTTGTACTTACGATTTTAAGAAATCCTGAATTTCCGATATTAATAAATCTGGTTTTTCCATCATACTCATGTGTCCGGCTCCTTTGATTAAAGCCTGAGAAATAGTTTCTTTATGGACAGAGAAAGTTTTTTCTGGAGGAATGACCTGATCCTTTTCGCCAGCAATTAATAGTGCAGGCAACTTGCTGTTTTTGATGACGTGATTGCGGTCTGGTCGGTTTTTCATGGCCTTCAGCATACCGATTGCGCCTTCTTCAGTTGTTGCCTTCCCAATTTCTTTAGCTTTCTTCACATCTTCTGCATGTGACTCCAAGTTTTCAGGAGCAAATAATTTTGGTATTAAGCCCTCTATCAAAGCTGGTATTCCTTCCGATTTCACTTTGTCGATGGATGCGTCACGGCCTTCTTTCGCTTCTTCAGAATCCGGATGGGCAGTTGAATGAATCAGTGAAAAACCATTTAAGCGCTCTTCATATTTTTCTGCAAATGCCAATGTTATGTAACCACCTAGAGAATGACCGAATAAAGTTACTTTCTCCAACTCCAATTTGTCCAGTAATTCTACCAACGTATCTGCCATGTATTCCATTTCATAATTCCCTTTAGGGAAAGTGGAATCTCCATGCCCAGGTAAATCCGGTACAATAACGCGATTATTCTCAGACAAAGCCGGAATCAGTTTATCCCAGTATTCATGACTTCCACAAAAACCATGCAGCAAGACGATTGCTTCACCTTGTCCACTGTCTTGATATGCCAATGTAAGATTCGATAATTCAATTTGATGTTGCCCCATTATAACAACTCCCGTTTATATGTTTGTCATACTCTTATACCCAATTTTTAAACATGTAAGCAAAGGAAAGGGCTCTAATGAAAAAATGAGACTAAAGATGCGCAGGCAAATAAAAAAAGCATGTGCTCGGAGGCACATGCTTTTCATTCATTTATTGAAAAAACTTAATTAATTGATTGCTTGATGGCTCTTGTAAGGGGTACGTCTCATCACTGTCAGTCTGGCAGACCACGTGCAATGTCGGTGTTTCCTTTACAATAAATTTCCAATGAGACGTTTTAGAAGTACTCGTTGCTTTCAGTTCTTCACGCATCATTTTCTTTCTGAAATTGGCAAGCTTTGCAATTAAAAAACGTTCTTTATAACGAATTAATAAGTACCCATTATGGGCTACTCGGTTATACTTGTTTAAACTAACTTCTCTTAAATCAAATCCATTAGACTTATTTTGAACAGACGGTGACAATACAAAAAAGTCCCGTTTCTTAAAAATGGTCGTATTTAAATGTTGAATTAACCCTAATTCGTTTGTCAAAAAGTCCTTATTAACTGCACTTGGGATCTGATTATTATCCATTCTTCACCTCTTCTAAAAGTTCTCTTAGTGTAAGTATACACCATTTTTGATTAAATTTCACCTTTACTCAGCGACATATCAACCGACAATGCAAGTCACGACAACATTTCATCCACACTAAACGTTGCTGTTCATGGTGTTACAACTTAAAAGGGATCCCTAATAATAATTTCACTTTACCGGTTTGTGCGCGAGAAAATCAGGATTACCGATTTTCTACTGTTTAGTTTGGTTCATTTAGCTCATACTATTCCGGTTAACTTTCAGCATTTTAAGCAAAAATAAACGCTGTATAATGCATGTCGGCATGAACTTTTAGATCGACGCAGAATCGGTGTCTTACTTCAAAGGAATTATGTCCACCTTAAAGCGAATGGACAAATTGGATAGATGAGCGGACAAACAGCCAAACTCCAAATAACGAATAGCTAAAAAAAAGAAGCAACCTTGAAATCTTCAAGGCTGCTTGTTCATTACTTTTTATTTAATTTCCATAAATACGAGTTAAGGCTTCCTTGAATTGAGGTTTTACATCCACTTCGGGACGAATCATTTTCACTTTTGCTTCCGCTTCTTCAATTGAATCAGCTAATCGCAGTTCCATTAATGTAGCAACTGCCATTGTCCCTGCTCTGCCACGACCTGTATTGCAATGGAAGAAAATTTTCTTGCCGTCCTGGTAATCCTGAACAATTTGTTTGACGCCTGTACGAATGGATTCATCCTGGAATTCTCCATCGTCAACGATCGGTTGATGCTTGCTTATTTCACTTGATGCAGCCCCAACTTCTGCACGTAAATCGTACACAACATCGATTTTTTCATTATCAATTGCTGAAGGTACATCGTTAACTCCGCCAATAAAAATACGATTGTCGATTAAGGCTTGATAATTTTTTTCATTCATTGTGTCGTCCTCCTAGTTAAAATCCAGTTTTAATTGACCATTGATTAATGTCAATTTTGCATTAAAGCTTTTTCCTGCTTTTGAGACAAATCCTTTAATGACATCCGTTCTGCCTTTCGTGCATAAATCTTCGATATGTTTGGCAGACAAACGTTTCTTCAAAAGAGTGGCCGGAAACGTTTGTTTACAACCTTCTTTATACCCGGAGCAACCATAAAAATTCTTCCTTGAAATAATGGTTCCTTTTTTACAGGTCGGGCAAGTTGCGACTTCTTTTCTGCTTACAAAAGTTTCGGTCGTCATATGAAAAGTTTTATCGTTCAGTTGATTCGGGACATCTTGAATCAATTGATTTAAGTATTTAGCGATGCTGCCTAAAAACAATTCAGATGAACCATTACCCGTTCCGATTTTCTTTAAATACGCTTCCCACTTCGCAGTCATGGAAGGGCTGGCAAGTAAATTACCTTCAATCGCTTCACAAAGTACACGACCTTTTTCAGTTATGGACACAATATTTCTCTTCACTTCAATATAGCCATGTCGTTTAATCGTTTCAATAATTCCGCTTCGGGTCGCTTCCGTTCCGAGACCTTCCACTTCTTTAAGGATTTCCGTATCCACCGAATCTTCCACAAACTTGCCACACGTTTTCATCATGGCGATAAGTTGCCCTTCCGTATATGGCTTAGGTGGAGTGGTTTGGCCTTCTTTAATTTCCACTTTACTTTTCACTTGCTCGTGAAGCGAAAGCCTCGGTAAAGTTGGTTCTTTCACGGAAGAGGATTCTTTTTCATTCGAAAATAATGCTTTCCATCCTTTATCAGTTTCGGTTTTACCGCTGGAGAAAAAGGCGAGCCCATTGACATCTGTCGTCACCGTTGTTTCTTTATATAAATAATCAGAGTGGAACATTGCGAGTGTCGTTCTTAACACTTCCTCGTACAGATTTCGTTCCTCACGTGACAACCCAGCCAGTACTTTTTCGCTTGGAATTTTTTTCGTCGGAATGATGGCATAATGCTCCTGCACTTTGGAACTGTCGACATAGCGTTTACTCGGATTTCTTGAAGCTACTGGGAAAGGCTGTTGGATCAACTGTTGATAAGCTTCCACTTGATTGACGAGATATGAAAATTCATTCGGCGTAATGAATTGAGTGTCTGTTCTTGGATAGCTGACCAGTTTCTTTTCATATAAACTTTGCATCGTTGACAGAACTTTCGCAGGACTGTATTTCCACTTACGATTGGCTGTTGCCTGAATAGTGGATAATGCATGAAGCTTTGGCGGAAGAATTTTCTTGTCTTCCGTCTTCAGTTGTTTTACTGTTCCTGGAAGAGAGCCGTCAATTTGATGTTTGTTCAAGATCTCTTGCGCCTCTTCAACGAGCTTCAATTTCCCTTTCGCTTTTCCTTTATACGAGCCATGTTCAGCTTTGAACGTTCCTTCCAGTTCAAAAAAGATTTCGGGAACAAAGCGTTCGATTTCAAGTGCACGTTGGTAAATTAAATAAACAGTGGGAGATTGGACCCGCCCGATGGAAAATACTTCACGAATTCCTTTTTGCTGAATGAGGAGGGTGTAAAGACGGGAGCCATTCATCCCAACAAGCCAATCACTCATTTGTCGCGCTTTCGCTTCTTCATACATCAATAAATCCTTGCGATTGTCTTGCAACTGCATAAACCCTTTGCGCACTTCATCCACTTCCAGTGAATTGATCCACAAACGTTTAATTGTCTTGTTGCGAGCACGCGTGTAATCAAAGATGCTATAAAAAATATTGGACCCTTCACGGTCAACGTCACACGCATTGATAACCGTATCTGCCTCAAAGATCAACTTCTTAATAATCCCAAACTGTTTTGCCTTGCCTTTAGCAATTTGAAATTGAAATTCATCAGGCAGGATCGGCAATGTCTGAAGAGACCATTTCGTCCATTTTGGGTTGTGGGACTTTGGATCACGCAGCTCTACCAAATGCCCGATTCCCCAAGTAATATAGGCTCCTTGAGGGAAAGCCTCACATGGCTGGACATCAAAAAAGCCTTCCTGCTTCTTCACTTTGAAAGCATCTGCATATGCCTTCGCCTGACTTGGCTTTTCAGCAACGATCACTGGTTTCACAAATCCCCCACCTTTCTATCTTTCAATATGTACGAAAATTATATCATTTAGCGAACGCACATTCTACTTTTCAGAGATAGTATCATTGACCGCCTTGTCTAAACCGACTCAATAAACAAGTTAACTCGCTACTGAGATGGTAGTTGCATAGTTAAATAGATTTATCGCTCAAACACGTCTCACGCACTAGTTAATTTGCAGAAACAAAGTAGTACCCGTCACTCACAGAAAAGGGCCTGGAGCGAATTAGCGAAATGGCTCCCATTTAGGTTTAAAGACTTAATGGCTCTATTTTCGCTACGCTCCTAGTTCAAAGAAATAACATCCTCTCATAACAAATAGACTTGGTGAGACAGAGTTTTGCTATCTTTTAAGTTTGTGAAAAATTTATCGCTCATACTTGAGGGTTTATCGCTCATTCCAGAGATTTATCGCTCATATATAGAATTTATCGCTCATATAAGCACATTTATCGCTAAAACACGTCTCATATGCAAGTCAACTTAGTGAAACATTCATTAGCCAACTGATCTTATCAAGGGATGTAAATAACAGAAGAGGATTAGTTCAGGAAGGCCGCTCTACCCTAGCCATTCCAAACCAAATCCTCCCCTCTGAAACAAAGACTTAAATTAAATATTGATGAATTTGCGACAAGTATTCTTGTCCAGTCAACTCGGTCGAGCCGCCACCTTGGGCGAAACTTTCAGAGCCACCACCCTTACCGTTGATGATCGGCAATATTTGTGCTGACAATTGTTTCATATTTGTATGATTTTCTACTCCACGTGCTAAAACCACTTGAAGCAGACCTTCATTTTCTGCAATGAAAATCACGCGGATGCTTGGTGCATCAGCCACTAGAAGTCGGGCAAGTTTTTGCAATTCTTGAATCGGGCGCTGTTGAAAAATACATTCGATGGAATCATTGCTAACCTTATTGGCAAGCAATTCTTTCGCTTCATAATGGAGTAATTGCTCACGCGACTCATCTAGCTGTTTTTCTAGTTTCTTGGCATTCTCAAGCAACACTGTTACCGCCTTTGGTAGCCCTTCATCAGATGCACTTATCAAGCGAGACATTTCCTGCAAAGTCTTTTGTTTACGGTGAAGTTGTGACAAGACCCTACCACCACATACAAAATGTACTCTCACTTTTCCTCTTTGCATTTCCGTATCGAGAATCTTTAATGATCCGATCTGAGTTGTCGATGAGGGATGTGTCCCTCCGCAACCGTTATAATCGAAATCCTCAATAATCACCAACCGAATATCTTCTTCGACTGTTACTTGCTTTCGAAGGGGATAATTCGATAACTCATCTTTTGTCACCCACTTCGTTTCAATCGCACGGTTTTCTAGAATGATTTGATTTGCGCGTTTCTCTACCTCTAGCAATTGTTCGTCCGTTACATTCTTCACATCCAAATCAATTGTGACCAATTCTTTTCCTAAATGAAAACTCGTTGTTTGAATACCAAGCAGTTCAACAAATGCCGCGGTTAAAATATGTTGGCCTGTATGCTGTTGCATGAAGTCAAAACGACGGGTCCAATCAATTTGAAAATCTACCTTTTCCCCCATTTCAAGTGTCGGTTCTGATATGTAATGGCGGATTTCACCATCCACTTCCTCCACATCCTGTACTTCAACTTGATTAATGGTGCCGGTATCGTGGGGTTGCCCTCCACCTGTTGGATAAAAGAGTGTTTCTTCCAGTGTGACATACCATCTATCTGATTCGTCCTTCATCTGACTCACTACAATTGATTTTCCTTTTTGGCAGTAGGCATCTTGGTAATATAATTTATGTTTCAATTTAGTTAATCTCCTTCTGTGGCGCAGATTTTGAACCGCATGTGACTTAACACGCTGAAAAGTGGGTATATAAAATAATGTAACATCTATTAGCAGGAGGAGCCACGAAATGAAAACAGACTTATATCGAGCACGTTATGGACATACACCTGCTTTTCCACTTGCAACAACTCACGCGAAAACATCTTGTAAGTTTCGTGGAGTAATTCCAACCAGTTTTTATGATTCTACATTGCTGACGCAGAAAAAAGCAAAACGAACTGCAATTGAAGAAACGGACATTCTTCATGCAATTAATCGTAATACTGGACAAAAATTTAAATCGATAACTGAAATCAATACCCACGTGGAAATGTTGATGCAAAAAAAGCTTATGACTGATTAAAGTCATAAGCTTTTCTTGTTTGGTTGGAGATTACAATAAATAAAAACCAATCCCCATAATAAGATAGGCGGCAAGTAATGTAAGTCCTTCAAACCAATTGGATTCCCCGTCATTGGAAACGCTGATTGTCAATAGTACAGCAGTAGCCATCGCAACGAGCTCAGGCATTGTAAAAACTAACGGCATTGCTTTCGGCATAAATAAAGAAATAAGAACCAGCACAGGTGCTACGAACATGGCAATTTGCAAAGTAGAACCGATGGCAATCTCCACCGCAACGTCCATTTTGTTTTTCATAGCCATGATAATAGCTGATGAGTGCTCAGCTGCATTCCCAACAATGGCAACGATAATGACCCCGATAAATAGTTCGGACCAGCCAAATTGCTCACCCACCGCTTCAAACGTATGGACCAGACTTTCCGAAACATAAGCAACAGCCAGTGTAGAAAGTAATAAGATGGTTAAGGCTTTTTTCTTCGTCCACTCAGGTTCTTCATGTTCTTCTGTTGTTCCATTGTCCTCACTGTGTGCATACACACCACGATGAGTAACCAATTTAAATACAAGTCCCGCTAGATATAGAACAATCATGATGATTGAAATTCCTACGCTTAATTGTAGCGTTTTGGCTTCATTCATTGACATGGCAAAAATCTCTGGAATGACAAAAGCCACAATTACCGCGAAAACTAGCAAGCCGGAATTATGACGCGCATCATGAATGCTAAATTTTTGGCGCTTAAATTTCAGTCCCCCAAGGAAGAATGATAGTCCTCCCACTAGTAATAAGTTCCCCAGTACCGAACCAGTCAACGAAGCCAAAACGACACCAATCAAACCGGCTTGTAGGGCAAAAATCGAAATAATCAGCTCGACGGCGTTTCCGAATGTGGCATTCAGCAACCCGCCAATTCTAGGGCCACTGACAATCGCCAAACTTTCTGTTGCACGTCCCATAAAGCTGGAGATCGCAATAACCGTTACGGAACAAATAATAAACATAACAATACTGGACCAGTGCATCATCGATCCCACAAATGTTAGTGGCACACCTGCCAGTACGAGAATAGTAAAAATCCGATTCATACGTTCACGCTCCAATTAAATAAATGATATTCTCTTATCCATACCCATTCGACAGGAGATTCTACACGTTTTTGAAAAATTTAATGAACGGGTCAATTTGATATAATTAATTCTTTTTCGAGGAACATTCCAAATCACTAGATAAAGTCATACCAACATGTCAATTAAGGCTTTTCACAATAAAAAATGCCAGGTGGATGGCAATATTCGGCCATCCCCTGACATCTATTGAAGATTCTATGGATTAGTTGACCATAGTCCCGCTTCTTTTATAAAAATGCGTTTGTTCAATTTCAATTGAGCAACGATAAATTCTGCAATATCTTCTGGTTGCATCACTTTGTCTGGATTGCCATCCGTCAAATCATTGTCGATCGCCAAATCCGTAGCCACTGTACTTGGTGTTAGTGCTGTAACACGGATGTTATGCTTACGTACTTCCATTGCAAGTGATTCAGTAATCCCAAGGACCCCGAATTTCGAAGCGCTGTATGCACTTGTAATTGGTGCACCTTTTTGTCCTGCAGAAGAAGAAATGTTGATAATGTCTCCAGCTTGTTGTTCAATCATTCCTGGCAACACAGCGCGTGTCACATAATAAACACCCATCAAATTCACTTGAATGATTTTTTCCCATTCGGCAATTTCAAGATCCATAAATTTACCGAATTTCGCAATCCCTGCATTATTAATCAAAATATCGACTGTGCCAAGTTGATTTGTCAAAGACTCAATTGCACGTGTCACTTCCTCATTTGAAGAAACGTCAGCAGTTGCAAAAACCGCCTTTACACCTTGACCTTCCACTTCGTTCACGACTTGTTGCAAATGCTCTTCAGATCGAGCAAGGAGCCCAACATTTACTCCTTCTTTCGCTAAAGCAATGGCAATCGCAAGGCCAATGCCGCGGCCTGCACCTGTAATAATGGCGTTCTTGCCTTGTAGAGATGTAGCCAATATGGTTTCCTCCTATTCATGATGTGTATATAGTTCCTTGGGAAAAGTATCGTACGTGTCATAAAGTTTTGTCCATTCGCATGGTTCTCCACTCGTGATGCTTTATGTCCGTTCGACTCTAAATGTACAACGTTATTTTAACCAATAGAATGATGAGATAAAAGAAAACTGCCTCGGAAATTCCAACTCACCAATCTGCATAAACATTCAAAAACAAAGTTTATTATGCACGAAAATGAAAATTTGCTACAATTATTAACAATTGGCAATACCTTATAAGGAGGAAGAAAAATGGAAAAATTGATACAACAAAAATTGGAACAGCTCTTTGATGAAATGGTCGCTGTTCGCCGACATTTACATATGTATCCCGAACTGTCACAACAAGAAGTTGAGACTCCTGCATACATTGCCACCAAATTAGAAGCTTTAGGTATGGAAGTGAAACGCGGAGTTGGCGGACGTGGTGTTGTCGGAACAATTAGAGGTGGCAAGCCTGGAAAGACCATTGCTTTCCGTGCAGATTTCGATGCGTTGCCCATTCAGGACGTAAAAGATGTCTCATACAAATCCACAGTTCCTGGTGTGATGCACGCATGTGGTCACGATGGTCACACTTCGGCATTGCTCGCATTTGCTAAAGCGATGATGGAAGTGAAAGAAGAATTGCCAGGCAACATCGTACTGATTCACCAATTTGGGGAAGAACTCTCGCCTGGTGGTGCACGCGCCATGATTGAAGACGGTTGTCTAGAAGGCGTCGACCTCGTTTATGGTGCCCATCTGCAAAGCAAAATGGAGAGTGGAAAAATTTATGTACGAGATGGTTTTCTCCAAGCTTCTGAAGATACCGTTAAAATCGTGGTCCGCGGATCTGGTACACATGGAGCTGAACCACATAATGGTGTCGACCCCATATTGGCTGCAAGTTATATCATGGTGGCACTTCAGACAATTGTCAGCCGCAATGCAGACCCGTTAAAGGAACTGGTCGTATCGATTGGGAAGTTTCATGCCGGAGATGCTGACAATGTCATTCCAAGTGAAGCGGTGCTTGAAGGCACCATTCGTGTGTTCGATCCAGAACTACGTAAATTAGCCAGCAAACGCATTCGTGAAATTGCGGAAAACGTCGCTATAGGTCTTGGCGCAAAAGCAATTGTCACCATTGACAATGGTTATGACGCACTTTGGAACCACCAAGAAGCAATGGAGACTGTTCGACAGGCAGGTTATAAGCTTTACGGAATGGATGCAGTCGTGGAAACACCACCCGTCATGCCTGTAGAAGATTTCAGTTACTACACACAAGTTGTGCCCGGAGCCTATTTCTTTGTCGGTGCAAAATTACAAGACGAATCACTTGTATTTCCCCACCACCATGAACAATTTGATTTCGATGAAACAGCCATGTTGGTGACCGCCAAGCTATTTGCGGCCATTTTTTTTAAAGCACAACAATAAAAGAGCAAAACATTGTCTTTCTCCAGAAAAATCGTGTCCTCCTCCAAGCGAATGGACAAAAACGTCAGGTGAATGGACATAAACTGAAGTTATTTGAATGAAAAACCACTTTGAGTGGACAGAAACCCATGTTGAATGGACGAAAACTCACATTGACTGGACGAAAAAACAATCTCCAAATCAAATGTGTAACCTTATACTTCTTAATCTCTTCATAATTGCGAGCGGGACCAGCAGCCAACTTCTTGGCCAGTCCACGCTCGTTTTTTCTTTATTAACACCACTCCTCTTTTCAAATTTTCACGTCCCAAACCCGTCTTAACTTTCATTTTCATTACCTAATGTTAGAAAACCTAACATATGATATTAGGAATTCGAAAGGAGAAGGAAAATGAAAAAAATTGAAGCGATTATTCGACCAGATGTATTTTCTGATGTTCGAAAAGCATTGGTGCGAGAAGGAATTGATGGTTTAACGGTAACTGAAATAGCGGGATGCGGCAGACAAGAAGGTCGTACGGGGTTATTTCGCGGCAATGCGTATGAAATGGAATTTTCAGCGAAGCTAAAATTGGAGATGGTCATTGAGGATTTTAAGGTTGAACCCATAATTGAAGCAATCTTAAATCACGCAGTTACAGGCGAAGTTGGAGACGGCAAGATCTTCATTCTTCCTGTGGATGAAGCAATTCGAATTCGAACAAGAGAACGCGGCGCAGTCGCTGTATTTTAAGGGGGAGTAAAAATGGAAGCAGTACAAAGCTCCCTCAGTCGATATGATGTGGATGATGATTGGTGCAATTTTGGTATTTTTTATGCACGCGGGGTTTGCAATGGTCGAGACAGGATTTACTCGTTCTAAAAATACAGTGAATATCTTGATGAAAAATTTATTAACGTTATCCATTGGCGCTATTCTTTATTTTATCGTGGGATTTGCCCTCATGTTTGGCACTTCCGCTTTCGGACTTATTGGTACAGAAGGGTTTGCCCTACTTGGTCGTGAAGATATTGGATTCTTTGTTTTCCAGGCTGTTTTTGCCGCAACATGCGCAACCATCATCTCTGGAGCCGTTGCTGAACGGATGAAATTATCTTCTTACCTACTATTGGTCGTTGCCATGACGGGTGTTATCTATCCGATTGTCGGCCACTGGGTATGGGGTGGCGGTTGGTTGTCCCAACTCGGTTTTATTGACTTTGCCGGATCGTCAGTTGTTCACTTAACCGGGGCTGTCGGGGCATTAATTGCCGCATGGCTGATTGGTCCACGCATCGGAAAATACAGTGACCATTCCGTCAATGTCATTCCTGGGCACAGCATACCTCTTGGGGCGCTCGGTGTCTTTATTTTATGGCTTGGTTGGTTTGGCTTTAATGGTGCAAGCACTTTGGCAGCTGACACAACATTAGTGCCGATTGTCATTGCCAATACTTTACTTGCTGCATCGGCCGCAGTTTTGTCCACTGCTTTACACACCAAACTTCGCTACAAACAGATGGATGCTTCTCTTACACTGAACGGGGCTTTAAGTGGCCTTGTCGGGATTACCGCAGGCTGCGCGAACGTTTCATTAATCGGCTCAATTATCATCGGACTGATCGCTGGAGTCATTATGACAGAAAGCATTCGTTTCTTTGATGTAAAAGCTAAAATTGATGACCCCGTCGGCGCGATTTCGGTACATGGGATCGGAGGCATTTGGGGAACGCTTGCAGTAGGTTTATTTGATACGACAAATGGCTTATTTTATGGAGGTGGCGTAGGTATTCTTGCCATTCAAATCGTCGGGATTGTCGCAATTATTACTTGGACTTCCATCACTGTTGGCGGGAGTTTGATGGCAATTCGATTGTTCTTCATATTACGGGTGTCAAAAGAAGAAGAGAAAATCGGTCTCGACTTTGCCGAACACGGAACACAAGCTTATGAATTGAACGACGTTTTCAAAGGGACAACGCCACGCTCTGAAGAGTTTGCCCAACGTCTGACTAAACTCGGTAAATCACCACAAGCAGGTTAAATGAACAAAGTGCCGGAACCCAAAGGTCTGAGATACTCACCTTGGTTTCCGGCACTTTTTACTTGAATAAATTAATATTGATTTTCCAGTTCCGCAACAATCGATTCGACTTCTTTACGGGAGATTTTTTCACGACCTATTTTCATCGCTTTTAACGTACTGTTTGCCAAAGCAAGCGGCACTTTACAAAACATCGTGATTCCACGATTGTTAATATCTTTAACATAATCGCTTCCCATCGCCAAGTTCTGCTTCGCATATAGAAATAAATCTTCCCGTTCCCAGCCGTCAGGCAAGAAACGTACGCCACGTTCCCAATCTTCGTCTTGGTTACGCAGAATGTTTACAGCTTGTAACCCTCGTCCAAAAGCAATCGCTTTTTCACGATCAGTTTCTGTATTATCATGCCATTTCCATAAATCGGACAGCATACATCCTACGAGACCCGCTACATAATAGGTGTAATCATCCAGATCTTCTTTGGTCTTGATACGCCAGTCCTTGTCCACCCATTTTGCCATACCTTCCGCCATAACAGCAGTTGACTCTTTTACTTTTTCAACGACATCCGGTGGACACAATAAAATCCAATCACCGAGACGTTGTGTCACAGTGGGAAGCAAGTTTTGATAAGGCTGAATTAGAGCACGGTATTTTTCAGGATCAAAAGTTGTCTTCATACTTTCGCTAATTGACGTTAGTAATTGACGCTTCGTTTCCGCCTTCATATCTGGGTGATCTTCGATTTCATCAATCGCTCGCATGCACAAATACGCAGACGCTACCGTTTTTCTCAATGTAGGTTCCAAAAAATTAATGGGAATGAAAAATGTACGACTCGTTTGTTTTAACACATCCATGGCTTCACGTTGCAATAAGACAGCCTCACTCATCCTCGATTCCTCCCGTTCCAATCCATATGTATTCCTATGATATGACCATTTCAAAAGGTTTTAATCCTCTTATCATACAATAAAAATTCTGTTTCGTACGAAACAAAAATAGAAAATTCAAGAAACTAGTGAAAAAGAACGACTCTATAACAAAAAGCGCCAAGAATCTGCAGGATATGCAAGACAACCTTCATCTCTGCACTTCCTTTATATACCTGACACTTTCATGAGTACACTATTCTTTTAATTTTCGATTCATGGCTGTGGCAGCCGAGTGCGCACGATGATCCGCTGCAATATCACCAGGTCGACTCGCTTTTCCGAGTACATACCCTTCAAAAGAAATGCTCATAAATTGAAAAATGTAGTTGAATTGTTGAATAAGAGGCAAGCCTTTTACATGCGGATTATCGCCACCCACCGCAATAACATAAGCCTTTTTCGTACCAAGCTGATCTTTAAAACCAGGGAATTTTTCATCCCGCATCGTGTGAGACCATCGATCAATAAAGTTTTTCATGGTCCCGGTCATACTGTACCAATAAATTGGTGTCGCAAATATGATGGTCTCATGTTTCATCATCCGCTCGACTAACCCGCTGTAATCATCATTCACATCCGAGAAGCCACCTTCAGTATGGCGGCGGTCGTCAATTGGTTCAATTTTATAATCACGTAAATAAATTTGTTCAACTTCGAGTCCTTCAATTGCATATTTAGTTAATTGCTCGGTATTTCCATTCGGCCGGGTACTCCCGTATATTACAACAATACTCATATTGGATCAGTCTCCTTTACGTTGTTAAATTAAGTCGGCAATTAATAGTGTATGCCACAACCCATTTAAAATTAACGAAAACCACTTAAATAAATCCGCTGATTTTTTCGATTATTATCCACATGTGGATAACCGTCCACATGGCCGACCTATGCACATTTTGTGGACAGTTTACCTTTTATCCGTGCATAACTTTTTTCTTACTCCCCTTTTCTACGTCTTTCATAAGAAACTGCATACGCATCTTTACGAAATGGCAGAATTTCATCGTCCGAACATACAATTCCTGTGGGTAAAACGGTGGGATCAAAGATAAACGTATCGTCTCCGACCATTTCTTTTGAATGAATGCTTAATACCCCGGCATCAATTCGAGTCCGCTCTTTTGGCCATTCTTTCGTCGGATCGTCCGTTGGGTCATGTTCTTCCCCAATTACGATATGTAGACGGAAGCGCACTTCTTCTGTTTTTAAACGTTGTGCCAGTTCTGCTTCCAGGTAATCAGGAGGCAATGTCGCCAATTCTTTCACTGTGAAAGTTTCGACTCCCAATTCCGGTTCCCATTCAAACTTCACAGGTGTCCGCTCGCCTTCATCATTAATCAAGTAAAAAGCATGCACCGCGTAATATCGACCCGTTGCATAACTCTTTGTATGTTTGAGTTTACGTATCATCTGAAAAGCAGCCCGGCTTTCAGGATAAGTCGCAAATAGTTTAACCATCTCTTTAAAATCCGGTTTGCCTTCTTTGAATGACGTAATCGTCTTTAACATATCAAAAAAAGTCTGAGGTGACTTCGTGACGAAAATCGGCAACGTGATTCCCACTAAGCTATGGATGTCCCCTTCTGGCAATTGAAATTGTACGGACATTCCTTTTACAGCAGCAAGGGCATCTGCCGTCTCAGGGTTAGGTGAACTGTTTGAAAAGCGAACAATCGCTGAAACTTCACTTCCGGTTAAATGAGCGGCCTTTGTATATTGGGATGCTTTTCCCGTCGGAGTAAAAGTCGCTTGATACAATACACCTTTGGCATGTGCCCGACGATAACCTGGGTGTTTACCAGCCAATTTTTCTATGTAATTCACCGTTCTCGTTGCCAATACTTTTTCATTTGTATTTTCCACCATATTGAGACCTCCTTAATTACTGCAACTCATAGTCCAAACTCTTTTTAAGGTGTACACTTAGAAAAGGTATACTTCATTCTCAAGATACCCATTAAAGAAATTAAACTAACTTATAGAAGAAGGCGGAATTTACGTGACCCATTCAGAACAAACTAACTTACCACCAAAGACGTGTTCAATCGAACGCTTAATTACAATGGAATCAGATATTGAAAAAGTGCTAAATGGTCAAAAGACAGCAACACGTCGAAACGGACGTTATGCTGATATCGGAGAAATCATGGAGTTAAAAGGACAGTCGTTCATCATCAACAATGTATACATTCAGACATTGGGTGAATTAACTGATGAACATGCTCGTCATGAAGGATTTCAAACTGTAGAAGAATATAAACAATCCATTTTGTCGTATCATCCTAGAATGCCTTGGTTACCGACAATGACCGTCTGGGTTCATGAATTTGCACCGGTAAACGCATAAGCCATGAATGGTTATTACATTTACATCGTCTTCACCCATGTTTTAAGTGCCGTCTTGTCAGTCGGTCCCTTGTTTGTATTATTCGCTGTTCTAAGAAAAATGCAAGAGAGTGACCGCCTGCTTGATCAGACGCATATTTCTATTTTTCGTTCTGTCGTTCGCCTTATAAAACATGCTGGGCATGTCCTCGTCGGTTCCGGAGTTTTACTCGTAATTTTCGGACCATGGCCATGGCATACTCCATGGATTGTGATGACGATTGCACTGATGGTAGTCTCCATTTTCTTTCTTGCCCGTGCATTTTCAAGTACACTCAAGAAATTTGATGATCTTGAAGCTGACCGCGTTTTTTTAATTAAGAAGCTTCGCAAAGCTACGTGGATTTATATTATTTTATTAGTGCTTATGCTCGCTTTAATGGTGATAAAGCCAACTATGTGGTAGATCAAGTCGACGCTGGATGAACATTCATCCTGCGTCGTTTTTTTATACTTTATCCTTTAATGAATAATCTGAGCAAATATTGCCATAGTAAGATGGATTAATTTATTAGTTGAATTTAAGGAGGATATTCAATGGAAGATCATACTCAAATGAGTTGGAAAGAAGATACAATCATTGGTCAATTGACTAATTCTATCGATAACGCCAGCATGGCGGTAGGACAAGCTTTAACGAACCCATCTGAGCAATTTATCCACCAAGCTCACGAAATGCTTGAGCGTGCGGATCGAGCGGTTGAAAATGCGTTGAAAAATCAAGGGCAATCAGACCCGATTAGTTCCCTTCAGGATCAATTAAACCAACAAAAGGAAAAACTGAACCGTCTTCACTAATGGATTGAAAGTACAAAGACGTTATTTTATTAACAGCATTCCCATAAAGTGGCCGGACATTCTTTCAGCCACTTATCCGATAAATTCACACTTCTTCGGGGAAGCCCATCAGTCATGCTGATGGGTTTTATCCGTTTTATATACAATCGCTCAGGGTATTAATAAAACTAGACGAAATATATACGGAGGTGCTTCACAAATGGAAGAACAAACAAGAATGATTGTTCAACAATCCTTGAATGCATTATTGGAAAACGAGACGTTTCTGTCTGAATTAAAAGGGGACTTGCGAAAAACCGCTTTCACTTCACTTAGCGCAATCCTATCAACACCGAATCAAATACATAAATCATTTTTGCGTATCCCGCTGGAAGCAGGCGAAGTTATACGCATTCCTTCCTATCGCGTCCATCATAATGATGCACTGGGTCCATACAAGGGCGGAATTCGTTTTCACGAGTCCGTAAACGAAGAGGAAGTCGTTAACTTAGCCTTTTTGATGACGTTAAAAAATGCTTTGCACAACGTACCTTTTGGAGGAGGTAAAGGCGGAATTATCATTGACCCCAAAGCCTTTACCGAACGGGAGCTGCAACGTATTTGCATTAAATACGTCCGCTATTTCAACAATGTCCTAGGTCCGGACAAAGACATTCCCGCACCGGATGTCGGCTCAGGAGAGCGTGAAATGGACTGGATGATGGCTGAATACAAGAAAATAAATCATGGTCAACCATACCTTGGCAGTTTTACAGGAAAAAGCGTTATCAACGGCGGATCTTTAGGGAGACGTGAAGCGACCGGTAAAGGTGTCTACTTCACTTTCCGTTATTTATTGAACGACTATGTAAAATCAAACGAAGAAACACTTGCTGCATCTTCCAATCCTTTTGCCAAGACTGCGGTAGAGTACGTTGACCGTCCATTAAATGTCGCTGTACAAGGATTCGGAAATGTAGGTTCAGTGACTGCTCTAGAAGCATTCCGTTGCCAGCATATTCAAAACAAAGTCGTAGCGGTAAGCGACCGCAACGTCACGTTATTCAATGCAGACGGACTGGATATACCTGCACTCGTGAACTATACAGCCACCAATCGCGGGGATTTACCTACCACCCCTGAACAATTGAATGAAATAAATGTGAATGCTGAAATTCGTTCTCGGGAAGAAATTTTAACAATGAACGTGGATGTATTATTCCTGGCAGCGCTTGAAAATCAGCTGACAGATCAAAATAAGGAACAAATTAAAGCTCGCATCATCGTTGAAGGCGCAAATGCACCAACCACTAAAGAAGCTGATGATTATTTAAGCGAAAAAGGTGTCGTCATCATTCCTGACATTTTAGCGAATGCAGGAGGAGTAATTGTTTCTTACCTGGAATGGTTGCAGGGACGCGAAACGCAGTTCTATACAGAAGAACAAGTTCACACCCAACTGCTTGAAAAAATGAAGAACACCATGGATATCATCCTTCCACAATATTTTGGCGACCCTTTCCCACTTCGTCAAAACTGTTACATTCACTCAGTAACGCGTTTATCAACTGTTTTATACAAACAAGGCAAGCTTTATTAAACAATAAAAAGCCGCAAGCTGATTCTTTTCAGCTTGCGACTTTTTTGTGATTAAACGTGTATTTTTTCTGTTTGGAGCTCAATCAAAACAGGATCTGCCGTTCTCTTGAAATCTAAGGTCATCTTCTCTAATTCAATTCGCATTTTCTCTGTCTCTGCGATAAAGTTTTGACCTCTCAATTTTTCAAGTTCCAATTCATCTTTCAGCATTTTCGCTCTCAACTTTTGATTACCTCGAAGATGCCCCAAAATTATGGCTGTAAGTGGAATTGAAAATACCATAACTACGGCGATTAACCCTATTAAATTATCCATACTTTCACCTCTATTTCATTAGTTGCGTTTATCTGACATTCTCATTAACCGTATAACTTCTGTATACGGTCAAAAGGTAAGCTTGGTTTCATTTGGAATTGAAATGCCACTTGCCGCTTCAGCTTCTTCTGAATCATTAAAACTCTGGATATAAGCAACTTTGCCGTTATTCATCTTGATATATGAATAAACAAGTGCTTCTTTTTTATTCTCCCCATCTTCACTCTTCCAAATTCTTCGATGTTTTAAAATCAATTTTTCCTCATTTACATAACTTTTCAATGTCAATAAAGTAAGACCCGACCTATTAATGCAATTCATTAAAGCGTTATGGCCGAAATTTGATCCTTTATCATCAACTACCTCAACGTTTGCTTCCGTTAGCTTAAGCAATTCCTCATACTTCCGTTCGTTCAAATATTGCTGCCACTTCGCGGCAACGATAAGGGTGAGCTGATTTTTCATAAAGATAAATCTCCCATCTGTATGATTTGCCACATTAAAGGTCTCTTTCATTAAATATCTGTATCTTTAGTTTTATATAGGATATAGAATTCGACAATCCTTTTAGAAAACCTCCTTCAAATGTCGCATAATAATTACAGTCTTACATATTATTTTCCATCCGTTTACCTTTTAGACCATGATTATTTGACACTCACAAAAAATTGGCAGGAACCGCCCCTTCGCTTTCCGTAGGCTTGGCTTCAGCCACCTAAAGGAGGGGCAGCTCAAGCTATTCCCACAGGAGTCATCGTGGCATTTACGAGTATGAAGCTAGATGCACCAACAATGATGTTCTTCTACAACTAGAGCGAGTTATCAAAACTTAGTTGCAACCTAAAGTCAAAGTTTATAATGGTCCTAAAAACAACATCAACACTGGGTTTATGGCACGTCAAAATTGTGTATTTATCTCACAAAAAAACGCCAGTCCCTTAGAGGTCCGAGTAGCTCTCTAAGGGTCTGACGCTTTTTGAATTTAGTTAATAATGCCTCGTTCGATGGCCTGAGCAGTCAGTTCATCTCTGAATTTCGGATGCGCAATACTGATTAGTTGTTTCGCACGGTCACTGATTGAACGTCCATGTAATCGTGCGATTCCGTATTCCGTGACCACATTGTCGACATCATTTTTTCCAGTTGTGACAACCGAGCCTGGGGTTAAATCCAACTTAATCCTCGAAATGGTGTCGTTCTTAGCGGTGGAATGCATACAAATGAAACCTTTGCCGTTATTCGCAAAACGAACTCCTCTTGCAAAATCAATTTGACCTCCACTTGAAGAATAGTATTTTCCACCAACCGTTTCTGAAGCACATTGCCCATATAAATCAACTTCAGTAGTAGCATTAATGGATACGATATTTTCTTCTTTGGCGATTTCACGGGGATCATTCACCACACTTACAGGTAAAAACTCTACAGATGGATTGTTGTGGATAAAATCGTATAGACGTTGCGTTCCATATGCAAATGTCGCGACAATCTTTCCTTTGTTCGTGAACTTTTTCGTGCCATCAACCGCACCTGATTCGACCAAATCCACAATCCCATCGGGTAGCATTTCCGTATGGATGCCTAGGTTGCGGTGATTTTTCAATAAGCTCATAACCGCATTCGGAACTGACCCTATCCCAATTTGAAGGGTATCTCCATCCTGAATATCCGCAGCTACTTTTTCAGCGATGCGCATATCTTTTTCCCCGATTTCCGGAACCACTTCTTCTGCCAATGCCGTATCGTGTTCAACATATCCGGCAATCTGACTTACATGAATTTGATTGAGTCCAAATGTACGCGGCATATTTCGGTTTACTTCCAAGATGAATGGTACTTCCCCAATAAACTCCGCTACATAATCAGCTTGAGTCCCAAGCGAAAAATAACCATGCTCGTCCATAGGAGAAGCTACCGAAAAAATCATCGACATCTTCGTTACTTTCGAAAGCATTCTCGGCACCTCATGAAAATTGTTTGGCACCAATTCCATTTGGGCTTGCTGATACGTTTTGCGAGTAGCACCACTTAAAAAGTACGATACATGCGAAAGCTGATCAGGCATTTCCCCTAGAATATACTTCCGCGGATGCAAAGCCAACATTTGATGAATCTTCACACCACTTAGTTCATTTGCATGTTCTTCCAATATATCGAGCAACCGAATCGGCTCACCATTCGCAATCGGTATAATAATGTCTGCTTCCTTATCTATTAAGTTAATTACACTTTTTTCGTCCAGTAATTTAGTCAAAATCAAACACTCCTGTCAAAACTTCTTCGTCTTACTTTAGCATAAAAATGTTCTTTTCTTATTCAAGTGCATGCCAGGTAGACAGAATGAACTTCCAGGTAGACAGATTAATCCACCAGGTAGACAGAACCGAACTCCAGGTTGCACAAAATGCTTTCGGCTTTTATGAAAGGTGCTTAGTCGAGAGAAATTGATGCATTTAACAGGTAATTTTACATAGAAAATTCGTTAACTTATGCATTTTTACACATGTCCGCAGAAAATATGGATGCATCACTATTACTCTAATCATCACGACCTATATGATATTTGTCATACCACTCACTTGACGTTTATGACTTTTATTATCTGCTCCTAATCCCTATTCTTAAGGTAACAAGTTTTTTAGAGAAAAATTAAAATACATTTTTTCCAGGAGGACGCTATGAGTAAAGAAAAAACAATGCAGTTACGCAAGCAAGTGGCGCCGTTTGAGAAGTCTGATATGTCAGCAAGTATCAAGCAAATTGTGAATACGATTCCCCCATTTTTCATTTTATGGTACTTAGCATATTTGAGTTTAGACGTTTCGATTTTCTTAACAATCGCTCTAGCAGTGATTGCTTCAGGATTCATCGTTCGAATCTTTATCATTTTTCATGACTGTACACACGGTTCTTTCTTCAAAAGCAAGAAGGCCAATGCTATCTTGGGAACCATTACAGGCATTTTGACTTTGTTCGCTTATGAAAAATGGAAACGTGATCATTCGATTCACCATGCAACTAGCAGTAACTTAGACAAACGCGGAACAGGCGATGTCTGGGTTATGACGGTTAATGAATATCTTGAAGCATCACCAGGTCGTCGTTTTGCATACCGTCTATACCGCAATCCATTAGTGATGTTCGGTTTAGGACCATTGTTCTTGTACTTGGTATCAAACCGTTTTAACCGTAAAGACGCTCGCAAAAAAGAACGTAACAACACTTACTTTATTAATGTGGCAATCGTTGCATTATATGCATTTATGATTTGGTTAGTGGGTATCCAGGCGTTTGCGATCATTCAAGGTACAATCTTGATTGTTGCTGGATCTTTTGGGATCTGGTTGTTCTATGTACAACATCAATTTGAAGATTCTTATTTTGAAGATGAAGACCAATGGGATTATGTTAAAGCAGCAGTGGATGGCAGTTCGTTCTACAAATTGCCTAAAGTTCTACAATGGTTAACTGGTAACATCGGTTATCACCATGTGCATCATTTAAGCCCACGAGTACCTAACTACTTGTTGGAACAAGCTCATGAATCAACACCACCACTTCACCAGGCAACGACGATTACGTTAAAAACAAGTTTACAATCGATCCGCTTCCGTCTATATGACGAAACGAAAAAAACGTTTGTAGGTTTTAATGAAATCAAACATTTATTGAATGATACGAAGAATTCTACAATGCAACAAATACAAACAAAACGTTCAAGCATTCAAGAAAAATAAATAGTATAGATGAAAAACCATTCCGCATATGGAATGGTTTTTCTGTCTGTTATACTTAACTCAAAACAAAAACACCTAATTTATGGAGGGTTTTATGCAAAGCTGGTATCAAATTTTCCCTAAAAACCCATACGTCAGTATTTACATATGGATTATTTTTTGTATTTTGCCGTTATTTTATATATTTAAATCATACTCCCCATCGGAAAGCTTCCTTGGACTATTATTAGTTTTAGCTTTCTTTTTAACGTACCGCCAATCGTTCATTTCAAAAGGATGGCGGATGTATGTGTGGATTGCCTTTCAAATTGCCATCAGTATTACGTTAATTATTTTGTTTGGCTATCTTTATTTTTCGTTGTTCCTGGCATTTTTTATCGGCAACATCCGCAACAAAACTGGTTTCATCACGATGTATGTGGTCCATCTCGTTACGACCATGGCGTCTGTCAGTATTGGGTTCTTCACTCAATATGACTTACTCGCCTCCCAATTCCCATTCATACTAATTGGCGTCATCGGTGTGATTTTATTGCCTTTCAATTCGTATAACCGCAATAAACAGGAAAAACTCGAAGGTCAGCTGGAAAATGCAAATAAACGCATTTCGCAATTGCTTGTTATGCAGGAACGCCAACGGATTGCACGGGATTTACACGATACATTGGGCCAAAAGCTTTCTTTAATCGGATTAAAAAGCGACTTAGCTAGCAAAGTGATCGATAAAGACCCGCAACGTGCTAAAAATGAACTTTTTGATATAAATCACACGGCTCGTATTGCGTTAAAAGAAGTTCGTGAACTTGTTTCAAATATGCGTTCAGGTAAGCTCGTGGATGAACTTATACGTGTCCAACAGATCTTGAAGGCAGCAGAAATCGACTTCCGAGTAAAAGGGAATTCAGTCCTGAAAGATACGCCTTTACTCGTTGAAAATGTCCTAGGTATGTGTTTGAAAGAAGCGATTACCAATGTCGTTAAACACAGTCAAGCCTCGTTTTGTCACGTTTTAATTAAACAATCGCAAACAGAATTGTTTCTTCAAGTGCAAGATAATGGTATTGGATTTGAAGGAGATTCACATTTCGCAGATGGCAATGGCTTACGTGGCATGAAAGAACGCTTGGAATTCGTCAACGGAAGCATTGAGATCTCGGGTAATGATGGTACGACCCTTAATATCCGGATTCCACACGTCATCTTACAATCGGTTGAGGAGGAAAATTCATGATTCGTATTGTCATTGCTGAAGATCAACGCATGTTACTGGGAGCTCTTGGTTCGTTACTCGATTTGGAGGATGACATGGAGGTTGTCGGGAAAGCACATAATGGAGAAGAAGTTATATCTTTGGTCCACCAATTAAATCCCGATGTGGTCATTATGGATATTGAAATGCCCTCTAAAACGGGTTTGGACGCTGCGGAGGAACTGAAGGAACATGACTGCAAAGTAATCATTCTTACTACCTTTGCCCGTGCAGGTTACTTTGAACGCGCGCGAAAAGCCAATGTTATGGGCTATCTCCTGAAAGATAGCCCAAGCGAAGATCTGGCCAATTCCATACGCAGCATCATGGAAGGACGTCGTGTATATGCACCGGAACTGATCGATCTTGCCTATAGTGGAGACGAAAATCCTTTAACGGAACGAGAGCATCAAGTACTTGAATTAATCGCAGACGGTAAGAACACAAAAGAGATTGCGAGTCAGCTATACATTACAACCGGGACGGTCAGAAACTACATTTCCGTCATCTTAGACAAGCTGGACGTAACCAATCGAATAGAAGCCATATCTAGGTTCAAAGAAAAAGGCTGGTTTAAGTAAGCACTTAAGCACTTCCTTCCGGGAGTGCTTTTCTCTACTCTATTGGATTAGAATTCTCGCTGGTACTGCACGTGCCATTCTTCATTCAACGAACTCATGCCGACACCTACATATGCTTCGTTCAACAGTTTTTGCTGCATCAGTGTGTCGGTCATTGGAATCAACTTTTCATCTTGTGAGCGGCTATATTCCACCTTCTCATCCTTGAGATTTTTCAAAAAAACATAGCGAAGCTTGCCACCATATTTGTGTTTCAAGGCAACAATGTGGAGACCTAAGGCGAATTTATCCTTCAGACTTGGGATATTAAACGGGGCGACCGTTGCGCATACATAATCAAATCGAGAACGATCGATATTGTCCATTAGAATCTCCCCCATTTGAAGTTGAAGACCTTTTCCACGGTAGGCTGGGTGAACAATTGATAGTTCCTGATAGACGACACGACTTAATGCCTCTAATGAAAGCCCCGCATCCATCCCTAAGTGTTCACCATCAATGAACGGCACCAGTAACGCACGGAATGCGACCAGTTGTTGCCCGTCAAACAAGCCAATTAGAAGCCCATTCCCGCTGAAGATATATTGAAATTCATCTCTCGATAATGGTTGCAGCGTATCAGTAGAATCCATTTGTTTTTTCGCAAGTTGTTGAAGCTCCATCATGTCTTGCAAGTGCTGGTGATTCAAGATTTTTGGGACAAGTACAAGTGAATCTACTAATATTTGTTGTTCCATCCGTTTCTCCCCGCTTCCATTTAAACTAGCGTTTAATTAAATTGTAATGCAGATATTGGTCAGATTGTCTGTTTAAGTGTTTGTCACATTACGACGTGGTAAGATGTAGTCACAGATTAATAGAGTACTAAAAGGAGATTTGAAATAATGGATCAAAAAACCATGACTGAATTTATCATCCAAAAATATCAAGAAGACGAGCAAGTCATGATTCAATTATTTGTACAATGGTGTCAAAACCATGATATTGACCCATTATCTTTATATCAAAAAGCATACCCTTCTCAAGGTGCCAATGAAACGTTGAAATCAACCATTGAGAACAATGAACCCATGGATTTGGACATTGATTCCGGTACACTCATTGAGATTCTACAAATGTTCGGAAACGATGATCTTGCCTTCGTGGTTTCAGAGGAAGCTAATAGGCTCTCAAAGTAATGTCAGAAACTTGTTGACTGAGAGACGACATCTTATAATTTCCTATTTTTAACTATTACAACTTAAAGCTTCATTTTTTCACCTAAGATGCGGATTTTTCCACCTAAACACCCTTTTTTTCCAACTAAGAGTTCATTTTTTACAACTGAGCCATCGCTCAGCCTCATTTCAAAAAAGACTGAACCCCTAGGGGCTCAGTCTTTTCTCATTTTATCTTATTGATTAAATGTTTCTGTCATTGAAGCAAATCCAAGACCAAGATCTAATCCTAATTCGCTTGAATTGTTGTCATCTTCATGTGTTGATTGTACCCAAAGGCCTGCAGTTGCATCTAACATTGAAGAGAAAGAGTTTTCATCTTCTGAATCCAAACCTACCATAGATGCTACATCTACTTCAGTTCCTAAACGAGAAGAGTCTTCTGTGCTTTGCGCTTCAATTAATGCAGACACAGCGGCCATAACTTTTGCAGATTCTTCGTTATCAGTGTCTTCAGAACCTAAACCTAAGTTTGTTACAGACTCAGTTCCAAGTGCAAAAGATGATGAATCATTTTCCTCGTTTGTTTCAATAACGTTTACGAATGAAGTATTGTTATCAGCATTTAAGAAAGAAGAATTCTCTTCATTTTCAAACACTGAGTTTAAACCAGCTCCGATGTTCCCTTCAGTTGTCGAAGTTGTTGTATCATTTTCTTCATCAACGATTGTTTCATTCATCACACCAACATTTCCATCAGCGTTTACTGCTGCAGACTCATCTTCGCCTTTAACTTCAGCTCCGATTGCCCCTTCAGTTGCCGCTTCTGTTGTCGATGTTACTGAATCATTTTCTTCATCAACGATTGTTTCATTCATCACACCAGCATTCCCATCAGCGTTTACCGCTGCAGATTCATCTTCACCTTCAACTTCAGCTCCGATTGCCCCTTCAGTTGCCGCTTCTGTTGTCGATGTTACTGTATCATTTTCTTCATCAACGACTGTTTCATTCATCACACCAGCGTTACCTTCAGCGTTTACCGCTGCAGATTCATCTTCGCCTTCAACTTCAGCTCCGATTGCCCCTTCAGTTGCCGCTTCTGTTGTCGATGTTACTGAATCATTTTCTTCATCAACGATTGTTTCATTCATCACACCAGCATTTCCATCAGCGTTTACTGCTGCGGATTCATCTTCGCCTTCAATAACCGTATCGATAGAACCTTCTGTGTTAGCATCTGCGTTTGAAGTAACCGATTCCTCTGTTGATTCCACGTTTACATCTGAAGATGCATCATTCTGAGTGTTAAAGTCTACGTTATTGTCTTCATTCGATTCGAGAATGTTCAAGTTCTCAACTAAACCATCATTCAGGTTCAATAAAGAATCATTTTCTGCTGCAGATGTAGCACCTGCCCCGATTAATAGACTTGCTGCTAATCCACCTGTAATTGTTAAAGTTCTTAGTACGTTTTTCATGTGAAATTCTCTCCTTTTAGTATAAGTTTTTTATATTCTACTTATCTTAAAAAGAGAGTGTTGAGGTGGTTGTGACGGTGGTGCATTTAACCACTGATCAAAGAAGAGTCTAGTCTTTCCAAAGTAAGCTAATGGCTCATTTTGATTTGATACATCATATCCATCCAACAAAGCAAACGTCATACTACCCGACGAGAGACTCGAATTCGATAGAGTAGAAGGACCCGACTGGAAGGTTGGTGTCGCTTGCACTTGCTCGTAATTGGTCGGCATTTTCATTGGTATAGATAGAGCATTTTTGGGTTTATCAATCTCGACGTTTAATAAGCGTTCATTTCGTGACGTTTCATTTAACGCATCATTTTGCTCTTCGTCTATAATTCGCTGTTTTGAAATATCCGGTTTAACAATTTCATTCGTCATAACCGGAGGTACCTCTTGTTTCAATTTTTCAACTGGTAGTTCAGTAACTTCAGTTTCTGGAACTGGGTTTACAAGAATTTCTTTATCAGTTGTCGATTGAGTAGGTACCGAACTGTCAACATCTACTACAGGGGTTTGTACAGAAATTTGCTGGTCACGTTTCACTTCAGCTTGTACCACTTCAGTGTCAACTGCCACAGTATCTGCCACTTCCACCTTTGCAATGCTCGTATCAACCTTCACTTTAGGTGTTTTTGAAACTTCTGCCTCAACCACACCCGTATTAACTTTAACTGAAGGAGATGTGGAGACTTTCACTTCCACGATAGGCTTCTCACTTTCCACAGCTTTCGTTACTTTTTGTGTTGTTTCGGTAACGGTTTTTACAATCGCTGTTACTGGTTGAAGTGATTCTCCTTGTTCTGCCTTAATTGGCAGTGCTTCTTCGGCTTGGGAAGTCGTATTGGCAACCTCTTCAGTCACAGTATTTACAATTTCTGTCGGTTGACTCAAAGTTGATCCAAGCAGTCCACCATCTGCGGAAGCAAACGATGGAATACTTAACACACCGAAGAGTAGGGCAATTTGCATCATTCGTTTTTGCACGTCGTCATTCACCTCCCTTCATTCATTTACAAGAGCTAACGTCAAAAGTTCAGTTTTGGATCACCTTATTAATTAAAATATAACTTTTGGCCCATAAAAAAGATAAAATCCCGTTCATCCTGAGATGTTGGGGATTCCATTTTTATTTATCGAATCATTTTCGAAGGGTCGACAATCCGATCAAACTCTTCTTCTGTCAGTAGTCCACTCTTTAGCGCTGCCTCTTTCAACGTACTGCCAGATTCATGTGCCTGCTTGGCGATTTTCGCTGCATTTTCATAACCAATATGCGGATTAAGAGCCGTTACCAGCATCAAAGAATTGCTTACGTGGTGTGACAATTGCTCCACATTCGGTTGTATTCCTACGACACAGTGGTCATGGAAACTACGCACACTGTCACTCAACAATCTCACGGATTGCATAAAATTATAGAAAATGACGGGTTTAAACACATTCAATTCAAAGTTCCCTTGGCTTGCCGCGAAACCAATGGTCGAATCATTGCCCATGATTTGGGTTGCAACCATCGTCAACGCTTCACTTTGTGTAGGATTTACTTTCCCAGGCATAATTGAACTTCCTGGTTCATTCGCTGGAATCGTTATTTCACCTATTCCGCTTCGTGGTCCACTAGCCAGCCACCGAACGTCATTGGCAATCTTCATTAAATCTGCAGCCAATGCTTTTAATGCTCCATGCGAATAGACAAGCTGATCATGACTGGTCAAAGCGTGAAATTTATTCGCCGATGAAACGAACGGCAACCCAGTCTCAGCGGTCACTTCTTTCGCCACACGTTCCCCGAATTCAGCATGTGCGTTAATACCAGTTCCGACTGCCGTCCCTCCGATGGCAAGTTCTCCAACATGAACAAGACTTTCACGGATCATTTCTTCGCTCTTTACCACCATGTGTTTCCACCCACTGATTTCCTGACCTAACGTCAATGGCGTGGCATCCTGCAAGTGTGTTCTGCCGATTTTGATGATATCTTTAAATTCATTTTCTTGTTTTTCAAAGGTTTGTTTTAAACGAGCAAGCTCAGGTAATAACATTATCTGCACGACTTCCACTGCCGCAATATGCATAGCCGTAGGGAACGTGTCATTAGAACTTTGCGATTTGTTCACATCATCATTCGGATGAAGTATTTCTTCACTCCCAGATTCCTTCAGTAACTGATTCCCCCGATGCGCTATTACTTCATTCACGTTCATATTGGATTGTGTACCGCTCCCGGTCTGCCAAACGACTAAAGGAAAATGTTCATCCCATTTGCCTTCCCGAATTTCTGAAGCAGTTTGAGAAATCGCCTGCATCTTCCCTTCACTCAACGTACCTAAATCAAAATTCACTTTTGCCGCTGCTTTTTTTAGAACGGCAAATGCATGTATCAATTCAGTAGGCATCAGCTCGGTGCCAATCGCAAAATTCTCTTTACTACGTTGAGTCTGTGCACCCCACATTTTATCGACGGGTACTTGAATTTCCCCAATGGAATCTCGTTCTATTCGGAATTTGGTCATGTTAGATACTCCTCCTTTGAGCAAGTTTAATTCTAAACTTGAAAAAAATTCAAATAATTCAACTTATAGCATATCCTTCTTAACAGCTTTTGATTTAATACATAATTCAATAATAAGTTTTAGGATGACATATCCTGTTATATGTGGTGATCGGAACTGTTAAGTTAACTACATTGAAAAAGCAGTTTTCTCCACAAGTGAAGAAAGCTGCTTTTTAGTATAATTAGTCCTAAGAGGTAATAGAATTCTTATTTACATAACTGCACTCATTAAAATGAAGGTGTCTTAATTAGATATCCACTTTTATAGTTTTCGCTTTTTCAACACTTTCGTCCACGTTATTAAGAACATCACTTGTTAGAAATTCAATTGATTTAATGTCACTTGTGTTTTCCAAAATGAAACCCATATTACCTTTCTTATCACTATTGCTTTGTAATTCTCCATTCAATTCTTCGAGAAAAATATCATCTTCCCAAGTTTTCAGTTCACCATTACTCGTCTTAACAAAAGCAACTGGTGTGAATTTCATGTCTTCATCAGATGTATTTTTAACTTCAATACCTACTTTTAAAAAATCAAACTCTTCTTCATGAGTGTAGGAGTGAAAAAAGTCAATCATGCTGTAATCCGGAACAAAATGCATCAACTTGACTTCTTTTAAAACCATTTCAACGCCGCCTATATTAACTGTTTTATTTATACGTTTATAGGATTTTAGTGTAAGTTCTCCTTTGTCATCGGTAACGGTTTCTCCAACTGTCTCAAGATTAATGTCATCCGTTATTTGCGGATTCGGCACATATACGTCTTTTTTCACATTTTGGTTTTTTTCCGTTTGGTCGATTGTTTTGACTTGATCTCCAGTAGTTTTATTCTCGGTGTTATTTACTGATGAACAGCCAGTAAGAACTAATAGAAGAATCAAGAAAAATGATATTTTTTTCATAGGAATCCCCCTCAAAATTCTTCATAATAAAAACCCGCCGCCTTAGCAACGGGCTTTTTAGTAATATCTGTTATTTATTTTTTTCTAACAATTCGAAGATAATTTTAGCATTGTCTGTATTATCAATTTGGCCTGCCAAACGTTCTTTGTAAGGTCCGTAGGCATATACGGGTACGTCTTCACCTGTGTGACCACCAGTTGTCCAACCTGTATGAGAACGCTCATTAAAGATTGCTTCGATTGCATTGTCAATATCAGTGACTTTTTTAGTCGTTGCAGCATCTTTAACAGATTGGATTTCTTGGGTTGTTAATGCTAATAGTTTTTGATCAATATACGTTTTTAATGTTTTTTCAACATCTGCACCTTTAGCAATTTCAGCTGCCATAAAATCAGGTGTTCGCTTAGCCGCTTTTAATGGTTGACCGAACCAGTTATAATTTCCATCTGCACCAATTGAGTATCCGCCAGTTGAATGGTCAGCTGTAATAACAACTAGTGTATGCTTGTCCTTTTTAGCATACTCAATTGCAGCATTAGCAGCTTTTTCAAAGTCCTCCATTTCACTCATTGCACCAACAATATCATTATCATGTCCAGCCCAGTCTACCTGGCTTCCTTCGACCATTAAGAAAAAGCCGTCTTTATCCTTGCTTAATCGTTGGATTGCTGATGTTGTCATATCTTGAAGAGAGGGTACTTCTTCTGTACGATCAATCATTTTAGGAAGACCACCAGATGCAAACAATCCAAGAACCTGTCCATTTTTATCCTTTGAAAGCTGCTCTTTGTTAGTTACATAACTAAATCCGGATTTTTGGAATTCTTCCGTAAGATTTCGATCAGGGCGAACAAAATTTGAGGAACCCCCACCAAGAAGGACATCAATTTTATGTTTGCCATTTATTAATTCATCATAGTAGTCATCAGCAATAGCATTCATATTTTTACGGTTTTCATCGTGAGCACCAAATGAAGCTGGTGTTGCATGGGTAATTTCGGATGTAGCAACAAGGCCTGTTGCTTTACCATTTTCTTTTGCAGCCTCTAATACGGTTTTAACTTTTGATTTATCGTTATCTACCCCAATTGCAGCGTTATATGTTTTTACACCAGCTGACATAGCTGTTGCCGCGGAAGCAGAATCTGTAACGTTTTGTGTTGGATCTTCCGGATAAGTCATCTGTTGTCCAACGAGGTACTTATCAAATACTGTTCTTTCAACAGCAGCCGTTGAAGGATCATCCTTAAAATAACGATAACCGGAAGTATAGGTTGAACCCATCCCATCCCCGATCAAGAAAATAACATTTTTAATTTCCCTGTTATCATTGTTTCTTTCATTTTCTGCAGCTTGTACGTTAGTATTAGTAATTGTTGCAGTTAAACCACCTAATGCAAGAGTTGATACAACACAGATAGGAATTAGCTTTTTTGTTATTTTATTTTTAAGCATCCGAATAACCTCCACCATTCATTTTATTATGTTGATAAGGTTTACTATAAAGGAAGATTGTTAATCTCCTATTAAACCAAAGTAAAAGTAAATTAAAACGGTGTAAATCTACACTAGTCATTTCGTAACATTTGAAACATAGAAAACAAAAACTTTTAAACAGTTTGTAAACATTGATTAGTAAAATCAAATGATTTCTTTGTATTAAAAACAATTCAAACGAACGCTTGTTCCTTTTTGTGACATAAAAAAGCGTGTGTTGAAAATCTACACACGCTCTACTTCTGATAAATTGAATAACTCTCTTGTTCTGTTATTAATTTTCTGTTTCCTCTTCGGCATAAAGGTTAGGTTCTCCAACGTCTCCTATATAAATGGGTCCGTTTGCATGATCGATTCTGATAGCCCATTCGTACGGTACGGCTAAACGGCTACATACGCCTCTCCAAAACTTACTCGACTCAGTTTCAAATTCTAAAAAATCTTTTAATAGATCTTTATATGACGTTCCATCAAATTGTATATTCATATCCTGTAGCCTCATGAAAGCCATATGTCTGACTTCAAGCTGTGCTGCCATTTCCATTTCTTCTTCGGTTGCATCTCCAATAATTGTTCCTGGAGGTGGCAATATAGCATAGATGTTTTCCTCTTCTTCTACCGTATCTTGTACTGGAATAGATTTAATTGAATTCCTTTTGAACATAGAATCAGCTCCTAAAAGTTTTGTTTCTATTATATAGACGTATAAAGTATAGTGTAAACCAAGTTCTTAATGTTACTTAAGATATAACAATTATTCTTTATTTTTTGTCATTCGATGTAAGTATAAATAATTTCTTGGAGCTATCTATGGTAGACAAAAAGACATACTTGATTTCATTAATATTTTGCATGGCCTCAAAAAAATACTGATGGGAATATTTTATGTTTATTAATATTATTGTTAATGCGAAAAACTAGTAGTGGAGTGACACTAATTTCTAATTAACATGTAGTGAAATTTTTCTTCTAGGTCTAAAAATTCATGTGAACTTATTATTGTCCAATTAAAAGTATTGTCAAAAAAATACAAATCTTGGGGATTCCTATCGTTAATTTCTAAGATTTTCGCAATAGAATTAGAGCATCGGATTCTATTATGGTCTTGAAAATTCGGATAATCCTTTAGAAAATGTGTAAAAACATAGGATTTCTTTATACCTTCTGCAAATTTCATTAATTCAACATAGGAGATTTTAAACTGTTCAACCCTAGAAATCCCAACCCCTTCCCAAATGTAATTATATTTAGTTCGATCAATAAATTTTTTTTTGTACTTGTCAATTAATATTTCACTCTCTTGAATTGTTAATATTCCTTCACAACAATCAAACATTTACATCAGTCTCCTTAAATATTTCATCTAAACCAATGGGGAGAATCTACACGTTTCCATTGGGGTATAGAGAATGCCAATTAGGCACAAATTGTTTGGCATTGCACCACTTTTAGTATGAGCTGGTTCTCTAACAGCTCTCCTGTAGGGAGACCCTGCAACCGTAGAAGCTATTTATTCTGTGACACTAAAAGTTTCTTTATGCCATGACGCATATCAAAATGCCGTCTATTGGGAAATCGGCTTGATAATGGTTATACCTCCACTATCGTTCCATTGTCACTCTTCTGCATGCGCTTGTCATCCTCATTAACTGATACGTGGCGAGTTAAAAAGTAGTTTCACCTGATTTTCAAATTAAAATTAATCGATTTGTCATGTTCTACTATATCGATAGGAAGAATATCAAAGCTATGAATTTATCTTTTGCACATGAAAGTATTAGTAAAAGAGAACTCAATAATGTTTTTTTACAAAGAAAAAAGACATCCAATTATTAGTTTAATTGGATGCCTTTTTTATTCGTATCTTTTTTATTGAAGCAAGTTCAAGAATTGCTTTGTTCGTTCTTCTTTTGGATTGGTAAACATATCGATCGGTTTGCTGCGTTCGATAATTTTACCTTGATCCATAAAGATAACTTCGTCAGCCACGTCGTTGGCGAATCGCATTTCATGTGTCACGACGACCATTGTAATGCCTTCACCTGCTAAATCTTTCATCACTTGCAACACTTCCCCGACTAATTCGGGATCCAGTGCTGAAGTTGGTTCATCAAACAGCATCACTTTCGGTTCCAGTGCTAACGCTCGAGCGATTCCTACACGTTGCTGTTGACCACCTGAAAGTTGGTGAGGATAGAAATCCAGCTTATCTCCTAGACCCACTTTAATTAATAGCTGTTCAGCTTTTTTACGAGCTTCCGCTTTTGAAAGTTTCTTCACAGTAACAGGACCTTCCATGACATTTTGAATGGCAGTCATATGTGGAAACAAGTTATAGTGCTGAAAAACCATCGCTGATTTTTTTCTAAATAAATCAATCGTTCTTTTTGGAAGAGATTTAGAAAAGTCCGCTGTCTGATCATCGATTGTGATACTCCCCGAACTAGGGACTTCTAATATATTTAAGCATCGTAGTAATGTCGTCTTGCCTGATCCTGAAGGTCCGATAACCACGATTACTTCGCCTTTATTGACTTGAAGGTCGATTCCTTTTAACACTTCAAGGTCGCCAAATTGTTTGTGTAAACCATTTATTGAAATCATCTCTTACTCCTTTCTTTATCCTTAAGTTATCTCGATACATAGCGATCGAAGCGATGTTCCAATCGACCTTGGATAAGCGAAAGGAAGAAACAAATAATCCAATAAATAATCGCTACTTCTGTATATAACAACAATACCTCATAATTGGTCGCCGCAATTTCCTGCGCTCTTCTAAACATTTCTGTTACGAGAATCAGAGATGCTAAAGACGTATCTTTCACCAAACTGATGAACGTATTCGATAGTGGTGGAATGGACACACGAGTTGCTTGTGGCAAAATTACGCGCTTCAGCGTTTGAGAATAGGACATCCCAATCATATGAGCAGCTTCCCATTGACCCTTAGGTATGGACAGAATGGCCGCACGAATCACTTCTGAAGCATAGGCTCCAACATTCAAAGAAAATCCGATCACCGCTGCAGGAAATGGATCAATGACAATTCCAACAGAACCTAATCCATAAAATAAGATGAACAACTGTACCAATAATGGCGTACCGCGAATGGCAGAAACGTAGAAACGGGCAATCCATTGAAACGGCTTAACGGTCGAGATTCTTGCCAAAGCCGTCAATACAGCTAACGCTAGCCCTAATATAAAGGAAATTAGAGTTAATGGAAGTGTATATACAACAGCACCCTCCAGCAAAGGCTGGAGGGAAGATTGCGCGATATCTAGGTAGCGCTCCATTTTTTCAGGGTCGACGGAAAAACTATTCCAAAACATTTTCGCCGAACCATTTTTCTGAGATTTCGTCGTACGTGCCGTCTTCAATCATTTCGTTCAATGCTTTGTTTACAGCTTCAACTAATGTTTCATTACCTTTACGGAACATCATTCCACTTTGAGCCACATCGTCTGCTTCGGCTACAATTTGAATTTTTGCATCCGGTTTTTGTTTTTGGAAATCTAAAACGGATAATTTATCGTTGATTGTTGCATCCACACGTTGAGAGTTCAATAATTCGATTGCTTGATTAAAGCCATCGACGCCTACTAATTCAGCACCGTAAGATTTAGCGATTTCAGCATAGTTACTTGTTAATGATTGTCCCGATTTCAATCCTTTAAGATCTTCAAAGCTCTTCACTTGTTTGTTATCTGCATGTGTTACCAGTACAGCTGCAGAAGAAATGTATGGTTCTGAGAAATCATATTTCTCAAGTCGTTCTTCTTTGATTCCCACTTGGTTTGCAATCATGTCAAAACGTTTTGAATCAAGACCAGCGAACATTGCATCCCATTGCGTTTCCATAAATTTCGCTTTCACACCTAAACGTGAAGCAATTTCTTCCGCAATTTCAACATCAAATCCAGTTAGCTTACCACTTTCATCATGGTACGTGAATGGAGGGTAAGTACCTTCTGTACCGACTAATAGTTCCCCATCTTCTTGCACTTTTGCTAATAAATCACTTTCAGTTGATCCTGTGTTCTTTTCATCTTTAGATGCGTTATCGTCCTTTGAAGTACCACAAGCCGATAACATGAAAACTGCTGTAAGAAGCAGTACAAATAATGCAGTTAATTTCTTCATATCTTTATTCCTCCTAATTCTTATAGACTTACTTGGTATTAATAATCTTATATCATGGGGTTAATTGCGTCAAAACAAAAATCTCAGTGTATCAAAACGCGAATAATTAAGAATTATCTTATTAATTCTGTCACTTACTATGATGATGGAAATGAACCTTTCCTATTCGGATTTTTTGTAATTTTTTTGATTACATACAATTGTTATCCCCGCTTATATATTGATGAAACTTAATTTTATAAAGACATACGGCGAGCAGAATAAAACTTTATAAAAAGAGTGAATTTTTCAATAAATAAAGATATAATAGATTTTAGTTCGACATCCGTAATAAAAGGGAGAGATGAAAATGGTTCAAAGTTTGCCTGCACGTTCAGATGTCAAAATAGACGAAACGTGGAATTTACAAGATCTGTTCACATCAGAAGAAGCTTACCAAGATGCACTTACAGCTCTTGAAAAAGAAGTGGCCGCGTTCCAACAACAATTTAAAGGCCAGATTAAAGATGCACAATCTGCTGAAGAAGTTTTAAAAGGATATGCGAGCATTTATGAAATGTTTGTTCCGCTTGGCACCTATGCAAGTCTTGCGTACAGCACGGATCAGACGGACAGCGATGCTCAAATGCGATCTGCCAAATTCGGTTCAGTTTCTGCAAATTTAAGCAGCAAATTATCGTTTGTGGATAGTGAATTACTGGAGTTACCGGTGGAAGTGTTGGAAGACGCAATGAAAAACTCAACTGAATTCGGTCACTATTTGGAAAAACTGATTCGTAAAAAACCACATCAGCTCCATCCAGAAGTGGAAAAAACGTTGGCCGCTTACTCTTCTTCATTCGGTGGTCCTTACGAGTTATATAATACGACGAAAATGGTTGACCTTTCTTTCGAGGATTTCGAAGTGAACGGCAAAAAATATCCATTAAGCTATGTACTCTTTGAAGGTGACTGGGAAGCGGAAACGGATACAGAAGTACGTCGTGCTGCATTCGAGGCATTCTCAAATCAATTGAAAAACTACCAGCATACGACTGCAAAAACATATGATATGAAATTACAAATCGAAAAAACAACATCCGATTTACGCGGCTATGACAATATCTTTGATTACTTGTTGTTTGGACAAGAAGTGGATAAGTCGTTGTTCGACCGCCAAATCGACTTGATCATGACTGAACTTGCACCTCATATGCGCAAATATGCGAAATTGCTTCAAGACGTTCACGGGTTAAAAGAAATGACTTTTGCGGACCTGAAGATTCCATTAGATCCATCATATGAGCCCAAAATCACAGTTGAAGAATCTAAGAAATACATGAACGACGCACTTGCGATTATGGGTGAAGACTATTTGGACATGGTCAACCGTTCATTTGATGAGCGTTGGATTGACTTTGCACAAAACAAAGGAAAGTCGACAGGTGCTTTCTGTTCCAGCCCTTACGGATCTCATCCTTACATTTTGATTTCATGGTCAAGCCGTATGAATGAAGTATTTGTATTGGCCCATGAACTTGGACATGCCGGTCATTTCTACAATGCACATAAAAAACAAAATGTCTTTAACTCTCGCCCATCGCTATACTTCATTGAAGCACCATCGACGATGAATGAAATGCTGATGGCAAATCATTTACTTGAGAACTCGGATGATCCGAAGTTCAAGCGTTGGGTTATTTCTTCGATTGTGGCACGCACTTATTACCACAACTTCGTGACACATTTACTGGAAGCAGCTTATCAACGCAAAGTATATGATCGAGTGGATGCAGGGAAAAACGTCAATGCGGGCATTTTAAATGAAATCAAACGTGGCGTACTGGAAGAATTCTGGGGAGATGCAGTCGACATCACGCCAGGTGCTGAATTAACTTGGATGCGTCAACCTCATTACTACATGGGCTTGTATCCGTACACTTACAGCGCGGGACTGACAATTTCTACCCAAGTTTCAAAACGTATTTTGGAAGAAGGAGAACCAGCTGTAGCTGAGTGGTTGGAAGTTCTTCAAGCAGGCGGAACGAAATCTCCAGTTGAACTTGCTCAAATGGCAGGCGTCGACATTACGACTGAAAAACCACTTCGCGACACGATTGCCTACATCGGCGAACTAATTGATGAATTGGTCAAATTGACAGAAGAAATCGAAGCAGTACCTGCTAAATAGATACAACTCAAAAAAACGAACCTCGGTCTATATACGACCAAGGTTCGTTTTCATTTGTTACATTTTCAATTGTTTTCGAACGAAAGCGATAGTGACACTCTTTTCTCTAAACAATAGGAATCTTGCGGGAAACTGCTTCATTTTAAAATATGTGAACAAAAAACAACCTATGATGACAATTAAACTCCCAACTCCCTGTATCCAAGTCATTCGTTCCCCAAGAATGAAATAAGCAAGAATGGCAGTGAAGATTGGATTAAAATTTAGGAAAACACCTGAAGTGGTGGCACCTATTTTTTGAACGGCCATGTTCCATAACAACATACAGATGACTGTAGAAACGACACCTGTGTATAAAATCGACTGGATAAAAGTAGCATCCACTTTTGTAAGTGTAAAATCATGAACATTAAAAGGTAATAACATGATTACACCAAATACTCCCGAATACAAAGTCGCTTTTAAAGCGGTCGTATATTTCATCGCCCACTTACTGATCACCGAATACAATCCCCAGATGCATACCGCAGCCATCATCAATAAGTCACCTTTATTAAAACCAATGGAAAACAGCACTTCAACATGCCCTTTGGTTAAAACTAATAGCACTCCCATGAAAGAAATAAACATAGAACCTAACTGGAACTTGTTAATTTTCTCTTTTAAAAACAAGAATGAAAACAAGGCAATGGAAAACATGTTAAATGTAGAAATCAATCCGACATTTGTTGCAGAAGTGAACTCTAAAGACAGGAATTGAAAAAGGTTAAATAAAACGACTCCAGATGCCCCCATTAAGACTAGAGGTACGATGGCTTTACGGTTTAGGAACAAACTTCTCTCTTTCCACCAAACAATTGGAGTGAGGCAAATGACTGCAATTAACCATCTTAGTGTTGTCAGTGTCATAGGAGAAGTATGGTCCACTAATGATTTCCCAACTACAAAATTGCCTCCCCATAACAAACTTGTAAACAACAACAAAGCATAATAAATGTATGGCATGTCATTTAACCCCCTTTTCTTATTACATTAATATTAACACCACCATCGCCTTGACCATATATTATTTCGTCATATCCGTTAATTTCAAAATAAACAAAAGAATATACTGTAATTACTTAAAAATATTCCGTAAAATACTACTCAAGAAATCCTTTTTGGAATAAAAATGAAAGAGGTAAATTATATGGAATCATTTATTAGCAAAGTACTCGATTCAACTGATATTCAAATTCTCGATATTCTGCAAAGAGAAGCGAATATTAGTAATGCAGAACTTGGACGTCGGGTGAGTTTATCACCCCCAGCCACACATGCACGCATAAAACGTTTAGAAATGGAAGGATACATCAACAGGCAAGTGGCGATTCTCAATCAACAGAAACTGGGCTTCGACTTGTTGTGTTACATCTTTATTAGCACAGACATCCATCAAGCAGAGAAACTTGAAGTATTAGAAAAGAACTTGGAAGCCCTTCCTGCCGTTCTTGAGTGTCATTGCCTAACTGGAGAATACGATTATTTATTAAAAGTGGCGAACAAAAACCGTCACGAACTTGAACAGTTCATTCGGATTCTGAACAAATTGGGCATCTCACGCATCCAAACCAGCCTGGTCCTGCGTGAAATCAAACACTCTACCGTCCTACCGATTAATAATTCCTAAGAAGCTCAAAGAAGAAAAAAACTGCGGTCGCAGATGTCCATAACTAATTAGCTTTATTCTCGGTTTTCTTTATATTGGCCGGTCTATTCGCGTTCGCTGGGGTTCTATTCGCGTTAACGGGCCATTTATATACTTTCCTTATCCCATAAGAAAAAGCGGCAGTTGAAAAACTGTCGCTTTCTTACTTACTAATAAAATCCTCAAAGGCAGCCTTCCTGTTAATCCATTTTTGATGATGACAACTGATGCGGAATCAGCTGTTTTTTATAAAAGAATGCAACGGTGTTCATAACAGGTGCAGGAATTTTTTTCGGGAAATACGGCTTCGTATAATAATGGGAATACACCGCTTTTAAATCGCTCCACTGGGTACAATCTTTTGTTTGCCTGAAACGGGCGACATCGATTAGCTTGATTTCATTTGTCGCTGTAATAAAAATATTCCTTAAGTGAATATCCGATGGATTAAGCCCTCTCTTTAAAGCCATTGATAAAGCGCGATCGATTTCATCGATATGCTCTGACGTGATAGGAAATCCTTGATTGACGCATTCAAAAAGCGTACGTCCTTCTATATGATCCATGACAATATAGTTCGGTCCCGCATCGTAAATGGTCGGGAAATACGAGATATCCTGTAATGCTTTATAAATATCCGCTTCTTCTTTTGCGATATATGTGAATTCGGGAAAAAAGATTTTTATGGCTTTACTGGAAGACTTGATTCGAAAGACAAATGCACTTCTCCCGGTACCTACCAGCGTCAAAGCATCGTCATAGCGAAGAAGTCGATTTTTCTTGTCGGAAATGACGACTGATTTTGCAAGTTCTTGATAAGTTTCCAAGCTCAGACCCCCTATTCTAGTATAATCAATAAAAAGAGACGTTATAACCAACTACTGGTCACAACGTCTCTTAGAAATAAAAGACCTCACCAAATAATTGGTAAGGTCTCGCAAACAACTTCTGTTGCCATCAAAGCCGAGGAAAACTTCCTGTATTGACGACTTTGCTGTATAGCTACTCCCCTTAATGGAAGATTGCGTATGAACTTTGTCCTTTAATTATAAATTTCACACGATCCTCCGTCAATAAAATTGATTTGAGGGTTTTTTTGTTTGCCGAAATTATTGCGATATTCGAAACTTATTGTGATACTTAAGGTACATACATAATAAAATACGAGGTGCATTAATGACTAGTTGCGTACACTGCGGAATTTCATTTGATTTTTATGAAGAAGGTTTTTTATTTATTGAATCCAACCATATACACCTACATATGACAGAAGCGTATCACATGATGAACAAAGATATCGCTTATATGCCTTATACTTCATTTTCGACTATAGAAGATGAACTAAATCGACTTAAACAAGTTGCCGATTTAAGGATGGGACTTTCTCGGACGAGCAGACCTGAAAGACTAATTGATTTAGAGACTTTCGTGTTGCGTTTTTATGAAAGAGATACCGTCAACTTAATTCAACACGGAGAATTGGTTAGTTACCTACAACCAATCGTTTCTCTTCAGTCTAATGAAGTATATGGATACGAATCGCTTCTGCGTACCACTAATTCTCACATGGCATTATCACCGGGAAAATTATTTGATGTCGCTACCAAAACTGGTCTTCATTCCTTATTGGACCAGCGCGCTCGTGAAACAGCCGTAAAAGCACGCCAAGGAAAAGTGCCTGCAGGAATAAAAAGCTTTATTAATTTCCTGCCATCCACCATCTACAACCCAGATTTTTGCTTACAACATACATTTAAAATTGTTGAAAAATATCAAGTAAATCCTCAAGACTTAGTATTTGAAGTAGTTGAAACCGAAAAAATAGTGGATGTGGGCCATTTGAAGAGCGTGTTGGATCGTTACAAAAAAGAAGGCATGAAAGTGGCATTGGACGACGTAGGATCTGGATTCTCTACCTTGGATATGTTGGAGATGCTAAAGCCTGATTACGTAAAAATCGATCGTTCCTATATCAGTTTCTGTGATCAAGACCAAAATAAAATGGATTTCCTGAAAGAAGCTAACAAACGTGCACAAGCATTGGGAATCGTAACGTTGGCAGAAGGAATCGAACGCATCGAAGAAGCGCAAGTGTGCGAAAGTTTAGGGTATGATCTGGGACAAGGTTATCTTTTCGGTAAACCTGCTGAAACCCCAAAGATGACTATCGAAATTGCGTAAATCCAAAGGAAGCGAGTGCCTTTACTGGCGCTTGCTTCTTTGATTATTGGAATATGAGGAAAGAGGTGTGAACTTGACTGTATTTCGTAGCAAGAAATATCATTATGCCTGGATCATTCTACTGTTAACATTTATTGCTCTTTTATCGGCACAAGGGGTACGTCTTTCATTTGGTGCATTTATTACGCCTTGGGAAGAAGAGTTTTCAACAAACCGTGGCATGATCTCGCTCATCGCATTCGTCAGCTATCTCGTATTCGCTTTCTCCCAACCTTTTATCGGTAGATTGATTGATCGATATGGAGTACGTCCAATTTTGTCTTTCAGCATTTTATTGGTTGGACTCTCGACACTGCTTACATTTTTCGTCGCTTCTACTTGGCAATTGATGATTTTATATGGAGTTATTGCTTCCATAGGATTTGGCGGTTCATCGAACGTGGCAGGAACCATTGCGATATCCAACTGGTTTGTAGAGAAAAAGGGGTTGGCTCTGGGGCTGATGTCAGCGGGTACTGCTGCAGGACAATTGATGCTTGTACCTCTGTCTCTCATTTTGAATGATCGATATGGATGGCATACAACAGTTCTGATTTTAGGTGCATTCCTGACATTTATCGTCTTTCCTTTGTTGTATTTGTTTATTCGTACTTACCCTTATGAAAAAAATCTTACAGCTTATGGAGACCTGTCTGTTCATAATCCTGATGAACCCGTTACAAAATCCAAGCCAAATGCCCACTTATCGATTTTCAGTCTGTTGCGCAAGAAGGAATTTTTGTTCTTAATGATTCCATTTTTTGTTTGTGGTATTACCACGACTGGATTAATGGACACTCATCTTATTCCGTTCGCCCAATACTGTGGATTTTCGCCGACGATTACCGGGATTGCCGTAAGCTTGTTGGCTGGTTTCAACATTCTTGGCACCGTGCTTTCAGGTTTTCTAGCTGATCGATGGAATCCCAAATACATGCTGGCATTTTTATACAGTACAAGAGCCTGTTCAATTGTCTTGTTATTGGTTATTGTTCACAACACATCACTGTTCGGTTACTTTATTTCACAGTCACATCTCTTAATAATTTTCGCCATCAGCTTTGGTGTCGTCAATTTCGCTACAGTAGCTCCCACTGTTAAACTCGCCACTGACTACTTTCAAAATTTATCAGTAGGAGCTGTCGTCGGTTGGCTCTATTTAAGCCATCAAATAGGTTCTGCACTGGGTTCGTTTTTACCTGGTTTATTGTTCGATTATACTGGGGGCTACGATATTTCCTTTATTGCTTCCATTTTATTACTCTTGGTAGCTGCGACACTCAGCTTCCTGTTACCTAATACCAACCAAGTTAGAATGTCAAAGTAAGCATAAAAAATCCGCACAATCCGATTTCTCGAGTGTGCGGATTTACTTTATTTAATTGAAGTTGCGGCCTTGTTTATTTGCAATATCATGCGTCAAATCATTCAAGTCTTGTTCATTTTGATTGGTATTGGATTGATTGTTCAAGTCCTTTTCACTTTGTGGATCAGGTTGATTATTTTGACCCTGTGCAACACGGTTATCATGTAACTTTTGATTTTGCTTCATTTCTTTTTCGTTTTCTTCTTGCTGTTTTTGTCGTTTTTCAAGTTCTATAGGTTCCGGTTCGAATTCAGGAAACTTCTCTTTTTCATTCATGGGTAATGCCTCCTTCTGAATTTTCGTCTTATGTTTATTATTCCCTTCAGTTCAAAGAAAAAACATAAGACTTTTAAAACACAGTTAAACCCTTTATATCATGTCTTATGAAAGCATTTTTATACCATCAATTGGAGGTTCTTTATGGAATTCATTTATTTTCACGGTATTCCTGAAAAACAGCATCTGCAAGCCATTCAACAACTTCACCAACACGTTTTTGAAGGCTCAGAACTGTCACTTCACGAATTACAAAACAAGCCAAACTTGCTGACTTGTCTTGCCTATTCAGGAGATGAAGTAATCGGCTTTAAAATGGGATATGAACTCCGCCCTGATTTATTCTATAGTTGGCTTGGCGGTGTACACATCTCTTTTCGTAAACAGGGAATCGCATTGGAACTAATGTCCCTTCAACATACTTTATTAATGGAAACGGGCTACAAAACGGTTCAAACGAAGTCTACAAACACTTTAAAAGGGATGCTAATTCTCAACATTAAATATGGTTTCGACGTCATTTCTACGTATACGAATGCAAAAGGAAAACATAAGATTATTTTGGAGAAACTCTTATAAGACTCACTATCTTGAACATTAAAGCCATCTCATCCTTTCGACTGAAATGTACGAGATTTTGCTTACATCACCAATGTTAGTGGTAGAATTATGGTAAACACTTTAGACACTTTATGGACAAGGGGCTTGATTTTCATGAAAGTTTATGACGTTACCATAGTAGGCGCTGGTCCTACTGGATTATTCACAGCTTTTTACGGCGGCATGCGCCAAATGTCGGTCAAGATTATCGAAAGTTTACCTAATGTCGGCGGCCAATTAACGGCACTTTACCCCGAAAAATACATATATGATATTGCCGGTTTCCCTAAAGTACGTGCAAAAGATTTAGTAGCCAATTTATCTGAGCAATTATCCATTTTCTCTCCCACTATCGTCACAGATCAATCCGTAGAAGATATGACAAGACTGGATGATGGCACATGGCAACTAACAACTGAAAAAGAGACTCATTTAACAAAATCAGTCATTTTCACAACTGGAAATGGCGCATTTGAACCGAAGCGACTGGAACATGAAGAAGCAGCCAAATACGAAGGTACCCAACTACATTATTTTGTGGATGATATGGGCAAATTTGCAGGAAAAGACGTTGTATTGTTTGGTGGCGGTGATTCAGCTGTCGATTGGGCTCTCATGCTTGAACCCATTGCAAACTCAGTAACGTTGGTTCATCGACGCGATTCTTTCCGTGCACATGAGCATAGCCTGGAATTGCTCCAACAATCATCTGTAGTCATCAAGACACCATTTGTAGTGGATCACTTTGAGCCTGAAGGTGATAATTTCACACATGTGGCTGTACGTAATTCAGATGGTACGATTGAATTGTTAAAAGCCGATCATGTCATCGTCAATTATGGATTCCGATCACATATCGGGAACATGAAAAATTGGGGCATGGATATGGATAAACACGCAATCAAAGTCAATTCCAAAATGGAAACGACACTACCTGGTGTATATGCCGTCGGTGACAGCAACACGTATGATGGCAAAGTTAAACTAATCGTTTGTGGATTTGGCGAAGCACCAATTGCCATTAATTCCGCGAAACACTTTGTGGACCCAGAAACCAAGAAACACATGAAGCATTCAACCGATTTATTTTCGCATTAAGTCGGAAGAGGAATTATGGACAGAAAAAAGAGCAGTGAATTCACTATGAATTCACTGCTCTTTTGTATATCTATTGCAGTACAGACTCTTTACATAAACGCTCACGGAATTTTGTTACCGGACGATAGAAGAACTGAATCATTGGACCGATTAAGAGAGCAACAAAGATTGTTCCCAATCCAATAGGTCCGCCGAGAATGAAAGCAATGACCAACACACCTAGCTCCATCATCGTTTTTGATACAGCCATGCTTTTTCCAGTCATAGTTTGAATCGCCATCATCAAGGTATCCATAGGATTGCGTGCAATGGTAGATTGCAGATAACAAGCGATACCCACAGCGATTACTGCAACACCGCCAACAAGCATCGCAAATCGAATCGGAAGAATTGGTGCCTGGTAATTAGCAAAAACAAATAACAACCAAAAATCAATCATAAAACCAATCGTTACTACCGGTATCACAGCTGAAATATCAATTCGTTCTCTTAGTAGCAGCGCATTGATGAAAATGAGTAAAATGCCCACAATAAAGATCCACGTACCGACACTTAAACCAAATAGATTGTTCAGTCCAACATACATGGCATCCCAAGGACCTGCACCTAAATCAGCCAATATCATTAAACTAATGCCCAAAGACAGAAACGTTAAGCCAACTAAGTAAAATACAGCGACAATACTACGATTTTTCATAAAAACTCCTTTATATTCCGTCCAAATGAATGATTGCACCATCTTAACATGAATTAAACGAGATTCACTAATTTTTCAATTCACAAAAAATAGCCTTTTCACTGTTCACTTGAAAAAGCCAAGACTTAATTATAATAACCAAGGACTGCACACTAATATGTGCAGCCCTGCTTTTTATCCTAATTGTTTAATTAACTCTTTAACGACCAATGGAGTAGATTGAGGATTTTGCCCGGTAATTAATTTGCCATCCACCACAGCTTTCTCCGACCAATTTGGTGCTGTTTCTACCGTTGCTCCAAGTTCACGCAACTTGCTTTCCAATAAAAATGGCATTAGCGAATCAAAAGTAGTGTCGCGTTCTTCAGCGTCGGTAAACGCACTTACACGTTTTCCTTTAACCAAGGGTTCCCCATTTGAAAGAGTTGGACCAACTAATCCAGCAGGACCATGGCATACTGAAACGACGTACTTATCGGCTTCAGTAAATTCTCGCAGTAGCGATTGTAATTTTTGATTTTCAGGGAAGTCACACATTGTCCCGTGACCACCTGGAAGGAAAATGACATCATAATCGCCCATTTCCACTTCCTCAATTGATACTGTATCCGCTAAATATTTCTCTGCATCCAAAATTTCTTGAGGTGTATTCTCATCGATACTGCCTGGATCTACAGGCGCTTTGCCACCTTTAATACTACTGATTGTTACATCATAACCTTGTTTTTTGAATTCTAAATAGGCATCTGCAAATTCGGAAAGCCATGTTCCTGTTGATTTATCGTCACCCATTTGGTCTGCACTTGTTAATACCATTAATATTTTCTTAGTCATGTGTATTCCTCCTGGCATTTATTGTTTCTATCATTTACAAAAACCATCACTTATCTTATTTACCCAGAACTGAATGTAAAAAACGTCTGGATGCACATTCCGAAATAGCGTTACATTGTCGGATTATTTTTGAACGGTTTCTTGCGAATGAGATTCCAAACAGCCATTCCGTCACTCGGGTTCTCCCCATGCCAAATGGGAAAAAGGGAAAAGAAAATGAAATAGAAAGAAAAATAAACGAATTGATACACGAATATCCCAGGATCCAATTCCCGTACCAAAATTAAGCCATTTAAAAGTAAAATACTAGTCAGATTAAAAATCGATCCACCTAAATAGACCAAAATCAGCTGCCATCTGCTCCCTTTTTTAGCTAGAGCAATGTATTCACACCAACCATCATAAAAGTACAAACGTCGAATATGAAGATGCCCTATCTTCGTCAAAACTTTCCCCGAGCCAATGTGCATATTCACTTCCCCACCAAAAATGCGTGCGAAAAACATATGTCCCATCTGATGGAGAATTGTCACAAGAGGCATTACAAGGAAAAAAGAAAAGAAAAATTTCCACATATCGTTAAATCCAAACATTACGCCACCCGCTTTCCAGTCTCTAATGAATAGGTCAGTGTACGAGAAGCCTGGCATGAATTCAAATATAATCATTCCAACCTCACTGGTAATTATGCCCACCTGTTTTTACTTCTTCCTCAGTGTGGCGTTATTCGTCACTATTTATTACTTAAAATTTCACAAAATAGGAATGAAAGAATGCGATATATCACATACAGAGTATTTGTTGTATAATGGAAAAAACCACATTTTTGTACATATTATTTCAAGATACGAAAGGTTGTTTCAAGTATGCCGATACCCATTAATCACGCCAAACCTATTCGCATCTCTGCGAAAGAGAATGCTTTCAATCAATTGCAGCAATGGATCATCGACGGCACTTTACGTCCTGAAGAAAAATTGAATGATACGGAATTGGCGCAAGCATTGGGCGTCAGCCGCACACCTATTCGAGAGTCGTTACAATTGCTTGAAGTCCAAGGATTTGTTGAAATGTTCCCAGGGAAAGCAACGCAGGTCACTACTGTAAAAAAGGAAGATATTAAGGATCTACTTCCTCCACTGGCTTCACTGCAAGCCCTGTCTGCAGAGTTGGCCATCGCTAATTTAGATGATGAAACGATACATAAGATGGAAGATACGAATGAGCGATTTTCAAAAGCAATTCAGATAAAAGATTATTTTTCAGCTTTGAAAATTGATGAAGAATTTCATCAGATTATTGTGGATGCTGCAAATAACCCATACATAAAGTCAATGGTTGCTAATCTCCAAGCCCATGTACGTCGCTTGTTCTTCCATAATTCAATTGTCTTGACGAACCACTCGATTCAGGAGCATGCAACCATCATCGACTTGATGAAAAAACGCGATGCTACAAGCGTCTCTAAAGTAATGAGAGATAATTGGCTGCGTGCGATTGAAGAATTTTATACGCGTGAAGATCTATACTAAATAAGTAAAACCCCAAATCTCAAAAGTACTTAAGAGATTTGGGGTTTTCGTTTAAAAAAATCATATTTACTGTGCATAAGCGAATGAAACTTTTTTTACATAAGCCAGAATTCCTGTAACCATCATGACGATGAGAGCAGGGATCAGCCAGCCAAGACCTTGGCTGTAAAAAGGTAAATGGCTTTCATAAAACGAAATAATCGGTTTCATCCATTCGAAATACTCCATATTTAATGATGTACATAGTGTTTTCAATGCATCCACACTACTCACCAGTAATGTCACAACGGTCGCAGAAACATAGACCAAACGAGAGTGCTTGAACAATGGTGATGCGAACGTCAGGATAATTAAAACAATTGCCAATGGATACAAGAACATTAATACCGGAACGGAGTAGGTGATAATATTTGATAACCCGAAATTAGCGATGATAAATGAAAATACAGAAAAACCGATGGTAAATAATTTATAACTTACATTTGGGAACAGACTATGGAAATACTCCCCACATGCTGTGATCAGTCCAATACTGGTTGTTAAACACGCAAGAAAAATAATGACTGCCATAAAGAGCGTGCCGAATGTCCCAAAATAATACGAGGCAGTATTTGAAAGCACTGGTCCACCTGTTTCAAACAAGCCAAACATTTCAGTACTCGTTGCCCCTAAATAGGCAATCCCAACATAAATCACACCAAGTAAAATCGTAGCTACTCCGCCTGCTTTAGCAGTAGCTTTTAAAATGCCTCGAGTGGATTTAACACCCATTTTCCGAATGATATCAATAACGATAATCCCAAATACTAGTGACGCCAATGCATCCATCGTATTATAGCCTTCTGTGAAGCCTTTCATGAAAGCCCCTTTAGCATACGATTCCTGTGGCGCCTGAATGGAACCTAGCGGATTGACGATCACCATGACAAGCAAAATGCCAAGCAGAACTAATATAGCTGGCGATAATAACTTCCCGATACGGTCAACCATTTTAGACGGATTCAGGGATAACCAAAGTGTTACAGCAAAGAAAATAAAGGTAAAGACAAGCAGTCCGATTTGCTCATGACCTGCACCTAAAAATGGAGCCACGCCAATATCATAAGAAACAGCGCCCGTTCTCGGAATGGCGAATAACGGTCCAATGGTCAAATACAACAAAGCAGTGAAAATGATCCCATAGACAGGGTGAATGCGACTAGCAAGGTCCTGTAAACTTCGACTACCTGAATACCCCATTGCAAGAATGCCAAGAAACGGCAATCCAATACCAGTTAACAAGAAGCCACCGACTGCGAGCCACACATTAGAGCCTGCATTTTGGCCAAGTGTTGCCGGGAAAATTAAGTTTCCAGCACCAAAAAATAAAGCAAACAGCATCAATCCAATAAAGGAGTAGGCTGATAAAGACAATTTTTTATCCATTTTCTATTACCTCCTGGCATACTATCATTCTGTTTATAGATTTATCTTTGTTAGCGATATATTGCATACTGAAACTATTACTGTCAGTAATCCTACTCTCTTTTAGAATGAAATGCAATATATTGCATAAAATATTTAAAATTTTTATTTAATTACTGTGAACGTCCACCTAATTAGATTCTCTGGAAACAAAATAATCTCCGCTCAGCAATCTATGTGGCTTTAGAGGTGAGAATACTTGTCCAGGTTGACAGAGTGAGGGTCTAGGTAGACAGTTCGCGGTTGCAGGTAGACAGTTTTGCACTCCAGGTAGACAGAACAAGTGTCCAGGTAGACAGTTCGGCTATCCAGGTAGACAAAATGCGTATCCAGGTTGCACAAAATCAATTTGACGACAAAAAAACGTCTGCCCCCAAAATGAGGACAGACGTTTCCAATATGTTCAATCATTTAAGCGTTACTAGCATAATACCAAGCAAGATATAAACTTATCCCTGATAAGATAAATAAAGGGATCGAATACTTGCGGATTCTCCTCAGCTTAAAACCATAGGCTCCAAGAAAAATCGCTGCTGCCACCTTGGAACCACTATCGTAATAGGCATTATAAGAGAAAAAAGTGCTACTAAAAATAACTGATGCGAAGAAAGTGGTTAAAACCAGTAACTTAAACCATAACGGTTCTTGTAGGAATGATAAGAAAAAAAATTTAAACCGTTTCATACATTTGCTCCCTTCAAAAGCTTGAAATACAAAAACTCTTCACATTTTATGCATTCAATATGGAAAAATCCCACTTTCGAATATACCAGGTAATAAGTTTAATTAATCGTGTTCAATCTCAGACAATGCCCTTCCCACCTGTCTTCCCGTAAACAGACATCCCCCAAGGAACGTCCCTTCGAGAGAGCGGTATCCATGAACTCCACCACCGCCAAAACCACTTACTTCACCCGCAGCGTATAAACCCGGAACCGGTTCTCCTTCCGTATTCAACACACGGCCAGACAAATCTGTTTGCAGACCGCCGAGTGTTTTACGACTGATGATATTCAATCGTACCGCAATCAACGGTCCATATTTCGAGTCTAAGAATTTATGGGGAGAAGCGACGCGAATCAATTTGTCCCCTATGTAGTTTCTCGCACCACGAAGTGCTGTTACTTGTAAATCTTTTGTGAAGGTATGATCCATTTCACGGTCTCGTGCTATAATTTGGCGCTTCATTTCATCCACTTGAATGAGTCCATCTCCAGTTAAACGATTCATCCCTTGAACCAATTCTTCCAAAGTATCGGCCACTATAAAATCTTCGCCTTTTTCCATGAAGGCTCTAACTGGCGCAGTTGGACCTGGTAAAATACGTGCCAGCACCTGGCGAATACTCTTTCCAGTCAAATCAGGATTTTGCTCGGAGCCTGATAATGCAAATTCTTTTTCAATGACTTTTTGTGTTAGCACAAACCATGAATAGTCAAAGCCCGTCTTTTGAATGGCTTCAAGTGTTCCGAGTGTATCAAACCCAGGGAAATTCGGTGCCGGGAAACGTTTCCCGGTTGCGTCAAACCATAGTGAAGAAGGTCCTGGCAGTATACGTATCCCATGTTTTGCCCAAACCGGATTCCAGTTTGTAATCCCTTCGGTATAATGCCACATGCGGTCACGATTGACGATTCTTCCTCCAGCCGCTTCGGTGATTCCAAGCATCCGTCCATCCACATGGGCAGGCACTCCAGAAATCATGCGAGCTGGCGCCTTCCCTAACCTGGCCGGCCAGTTTTGACGAATCAAATCAAAATTCGCCCCTAGCCCACCACTTGTCACGACAACTGCTTTGGCTTTCTCACTAAATTCACCAACTGTGATTCTCGAGCTTGCCTCGCCTCTGCCTGCATCACTCGGTTCCAGAATGGCGCCTTTTACTCCCACAACCGCTCCACCTTCTTTCAACAACTCATCAACCCGATGTCTCGGACGGTAATCGACCAGCCCGTTTTCCATCGCTTTTCGCATTTTTTCTTCAAATGGTCGGACAATACCTGGCCCCGTACCCCATACAATGTGAAACCGCGGAACGGAATTGCCATGACCTTCTGCTAAGTAGCCGCCACGCTCTGCCCATCCGACCACAGGAAAGAATCGAATGCCTAATGATTTCAGCCACTCCCTTTTTTCTCCCGTTGCAAACTCAACATAAGCCTGTGCCCACTGATGCCCCCAATAGTCTTCATCTTCCCTGTCAAAACCAGCAGCTCCTTGCCAATCCTGCCACGCCAATTCAAGCGAATCATGAATCCCGAGTCTACGTTGTTCAGGCGAATCCACTAAAAACAACCCTCCGAATGACCACCAAGCCTGACCTCCAAGAGAGGCTTCCGGTTCTTGATCCAACAGCAGAACTCTTTTTCCCGCATCCGTTAGCTCTGCCGTTGCCACTAATCCTGCAAGCCCCGCACCTACCACAATTACATCCACCTTCATGCCATTACACCCCATTGAAATATTGTCATTTGAATACTTATTCGAGAAAATATGAACGTTATCCTTTAATGGTTTTTGCGATATCTGGATTGCGCAGTTGGTTTCATTCCCCACTGATCTTATAAATTTCACTTTTCCTACATTATTTAACAGAGCCATTTACTAATTAGCCCTGTTCTTTTAACCTCATTTATGCTATATTTATTGATTGAATTACCATAAAAGTAAGGTGGTTATATTACAATGGAAAACAATGCTTATCAAGTCTTGTTATATTATAAATATGTATTAATAGATGAACCTGAATTATTCGCACAAACTCACTTGGCTGCATGTAAAGAAATCGGCTTATTGGGCCGTATTCTTGTATCCCACGAAGGTATTAACGGTACTGTTTCTGGCACGATCGAACAAACCCAAGCCTACATGGATATGATGAAGAGTGATGAACGTTTTGCTGATATGATGTGGAAAATTGATGCAGCGGACGGTCATGCATTCAAAAAAATGCATGTTCGTGCAAAAAATGAAGTAGTACATCTTGGTCTTGGAGAAGATGATATCAACCCGAACGAAATCACGGGGGAATACTTGACGCCAACGGAATTCTACGAAAAAATGCAACAAGACGACACAATCGTGATCGATGCACGTAATGATTATGAATTTGATTTAGGGCATTTCCGTGGGGCTGTTCGTCCGGATATCAAGAACTTCCGTGACTTGCCACAATGGATGCGCGAAAACAAAGATCAATTCGAAGGCAAAAAGATTTTGACTTACTGTACAGGCGGAATTCGTTGTGAGAAATTCTCTGGCTGGTTAGTTAAAGAAGGTTACGAAGATGTCGGTCAACTTCATGGTGGTATCCACAATTACGGAACTGACCCAGAAGTGAAAGGTCAGCTTTGGGACGGACAAATGTATGTCTTTGATCAACGCATTGCTGTACCAATTAACAAAGTCGAGCACGTCATCGTCGGTAAAGATCATTTTGACGGTACTCCTTGTGAGCGTTATGTTAACTGTGCGAACCCGGAATGTAACGATAAAATTCTTTGTTCGGAAGAAAACGAACATCTTTACTTGCGCAGCTGTTCCGATGCATGCCGCACGCATCCACGCAACCGTTATATCGTGGAGCACGGCTTAAGCGAAGAGCAAGTTCAAGCTAGACTCGATGTAGTTGAACGTGTTAAAGGGTCTGTCAAAGCTTAAAATATGGTGTGAGCCAATCTTCTATACAAATACAAAGAGAGATGCAAAGTGATTTCGTCACTTCGCATCTCTCTTTTTTCGATTTTCAACGAAAATACCAACAACTCCAACGAAAACTCCTAAATGTCCAACTAAATGTTCGATAATAGAAAACTGATTTATAGAGTTAGCCCGAGAAAGTGGATGGTATTGCGAAACCGTAGTTTTGAATAAGCAAAGGCTAAAAGTTGTTTTTACAACGTGAACGTGGATTTTTCCTACGTCAACCCCGATTTTTACTACGAGGTCTCCAATTTTTCCTACGTTAACGTCGATTATTACAACCAAGAATCGCGTTTCTCCTTTCCAGCCTCGGATAGACAACTTAATTTGTTTAATATAGACCAAATAGAAAGAAAACCCGATGCAAATGTGCAAAAAGTATACTCTTTTAGATATTAAAGGAGCAACAGGCATCAGCAAATCTACTTTGTACCGAAATTTGGAGAATTAAAAACCACGAAAAAATCGCCAATCCTTATGTAGGATTAGCGACTTTTCTCATTCAATCTATTCTTATTCCCCTAACCAAGCAAGACCGATTGTACCTCTTCCCGTATGAGTACCAGGTACTGGGCTAAGTTCGGTAATAGAAATAGCCATCTGAGGATATTGCGTTTGTAGTTCATTTTTCCATTGAGTTGCTTCTTTCAAATTGTCAGCGTGGAGGACGGTCACCTCTTTCACGTGATCTTTCTCCGCTTCCAAATAGTCGGCCATTTTTGCGATGGCACGTTTATGACTTCGAACTTTATCGGATAGTATCGCACGGCCTTCATGAAATTTCATCACGACCTTCATATTCAATAACGTTGCAAAAACAGCTTGTGTACCTGTTACGCGTCCACCTTTGTGAAGTTGTTCCAGACTTCCTGGCGTCAAGAACAGTCTACCTTTTGCAGGCAAGGTCTTAATTTCAGCAATAATTTCTTCAAATGATTTTCCTTGCTGCTCTAAAGCTACAGCGCGCTCCACCATTTTCCCAAGTGGAAACGATCCAATCTGGGAATCTAGAACAAACGCGTTCACACCCGCTTCTTTAGTCGCCGAGACTGCACCACTATAAGCACCTGTTAATGCGCCAGTCGCATGAATGGCAATAACGTGCTTGTATTTGTTTTTAATTTCGTTAAACAGCTCCAGCATTTCACCTGGAGAAGGTTGTGATGTTTTTGGCAAATCCTTAGAAGATGCCAACTTTTTATAAAAGTCAGTTGAACTAATATCAACATTTTCTTTGTAAGCGATTTCGCCAAAGATGACAAATAACGGGACCACATGGATATTATGCTTTTCTATAAATTCCGGTGACAGGGTGGCAGTTGAATCCGTTACCCATGCAATATTTGATTGGTTCATGAAAGTAGCTCCTTTTATATGACCGTAAGTCTCAGTAAATTAAGTTCATTTGGAAATCAAGAGACGATTTCTTTGAATTTATAAGTATGGAAAGAATCACTGTTTTTGACTAGGGTTATGTATCATGAGTGTGATATGACAAATGTCATGTTTACGGGGAAATATTAAAGATTGTCATCATCTGTACATAATACTCGCTTCAATTATTCCTTTAAATAGAAAAATCCAAACCAGGAGTGTCCCGATTTGGATTTTTGCACTGCCAAACGGCAGATTATGAAAGTTCCTGATATTTTGCTTGAAACTTACCTTCCACTACTTCAGTATGGTACATCGCTTTAAGTGCATAATCTTTTTCAAGCTCATGTTCCTTCATAATTTGTTTCAAACGCACCTTCAGTTCTTCGTTTTCTTTTACGAGTTGCTTCATCTTCGATTTAACGAATTTCATATAAAGAGCCTCCTTTTTTAGATTGTGTCGATCACGTCCAATTGACCTTATATTGCTTATACTAGCACAAAAAAGTATCTCTCAGTCATAAACGGAGAGATACTTCAGTAATTGCTTATGTTCAATTAGCCATAGTTTGAATCAAATCACACTCATATGTTCACTTTTTAAATCTGTGATGAACATATGACCCGGTGCATGCGTAATCATCAATGGTGGTTTCATATGCATGGCGATTGCTTGAGGTGTCACACCACATGCCCAAAACACGGGTACTTCACCTTCTTTGATTGTCACTGCATCACCAAAATCAGGCTGATGAATATTCTGGATGCCAATCGATTCAGGGTTTCCGATATGAACCGGTGCTCCGTGAACAGATGGGAAACGACTCGTTACTTGAACCGCCCGTATGACATCCGCTTCTTTCATTGGACGCATACTGACGACAGTCGGTCCTGCAAACTTGCCAGAAGGCGAAGTTTCAATAGACGTTTTATACATGGGGACATTAACGCCTTCTTCATTGTGCCTCATTGGAATGCCGTTTTTAATCAGTGCATCTTCGAAGGTGAAGCTGCAGCCAATTAGGAAGCCGACCATATCGTCTGTCCAATACGCAGTAATATCCGTAGGTTCATCCACAACTTGACCATCGCGATAGATGCGGTATTTTGGCAAATCCGTACGCAAGTCCGCTTGAGGTGCAGACATTTTTGGGATATAGGAACCGGCATCTGTCACATCAATGAGTGGACAGGATTTCGGATTTCTTTGACAGAACAGCAGAAAATCAAAGGCTAGATTTTTAGGCAATATCACCAGATTTGCTTGAATGTATTCTTCACACAAACCAGAAGTTGGCGAAGAAAAGTCACCACTGCGCATCTTTTCTCTTACTTCAGACGGTGTCATCAAGATAAGAACCCCTTTCTATTTCGCTCTGATAAAAACCACTTTATTTAAACAATTGAGGAATGCCTTCAATTAAGGTATACACGCCCATGATCGACATTGCGATAACAATAATAATACCGAAAATCGTCATCCACATTGGATGTTTGTAGTCCCCGACAATTTTCGTTTTATAAGCGGCAATAAGCATTACGCCTAAAGCAATCGGTAAAATCAAGCCATTCACAGAACCTACGAGTACAAGAATACTTACCGGTCGACCGACGAATACAAAGACAATCGTCGAAATTGCAATAAACGCGATGATAATTTTTTGATGATGCTTCTCTAACCATGGATGGAATGTACGAATAAATGAAACCGATGTATATGCTGCGCCAACTACGGACGTAACTGCCGCTGCCCACATCACGATCCCGAAAATTTTATAACCAAAGTTCCCAGCTGCATGTTGGAACACAGACGCTGGTGGGTTAGCAGGATCCAGCTTCAATCCTTGAGAAACAACACCCAGTACGGCAAGGAACAAGGCAATTCGCATGATAGCAGTAACTACAATTGCAAAAACCGCACTACGGTTTACTTCAGGAAGTGCGTCTACACCTTTGACACCTGCATCAATTAAGCGGTGGCCTCCTGCAAAAGTGATATAGCCCCCAACCGTTCCTCCAACCAATGTAACGATTGCTAAAATATCAATTTTATCTGGAACGAATGTTTTCACGACCGCTTCCCCTACTGGAGGAGCTGCAGTAAACATCACGTATACCGTCAAAGCAATCATGATAAACCCTAAAATTTGCGCGAACTTGTCCATCGCTTTACCAGCTTCTTTAACTACAAAAATACCGATTGCAAGAATCCCACTCAGAATGGCTCCCGTCTGTGCAGAGATTCCGAATAAAACGTTTGTCCCTAGACCAGCACCCGCGATATTTCCGATGTTAAATGCAAGACCACCCATAACAATTAAGATAGCAAGAAAATAACCGAGCCCCGGCAATATATCGTTCGCAATATCTTGTGCCCGTTTTTCAGATACCGCAATGATTCGCCAAATGTTCAGCTGAGCACCGATATCAATAATAATGGAAATCAAAATAACGAAACCGAAACTTGCCAAAAGTGATTCTGTAAAGACGGTCGTTTGTGTTAGAAAGCCTGGTCCGATAGCTGAAGTCGCCATCAAGAATGCCGCACCAAGCAACAAACTACGATTGGTGTTTTTTAATTTGTTTTCAGTTTTCATATAGTGCCCCTTTGTGATTTATTTGAACTCTGAAATTTTCCGGATATCAATTTCAGAAGTTTTTAACGTTTGAGAAATCCGTCTTGCAAAATCGAGTGCATGAACACCGTCTCCATGAATACAAACGGTATCAGCCTGGATGGTTACTTCTTTTCCATCGGTACTTGTGACCAAACCTTCTCTAACCATTCGCACAACTTGACCAATCGCTGTATCAGTATCCGTAATGAGCGCATTGGCCTCTTTTCGGCTCGTCAATGTCCCATCAGCTTGATAGGTACGATCGGAAAATACTTCATTGGCCGTGCGCAAACCAATCTTCTCCCCCGCTTTGACGATTTCACTGCCGGATAAACCAAATAGAACTAACTCAGGATTCACTGCATAAATAGCTTCAGCAATTGCTTCAGATAATGCCGCGTCTGTGGCTGCCATATTGAACAAGGCACCGTGCGGCTTGACGTGTTGCATCACGCCTCCCTCCGATTTCACAAAACCGTATAACGCACCAATTTGATAGACCACGAGCTCATATGCTTCTTGAGGAGACACGAATATATTTCTTCTACCGAATCCCGTTAAATCCTGAAATCCTGGATGCGCACCGATGCCCACGCCCTTTTCAAGAGCGAGTTTGACCGTTTTGCGCATCGTGGAAGGATCACCAGCATGAAATCCACACGCGATATTTGCCGATGTTACGAAATCTAAAATTTCTTCATCATTCCCCATTTTGTATGCGCCAAAACTCTCGCCCATGTCACAATTTAAATCGACTTGGTACTTCATTTTCAGGATTCCTCCTTAAATTTAAGCGAAATTGATTTCGATAATTCATCAATCAATTTTCTCTGCTCAATCAACGCTCGCTGAGCTTCTTCCAGAGATATTTTTTCAAATCGAATCTTTTCCCCTGGCTTCAACTGGCTCACTTTCGGTAAATCCACCGTGACAACTGTGCCGATTTTCGGATATCCGCCGGTCGTCTGGCGGTCAGCCATCAAGATAATAGGTTGTCCGTCGGGCGGGACTTGAATGGAACCAAAAGACACCGCTTCGGACAGTAATTCTTTCGGTTCTTTTAAAGTAAGTTCCAATCCTTTTAAACGATAACCCATACGATCGGAATCTGATGTACTTTGATAGGCTTGTTCCAGAAAATCATTCTGGCTTTTTTCAGCGAATAAATAGGCTTGTCTTCCTTCAGTGACTCGCACTGTCGCTGCCTTTTCATAAATAGGAATCGCGTCTGAATTCAACGTCCATTCCGCTTGTACAAATGGTGTTTCCTTCACATCTTTAGCGAGTCTTTCGATAAATCCTTGAACATGTTGAGGAGCAAAAGCAACCGGAATGACGTCTCCTTTTTGCAAGGCTCTTCCGTTAAACCCTCCGATACTGGCTCTTAAATAAGTGGACTGACTGCCCATGACTTCAGGCACATCAATTCCTCCGGCAACCGCCATATACGTTCGGCAACCGGAAACAGGTTTCCCAAAAGTTAGCTTGCTCCCTTTTCTCGCAAGAATCGGACGCCACATTTTTAGTGGTACTCCATCAATCGCTGGTGATAGATTCGCTCCAGTTAATGCAAATAAACAGTCAGCAAGAAACGTTATTTGTGGACCCATCAATGTGATTTCTATTGTTGCTTTTGTCTCTTCATTACCAACCATTATGTTCGCCAATCGATGTGCATATGCATCCATGACGCCACTTGCGATCACACCATACTTTTGAAAACCATTCCTGCACAGGTCTTGAACAGTCGTTTGCAAACCTTCTTTATCAATCTGCAGCATGAGTCGTCCCCTCCCATTCTGCATACTCTGTTTCTGTTATCGGTTTGAAGACAATGAAATCGCCCGCTTGCAGTAAGCTCGGGATGTCTTCATTAGGAAGGAAAAGTTCCATAGGCGTTCGACCAATTAGTTGCCATCCTCCTGGTGTTTCAATCGGATAAACGCCAGTCTGCATTCCTGCAATGCCAACAGAACGCTCAGGAATTCGCAACCTTGGGGTCGAGCGGCGTGGAGCCGCAATTTTGTCGGACATCCCACCAATAAATGGGAACCCTGGCGCAAATCCGATCATATTCACTTCATAAGTACCTGAAGAATGGATGGCAATCACTTCTTCTACGGATAAATGATTATGTGACGCAACGAACTCTAAATCCGGTCCGTGCTGCCCGCCATAACACACGGGAATCTCAATGGTGCGTTGTTCTATTTTTTCTGAAACATTATTCTCGAGTAAAATCTTTTTGAGAAGATTCTTCATATCTTCAAATTGATGATTAACAGACACTTTATAAAAAACCGTAACGGTCGTAAAGGCTGGAATGACTTCTACAACCGATTCAATTGATGCTTGTTCGATCCGTTCGGTAATTGATCGTACCAGGCTGGTGCTTTCTTTTGTAATTTCTTGTCCAACCTCTAGGACAATGGCTTCGTCTCCAAGTGGTGAATAGTTAATGTCCATCTTTTCACTTCCAAACGTTTTCTGAAATATAGGATTATTATAAAGAAGATAATATTGGGATACAACCGTAAGTTAATAAAAATGCAAATTTTATATTGAAAATACATATCTATCATTTTTTTAAAGGAACATAGGATGAGATGTTTGAAGTTCTACATTTGGGGAATTAAATTACTACAACACTATTACTAAAATTTATCAGGAGGCGTTTAACAATGAAAAGAAATACTATGGCAATGGCAGCACTTGGACTTGGAGCGGCTTTCCTAATGCGAAACAAAGATTCCAGAGAAAAATTGAAAGGCCAAGTCAACGATTTCACGAAAAGTGGAAATGGTAAAGGCATGCTTGATCAAGTATTAAATTCCTTTGATAAGAAAAAATCGACAACTATGTAATTTTATTGTTAACTTGCACTGTATGAATACTGTATAAAAAGAGGCAAATCCAAAGTTGAAACTCAACCTGGACTTGCCTCTTTTTTAATGAAAATTCTTCTCGTCTTTGTTTTTGTCTTTCTTGTTAATGCCTTTAACGCCTTCTAGTCCACTCGCTTTATCAGCTCTGTTGAACTCTTCGTTATACAGCACTTCTTGCGTGGCGGACAAACCGTTATTTTCTTCAGACATTTGTTGATGTGGAGGTTTTCTCTCACTCATCTTTGCATCCTCCTCTCTTATCTATTGAAAACATTAGTTTGTCCTTATTGAACTTCCTTTATTCTAAAGCATCTCTTTTCTCAAGGCGCAGTGATACAGCAGTTAGTAGAACAGCACCTAAAACCATGATTCCGCCTACCCACGGAGTATGCACCAAACCAATTGTATTAATCACTACTCCACCAATAATCGAACCTAATGCGATTCCAACATTAAACGCGGCAATGTTCAGTGCAGAAGCAACATCAACCGCAGTCGGAACATATTTTTCAGCCAGTTGAACGACATATAGCTGCAATCCAGGAACGTTCATAAAGGCAAGCAACCCCATTAACATGATGGCGATTAATCCGGCAATTTTAAATGGAATCATAAAGGACATGACAATCATGATGGCTGCGTGCAGGATAAACATCCAAAACAGCGCTCGTGCAGGATTGTGATTGGCAAGCTTTCCTCCTATAGCATTCCCAATAGCAACGGCAATTCCGTAAACCAATAGAACAATGCTAATTAATTTTGAATCAAGTTTTGTGACTTCTTGTAAGATCGGCGTTAAGTACGTGAATGCTACAAACGTTCCTCCGTACCCAAGTGCCGTTATGGCCAATCCGAGTAAAAGACGTGTGTTTGTGACAAGTCTAAACATATCCTTAAATTTGGCAGGTGGAGATTGTTCCAGGTTTTTCGGAATCAACAAAGCACTTGCTACGACCGCGATGATTCCAAGAATCGCAACTCCCCAGAATGTTGCACGCCATCCAAATGCTTGTCCGATAAACGTGCCAAGTGGTACTCCTGTAACAGTGGCTACAGTTAATCCGGTAAACATTAACGCAATGGCACTTGCTTTTTTATGCGCAGGCACTAATTGCACTGCAATGGTTGCTCCTATTGAAAAGAAAACACCATGTGAAAATGCCGTAATAAACCGAGCGACCATTAACAGTTCAAACGATGTGGACATGGCGGCAACGATATTTCCTACTATAAAAACAAACATTAAGGAAATTAACAGCGTTTTCCGGCTGATTCGATTCGTAAGTGCAGTTAATAGTGGCGCACCAACCGCTACACCCACCGCATAACCAGAAATCAATAATCCTGCAAGTGTAATTCCGATATCCAAATCCTGTGCAATCGAAGCCAATAATCCTACGGGAACAAATTCAGTCGTTCCTATTCCAAAAGCGCTTATGGCAAGTGCCCATAACGCTAGCTTGCCATTTCTTGCTGTATTTTCAGCTGTATGTGAATGTTTCATGTATGAATCCTCCTGTTTTTTATTGATGGCAAGTATGCGAGGTAGTCGAAAAAGCATTTTGTGCAACCTGGAAGGCTGTTCTGTCTACCTGGAACACGTTTCTGTCTACCTGGAGATCAGTTCTGTCTACCTGGAGCACGCTTCTGTCTACCTGGAGATCAGTTCTGTCTACCTGGAGCACGCTTCTGTCTACCTAGAGATCAGTTCTGTCTACCTGGAACCAAAAAATCTGTCTACCTGAAACCAAGAGCTTCAATCTGATCCTCCATGGTTTTCCTGGAGCTTAACTCGCCGGCAAAACTTATTATGTACCCTTACTCCACCAATGAACAGTACGCACTTTTAAGTAATGTAGGCACTTTAAAGTACCTATATCCTTTTAAAAGATGCTAGAGTAAAGTGGGATATGTTAGAATGCGATTAATTGAAAACGTACACACACTTAAGGATGATAGGTTCTTTTTGGAGCCTTTGAATTTATAGAGGAGGCAACGCTATGGCATATAATATACCTGTTGAAGCGACGCTGGACGTAATTGGTGGGAAATGGAAAGTTGTAATCATGTGCCATTTAATTAAAGGAGAAAAACGGACGAGTGAATTAAAGAAGCTCATGCCGACCATTACACAAAAAATGCTGACGCAGCAATTGCGTGAACTGGAGCAAGATGGCGTAGTGAACAGAATGGTATTTGATCAAGTTCCACCAAAAGTCATTTATTCGTTAACTGAGTACGGATGGTCATTGCGACCAATTTTAGATGCCATGTGTGCTTGGGGAGAACATCATATCGAAATTATTGAAGAAAATTAAAAAACGAACACCCCCGTAGAAAAACGTCTCTACGGGGGTGTTCGTTTGTTTGGATTCATTAAATTATTCCACAATAGCACCTGACACATCGTATAACGCCAGATCAATTTCGACGGGTTCATCAAGCGCAAGTTTCGCAAGTTGTGCACCAAGGAATGGACCTACAGTTAAACCAGAAGCACCTAATCCGTTAGCGAGAAGAAGTCCTTCCCAGCCAGGAACCTGCCCGATAACTGGCAGGAAATTTGGTGTAAATGGGCGAAAACCTACACGGGTTTCAACAAATGTACTGTCCGCTAATCCTGGTGCCACGGAAAGCGCTTTGTGAAAGACTTCGTACAAACCACCTGCAGTTACGCGGAGATCAAAATTTTCATGGTCTTCATGGGTGGCCCCAATTACCACTTGGCCGTCATCAAAAGCAAGAATGTATTGATCATTTGGAGGCATCACAACTGGCCAATCATCCGTTTGCGAATTCTCGATTTGAAGATGAACGATTTGAGCTTTCTGAGAAGAGAGTTGTAACTCAATGCATAATGGTTTCAACAAGTAATCTGCCCACGCTCCAGCAGTTATTATTACATTTTCCGCAGCGTAATGTTCATTGCCGACTCGAACACCAGTGACAGCTGCATTTTCATGTTCAATTTCAGCAGAGCCTTGAACGAAAGTTGCTCCATGTTTTTTTGCAGCATTGACTAAGGATTGTCTCAATGCCCTGCCGTTTACTCGAGCCGCTCCACTAACATACACTGCGCTATATTCTTTAGCTAAAGGAGGAAATGCCGAGCTCGTTTCATCCGGTGTGATTAGACGAACATCTCCAATTTCCGGCGCATCCTCTCTTCTTGCAATAGCTCGTTCTTCCATTTTAATGAGTTTACTCTCGTCGGTATGCAAACTAATGGCTCCCACACGTTTGTAACCCGTTTCTGTTTCCCCGTCTTCTTCCAATTGGGCAATCAGTTCCTCATAATAGGCCGCCCCACTCTTAGCAAGTGCGTACCAAGCTTTGTTACGTCTTTGTGATAGCCATGGACAAATAATACCCGCCGCGGCGTCTGTTGCCTGTCCTTCATCATGTCGATCCACGACAGTTACGATCGCACCAGATTTAGCTAGATGATAAGCGGTTGAAGCTCCTAATATTCCAGCTCCTACGATGATGTAATTTTTCATGAAAACACCTTTTTCAATAGATTTCCTAAAGCCATTTTACACGTTTACATTCCATGACTCAAAGCGTCTCGAACTTCTCACTTAAAGCTTTCCCAAGAATTGAATATGCTGTGCATTTCCGCGGAAATAATGAAGCAAAAAACCCTTGTTGAGGGTTGGGGCTTCGCGGCCTTCACATCAACAAGGGTATACTTACTTTATGGCATTCTTTGATTGTTTAATTAGTTATTACTTCAACAGTTGAGAGTATCTAGATGAGCGAATCTGAAAATGACGTTAGTGCAGTAAGATACAGTGCATATTCACCCTACTTCTTGGTAAGGAAACATGCCTTGGTATTGGTTTAAGAGGTGATCAAGTTCTTGGCTACAAGTTACAACCAAAGTATGCGTGTAACCAAACTGTTTTGCTTTTTGGTACATGTCTTTCTTTTTACGGTTAATTTGCTTCAATAATAAATGTTGTTTATAAACTGTTTTCGTTCTCATCTGTTTGCATCCTCCAACTGTTTAGTAGCTTTAAATTTTTAGATTTAATTTTGTATGGTGATAACCATGTTCAAAATCATGTATTATCTCTTTAACCATTTATATACTTCATTAAACTTAATTTTTAAAAATTTTTTATTAAATATTCAAATTTTTTATTTCCGGAAGAAAATTTTAAGTTCCTGTCCGGTAGAATCGGGGTTTTTTGAATGAACGGTACTTGGATGATATATGGAGCCAATGGTTATACAGGCGAGTTAATAGCGAGAACAGCAGTCGAACAAGGGCTGAAACCCATACTGGGCGGTCGAAATAAGGAAAAAATCCACACGCTTGCCAGTGAATTAGGGCTTGAAAGTCGCTTGTTTTCATTAAATGAGCCAACTAATGTACAGGATGGACTCTCAGGAATTGACTTGGTTCTTCATTGTGCAGGTCCATTCTCCGTAACTAGTGCCCCTATGATTGAAGCATGTATAGAAGTTGGGGTACATTACCTTGATCTCACAGGAGAAATCGGTGTATTTGAACATGCCCATGCACCTGAGCAATCAAAGCGTGCGAAAGAAGCAGGTGTGGTTATTTGTTCAGGTGTAGGTTTTGATGTCATACCCACAGATTGTATAGCGCTTAAATTGAAGGAGTTGCTACCAAATGCCACGCATCTATCTCTTGGCTTTGACTCTGACTCAGGCATATCACCTGGCACCTATAAAACAATGCTCCAAGGGCTTTCTTCCGGAAGTGCAGAACGGAGAAATGGGATAATCACTGAATTTCCAATCGGCACTAAAGTCCGGTTTATCGACTTTGGCAGGGGTTCCCGTTCAGCAATGGCCATTCCATGGGGTGATGTTTCAACCGCCTTTTATACGACAGGCATTCCAAATATCACCACGTGGATTCCTATGCCTACTTACAAAATTATTGGTGCTCGTTCATTAAAATGGCTGAAACCCATCTTGGCAAAGCCGATGCTTCAAAAGTTATTAAGAAATTGGGTGGATAAATCAATCACTGGACCTGATGAGGAAGCACGGAAAAACTCTCCCGCTTATATTTGGGGTGAAGCAACCAATTCTACTGGCGAAAAACGGACCGTTCGCATTCAAACCGCAAACGTCTATAGTTTGACTGTATTTGGCGCTCTAGCTATCGTAACGCGATTGCTCGAAACAGAAGACTTACTAGGTGGTAGTTATACGCCAGCTACTTTGTTTGGTTCAGAGTTGATTGAACAATTATCAGGATCGGGAAATTTTCAGATAGAATAATTCTTGGAATGAAACTGAGGAATTAGGAGGTAATTGGATAGTTGCAACGAAATCTCGAAAGTTGCAACCAAATCAGGAAAGTTGCAACAAAAATAGTAAAAGTTGCAACCAAATCCGAAAAGTTGCAACCAAATCGAAAATATTCACCTCATTATTGAAGAGTTACTGGAAATGATCCAATCTGTTCAATCGTTGTTAAATAACAAAAACAGGCCTGAATGTCGGCCTGTTTTTTTGTAACTATTAAAGTTCGCCCATCGCTTCTTTCAGTATTTCATACGAACGATGTCTTGCTTGTTGCTCGTAAATGTAGGTCACAGCCATTAATTCGTCCACTTGGAAAGTATCCAGGAATTTTTTTAGTTGTTGCTGGATTGCGTCCTTGTCACCTTTAAAGGAATAAGCCGACATGCTACGGACTGCACTTTCTTCAAATGAGTTCCATAAACCATCCATTGATTCTACTGGAGGTTTCAAGAATTCTTCGGTGCGTCTAACCACATTTAAATAGAAACGGTCAGTTGAAGTAGCAAGTTTTGCTGCTCCCTCATTTGTATCAGCTGCTACCACATTTACACAAACCATCACGTAAGGTTCGCTTAAATACTCAGATGGTGTAAATTGATTGCGATAAATTTGAAGTGCTTGTTCCAGTTGAGCCGGTGCAAAGTGCGCTGCAAATGCATATGGCAATCCGAGTCTAGCAGCCAGCGAAGCACTTGATGTACTTGAACCGAGAATATAAATCGGTACATTGGCATCTACGCCTGGAAAAGCACGAACTTCACCTTGTTGTTCATTGGATTTAAAATATTGTTGAAGTTCCACAACATCTTGTGGAAACGCAAAAGCCGTTTCCTGTGTCGTGCGACGAAGTGCATGAGCTGTACGCATATCTGTACCCGGTGCCCGGCCTAAACCTAAGTCCACCCGTTTTGGATAAATGGCTTCTAATGTCCCAAATTGCTCCGCCACAACTAGAGGTGCATGATTCGGCAACATGATTCCACCTGATCCCACTCGGATTGATTGGGTATTTTCCAATACATGTCCAATGAGAATGGAAGTGGCAGAGCTGATTACTGCAGGCATATTATGATGTTCGGTTAGCCAATATCGTTGGTAACCAAGTTTTTCTGTATGTTGAGCTAAACTGACCAAATCGCCAATTGCTTGTTTATGTGTTTGTCCTTCACGTACTGCAACCAAATCCAAAACGGATACTGGAATAGATTTTTTATTTAATGTCATCATCAAAATCCTTTCGATAATCTAATATCTTGAGTTGATAATATATCGTAGACTTTCAATCATCAAGCTATCTGCCTGCAAGAATTTCTTGTCTCTTTACGTACCCCCCAGAATTCTCGTTATGATGAGTATTGTAGGCGTTTTCAACCACTAAAATTCAGTTATTTCTGATATCGTTCTGTTGTGATGTTTTTCAGATACTATTAAATAGATGGTATGAGATTATAAGGAAAGAATTTCCGTACAATTTCGATATGTTTAGTGTACATGTTCGTGAAAAAAGATTTATAATGAAACGGTATCATGATTCACATGATAGGATTAGTGATTTTACGGATGCAAGACAACATATAATGAATATTTTTCAGGAGGCAAAAATCATGTTAAAAGATGTATTTATGGCTTTATCCAAAAACCAATTGCTGACGAGTGCAGCTAAAAAATATGGTTTAAAACTAGGCGCACAAACAGTTGTAGCTGGAACAAATGTTGAAGATACAATCAAAAGCATTCGTGAGTTAAACGCGTTGGGCATCAGTGCAACAGTTGATAACTTGGGCGAATTCGTTTTCGAAAGATCGGAAGCGCTGAAAGCAAAAGCTAGTATTTTAGAAGTGATTGAAGCGATTCAAGCGAATGGTGTTAATGCTCACATTTCTTTGAAACCAACTCAACTTGGTTTAGATATCGATTATGATTTCTGTTACGAAAACTTGCTAGAAATCGTTGATGCTGCAAGCAAGTATGAAATGCATATCAACCTTGATATGGAGGATTATGGTCATCTTCAACCTTCATTCGATTTAATTGATACACTTTCTGAGAAGTACAGCAATGTCGGCACAGTAATCCAAGCTTACTTCTACCGTGCTCAAGACGACATTGAAAAGTATAAAGATATGCGTCTACGTATTGTAAAAGGTGCATACAAAGAATCTGTTGAACACGCTTACCAAACAAAACAAGAAATTGATGCCAACTACATCAAATTGATTGAATATCATTTACTGAATGGTAAATTCACGTCAATCGCGACACATGACCATAACGTCATTAATCATGTGAAGAAGTTTGTGGAAGAAAATCAAATTTCAAACGATAAATTTGAGTTCCAGATGCTATATGGTTTCCGTAAAGACATGCAAGTGGATTTAGCGAAAGAAGGATATAACTTCTGCACATATGTACCATTCGGAGATGATTGGTACGGTTACTTCATGAGAAGATTGGCTGAACGTCCGCAAAACTTGAACCTTGTTGTAAAACAAGTCTTCAACAAACGTACAAATACAGCAATCGGAGTCTTTGCAGGTGCATTCGCATTGGGCCGTATAGTTTCTAAAAAGAAGAAGTAATTTTAGTCAGCTGCCCTTTATTAAGGGCAGTTTTTTATGTTACTTTTCTTCTAAAAATTCTTTATTTACGGTTTGAATGAACTCTCGTTTCATCTCCACGCCACCTGTGGTATAGCCAAGTTATAATTAATAATACACAAACTCATCCTCTGCCAGAAAAGGATGAGTTTTTTGTGTTATTTGTCACGCTCAGATGGATTTTTACACATTGTATAGGAAGAAGTGTTTAATCTTTTAAAATGGTGGAAACCACTTATGAAGACTTTTCTACATACAGATTATACATTGACAAGAATTCGTCACCTTAAAGGAGCATAAAATACAATGGGAATTCATCGATTTTTTACAAGCATGAACGATCTGGAGCGAATTATTCGTTGTCCTGGGAAATTTAAATTTGAAGAACATAATGTTGCAGCACATAGCTGGAAAGTGTCTCAATATGCCATGTTTTTTGCGACGATTGAAGAAAATAACGGAGAAGTCATCGATTGGAAAGCTTTATATGAAAAAACCATCAACCACGATTTCGCAGAGGTATTCATTGGCGACATTAAAACACCAGTCAAACACGCCTCGCCAGAGTTGAAGCAAATGATCGCCCATGTGGAAGATAAAATGATGGAAAAATTCATTTTGGAAGAAATCCCGGAAGAGTTTCAACCTGTTTTCTTTCACCGTATGAAAGAAGGCAAAGATGCTTCCGTCGAAGGAAGAATACTTGAATTTGCGGATAAACTCGATCAGTTTTACGAGTCCTTTGCAGAATTAAAACGTGGGAATACCGACCCGGAATTTGTACTTATGTATCAGGAAGCATTAACGAAGTTGCTAAAATTGCCTTTACCGGCAAGTGTTGCTTATTTCCGCGATATTATGCTCGAAGACGTGAAACGGGAAGATACGGCCCTCGATGTAAAAGCATTTACCCTTAAAGTACTGCAGGCACCGTGATATATATATCCTCTATCATCAACAAACTGGAAACATAGTCTTACGTCCTACTATTTCACAACATAATGTTTCAACACATATGTGATCTGTTTTAAAAACGTCCGGAGTGGTTGCCAGACTTTTTTCATGTGTTTTTTGTCTCGACGTACTTTCATGTTTCGAAACTTGCGAAGGATGCAACGAAAGCACCTGTTGGTTGAATAAGAAAAAGGCGTTTCTCCTTTTGGAAGAAACGCCTTTTTCTTGAACATGGACAGGATTATTAACTTCAAATCCCTATTTTTTTTTCAGTTCTGGATAAGAATTTTTCCAATACTTCACTGCTATTAATATCCATACGTTCAGCCAAAACAATTAGCCACCACATGCATTCACCAAGCTTATGTTCAAGTTCAGATTCAGTTTCCCCATTTGTTGGCCAACGACCCTGTTGAGACATTGTTAGACGACCGACCAAACCAGCATCTGTCAGGAAAGCTAACGCATCTTCTTCTACAGTCCATTCTACTTCATGATACTGACGTTCTAATTGGTGGTACGCTTTTCTTAATTGTACAGAACGCTCAACGGCTTCATTAAAATTCATGGTATGTTTCCTTTCATTTATAGACATGAATTGTTCAACTGTTTCATCAAAATCCTAACCAATGATTATTACTACTTTGCCATTTTACCATTTATAACTCGACTACATTCAGTTATTGAATATTCACCAGTATATAACCATTCATCAGCTACCCTTTAGTTAAATGAGAATATGCATTGCTCCTTATTGAAGTAGTGCACTTGCTGAACAGGAGAGATTACTACCACCAGACGATGAAGGTCGATCCATTTTGGTGCTTCGAGTCCCACCGTTAATCTGCCTCAAACAATTACGGTGATTCACAGATGTGATCTTAATCATGTTCTATAACCTTTGAATACCATTCCCAATAAAAATTACCTTCAGCACTAATCATTCTGTCTAGCCATGTATTTAAATCACAATAAAAATCAATTGTTTCAATACCTTCCAAAAGGATATTCTCTTTACCTGTCTGATTTACTTTAGAATGGTCAACTAAAATAGGGCCAATATCGATTACATAACCTATTGGATAACAATTCTGCTTAATATAGGTGCTGAAATTAGTATTAAGCATACTATTATATTCACGAATCATTTCTTCTATTGAATATAGACAAAAGGAATATCCATATTCATAGGTGAAGAATTCTGCACCATTATGAAGCAATAAAAATTCCTTGTGATTTCTCGGAAGAATCAACTCGTTATCAATAATAATGCTCTCTAATTCATCAATCTTTATAGGGTTTTTGAACACAAAACCCTTCTTAGGATAAATTCCAAATCGATCTTGCACATGTAATAAACCATCTTCGTCTAACCGTGATTTCAATGTTTCCAAGGTATTAGTAATTGAGAACTCTTTCAAGAATATTCACCTTTTCTAAGAAATGGATATTGATTCAATTGGGAGTTAAAGAAATATACCCAATTATTTAAGAACAACATATTACCGCCTTGTCTAAATCCTTTTCATTGATCAAAACACGTCCATTGTCGTCAATTATGAAATCGACATTGGCACCTGATAGCCTTTTAATTGCTGAATCTATCGTTTCTTGACCACTTGTTGATGGTTCCACCCATACTTTATAGCTTTTTTCTACAGAATTGCAGCCAGTAATCACAATAATAAAACTTAGACTCATCATGAGTAGGATTCTTGATTTCACCTGCATCCCCCTTGATTTACTTGTTCAATTATCAAGCCATTATTAGTTCAATAAGAATACAAAATCACACTTCATTTATTATACCAACAATTCCCATTCCACCTGTAAACTATAACACTTTCCGTTTATAAAAAGAGTTGTCGATTGGCTTCTTATTAAGCTTTAAATTCACTGCTAAATTTGATGAATCTATGGTAAGACTGCTTTTAAACCCAAAAAGAACTACCAAATTAAATGGTAGTCCGTTTGTTTTTTGTATAAATTTTTGCACCTCTGTAGAGAACCCATTAACCGTTTAAGAGAGTTACTTTAAATCCTATTTCGATATTTATCTTAACGATTGAAATCATAAATCTTCTCTACATAAACTTGATGCCAAACCATAAAGATGAGAATCGTCCAGAGTTTACGGCTGTTGTCTTTTTTGTTGGTTACGTGATCCGCAAGCAATTGAAAGACTTCCTGTTTATTCAAAATTGTTTCGGTCTGACTGCTATGTATTAAGTTTATTGCCCATTCATATAATTCATCTTTTAGCCAATGACGAATGGGGACAGGAAATCCAAGCTTTTTGCGATTCACTACGTGTTTAGGTACAAGCCCTTCTGCCGCTTTTCTCAAAATGTATTTGGTTGCATTCGCCTTTATTTTTTGATTGGACTGTATTTTGGCTGCCACATCGAATACATAAGTGTCGAGAAATGGTACACGAAGTTCCAGTGAATGTGCCATTGTCATCTTATCTGCTTTAACTAAAATATCTCCTTTTAGCCATGTATGAATATCGATATTCTGCATTTTGATGACTGCATCATAACCCATAGACTGCTGGTAAATAGGCTTTGTGATGTCTGTAAAATGCACATTTGATTGATAGGTACGAAGAATTTTTCTTTTCTCGTTTTCCTCAAACATTTTAGCATTGCCAATGTATCGTTCTTCCAAAGGTGTAGTCCCACGTTCAATAAAACTCTTCCCTTTAAATCCCTCAGGAATTAGTCGACTTAGGACCTTCAATATTTCTTTCACACGCTGAGGCATATGATTAAATATTCTTAGAGAATGAGGTTCTCGATATATATTATAGCCACCGAATAACTCATCTGCGCCTTCCCCAGACAATACCACCTTTACATGCTTAGCAGCTTCCCGTGCCACGAAATATAGTGGAATCAAAGCCGGGTCAGCCAAGGGATCATCTAAATGCCAAACGATTTTAGGAAGTTCCTCAAGAAATTCCTCTGAAGAGATAATATAACTGGTATTTTCTAATTGGAGTATATCGGCCGTTTTTTGTGCAATATAGACCTCACTGTAACCATTTGTCTCAAAACCGACAGTAAATGTTTTTAGTTGTGGATTCACTTCCTTTGCCAATGCGACAATAAAGGACGAATCAATCCCTCCTGAAAGAAATGATCCCACAGGTACATCACTACGCATATGAACATGAACTGAATCGGTTAAGACATTGCGGATTTCATGGATCAATTGATCTTCAGAAGAATGAACTGGATGGAATTTCGGGGTCCAGAAAGAATGTATGTTCATTGGTTGATTCAACTTTTTGGTGAAATAATGTCCAGCTGGTAACTTTTTAATTACTTTCGTCATCGTGTTTGGTTCAGGTACGTATTGAAAGCTCAAATAATGCTGAAGTGAATCAGTATCCAGTTCCTCAGGTTCGACTAAAAGGATTGCCTTCTTTTCAGATGCAAAATACGTTGTTTCCTCCTTTTCTAAGTAAAAGAAAGGCTTGATGCCAAAATGATCCCGTGCTCCGAATAGAAGTTGTTCTTCCTTATCCCAAATAACAAATGCGAACATCCCTCTCAGCATGTAAACCATTTTTGCTTTCGACTCGCTATATAAAGCTAGAAGCACTTCTGTATCCGAATCGCTAGAAAATTCATGACCTTTGGCTATTTGTTCTTCACGAAGTTCAATGTGATTATAAATTTCCCCATTAAAGATAATCCAGTACCGTTCATTCTCATACGATAACGGTTGATGACCACCTTCAATATCCACTATACTCAGCCTTCTGAATCCGAAGCTTACATGCTCATCCACAAAACATCCCTCGTCATCAGGACCTCTGTGGCCAATTATTGACGTAATTTTTTCCATTTCTTGCTTTCTCAAATCACTTATTTCTTGAGGGTGGTTATACAAAATCCCAACAAATCCACACATACCAATCTCCTGCCTACGTTAATTTCCAACAATACTGATTGATATTATGCAGGCTGCCCTTTCCCTATGTTCAAACATGAATACGTTTTAAACAATCGTCATTTTTTTCAGCGCAGTAGAAAATTCTGAGTTCTGGATTTCTAGTGTGGCTTGATTCACTAAATGCGCAAGAAATCCTTCTTCATCGAAATCCTCCGTATCAATTTCAAAACGGTCCAACTCCAATTGAACTTCTTCGTTCACATTCGTTTCAATTTCAATCAAATCCGAAAAGATAAAACCCCATCGTCTTTCTTCATATAAAGTTCCTTCTATTTTTATAATGGTAGAACTGATAGTGGAAGAAGGAACGGAAAAATGATTTTTGATTCTGATGGTTGTCTCATCGTGATTTGCTACAAATTCTATCATTTCATAACCTAGATCGAAATTTTTCTTAAACTCTACTTTGTTCATAATCTTCCTCCTCAATTTTTGATAGATTACTGTCATCCTATCCAATTCGCACAGTGATTATACCAATTAATTTTCGAATCTATCATTTTTCACCCGAATGGCCTCGTCAAACACGCCACACCTCACGTACTCGAAAAAAGTCTAATAAGAAAATGAAAAAGGGCTGTCCTCAAAAGTCATTTTTAATGACGATTTGGGCAGCCCTTTGTTTTTGGTTATTTCTTTTCTTCAAGCTTTTGATTTTTCATGAAATGATTGTAGAACCTGTTTAACTGCAACTCTGAACTCAGGTTGTGTGAACTTCTTAATGCTAATGAACTGTCTTTTATCCATGTGATGACGGTATTCAGTCAAATAGCCAACAAATAAATATCCATTACCCGATAGATGCAATTCTTGTAATACATTCTCTTTGCGAATTGGACTATTGGCATAATAATAAGTCGTTCGATTATTCGAGACTTCTTTACACTTTAACTCTGGAAACTCATCCAAGACACTTACTACCTGTTCATAAGACATCGGCATGTTTTAGCACTCCCTTATTCAGAGTTTTATTAATTTCTCATCCATCCGAAATATACCCCAAAATAAGATTTTTCATCCTAACATGTCCTGTTGTAACTAAGCTCTTCATGGTGAATGAACGGAAATTTTCGCGTATGGAATCGCAAAAGATTTTTCGTTTCCATTCATTTATCCGTAATTTTTTTGAGAATACATTCATACACTAATTCTAAAACTATATTGGGGGAGTTATTTGACGATGAAACCTGTGTATGTCGATCAAAAGGAAATGGAATTACGTCAAAACCAAGATTTTAACGCTTCTCTTAATATGGTCGCTGAAGGATCACCAATTTATCATCTCGATAATCAAGAAACAGATGCCGAAAAAGAAGATAAACAATCATTCTAACGGGCTACTTTACCTACCGCAAAACTTTAAATCACACATGAATATGTATAACTAATTGCACCGCAATTTGAATTGCGGTGCTTTTTTTGTACATACAATTCATTTTAATTTGGAGGAATTGAAGAACAAATTACGTTACTAATTTTCAAGAAACATTATTGATGGAAGGTGTAGTGAAAGAGAATTTTGCTACTAAATCTACAGCATTAGCATGAAAAGTGAGCCGTCTTAAGCAGAGGAATTAAAGCACCAATTATTCATTCATGCTGCGCAAAAATAATGAAACAAAAAAATAACCATCAATTTAGCATTCTAATTGATGGTCATTTTATATTTGCGATAGCTGTTATTGGAATTTGCTGTGATCATTGCTATAAAAAAGTACCTATACCTCAGGAGCGTGAAGCCTGAGTTCACAAGTATGTGTTTTCCAAACTGGATAAAACACAGGAAACGAAGTCTAAATTAAAGAACTCGCTGTGCCCACATAAAGTGCTTTTGAGCCCATGGTCCCCAGACAGAAAAAGTTTGTACACTCTTTGCGGAGTTAAGGTTGCTGATCCATTGCCCATTCCCCATATAAATACCGACATGTGAAATCGTTTTGCCGTTGCTAGCAAAGAACATTAAATCCCCTTTTTTCATATTTTTGAATGAAATAGAAGTACCTACATGTGATTGCTCACGGCTAGTTCTCGGTAATTTCACACCAAATTTAGCATAAATATGTTTGGTCCAGCTGCTACAATCAGCCTTGTATGGCGCTCGGCTTATATCTGCACCGTACACGTATTTCGTTTGTGATTTAAGAACCTTTGCATAGTCAACAAGATTTGATGCTTTGTCCGGTGTTCTAACCACAATCGATTGGCCAACATATAGTTGGTTCGGATTTATGATTTGTGGATTTAATGACCGCAAATCGGTATAGCCCATTCTGTATTTTTGTGAAACTTCGTATAAGGTATCACCTTTATGTACTGAATATGTAGCTCCTGCCGCGCCTGAAAAAGAAAGTGTGAAAATAAATGATAGAACCAAAATCTTTGTAAGCTTTCGAATGGTCGTTCATCTCCTTGTGATAAATTGTTTTGTATGTTTTCTTGCAATTGGTACTGAAACGAAAATGAGGTCTTCTATGTAAAAAATATATGTAAGCGCTTTCGGCTAGTCCTTCTCTCAATGTTATCCATTCCACTGACGTTGCATCTGTTGAATAGGGATCCTGTCGATTAAATGGCGGCGGTCGGTTTCAGCAAGTAAACTTGCTAGTGAGATGGCTTTTGAGCGATAAAGTGCGTTATATGAGCGATAAATCCTCCGTATGAGCGATAAATCTCCAGTTTGAGCGATAAATACCGTTATCTGAGCGATAAATATTTGAAAGCAACTCTCACGAACAAAACCTTGTTTCATCCTCCAACTTAACTTGCCTTATGAGACAACACACAATCACACCACTACAAATGGAAGCTATTCCGCTAACATTGCATGACTCTTTATCTGTTGGATATATCCCTAATTGATTCATATAAAGTACGGATATCATTTACTTGGCTAACATTTTTTGAGTATATCATGCGAACAATAGAGGAAATGGTGGTAAATATTACCGAAGTTTTTCACCTACAACTTCCCCAACTACCAGCAATTACTTAAAGGGAGACTAATTAACTACCTAATATGTCACCGTGTTTTTCCAAAAACCTTTGCATATTTAAATAACAAAAAACCAGTCCTCTCAATAAGGTACTGGTTTTTTGCGTGTATTGACATCTAAGATTATTTTCCGCTCTTTTGTATATAATCACTCGTTCTTTATCGATTCTCCAACATGACATTTGTATCTCCAAGAACAATCTATATTAAATAGAATTGCTTATTTTCAACACTTAAAAAAGGGTAAAATCAATCAGTGATTTTTCTACTAAAATTCTAATCATTTAATGACAAATCGTGTTTCACTGTAGCCTTCTTTCGATTTTCTCACTTCCAAAATCGCAGGAATGGCCGTTTTCAACTCTTGGACATGTGAGATGACGCCGATCATCCGGCCTGATTTTTGTAAGTCTATTAACGTATCGATCGATTTGTTCAATGACTCTTCGTCAAGTGAGCCAAAGCCTTCATCTATGAACATCGTATCAATGGAGACATTTCCTTGGAAACTTTGGATGACATCGGCCATACCGAGTGCCAAGCACAACGACGCATTGAACTTCTCTCCTCCGGAAAGAGTTTTGACATCTCGAGTTTGCCCCGTATAAGCATCATAAACATCCAAGCCCAAACCACTTTGTTTCCCTCTCGATTCCTGTCTCTCGCTTCGAATCAAGTGGAATTGCCCGTTCGATAGGTGCTTTAACCGTTCATTGGCAGACTCGATAATTTGCTCCAAATACTCGATTTGTAAGTATCTTTCGAACGAAATCTTCATTCCGTTTTGCCCTCGAACGACATCATACAAGTCCGTAATTCGGTTGAATTCTTGTTCTTTCCATGCGGATTTTTCATGGGAAATCTTGATGTTCTCAATCAATTTGCTTGCTGCCTTTTGAGTTTCCACAGACTGGTTCATTTCTTGAAGCGCGAACTCATACACCTGCTTCAACGCAATCATGTCATTTTGCAAAGCGACTAAATCGACTTTCGTTTTGTTTTGAAGTAACGCGCTCAACTCAGTAACTTGTTGGTCAAGTGTGTGTCTTGTTTGCTTGAAATGTGTGATTTCTTCTTTTAATGAAGCTTTATCTGAAGCTCGTAACTTCGCTTGTTGATATGCTTCTGCCGATTCAAAAGATGAAGAAGTGAGTGCCGTACTAAACGAATTGCCAGCCCGTTCCTCTTTGGCTTTTACTTCGAGTACTGCCTTTTCCATGTGCTCAATTGTCAGGACAGTTGTTGAATACTGATCTTTTGCTTTCTGTCTTTCCTGTTGCACAGTTGCCCAAGCCTCTTCTAACCTGCGTTTACGGTCTTCCGTTTCACGGATCTGCTTCTCTAATTGAGATAACACACGCACTTCGCTCGGAATTGATTGCAACTTATCTTCATAAACAGCTTTAGACTTTTCAAACGTTGAATTCAATTCTTGATATGTTGCAGTAATATCAGCTGTTTCTGCCTGAAGCTGTTCAACTTTTACTGTTTGATCTTTGAATTGTTGCTTCTTAATGCGCAGTTTTTCTTTATCTTTTCGCATATTACTGACTTCTGCATCGAGTTTCAGACGCACCTCGTCCATCGATTTATGAACTTCAACAGTCTGACCGATCTCAATGTCAAACTTCGAAACTTCTTGACCTTTATCATCGCGCTGGTCCTTGTATGCCTTCAGTTTTGCCATCGCATCGCGATAGTCGTTATCCACTTGGTTTAAGATGTATTTGGACTGCTCCAACTCTTCTTTCGAAGGAGAGAGCGTCTGGTCCTTGTCATTCTTCTGAGGGTGTTCGACGCTGCCGCATACCGGACAAGCTTCACCATCATGTAGATGAGCTGCCAGAACACGTGCCTGATTATCAAACCATTCCTGTTCGAGTGCCGAGTAAGCATCATGGACAGTAGTGAATTCTTGTTGTTGTTTGAGCGTAACAGCTTCTTGATTATAGACGGCTCGTTGAATAGCATTGTATTCCTTTAACACGCGGCATTGATCATTTAATTCACTTAACTTTTGCAGTTTATCGTCAAATGAACCCAACTGATTGTCGAGACTTTCCGTTTCTTGCTGTAATGATTGAAGTATTTCATTTTCAATAACAGCCCGTTCAGCGAGTTTTTTTACATTTACAGTCAAGCCAATAATCTTCAATTCAAGTTCTTTTAACTCATTTTCTTTTACTGCCATATCCCGCACCACTGGCAAAATATCATGGTATCGAACGAGTGACTCACTTAACTTCTCGCGTTGATCCTGCTTCTTCTCTTCTTCAACGTATTTCAATTCCATCTGCTCGAGATGAACCTTCGCTTTCTCCTCTGAAGCAATAGCATCGTTTAAGAACTGCTGTTTTTCCAGCACTTCTTTTTGAAGCTCAACATACTGCTGTTCAATTGCTTCGATCACACTTGCTCGCTCTGCTTTCTCGAGTTGCTTTTCTTTTCCCTCGAAAAGAGGCAACTGTTCGGTCAGGACGTGTAACTTCTGTTTCTTGGTCTCCCATTCTTCAAAGCGTTCATTCAAACTCTTGGCTTGATGAAATTCATCGGACTTGCTCGTATGTTTCTGATAAGCATCATTGTATTTGATCTGATCCAATATAATTTTGTTTTCATAATAAGAAGCTTCTTCTGCCAAGCCGGAAATGACTTGATGCATGTTGTAATGCTCTTGAGCTAATACGTTAAAAATGGTCGATTCTCTCGTTGGAAGTGAAGAGCCGATATTGTGAATGTAACTATTCGTCGTTCTTTGAGCAATTTTCAATTCTTCTTCAGCATGAGCCTTCTTTTGCTTAAGGCGTTCACTGATCATTTTATAAGGCTCAGTTTTAAAGATCTTACGTAATATATCCTCTTTGTTTTCTGTTTCAGAAGTCAGCAGTTTCCGGAATTCTCCTTGAGGAAGCATCACAATTTGGATGAACTGATTTTGGGACAGTCCAATGATTTCTTCCACTTTCACATTGATTTCCGAAACAATTTGGCGTTCCACAACGGGCACTTCACGGTCTCCAAGCTTTTCAAAGAACTCATACTTTTCCCCAGTTGCACTTTTATTCCCTTTTTTCACATGACTCATTTGACGAAGGATTCGATATGTCTTCTGATGGATTTCAAATACAAGCTCTACAGCAGTGTGAACGGCATCGTCTGCAAAATCACTGCGCATAATCCGTGATTCACTGCGATCCGACCCACTTGCCGCTCCGTAAAGTGCAAAACAGATGCCATCGAAAATTGTTGTTTTCCCAGCACCAGTACTGCCTGATATCACAAATAATTGATTGCCCTGTAGCTCAGTGAAATCAATCGTTTCTGTCTGTTTGTAAGGACCAAATGCGGTCATTTTCAATGTAATCGGCTTCAATGTTTAACCCCCTCTTTCTTAGCGGGGCCAGTGAGTTCTTGCTGCTCATGTAAGAACTCCTGTAACACTTCTTTAAAAATCGCGGATGTTTCTTCAGAAGCTTTTACACCTTTGACTTCTTCGTAAAAAGCGTTAAACAAGGACGAGTCATCCATTTTACGTCGAGAACCGACCGTACTTTCTTCTTTTCCTTTTAAAACGGACACTACTTTGCGTTCCACATGCATGGCATTTGGATAGACTGAACGCACCTTTTCCATTGGGAAGAGGATAGGCGTTTCATCAAGCAATCTCACAAACACGTAATCTTCATTGAACTCATGCTGCAAAATATCCTCCATTTTCCCTTCAACGGTGCGGATATCGCGATTCGGTGTGAGCAGGCGTTTTTCAACCGTGACATTGCCAAGCTCGTCCATCTCAACAATATGGAAACCTTTTTTATGGTGCTCTTCTGAAATTGAATATTTCAATGGTGAACCGGAATAGCGAATGGTTTCGTTCAACACAAAATGCGCTTGGTGCAAGTGACCAAGGGCTGTATAGTGGAATTTTTTAAAGTGGGAAGCACTCACATATTCCGCTCCACCTATTGCGAGCGGACGCTCCGAATCACTAGTATTTTCCTCTTCTTCCCCGTGTGGTGTCACAAAAGCGTGTCCAACAAGGACATGTCGTTTTGATGGATCCATTGTGGACTCAATATGAGCGACCATTTTCTTCATGGCATCGTCATGTGTGCGTACTTCTGCATCATCCAATACATGACGAACTTGAGAAGGATCTGCGTAAGGAACCAGATGGAAATGAACTTCCCCGTGTGCATCTTGGAGTACAATCGGCTCCAAATCTTTTTTTAATTGTCCCGTAATATAAAATCCGTTTGATTTCATCATGCGACTGCCAAAGTTCAATCGACCTGGACTGTCATGGTTTCCTGAAACGGCAATGACCGGTGTTTTCAGTTTTAAAACAATCGTTTCCAGTACTTCATCCAATAAATTCACGGCATCCGTCGGTGGTACTGCTCTGTCATATAAATCACCTGCGATGATGACTGCGTCCGGTTTTTCTTTGGCAATTGCCTCTGTAAATTGCTGAAGTACGAATCGTTGCTCATCTGTCATTGAAACGCCTTGTACAAGCTTTCCTAAATGCCAATCGGCTGTATGGAATAATTTCATCTTGTGCTCCTTTCATCGTGCATTTAGTTTATAAATTCCAGTAGTTACTCTACATTTATCTTATCTATAATTTAAGCCAAAGAGATTTCCAAAATAAGTATTATTATACATCATTACACTATCGAAACTGAAAAGAAAAAACACCAGTAAGAAATGAATCTTACCAGTGTTTATACCGTTTCTAATTTTTCAAGCTTACGATCGAATAGGATATTGCCAAACGGAATGAAGGCAACAATCACAGCGATGACACTATAAATAAACGGCCATCTCACGATAAAAGTCATATAGGCAATCATCAGGCAGTAGCTGACAAACAGAAACCCGTGAATGGACCCAACAACTCTCACTGCTTCTGGCATTCCAAAGAAATATTTTAATGGCATAGCCAGGAATAACAAGATTAATAGGGAGCCACCTTCCAATAATCCCATGAAACGAAAACGCTTAAGTGGTTTTTCTGACATTTTAACCCCTCCTGCTCTCTACATCCCTCATTATAGAGAGGTGTAGGGTAGGGTGTACAGTCATACCGTCTTATTCGAATGATTTTATTGATAGTGCCTTCAAGGATTTGTCACAGTTCTACTTATTGACGACGGGAATCCAGATCTCTGAATAATAATCTGCCTTTCTGGCATCATCGATTGTGTAAACTTCCATTTCGGCAGAACCGCTCGGTCGATAAGAACTGGAAGGGAACCATTCGCTATAGATTTTCTCCCACATTGATTGAATCGCTTGTGGCATCGGGCCAACAACTTCAAAAACCGCATATGTCGCAGCTGGAATTTCTAAACGTTCATAACGTGCAGGTACTTCATTTCCTTCATAAGCTGTGGCAATCCAATACTCTAAAGTATTTGTAGCTGTATCCATCATTTTGCAAACACCAAGCATTCCGTCCACTTCACCGTTGTTCAATTTCGTCAGTTCATCATTCACCCCGTTTTGATGAGCTTCTTGCCACATTTTCGGAATCTCACGTGTATTTTCTCCATTCTCACATGAGAACTCTCTTTTCACACCAATAATCTGAAAAGCCTCTTTTTCTTCAATTCGTACCTTCATCGGTAACGCCCCTTTCAATTGTACAGAGATGACCAAACGATTGTAGGAAGTGAATCCTTTTTTAGAAGAGCGGGCTTCAGAAGGCGACATCCCATGCTGTCGCTTGAATGCCTTCGCAAAGGATTCTGGTGTTTCATATCCATATTTGAATGCTACATCGATTACTCGCACACCCGTTAAAGCAAGCTCCTCCGCAGCGAGCGTCAATCGACGCCGACGCACATATTCCATCACACTCATGTCAGTCAGCACCATGAAAATTCTTTGAAAATGAAAGACAGACACATTCGCTTCCGCTGCGGCATCCTCCATTTTGAAATCAGATTCCAAATGATTCTCCAAATAATCGATCGACCGTTGCAGTGCTTCTATCCAGCTCATTTCATCACCTCGTATTTCCACTTTAATTCTATTTCGACAGTGAATCCTGTCTTTTCCTGCTTGATGCGGACAGATGCGTCATCATTAGCGTGCTGAGCGGTTGCTCAGTCTGACTTTTTGGGGATGACGTGTGAAAAAATGAGGTTCACGTGTGAAGAATGAAGTATCACGTCTGAAAAACCATATTCGAAAATAAAGTGACTCATTTTTTAACAGAAAAGGCTGCCGAGCAAAGCGAACAGCCCCATTTAAAGATTTTAAACCCACTCGAATAGCCCCAACAGCCATTGCTGAGGCCACTGAAAAACATGCATTTTTAATGAGACGGTATAAAAAAAGACGACTTTAAATTCGATTTTGAATTTAAAGTCGTCTTTTGAATTAGAAACTGGGTGCCCTTGGACTGTATTTTACTCCAATAATTTTAGTATTCGTTTTAGATTAACTGCAAATATCGCCATAGCCCCTTGCATTTGCATGCCTATTAGACCCGATGAAGATGCAACATCATACCCGTGTCTGTGTTTTAATTCACTATTTTTAGCTTCAATTTTATATCGCTCTTTTGACTTCTCTTTGAAAAAATCGCTTTCCTGAAATTGAGCCTGTCCCTTGTGTTCATTTGATTTTATCGTGACAGTATACGACTTACTTTTGGCGCCGTCTTTATAACATCCATCTCTAAAAGGGCAGTGTTTACATTTTGCAACATCAAAGAAGTATTGCGTGCGTGGATTTTTAGTTTCACCTTTTCTCTTACTGTGTGTTTTCTTGATTGCCATATGTCCTGCCGGACAAACATACATGCCTGCGTCTTTATTGAACTCAAATTCATCTTCTTTTTTTCGGAAACCTTGTGTAACGGAAGGGTTCAATTTTGCGACCAATTTCATTTCTTTTTCACTCGTATATTCAATATTTCCTTTTTCGGAATAGGCTGCGTCACCAATAATTGTTTCAACTTTCATTCCTGTGTTTAAGCTTTTCTCAATAAGCGTATCGAGTTGCTTTCCATCATTTTTCTCACCTGTCGTAATGACTGCAGCTGTAATAATTCTTTCCTCGCTCATCGCGAGATGTGTTTTATAACCGAAGAATGAAGAGTCCGCTGTTTTATGTCCAACACGAGCATCTGGATCATTAGATAGTTGAAGCTGTTCCTGATGGTCTTCTAGTGTTTCTTTTAATAGGTTCAGCTTTTCTTTTACTTTTGGATACTCACGAATGACCTCTTCCTTATCAATGACATCCAATAACTTCTGACAATAATCAAGTTCATCTTCTAGTACATCTGTTTTAGTTTTGAGTGGAAATTTAGCCTTTATACTTTCATCTACCTGATAGATTGTTTTTCGAAGTAGTTTCGAACGTTCCATTAATATTTCTTTTGGAGATTTTTGATTATAGCGTGCTTTCGTGTGAGTAGCATCGACGATGATGGCGTTACTTTTAATGATTTCTTTTTCAATCGCAACATCAACGGTTTTATTGATGAGTAAATCTAAAAGACCGACATCTTTTAATCGGAGTCTGCGGAACTTAGTTAAAGAGCTAGGATCCATAACAGGGTCTTCGGGTGCCATATCCAGAAAATATTTAAACGACATATCATACTTTGAACGCTCAACAATATCTACATCTGATAGGTCGAAAATAGATTTTAATAATAAATATTTGAACATGCGGATAGGGTGAATCGCATTTCTTCCGTTATCATGGCAGTATTTGTCCTTAAGTTCATCGTATACAAATGAAAAATCGATGAGATCATTAATTTTTCGTAGCATATTATCTTTTGGCACGACTAAATCATAAATCGCCATAAAGGGACTTAAATTCATAGACTGTTGATTTGGAATCATCGTAAACACCCACTTAAAATTGATACCCTTATTATACGATGAAAAAAGCACCCTTTCCTCAAATAAATGGAGGAAAGGATGCTTTCTTGAATCAATGGACTTTTTCAGTGGCCTCGCCATTGCTTGGTGGGTGTTTCTGTGAAAGAAGTGATGCCAGGAGCGCTGAGCGGTCGCTCAGTTGGAAAAATGGGGGGTGACGTAGGAATTTTAGGCGTTGACGTAGGAAATTTGGAGGTTCACTTAGGAATTATCGCCGTTCACGTAGGAATTCGGGTACAATCAGAAAATCCGAGAGGTGTGACAAGGGAAAAGTACCTTTGATTGCATGACTTCCTTCAAGTATTATGATTAAATGACTTCAACAGCCCTCAAAAGGAGATTACCAAATGCTCATTCATGGACATCAAGTACAAGGAAACGATGTGGACAAAGAAACGCGTTGCGCTCATTACCACTCTGAAATTGACCGAATCGCCATTAAGTTCTATTGTTGTAGCACTTACTATCCTTGCTTCTCTTGCCATGAAGAAGTCGGATGCAACTCTCCTAAAGTTTGGCCGATTGATCAATTCGACGAAAAAGCCATTTTGTGTGGCGCATGCGGACATGAATTAACGATCGATGAATATTTGTCTTGCAACTCTACTTGTCCTTCTTGCCACAGTGCATTCAACCCTGGCTGCAGCCTACATAAGCATCTTTACTTTCATACGCAAATGTAAGAACGTTGAGCACTTCCTAAACGAGGAAGTGCTTTTTTCATGCACCTTCTGTCTGACAAATCCTGTTAATACTTCAGTCATTTGGCTAAGGAAAACTAAGCACCATTGGATGAAAGCCCTCCACACTTCAGGCGTTATAGTAAATGTATAGCCTTAGTTCAAAATTAAAAAGGAGATAAATACAATGAAAAATCTATATCAGGATTCACGTTTCCGGCTGATTATATTTGCGAATATTGCTTCATCGATTGGCTCGGGAATCACAATGATTGCCATCCCTTGGTTGTTGGTTTCTAGTGAAAACGGGAACGCCGTATTCGGTTACATAACAATCGCCATGACCATCATCAGCTTTGTGGTCACGCCTTTTATTGGGCATCTTATCGACAAAACCTCCCGCAAAAAACTGCTTATCACGAGTAAAATTGTGAGCATGCTTTCCTTACTGGTTTTTACGATGATTGGATTCTTAGGGATGTCTTATGAAATATGGCATTACATGATTATTTATATGATTGGCAGTCTGTATTACACGATTTTCTATCCAACAATGTTTGCACTTAATCAGGAGATTTTCAGTAAGGAGCATTATAAATCTTTGAACGGAATTATGGAGGTTCAGGGGCAACTATCAAGCATGATTGCAGGGGCTATCGCCAGTATTTTATTGACACATTGGGATTTACACTATATTTTGTTGCTCGATGTGTTATCTTTTGCCGCGGCCATACTCTTTTACATAAAAATTCCGTATGCCCGAAAAAAACAAAAGACAACCATAAATACAGCCCCTTCAAAAGCAACGGAAGGTCTGAGTTATATGAGGAAGCGACCACTCATGTTCATGTTCCTTCTTTGTTCGATGATGCCGTTTATCGGTGTAATGATTACCAATTACCTATTCCCCGTTTATTTGTCCGATATTCTTAAGACATCTGGGAGTGTCTATGGAATTCAAGGAATGGTCTATGGATTAGGAGCTATCGTGGCTGGAATAACTGTTCCAGTCATTGCTAATAAAATGGGTGATGGAAAGACAATTATTTATGCAGTAATTACTTATACGATTGCCATTTCCTTCATTTTAATAGCAAATGTCCCTTTGTATCTGGCGCTTATGTTTTTCATTGCGCTTGGTAATAGTGGTGCCAGGGTAGCTCGAAACTCTTTCTTGATGGATGAAGTCCCTAATGAATTAATTGGGAGGGTGGATAGCCTATTCCGCTCTTTAGGTTTGCTATTAAGAATTGGACTAGTCGCTATCTTTACTGGTATGGTCTCTTCGGGTTTGATAATTTATTGCTTTATCTCACTTAGTGCCTTATTGTTTGTAACATCTATTATTGTCTTGCTAACTTGGAGAAAGGCCTTTGAGTCACCAATCAAAGAGAATTATCAAGTCACTCTAAGAACTGTAGAGTAAATTGAAACTCATAAAGGACCTTCCCTATGGCGGAAAGGTCCTTTATCTATACTGCTAGTTCGCTGTAAACACGTAAGTAGACAACGAAGAGATGGTGGGAGTTTTCTTTACGGCTTCTTCCAATAAGTTTACTTCGGATATTATTAACGTTTTTAGTTTGTCAGGCATTTGTTTAATTTCTTCAAGTTCATTTTGATAATTACTTAATGTCATTTCAACTTCCCATTTCCCATCCTGGAGCTCTGACGAGTAAACAGATTGTTCATTGGTGATTGTCCAACCTGCTTTCCTAGCAATAGATATTAAATCATTCGGTGTGAACAATGTCCGTACATTTGACCAACTGGATTTCTTGAAGCATTCGTATTGGGCTTGAATATGTACTGCTAGAAAATGAGGATACTGTTCCATGGTTTGAAGCCGCGGATCCCATTCTGCAAAACAAAGTTGTTTAGCCCATTTTCTAGATTTCTTCAACAATTCGTACAGTTCATCTGTAGATTTTAAGTACCAGGAACAATGTGACAATACGACATAATCAAAAGTATTCTCAGGAAAATCGATATCTGGTGCTATCACATCTACTTCGAATTCCATATGGATTTGTCTTCCCAACTCCGATTTCATTAAATAGTCAGCGGAGTCTCCAACAGTGATTGGACTACCATAGCTGGCAGGTGCAATATCGATTCCATGTACAAAACCTGTATCTCCTACCATATAAGCAAGAACTGCAGTTGTATCCCCTTGTCCACAGCCTATCTCCAGAATACGCTTCCCATCTGTAATCCCCCAAACCTCAGCAAGCTTCAGACGGTGTTCAGTTTGTATGAACTGAATGCCTTTCATCTGTTCATTTGTTGCCATACAGTCCACTATGTTTTGGATTTCACCATAGCTCATCGGACACCTCTTTTTATTTTTATCATATCATTACACCGTTTCATTTAGCTGATAATCAAGACGAGGATATAGGTCGAAAATCCTTTTTACTAAAAATTCCCTCTTTTCTTGTAACTCTTTTCACTTCATAACGTTCTAATCGGTATTAACGAAAGGTGGTAAAAAAGATGAAAAATGTGCTGAAATTTTTCTCTACAGCAGTTATGGTCATCGTTCTGGCAGGCTGTGGAACAACTGCAGATACAAGTGAACCGGGAGAAGTAAACACAGGCTCAGGAAATGAAAACAGTGGGATTGTCGAAGGCTCAGTTGTACCGAGTCTGACAGAAGAAAGTACAGACGGAGCACACCAATTTGTATTTCAATTGAGAAATGACAAAGAGACAGACGTAAAATTGTCGATGAATAGTTCGCAATTCTTTGATTATCAATTAGTAGACAGCTCAAATACAGTTGTTTATAAGGACTCCGAAAACAAAATGTACACACAAATGTTGCAGGAAAAAATCTTGAAGCCTGGTGAAGTCCTTGAAATGAGGTTTGATGCAACGGAAGGTCTCGCTAAATTGCCTGCAGGGAAATACAAGCTCGAGGTTTGGTCAACTGCCAATGAAGCAGAAGATTGGAAAGCATCTACTGAAGTAACATGGGACGGTAGCGAGGATGCTGCATCTGATGACGGAAAATTGAAGGTGGAAGAATCTTCGGTTACTTACGTGGGACGCCAGGATTTGAACTCAATTGAAGTGAAAAATGATAAGAACGAACCTGAAGCAATGAGATTATCTGAAACAGCCAAACCATTCTTTGATGAGTTGGAAGATGGCGCAAAAATTAAAGTCTTCTATGTGATTATGGATGGACAAAAAGTCATTCAAAATGCGGAGAAAGAATAAAGCAATTCTTCAATAGTTCATTAACAAGGACCGATCAGTAATCTGATCGGTCCTTGTTAATGATAGTCTCATATCATTTTGTGCAACCTGGAAATTCATTCTGTCTACCTGGAAAGCAAATCTGTCTACCTGGAAGACCATTCTGTCTACCTGGAGCCTGATTTCTTAAATCTCCCAAGCTGATCCTTTTAGTTCGATTTCAAACTAAAAAGAATCAGCACGATCCCACTAAATAGACAAATCATTTTGGTTAACGGTATTTTATCAGCCAAGCCTACCAATCCAATTCCTGTGGTAAGGATTAAAATAGTGGGACCTACTAAAGCGAGTAGAGTATTAATATAAAACGCTTTTTCCAAGTCGTTGAATTTGAGCATTAATAAAGCCGCTGTAACTTCTACACTTCCCCCAATAAGTCGTAATACTATCATGAATAGAAGTGCCTTCTCAATGTGATTGATCTTGATCACCTTCTTCCGGATAAAACTTTTCTATGTAATAACAACTTGCTTTCTACTATATGTATGCTCAACCGTAAATATTGAAAAGTAACTTGATAAATTGAAGTAGCATTTTATTTCACCTGCTCTTCTTTTTGTGAAAATCACTTACTTCCACCTACAATTCTCCGTATAAATATGCATTTATTTATACACAAAAAACATAAAACTATAATACATTAGTATTTTCATCTTCTTTTAATGCCTTCACTACAACTTTTTACCTATTATTTTCTGAAAAATAAAACTTTTATTTTTTGAATAAAAATGCTTCCCAACTTATAATTCTCATGATAAACTCCATTTAACACAAAACCATATATTAACGGGAGTGATTATACATGATGAAAAAATGGAGTTTAATTGGAACACTAACACTTGGGGCAATGCTTTTGAGCGCGTGTGGAGGCGATGCTTCTAAACAAGAAGGAAATGAAACAGCAGGTTCTGGTGATCAAAAAGTATTGGAGATGGCGACATCAGCTGACTTCCCACCATTTGAATCACGAAATACAGCTGGTGATTTTGAAGGATTCGATATTGATTTGGCTAATTACATTGCCGACGAACTAGGATACGAACTAAAAATTAATGACATGAAGTTTGATGGTTTAATTGGTGCTTTACAAAGTGAACGAATCGATATGGTACTATCCGGTATGTCTGCAACGGAAGACCGTAAAAAAAATGTTGATTTCTCTACTGAATATAACCAATCTGGCGAAATGTTCATTACATTAAAGGATTCAGACATTAAAACACTAGAAGATTTGGAAGGCAAAAAACTTGGAGTGCAACTTGGGACGATTCAAGAAGACGGCGCTAATAAACTCAAAGAAGAAACGGTCGACTTTGAAATTAAAGCAGTGGATAGTGCTAACGTGTTAATTCAAGAATTGTTGTCCAACCGAATTGATGTTGCTTATATGGATAAAGCGGTAGCTGAAGGCTTCATTGCCGAACAAGATTTGGCTGGCTTCGAAGACACTACTTCTAGCTCACCTGGAATGGCTGTGGCTTTCCCTAAAGGAAGCGAACTGACTGAAAAAGTAAATGAAGTTCTGAAAGAAGCGGAAGAGAACGGCAAACTTCAGGAATTAAAAGATAAGTGGTTATCTGAAGAATAAGTACTTAAAGTCACAAAGATTTATACAAAAGCAAAATAGAAATGAGGTGTAAGGCATGAATTTGGACTTTGGGCAAATCACGCCTTATATTCCTTTTATGTTAGAAGGAATTTGGGTAACGTTAAAATTTGTCGCCGTCGCGTTGATCGTTGGATTTATTCTCGGAACGCTATTGGCATTGTTCAAGATTAGTCACATTAAACCATTGAATTGGTTTGCTACTGCGTATACCTCGATTTTCAGAGGAACGCCTTTGATTTTGCAGTTGATGACCTTTTATTTTGCCATCCCCCAACTGACTGGCTATGATATTTCTCCATTTTTATCAGCCGTTTTGGCATTTGGATTAAATTCAGCTGCATACATTTCTGAAATCATCCGTGCTGGTATTCAAGCAGTGGATCGAGGACAAACAGAAGCGGCTATGGCACTTGGTGTTCCTTATCGCCAAATGATGAAAGACATCATTTTACCTCAGGCCATGAAAAACATCTTACCGGCACTAATGAATGAAGTAATCACACTAACAAAAGAGTCCGCTCTTGTTTCAACGATTTCCGTCTTGGATTTAATGCGTCGTGCACAAGTCGTCGGTGCGGATATTTATCGTAATTTCGAACCGCTGCTGTTCGTCGGTTTTATCTATTGGATTATGGTCGTTGGTCTATCGACAATCGGACGAATGATTGAAAGGAGGTTGAAGGTCAGTGATTAAAGTTGAGAATCTATCTAAAAAATTCGGTAACAACGAAGTACTTCATGATATTTCCACTGAGATTGCTAAAGGTGAAGTAGTTTCCATCATCGGACCTTCAGGCTCTGGAAAATCAACGTTCCTACGTTGCATGAACATGTTGGAAACCCCAACATCAGGTAAGATTCTGATTGAAAATCAAGACTTAACGGATTCGAAAACGCCGATTCATAAGATACGACAACAAATAGGCATGGTTTTTCAACACTTTCACTTGTTTCCTCACCTTACCGTACTTGAGAATTTAACGTATGCACCAATGAAGGCAAAAGGCATCAAAAAGCCAGTTGCTGAAGAAAAGGCGCGACTATTACTTAAAAAAGTAGGCTTGTCTGAGAAAGAAAAAGCTTATCCAGGCAGCCTTTCAGGTGGTCAGAAACAACGTGTCGCAATCGCCCGTGCGCTTGCCATGGAACCTGAACTTATGCTGTTCGATGAACCTACATCAGCTCTTGATCCCGAAATGGTGAAAGAAGTATTGGATGTCATGAAAAATCTTGCTAAGTCCGGGATGACGATGGTCGTGGTCACACATGAAATGGGCTTTGCACGCGAAGTCGCGGATCGAATCCTGTTCCTTGATAATGGTGTGTTACTTGAAGAAGGCCAACCCACTGAATTTTTCACTCAGCCAAAAACTGCTAGAGCAAAAGAGTTTCTGGATAAAATTTTATAATTGAGAGTTTGTAAATGCTGAATGGACGGTAATTGCTTGCGACTGGACGAAAACGTGGATTGAGTGGTCAAAAATCGATGCTGACTGGACAGAAAACCGTTCTGAATAGACGAAAACCGAAACTGAATGGACAAAAACTCATATGTAAAACCAGTAGGCATACGCTCTACTGGTTTTTTCGTGCACTTATTCGAATTGTTCCGCTTCAGTGGAACCGCTTAAAGCAGTCGTAGATGATTTACCACCTGAAATGACAAGTGATACTTCGTCAAAGTAACCTGTTCCTACCTCACGTTGATGACGGGTTGCGGTATAGCCGCTTTCTTCTGCAGCAAACTCGGCTTCCTGCAATTGGGAATACGCCGCCATCCCCCGCTCCTTATACCCTTTCGCAAGTTCGAACATGCCATAGTTAAGCACATGGAAGCCTGCAAGTGTGACAAATTGGAATTTGTATCCCATCTTTCCTAACTCTTGCTGGAAGCTTGCAATTGTTTCTTCATCCAACTTCTTTTTCCAGTTAAATGAAGGCGAACAGTTGTAAGCCAATAGTTTCTCGGGAAATTTCTCGTGTATTGCTTCCGCAAAAATTCTTGCTTCTTCCAAGTTCGGCTCGGAAGTTTCGCACCAAATTAAATCGGCATAAGGCGCATAGGCAAGCCCACGTGCAATCGCCTGATTGATTCCATCATTCGTTCGGTAGAAACCTTCTGGAGTCCGCTCCCCTGTAATGAATTGGTGATCATACGGATCTATGTCACTCGTAATTAAATTGGCTGCATTGGCATCCGTTCTTGCAATAATGACCGTTGGCACACCCATCACGTCAGCCGCCAAACGTGCAGCAATGAGGTTGCGGACGGCTGTTTGTGTCGGAAGTAATACTTTCCCACCCAAGTGACCACATTTCTTCTCAGAAGACAATTGGTCCTCCAAATGTACGCCACCAGCCCCGGCTTCAATCATTGATTTGGTCAACTCAAATACATTCAGCGTTCCACCAAAACCCGCTTCCATATCCGCTACAATGGGGGCGTACCAATATGTATCGCCCTTTCCTTCCGCTTGCTGAATTTGATCAGCACGTTGTAACGCTTGATTTATTCGTTTCACTACTTGTGGTACGCTATTGCTCGGATATAAACTTTGATCGGGGTACATATGTCCTGACAAGTTGGCATCGGCAGCTACTTGCCACCCACTTAAATAAATTGCCTTCAAACCTGCTTTCACCTGCTGCATTGCCTGGTTCCCAGTAAGGGCACCAAGTGCATTGACGTAGTCTTCCGTGTTGACAAGCTCCCATAAACGATTGGCGCCTAAAGTTGCAAGTGTATGCTCGATGACGATTGAGCCTCTTAACTTCACGACATCTTCTGCACTATAGGGTCTAACCACGCCTCTCCAACGGCTGTCATTCCAACTCTCTGTTAATAACTCCGCTTGTTGTTTTCGATTTATCATATCCAAATCTCCTTATCATTTAAGTAAAAAAATCTTTAAACAGCCTAACTGAACAAATCAGTCCAAATCCGCGCAGCATTGAATAGACTCTTTGAAACTATCAAATTCCTGTCCGCAAGCAAGACAAATATTTAAATGTTTTCTTTCCTTTTTGGATTGAAACATAACGATTGGTGTCATTTCGTTTGTACTAATTTCCGGTTGATTTTCAAACATGGGTATCCCTCCATTTCATTTTTTCTTAGTCAGCTCTTTTTGGCAGCGTTTTGTGTTTTGTACTGTAATCTTCTGCGGTGTAAAATCGGTTCCGTATAGCCACTCGGCTGATCTTTTCCTTTAAAAACAAGTTCACAAGCAGCTTGAAACGCAATGGATTCTTCGAAATTAGCGGACATGGATTGATACAACGGGTCGTCGCCGTTTTGTGCATCTACAATTTTCGCCATACGTTTTAAAGTCTCCAGTACTTGTTCTTTAGTACAAATTCCATGGTGAAGCCAATTGGCCATATGCTGACTTGAAATACGCAGTGTCGCTCTGTCTTCCATTAACCCTACATCATGAATGTCAGGCACTTTCGAACAGCCCACTCCATGCTCTACCCAACGGACCACATAACCGAGCAGCCCCTGTGCATTGTTATCCAGTTCCTGTTGGATTATTTGTGGTGACCATCCTTCTTTAGCTAATGGAAGCGTTAAAATATCATCTGTTCGATCTTGAATTTTCTTCTCCAGCCCTCTTTGCACATTCGAAAAATTTATTTGATGGTAATGAAGTGCATGCAAAGTTGCCGCCGTCGGTGAAGGTACCCAGGCAGTGCTTCCTCCCGCTTCCAAATGACCGATTTTCAGTTCCATCATTTCCTTCATGCGATCCGGCATCGCCCACATGCCTTTCCCAATTTGCGCCACCCCTGGCAAACCGCAAAGCAGCCCATTATCAACATTTGACTTCTCATATGCCTGAAGCCAACAAGAATGTTTCATATCATTTTTTCGGATGACGGGCCCTGCCAGCATCGAAGTATGAATTTCATCTCCCGTACGATCCAAAAAGCCCGTGTTGATAAAGACAATTCGATTTTTTACTTGTCGAATGCAGTTTTCAAGATTTATCGAAGTTCTTCGTTCTTCATCCATTACGCCAACCTTCAACGTATAACGGTCCAGCCCTAGCAAATCTTCCACACGATTGAATAGTTCATTGGCAAAAGCCACTTCAGCCGAGCCATGCATTTTGGGTTTCACAATATAAACTGAACCTTGCTCTGAGTTCCTCAAACGTCCTGGTGCTTTTAACAGATCATGTTTCGCGAGTAAACTGGAGATGACCGTATCGATGATTCCTTCTGGCACTTCCTCATTTAGCTCATCCAGTATCATATTGGAGGTCATTAAGTGACCCACATTTCGCACAATTAATAGAGAACGCCCGCGTAACAGTCGTTCTTCCCCTTCAGGCGTCCTGTATGTTCGGTCAGCGTTCAACTCTCGTCTAACTTCCCGTGAACCTTTTTTAAACGTCGCCTTCAGTGTTCCTTTCATTAATCCAAGCCAATTTCGATATACCAATACCTTGTCTTCTGCATCAACCGCTGCTACTGAATCCTCGAAATCGAGTATGGTCGATAAAGCTGATTCAACTATTAAATCTTTCACACCCGCTAGATCCACTTTCCCAATTGGGTGATGGCGATCGATTTGCATCTCCACATGCAATCCGTTGTTTTGAAGAAGAATGGACGATGGCAAGGATTCATCCCCAGTAAAGCCTATAAATTTAGATGGTTCCTGCAAGACTGACTGTTCACTTCCCATTTCCACAATCAGTTGATTTTGTTCAATTCGATAACCAGTCGATTGCAAGTGTGAGCCCTTTTCCAGCGGTATAATTAGGTCCAAAAACCTGCGGGCATACAAAATAACTTGCCGTCCCCTCAGCGGGTTATAGGTGGTTCCTCTTTCGGTGCCATCTTGTTCATCAATGACATCCGTTCCGTAAAGCGCATCATATAGGCTACCCCAACGTGCATTGGCTGCATTTATTGCATAACGAGCATTATTGACCGGTACGACAAGCTGCGGCCCAGCGAGTGAAGCAATTTCATCATCTACATTTAAAGTCTCAATCTGAAAGGGCTCCCCCTTTGGTTCCAAATAACCAATTTCTTTTAAAAACATTTCGTATTTCGTCCGATTTTCAAACCAATTATGATTGCCATGCCATTCATTAATTTTTGTCTGCATCTGTTCTCGTACAGTCAACAACTCACGGTTCTTTGGAGCCAATTCATAAATTAGTTGACTCAAACCTTCCCAGAACATATCGCTCCTTACATCACTGCCTGGCAAAGCTTCATCTTCTATAAACCGATATAATTCATTTGAAATTTTTAAACGGTTCCGTTGAATCACTCAACCGCCTCCAGTTGTTATAGTACAGTTATTTTTTTATATACTATTACATAACAATCTGTTTCGTGCAGTCACTTTCATCATTTTTTTTCTTAAAGTAAATCGATCTTCATCGCATTATCTAAAAAAGAATAAAAAAATGATATAAGACCACTCTAAAGTTACAAATACACAAGGAGGCTGTTGAACTAATGAAAAAAACATGGATGATCTTCTCAACCATCCTTTTATGTATCGCGTTAATGGGATGTGGCACTAAAGAAGAAAAAGATACTACCAACAATTCTGAAAGTAATAAACCTATTGAGGAAAATACAGATGAAACAGCAAATGACGAAGTTAATTTAGAGCTTGCTGATAAAGCTTCAGAAAAAATTATGGAATTAGAAGAAGTGAAAAGTGCGACTGTCATTCTTACAGATAACAACGCCTATGTCGGGGTGGTATTAAACAAAAAAGCAGATGGAACAGAAATAAAAGAAGGTTCAGAGGAACTTGATGAACTATACGCCAAGATACGAAAAGAATTAAGTATGACAAACGCCAATGTTAAGAATGTTTATATTTCTATAAATCCTGAATTTGTAACCCGTATGCAGGACTATGGTAAGAAAATTGATGAAGGCAAACCAGTGGAAGGCCTATTCGAAGAATTTAGCGAAACTGTTAAACGGGTCTTTCCGGACGCTAAATAGTTCCACTTCCAGAAATCAGCCTTATTATTCCCGCGTGAGAACCTGAATGTGATATTTATTTCTTAGAAACCTGCCTATGTGGCAGGTTTTTTAATTGGTTCACGACTCTTGGTTGTAATTATCGACGTTCACGTAGGAATTATCGAGGTTGACGTTGGAAAATTCAGGGTTCACGTAGGAATAATTGACGTCCACGTTGTAAAAAGCATCTTTTGGAATGTACAAAAGCTCCAGCAGGAAAAGCAAAGTGGCGAAATCCACACGAACGAACAGTTCGAGTTATTTCGGCGCAAGCCCGCGGAAAGCGCAGCTGTTTTACGGCATATCAACCTCACATTGATTTATTCATAGCTTATATTGTGTGGGGGTTTTCGAAGTGTTCAACCTACCAGTAGCCACCTTATTTAAAAAACAAGAAAATGAGTTCGCAGAATTCAACCTATATCGATTCTTTGAAATCACATAGATTATGTATAAAACTAAATGAGGTTTTAACATGACATACACGAAACACGTTATAACGATATTGGGCAGTGCAGGAGGAGTGGCAAACGGGATACTTTCGATTCTCAACAACTCCTTGCAGGATCAGCAGGATCCAATTAATGAAGTTATGAATAATTGCTGCATTCATTTAATTGATCATGTACAAAAACAAGCATCTGACTTTGCTCTTTCTTTTCCAAACTTAAAAGATAAGTTTGTTTTCCATGAATTCGATTTGAGAGACGCTGAACAATTTATGGATCATTTAAGAAACACCCTGACTTCTATTGTCATTGATCTTTCCTGGGCGGATACAGTTGAGATGATGCAGTGTTGTGATCAGCTCGGTGTCAGCTATGTAAATACAGCGTTGGAGAACACGATGATTGATGAAAACGAAGAATTATATGAAGGGTTTGGCTTGATTGAACGATTTAGGCATTTGGAAAAGGTTAAAAACAAATTTCTAAATCACACAGCTATTATCGGTTCTGGAATGAATCCCGGTGTCGTTCAGTGGATGGCTCTTGAACTTCTAAAGGCAGATTCAGCTGATAATAAGCCAATCGGCTGTTATATTGTAGAGCATGATAACTCGTTTTATAAAAATCCAGAACGAGCGAAAATGAATGTAATCTACACCACATGGTCCCCTGAATGTTTCCTTGACGAGGCTATTCTTAGCCACCCCATGTTTATGAAGCACCACAACCCCCTCTTCTTCTACGAAAAGGTTTATAATCTTGAATTCAAGGTCACCTTGGGAAATAAACAGTTTTATGGTTGCTTAATGCCCCACGAAGAAGTCTATACCCTTTGTAGGCTTTTCGACATGGAAGGCGGCTTCCTTTACAAAGTGAACGATCATACGACGAACTTGATACGTGAAAACATCGATGACTTGGATAAATTGTGGAATTATGAGATGGAGGTGCTTAATCCTGAAGAGGAAGCATTAATTGGCGAAGATTTAGTAGGAGTTTTGCTCGTTTATCCCGATAAAGAACGGTACATGTATAACGTGTTGAGCAATGAAGCAATCTTTTCCAAATTTAAAACAAATGCAACTTATTTCCAAGTAGCCTGCGGAGTTTACGCCTCCCTTTGCACACTGCTTTTGGATTCAGTCCCTAAAGGGGCGTACTATGTTGATGAACTGCTGTTGAACACCGAGAACAACTATGGAAAATATTTAACGCACTATATGACGGAATTCATTACAGGAGAAAACAAACAGACAGACGGCCTGTTGCATCAGCGCATGCACAACCGTCGTACATCAGATGAGTAATCAATTAATTTGCTTATAGACGGTTCATTGGGACGTTCATTTCTTAGTGACCTTTAACAATAGCCGAGCTTTCTTTCAACTTAAATTATCCTATTTTCTTACAGTAACAACTTACTTTATTTTACGAAGCGTCAATAGATCCGTATGAGATATGACATCAATTTGATGGTTGCCTTTTATGTAATATACCGAATCGCCTTCTCGTTGTCCTTTTTCCCAACCATTTACTTTTAGTACCACTTCGTAAGCTACCGGGATTCCGTGTTCTTCGGAGACATGGGACCACTCATACGTTTTCCCCTGTGTACTTTCTTCAACTAGCTCAGCATGCTTAGGTACTGGGAAGTTAAATAGCTCTTTCGAAGATTGATAGGCAAATACAGTCGTCGAATATAAACCAACTCCAATAAATAGCACTACGGCAAGCACCCAACCAATAATCTTCATCATAAAGCCTCCCCCTTCCTTCACAAAACCGAACTGAACAATGATATGTAAATTATACCCATTATCATAACATGTAGATTGAAGATGAGTTAGCATTATTTTACATTTTACCGAAATTGATGTTGGGAAATATTTGACTCACCCTTCACTTTAATCATTAAAATTTCCGTACCCTTACTCCCATTAATATCGATATGTTAAAAAGTATCTTGGATGAACACCTATTGGACTTCACTGATTATACAAAACAAATCCTTAAGAGTTCATGATTCTCAAAAAGCCCCCACTCTCCAATACAAAATTGGTAGAGAGGAGGCTTTTTAAGGATTTACATTGTATTCTTTTTTAGTCCCTGTGTTCCTAACCTGATTCACTCCATCGCTAACCGAATCTTTTTAAAAGGATTTTTCCATTCCATCAATAATGCATTATGATGCGAGTCTTTATCATCCAAATAATTTGGTACTAGACAAACTGGCGTACGCCCGCATCTGAGTAAAAAAGTAATGACTGGATCCTTTATCTCACCAGCAACCACCTTCTCCACATACGCTTCCGGTGTTAGTTGAACTGCATGCATGTGATATCCAGGCATGCGTCCTCCTCCAAGTACACGATCAAGTTTATCGTTGACCACTCGCTCGTACATCGACTGCATCAACAATTTCCCAATATCCATTTTGCGATATTTAGGCTTTACGGAAATATCAACGATGTACAATGTTTTCCCCATAGGTTTATGATTCGTAATATAACCACGATCAGTCACCTCATCCCAAGTATGCATGGGGTTTTCTGAATCGAAATCGACCAATAATCCGGTAATCGAACCCGCTATTTCACCATTTAACTCTACACATAATGCACCTTCTGGGTAAATCCCCACATGGTTTTTTAGCTGTTTTTCATTCCACCACAGATCGGAAGGAAATGGTGGTGGAAAACTCTCTTTCTGAACGGCAATTAAGTCTTCAAAATCTTCTTCGCGATAATTTCTGACAACCGCTGGAATAGGAGTTGATTCCATAAATACATATACTTCTTTTCTATACATATTCTCATCTACTTTCGAAAGGCATAATGCAATTCTACGTCATCATCGGAAATTCAATCGTAAATATTTTTCCCACCTCAACCCCGTGTCGAAGAATGGTCGACTACTCCACTTTCTCCGCCTTCATGAGTTATCCCAAAAAATATATTAAGGGTACAATACATTTCGGTTTACGAATGTTATAATATTCTAACTATTATATATTTTAAGAAATTTATTATTGTTAGTAATTTACAGGAAAAGGGAATGAACTTATTGATTAAAATGGGAACCAAACTAAAAGAATTGAGAATGAAAAAATGTATGACTTCTGAGGAGTTAGCAAAAAATCTTGATGTTGCCAAAAGTATTATCTGGAGTTATGAATTAAATAAGAAAGAGCCTAGTAATACACATTTAATTAAGATAGCCGATTATTTTGATGTCTCAGTGGATTACTTACTGGATCGGGAACAGCAGAATAATACAGTCAATTTTCAATATCCACTCGATGACGTGATCGACAAATACACTTTCTTAATTGACAATCGGCCGGTAGGAAAAGAAGAATTGCTGGACACAATTGCTTATATAAAAGCCAAAAGAATTTTAACCTCGCAAAATTATAGTTAAATAACTAACGTAGTATGAATCGAAAAATCAAGTGGAGGCTGAATACATGTGGGACCAGCAACTTATTGAAACAACTAGAGGAACTTTCGAGATATTCATAAAAGGAAATGGCGAACCCATGTGTGTTACTCATTTGTACAGTGCCTATAATGCAAATGGAAATACATTTGCTCATGCATTCACCAATTATTTCACCGTTTATCTCGTGAATCTACGTGGAGCTGGAAACTCGGTTGGTTTTCAGACAACCGATGAGTTAAGCATGAAAGAATCCATCAACGATCTGGAAGCCATTCGTGAGGCACTTCACATCAAAAAGTGGGCATTTGCCGGTCATTCCACTGGAGGAATGCTTGGGCTCGTTTATGCCCTCCAAACACCTCAATCTTTAACACAAATCGTCATTGGCGGAGCCTCCGCTTCCAAGGAATATATGAACCACCCAGGAAGTATTTATTGTAAAGACAATTTGAATAACAAACGACTGCTGGAGATTTTCAGTACATTGAACTCCCCATCGAGCTCAATTGAAGAAAAAAGATCCGCTGGTCGGGAGTGGACGGAAATGTCCATTTACCGTCCCGAGAAGTACGAAGAGTATTTTAATGTACCAAACAGTGGCAGTGTCGTTCCAGATCGACTCAATTATTATTCCTACTTAGAACTTCCCACATATGATTTAATGATTCACTTAAGTACGATCACTGTTCAAACCACTGTATACTGTGGTTTACATGATGCACAGTGTCCCTATATATTTTCTGAACAAATCGCACATGCCATTCCAAATGCAAGCCTTTTTACATTCGAAGAAAGTAACCATTTCCCTTTCACTGAAGAACCTGAACATTTTATGAATATGATTGCGAAAACAGTATGAGTTTAATGAATGCTTACAGCTCATCATGTGATAATTGATATTTGGTTACCTTTCCTTAGAAGCATCCAGTTTCGCTATTTGATTATTGTGTAAACCGCTTAATATAAGGGTCGCCAAAATCGCCCCCGCAAAGGCACAAGACATATCCCATTGCGCGTCCCACTGATCTCCTTGCATGCCTAGAAAGTCTTTAGCTACTTTTTTGGCATTCGGCAGTTTCGTACTCAGCCATTCAACAATTTCATACAACGCTGCAAGGGCAAGTACCATACTGATGGATATGGCAGTCAACCAGCTTCCTTTAAACAATGGGGTTTTCCTCACTAAAATTTCCCTAATCACAATGACTGTTAGCCCTTTTAGAAAATGTCCAAATCGATCGTAGTGATTCCGAGCCAAATGGAACTCTTCTTTTAGCCAATTAAATAGGGGAACCTCAGAATAGGTATAGTGACCTCCGATAAATGTAAGGATGGACAAGATTGCAATGATTAAATAAGAAATGGTTGTCAGGCGAAACTTGTTATAAGTAGCTACTACTACAATGAGTGCCACCATTGATGGCACAACCTCTGCCACCCATGACATAAAAACGGCCGGTTTTATAACAGACCACACGAATACAGCTAGTACCAATAAAAGTAGAAAAATATGAAGCTTTGTCTCCTTACTAGATGCCAACGTTTCCACTCCTTCCGCTAACAGTATGCGAAAAAATAGAATAGTGCATACCTGCTTAATCATGAAGAGCCACTTATCAGGATACTTTCACAGTTAATTGGTATCGAACTCTGTTTATTCAACATGACACTCAACTTATTCGGAGTAAGAGGGAATTTAATCGGCATAAAATTGGATTTAATCGGCTTCAACTTGTACTTGTCACGATTTCTAGTACTTAAAGTTATCCTTTCAGTTCAATAAACTCAAATGTGTTAACCATTATTAAAAATAGGTTGACTAATAAATTCGGATTTTCTATACTGAATTTATATTGAGTTACTGGAGGGTTCACATGACGAGTTCCACTGCAACAAGATCAACTAACCATTCACGCACTTTACAATTGGTACAAACTGCGATGTTTGCCGCTTTAATGATGGTAGGTGCCAACATTTCATCGTTTCTAATCATTGGTGGTGTCCCAATCACACTTCAAACATTCTTCGCCATACTAGCAGGTCTCTTATTAGGGAAACGTACTGGCGCAATTGCGATGCTTGTATATGCTTTAATCGGTTTAGCAGGATTACCTGTATTCGCAAACTTTTCAGGTGGATTTGATACAATTCTAAGCCCAACATTCGGCTTTATTGTTTCCTTTATATTGGTCGCTTATTTTGTTGGTCTCATTGTTGAGAAATACCCAACTAAAGTTGGATTTGTAGTAGCGGCATTAGTCGGGACTGCAATCAATTACCTTTTCGGAACGAACTGGATGTATGCTGCTTATAAAGTTTGGGCTGCAGCACCAGAGGGCTTTACATACCAAATGGCTTGGGCTTGGATGGCCGTACCTTTGCCAAAAGATCTTCTACTTTCGGTTCTTGCTGGCTTGTTCGGTTATCGATTACGTCCAATCATTCAAAAATATTTATAATCTCAAAAACCCCCTCACCACGCTGGTCAATCGCCGGTTGGTGAGGGGGTTTATTATTCATTTGTTTTCTATTCCCAAATGATTTCCATTACTTTATGCGGGGAATCTGGTTGTCTTTTCTTCAGTTATTTCTTATGGCGATGTTAAAGTAAATGGTTCATATTGTATAGAAAAATGAGCCTGGAAAAGCATTTCCAAGCTCATTTTTTCCTGTCTTTTTCACTAAAGCATCCACTAGCGCAGTTGATTGTACTATTCATATTCCCTTAAACCGGTGTATTTTGGTGTCCGTGAGCGTCCGTAAGTTACTGGCGTTGTCGTTTACTCTCTTCACTTTGACGGACGATTTCGTCAACGACACGCTCGATCGGTGCGGTGGAGTCGATTATTATTCCGTTTTTCGGAATGTCTTCTTTCGTTTGGTGTAATCGCGTAATGAATTCCCGTTCTGTCTTTTTCCCGCCAAACTCATCTTCCGGTCGCTCGTCAAGCCGCCGATTCAATGTGTCAATGTCGACCTCGAGGACAAACACTCCGTCAAATAGATCTATAAATTTCGAAAAGTTCCTAGAGCCACCGCAGAAAAATGTTACCGCCTCATCCTGTTTGGCCACCAAAGCTTTTACTTTATCTACATGCCAAATGTGGTTCTCGTGCGTGGCAGTATCCGTCGGTGTACCAGTTTCCGAATCGCCTTGATAAGCCAATTCACGGTCACCATGAATGGCATGGTAACCTCGCCGCTGCAATTCGTTGCAGACTGTTGTTTTACCGGAGCAGGAAACGCCTTCAATCAGATAATTCCTAATGCCCATGTCTAGTACCTCCATTCAATTGGATAGGAATCGTAAGGTATACCTATTAAAGTTCTCTTTGAAGTGTAACATCTGCTTGTCAAAAAAGTTGACTGCTTCATTCACTAGGCTTTAATTTAAATTTCATATGTACCTCCAAAGTTTAAACACTTTCACAATATTATGTTTATTTTAAACATAAGTTTCCATAAAAAATTATATAGGGAAGCCCATTCTCACATACATTATCGATTAATAATTAACCTTTTCCTTTAACAGAGTCTTTCTTTTTAATAATTTCATCAAGCTTAAACTCCGTAGGGATATAGTGTTGATCAGTAACAATATTACCGCCGTCACTAAAAATCTTAACCTCATGAACTGTATTCTTTCCTTCGAATATTATTCTACCATCCGGCCCTTTTTCAAAAGAAATTTTTGACAAATCCTTTTTGGGAGTCGAATTTATTTTTTCAATGAAGTCATTTATAACGTTCTTATTCGTAATAACATACGGTCCGTCTTTATCAAAATTCGTATAGATAGTCATTTTAGAAAAGTCGTCGTCTTTTATCAGTTTATCTCCAATCATCATGTATCCACACACGATGCAAACCATAGTAGTTACAAATATGTAGAAAAGCTTACGTTTCATATATCAACATCTCCATATATATGAACTGATAATTACTAATCACAACCTCCTCCGCCGTCACCGCCACTGTCTCCTCCACTATCTCCACAGTCACTACCCCCACCGTAGTAGCTCCAGGCGTAGTCATTTGAAGACTGCTTTTTAGATTTCTTTTTGTGGATCTTTGTTGGTTTTCTCTTTTGGGTGATTTCAAAAACAGCTGGTAAGAACATCCCTAAAATGAATGATGATATAACGAATGAAGATGTGGTGTATTCAAAACTGTCTAAAATTGTTATGACAAGGGCTACCATCATTAATTCTACGACCATAAACTTAATGACATCGAAATTGAATCCAAGTTTGAAAAGCAAATATATGATTTGGGTATTTTTAAGGACGAAGATACTGGCAATTATTATAAATATGCCCATGAATAAATAGTAGATCATCTTCTTTCCCCGCTTCCTTAACAAGATTTCTTTTATAGTAATACGTTCAAAATAGGCGTTGCGTTTCATTTAGTCAATTATAAAAAAAGGCAGCTGAATTTGTTTTTCAACTGCCTTTGTCAAAAATCGACTTTATTAAATTTCAAAGGAACATGTTATCTCCATAATCCCAAAATGAAGCCAATAACAGTAAACGTCACTACATGGTATCCTGCATTAATCAAAAATAATTTCAAAGACTTTCTTTCAAATAAATACGTGATTCCCATTGCGGTAGCAACCCAAAAAAGTCCAGCCATAAAACCAGCAGAAGCGCCGAACATCGCATCACGTTCCGGTCCTAAAAATAACACGAAGACAAATGAAATGATTAAAGATAAAATAAAGGACCCTCCAAAAATGATGCCCATATTTCCTTGCTTTAACTTTTCTTCATCAAACCCATTCTCTACCATCCATGACTTTGAAAATAGCACTGAATACCAAAGACCTCCTATAACGAAAGCCGATAAAGCTGCTACTATAACTGATAAATAATTGATTGATTCCATCGACTGTGAAAAATCCATTTTCTTCACCCTTTCCTACTTCCAAAAACATTGAGGCCATCATCACAATATCATATGGATAATCTCCTTGAATTTCTTTTCTTCATCATCAATTCCGACTTTTTGGGACAAGATCTAATTCAGTCTAAACAATTCCGGATACATGCTGGCCATAGTTTTCATGATTTCTCTTGATTCGCGACTACAAGACCACGATTCTAGTAGGGACAGTTGCCACCCCTGCAACTCGCTTCGAGCCCCTTCCACTTTAGACCACACCCCATAGGAACTATCCAAATGTTTGTCCACTTCCATATACCAGCCGTCCGCAATTAACCACCGCACGCGATCTATATTGGAAAGGGCATAATACATTTCGTTTCTCATGACAGCACGATACGTTTCATGTAGAAAGGCGAAAACCTTTGTTTTCCAAAATGAGATATCCTCCACTTCCACCTTGTAAATTTGCTCATTGGCTTCCCTTAATAATAGAACAAGGATGTTTGAAGGATCGTACAAAGGTTTTAACCCCTTCAACCAGATGGAAGGGATAACTTCATCCAGAGTTTTATACCAGCTATCCACTTTTATAAAGCAATCAAAATGAGTCACAACCACTGGAGAAGTGGGTGAAGATTCTTCGTAATACAACACGTTCCCCCAAGTTGAAGACCGTTTTCGTTTATTCTTGATAAATTCCTTTTTTGTTTCAGGCGTCACAATAATATGTAAATCAATGTCTGAGTAAGTATCAAAATTACCCTTTCCCAGTGACCCCCCAAGGTAAATGGCCAACACATTGGGATTACCAGTCAAATCGGACAAAGCACTTTCTAAAAGTCGCGTACGTAATAAGGGTAGCTCCTCATCCCGTTTCAAATGTCTAGATACTAATCCCACTCATCCTTCACCAACTCCTAACAAATTAAATTCATTCATCACTCTCTATTAATTTCGATAAGTCCCTATCAATCCCTTCTTTTTGAATGACACTGAAAAATGATACTGCTATTTATCGTACATTTTCGCTTAATGCATGTTCCGAGCCGAACAAGTATGAGAAAGGTAGCCTATTCCCCTAATTTTTATAAAAATCAACATTAAAAGTTAAGTGTGCCTTTTTCTCTTGGGTCACCTGTCAATCGGAAAAGCAAGTTGATTTAAATTCAAAATATATAAAAAGACGACTGAAAAAAATTTCAGCCGTCTTTTGCTTATTAAACTTATTTATTTCCTTATACAATTAAACTCAACAATAGAACAAATACTAATCCCGACACCGAGATAATCGTCTCAAGTAACGTCCATGTTGCAAACGTTTCTTTTAATGTTAATCCGAAGAATTCTTTGAACATCCAGAAACCTGCGTCATTCACATGTGAAGCTATTAAACTACCTGCACCCGTTGCCAGAACGACTAACGCCAAGTTGACATCAGTTGAACCTAGCATTGGAATAACCAAGCCAGCAGTGGTTAATGCTGCAACAGTTGCCGACCCTAAAGATATACGTAAAATAGCTGCAATCATCCAAGCAAGAATGATTGGCGAGAGTGTGCTGTCACTGAACAATTCAGCCACATAATCCCCGACGCCACCATCGATCAGCACTTGTTTAAAAGCACCGCCACCACCGATAATCAATAGCATCATACCGATACTTGCAATCGCTTTGGAACAAGAATCCATAATGGTTTTCATCGGAATATTACGAGCAAGTCCCATCGTATAAACAGCAAGCAATAATGAAAGAAGCATCGCTGTTGAAGCATTCCCGATAAAACGAACTGTTGCAAAAATGGCGTTATCTTCAATGCCATTTGTTTTTTGAATCATGGTAATAATCGTAGCTATTGCCATTAAAATAACAGGAAACATTGCCGTGAATACACTAATCCCAAAACTTGGCGTTTCATTAAGGTTAAACGTTTTTTGTTCACCCAACGATTCGATATCTCCCGTTTTATTAAACGAGTTAGGTACAATTTTTCTAGCAAGTTTTGTAAATAAAGGTCCAGCAATAATAACGGTTGGAATTGCAATGATGAAACCATAAAGTAAAACTTCACCAATATTCGCTCCGTACTCCCCTGCAATAACTGTCGGGCCCGGATGCGGCGGTAAAAATCCGTGTGTGACGGATAAAGCGGCAACCATCGGAATTCCTAAATGTAAAATGGAAACCTTCAATTGCTTGGAAATTGTAAATACGATCGGAATCAACAATACCATCCCAACTTCGAAGAATAGAGCAACACCAATGATGAATGAAGAAACGACTACTGCCCATTGAATATTTTTCTCTCCGAATTTATCAATCAAGGTCATGGCGATGCGCTGTGCTCCACCTGAATCTGCAATCAATCTACCTAACATGGCACCAAGTCCAAATATTAATGCCAAATGTCCAAGTGTTCCGCCAAGTCCACCTTCAATGGATGCGACAATGCTATCCAGTGGCATACCTAAAGCTAAAGCAACTCCAAATGCCACGATGATCAATGAAACGAACGTATTTAATTTTAAGCCCATAATCAAAATAAGTAACGAGACAATTCCGATTGCAACAATCAATAACGGCATAACAATTCCCTCCAAATTCTTAGTTGTTAGTTTTGATTAAACTTCTTTGATACTTTGCGATGCTAGAATACTCTTTTTCCAACACTCGCGAAATGTTAATAAATATCGGTAGCAACTCTCTGTATTCCTGAACATCTGATTCAATCGGTGTGTGCTTAAATGTACTGCCAATCATGTCAGAAACCACATCAAAGGAGTCAATTTTCCCTGTAGCATATAGCCCTAATATACAAGCCCCAAGACATGAACTCTCATAACTTTCCGGCACAACAACTTCAAGATCGAATATATCAGCCATCATTTGACGCCACACATCTGATCTGGCAAAACCACCAGTTGCCTGAATCCGAACGACAGGCTCATCCATCACTTCGAGCAATGCCAGAAATACGGTGTAAAGATTGTAAATGACACCTTCAAGGGCAGCTCGAATCATATGTTCTTTCTTGTGGGACATGGTCAGCCCAAAAAATGAACCTCTTACATCCGGATTCCATAATGGTGCACGTTCACCTGCCAAGTAGGGATGGAACAACAATCCATCTGCACCCGGTCTTACGCGTTCTGCTATCTTGGTTAACACTTCATATGGATCAATGCCAAGTCTTTTTGCCGTTTCCACTTCTGAAGAGGCGAATTCATCTCTGATCCAACGAAGAACCATTCCACCATTATTGACTGGACCACCAATAACCCAATGTTTCTCGGTCAAGGCGTAACAAAATATGCGCCCCTTTTCATCTGTTTGAGGTCGGTCAATAACCGTACGAATCGCTCCACTGGTACCAATTGTAACGGCTACTTCCCCTTTACCAATTGCATTGACACCAATGTTGGAAAGGACTCCGTCACTTGCCCCGATGACAAAGGCTGTTTGTGGACTGATCCCTAGCTTTTTCGCAAACTTTGGATTGCAATCACTGAAAATCGTAGTTGTCGGCACCAGTTCAGATAACTGCTCTGACGTGACGCCCGCGATTTGCAGCGCTTCTTCATCCCAATCCAAATTTTTAAGATTCATCATCCCCATAGCAGAAGCTAAAGAATGATCGACCACATAGCGATCAAAGAACTTTTTGAACACATATTCTTTAATGCCTATATATTTTTTCACTTTCGCTGCCAGCTCAGGACGATCATTTACAATCCAAGCAATCTTGCTCAATGGTGACATCGGGTGAATCGGCGTCCCAGTCCGTTTATAGACTTCGTGACCGTTTAACTCTTTTTTAATTTTTCGTGCCCAGGCTTCACTGCGGTTATCTGCCCAAGTGATGCACTGCGTTAACGGTTGATCATTTTCATCAATTGCAATGACGCTGTGCATGGCACTGCTAAATGAAATGAACAGCAATTCTTCCTGAGCAATACCGGATAGTTTCATGACATTGGATATTGATTTAACTACGGCCTGAAATATTTCTTCTGGATTTTGTTCAGCAGTTGAAATATCCGGTGTATGCAGTGGATATCCATTATTCTCTTGATGAATGATTTCACCCGACTCAGTAAATAGAACAGCTTTCGTGCTTGTTGTTCCTATATCCACACCTAACATATAGTTCGTCATCTATTTTGCTCCCTCTCTTTCGTGAGCATTTGTTGGGACATCCAAAGGTCTTCCACTTTCTCCTGAACATCCTCAAAGTTTTGATGCAACGCTTTAATCATGATGTCCCTGTCTTTCGATTGAATCGCTTCAATATAAACATCATGATTGTTCAAGACACGTGAATAATCTTCGAATTTCTCTTCCATTCGCATGCGCATCGATAATAGAATGAGACTTTCCATCACCGGTTTTGCATTGTTCCAAATCAATAGGATATAGGAATGGTTGATGGATCGAACGATTGTTTCATGGAATAACACATCTTGGTACGAGAATTCATCTGCATCCTTATATTTAATGGCTACTTCCATCATTTCACGAATTTTGCTCAGTTCTTTGACTAAGTCAGTTGTATCGAGTTTCAAGATTCGTTCATATACAAACGTTTCAATCATTAGTCGAACATCGTATAGCTCTTTTATATCTTTTTCCGTTAATCCAACAACTACAGCACCCATCCGCTCCAAACGAATGATATTTTCCGATGCTAATATTTTAAGCGCCTCACGAATAGGCGAACGGCTTACTTCAAATTCTGCTGCTAGCTTGTTCTCCGAAAGTACGGTACCACGCTCAATCAGCCCTGCAATGATTCTTATTCTTAACTCACTAGCCAGTCGTACGCCAGTGGAAGCGTTTGCAATCCACTTTTCAGGAAAGATATATTTTTGATTTTCACTCATGATTACCTGCCTACCTTCATAACCGACATACTTGTATACAAGTATAGTAATTGACTATTCTCAAAATGTAAACGCTTTTACAAGATTCATTCTCGCTCTCACTAATAAAAGAGCTGTGGATTAACCACAGCTCTTAGACTGATAACAAGAGATTATTAATTAATATACAGATAGGCCGCTTTAAGGAATTAGAATGGAAAAAGCCTAATTTTCCAACCTACTACGATTGAAAAATAAGGCTTCTTTCCAAACTATATGATCTTTAACACTCAGGGAGTTAAATATAGCCGAGTATTTTACCGCCAGCTATATAATGGTTTTCATTAAAGTCTAGATCCTCATGCGATGAAACAATAAACCAAGAGTAAGTGTTATCAAAAATACAGAAATCCTTAGGTGAAACTCCACGTCTAATTTTAAACTCATGATTGATTATTTCATTGTAATTAACCTTGTAAACTGCACTTCTACGGTGAGAAATAGGTAAACTTGAATCTCCATTTTCAAAAAGGATATAAACAGTTGTATTTAACAAAGGAGTAATAATATTTCTCAATTTATCTACACTTACGGTTCTATTTTCAATACTAAATTGCGATTCCCAAATATAATTTCCTGGTTCATTGATTATAAAGTTCTGAATGAATTCATTAACAATCTTTTTTGAATTGGACAATGGTTTATTCCCATTCCAATCTAAATGTTCATTTGGATTTACATCCGGAAAATATACATTTCTATTGTTGTTTTTTATAGAAAACTCCTCAAAAAAAGAGGCGTTTCCATATAGTGAATTCTCGCCAAATACATTATAAGTCAAATAAATATAAGGGAAAGTCGGAAGATATAATTCGCTCATAACTTTTAAATATTTTCCTGATTTAATTATAATGTTTGCAAGTTTATCGTTATCTAAGGTAGGAATTTCTTTTTTTACTCCTATAAAATTCATCATTTTAGAACCATCATACAATACATAAAATTTATCATTGATAGTTATGCCTAATTTTTCTTCTAATAAATTTATGTTTCTAAAATAATCCACCTTCTCATATTCATCGTCTGTATCATAAAATCCAACAAGTGTTATATCGTTTAATTGTATTACTTTTTCATCATTTTTCATTTTCTCATACCTCCTACCCTAATGGTAGCACCTCTTCTATTTGGTAGTAGTTGTTCGACAACTCTACTTTACCATGGAATGAGGTGTTTTCTTCTGTTTAATTTAACTGTCAAAGAACTTAATGAAACAGGGAAAAGCTTTAACAAGATTCATTCTCGCTCTCATTTAAAAAAGAGTATCAATTTATATAACAGGATAAAAATTCGTGTTCTTATTTTCTGCACTCAATCCAAAAAAGGTGTTCGGCTATTTCTTTCGCTTTCCGCGGATGAAACGCCAGCCTCCTCGGTTTTTAAAAACCTAAGGCACTGGTGCAGGCGTGGCTTTCCCTAGAAGAAGTACATGCCAAAAGATGTTTTTACAACGTGAACGTCGATTTTTCCTACGTGGAGCTCAATTTTTCCTACGTCAATGCCGATTTTTCCTACGTGAACGCCATTTATTACAACTGAGAGTCGGTTTCTCCTAAATAAGCTTCGCACAAACGGATAAAAAAAGAAGAAACCTGCCAAAATTACATCTTTGGCAGGTTGTTTTCTCGAGACTAGGTGTCGAATCTTTCGTTACCCAAAGCACTTAAACATGGGCACATCAAATTCCGATGTTCTACGGCAGGATTGCCCAAGAGAAAGACCCTGGCGAAGTGACAACTTCACTTCATCAGGGTCTTTGCGTTCAGGTCGGATTTACTTGTGTAAATGTATTTTCATGCTACGAAAGTTGAATTATTTATTTCTTCGTCAACAGGTAAATGAAATAAGGTGCCCCGATTAATGCCACCATGACGCCTGCTGGAAGTCCGTTTTGCTCAATAATATTACGACCGATTGTGTCTGCAATTAGCAATAGCCAACCACCGACCAGTAAGCTCAGTGGAAGAAATAGCTGGTGTCGTGGACCAACGAGTGTACGTGCAATGTGCGGTGCCATCAACCCAATGAATGAAATCCCACCAGTCACGGAGACAGCGGACGCTGCAAGTGCAACGGCTGCGAGTGTCAGGACAATTCGTTCTTTTTGAACGGACAAACCGACGCCAATCGCGACAGGTTCACCCAATCCTAGAATGTTTAAGCGGTTCGCTTTCATTAAAGCAAATGGAATCAGCACAATCAGCCAAGGCAAAATCGCCAGGACAAACGGCCAATCTGTTCCCCAAATACCTCCGGCTAGCCATCGTGCAATGAAATCAACTTTGATTCGGTCAGCTGAAGATATCATGACAATCATGGCACCTGACAACGCCATCGCCATACCTACACCGACTAACACAAGGCGTACCGGTTCCATACCAGTCGTTCGACTATAGGAAAACAGGTAAATAATACCCGCTGTCAGCAATGCACCGATAAATGCAACCAAAGGCAAGACATAAATGAATGTACCTGCTTCTGCTGGAAAGTATAAAAAGAAAATCGCTACTGCCACACCGGCACCTGAATTGATTCCAATGATACCGGGATCAGCCAATTCATTGCGGGTAATTCCCTGCAGCAAAGCTCCTGATAAGGCGAGCGCCATTCCAGCCAGAAGCGTTATGACAATTCGCGGCATTCGAACAGAGAAAAGCACAAATTCTTCTTTGAATTCCCCTTGGCCAAGTAAGGTTGGGATAATGCGGTCGTACGATACGGATGAATAGCCGAGTCCCAGTCCAATCACTGCAGTTGCCAGTATCAAAAATGAAAAGACAATCAGCAGTATTCGCTGTTTACGAATAATGGATTTTTCGATCATGAGAAGCTTCGCCCTCCTTTACGTACAATGTACAAGAAGAATGGCAAGCCCATAATGGAAACAACAGCTGCCACAGGTGTTTCATACGGCGCGTTAATTGTACGTCCGACGGTATCCGCGAGTAACATGAAAGACGCTCCAAGTATGGCTGACATCGGAAGCACAAAACGATAATCCGTACCGACGATTGCCCGCACTATATGTGGTACCATCAGCCCGAAGAATGCTAAGTTGCCGACTAGTGCTACGGACGCACCTGTCAAAATGATGACGAGTACAAACAATATGGACTTGATCAATCGAACACGTTGCCCAAGACCAAGAGCCATTTCTTCACTAAGAGACAGAATGGTTAATTGGCGTGAACACATGATTGAAATGCCAATTCCGACCAGAACAATTGGTGCAATCAATAGTACTTGGTTCCAAGTCGTTCCGACCATGCCTCCAGCAGTCCACATGGAGACTTGTTGCGATATTTTAAAATAGAGTCCGATTCCTTCAGCAATCGCGTAGAGAAAAGCTGAAATGGTTGCTCCTGCAAGCACGATTCGTAAAGTGGTAAAGCCTTCTGGATGAAACGAACTGAATCCAAATACGAGAATCGCTCCGACAGCCGCTCCTGCAAAACACGCTAACATCACACCAAAGTAATTTACCGATGGCCAAAATGCCAACGTAATCGCTAGTGCCGCATTGGCACCTGCAGTCAAACCGAGCAAACCTGGGTCGGCAAGCGGATTGCGAGTCATCCCCTGAATAATAGCACCTGAAACAGCAAGAGCCGCGCCTATTAGGGCAGCGGCTACTTCTCGCGGAAAACGTATTTCCCGCAACATGATGGCTTGGTTATTCGGTGCAGTGGATAGTAAGGCAGATAGTACATCTTTCACACTCGTATCGGCCGCTCCGAAAACTAACGCCATGCCGAAAAGTACGATCATCAGAATCAAACTCATTCCCAGTTTAATTGAATAAGGAATGCGTTGAAGCCGATAATTAAACATGATTTAGTTCCCCAAGAAAGATTCTTTGAAGAATTCCAATTGATAATCCAATGTCAAAGGATCGTTAAAGTAAAACTCCATTGCATCTACTGTATACAATTGGTCGTTTTTTACTGCCGGGATATTCTTAAACGTTTCTGTACCTTCAAATGAATTGTCTGCATCTTTATGTTTGCTGAAGATTAAATAGTCTCCAACATACTCAGGTAAAACTTCAGCTGATAATGCATAGTAACCATCTTTCAATGCCATTTCTTTTACTTTCTCAGGCATGCCTAGACCCATTTCCTGATAAAGGATTTCCGTACCGCGGCCCCAGTTGTCGCCGAATACATACAAGTCTTTATCAAAGCTTTCAATTACTGTTACAGTCGCATCTTCGCCAATTTTCGCTTTGATTTCATCGCCTGCTTCTTGAGTACGTTTTTTGAAATCGTCTACCCAAGCTTGTGCTTCTTTTTCTTTATTAAGTAATTTCCCGATTTCTACGTGCTGAGTTAAGTAGTCTACTTTTCCATACGTAAATGTAACAGTTGGTGCAATTTCATTCAGTTTATCTACATTTTTGATGTTAGAAAGGCCGATAATTAAGTCCGGATCCATTTCAATGATCTTCTCCAGGTTTTCATCCGTTACTTCTTCAACGCCTTCAAGTTTATCTGCAAAGCGTGGATTCATTTTCGACCAAGAGTCAACTCCAACTAGAGGAACATCCAATGCCATAACGTTACCTGCAAAAGATGCTAACACGATTACACGTTGTGGATCAGCTGGTACTTCGACAGGTCCATTTTCAGATTCATACGTAATGGTTGATGGTTCTGAAGAGTCCCCTTCTTTAGATGTAGATTTTCCTTCTTCTTTATTACCGCCGCATGCAGCTAATACAAACATCGCAAGTAGTGCAATGAATAGGTATGAGTATTTTTTCATTTTATGTCAATCTCCTCTTACTAAATTATAGGTAATGCAAATCGGTTTTCCTGTACGTGGGTCTTCGCCAATTTCGGCATCGATTTGAAACAGTTCGCGTAAAACAGGTTTCGTGATAATTTCTTCACTGGGACCCGACTTCACAATTTTTCCAAACTTCATGCCAATAATATAATCCGCAAAACGGGCAGCATGATTCAAATCATGTAGCACCATCACAATTGTGCGCTTTTCTGTAACGTTCAACTGCTGCAGCAATTCAAGAATCTCCAGTTGGTGCGCCATATCCAGATAGGTTGTTGGTTCGTCCAGGAAAATCATATCGGTTTCCTGAGCAAGGGCCAGGGCAATCCACACACGCTGACGTTGCCCACCAGATAGTGAATCTACGGGATGGGACTTAAAAAACTTAGTTCCTGTCACTTCAAGTGCCCAGTCAATCATTTCTAAATCCTTCTTGGTCAATCTTCCGAATCGATTCTGATGTGGAAACCGTCCGTATGAAACCAATTCGCCAACCGTCAATGCGCCTGCACTTTCTGGGGTCTGAGGCAGTACAGCAATTTTCTGCGCCAGTCGTTTTGTGGGTTCTTTGACGATGCTTTCGCCGTCCAGAACAACGGAGCCCTTTTGATGAGGAATGATACGAGTCATTGCTTTCAATAAGGTTGATTTCCCACAGCCATTGGGACCAATAATCACGGTGATTTTTTTATCCGGAATAGAAACAGTCAAGTTTTCAACAATCGTTCTTTCCCCGTACTGGATTTGTAAGTCCTTCGCTTGTAGCCGAACCATTTTCAACCTCCTTTCAATAAATTATGTATGTTTACTGATAACGATTATCAATATCATTTACAAACTAACTATAATGGGGTAAGCTAAACCTGTCAATAGCACTATATACAAATTTTGAAAACGCGATTTACTACCAGTTGAGGAAGGAATGAATAGAATAATGCACTTAGAAGAGTATGATGTAACGATCATTGGTGGAGGCCCTGCAGGTTTGTATGCCAGTTTTTACAGCGGACTCCGCGGACTAAAAACGAAGATCATTGAATTCCAACCTCAACTGGGTGGCAAAATCCATGTCTATCCCGAAAAAATGATTTGGGATGTTGGCGGACACCCGCCACTTCCAGGAGCGATGCTTATTGAGAAACTGGTGGAACAAGGATTGACGTTCCAGCCAACCGTCGTAGTGAATACAAAAGTAGAGGCGATTCATCAGCGGGCGGATCAACTATTCGAAATTACTACTAATACAAACGAACAACATATAACCAAAACAATTATCGTGGCAACCGGGAGTGGTATCCTTACTCCACAAAAACTTCAAATAGAAGGTGCTGACCGATTTGAAGTCAGTAACTTGAATTACACGATTAAATCGCTAATGCGCTTTAAAGACAAAAAGGTCATCATTTCTGGTGGCGGGAACTCGGCTATCGACTGGGCCAATGAACTTGCACCGATTGCTAAACAAGTCATCGTCGTTTACAGAAAAGGTGATTTCACTGGACATGAGGCACAGGTTACCAAGCTTTTTGAAAGCAATGCCGTTTGCCTGTTTCATACGTCCATTTCCAAATTGATTGCTTCTGGGGACAATTCTCATATCGAAACGGTCGAACTGACCGATTCCCATACAGGTGAAAAACAATACTTGTCCGTGGATGAAATTGTCATCAACCATGGATTTGAACAAGATATTGCTTTACTTGAAAATAGTTCAGTAAATATAGAATTAGCTGATGGTTACTATATTGCTGGAAGCGTAAACAGTGAATCCTCAATTCCAGGTATTTTTGCAGCTGGTGATATATTAAAACATGATGGCAAACTTAACTTGATTGCCGGTACTTTTCATGATGCTGCGAATGCGGTGAATAAAGCGAAACAATATATAGAGCCAGAAGCAGATCAAGTAGCTATGGTCTCTTCCCATAATGATGTTTTCAAAGCGCGTAATAAAGAACTCGTAAAAGAGTTGCTGAAAGAAAGTGTTCATTCCTAAAACAGTGCCACTTATAAAATTCCATTTAAATAGAGTAAGCGCATAAATGCGCCTACTCTATTTCTTCTCTATTCTTCATCATATTATTCTTCAGATGGTGCAAAGACATTCGACACGAGCTCCGCTACATAAGCACTGCCATCGTTATCTTCCACTCCTTCAATCATCATTGCAAGAATGAACGCCTTATTTTCGGAGTTATAGGTAACAAAAAATCCGTTTTCCTGTCCTTTCTCTTCCGAAGTTGCTTTCAGTTCTGCCGTACCTGTTTTTCCCGCAAGAGGTATAGAAGGAAGATTGGCAGCCTGTGCAAAGCCATCTACCACAACGTTTCGCAAACTTTTTTGAATAAGCGCCGCATTTTCAGCACTAATAAGTCCTTCCTTCCAAACTTGAGCGTCTTCCTCTTCTAAAAACAAAGTTGGCTTATACATGACACCGTTTGTTAAAAAGACTTCATACATCGACGCAAGATGAAGAATGTTCGTCAACATTTGGCCTTGTCCAAATGACGTGTCTGCAAGTTGACCTTGAGAACCAATTGTTCCATCATTTGAAATTTGGGAAGACTTCATTCCATAAGAGAATGGAATTTCCTCACCAAAACCGAAACGTTTCATTCCTTCCACAAATGTCTCGCGGCCCATGTCCAAAGCTTGTTGCGCAAAGTAAATATTATCCGAATAGACAAGTGCTTTATTCAAATCAATCGGATTAGGTGCTTCATCATGGACACGCGTTACCCGGTAGTCCCCCCAGGAAGCATCTTTTTGCCACGTCTTTCCTTTTATTGTTATTCCTTCAGCGGGATTCAGAGTACCTGCTTCCAACCCAATTGTTGCCGTTATTGGTTTCAATGTAGAGCCTGGAGCATAAGCAGCTGTGAACCGATTGAATAATGGTTTTAACGGGTTTTCTTCCAATTCCTTGTATCGATCACCACTGATGCCTAGCATGAATTCGGATGGATTAAAACCAGGAGAACTGACAAGAGCAAGTGTCTCTCCAGTGCTAGGATCGACCGCAGCACTCGTTCCCGCTTCGCCTCGCATCGCTTGATACGTTTCGTTCTGCAGTTCTGCATCAATCGTCAAAGAAACTGTCTCCCCGTCCACGACGGATTGTTCGGCTACCGTTATTGCTTCCGCACCTTCTTCGGCTTTATCAATGAAAATACGGATTCCTGCTTCTCCCCGTAGCCAATCTTCGAGTAATCTTTCCAATCCTTGTCGCCCAATGAAGTCACTTTCTGTATATCCATCATCTTTACGTTTTTCCAACTGTTCCGCTGTAATGACACCGATAAATCCGGTTAAATGCGAAAGTGCTTCACCATATGGATACTCACGCATCGGTGTTTCCCTACGTGAGACCCCTGGGATGTCAGCCAACTTTTCCAGTAATGGCATATCCGTTTTTGCTACTTTAGCAATCGGTACGAATTGATCTGGTTTTACCCAACTCTGGCTTAACTGATCTTCAATGTACTTTTCCGTTGTTTCTAGCAGCTCAATCAGCTCTGCTTTTTTCGCATCATCCGTGAATTTACCAGGCTCGATCCCTATTTCATAGCCCTTGCCGTTTATGGCAATTGGTAGCCCGTTGCGGTCAAGAATTTCACCACGTGCCGGTGGGAGCGTTGAAATTCTGATTTTATCCTTTTCTCCTAGTTCTGGGAATATGAATGAAGTATCCCACTCCACAAACCAGTTTTCTTTTTCATTATGTGTTTCGTGCACCAACTTCATTGTTTTCTCGAATGTTACCGGACCAGCCGCTGTATCCATTTTCACTTGTATTGGAAAACTTGCTGGTTTCTCTATGTCCCACTCTATATCCTTCTCAGGCTTGTTATAGGTTACTTTTATATTTTTAATCCCTAAATCTGTTTGCAGTTTTTCCTGTCGCTCGACAAAACCTTTCTCTCCAAATATATCTTTTGTCTCTTTGTTCAGGAAGCCGCTATACATAGCATCGAAATCCCCTTTATTCCAATGACCAACGTATTCCTTTAACCGTTCCTCGGGTGTCACTTGATCGCGACAGCCTGTGAGGAAGAAGGCAATACACATGAATGCGATAAAAGCTCCCAAACCCTTTTTCATTCCATAACCTCCTTATTGTAAATCTAGAGTATTTGTATATTTATGGTAACATACTCCCCTTAATCTTGTTAAAATCTACCTTCTATTTTTAATAATCCTCTATTTGATACACTCTCAACTGGAAAGAATGTTACGATTTTTGTCGAAAACTTGAAAACCATAGATAATTAGTAATTTATAGTAAAATATTGTTATTAATTACCTATTATCTTCTACCAATATATGCTACCTTTGAATCTATTTAACTTTTCAGAAAATTGGTACTATCATTACACATCCAGATTTCGCTTACCAAAAAATGAGGAGGGAGAATGTGAAAAACTTTGTACAGTTAATTCCTTACCATGTAGTAGAGCAGCTGGACACGGTAAATGAAATCCCAAAAGGGGTCGAAATTATTCAAGCCCCTGAGATTTGGAACGAAACAAAAGGAAAAGGGGTCACCGTCGCCATTCTGGATACAGGGTGCGATACGAATCACCCTGACTTGAAAGATCGTATCATCGGGGGACGTAATTTCACGAAAGATTACAAAGGGGATCCAGAGAGATTCGAGGATAACAATGGTCATGGAACCCATGTAAGCGGAACAATTGCAGCAACACTTAATAACCAGGGGGTCGTTGGCGTTGCACCGGAAGCAAGTCTATTGATACTGAAAGTTCTCGGAAGAAATGGTTCTGGTCAGTATGATTGGATCATCGAAGCCATTCATTACGCAATTGAACAAAAAGTGGATATTATCTCAATGTCTCTTGGTGGACCATCAGATGTAAAAGAACTTCACGAAGCGATTATCGAAGCGGTGAATCAAAAGATTCTTGTTGTCTGTGCTGCAGGCAATGAAGGAGACGGTCAAGATTCGACGGACGAACTGGGGTATCCTGGCTGTTACAACGAAGTAATAAGCGTTGGGGCAGTTAATATGGAAAGAGAGTCTTCTGAATTTACCAATTCCAATAACCAAGTTGATTTGGTTGCGCCTGGTGAAAAAGTAACTTCCACTTATCTCAATGGAACTTACGCGACTTTAAGCGGCACTTCAATGGCGACGCCTCATGTATCTGGCGCATTGGCCTTGATCAAAGTAATGGCGAATGCATCATTTCAAAGAGAACTAACTGTTCCCGAATTGTATGCCCAATTGATTAAGCGGACAGTACCACTTGGCAATTCACCTTATATCGAAGGAAATGGTTTAGTTTATTTGACCCTTCCGGATTATATTAAAACAGTTTTCGATCAACAAAGAGTAGAATCACTGGTTTCAATATAAGTAATAGCAGATGCCTTTGACTAAAAGGCATCTGTATTTGCAATTGTTTTCGTTGCTTACCTATTTCTATTCATAAATGTAATAATTTTTCAATAAACTTTTCCAAGGAGTTGTGAAATAGTCGCATCAATCTTCTTTATCAAATAAATACAAATAAAGAAGGCGGGGATATTTCATGAGTACAGTAGATGTTCCATTATGGACAACAGTAATAAGTAATTTTGGATTTCCAATTGCCATCACTATTTATCTTTTCTATCGATTTGAGAGAAAAATCGAAAATTTGGAAAATGTCATTTTTAAGTTGAATGAAGACATCAAAGATTATTTATAAAAAAATGAATCGTAATTTCTTTATATTTTTTTAACCGCTTAACCGAACTAACGTTCTTTGCGGGAGGTCATTTAGATGAAAGAGTTATTCGATCATCATACTCAAAGTGTTGAGATTTACCTTGATAAACTGAAAAAACACCTTCAAAACCCTATCATCAAGTCTTTCTTGGAAATTCCAGAACATATTGTATTGTTGAAAGAAGTCAGGAATCAACCCACTCCCGAACTAAAGAAAAAATTAGATGATACATTCAGGGAATTTTACTTCAACATCAGATTCACCACTTATTTATCACAAACCATTTATTTTAATGCAATCAATTACGATAAGAAAGTTAATTTGGTTTCCGATCGGTATAAGTTAATTTTGGACAGACCTTTAAAAGAAGATGGTGAATTAACATTTCTTGATTTACTAAGTTCTTCAGAAAGCATGGAAAACACGGACATTTTCATTGCTTCATCCACTATTGGGGACCATTTAACAAGCTATGAGATTTTTCATGCGATTCAATCACTCACAGAAAATCAGCAGCAAGTACTGAGTTTGGCTTACATTTACGGGTTGAACGATTCCGAAATCGCAGAAAGCCTGAATAAAACCCAGCAAGCCGTTTCCAAAAGTCATACAAAAGCATTAAGAAAGATTAGAGAGATAATAGAAACCGAACAGAGAAGGAAGGGGCAGAAATGAGTGAAAGTTTATTTACCTTAGTAAAGCAGTCAAGAACGGACAACAATTCACTGGCCATTGTCATTGATTTGTTTGCTCCAAAAATTGATCGCTCTTTACATCAGACAAAATGGCAACACAGGGAAGACTTGTCCCAAGAACTGAAAATCAAATTACTGGAATGCATCCGAAATTATGAAGTTGATAACATTCCGGGCTATTTTCAAATGCTCGACCTCTTAGAAGGACAAGATGCTCAATATTATGAGCAATAATAATTGGCTAGTTTTTTGGCGATGCCAACAAAGCACAACCATGTGCTAAACTCCTCCTTTCTAAGTTGATGGGAGGTCTTTTGATGAAGTTAATTAATTTTTGTACTAGGTTTATACTAAGATGGTGGTTTTCGTGTTTTCGTCCATTCGGGATACATTTCCGTCCACTCATTGTGTTTCTTTGACCGCTGGCGATAGGTTTTCATCCACTCGCAGAGTGTTTCTGACCACTTGCGATGACTTTCCGTCCACTCATCACTAATTGCCTATAGCCTCCCTCTGATTCTTCTCCAATAGATGACTACCGCCACCACTTACATGATATTCCGATATTTCCTTTAACCTTGCTTTCACTTCTTCTCTCTTATTCATAATCAAATGCTCGATGTAGCCCCATTTGTTCTTGATCAGGAAATCAACGCCTTTGTCATAGTAATTAAGTGGGTTGGTGTATTGGAAATAAAGTTTAAGCATAAGAATTTCATCAAGTGCATCTGCTTCTACCAAATCTTCTTCATTCGTTTTCATTGAATAATAAAGCATGAATTGACCAGCATACTCTCCTCTTAATATTTCCACAACGCCAAGGCTAAATGTAATAGCTGCACTCAAATCGATTCTCACTTTTGGTAAATAGAATGTGGCATTACGGATATACTGAGTCGGGGTGATTCCCATCCCCACATTCCCATCCCTGCTCACTTTCCATAATTCCAAAAAAGCTTGAAAGTGATTCTTCTTCAATCGTTCCGTTTCAAAATAGGCCAAGCTATCCATGTTATACCATTCATCTACAGAATAAGTTTTAAAGTCCTCGTCAAGAACGATTATCGAGACGATTGCATAATCGAATCCATGAATTAATTGTTCTGCATCTACTATTTTCTCGATGAAATCCATCATCTCATTCATCCGTTCATTACTCCCATCTTATTTGACTTATAGACATCTTCCACTTCATACTCTTTCTTGATTTTCAATAGGATGTCTAGTTGATCCTTTTCTGCCGCTTCTTCATTTTCATACTCTCCGATAATTCGAACGAGCTGGTATCGGTCCTTCCCATGCTCAATTACAGTGTACGTTCCACCCATATACTCTATTTTCAAGTTTTTCATATTCATCTCTCCTTATACTTAAAATAGGTACTTCATTTTCTTGAAATCCCACGAGTAGTAGAATGAATTGTTCCTAAGCTATTAGTAAATAGAAAAAACGAGCTGCGACTAGAGCACAACTCGTTTCGTTATTTCTAAATTTTAATAAGTTCGAACAGGCACTATTAGTTGCAAAATAGCTTTATCGTGAACGGAGTTCAATATAAATGGACGCATTGCTCCGGTAAATTGAATTCTTATATCGTGCCCTCCAAAAGCTTTTAATGCATCCATCATATACTTCGCACTGAAAGAGATTTTCATTTCTTCTCCTTCAATAGAAGTTGCCTCAATTTCTTCTTCAACTTGTCCTACTTCTGGTGAGCTAGAGGATATCTCAATAATGTTTCCACCCAATGAAGAAAATTGGACAATATTATTACGTTCTTCACGTGCAAGTAAGGAAGCACGATCAATTGCTTGAAGTAAAGCCTTTCCATCAAGTGTGATGGTCGTATGATAATCGCTTGGAATCAACCGGGATGTGTCTGGATAATTCCCTTCCAATAATCGCGAATAAAATAGTATACCTTCTGTTTTAAACAACACTTGCTGTTTCGTCATCACAATATGTACAGGCTGGGAAGAATCCGCAATGACTTTATTTAATTCGATTAAGCTTTTTCCTGGAATTACTACGCTGAACTCTGCTTCAGGCAGCTGCTGTAACCTAACTTTCCGACGAGCCAAACGGTGACTGTCCGTCGCTAAGCATTCAAGTTCTCCACTTTTAATTTGCCAGTGAACACCAGTCAATACCGGCCGGCTTTCTGATGTAGAGACTGCAAATACGGTTTCACGAATAGTAGATTTTAGTAGGTCTGCTGGAAGGCTAAACTGTTGGTCATCTTGAATATCTGGAAGTAAGGGATAATCAGAAGCATCTAATCCGATTAAATGAAATTCTGATTTACCTGAACGAATATGCGTCCGATTTTGCCCATTGACTTCAATTTCAACAGCATTTGTAGGCAGTTTTCGTATAATCTCATTGAACATCCTAGCTTGTACCACAATCGTTCCAATTTCAAAAATATTGATAACCTGTTCGCCATTTTCTTCGGCTTTAATAAAAGTTTGAATTGTTATATCGGAATCACTACCCGTTATATACAACCCCGCTGCAGTTAGGTCGAATTTAATCCCAGTCAAAATAGGGATTGTTGTTTTAGAACTTACTGCTTTCATCACATCATTTAACCCATCTAATAATCGATCACGCTTGATTTCAAATTTCATGATGATACCTCACTTGTAAGTATTTTTAAAAATTGAACATTAGTAAGTATTACGATGATGATTACTGGATTGAAATGATTAATTTAATTTCTTTTTTAAATCGATCTGTCTTTTTATTGTATAGCCTAACCACTCAACTTTTTGTCACTTCATGTCGAACCGCGACAATTATTTCTTTCATCATTAACTACTTGTAAACAAGCAAAAGACCGCTGAAAATGTAAATTCAGCGGTCAGATAGATAATATTTTAGACGAATGCATATTAAGATTTAAGCTAGTAACTCACTAATCACTTTTACTAATTCATTGCGTGTATTTGGTAGTTTCTTTTTAAGATCCTCGTTGTCCCAAGGGTCTTCTGTGAAGAAACTAGCAAATGATTGATTTTCATACCTTGGCACGACGTGCATGTGGTAATGAGTCAAATCATCGATTGTTCCGCCGTTTTGACAAACTGTTATCCCATCAGGTTGGTAAATTTTCTTAATTGCCTTAGACATTAATTGAGCTGCTTTCATTATGGCGTTTGCCGTCTCGGTATCAAATTCATCTACAAAACGAAAATGTTTCTTAGGCAAAATTAAAGTATGCCCTTCGTTAAAAGGGTCGTGGTCTAAAATACAACAAACGAACTCATCTTCAAAAACCACTTGTACGGGTAAATCTTTATTTGCCAAAGTGCAGCCCAGACAATCCGAGCTCTCATGTCTATGATCAACTGTCATTCGTTCACCTCATTTGTAATAGATTTCGACTGATCAAAGTAGTGTTTGCTCAGGCGACTTGCTTCTTTCTGATTGAGTTCTGTTTCAAATGCTACATCGAATTGGCCTGTCCATGTATTCCAGACACGTATAAAGACGGAGTCTTCCGTAGTGTCATGCATATGAAATTCGAAACACACTACTTGCAACGTTTCTTGCATCTCAATCAATTTAATTTCTTCAATCTGTTTTTGGCCGTTCTCCACGATAAATTCATAACCCGAGTCTTCAATGATCTGTATGATTTGCGAGTCTTTCAGTTCGGTCACATCAACATGAACGATATCTTCCGCAAACCGATAATCAGTCAATTGATCGTCTGCCTCTACAGGGGGTTGATTGGTATCTCGAATTAGTGCTTCGTTGTGGTAGGGACTATATGCAATTTCGACTTCTTCCTCCATGGAATCATGCACGAACGTTCCTACTTTCAGTTGTTCCATCCCCATGTTGGTCAGCCGGTAGAAACCCTCATTTAACTCAACCATCTGATTTTGCATCATCAGCTTTAACATATGCTCGACAAAAATGCTTTCTACTGCCAGCAATTCACTGATTTCCGTAGCATGTTTAACGTCCAGTTTCCCTAAAATCTTTAAGATCATTTTCATTAATACATCCATTTGACTTCGAATGCCCGTTGTCATTTGAATGATCGCAAGCTGAAGTGGAAATGCCCACCGCTCGCTTCCAAGCAACCGGAGATGGCGTTGTTCCAACAATATGGCTGATACTTTCGACATTTCAGTATCAAGTTGTTTGCTCACAAAAATCACTTCCTGCCTGTGTTAGTTTCCAACTGTTTCAGTCCTTCGTATTTATCCACGACTTTCAACACGTGTTGGAACATGGCTTTTTGGGATTCCCCATGTGCTTTTTTCGTGAACATATCCGCACTGCCAACTATCATAAGAAGTTCGCGTGCACGCGAAAGAGCAACGTTCAATCGGCGATAATCCTTCAAGAAGCCAATGTTACCGTCTTTCTGGTGATGATTACGAACGAAGCTCAGGATGATGACATCCATCTCCATCCCCTGGAATTTATCGACCGTCCCTGTCCGGCAATGCAAATGAGGCAGATCTAGTTCCTGGCTCAGAAGACGATCTACTTTTTTCACTTGTTCACCGTAAAAACTGATGACGCCTACTTTTTTCTTCACCGTTTCATCCAAACGCCCATCGTTTTTCGCTTGAGCGGTAGCCTGATTTAAATCCAGCAACAATTCACGGATTTGTTTCAGCTCAGCAGCATTATAATAGCTGCGACTATGCTGCTCCCGCTCCTCAAGATACCCTTGTTCATTCGGCATATCATACCAGATGATGTGCTGTCCTCGTTTGAACAGCTTGCCATCCAGCAAATGATCCCGATCCTTGTTTGAATCTACAAGACCACATTCCAATCCGTAATTGTTTTCTTGGTAAAACGGATTGATGGTTTCCATGATGTGCTCATGCATCCGGTATTGAATGCGCAGCGTCGCCTTGCTGTCTTCAGGCAAATCATTAAACAATCGTTCAAAAATGGATTCCTTCAAAATCGACTTCAAATCGGCTTTCTCTTTCGCATCAGTCATATCTTCAAGCACTTCATCCATTGTGTCCTGGCCAACCAAAGGAGGCAGTTGATGATGATCGCCAACTAAAATGATTTTCTTCCCTTTCAGCATCGGCAACAGTAATTCCGGTGGTGTCGCTTTTGATACTTCATCAATAATGACGACATCAAAATCAGGATACTGAGTCACGAAATCCTTACTTGCTGAAATCGAACAGGTCACACCGATTACATTGGCGTACTGGATATATAATTTTTTGATTTCATCCATATCGTAAGTCGTCGATTGCCCGAGCATATCCTGCCACTCAAGACGAATGTCGTTTGACACGTTCAGGAACGTTTCTTTACGTTTTAATTCGATTAATTGAGTTGACGTTTTCTCGAAGTTCGAGTTCACTTCGTTCAATAAAGCATCTATATCGATACGGACGATTTCTTCTAATTCGACTACTTCTTTATTGATGTTTGTTTGTTTCAACTGTTCCATCGTCAATTTTTGTTCAAGTTCATCCATTGACTGTTGGATTTGGGTCATTTCATGTTCTCGTTTTTGCAGTACCCCTTGTTGGTTGGATGCTGCTTGAACCAATCCTTCCAGGTAGCTCTCTTCTGTTCCCAACTGTTCCAGCTCTGATTTTTTATCCGTAAGAGCCTTTTCTAGTTCGACCATTGGAGAAAGCGTTTCTTGATTGGGACCCGTTTCACGCATATCAGAAAGGGTCTTTTCATAAGAAGCAATTTCTTCATCCAGATCAGGAAGTTTTGTCTTCAATAAAGTCTTTTCTTCAGCTAATTCTTGCTGGCGTTTTACAAGAGCCTGTCCTACGACTTCTTTCAACTGTTCAAATGAAGTCAATATTTCATTCTTTATTTGCTCGTTCCCTTGTGTAACACCGCGTGTTAATCTAGTATTTCTGGATGCTTTTAGGACCACCATATGTTCATATATAGCAGACAGTTTTTGTCGGTCTGCTTGGTTTAACGGCTCACGGAAAGCGTTCTTTTGTTTGGCATAATCGCGAAATGCGTCAACCACTTTTTTTACATATCGATCTTCAAGCTTACCCCCAACCACATTCGGCATCATGGTAATTTTCTTTGCGAGCATCTTCATATTGTATTGATGCGCAATCAATTGTTGTTCGGCATACATAATGGCTTTATTCAACGTTTCATCCATTTCAGAATGATTTCCTGCTTGAATGGACGCTTGATAGTCCCTACGCAACTGTTCCATTTGATGAAGTATGCCGTTAATTTCAGCCGAACTAGCCCAGGATTCGTTGCCAATCAAAGTTTGTAGCTCAGGAATTTTCTTAACATTTGGCAGGTGCTTGGCTATGCGGTCTAAGATCTCTTGTTGAGTAGAAGCCTTCTTCAGTTGATCCGCAGTTTCTTGTTGCGCGTTTCTTTTCTGTTGAAGTGACGTTGTTGTTTGTAAATACGCTAACTGTTTTTGAAGTACTTGAAGCTCATCATTGAGTTTAGCTTGTAACTTAGCAAATTCACCCGTCCCTGAAAAACGCGCGACTTGATCATTGAATCGTTCATATCTGCTTTCTGCGTCCTCAAAAATGTCCTGACTCATCGTCAATTGAAAATCAAACTGATCTTTTTTCCGTTTCAACTCTTGAACGGATAACTGGCTAGAATTCATTTCGAGCTGAAGTCTGTTCAAATTTTCCTTGGCTTGAATCTTTTCTATTTTCTTTGTTTCAAGGGCCGCTATTTCAGCTTTTAGTTTTTCTAACGTTGTTTCGGTATGTTTAATAGAAGCAAGTAAGACCTGCTCCTCTTTTTCAAACTGATTTACATGTGTCTGGATCGACAAAAGCGTCTGTTGCTTCCAGTAAAGAGCCACTTGTTCTTCAACAAAACGCTGGCCCTCTTCCTCGATGCTTTCACTTCGACCAATTCGTAAAATTCGAATGTCCTGGTCCGTCAGTAATTTGCCCAGTGCATTATCGACCGCTAAATTCGATTGTGAAGCGACGAGTGTTTTCAATCCCATCTTCGCATGCTGATAGCAAATCTCAGAAATAACTGTTGTCTTCCCTGTTCCAGGAGGCCCTTGTATGACATAGAGATCTTGTGCGGCAATCGCACCTTCCACTGCCTGGCGTTGAAATTCATTCAGATTTTGCTTGAAGGATAAGTCCTCCGGTACCTTCCCTTTTCGAACAGTTGGACGCTTCTCAAATAATAGCTTTTCAAGGTTCGGATTTACCGCCCAGCCGTTTTCTAGACGCTTAAACCCATCTTTCAAACGATTGATTTGCGCCATCTCTGCCACATTATCGAATGCAAGTTTGCCGTTTGCCGGCACTCGCCATTTCCCTGTTCGTGCCTTTTCCTGAAGATCCCTGGTCAGTTCAATATCAATAGAACGTTTGCCCATTTGCACTTGTACGACATTCCCAAGGCTTTGGTTTGTCTCGACTAATTTAACCGCCGATTTTTTGTAGAACTTATCAAAGCCATTCGGCAGTTTATGAAGTTCAAATGTGACTTTACGGAAATCCAAGCTTAACCTTGCACTCCGTATACCAATTTCGAGCCTTTCTACATCTGCGTTCCGTTCCATCACCCGTAGATATGATTCCCAGCTGGAAATCCGTTTTTTCACATACTCCGATCGGTCGGAAGCGATGGGTAGAGCCTGAATAATCCGGTATAGTGAGAGCGTCATTTCTGTAGACACTAAACCTTTGCGATCAAACGCCATCCTCATCTGCAAATGACGGTTATTTCCTAACTGAAGTCGCTTTTTCGTTATATAGAAATGAACAACCTCAAGTCCGTTACCAATCCATTCGCACTCCATGACTGGCGTCCCCTCGACTGCTTCGGTTTCAATATATAAAGACACTCGTTTTTGATTCGTCTGACCATCTGAAAGGCGTTCCATATGAACGTCTACAACTGGAGACACATTCAACAAGTTCGTCATCTCTTCAGCCAATTTCTGTTTATTTTTCTTAAACCGGCTGCTCACCGCCAAGTTACACCGCGTGATCTCACTTACTTTTACACTCACCGCTACATTCACCCCCTGCCCATTAAAAACTCATCTTTCCATTGTATCGGAAATCCATGTTCAAATCGACGTAGGAATTCAATTCGGTTAAAGAAAGAATTGTCCGTCTTCGACTAACCAGAAAGGTGACTGAAGATGCTTAAATTCTTATTTTTGAATAAACCCCTATTACTGCTTTTCGCTACAGCCAAAAGCCTTTTCTGTTAGTGACGCTCACTTTGAGGTTTCCATATTTTTACCATTCCAACTAAATTTGTGATTTGTTCAACCAAATCATGAAGATTTCCAACGAAACTGGTTAATACTCCAACGAAACTTTTTTGAAGTCTTTAAGCAGCTGAAGACAAACTTGATTTCGACTCATTAAAATTGTATATAAAAACGGGGCAGGTACCGTCACTTCGCTTTCCGTGGGCTTGGCTTCTGACTCCTCGGGCCAACAGGATGTTGGTCACGAAGACGTCGCCACACGAAGTGGCGAACTAAGTCTTCGTTCCACAAAAAATCCGGGGTCTTCAGCTCAAGCTATTCCCACAGGAGTCTTCGTGACGGTACCCGCCCTGTTTATATTGAACAGACTTCTAAGAAGTTAAATCATATTACCGTTTGGAGACTTGATTAAGGTGTTAGATGACTTAAAATTTCCTCTTTTTTACAATGAAAAGCGATGGTATATTTTAATTAATACAGACGTACTTAATAAAGAAGAGGTGCACTTATGAATGGAATTGCTTGGGCTATTGTTATCTGTGAAATATTATTTTGGGTTTTTATAGTCAGTGGTCTTGTCGCTCGCTATATAGGCAAAAAAGAAACACTTGGGTTAGTCCTATTTACAATGACCCCTTTAGTGGATTTGGCATTACTTGGTTTAACGGGATACGATATGTACCGAGGATCAACTGCCACAATGGCCCACGGAATTGCTGCTATCTATATCGGTATTTCCATTGCTTACGGTAAATCGATGATTCGATGGGCTGATGATCAGTTTTGTTTTTACTTTCTCAAAACGAAGAAAAAACCGGGCAAAAAGACGGGAATGGCATTTGCTAAACTTGATTTCGTTAATTGGTTACGACATCTACTCGCCTTCATGATCGGTACTGGTTTATTGTTCTTATTAACTAATTTAATTGGAAATGCCGAAAGAACAGAGGCTTTCGGACAACTTATTCGCGTATGGTCACTTGTAGTCGGTCTTGATTTCCTGATAACATTGAGTTACTTTATCTGGCCACGCCCAAACAGACATACTGCCTGACTCTGTCAATAGAATATAGGCATAACAAAAAGAGACATTCAATTATCTTCAAATTGAATGTCTCTTTTATGGTTTTAATACTTTTTCAAATGGACTGACCATCATCGACTACTTCTTATAAATCTCTTTATATGCAATAACTTTCAACGCCAACATTTCTTCTTCTGTTAAGTCCTCGTTAAGTACCTGTAAAACTTCTTCTTTAGAAGCAGACCCATTTCTGACTTTGGCTTGTAAATCTTGAAGCTTGTTGACGCCTACCTTTTTGACTAGGACGCGCGTGGCTTCACCTTTAGTCGTAAACGGCAACGTACTTTCATCTGCTGATTCTGCTTCCTTCATCATTGCCAGTAATTCAGGATCATTTTCTATATAAGATTTCACTTCATTTATTTGCCCACTATCCTCGAGTTTCTTTGAAACGGAATCAACCATTTTTTCCGAAGCGACATTGGTTCCGAAATAATAAAGTCCATAACCTGCGAGTCCTAAAATCAGGACGACAACTAAAAATTTCTTCATCTTCTCACTCCTTCTTTTACGTGCATTATAGTACAGACGTCCGAGAATATAAAATGTAACAGATTTCGTTTGTTTAATTTTTTCCATTTAATTTTTTGTTTTATGTATCAAATATTCATTTGCGGCATATACATATTGAATGTGGTCAAAATTGAATCCATGTTTTTAATACAATGACATGCGCTGAAACTGATCATACACGAAAATGAGATGAGTAGGTGAATACATGATGAATCATTATGAAATGCAACAAATGATGGAAGCAAAAAGAATGGAGATAGATCGTCAAATTGAAATGCAGTCGTTTTTCCTTCAGGGAGAAACAACTAAAGAAAGTTTGAGTCTGTTTGAACTGTTCAAGAAAATGTTCAACAATCGAAAAAATAGCAACCAAGAAGATGAATGTTGTACAAATTGCTAAAATCGCAAAGAAGCATGCAGCGGGTAGTGACCAGGTCACTCCCGCTTTTGTTTGCTTCAGAATTTTTACCACATGAAAATTTATTTTGTTTATTAGTTGCATTTTGCAATTGATTAGCATATAAATATGGTAAGAGGTAAAAACAACAAATATAAATGATTACTTAATTAATAATTACACCTAGATACATTTCGGGTTGTTTCATCACTTCTAACACTTGCAACTTACAATTACAGGTGTTGATTTAAATCAAAATTAAATTAGAAAAGGGATGATTTTAGTGATTAATTTTTACGGAATGGAACAAATGATGGAAGCGAAGAAAATGGAAATGGCACGCTATAATGAAGATCGGTTTGCTTACCAACAATTTAAGAAGAACAAAGCAAGAATGAATGTTATTGAAATGTTTAAGAAAACATTCAGCAAGCGAAGTGTTAATGAACAGATTGAATGTTGTGCAGCTAATTAATATTAAGACTGTCAACTGAATGAACGAGCCGAGCAAAGAGCTTAAATCCCTTCGTTCGGCTCATGTCATTTTAAGCTGATCTTCCTCCCCCCTCCGTTAGTAGTCGAGTGCTTTTTGGCAATCTATAAGAGTCGCTGGAATTACTGCATAAAATATAGAGTCAGCGTGAAATCCTCTATCATCTCTATAAAGCCTTTGACATACACGCTAATTTGTTATAAATTAACCTATAGACGAACAATTTTCATTAACTTAACATTAATATTCGTATTTAGGGGTGCTCATTGTGGAAAACGTGTTTGATTACGAAGATATTCAATTGATTCCGGCAAAATGTATCGTAAACAGTCGGTCAGAATGTGATACAACGGTTACTTTAGGTGAACATACATTCAAGTTGCCTGTAGTGCCTGCAAATATGCAAACGATTATAGACGAAAAGATTGCGATTTTCTTAGCGGAAAAAGGTTACTTCTATGTGATGCACCGTTTTCAACCAGAAAAAAGAGTCGATTTCATTAAAGATATGCATTCACGTGGATTAATCGCATCCATTAGTGTCGGTGTTAAAGAAGAAGAATATGGTTTTATTCAACAATTAGCGGATGAAAAGCTAATACCTGAATACATCACAATCGATATTGCACATGGTCATTCCAACGCAGTGATTGAGATGATTCAACATATCAAAATGCACTTGCCTCAAAGCTTTGTGATCGCTGGAAATGTCGGTACTCCAGAAGCAGTTAGAGAACTGGAAAATGCAGGAGCTGATGCGACAAAAGTGGGCATTGGACCAGGGAAAGTTTGTATTACTAAGATTAAGACAGGCTTTGGAACTGGCGGTTGGCAATTGGCAGCTCTTCGTTGGTGTGCAAAAGCAGCAAGCAAACCGATTATTGCGGATGGTGGTATTCGTACGCATGGGGATATAGCAAAATCCGTGAGATTCGGAGCTTCCATGGTCATGATTGGTTCCCTATTTGCTGGTCATGATGAGTCTCCTGGAGAAACAGTCGTAAAAGATGGAAAACACTTTAAAGAATACTTTGGTTCCGCTTCGGAATTCCAAAAAGGCGAGAAGAAAAACGTGGAAGGCAAGAAAATGTTCGTGGAGCACAAAGGTTCTCTTGAAGACACGTTAAAAGAAATGGAGCAAGATCTTCAATCCTCTATTTCCTATTCTGGTGGAAACAAGTTGGAAGCCATCCGCAACGTAGATTACGTCATCGTTAAGAACTCCATTTTTAATGGCGATAAAGTGTATTAAGGTATTACTGCATTTCTAATCAATACTATTCCGTATATAATGCCCCCACCAATCGCTAAATAGCTGATTGATGGGGGCATTCATTTTGTCATTCTTTCATTTCAGGGTGTAGGAGCTAAAAGGATAGCAACGACAGATTTACTGAACGTTGCTATTTTATTTCGGGTTTTATATGGAATAAGAGAAGTTATTGTTTAAGCAGTTATTCTCTTAATTAAGTAAATATATCGGTAACCGGAAAGTTATGTTAAAATTCAGATAATAAGTAATGGAAAGGGGCGATGTGTTATGAAATTGATGAGAATTTATTACGGGGTGAACTTAATTTAAAGGATAAGCGTATAATTTCCCCATTAAACTACGTGGTCCTTAAAATCAGGAGGAAAAAAGTGATTATTAGAGACTACAGAGTTAATGATGAGATTGGATGGGTGAGATGCCGAACACTCGCTTTTTTACAGACGGCCTATTTTGATAATGTGTTAAATAAGAAAGAACATTATGATAATCCTGCAATTGAGCTTGTTGCAGAATTGGATGGTCAAATCGTTGGGCTTATTGACGTTGAATACGAAAAAGAAGAACGAACAGTTTGTTCCAAGGGAGAAGGGTTAGGTGGGATGATTTGGCACATCGCAGTACATCCGGACTTCTCTCGACAAGGAATCGGCCAACAATTACTGGATGAGGCTGAAAATAAAGCAAAAGAGATTGGATTAAATCGTTTCGAGGCTTGGACACGAGATGATCTATGGGTCCAAAACTGGTATCAAAAAATGAATTTTAATCTGGTTGATTCCTATTATCACGTTTATTTTGAAGGAGATGAAATAAATCATCGAATTCGAAGTAACGTGACAAAACTATACGTAATGAATGCTTACGCCCATTACGTTGGGAATGATATTGAGCAATTTAAAAATAATAAACGCATTCATCAGTGCGTTTGTTTTGAAAAACATTTTAACTAAAACACTATGTAGTAATTGTTAACCTGCAATCTGGCGCGATTGCGGAACAATGAGCGGTCACTTTTTTATTGAAACAGATATAACGTTCAACAAATGGTGGATGTAAATAATTAAAGAACCCAGCTAATTTTCTCATATGAAGATTAGCTGGGTTTTTAATGTTGGAAAAGCAATAAAACATTTTAAGCAAGCGCAAATTAATACCTAAAGTGACAGAAAACTTTTGGAACCAGTAGTGTCGTGCTCAGTTGAGTAGGAGATTAAGCGATTTATGTTGCTATTGACAAAAGAAACGTAATAAGGAGGACTAAAAATGAGTAAGACGATCTTAAAAAAGGTCTAAAAAAATTACTATCCCCGTTTACTTTTAATTCTCGGAAAAGAACTAATTACTTATTAAATATACCCACATTAAATATGTTAAGGGAATTAGCATCAAGTGCGCTAAAAAAATTAACCAAGATTTAGAATTATTCTTTTTTAATTTCATAGTCCTTTTAAATAAATAATTTAAACTAATGGTTCCAGCTAATGTTACAAACACAGAGAAAATCAAAAAAGTTAAATCCAGTGTATTCTGAGTTACCGTAGGGCTTTCTGTAGCGAACGTAATCATCATAAGTAATGGAAAACTACTAGGATAAACAAGTAAATAAGAAAATAGGTAAATTATATATTGAATAATGTTTTTTGTTTTCAAAGAATTTCAATTCTCCTCTTTAGTAACGTGACTAACGCTAACTATACATTCAACAAAAAGTTGAAATTCCCTTCTATAGCTCTAGTCAATACAGTAGCTAAAAATAAGGCGCCTATTTTTGTATCCACGCTTACTCATAAGAAGTTTTTTAGCATGATTTCCCTCTTGAAGCATATCCTTTAGGACTATTTCATAATTTGCATTCCGGAGGATAGGACTCATGAAAAAAATACTGCTTCTTATTTTCCTCCTACTCACAAATGGATGTGCACAACCTTCAAGTGAACCTCTAACTGAACGTACCACTCTTCCCGAGAATGATTTTCTTATTATTGCTCATCGCGGCGCATCTGCTTATGCAGCAGAGCACACACTTGCTTCCTATGAAATGGCGATACAGATGGGGGCAGACTACATTGAAATCGATCTTCAAATGACGAAAGATGGAAAATTAGTTGCGATGCATGATCGGGTTGTCACTTTTGACAACGCACAACAGGCAGTAACGGATGTCACGTTTGATGAGATTCAACTTCATTCTCCTGAAAAAGCGTTCGAGAAAAATCATCTGGACTATACCCTTCCGCATTATGATGATTTACGTATTGTTGATTTGGAGGAGATTCTTCTTCACTTCGGTGACACCGTCAATTATTACATTGAAATAAAATCACCTAAAAAGTACCCAGGGATTGAGAAGGAGCTTTTGAAACAACTACGAGAACACAATCTATTAGATCGGACAGACATCATACCAAAAGTCATCATTCAATCCTTTGACTCGAAAAGCCTGAAAAACATATTTGCTATGGATCCATCCATTCCCTTAATTAAACTTTATACATTTAAGGAAAAAGCTCATATCCCCAAGAAACAACTGAATGAACTGACACAATATGCATCGGGAGTTGGCGTGAATTCAATTGCCGTTTCCAAGGAATTCATTGATTTGATGCACAGCAAAAACTTAATCGTACACCCCTACACTGTCAATGACGCACAAACGATGCGTTTCCTTATTGATCTAGGGGTAAACGGATTTTTCACGGACAGACCCGATGTGGCAAATTGGGTTAGAAGTGAGACGAACCGACTGGAGAAAAACTAGTAAAAACTTCAACCTAAAAAATTGGCAGAGACCGCCACTTCGCTTTCCGTGGGCTTGGCTTCAGCCACCTACGGGGGTCTTCAGCTCAAGCTATTCCCACAGGAGTCTTCGTGGTAATCCCTGCCTTACATTTATTACAGTATGAGGTTGTCATTTTTAAAAAAGTCGAATCCCTTAGTATGCTAAGGATTCGACTTTTTGACAGTTATAAAAATTGACTAGTATCCTAGTGGAGTTTTCCTCTTAAACTGCTTTAACGTCGCTACTATGAGAAAACTAACAATCACTAATAAGAGCCAAGAACTCACCTTCCCTAAGTGAACGAGACTCCATGCATCGACTTGGTTTGGATATTCCCATGCACCAAAGAACGTGGCAATGTTTTCGGCTATCCATATAAAAAATCCGATGAGCACAAACGAAAGAGCGAGTGGCATACGGTAACGAGTTTCATTAACCTCGTAGGTGACCCATGATTGCCAAAAGACGAGTATTACAAGTCCAGATAACCACCAGCGAACGTCAATCCAATAATGGTGGGTAAAAAAATTTAAATAGATCGCCGCTGCAAGAGGTACAACTACAAAAAACGGTGGCCACTTAACCAGTTCAACCTTAAATCTCCTCCACGCCTGGCATAGATAACTCGCTACACTTGCATACATGAATCCGCTAAATAAAGGCACTCCAAAAACTTTGAAATATCCTTCCTCTGGATAAGACCAAGAGCCCATATGTACTTTGAAAAGTTCAAGTGCAAGTCCAATAAGATGAAATAAGGTGATCACCTTGAGTTCATCCCGAGTTTCGAGCCTGGAACGCACCATCCACCATTGCATCAGAAGGCAGATGATGAGCAGCCAGTCATACCGTGGTAGGAAAGGAAGCGGTATGATTTGTGTAAGAGCCAAAGAGGCAAAAATAACAACAGGAAACAAACATGATAGGGCCTGCTCCCAACCAAAACGAAAGAGTTGTTTTAATGCTCTCATGATTTCTGCCTCCAAAGGGTTTTCTGATTATATGTAGGTCCTGTTTAGTGAACAGTAAGATCTCATCGAATGTTTATATTGATTTTAATACATTATATATCGTTTCACAATAAATTATTATCGATTTTTGTTTTAAGGTGGAATGTTATTAGGCAATGAAAAAAGCATTCCTCATGACAAGGAATGCTTTTTAACATTTAATTGTTTAATTTAATTTTTTCAACGAACCTAGCGTAAGTTCAAGCGTTAGAACTTGCGATTAAAATTCCGCTGTCTTAGTTTATTGGGAAGAAAAATTGGTCATCTTCGGAATTATATTCTATAAAATCTATTTGTTTTACAGCATACTCTTTCCCATCCCAATCGTACTCAAGTTTAAGTAAGCCAATTAATCCTCCGATGAAACTATCTTGTGATATAAAAACAGGGATTTTTCCAAACAGTTGTCCATTTTCAACGGCGTAAGTTGTCAGATCAAAGCTGATGCTTAATGGTTCATGTGGGTTCTGGTAATTGTATTTGGAGATGTCGATGGTGTACTTCTCATCACCTATACGAGTCGTCACGATATTACCCTGTTTCTCTAGTGTCACTTTAGAGCTAATTGTTGTTTTTGTCTTTTCCATAGATTCGATAGGTGCTTCTTCATACGCTTCTTGCTCTTTGATAAAATTCAGGATATGAATGTCCTTATTAGGATTTCCAATACCCGCTTTATCATTATTAAGCACAACAATAATGTCACCAAAAGTGTCACCATTCACATCTTTGTAAATTAATTCTGGCGGATACTTTCCGTGATACCAATTAGGGAAGCGATACAAAGTCTCTTGCCCACTATCACCAACTTGAATAACAAAGTTTTCATAGTCCATCCAAGTTATTTTATCAGCCATTAAGTAAATAATTGAATGCCTTATTTCTGAAGGGACACTTAGTAATACTACTCGTTCACGTTTTTCTTCAGCAATGACTTTCTCAGATTCTTCTGTTGCTTTGTTGGACATCAATCCAGTAAAAAATAACGTTAATACTAAAACGAATGAAACCAACATAAAAATCATGTGTTTGGTTTTCATATTTTTAATGACCACCTTAATTTATCATGTAAGGTAGTTTGCCCAGTTCATACAAGTTATTCGTAGCTTGTCTTAAACTGATTGCAAGTTAAAAAGAGTTACTTAAGCTTTATGTGCTTTAATCAACCTGAATTACAAAAACAATTCAAAATATCTCTTTTGTCTTATTGTCAAAAAGTCTAAGCAACGCAATTCCAATTGATAGTATCCCTACAAATAAAAAACTAAGGAAAAAAACTTTCAAACCTCGTGTTGGAGATTGTGATACAAAACCACTTAAAACCAAAAATAATACTCCAATTGATGTTAGGAAATATGAAAACATCTTCTTTCTACGTTTGAGTACAATATATCCAATCAGGATTAGAACGTACGAGCCACTAAGAAACATAATTAAAGGAAATGTAGGTAAAAACTTTGCTGCATATACGAAATAGTCAACGATCAAAATATCGCTCGATTCCTTCACTGGACCATTTACGATCTCAGAAAAGATAGCGGTATGTTTCCATTCCCATGGAACATCTAATATTTTGCTTCCCTCGTACCACGTAGCAAGAGAAGAAAATATAAAAGCAAATAAAGTTATAGATAATTGAATTATTATTTTAAAAGACATTTTTCACACCTCCAAGATACGCTTGATATAACCATTAATTTACATGGAATTGAATTTACAAGAATAGGTTAATGGATTCATTTGATCTAGTCTTTATCAGCAATGTCTTTTACTTTAGTTTATTTTTCTTAACACTAAGCAGAAAGTGGTCAAGGTCCTTAGAACAACCGCTAATTAAGAATTCAACTTCACCTTGTACTTTTTCTTCTTGAATTATTTCCGTACAGACATCAGTCTCAATTCCTTTATCTTCTCCAGCATACTCATCGTTCGAATTGTTATAGGTGTTTTGAATGATTTTTCCATCAAATTGTAAATCCTGGAATATGGGGTCACCTTCTTTTGTATAGCCAGTAATACGGATCGTATCCTTTTTCTTGTTTGCCACGTTATTTAAGAATTGTTCGAATCGCCCTAAATTATGAACTTCATTCCGATAAACAACGTCTCCTCTTTTAATCGCTTCTTCGGAACCATATGCTGTGCTCTTTGAACAATCAATTATGGTAATAGCAACAAAAAAGGCAATGACAATGACTAATAATCTTTTCACTTTCCCCCCTCCAACCCGATTAACGTTAAGCTTATTTCTTCATTCTTTCCATATATACCTTCTTAAACTAAGATACTGCGCTCGTTTAATCCAATTAGCCTACCCATCTTTAATAACCGAAGTCACCATGTGTAACGAATCCCATTCCCCCATTGAAAAGCGGACAATGGGATATTTTTTAGAGAAGAGGATGTTATTGATTTGTTTAGGTGGTAAGCCTTTGTTGTGGAGCGAAATGATTTTGCTTTGAAGCTCTAGTAAGTAATCGAGTTTGCGATTGAGATTGTCTCTACCGTTCTCTAAGTACCCGGCATGATTGCAGTATACTTCTTTGAAATCGTAAGTAAGGACTCGTTGCAAGGAATTGATTAGGGTCGGAATGCTTTCGTCTCGAAGAACTACTTTTGTCCGTTCCTGACAATATAGGTCTCCGGTGAAAAGTTGGCCGGTTTCTTTATTCAGAAAAGACATATGATCCTCCGCATGACCAGGGGTGTGAATAGACTCCCATGTCATGCCTCTGCTGGAGAAAGTGCTCTTCATCGGCTCGGCATGGAATGGTGGTCGTTTTCCCCAAAACAGCTTTCTATACAAAAGATAGTCTGCTTTTGAATGACAGTCTTTTATATATCGTTCATGCATATAAATAGGTTTTCCTAACTGTTGTAGATAAGCCGCCCCTCCGGTGTGATCTTCATGATGGTGGGTAATCATGACTTGATCGATTTCCTGTTGGTCAAAAAATAGTTGAAATTCTTTTTCGAGTGACTTTGCGCCAGTATCTATTAATACGCCGTCCGTCACAAAACTGTACACATTTAGGTTAACGCCTTTAAATGCCACATTGCCATTGACCATTTGAACACCACTAACTTCGGACAGCTCCACGTTTTTCTTAAAAATCATTCATCTCACTCCCCTTGAAAACCTTTCTGTTTAGATGACTTTAGCATAAAATGAATGACTATTCACTTTAATTTTTCCAATATTTCTTAATGGCAATCCACAAATGTAATAGCAACAGATTTTCACCTCATTTCAGTTATACTGTATTAAGTACCTAAAATATGTAATTATTGGAGGAATTGGATGTATAAGAATACATTAACCCCCTTATTTTTATTGTTAATTCTTTTCTTTGTAGCTGCTTGTTCCGAGGTAGACGATACACCTTCCCAACAAAGTAGCGAATCTAATGATCAAGAAGTTGTTTCTGAGGATTCCGATTCACAATCTGAAAAAGATGATGACGATACTGATCCTGTTGTGAGCGAAGAGCCAGAAGTGTTAAGTGATGCCGAAATAAGAGTGGTCATGGATAAGTTTCAGAAGATAGAAGAGCTTGTTAAAGAGACGAATAGCAAGATGACTTTTACTGAAGAAGAAAGTACACAACCAGAAGTGATGGCAGCTAAACTTAAAGAAAACTTACCGGAGAGTATAAAGGAATTAGCATCAAGCGAAATGCTTAACAAGGAATTGTTGGATGCGCTTCAGTATTGGTATTATTCCAATGGAGAAGAAGGGTTCTTTCCTGAAGTTTCTTTGGATGCAAGGATGGAAGTGATTGAAAATACTCCACAATTAGTAAAGGTGAAAACCTTTCAATTGAATGACTTTTTTCAATGGCATGGAAGTGTCTATATAACAGCAGTGAACGAAAATGGGCAGTGGTTAATTGATGGCGGTTACGAATGGGTAGATGCAGACAAAGAACCTCTAGACTTGTCAAAAGAGGAATTACTTATCCATGAAGAAACGATGAATGATTCCGAAATCGAGTTTATCGCTGAAGAAACCATAACGAGCAACATGGACGATGGCACTTCAAAAACGGCAAATGCGATTATTGTTAAGATTGTAAAAGATAACACGCTAAAGGGACGATTTACGGATACAGGAGAAATCGTGAATGAGCTACCTGAAAAATTCAAGTCGGCTGAATGAGATTCGTGCAGAAATATCTGTAAGAAAAAGAAGAATGAAGTGGTTATTCAACTAACCTTCACACCCATCCTTCATATTCTTTAAATAAATTCATTAAAAAGGAGCGGCTGATTTATTCAGCCACTCCTTTTTTCACTTGCTATTAAGTTTTTCGGTAAATAATTGATCCATAATTGGATTCGATTTGTTTTGTGCCTTTTTCACGAAGATCGGATTCAAAAGAACCAATGCCAAGATATTAGCAAGCAGCCCCCAGAAACCTTCATAAATTCCGAATGAATTTCCTGTTGCATATACACCGAAAGTGACACCTAAACCAACAAGTAATCCAATGATGGTTGCTTCTCTTGTCTGGTTTCTCCAGAACAAACTAAAGACGATCGCCGGGAAGATTTGCACCATTCCAGATACCCCTAAAAGTTGAAGTGAAACAAGTGCTGTAGGGAACAGCATACCGAAGATTAATGCTAGTCCAATAACTACGAATACCATCGAGCGTGTAATCATCGTCAATTTTGCAGGTTTTACATTTGGGTCGATAAAATCACGGTAAATATTATTCGCAAACAGATTCGAAGCACCAATTGCCATGATTGAACAAGGAATTAATGATGCGAGTGCGATTGTTGAATATGCTAGCCCTTGTACTACTCCGCCATAAGACATTTGAATTAGATTCAAAAGTGCAAAACGTGGATCGCTTCCTTCTGGAAGAACCAGGTAAGCTGCAAAGCCAAGGAAAACAACGAGAATTAACACGATATTGTAGAACGGTAAATAGATGGCGTTTTTACGAAGCACATCTGCACTTTTCGCTGTAAATACACCAGTTACGGCATGAGCCCACATAAATAAAGCCAATCCAGAAACCAAGGAAGCTGTAAGGAACCAAGGAACTCCTTTTGGACCTGTTGTCGGAATCGTTAATAACTCTGGAGAGTCCGTTACAATCTTATCGATCATAGATCCCCAACTTCCAAAGTGGATGATTGGAATCGACGCGACCAGGAATAACATAATGACCCAAACTAAAATATCTTTGATTACTGCGGTATAGGCAGGTCCTTTTATTCCACTGAAGAATGTATAAAGTGCTACTAAAAGAAATGAAATGATAACAACCACTTTAATATTAATATAACCTGTACCCGCTACTGTTAACGTATCTTGAATACCAGCTAACTGTAAATCAATGTATGGAATCAGCATTAATACCCCAACAATGGCAATTAACAACGATAAGAATTTACTATCAAATCGTCCTTTTGCATAATCTGCAAGCGTCGTTAGATTATGCTTCTTAGAAACTTCCCACAACTTTGGTAAATAAAAATAAGAAACAAAGAACGCAATAATCGTATAAGGAATGGCAAAGAATGCGATACTTCCTGCTGCAAACGCAGTACTCGTTAATCCTAAGAATGTGTAAGCTGTATATAAGTCCGCACCGACCAGAAGCCATACGAGCAATGGTCCAAAACGTCTTCCACCAACTGACCACTCTTCAACCGAACTCCGGCTCGATTTATTTCGTCCTGCAATAAATCCAATTAACACTACCGATAAAACAATGAAACTCGTAATTAATAACGCCGTTAAATTTCCCTGCATCATTCAATACTCCCTTCTGACTTCTGTATGCGATAAATAACATACGTACATAATGGAGTAATGATCATGGCTACAAATAGCCAGAAATGAAGAAATGGCAATCCAAAGATAATCGGTTTAATGCGATTAACAAAAGGAATTGCACCAAGCATTAGGACAAACGGTATAACAGTTAAAATGACAATCATGAATTTTTTGCTCATCTGTATCCTCCTAGGTGTGGTTTAAATAATATATTGGAATAGTTATAATACTCAATCATTAATACTAACAGAACAAAACATCAAAGCAAGTGGTTTTCTTGAAAACGGTTACAAAGTGCCAATTATACTGAACGAAATAGCATTTCAAAAATTTTGCTCTACCTACACCTGCAACATTACCTATATAGAAAAAAGACAAGCAAAGTGAACATAACTTTGCTTGTCTTTTTTTGTATAACATTCTTTCAAGAAGTTACTGTTAGTATCCTCTAATTCTTTGCAAATTTCCCATCAACCTCAACCGTTTCAAATATATTAACAAAGGCATGTTCATCATGTTTCCGAACAATTTTTTTGATTTGCAATGTTTCATAGCGCGTAACGACCATCGTTAATATTTGTTTCTTCTCCTTCGTATATCCACCGTAACCGTCTGTAATGGTCATCCCTCTATAGATAGACTGTAATAATTCATCGCTGATTAAGTGGCCTTTTGAAGTGACAATCTGCATTGTCAATTTGACGTGATTAGTGAAGATCGTATCAATCATTTTACCGGTTAAATAGATAGATAATAAGGTGTACAAGGCGATATTCCAGTTAAAGACAGCTCCAGAAATCAAAACAATGACACCGTTCATAGCCGTGAGAAGCAGGCCGATACTGACATTACTGATTCGGGAAATCATAATCGCGATAATATCCAGACCACCAGAAGTTCCTGAATATTTTAAGATAAGGCCGACACCTAATCCGCCCAAGCCTCCACCAAAAACTGTGGACAGCAAGATATTATCGGTTACTTGAACGACTGGCAACAAATATAAGAAGGCCGACAGTGATACGACACAAATCATGGTATTGATCGTAATGGTTTTGCCAAGTTTGAAGTAACCCAACACCACTAATGGCAAGTTAAATAACAGGTTCAATAAGCCTGTATTAAATGGGGTAATTAACCCAACTAAAATAGCGATTCCACTAATCCCGCTGCTCAAAATCCCATAAGGAACTAAAAAGAAATTAAAAGCGAATGCCACAATTAGCGAGCCTATGATGACGATTGCATTTTTCATGAACACATATATTCCTCCAACTTTTTTCAACATCGTTTCGATTTTCTATGTATGAAAGTGCATTGTATCACGGGGCTAGATTAAAATGTGAGTTTTGCATTAATCCGCTTTCTTCGTTTTGCGTAGAGTAGGGCGTGACAATTTCCTTGTTTCCAACGAAAATCGCTTTTCGTACTACGAAAGCGTGTCTACTCAAAAAATGCAATCTGCTGGTTTCTTCGCAGAGAAGAGCGAAGCATTTCCACGTTTCCAACAAAAACTGCAATTTGTCCAACGAAAATCGGAAAGTGTCCAACGAAATCTCATATTTTCCAACGAAAATGGCTTTTCGTACAATGAAAGAAATGAAGCGGTTTCCAAATTCAACAGTACCGTCACTGTGAAAAGTGTTCTCTGCAGTCTGGCATTTTATACAAGGACTGCAGCCATACAAAAAAGGCTGAACCACAATGGGTCCAGCCTTTTTCTTATTACCCTTTAACGGGTACTTGTTTATAAACACGCTCTTTCTCTTCTTCCGTAACCTCTCTGTTCGGCTTTTTGATGAAGAGTGTTAACGCTAACGCTACAACTGCAATAAATGTAGAGACGAAGAAGGTATAAGTGATTCCTTCCATCATCGAGTTCTTCAGTATGTTCACTGGATCCGTCCCACTCCTCGCTAAGTCTTCCGCAGTTGAAGTTGTGCGGGTATTCATAACAGTAATTAATAACGCAGAACCAATTGCACCAGATACTTGTTGCAGTGTATTGTTCATTGCTGTTCCGTGCGGATAGGCTTTCATTGGCAATGTGTTCAAGCCGTTTGTCATGACCGGCATCATCACCATTGAGATCCCGAACATGCGGATTGTATAGAGGAACATAATTTCAAGATATGTTGTCTCTAAACTCAATTGACTAAAATAATAGGTTGAAATTACAACAATCGACATACCAGTTATAGCGAGTAATTTTGCCCCGTATTTATCAAACAGTTTGCCTGTAATTGGTGACATGAAGCCCATTACCAAAGCTCCTGGCAGCATGAGCAATCCCGAATCAAGAGGTGAAATCCCTTTGATTGTCTGAACATAAATCGGCATCAGAATCATCGCCGAGAACATGGAAATCGACAAAACAATTGAAATCGCTGATGATAAAGCAAACATCGGATATTTGTAAATACGGAATTCAAGCAATGGCTCACTTAATTTAAGTTGGCGCAGAATGAATGTGACAAGGGAAATCACACCGACAGCAATAGTTCCTAATACAACCGCATCATCCCACCCACGGTGTCCTGCAGAACTAAATCCGTAAAGAATCCCGCCAAAACCTAGACTTGAGAAAACCAAAGATAGTTTATCCAAAGACAATTCTGTGTTTTGGAACGTTAGATTCTTTAATTTGAAAATCCCTAAAGCTAATGGAATTAAAGCAACCGGCAAGACAATGAAAAACAATACTCGCCATGAATAATGTTCAACAATGTAACCCGAAAGTGTTGGTCCGATTGCAGGTGCCACGATCATAACGAGACCGAATACCCCCATGGCTGCTCCGCGGCGCTCCACTGGAAACGCAGCTAACATCACGTTCATCAACAGTGGCATGATCAGTGCGGCCCCTGCCGCCTGTATCATTCGAGCTGCAAGTAGCACACCGAAAGTCGGTGCTAAACCGGCAAACAATGTCCCTAGCGCAAATAAAGACATCGCTAGGATGAAAATGGATCTATTGGAATAACGCTGTATAAAATAAGCACTTGCGGGAATTAAAATCCCGTTCACTAACATATAGCCTGTTACAAGCCATTGGACTGTAGAAGCATCTTTAATATTTAAATCAGTCATAATCGACGGCAATGCAATATTAAGCAAAGTCTGGGTAAAGATTGCTACAAATGCACCCGTAAATAAAATAGCGATGATGCCATAAGGTGGTTTTTTCTGTTCTGTCATCCTTTTTTTCCTCCATACTGTTTAATCGTTTTCTTCATATTTTTTGAGGGCAGGTTCATTTTTGCTTACATAAACCTCGCTTCATTAAAGTCACTTCCATCGTATAGTTTTGCATGGATTGTTCGATCGATAAGTCTTTTGCGAATACTTGAATCAGATTCTGAAACGTGACAGCTTTCATAATTCTCAGAATATGAATCAGTTCGTTCTCGTCCGTGATATTCAGTTGCTCTTTGTCTACCAAACTCATAACTTGTTTCAAGCGAGTATTCATTTCCTCCTTACTCACCTCAGGAGTTAATGTATTTTCTGCTTTATAGTTCATGTTCAAAAATGCATTTCTGAAAAATTGACGGAATTCAACGCTTTGCAAGTTGTTCAGCATCATACGGAAGGATTCAATGAATGTCTCCATTAAATCTCCTTTTTGGTTTTCCAATATCGATATAAATCGTTTTCTTAACCTTTGTGAATATTCATCTAGCAAGAAATAGTAGAGATCCTCTTTGTCTTCAAAATATTGATAAAAGCTTCCCCGCGGTATTCCAGCCTCTTTAACAATGTTCGAAATGGATGCTTCAAATAATGGGGCTCTTGAAAACTCCTTCATAGCTGCATGTATTAATGTTTCCTTTTTATCGTTAGGTAAATTGATGAAAGTTTGTTTAGGCAATCTCATACACTCCTCTCTAGCAATCGTATGACATCGTGTCACATGCCAACAGATTTTAATTATAGATGACACGATGTCACATTGCAACAAAAATATGACAAGGTGTCATATGCCCGAATTTTTCAACTTTAGTGTTCAGTTACACTCATTAAAACAAAGCAACTGAAATTGTATTTTCTGTTGCATTGCTTTATTTTTGCAAGTTAAAATTGATGTAATCCACGAGATGCTTAATGATCAAATTAGTAAGTATCGAGTTTTCGAGGTGATTACAATTGAAAATAACTCAAGAATTGATAGATAGATTTCTCACGCAAGAGGATGAATTGCATTATGTTCTGAACCGAATTACGGGAGAAATTATTCTCGATGTTCCAGAATCGATGACGGGTGAACCCGAAATTGATTGGGATGATGAAGAGAATGAGGAAAACCTGATAATGATTCCACAAATTTCATCTTCTGAAGCATTTGAGGTTATGGTCCTGTTCGCTGAAACACAAGTGGAGCAGGTTAGAAATGAATTGCTTACGATACTAAACGGGAAAAAACCCTTCCGAAATTTCAAAGATCGTGTTCAATTTTTAGGACTAGAGGAGAGCTGGTACTGTTTTGAAAATGAGTATGCCAAAAATGTGCTTATTCAATGGTTAGAAGAGCATGATATGAATGAAAATGACACGTTTATAAAGGATGAGATACGCAATGACAAAGCTTAAAATTAGTGATGTAAAGAAACATTTGAAAAGTTATGATCAAAAGATGCTTATTCAGTTGGTATCGGACCTTTATAAGCTGAGTCCAGATGTTCAACAGTATTTGGCCATAGAGATTACCGGAGACGAAGCTGTGGAAGCTGCTTTCGAAAAGGCAAAAGCTGAAATTCGTGAAGAGTTTTTCCCAAGCAAAGGCCACGGGAAACTGCGATTGGCAATAGCCAAGAAGGCGATCAGTGATTTTAAAAAACTATCAAATAATAACATTAGATCAATTGACTTAATGCTGTATTATGTAGAAATGGGAACGAAATTCACTTGTACTTATGGGGATATCGATAGCCGATTTTATTCTAGTATGGGTTCGATGTTTGATCAGGTTGCTGAGGCATGTAATGCAGACGAGGAAATTTATACAACCTTTAAAGATAGGCTATATGCTGTTGTCAGTAACAGTGAAGGTGTTGGTTGGGGCTATTCAGATTACTTATATGACTGTTATTACTCAATTCAATGGATCGATGAGGAATAGCAGATGTACATACTAGGTTCTTGTATCAAATGGAAAAACGTCTACCCGTTAGTAACTGGATAGACGTTTTTATTTGATTAATTTATAGATGTTTCCAACGCAATTGACCAATTAAGGCTTTCTTTACACAGAGGTTGTATATCAAAATGGAGTTCTTTTCTCTCTTTAGTTGTGTCTACTACTACAAGTTATTAAAGAAAGTCCTAATTACATCTGCTCCGCCGATAAAAGTTCCCAGTGATCCGCCGAGGTTAGTGAGGACTACGACCAGGAGCACGCGCGTGACTTTATTATTCCAAAATCCTTTGATCGAAAACACATCTTCCGATAGTGTTTCAAAGTCTCCGATATTCGGTTTGCGAATATAAGCTTGGACGATTCCCGAAACCCAGCCCGCTGCAATCAACGGATGCAGTGCTGTAAATGGTGCAGCGACAAAGGCGGACAAGACGGCCAGCGGGTGCCCGAAAGCAACTGCCGCTCCAATCGCAGCCAGACTTCCTGTCCACAATATCCATGCTAATGCTTGATCGAACCCTGCAGAAGGGTTCGCGTAGAATGTATAGATCATGACTGCAACAATCAGCAGAGGAATCACCCAACCTAAAATTTTTGGAACGATTGATTTAGGTGGTGTTTGTGATAAGGCTACTAAATCATGTTCCTTATGAATTTCTTTTGTAATGCCTGGTACATGGGCTGCACCTAAGACGGCAACAATTTTATTACCAGGAGCATCCTTGATTTTTTGGGCTAAATATTGATCCCGCTCATCAATTAAAGGCTCTTTTAACTTTGGAAAAGCTTCTGTAAATTCAGCGAGAGCAGCGTTAAGCGTATCTTGCGTTTTCATTTTTTCAAGTTCATCCTCAGAGATCGTCTCTTTACTGAAGATACTAAAGAAAATGGCACTGAGTAGTTGTGATTTGCCAGACAATCCGAGATTACCCCAAATTCGGCTAAAGGTGACCTGTATATTACGGTCTGCCAGAACCAGATTGGCACCTGTCTCTTTTGCTGATTCAATTCCCTGAATCATTTCCTGTCCAGGCTTGATATCAAATTGTTTTGCTAAACGATTTTGAAAAGAAGAAATCGCCAAATTCATCAATAGAAACGTAGCTTTTTTGTCTTTAATGACTTTGAAAATATCTGTCTCTTTATATTTGTTGCTGTCCATAACGGACTGGTATCTTTGTTCATCCAACTCAATACAAACTGAGTCGGGACGTTCTCGTTCAATAACCTCTTTAACCTCTTCTGCACTCTGTCTCGATACATGAGCAGTCCCAATAAGAATCAATTCTTTCCCATTAAGGCTAATTCGCGTAATATTTTCTTCCGGCATAAGCTACTTCCTTCATAGAATGTATTTCTTCTGCGCAATCCTGAATCTATCAATTACGAAAAGACTGTCTACTTTTAATAATGAATTAGATTATAAGAAATTTCAAATATGTTTTGATGATTTTTAGAGAAATAGTTGCAAGAAGAGTTTGGAATTCCACCAGATGAATTTATGGATAGGATATTCTGTACTTTTCAAATTGATTCTGTTAACTTATAATAGTTACCTTGAGTAACAGTTACCTTAGATAACCAATTTCAAGGAGTGTTGACATGACCACTTATCGAAAGTTCTTTCATGAATTAATTCTTTTATATAGACCGTTTGAGCATCATCTAAATACACAATTAGCCAAGCATGATCTGTTCAGAGCACAGTGGGCTACTTTGTATTACTTATTCAATAATGGTTCATCCACATTAGTGGAACTCTCCGGTTATCAAAGTGTAGAGAAACCGACCGTTACCCGTACCATCACCCGTTTAGAAGAATTGGGGTATGTTGAGCATGTTCCCGGTAAAGACAAACGGGAAAAACGAATGCAGCTGACTGCGCTTGGGAGAAACGTTTATGAGGATGTCCGTAAGACCGTTGATCAATTTGAACAAGACATTCTAAAAGGAATTTCTGAAGAGGAACAGTTAGAGACCATCCGTATTATGGAACAAATACGAAATAACCTCAAAGAGTAAGGAGATATACTTTTGAAGCAACCAACTAGAGCAAAACTATGGACAAAAGATTTTATTCTTGTTTCCTCCGTCAATTTCTTATTAACATTAATCTTTTATTTATTAATGGTGACCATAGCCGTTTTTGCCGTACAGGAGTATGACGCTTCCACAAGTGCAGCCGGATTGATTACAGGCATTTTCATTGTAGGAACGTTATTCGGACGGTTATATATCGGACGAGTAATCGATATAATCGGTCGCAAGAGAACGTTGATTATCGGGTTAATCTTTTTCACCCTGACCACCTTTTTGTACTTCTTTAATCTCGGGCTTCCGTTCCTCATGCTTAACCGCTTAATTCACGGGATGGCACTTGGGATGGCGAGTACAGCGTCCGGCACCATTGTGGCACAGATTATTCCCGCTACCCGAAGAGGAGAAGGCATCGGCTACTTCAGCATGAGCACGACCCTTTCCACCGCCATCGGACCGTTTATCGGACTATATATGAGCCAAATTACGAGCTTCCAAATGATTTTCACTTTATCTCTTGTTTTGGGTATCGTTAGTTTGATTGTCGCACTCTTCGTTCAAGTACCGAAATTAGCAGTCGTTCCGAAAATGACGGACACAAAATCAGAAGAAACAAAAGGATTCAAGATTTCGAATTTCGTCGAACCAAAAGCATTGCCTATCGCTTTTATCACGATGATGATTGCCTTTTGTTACTCAAGTATTCTTTCTTTCATCAATTTCTACGCCATTGAGATAAATTTGGTAGAGACAGCCAGCTTCTTCTTCGTCGTATATGCTGTCGCCGTCTTGTTGTCCCGACCTTTTACAGGACGCTTAATGGATGAAAAAGGTGCAAACTTCGTGATGTATCCTGCTTTTGTCATTTTTGCAGCCGGCATGTTATTGCTTAGTTCGGTAACCACAGGTATTACATTACTGATAGCCGGTGCTCTGATAGGTCTGGGCTTTGGGAATATGCAGTCCACGACGCAAGCAGTTGCCGTGAAATTGACAGCACCACACAGGTTAGGACTTGCAACATCCACATTTTTCATCGCACTGGATGCCGGACTTGGTTTCGGACCATACTTGCTTGGATTCATTATTCCAGTCACTGGCTACAGAACGTTATTTGTTATTTTGGCGTTCATCATTCTGTTAACATCCGCGTTCTACTATTTCCTGCATGGTAAAAGAGACCGTGCAGAACAAGCAGCTTTGAAAGCTACAACTACAGTTTGATCAGTTTAGAAAAAGGGATATCCTGTTTGACTAACGGGCTCTCTTTTGCAAAAACCTTAAATCCAATGTTAAAGGACTACCAATTATAAAAATTACATTGGTAGTCCTTTACTCGTTGATATATCAACTTTCTTCATCTTCCATCCATATTTTCATTTATTGAGAACTTTAGTTTAGTTTTTTTAATATGTTCCCATATATCTCTTAAAGGTATCCCTTCAATTGTAGCTTGTTCTACCAACTGATCAGCTGAAAGGATTGTAGATCCGCCTGAAGTCGGACAGATGCCATTGACCGGAATGTTTGTTAACATGATAAGTCTCATTTTTATAAACAAAACTAATCATTCCCCCAATATTGATGTCTCGTTTAAAATTATCGAATGAATAGTTCATTTTTACCGGTAATTTCCTATTTCAATTTGCTGCGTTATCTTAATACGAATCTATTTTTAAGCAATCCGAACAAAGAAGAAATCCCTAAAAATAAACCAGTAAATAAGATGATTGATAGTCCGATTAACAATAATGCTAATAAGTAAAAGTTGTTTTCCATGGGACCTACATATGCTAACCCTAAATTCAAATTGCCCCCAAAACGTTTGAATTCAATCACTTTAAAAATCCCATACCCTACCGTAATGAGTACGATATGAAATCCAATTGAATATATGAAAGACTCTAATAGTCTTTTCATGCCATCACCTTTTTCTCATTTAGTTGTAATTCACTTAAGAATGAATCGGTAAATATATCTTTACCTCTTCATCTCCACCGGCAATTGGGTGATAGGTCTCAACAATTGAAGAATCTAAATCCCTGTTGTACCCTTGTTCTTCTGCCCAATGCAATAAATATTGATGAAGTTCCCCTACCCGCGTGACTTGCCCTCTAGTTGTCACAAAATCATTCGTTCTTTCTATATATTCCATTCCTGTAGGAACTTTAGTTAAATAATTACTCACAATTAATCCAACAAAATAGCTGCCTTCTAAGTGATTAACATCTCTTTTCGGTTCATATAAAGCGATTTCGGTTCCAGTATGATTTTGAATTTCGTTCGAACGGTTCAATACTTGCTGGGCCAATACCGGAACTTCATTGCCAAAGTTATCAAAGGCTCCCCTTTTTTTCATACCTACCACTTTAAATGTTTTGTTTACCTTCTTAAATTCCATCATTACAACTCCTTAAAAAGAGTATTTTACTTAATCCATGACTCCATCATCTTCACTTTTCGATTCGTTGCATCCAGCTCCACTTCTCGTCCAATGGGTAACGTCAGCATCGGATGTGTGTGGCAGCAGTCAAAGTCAGCTAATATCGGTATACCCTTTTCCCCTATCACTTCGAGCAAAATATCAGTTGGCGTTCTTCCAGTCCCTTGATCATCAAATAACTCATGTTTCCCTAAAAGTATTCCGGCAACCTTTTCAAATACTCCATTTAGTTTTAATAGATTAAAGTTCTTTTCAACGACGGATGCCGTTTTCATTGTGTCCTCCAAGAGGAGAATATCCCCTCTCTGGATAACCGGCATATAAGGACTTCCCCAAATGCCATACATGGCATTTAAATTGCCACCAACTAATCGGCCCTGTGCCATTCCTTCATTAACGCATACCCATTCATTATCCCTTTGTTCTTTATCACCCGTTTTAACTTCCCAGTTTAAAGGTTCATCCGTCCAGATTGGCGGTGTTGGGATGTCATAAGGAAGTCTTTGTTCTTCTATTAACATGTCTTTGAAATAATCATATGTATAGTCTAGAAATGGTTCAAATTCTCCGAAAGAAGGCACCAGGGCCGGTCCATAGAATGTTGGAATTCCTGTTTGCGCATAGATTCCTAGCAACACCGCAGTAGCATCGGAGTACCCAATCATGATTTTCGGGTTGGCCTTAAAAGCCTCGTAATCAATATACGGTAACAGCGCATTGGAATTCGTACCGCCGATCGTTGACATAATCATTTTAATCTCTGGGTTTCGGATTAATTCGTTTAATTCGTCGGCTCGTTCTTGTATGGTTCCCGACCGGTAATGATCATATTTGCCGGTAAGATTTCCTTCAACGATTTCAAACCCTTTGGATTCCAAAAAGCTTTTGGCTCGATGATAGCGTTTCGGTGAAGAATAGGTTATGGGTGACGATGGTGAATAAATGCCGATTTTATCCCCTTTTTGCAAGCGATTTAACAGTGTCATATATGGTTCTCCTTTTCAATAAACAGGTTTTTCTTGTCTAGGAGTAACAATAGCATGTAGCGTAATATCTGAATAGTCATTAAATTAGGCTTTTTTATAAACAACACGAAAAAGCTAAAAAGCTTTTCAGCCTTCTAGCTCCCATTTATTAAACCGATTGCATGTAAAACAATCCACCGTTCACGATGTCAATGTTAATTCGTGTCTGGTACTGCTCGTCCATTGCCTTTTTCTCCATCTCGTAACACTCCGGCTTTTTGTCCATTGCTTCATAGAAATGTTCCAAAACTTGTCTGTCCTTTTGCCATCTACTTTTCGCTTCATCCGCCCAGGTATGGTCGTCTTGCTGGATGAGGCTTTCAACTGCAGCATCCAATCGCTCCAGGCCGCGCAGCGGTTTAATGATATACATCAAATCGAAGGCATTTTTCGGTATGGTAGAATCCAAATCCAGGTCCCGAATTTCTTCTTGAAAACTGTGTTTCATTTCACCTGTCATCAAGTTAATCCCTAATGAGTACAGCATTTCTTTCGTCTGGTCGCTAAAATACGATACTTTATAGTTCACACCTAACCATGGGGTTAAGATGGGTTGTGAATTTGAGTTCATGGATACTTGTTCATACATATGCACAAATGAACCGAGGTCATTGGTTGCTTGAAAGATTTGATTGAGCCGCGGCGAACCAAAATGCACAACTTCCCCTTTGATTTCTTCTTCCAATTTGTTTTGATCGGTAATTAACGTAATTTGTGCCGGACTCGGAACTCCATCTGTATTTTCAATGTATTGCCAGTAATAGGGACGGTTCATGATTTTTTTGTCCATGTCGATGGTCAATTGAACCGTGATGTAGTGGTCATGTTCTTTCACAATCTGGCAATTGTTTTCTTTGAAAAATCTTACTAAGTACTCGTGGATTTGTTGTGGATACATATGATTCCTCCTCTAGATGATGCAGATCAAATGGATTGTTTATATGTGGATAAAATACTATCCAGCTCACCCACTGCTTTCTCAAATACATCGATTTTCACATGGAGCAATTCCAAAATATCTTCTTCAATCGTTTGTTCAATGGCCAAGTTGTAAATATGCACATCATGTTCCTGTCCCAATCGGTGGACACGTCCGATTCGTTGCTCCAGCTTCATTGGGTTCCATGGTAAATCATAGTTTATGACGTGGTGACAGAACTGTAGGTTTATTCCTTCCCCACCCGATTCAGTCGCAATAAGCACTTGTGCATGGTCTTTAAACAATTGCTTCATCCAGTCCCGTTTACTCGCCTTGAACTTCCCGTTAAAAATAACGCTTGTGATTCCTTTCGAATGTAAATACCACTGCAAATACGCTTGGCTAGCACGGTATTCGGTAAACAGGATCACTTTATCATTGGCCTCGGTAATAATTTCATAAGCTTTTTCCGCTTTTGCGTTGATTTCCAGGGCTATCAGCTTTTGAATGATTTCTTCGATATAGCGAACTCCTTTTGGATCCGTGCATTTTTGACGCATTTCGTTCAAGGTTAAATACGTCGCTTCTTTACTGCTGCACATTTCCTTTTGCAGCGTAATCATCGTGAACGGACTAGAAAATTCAGGTGAGATATTTTTCAGTTCCAAAATCATATCGTAAACTTCTTTTTCTTGTTGGGTAAACTGAATAGGAATCGTCTGAACACGTCGGCTGGTCCATTCAATACCTGTGTCCTGTCTACGATTTCTGACCATCACTTGATTGACCAGCTCTTTTAAGAACTCATCATTTTCCCAGTTATGCTTGCTGGCAGAGAATGCCGCTTGAAACGTCTCATAATCACCAAGATGTCCAGGTTTCAGCAAAGATATTAAATGAAACAGTTCAAACAAGTTATTTTGAATAGGCGTGGCCGTCAGCAACAAACAAAACTTTTTCTTTAACTCTTGAACAAACTCATAGTTTTTCGTTTTATGGTTCTTTAACTTATGCGCTTCGTCCACGATGATTAAATCATAGTCCTGCTCATAGATGTGTTCTTTATGAGGGCTTCTCTTCGCCATGTCCATACTCATCACCACAACGTTGTAATGATCCAATCCGTAGTTTTTGCGATAAGCGATGGCTGGAATATAAAACTTATGGTTCAACTCTTCCACCCATTGATTAATTAAAGATGCTGGGGCTAAAATTAACGCTTTTTTCACCAAACCCCTAACGAGATATTCTTTCATAATTAAACCAGCTTCAATGGTTTTACCGAGCCCCACTTCATCTGCGAGAATCGCTTTTCCATTCATACGCTCAATCACCATTTCAGCCACTTCTAGTTGATGTGGCAGAGGCGTCAAGTTTGGTAAGTATTTTGGAGATTGCAAACCTGTAAAATCAGTAATCAAGTTTGTCTTTACTACGTCATAACTCATCTTATATAGCGTCCAGTTATCCCAATTTTCTCGATTTTCCAAGCGTTCGATAAAGCCTTCTTTCCAAGCAGACGACCTTTCAATGATCATATTATTCACCTCATACAGCTTCTTCTTTCTAATAAGATGTCCCAAAAAGGATTTGCTATGATTTATTAATGAAATTTCCCAATTTAAGTACCTTTTTGCTCAAAAAAACCAAAAATAAAAAAGCTGATTGAAGTGGTAATATCCCTCCGATCAGCTTTTCTTCTTAATCTCTCAAGTTTTCATTTATGTCACTTTCAAGTTATCATTGTTGTTCGTCATACCCATTTACACTTATACCTATTTGAAGAAACTACTTCCACCTCGAACGTCCTGATTAATTCACAGATATTATAAAAGGCAAGTATATTCCGTTCTGTTAAACCTTTCAGATCGTCATCATCGATATACACAATCGCATCATCCTTTTTATCAAAATGACGTTTCCTTGAATATAACGGCGTGTTATTCAAACTACTTAAGCCATTTTTCGCGATATCAAAAGTAGACAACTGGAAAATCGACCCTTCAATATAGTCTCTTTCCCACGAAAAGATCAAAACTAAATCGTATTCTGTGATTACGTGTATCGTCTCTTCTTTTGTTAAGAGCATGACTTCAACCGTCTTCCCAACGAATTCTCTTAATTCTTCCATTGCATGTACTGTCAGTGAAGGTTTTCTTTTTAGTATAAACATACTTTCACCTCTTTCTTATTTAAGAAACAGCAAAGAACCCCATTTTCCCAAAAGAAATTAGTTTATCTCTTCTCTTTTTGTAAGTTAACTAGTTCTCCAGTATCCCGTTTTAGTCACTTGAACATTTAAAAATAATGTAAATTTTCAATTCATGATGTCTTTACTCTAGTTCGTTTAAAAATTTAGTTTTATTCTTAAAAGATACGATTTGCAGCAATTCTGTGCGTTAAAAAAATTCTATTAAACGTATTATACAACCAACTCTTTTATCATACAATAGTACCGTTTTTAATTATTTTAAATTTCCATACAGTCATTTAGTCACTTTAATTATTTAGTTATATAGACCTTGATTACTTCTTATCGAAAACTTTAAATTGTAGGTATTTGTATTCACTTGTTTTTCATGAAAATAATAGCCAACCTCAGAAATGAAGTTGGCTATTAATACTTCAGAATTACTTTTTTAGTCGTCACACTTTTACTCTTTAAATCTCCGTCCTTCAGATGTTCAGCAGTTGTTTTTGTTTCGTAATATCTCTTTCCACAATGATTAACTGTTCCACTTGACCGTCACCTGCAATGACTGGCGAGATTTTTGCTTCCAAGTAAATCAATTCCTTATTTTGGTGAACGTACCGATACTGCACCACACTGGACGTTTCCGACTCCCTAACCTCGTTGAATGCATTTTGAACTCTTTGTAAATCAGCCGGATAGACGAATGAATAGGCAGTTATCCCCTTTAATTGATCCACTTGGTAACCCTTCACTATTTCACTGGCTGGAGAAGTATAAACAACGACATTGTGCTCGTCTATTACCGAAATGACATCCGTCGTATTTTCGGCTATTAAACGATAGTTATTTTCACTATGTTGCAACGCCCGTTCCACACGTTTTCTTTCTGTAATATCTACACACGAAGCGATTACCTCCACTACTTTGCCTCTTCGGAAAACAGGACGTAAAGTCGCAAGATAAACTATGCCATTCTCTTCTCCTTCGTAGGAGACATTTAGTTCCCCTTGCCACGCTCTTTGGTAATACTTTTCTTTCTTTCGAGCTCTTTCTATAGGAAGAATTTCCGCAAGTTCTTTTCCTACGACCAGCTCCGGAGATAATCCGATTCGGTAAACCAATTCCCCATCGCACATCGTGTGAATTAATTTTCCATCTTTTAATTTATATTTAAGCGTCATACCGTTTTGTAAACGAATGGTTTCTTGCAACTCTTGTTTCGCCATCTCCAATTCTCTTTCCAGCCACAATCGATGGCTGATTTCGCTGGTCAGTCCGTACTTTCTAATAATCCTTTGGAAGTTAGGAAATTGTGCTTCTATGTTTTCTGCAGGAATCGGCTTACTCAATAAATAACCTTGGACTGCATCGCATAGGTTTTGTTGAAGAAAGTCCAAATGCTCTTTCGTTTCCACACCCTCAGCAATCACTTGAATATTCAAGTGATGAGCCATCGATATGATTGTTTTGACAATCGTGGCATTGCTTTGATCTTGATGGCAATCCCGAATAAAGGATTGATCAATTTTCAAGCAATCAATTGGGAATTCTTTTAAATAAGACAAAGAGCTATAGCCAGTTCCAAAGTCATCTATACTGATTTTTACACCTAACTTTTTCAATGCCTGTAAAGTATTGATCGTTTGCTTTACATCAACGGTCATACTTTCAGTAATTTCTAGATCCAAGTACTTCGCTTCTAGTTTTGTTTCAGCCAATACACTCTCCACAACTTCCACTAGATTACTTTGCGAAAACTGTCGAGAGGAAAGGTTGACCGATACGACGATTGGCGGGAAGCCAGTCAGTTGCCATGCTTTGTTTTGGGCACAAGCCGTTTTCAAAACCCATTCACCAATGGGGATGATGAGCCCTGTTTCTTCTGCTATCGGAATGAAATGGAACGGTGAAACCATTCCTCTTTTCGGATGATTCCAACGTATCAATGCTTCATTCCCAATATATTCACCCGTACTTAAATGGAATTGCGGTTGATAATGGAGGATTAATTCATCATTTTCAATCGCTTTGTATAAATCCATTTCGAGCTCGAGGTTCTCTCGTGATTTCCCATTCAAGTCTGCCGTGTAAAAATGATAACTATTATTGCCATGTTTTTTGGCAAAGTTGAGCGCAGAATTGGCCATATCCAATAATGCTTCAGTCGTATTCCCGTCATTTGGATACAGACTTATTCCGATACTCGGGTTTACATACACATCTTGTTGGACATTGGTCAACGGTAAGGTGACGGCCTCTAAAATCAATTGTGCGATTCGTGCTGCCCGTTCATGATCCGTGTTAGGCACTAGTATGACGAATTTATCTTCCTGCCAGCGAGTCAATAAATCCCACTCTCCTAGCACCTGTTGGATTCGTTCACTTGCCAATAATACAAGGGAGTTCCCTGTTTCCTGACCTACTGTATCTTTAATCGTTTTCAGACGATCCAACTCCAGCAATAAAATAGCTGTTTCTTTTTGATCATGAACCAATTCTTGTAGCCGTTCATTTAAAAAATTGCTATTGGGTAAGCCGGTCAAATGATCATAATACGCCATATGTTGTATCGTTTCTTCCGATTTTTTGCGGTCTGTAATATCAACAATGGTTCCAATTAGTGCATTTTCCCCTTTATATCGCGCTACAGATCCATGGACTTCCAAATAAGCCATTGTGCCATCTTTTTTTATGGCCCGATATTCATATCGAACGGATTTTACGCCCTTATTAATTCTTTTGGAAATATTTCCGGACACAAGCGGAAGATCTTCTTCATACACATAATCTTGCAGCTTGAGATTGTACATTTCCTCCTGGCTATACCCCAGGATTTCCTCCAGGCGTGGATTAGAATAGACGATTTTGTGGTTGTGATAAATATAAACACCCATGATGGATTGTTCGACTAAACTGCGATATTTTGATTCCGCTTCTATCAAAGCCTCTTCAGCACGTTTGGCTTCAGTAATGTCATTGATAATCCCAAAAACGCCTACAATCTCTTGGTCAACAACAATCGGGATTCCCTTAACCTTCAAATCCTTACGAAACCCATCTTTATGAAAAATCACTGTTTCATAATTAACTGTTGTGCCCCCTGCAGCTAAACTAAATTGGTGAATCGTATGTTCCAGAAAATCTGGATGAATGAGCGATGCGAAACTTTCATGCCTCAACTCATCAATCGTATAACCATATAGAACATTTACGGATTTATTAAAGTCTATAAAATGACCTTCTAAATCAAATAATAAGACAGCTTCTGAATTTTCATCAAATAGCGATTTATAGTATTGTTCATTAACGTTTAATCGCGCTTTCTGAACAGAAAATTTAACGTCTACATATGAACTGATTAGTACCAAAGCTATCATAAAAATTGCACCGATCCCTTATACCCAGTGCCAGCTGAGTTTCTTCAACTGTTTGGAAATGTATCTCATGACCTTGGAATGTGTATGTGAATTTGGTGCCATACATTGCGATATAATGCATGGCCGATATGGAAAGGGCCATCAAAATGCCTCTAACCGCTTTTGTATGAATGGATAAGTGGAATTCTTTTATGCGGGTATCATAGATGGTTTTATAAAAAATGATGGATGAAATAAATGCCAGTAGGACAGAGACAAGGATACTGAAAGGATGATAGGTAAACGTTGCATTAGCGTGTATGGCTCCCATTCCGATATATTGCAACCCAATAAAGCTTGTAGCCAGAATGAAACAGCCAAATACGAAATTAGCTCTGTTTACTTGATCTTGCGAGACAATCAGTAAAGTAACAAATGAAGAAAATAAGGTCACAGCCAAAGAAATACTCAAAATCATGATGTTGTAATGAATGGTTGCCGGCATCATAAACGCAAGCATCCCAATAAAATGCAGTGCCCCTGCACCCATCGTAAGTGAACCAACTATTAACCACAAGATTCTTTTTCGGTTGGAGACACGCGTCATCCTAGCCGCAATATCAAAAACGGAAAAGGACGTAAACAATATAACGATAAAAGATAATAAAACGAGTAAAATATTATAATTCCCCATTATTGTATGCCCCACAATAACACCACCCTACTTTTTTCTAAGATTTTCACATCATACCTTCGAACGACTGTAAACATTCTTCGACAAATTTCTATATTCCTTATATCATATCAGTGGTTACATAGTCCTGTTAAGCGAAAAATTAAAAATAGTTCAAATATACTGAATAAGATTATTTAATTTTTATAACCCTCCAACATCACTAGGACACAAGACATAACAAAATGAACACATTCCCCTTTTTCTTACTTGGTATATTCAAATATTTTCGTGAATCCAACCTCATGCGATTAATTTTGATATCAAGCGTAATCATGGCGAAAATCTTATTCTATAAAAAAAGCGAATCGAGAGTGACATTGTCACTAGCCGATTCGCTCTTTTTCTTAAATTGGGCTCTCGGTTTTTATACACAAAGTAAATCGTGAATATAAATAATTTCTGCAGTATCTGCCTAAGGATTCCCTGGTAAACAATAACGAATGATATAAAATGGCCACCATTAAAACTATACGGCGGCCATTTCTTTACGTGTATGAATATTCATCTTTATTTACAATGCAATTTAACTTCCCCGATAAACGTAAGGTTCTTTTGGTTCTTTCATACTTTTCCAATCTGTGACATTCAAGATAGGAATGGTAGATTTAAATGGTTGATAGTAGACGGAGGATATTGTTCCCTTCACATGTACCCATTCGTCATCTTTAATATCGATATCCTTTGGAAATTCAACTAACATCCCAAAAACACCCGAATCAGCTACACAGTGTATGATGCCGAACCGCAGGACAAAGAGCTGTCGATCATTAACCGTTTCACCTTTAAAAGAAAACCCATCAAATTCAACCGTTTTACCAAGAAAATCACCGGGATATTTATAGATTGTCTCCAATCCTTTCAAATAATCAGTATCTTTTAACACAATATTCTTTTTAGATAAGTATTTTTTCTTTTCAATATCCATTAACTCATCGTAGCCTTCTTTGCCATAGTAAATACTTGTGTCAGGTTTCAAATATTGAGTTTGAGCATATTTTTCGGTTGTTTCAATTGCTTTAAAAGTAAAACCTTTAGATTTAACAATAGTCGAATCCAACGTTGAAATAGGAAGGAAAAATCCTGTTACTAATGGAAATATAAAAACGCAATAAATGAACCATCTCTGAAAAAAAGGTTTGCTTCGTTCGTCACTATGGTACTCATCACAACACGTTTCATCAAGTGAATTTTTTTCTTTCTTTATGTCCGTATAGATTTGCACAACGGTAAGAATACCAAATATAAAAATGGCACTATATGATAAATAAGCATATTTCATATTAATATATTTCGTAATATTTCCTGAAGCATGTAGATGTGCAAAGAAAAAAGTGAAAAGTAGTAAAATATAGGTTCGTAACATCACTGCCCCTCCTTCATATGAAAAGTGAGCCAACTAAAACAAAAATGGCTATATAGCCAATCAGAATGAAAATAAAGCGTTTATTAAATACGCTAATCATCATAAGCGTATTTTTAATGTCTACCATTGGTCCAAATACAAGAAACGCAACGATAGAACCAACTGAAAAAGTACTACTAAATGAAGACGCAATAAAAGCATCTGCTTCTGAGCAAAGTGACATGACAAAGGCAAGGAACATCATAACAAGCGATGAAGTAACCTCAGTGTGACCGATATCTAGTAATGTAGACGTTTTTAAATACGTTTGCATCGAAGCTGCAATAAATGCCCCAATAATTAAGTATTTACCTACTGAGAAAAATTCGTCTACTGCATGTTTGAGCATATCAACGAATTTATTCATAAATGTCTGATCTTTAGAAGAATGATGATGATGATGGTGAGTATTTATCGTTCCCTTTTCTAAAAGTTGATTTCCTTTGAACTGAAACGACAAGATTATACCCACCAATATCGCTACTATAAGAGCAAGACCACTTCGGTATACCACCATATCCCACTGATTTCCAAAAGCAATAAAAGTAGAAAATAATACGATTGGGTTAATGATAGGACCAGTTAACATAAAAGGTATTGCAGCGTGTAGAGGCACCCCTTTCAAAAGAAGCCTACGAACAATTGGTACAATCCCACACTCACATGCAGGAAATATTGCCCCAAATACGGTACCAGACAAGACAGCTAGAAAACGGTTTTTAGGTATTATCCGTGCAATCATTTCTTCAGATACAAACATCTGAATAAAACCTGAAATAAACACGCCAATCAGTATAAAAGGAATTGATTCTATTAATATGCTTATAAATATTGTATTTAATTGCAAAAATGATTGAAAAAACATTAACATACCCCATTATCTATAAACCTAAAATGACTAAAATATGATTATAACATTGATAATCCGGATAAAAGGTGGTCTCTATTTCCATCTTTCGAAGACATTGTGTACTTTCACTTCCTTATGCAAAAGAAGAAATCATCAAAATATGAAGGAAATTGGATATATTTTTCCATTAAATTTCATAGCAACTTTTACAAATTGATCACGGTAACTTGTAATTGGACGCTAAAGATTCTTATTTGTTCCAAATGCACACTACATCTTGTTTCAGAAGTAACATAAGTAAATACAGTGTAGGAATTGATTTATGCCGTTTTACTGCTTCATTAGTTTCACCCGGTATCAGAAACATTTCGTTTGCGAAAACTTTCATGATTGTTGAAAATTCCACGATTGTTTTTGAGAGAATGGCGCATTTCGAACACCAATTCACTGCACACTAACCAAGAAATAGAGCCAATCTAAGTGACGTCGTCACCCCGATTGGCTCTATTTCTTTCTTCTCCATATTACTTGCGTCTTTCTCTTCACTTCAACCTACACGCACAGGAATTTTTGATATTGTTATACGCTAATTTTAGACAGTCTATTATGCATGTTTTCACAATAAAACCAGACAGAAATTTGATGGAAAATAAAATCTTTTTGGAACTAGGATTTTCTTGGGTGGCACCACTTAAATTATGACAATTTACAAAAATGAATATTTATTCAGGTTCTCAATTTCAATGCTCCCCACCTACAAGTTTCAGGTAAATTCATATGCAATTGTCGTGTATAATCTGAATAGTTTTTTGCACAGGTACCTCATAAAAACGGAGTGGGTTCTCCCAAGCTATAAAGTTGCAAGTGATGCATTGCTCGCGTGCAAACGGTATAGAAGACGCGACGAAGGCTTTCATCTCCGTAAACATGCGTCGATGCATCGTACACAATGACCGCTTCAAATTCAATTCCTTTTGATAAATAAGAAGGAATCACAACTACTCCTTGTTCATATTCCATAGAGCCTGTCGTCATCAACTTCAATTCGGGAATAGTAGATAACCCTTCATAGGCATAACCACTTTCCTCAACAGATTTACAGATGATTGCAATACTCTGGTAGCCGCACTCTTGCAACTGCTCTACTTTCTTGATGATGTGTTGATGAAGTTCTTCTGCACTGTCTACTCGTTCTAACCGAGGGCTCTCTCCGTCACGTTCAAATGGAATAATTTGATTGCCGTTTGGTATGAGTTTTCTGGTGAAGTCGACGATCGGCTTTGTCGAACGGTAACTTCGGGCTAAATAAATGACCGTTGCTTCGTCTGGTCCGTACAAATCCAATAGAGACTGGAAATCATTCATTTGACGAGCATGCGCAAAAATCGCTTGATTAAAATCACCGAGCACCGTCATTCGTGCTGCAGGAAACAAACCTTTGATAAATCCAAACTGAAATGGCGAATAGTCTTGCGCTTCATCAATTACAACTTGTTTAATGGAACGATTAGCCTGGAATCCAAGGATTAACTCTTTTAAATAGACGTATGGCGTCGCATCTTCATACAACAGGTTGCCTTTATCCAATTCTCCACATGTTCGTTCACAAATTGACGGCCACTCTAGAGGTAACTCGTGTGATGAGAAGCGTCGCATGCTTGTAGGATCCTCAAAAAGCTGTCTGTAAAGCTGGTTGAAATCCACAAAATGAAACGCTCGAACTCGTTTTCGCAAAGTGTTGAGTTGTTGACGGACGATCAACTGCGCGAGTTCTTTTGGGCTCATATCGTAATCCGCCATCGCCTCCCTTTCATAACCATGTTTCTTGGCTAAGTACCGATGCGCTTTATGGTAGGCTTCGTCACTTAACAAGTCCATCTTTTCTTGAACCCACGGTTTTTGCCACTCCATTTTCGCCACTTCAGCGATTTTTTTTATGAGCCAGTCCCGTAATTTTTCGATTCGATTGAGTAGTCGAAGTGACGTGTGGTGCTCATAAAACCACTCTTCCATTTGTTTTGCGCTCACCATGAGTTCCCTTCGAAAGCGAAGATCTTGGAAACACATACCAGCGCTTTCCAATGATCTGTGATAGGTATTGATCGCATCAAAAAAATCTGTCGAAGCCTTCCATTCAATACTGGCCAATCGTATGTGGTAGGAAGGGTCTTTCGTTTTTGTATAGACATACTCTAATTGATCAAATGGATTCTCCACTTGAAATTGTTGATCGAGTCGTTGATGCAAGTATTGTTGAAAAGTCACTTGGTGCATGTTTATTTCACCGAGTTCCGGAAGCACATTGGCGACGTAGCTGTTAAACATAGAGTTTGGGGAAAATAAAATGATTTGATCACTCGTCAGACTTTCGCGATAGTGGTAAAGCAAATAGGCAATCCGTTGCAGCGCGACCGAGGTCTTGCCGCTCCCAGCTGCACCGTGTACAATGAGCAATTTCCCATGGTCATGACGAACTATTTGGTTTTGTTCCTGTTGAATGGTGGCGACTATCGAATGCATTTGCTTATCAGTGCCTTTTCCAAGCACTTGTTGCAAAATCTCATCACCAATTGTTAAAGTGGTGTCCAATATCGTTTCTATATTGCCACCACGTATGATGTATTGCCACTTTTTTTCTAATGTCCCTTCAACGATATCTCCTGGAATCGTATATTTTGCTGGACCTGGCTGATAATCGTAATACACACTCGAGATTGGTGCTCGCCAGTCATAAATGAGAAAATCATCCCCACTTCCGTCTTTAAGTGTGGAGATCCCGATGTAGATTTTTTCAGACGAAGATGTCCCGTCTTCTAAAAAATCAATTCGACCGAAATAAGGGATTTCTTGCATGCGATGAAGTGTAGCTAAGCGTTTTGATGTATGGCGATGCAAACTTTGACTGACAGCTAATGCTTCCGCTTCTTGACGCAAACCAATAATCGTTTCTAAATAATCATCAAATGAATCTGTACTTACTTTCACTTCTTCCCAAAAGTGTTTCCGAATGTTGATGACTTCTTTTTTTCGTCGTGACGTATCTCCATCAAGTTTCTGTATTTCGTTTGTGATGACGTCCATGACATGATCCAATCGTTGTTGTTCCTGTTTCGGTTCAAGTTTCATCGCAATCGCCCCTTAAAAAGTTTTCTCAAAACGCTTGACTATTGACGAATCGATATTGTATACTTAAAGTAAGGAAAACTATATCATTCGTAAATATAAGCATATCTTTATAATTTTATCATATACAACAGAACCTGTCACTAGTCGAATCGCTCTTGCGGATCGATTCCTATAAAAAAACCGACCTTGATCTCAAGGTCGGTTTTTTATGTTTGTTGAATTGTTGTGGAATTACAATTGAACATATACCAAATAAAAAATTAAGACCATCTGAGATAAACCCTGCGATTAGTATATTCCAAATTTAAACCTTCAATAATCCCCTAAACCCTCTCGCAGCATAATATGAATCAGCTCCATTGTGGTACACAAAGACCGTGTCATAGCGACGATCACAGAACAATGCGCCGCCGAGTTTGCGGATATTGTCTGGTGTTTGGACCCAACTGGACGTCTTGGTGTCAAATTCCCCAAGCGTCTGGAGGTGTCGGTACTGTTCTTCGTTTAACAATTCGATGCCTATTTCCGCCGCTACGTCTACCGCAGTATTTTCAGGTTTGAATTTTTTGCGTGCGTCGAGGGCCGCGCGGTCGAAGCAGAAACTTCTGCGCTCTTTCGGACTTTCTTTGGCGCAGTCGCAGAAAATGTATTTGAGAGCTTCTTCATCATAACCAATGACATCCGGTTCCCCGCCAGTTTGTTCCATTTCGTTTAGGGACCAAAGCTTTTCTGGACTGTCTTCTAACTTAGATTGCACGTCTTGCCAGTTAATTCCTTCATGGCGTTCTGCGTGTTTTTCAAAACGTTTTTGCAGTGTTTCGAGTAATATGTTTTGCTCTTCAGATGATAAGGTTTTGGTAGGGTTCATCGCTTTTCTCTCCCTTTATTAAGTTTCTAGTATTTATGTTATATCGTTTTTACTACTTTCACAAATTGGATTCTTTTTTTCTGCACTTTAAGATTTTTGAATCGTACTCACTATTAAAAAACCAGTCTTAGAAAAGCGAGTTTTCATGCAGGTAACTCTCAAGATCTGAACAGAAAAACATATAGACTAATTATTAAAATTCCAGACTAATTCCCCCTGGGTGGCACCGCGTAATTTATGACTATTTATATAAATGAGGATTTATTCAGCCACCCTTTTAAGAAACCCCTTACCTACAACTTTCAGAAAAAACATATGCAATTGTCGTTTATAATCTGAATTATTTTTTGCACAGGTACCCGTTAACCCAACACTATTAGTAATTCAGGACTTTAATTCATATGTTAACGTAGACAAAATTGAGCCTAAATTAGGAAAGGGATTGTGTATATGGTTTTTTCAGATAAAGACATTGTTTTTAATAGTAAAATCGCGATATTCCTTGCAGCAATGAGCTATCAGACATATCCATTCTTTTTAGAAGGGAAGCTTTTTTTACCAATAGACTTTAAACTTCGATACACCATTCGTGCTTTTGCTGACGTGGAGAATCCTACGGAATTAGTATTTGGTTTTATTGCTGAATCTAAAGAACAAATCGTTATAGCATTTAGAGGATACGCGGCATATCCTACAGATCTTTTAGCATCCTACGACATACTTCAAGTACCTTACCCTTTTGTTAGAAATGGGGGGAAATCGTCACGTGGCTTTACTTGTATTTATCAATCAACAAGAAATAAATTAATAAGCGAATTAAACAAACTGCCTGACTCAAAAAGGCTGTTTATTACCGGTCACAACTACGGAGGAGCTTTGGCCACGTTAGCGGCATTAGATATTGCAGTAAACACCAGATTTAAAAATCCCTATGTTTATACTTATGGCAGTCCGCGTGTTGGAGACCCTGACTTTGCCTTCCGCTTCAACAAAGAGGTCAAAAATAGTGTTCGTGTTGTAAATATTCATGACTCTTTTCCAACTTTCCCAGCAAAGAAATATCCACCTCCTTTTACGGAGAAAGGATTAGTTTATCAACATGTTGATACAAAATTCCCCATCTCATTTCAGTTAAATAATACGACCCGTAATGATGCGATTGGCTGTTATTTTAAATACCTCAGTAAAATGAATCCTGTTTTTTCTAAATCATTATGTTTCGAAAATCCAGGTTTTTGTCCAAATACAGAAATGTGTTTTCCTTTTCGAGGAAATTGTTAGCGTTTGAGGTTTTGAATAAAAGAAAGGAGCTGCAAAATGAATTCAACAAAGAATATTTTTAATACGAAAGATGCGATATTGCTTTCGGTCATGATTCACCAGTCCTATCAACTTTTTGAAAATGGAAAGCTGATCTTACCAAAAGGCTATAGTCTCCGATATACCATTCGCGCGCTTGCTGGTGTTGAGGAGCCAGAGTCGGAAGTATTTGGTTTTATTGCAGAGTCACAAGAAACAATTATTGTAGCTTTTAGAGGAACGCGGACATTTAAGGATAATGAGTCGGATCAAGACTTATATCAAGTACCTTATCCTTTTGTCAGAAATGCAGGAAAAACGCATCGCGGATTTACATGTATTTATCAATCGACAAGAAATGAATTTATCAGAGAATTAAACAAGCTTTCTCCAACAAAACAACTGTTAATTGCTGGCCACAGTTTAGGAGGAGGTTTAGCAGTATTAGCTGCTTTGGATATTGCGGTGAACACCGGGTTTAAAAATCCTTCCGTGTATACATATGGCAGTCCGCGTGCAGGAGACCCGATCTTTGCTTCCACGTTCGACCAAAGGGTAAAGAATAGTGATCGCATTTACAATATCCACGACATTATCCCGACTTTACCGGATCAAGCGTATCCGCCTCCTTTTACACAGAAAGGATTATACTATCAGCATGTTAACAGGAAGTATGCCCTCTCTTTTCAGCTGAATAGTGTAGCAGTACGGAACCATGAGATTGTCTGCTATTTTAAAAACCTAAGCCAACAGAATCCTAGTTTTACTAAAGCTTTATGTGCTAATAATCCGGGTTATTGTCCCGATACGGGATTATGTGTTCCGTTTATTGGAAAATGCGGTGAGTAGCTCCACAAATAATTAAGTTTTTGAAAAAAATAAGAAGCAAAGGCAGCATCAAACTGCTTTTGCTTCTTAATTTTCCGATTGGACAGAAAGAGCCGGCCACCCTGTAAAGGCAGCTAGCTCTTGGAAAACTTACTATATTTATTGTTTATTTCCGAAAATAAACTCTTCTTTTTGCTGTCTAATCTTAATCATTTTATCCAAGCAATTGTTACTAAAAGAGCGATAAGGTACTCAGCTTACATAAAAACTTATACTCACCCTCATCTTATTTTCTCATTTATAATTCTTCATTCTCTAACGAATTATTAGCCGGTGCAAACCAACCGAGTAGAGCAATACCAATTAATACTCCATAGAAAATCAGAGTCCAAATGGTACTGTGGGGAAAATCATGGTCTAGAACACCAATATCATCATGGGCAAGAGTAATTACAGCAAGCTTGACACCGACCCAAGCCACAATTGCATATGCCGTAGTTTCCAATGCTGGTCGTTGATCGAGTAGCTGGACAAACCAGGTTGCTGCATACTTAATCAGGATAAGACCCGCAATCCCTCCAAGAAGCACAACAATAAACTTTCCTCCATCCATGCCGCCAAAATCATCGAGTGGTGAATCCGGAAGACCAAGGGCTATAGCTACCGCTGCTAAAATCGAATCAATTGCAAAAGCAAGATCAGCTAAACCAATCTTCCCTACTGTGGGCCAGAACCCTTTCCCTGCAGATTCTTCTTTAACTTCCTCGCGAATATTCTCATTTTCTTTCCCGAACTTGGCCTGAATAACATGCTTTAAGCCCAAGTAAAGAAGATAAGCTGCTCCTATCGCCTGTACTTGCCAGACGTTTGCGATAAAAGAAATGGCAAAAAGTGCAGCAAATCGGAAAAAGAAGGCCATGATAATGCCGTAGTTTATCGCTCTTTTTTTCTGATCTTCGGGTAAATGCTTAGCAATTACTGCTAGGACAAGTGCATTGTCAGCCGACAACAAACCTTCTAATCCGATTAGAATTAATAACGCCCAAGCATATTCAATCCAGATAGACTCCATAAATAACTCTCCATTCTAAAACTTGAATTGTGATGTAATAATTTCGCTAAAAATACTATTACCCTTACCATCTAAAGATAATCTTATGTTGGCGATTCATTGTTGTCCAACGATAAGAACCATCTTTTATAGACAAGTTTAAGGACTGGTTCCTATAAAAGGTACCAGTCCTTTTTTAATTGCTAATAGTTCGGATCGACTATTCGAAGAAACTTTCTAGAAATCAGTTCGTTCTGGTTCAATTAATTACGAGGGTTCCAAGAATTTTATTTTTAAATAGCCAACAGATAGAGTGTAATCAAAAAAGTGGTGATTCCTGATTTTTTTATTAGATTTGCGTTTACAGGACATACAAGACGAATAGTATCCAAGTTTCTCACCTCAATTAACATACTAAGTAAGTCAAAAATTTTGATTAGTTAAATCCAAGGTGTGTGTGATGAATTTGAATAAGATAATCTCTTTGCTTTAGCCCTTTGAGTGGACTTAATTAAGAAGTCGATAAATCGGATCAAAAAAATGTTTTCCCAAGATTTTCGTTGAATTTCCACGTTAATGACTCTCCTTTAAATCGCATTTTTGTTTTTCCTTTATCTAACTTTTAAAGGGATCCGTTGCCGTTTATGAAATGGAAACGTAGCAAAAGTTCCAGCGACTCCACTGATGACTAAAAATGAAAGGATAGCGATAGGTAGTGGTCTCTTTTTCAAACGTGTTTGATTCATGTAGAACCTCCTTGGATTAGAGCTTGCACCTTAAGTGTAGTGGATGAATATGGAGAGGATGTTAATGATGTATTAAGACATTGTTTAGAAAATGGATTTTTTTATGAAATTATGAACTTGAACTTGAACTTGAAAAAGAGAAACTTAATTTACGGCCAATTAGATGTATAACCCATGAACCATAAGTAAACGGTTGACGTCATATTAGGAAATTTTAAATTTGAGGAGGGAAAATCGTTGAAGCGAAAAAAGTGGTTAAGGAATTTATTCCTCTTTGTCATTGCACTGATCTTGTTCATGTTTTTCAACAATAGCTCGTACTTCACGAAAGAACGACAGACTGAGCCCTTCCTTCTTGCCCATCGGGGTCTTGGCCAAACGTTTAGCATGGAAGGAATCGAAGGGGATACATGTACGGCGGAGCGAATATACGAACCAGATCACCCTTATCTTGAAAATACAATACCATCGATGCAAGCAGCATTTGATGCCGGTTCCGATATGGTCGAGCTGGACATCAAGCCAACAAAAGATGGACAATTCGCCGTGTTTCACGACGGGACTTTGGAATGCCGCACCAACGCCAAAGGAATGGCCAGCGATTATACAATGGACGAGCTGAGGAAAATGGATATTGGCTATGGCTATACAGCCGATAACGGCAAAACCTACCCCTTCCGTGGAAAAGGTGTCGGTCTCATGCCTACCTTGGATGAAGTGTTGACTCATTTTCCAAATCAATTGTTTTTGATTCATATTAAAAGCAATGATCCAGAAGAAGGTGAACAACTAGCTGATTTCCTTTCCCATCTCCCTGAAGATCGACTCGAGCAGTTGACGGTCTATGGTGGCGATGAACCCATTGCCTCTTTGCAAAAACGTATGCCACACTTGCGTGTCATGTCAAAAGAAACTTTAAAAAGTTGTGTTCTACCATATATAGGTGTTGGCTGGACTGGCATAATGCCTAATGCGTGTAAACATTCACAGATTCATATCCCTGAAAATTATGCTCCGTGGATATGGGGCTGGCCTAACAAATTCCTAAACCGTATGGACAAGGTAGATACGAGAGTCATTGTAGTGGCAGGTGACGGAGGTTGGTCGGAAGGATTTGATTCGAAAGAAGACTTGAACAGGTTGCCTCTTAATTACTCTGGAGGGATTTGGACTAATCGAGTTGATTTGATTGCACCGAGCGTGAAATGATAGCCTTGTTAAATTAGGAAATTTCATGTTATGGATTTAGGTTTTTGGGGGATCAATGGACGTTTATTGGCTGCACCATAACTCAAGGGAGTAAAAGAGCGAATGGGTTCGTCACTCTCCTTCAACCTACTGTATTGGTTTTTTATTTTGGTCTACTAAAGAATAAAGAATTGACCTTCCTATAGAAAGAGTAAGCAGCCGAAGATGCAATTTCGGCTGCTTGTGTAGACCTAATCTCACAATAACAGAAAAATAGAATGCTATAATTCTTAATAATTAAAGAGATTTATGGAGGAGACTCTTATTATGCCCATCTACAACAAACTAGTTCGAGACGGAATCCCTTCTATCATTAAAGCAAAAAACCAAAAATTCAGGATGAATATCCTGGACACAGATCAACATGCCATTGAGATTATGAATAAATTGGTTGAGGAGTTGACGGAGTACCAGGAAGCTCCTACTAATGAAGATGCTGTTGAAGAACTAGCAGATTTATTGGAGCTAATTTATGCTGTGTTGCCACTCCATGGTTCTAGTATAGAGGAATTAGAGAAAGTGCGTTTGGCTAAGCGAGAGAAGCGTGGTGGGTTTGATAAAGGCTTCTACTTGATTGAAGTTGAAGACAAATAAAATCCTTGGGATGGTTATCATTCCAAGGATTTTATTATGAAGGAGCCCAGCCCTATTCAAAGGCGTTTAGTTCTTCGTAATTCATGTAGTTTTACAAACCGGGTAAAGTAATAGTTTTCGAATTAATAGTTTCGGGTACCCAATATTAACTTACCACTTAATCGCACTCTTATCTTTCCTCGTAGCCTGACGAATTCCTTCATAACTTACTTACCTCCAAAGAATGGTGTTATAAGCAGTAAGATTCATCGATTGTTAGTCAATTCAAATTCATGTAAATATATTGTTTTTTGTTGGCTTTACAACTCTTAGCCTTTTCAATTTCAATTTGAAAAGGCTCGAGAATCAGTTCGGTTAAAACACAATCATATAAAACGATTAACTGAACTTCGGATTTTTTTATAAGGACTTTTTCTCAATTTAAATCTTTTCTGTTATATCGGATGCATTAATTCAAAAATATTTTTAAAAAGGATGTATTGGCAAGTGACATTATTAAATGAAATTTCATACATATTTTACTTGCCAAATACAATGTGACTTTTCAAAAAGACATACCTGGAGTATTCATATTGAAACATCAAGTATTACACCCATTCTTCTCTACCTTTTAAAAGAAGCGGGGCTATTAGTGAAGAATAAAATGTATTTGAATAATACTTGGTACCCTCTAAAGTCACCTTCAGTAAGTAAATACCTAATGGCATACATTAAACCCAACTTCAAAAATATAAATAATACAATCACAGGAAACATACATTAGAAAAATAATGAAATGGAGTGAGTTTATTTGGCTGAAGATCAATCTATCTGGGAAATCATACTTCCTTACGATTATGTTAGCTCAAGTCTTGACATGGGGTTATATCTAGCGCACCCAAACAAAATGAAGCCATCCTTTGTTCCACATCCTAGTGAAATTACTTTATCTAGTTTTATTAATTTGCAAAAAGAGAAGGATTATCTTTTTGTTATGAATGAATTAAAGTTCATTAATGAATTTGGAAAAAAAAAATCATCTCTATTCCGGAAAAAATGGATGTTGTTGCGTTTGCTTTTAGATGGTTTGATTTAGGTCTCCAAGGCGGTGATTATGTTTATCAACCAACAATATTCCAGTCAAGATATAAGCTTGTTACATTTTGTACCTATAGTATGAATTCGGATGGTTTAGCAAATCTTAGAATTTTGACCGTTAATTTAGATGAAAACACGATACATGATCAGTGGTGGGATGATGAGTGGACCGAGGCACTTGAAAAGAAAATACCTGCTGTATTTAATCATTTAGAATGGGGAGAAAATAACTTACAGATATATCTTAATGCCTCAAGAGACGAATTGATTGCAAATTCCTCTTTTAACCAAATAGATGTTGTTATTCACTTCATATGGAATGAAAGTAGTTGGTTTTTAAAATCAATAAGTCTAGAACCTTTAGATACCTATATAAATAGAGTTGGATTCATAATAGAAAAGCTATAGAAAAAAGAAATAAAGTATTTACATTTACGTCCAAAATAGTTTACCGAAAAATATTTTCAACACGCTTCTGCTCAGGCGACCCAGAGTGGTACAGTCGATCTGAAGCTACTTACCCATCGGTTGTTATCGGTTATTAAACAATGGCCTCTTGTTGCCTCAAAATCGCTTTTTCTCAATTTGATAGATTTCACGCACTTCACTTACATATAAAATGGATAACACTCCAAAAGCCAGTCTTGGATCTGCGCCGCACTTAAATGCGGGTACTCTTCTAACCATGAGACAATCCAATCCCGAAAAGGATCAAGTTTCTTCGCTTTCCGATGAGAATTCCCTAAGTACTCTCGAGCTTCTTCAAATCTCATTTCTAAATATTTATAGACACTAAGCCCGGCCATGATGAAGATGTACGAAAATGCAGAGTATCAGGAACTGAATGAGCGAATTAAACGGGCATTGACTACTCTAGACTCCCATAAATAAATCACAATTGAATAACCTTCAATCGAGTAGGAAGGAAGTATTACTTCGTCCTCTCACCTAACGGTTCGTAACGTTCGGTGAGAGGACGTTCAAAACTCCTGTCAGTCCTTATCGTAAGGATTAACCTAATTTTGTACAAAGGAAGGAAAGGTCTTTTATAATGAATGAAGTCAGATGGTAACCCTTCCAAATCCACTAGAAAAGGGCTATGGTCATAATTAAAGGGAAAACGTTACTTATTTATTTTTTAATCTCTTTGATCGTTGTAATTCAAACAATTTCTTTCTTACCACATCTACGTGGCGTTTCAATCTGTTACTTGCAATGGGCAGTACTTCATATGGTGTAAGATGAGCAAACTCCACAAATATTAGATCATTTAGTAGTTTCATATCTTCATCTGACCAATTCAGTTCTTGGTCTAACTTAATGGCATAAAATTCCTCTTTTAAATTTTCCGAAACCTTATTACTCCAATATGATTGACAAGCAGTGGCTGAAATCCCAATTTCTTTGGATACATCTTCTGTAATGGATCTTAACGTTCGTCCCTCACGAGTTCCATCTAATATCGATGAAATAAGAAGATTTTCTTTCGCTAAATCCCAATTATTAGGATTAGCTGTATTATTTATGACTAATTCTTTTTCGTTTTTGATTTTTTTCTCTTTGTTATTTCTATCATCTTTATCACTCATCTTTACATCATTTTCATTATTTAACAACTTTTCATTCCCAAAAAATTGTATTAAAGCTTCTTCTAAGACCATCGATTTACTTATCATATTCTCTTCAGAGTAATTATCAATTTGTTTAAGTATTTTATTATTTAATCTAAAAGTTACCTCTAAATTAAGATCATTTTCTATTGCTTTACTACTTTTTTCAGCTTTCCATTCTAATAGCATTTGACGTAATAATTTTGTTTCTTCTACATCAAATACTTGTTGATTCTTGCTATTATTTTCTTTGTGCTCATCGTTCATAATCACATCATTTTCATTTTCACCTTTAGACAAAGAAGTTGTTGCATCACTTGATATATTATCATTCTTAAGTTCATTGTTATTTATTTTTGCATTAATTTGATTCATTACTGAATGATGTTGAATTTCTTTAGTTAGAGCAGAAGTGTTTACCCCTCTTTGTTCTAACTCAGTGAGTGTTTGTCTCCCTTCTTTTAAATCTTCAGACACTTCTTTTAGTAATTCGTTTCTATCTTTTTTTGTCCATAACTTAAAGAAGCCATCATATTTGTACCCTTTACTTTTTAATAGAAGTCTTAACTCTGAATTTTTTATGCCAAATGTGTCTACTACCTTCACAAACGAATTCTCTTTATTAAGAAAACTTATTATCTCCTCAATATTTATCTCTTTTTTAGAATTGTCATTTTTTTTTGTATTCTTTAAGTCTTTTTCAGTTTTGTTATTATTAATCCATTTTTTCATTTCCTTGTTATAAAGGTATCCCTCGTATTCTAATCTAGCCTGTAAATTTGTAACAAATGGCACTCTCAATTTTCTGTTTATTACAAATTCATTAGATACATCATACAGTGATTCTCCTTTATTCAACCTATTTACTATCTTTTCTAAATATTCTACATCTTTTATAACTTTCTCTAATGGAGTATGTTGTTTATATGAAACATTTTGGAGTATATCCGTCGTATGTTTAAGTATATTTTCATTTTTTATCATTTCATCATTTTTGGTCTGGATATTAGTTATACTATTTTGATTTTCGATTTGATGGTCACGTTTTAGGTATTCCAAATCTCTAAATTGGATAAAATTGCCGTTCTGATTACTTAATTCCGCTAATAATTTTAATCCAAATTCACTAAATAACATTTCAAACTGCGTTGCATTAAGAGAAGGAATTGCAAGATTTATTTTTCTTGTAATTTCTTTATTAAGCTGTAAAAAATGTTTGTTCAATATAAATTTATTTGAAGATAGACTAAAAAAGTAGTTCGAATTTATTCCTAATATAGTATTAACTTGAAGACTAGTATAAAATTTTGTCCCACTAGTTATAATATGTTCCAGTGTTCCTGTATCTAAATCTCTTACAATTGTAATTCCTTCAATATATGTCTCGATTTTCGAAGCTTCTACTTTCGATTCTAAGGTCCACACCTTTCGAAAGTTAGCTTCTTTAAGCGTTTCTTTTAACTCATTTATTTCAATTTTTAATTGATCTGCCACATCTTCAATACTTTTCTTCTTGGAATTAAGTAAATTTACAATCTTTAATACATCCGATTGTATTAAGGATTGATTATTAGCATTATAAAAAGAAGTCCAACGTTTTTTATAGTTATACCTTATTAATGTTTCTATCAAAGTATTTATTGATACATTATATTGATCGGCCAAATCATACAAATTACTTCCGTAGAATAATTTGAACGGAACAGTACTTATTTGTTCAGCTGAAATATACTCTCCTACTACTTCTTCAGACTGGTTTTCTTTTAACCATTTATTGGAATTAAAATCAAGATAGTAGTTTTCTTTTTTAAGATAATTTTTTATTATACCGGGTTCTACTTTATACAAACTGGATAACTGTTCAAGACTGTCTCCACCATTTAGTTTAGTTACAATATCATGAAGTTTGTCTACTACAAGAAACTCTCGATCCTTAAGATGAGAATTCACAATATCTAGGATATCCATTCAAGTTACATCCTTCTCTAATTATTTCTATTGTTTAAATGCCTAAAAGGATAGCATATCTGCTATACCTCTTAAATTTCTGTCTTTATCATTCACTTCATCTTCCATACTCATAATAAAATCAAATAACGAAGTTAATGCAACCTTGGGATTATCAGTCACAAGGTTATAAAGTATCTCAAAACCACCTGCTGCATATTCTTCAAAAATTTGCATCTTTTTATCAAACGAATCTGGATCATCCTTAAGAATGGAGATATCTTCCGTTTCTACTAACGCTATTGCATTAATTATAGTCTCATCTGTATCTAATGTGAAAACACTCCAAGGAATTCCTTCTGCAGAACTTGAGAATTTCATTCTTTTTTGTTCCATAAACCCAATGGCCCCAGAAGTCATAAATACATCTTTGTATGTTGAAAAAACCCCAAATTCTTCCGAATCTATGAGTGTTTTATAACCGTCCTCTTGATTCTTAGGTCGTTTAATTCTTCTATTAGACATTTGTACTAACCACCTCTACAACTTCGGTATATTCATAAGGTCTTACTTTATTTTGTCGTGGATCATTGTAAAGGAGTTTATATTCTTTTCCAATATAATCCTTTAAATGCTCACTTACTTCTCCTTTCCATTGAGAGGAAGACACTATTACAACAACTTGATCAGCGAGTTTATAAATTCCATTTGCAATTCTTTCTCTATGATCCGAATCGAGAGCTCCAAATGGAGAATCCATTACGAGAGGATATATACCGCCTTCATCAAAATCAACTTTTTGATCTTTATAGTGTTCTCGTGCAATGTCAACTATTGCCCCTATGAAAGATAGGCTAGTAATCTGTCTTTCTCCTTGGGACATTCCAACAATATTTTTGTTTTCGTTTAAGACATTCAATTCATAGTTATCTGCAAGCTGAACGTCATAACCTTTTCTTAAAAACTGAGAGTAAACTTTAGTTATTCTCTCTTGCAATTGTGATTTAACAAGCTTTTCCCGTACTTTTAGGATCTCTTGCATCACAATCTCGAGCTGCTGCAATGCATCCATGCGTTTTTGGGTCAATAATCCTTTTTCTTCAAGTATTTGATACTTTTTCTGTTCAGTAGTTTTTTCTTTGATATTTTTTAGGACGGTCTCTAAATCATTTTCTATAACACCTAATCGCCTTTCAACCAAACTTTTTTGATTTACTAGTGCCACTCTTTTATTTTCTAATTCAACAATTTCTTCAGTCTCTTTACCAGTTAGCTTTGAGCTTATTTCGTCAAGTTCTTCTGACAACATATTTACCTTTTGTATTTCAGTAATTTCATTTTTCTTCAATTTTTTTAATTCAGAAATAAGATTTATCTTTCGTTCTTTAATGACTTTTAAATTGCCTATCATATCATAAATATTATTTTGGTAGGTGTTAAGATTTAAACTATCTTTTAGGAGTTTTAGTTGTTCTAAATGTATGGAATTTGATGTTAGGGAACTCCCACAGATACATTGACCTTTAGAAATGATTTCCTCTATAAATACACTACTAACACCTGTAAATACATCTACGGCACTATTGTTTTTTTTGATAATTGTATCCGCTTTTTGAGTGGCTGAGTAGCTAAATGCAAGATAACCGATTTTACTCATTTTTTCTTTGAGATTTTTTCTTATTTCTTTAATCGTTTGTTTAATCTCAAGCAGCTCTGTTTGTTTATTGTCTCTTTGAGATTGTAATTGTTTTGCTCCTTCTATTTGCTTTAACCGGGTTTCAACTTCAATTATTTGTTTATCTAATGCACTTAAGTTACTTTTTTGAAGAATTTCTTGTTCTTTTAATTCTTCGCGGTTTCCTTCTAATTTATCAAGCTCTTCAATGATGTTAATAATTAGAGAATTACCAAACTTCTTTAGCTCACTTCTAAATCTAATCCTAGCTTTCTCTGTATGTGTAATGGCTCTCTCAAGTATTTCAAGACCCATAATATTTTTGATTGCTTTTTTTATATCTTCTGTTCCACTTTCTTTTGATAAGTTATCTATTCTTTCTCCATCGAAAAAGAAATAAGTTCTTAAATCTTCAGGAAGTATTCTATTTAATTCAACAGTAGGATTATTTACTGTTCTAAATAATCCACCTTTTTCTATATAATTTACTTGAACTTCTGGTTCAAAATATGTAACTTCACCATGTAAGGATTTTTTCGCTCTAATCTTTCGAGTTACAGTATATTCTTTTCCACTATCAATAAAATTAATCGTAACTGAACCTTCTACTTCTTCTATTGCTATTGCAATTGCATGCTCATTTATGATATCTTTCTCATTTGGAAGATTATGCAATCCATACAAACACCAACTAAATGCATTTAGAAGAGCCGTTTTACCAGATCCATTTTCACCGTGTATAACCGTAACATTTCTATTAGCCGATCTAGAGAATTCAATCGTTTGTTCTTGATAATATTGTCTGAAATTTTTTAATTTAATGTATTGAATTAACATTATTCATTAATCCTCTCTTTTACAATGTTAACAATATCGTTAATAATTGTAGTCCCTTGTAAATTTTTCAGATGTAAGACTTCTTTTTCTGCTTGTAGTATTTCTTTCAATATTAAAGCGCTAGAATCAGGTAACTCAGCTAATAAAGATTCTATTTTCTCTCTCTCCATGCGCATACAAAACTCCTCCTTAAATTTTCTCTATATGTCTAATAAATTATAAGCATGCTTTATTTGATCTAATTTTTGGTGAGCTAGCGGACCATTTATAGCTAGACTAGCAAACTCACTAAATCTATTTAATTCTCGTTTTATCATATTTCTTTCAGTATTAAATAAAGTTTGTTCAATATATTTTATATCCTCTAAGTTTCTAGGTATCACAATAAAATCATGTATATAGGAGTATTTCTTGTTTGGATGTTTTCTTAGAACTCTTCCTCTTCGTTGAATGAATTCTCTTGGATTTGAACTACTTGCTAATATAAAAGCTCTTTGTGTTGCCGGGACATCTACACCTTCATCCAGACATTTAATGGCTACAAGAGTCTGCAACTCACCTGACTCAAATTTTTCTAACAAATTCTTTCTGGTTTTCCCATCTTCACGTGAAGTAAATGTATGCACTTTCATATTTAAATCTGTGCCAAGTAATTTTACAACAGTATCTAATTGCTTCTTACCATCTACATTACTATCACCACAATAAACGATATTATGACTATCATCTTTATGCTCCAGCATAATTTCTTTTAATTTTCCGATCTTATTTCTAGCATGATTAATAACTCGTGCACGCTCAATTAATAAACCTTCAATTGATTTATTATCATCTCTGGAAGTATCTTCTTTTGGATACATTTTCATTATTTTTCTTGTAATTTCAAAATACTTCTCACTCTCATCTTCCTCTAATACGATTATGTGAGGATAATAATAATATTCAGTAAGAAATTGTCCTATTGCTTGATTTAATCCAAACTCAAATACAACTTTCCCCCCAAAATAGTTAATTAATTCTGAAGTACCTTCCTCATCAAACCATCGATTTGGGGTTGCAGACAATGCAAGCCTATAGGGGAAATTTTCATTTAAATGCTTCCTGCTTTTTGCAGCACCTAAATGATGTGCTTCATCAGCCACAAAAACAATGTCTCCCTTAAAGGAACTAATTATTTTTTGCATTGTAGCAGTGGCATACGTGGCATTAGTTGTAATTAAACAAAAGTGATTAACTACTCCACTATTAAATGCCGAAACATAATTAGCTAGATCATCTTCCCATAATTTCCTTGAACGGTAAGCAACAATCGGAGACATATTAAATAGAATTATATCTTTAACCCACTGGTCAACTAAATGTGTATAGGGACAGACTATAATCACAGCAATGCGTTTAGTTACCTCTCCTAATTTTGCTATAGCTGATAGAGCTGTAATTGTTTTTCCAGTACCCGTTGCCATTTCTAATAGGCCTTGACAATCGTTACGAAACCAACTCTTAATTGCATTTTGTTGATATAATCTAATCTGGAAATGAGGTGGAATCAATGGGTAATATTCTTTAATTTCTTCTTTATTTTCTTCTATATAACTTACCTCCGGATCTGAAATAATACTGGCATCTTTTTTATGCGGAATTTTCTTTTCCAAAGGGACCGAACTCCTTTTAAACCTCTTTTATCATAAATAAAACCACTTCAAGCTAAACGATTTGAACAAGCAAACTTTTCTATTAACTTACTTTCTATTGTAGATTAGTTCATTATTAATTTATATATATTGGAAATAAAAAAAAGACCCATCCTTTAATAGGACAAGCCAACCAAGATATGTTTTTATTTTCTACTATTATTTCATCACTTTAATAAAGATTTTAGCTTCCTTTATTTTCCCAGAGATTCCTGCTTCACTCATCTCTGCTAAAAAAACATTTGCTTCTCGACGGGAGTTAAATCGTGTGGCTAGTTCTAATACTCCATCCAAAACTTTCCCTTCAAAAACTTCATCTTCCACTACATATAAATCTTCTAATGTTTCAATCACATATACCGTTTCTAATTCTTCCATTTCAGATTCTCCTTTTGAGTTCTTAAATACTTCTCAGAGATATTGTAATAACTAATATCATATTTTTATAGATAGAAAATGATCGTTCTCAATAAAACTTAGTAGTTTATAAAGGCGCAAGTGAACGACTGAAAGTATTTCTCAGACGTCTCTCCCTTTATATATATTTATACATATATTCCACATAAGTCTTCCATAAGTCATTAACTATAGTTCATTAAAAATATTTAAGTCTTCATTTTCAATAGTTGGAGATAATGAAAATCTAATCGTATTTCTCACTTGATCAATGGACAAACCAATTGCATCGAGTACATGTGAAGGTTTACTTGAGCTACATGCAGAACCTGTAGAGGCGGCTATGAAAGGAGCTAACTTTTTTACTAATATTTCATTATTTATCCCTTTAAATTGAACGCTTAATATTCCTGGAATCTTATGCTCATTATCATGATTAAATATTAGCATATCCTTAAATTTACCATTCAGTATAGTAGTTAAATACCCCTCTAAAACACATAATTTCTTAATATTGTTTGAGAGGTTCGTTTGCGCCATTTCTCCAGCTTTGCCCATACCGACAATATTATGAACTGCTGATGTACCACTTCGATAACCCTCTTCTTGACCCCCTCCATGCATTAGGGGGGTAATTTTTGCTAATATGTCATAACGATCTTTACGTATGAAAGCTGCTCCAATTCCTTTAGGTCCATGAAATTTATGAGCCGAACATGACAAGAACTTAATGCCAGGAAACTCTATTAAATCGATTCCAACTTTACTAACTACTTGCGTTGCATCTGTATGCAAAAAAACTTCTCTTTCAAGGCAAATTTCAGAGATTGCTTTCATATCATTTAAAGATCCCAACTCATTATTACCCCAAATAATCGAAACCAATATAGTTTCATCAGTAATGCTCGAGGATAGTTCACTCAAATCCACTCTTCCGAAGTTATCTACATTTAAATATGTAACTTCAAATCCTTTTGTTTCTAAGAATTTACAAGTTTCTAAAACGGAAGGATGTTCTACCTTAGTGGTAATAATATGATTACCGTTTTTAGAGTAATAATCTGCAACTCCTTTAATAATCATATTATTACTTTCAGTTGACCCACTAGTAAATATAATTTCTCGCTCTGTACAACCAAGCAAGGATGAAATAGAATTCCTTGCTTCTTTTACAGCATTTTTAGCATTTTCAGCTACTAAATAATATTTACTAGAAGGGTTTCCGTATTCCTCCATTAAATATGGAAGCATTGCACTTCTTACTTCCGGTAAAATTTGTGTAGTTGCACTATTGTCTAAATAGAGCATTTCATCACCTATTCTTCCAATTTTAATAGATTCAATAATAATTTCTCATAATTCCCTGCATGCTTATATTCATTTTCAAGGAGGATGATTCCTCGTTCTAAATGAGCATTAAACAAATCGGGAAAGTATTCTTCGTCAGATATACTTGATTGGGCATGTTGTCTAATAATCGCTTTAAATAGGTAATCATTTTCTCCCGTTAAAGCATTACGATGAATATCAACCCCTGCTTTATCTTCTACTTTTGGAGGTTGAGCAGGATTTTTCACCGATAGTGCTATAGCAATCCGGGCCAAAACGTTCCATGTTAGGTTTGTGCTACTCTGAAGAGAATTTAGCAATTCTCCGGTATGTTTAGATGTTTTAAGTCGAAAATTCATATTTTCACCTCATTTTTAATGACAGGAAAATAATAATTCTTAATATGGGTTTCTTTGTTAATAACGTCAAAATCTAATATATATTCTTTAGAGATATGATTTTTCAACATTTTATAATGTACCTCATCTATTTCAGTATCAGTGGATAAGATAATTGCCTGTCTACCACAATTCGGGATAAACTCTGTTAACAAAGTTGATTTATGTGTTTTATCCAATCTACCTAATAGAGAATCAAAAATGAAAGGAACTTTTCTTCCCGAACATTTAAAAATAGATCCAATTAGTGAAATTATTAAAATTTCTTTTTCTCCAGCAGATAACGTTGTTTTTTCAATTTCTTCGCTTTGGGAATCAAGCAATACAACGTTATAAGTTTTCGGATCAATTCTAATCGAGTTTATATAATTTTGCTTTCTAAACATTTTTTTCAGCAAAACCGATGCTTCAATTTGAACTTCCTGAAGTTTTTTCTTGAGTTGTAATTCTCTAAATCTTTTACTCAATTCTATAATTTTTTGAGATTCTAGATAAGAACTTTTTGTTTTTTCCGTATCTTTAATAACTAATTGATGCTTTTCAATTGATGTGGAAAGATTATTATATTTATTTCTTAAATCCGTTATTTTAGAACCAAGATTCACTATTTTTTGATCTATATTAACTAATTGTATTTGCAGTTTCTCCATATTACTTAGCATAGAATTAAACTCATTGGTGGAATCATTTACTTTTAGTTTTCCACGAAGAACTTGTAGATTTTCAAGCTTTTTTCTATTTTCACTGATCATCGAAGTAATACCGATAGCCTCGGTAGAACAAACAGAATGATACATATTTTCAACTAAACTACTTTCAGAAAATGATGCACCATGAATTTGTCTAATTACTGTTTCAGGTTTAACTAGATCCAATAACGATATTTTTAATTTGGCAGCTATATTTTCATCACTTAGTTTATCAGAAAACAAACTAATCAATCCTTCTAATTTTTCAGGTGATAACTTTTGGTCTAACTGTCTGAATAAATGGTTAGATTCTTCATTAACAATTTGACTTCTTGTTCTAGTTAACAATTGTTTTGATATTAGGAAAGGTAAAAGTGTAGATACGAATTCTTTAATCTTTTCTGTGTTTTGTTTTCTTTCCTGCTCTAATATATTTATTTCTTTTAAGATCTGATCTCTTTGAGCTTTGATTAGTCCACCATGTGTATCAAAGTCTTTTTTAAAAGAGATATATTCCTCAGTGTATTCTTGCTTTTGTTTATTAAGATCCTCTAATAAAGCAGTTACTTTATTAATTTCTTCTTTTAAATGTTTTTCTTCTTCATTTAAACGGAATAATTCCTTTTCAAATGATGTCATTTTGTTAAAATCAAGTGTTTGATTTGAATATGTCATCAAGTCGGTTTCAAGAACCTCAAATAGATCTAAATTAAAAACAACTCTCGATAACTTACTTAAGTATTCAGACAATAAATCCTTATTGACAATTCGTGCTATTTCTTCACCGTCAAATAGGCAGAAATCTAATAGCTGAGGAGGCATTACTTCCTTAAGTTGTGATTGAAATAGATCTTTCTCGGAGTCACTTAAGTGTTTGCCATTTGCAAGAATATCGTACGTTTCTTTAAGAGTCATTTTCTTTATATGCCATGTCCGATATAAAGAGTAGTTAATTTTTTCGAAATTGTTAATTAGAGTGAAATCAAGTTTTATTTTAAAATCATCGCTTTCTTCTTTCTTCGCTTGATGATTCAACATGCTTTTTATTCTTTTAAAATACTCATTACTTTCATTTTTATGCCCAAAGCTATACGCTCCAAACAAGCCTAGTTTAATTGCATTTAACAAGGTAGTTTTACCTGCTCCGTTTTCGCCCCCAATGAGAATGACATTTTTACCGTTCTCTGTGCGAAGGTCAAAGCGGTTGAATCCTTTATATGGCCCAATATTTGTTAACTGAATCTCATTAATAATCATAGTTAAACCTCATTTTTACAAATGTAAGTAGTCTTGTTTCAAAGTCTTGCCGATTTCTTCCATTAAACCTCGTCTTACTTTATAGCCTGCATAGTCTTTTTCAATGGAGATAAGTTTTTTCATAACTTTTAGATCAATTTTGTATTGATCACATAAAAGCTCTAAATCGGATATTTGTTCTTTGTTAAATAGTGGTCGATCGTCTATTTCCCAGTCATAAGAGAGACCTATAATGTTCTCGTAGATAGCAGGTATAGAATCTTCCCAGTTTCCAGTTTTAAACCATATTTTACGTATAGCCTTAAGTTCTTCTACACTGATCAGTTCGTAGTGTGGATCGTCAGGATGTTGGAGATTTTTTTGAGCCATTAATAATTTTTCTAAGATTTCTTTTCTTGTATCTAAATTAAATGGTCCTAGACCTAAAAGTGCATGTTTTATGACAATCTGGCCATCTAGAGATTCTTCTTCATACTGCACAAGAATTTTATGATCATTTTTGTTACTAAGATCTATATTATTATTTGCTACATATGTTTTTAGATCATTTTTCTGAACTATTGTATAGTCATCAACCGGTATATAGTGCTTAGCTCTGCTTGACTTTTTGGGAATCAAAACTTGCTTTTTCCCGTCCTTTTCTTCTATTTTAACTTCTTTAAAATAGACTTGGCCATTCATTCGATATTTCATTCTTTTTGTACGATCATCTCGGATAGAAGCCAACCAGTTTCTGAAGTCTAACAATGGTTTCATCCAATCGTGGCCACTTTGTATAAAACCAGTAAGTGCTTTATCTTCATTTACAACAGTACATACCCAACAGCCAAATCGACTGTTCCCACAAGACCCAGCACTTTCTTTTATAGATTTATCAACGATTAATGGACATTCCCCGCTACTAGAATCTTGATATAATCGATGTAAATCAAAATTGTCGTCTCCCCAAGGTGATGGATGGTTTAATAGGTAATCCCAAACATCATCCAATGCAAACGAACGAATTGGTGCATATACAAATGCATTTGAAAGTGTAGTATGTTTCATAAATAGTTTTCCTTCCACAGTATGGGAACGAATCACATTACCTCTTGTTGTACTTTCATCTTCTCGCACTCCAAGAACCATTACTACTTCTCCAAAAGAAGAAACTTTATCCGTAACAAACTGATTTGCTGGATCTATCTTTAAACGATCAGTACACCATCTAAACTGTTGGTTAGGAGAGGGATAACCTCTACCAATAATATTTACCCAAAAGGATTGATCAACTTTCGGCTTTACTTTATGAGTTTCAAAAGGCAAGTCTCTATTTAAAGCCTCATCTTGAATTCTTCTCAAAGTTTGATTTATTGAATTAATTATTAAAGGTGTCTCTACCAAAGTATCTGAAGAGATGATATATACTTTTTTGTGAAGCTCTTCTTTTTTCATTTCACTCAAAGCCTCAAAAACCAACTGTACAACCACAGTAGAATCTTTCCCACCACTATATCCTACTACCCATGGTCGATCATCCATTTTATACGCTGTTTTTATTTGAGTTTTAGCATCTTGAACGATATTTAATTTATTTGTGAATATGTCGCTAATTAATCCAACGCTCATTTCATTCAACTCCTTTATTAAACTTATCTTCGTTTTGCTTTTCTGTGTCAGTTAGAGGCAAACCTATAAGATTCTTAATTTGAATAGCCGTCAACTGTATTGTCTGGCTTGTTTTTTGTATACGACCATTATGATTAAAAGCACGCCCTAACCATAGAGAGTTATTTGTCCTATGCCAATCTATATTTGATAATTTTTTTATATAAGTAGTCCAATCATCTGAGTGATATTCACGTAGATATTTCCCAACCACTCCTAATGCTTCAACAAAAACCGCATGTCCAACAATATAATTAGCACGTAATTCTCTTGTATTAATCTCTTTTTTCAAAACAGAATTCCATTCAATTATCGAGTTACATAATAAGGACCAAAATTCATACACAAACTCCTCATCTTTAATGGAAATATTCTCACCCTTGTTTTTACCTAGTAATTTCAAATTAGTATTATAGATATGATTCAACGCTAATATTTTTGGGGAATTCTTAGATAGGGAAACCCTTTCCTTATCGGTGTATCTTGTTAATAAAGGAATCTTCGCAATTATATCTTTTGTTATGATGGATAATTTATCACGATGATCATATAAAATCCCAATTGATGAAGTGGTGTTTACCGCATGTCTGTTTAGATCCGAAAATATTTGCTGCGATTTTTTTAACCCATGATCATGAAAAAATACAACAGAAATTGTCTCACTTCCCAACTCTGGAGACAACTTTAATGCTTCCTCAATTGCTGCTCGACGGTGCTGCCCATCATTAATTAAAAATCGAGCGTCCAGAGCAATTCTTAATTGTCCTAAATCCTTTGAATTAGCATCTTGATTAAACGGTGTGAAATAAAGATCACCATCAACAGAAGCTGTAATCGAGGAAAAAACATAATCATTTATATTATCTACAATGTAGTTGGTCATCTCAGGAATTCGAGCCTTGTTCAGAATTCTTTGAGAGCGATGTTCCGGTGGAATCTCATCTTCATCAAATAAAAATATCTTCGGTATAATTCTGAGTGGACACATCGCAACAAAATATTCCTTGCCTGCTTGGATACCTCTAATCGCAGGGAAATTATAACTAAAAGTCGCGTCCAATGTAATACCCTCCATTTACGTACGTAATTTTAATATTATTATAAAACCGTTTCACATAAAATACAAGGAAAAAGACGAACCTTTATTCGTATTGTATGAATAAACTCGCATTAAACTTAACTTCCTTATTATTTACAATCCCCTATGTTAAAATGTAATTAATATGAAATTTCGGAGTTGATAATTGATGACCTTCAACGGAGGTTTTTTAAACTTTTTAGAAGATAGTAGCCCTATAGGAGCTCAAATAGCAAAAAAAATGGAAGAATTAATATTCGAGGATCCAAGTAGTTCAATAATAAAAGCTCGAGTTTTTGCTGAAGAAATTATTTCCCAAGTATTTAAGCATGAAAATATTGAGGTTTTTTATCTTTCATTAAACGATAAAATATCATTCCTTTCTAAAGAAGGTTATTTCAAGAGAGATATCCAAAAATCGTTTGATATTATCCGTTTAGCTGGTAACAAAGCTGCACATGATGGGCAATTTAATGATATTACAGAAGCATTTAAGCTACATAAGGAAATGTACAATATTGGGGTTTGGTTTTATGAGGTCTATTCTCTTGAACAACAATTAAAAATACCTTTATATCAAACACCTCAAATAAAACCAAAAGAAAATATAGAGGACATTGTTAGGAAACAAATTGGAGAACTTATCGGGTTAGTTAATTTTAACCATTTGAAACCTGAAAATTCTTTTAAAACAGACATTACTAAAGTTAAGTCAGATGAAAAAATAGAAACGTCATCTAACATTCTCACAAAGGATTTACAAAATGATCAAAGTTATTTATTAAGGGAACTGACACGTTTAAAGGATTCTTCACAAGAAGCCATTGAGAATGCAAGTCACTTCAGTGCTTTTAAAGACTATATGCACGTTGATCGTAAAATCCAATTGGATCTTGAAAACATCTTAAACACTAGAGATTCAAATTCAGGAAATCTAATTTTATTATGTGGTAGTGTTGGGGATGGAAAATCCCACTTATTAGCCTATCTAAAAGAAAAAAGACCTGATTTAATTAAAGATTACATTATATACAACGATGCTACAGAAAGCTTTTCTCCAAATAAAGACTCAATGGAAACTCTAGAAGAAATATTGAACAATTTTTCTGATGAGAAAATCGAATGTTCTACGGGTAAAATAATTCTCGCAATAAATATGGGTGTATTGCATAACTTTATTTATAGAAATCATAAAAATTATACTTATAAAAAGCTAAAAATATTTATTGAAAATAGTGAACTATTTTCAAACAATATTACTGCAAGTTTTAGTAAGGGAAATATAGATTTATTAAGTTTTAACGATTATCATTCATACGAACTTACTGTAAATGGACCAACATCAACATTTTATTCTGCATTAATTAACAAAGTATTTAGTCCTTCTTTAAACAATCCATTTTATTTAGCTTTACAAGAAGACGAAATTAGAAATCTTAATACAATTGTTCATGAAAATTACAAGTTTATGCAAAACTCATTTGTTCAAGAACAAATCATACAACTTATTATCCAATCGATTATAAAGAAAAAATTAGTAATTTCAGCGAGAGCCTTTCTTAATTTTTTAGCAGATATATTAATACCCGATGTTGTTGTTAATAAAAAGCTTCTAAATGATTTTGAAGTATTAGAACAATCACTGCCAAACCTGTTATTTAATAGAAGAGAGAGATCGATAATATTGGAAGCAATCAGCCAATTAGATCCAATCCACTATAGATCCGTTTATACTGATCAACTCGCAGTAAATTTGAATACGCTAAGTAATTGGACTCCTATTATTAATGAGTATATTCAAGACGAAGTATCAAAAAATTGGATAGATCCAATAATAACGGACAATAATTTAATCAATCATTCTTTTAATATGTTTTTTGAGTTCTTTGTTCGATTAAACTACTTAGTTAATAAGGAATTTTCATTTTCAATTAGTACCCATGATTATAAAGATTACCTTAATAATTTATATTTTTTTAATATTGGCGATTTGCACCATATTAGAAATGTTTATGAAGAAATTAAATCAGCAATTTTCAAATGGAAAGGCAGTCCTAAAAAGGAATATATATATCTTAATAATCCTTCAGAAAAATTTCGATTATCCCAAAAATTAAACTTAAGTCCAACTCTAGACCATCTTTCAAAGAGAACTGAAGAATCAATTGATACCTTCAAGTCATCAATTATCTTAGGTTATAAAAATGGTGAGATTTCAAACAATATATATTTGGAAATTGATTATCCACTATACCAATTGCTTAGGAAGGTTCAAGCAGGATATCGACCAAATAAACAAGATGCTGAGGATGGAATTAAGTTCGTAGAGTTTATCGAAAAAATATATAAATTTGGAGATAAAAAGAAAGAAATGCTCGTTCACTTTCCACAAGATAATAGATTTTACATGGTTAAACGTGGTGATTTTGAATCATTTGTATTTGAAAGGGAGTAATAATAGTGGTGCAAGATACTCTGGATCTTGATAAGTTAAATAGTCTTCTGAGTAAAGGAAAGCATGATACTGGTGAAGTATTAGATGTGTTGCCCTTTTTATCGAAAAGAACTAAGAAAATAAAAGGTCAATTCAACAAAGTCCTTGGTGAATATATAAGAAATATTTGTGAGGTTAAACTCGATGAAAAATCATTAAAAAGAGATGATTTTTATGCCTCTCAAGTAGAAAATGAATTAAGTGAACATATTGCAAGTAGTGTCGAGTTCAAAAATGAAGATGACAAATATGACTTTATTCGATTTATAGATCAATTCTTGTTTAATCAAGATGAAATCAAACCTATACATCCATTTTTGTTTAATTTTATCAAGATTGATTCCAATTTAAGTAATGAATTTGGTAAGTACTCCAATTTCATGAATGATGTCTTAGTCAGGGACAATTTGGAAATTAAGAATATTTTCAAAAGTAAAGAAACCGATGATATTCTTACCGAACTAATATTAAACAAGATGGATGTCTTAAAAGAAATTAAGCTAGAAAAAAAGGGACAATATCAGGCTTTATTTGAACCTCTATCAAGTTTATATCAAGAAGATTTAATTTATCTTAGCCAATATAAAGATTATTTTTTAACATCATTTCCTTTATTGACCCAATATTTCGTTTTTATGTATGCGTGCCAACTTATCGTTAAATTTGAACGATTTTCTGAGAGTGATTTAGACGAAGTGCATCCACTTTACTTCACACTTGAGTGGGAAAGTGTGAGTAAAAGAAGAATGGCTGCGGATGAACTTGAGGGATTTAGGTATATAAAAAAAAATGCTACAAACCTTTTTCCTCACATTCACACAATCTCTCATCTCAACCACAATTCTCTTAACCCAACGAATTCTGACGGTCATAGAGCTTTTATTCCATATTACGAATTACAACAACTGATACAAGAGAACGGATCTGAATACGAAAAAGATTATTTAACAGAATTGAAAAAATGGATTGTTATGTACTCCAAACTTAAAAACATCGAACCAAAAAAAGAACCTGAAGATTTATCTGCTGCCTTTAAAATGTTATTTGATTGCATACAAAAAGGTATGAGCAGTGAGGTTATTGAAAAATACGGGAGAAACTTAGAAGATCTAGGCTCTAGTCAATTTATAAAAAGTCGAGGTAGTACAGGGCAAGTCTTAAATATTAAACATGATTTTCTCCTTCTTTTAACAGCAGTATCTGTTAAAAACAAAAGGATTCCCCTTAATGATCTATTTCTCGAATTTCGTAAAAGAGGAATAGCGTTAGATAGGTATTCTAAAAAAGAAATCATAACGTTATTGGATAAGTTAAACATTCTAGACAAAAAAAGCGATAGTGGTGATGCTCATTATGTCAAACCAATTCTTTAAATATATATCTTCATTAATAATGGAATATTTCAATCGAGAGGGTATAAAAGCTGGCGATAGATATTACCTTCAATTGGATAATGTTTCAGATGTAGAAAAACTAGTTAATGGAATGAAAGAAAATGATTCACAAAGCTTTAATTATAAGCATGAACTAGGTGATGAGTATCATACTTTCTCACTTCCACTTGATGGAGTGAATTTAGTTGTGGCTAATACTTCTAAAGTCGTAAAACCTGATTTCTTAGTAACATTAAGAAATTTAGTTGGCGAACAGAAAGGCATTTGGAAAGATACTGCACTAATTAGTATTGTTTCGGAGCAATTAGACTCTATTCAAGGAGGTAGCAGTGATCTACAAAAAGAGGGAATGCCCCTACATCCTAACTCTCTTTTCGTAAGTTTAAAAAATAAAATTGAAAATAGCATTCTTGAAAAAACAGATCAAATTATTTTATTAGATAATTTGGATCGTCTTCTTAAGGAACAAGTTTTTCTTAAGATAAACTTGTTCGATTTTGAAGATATATTTTCAACATTAAATAAAGGTAGCATTAGTGATAAAGAATACTACAAATTCGGTCTCTTTAAAGATCCTGATTTGAGTACATTTAATGGTAAAGAACAAAAGAAACGAATTGATGAAAACAGAGACTTATTTGATTTTGTGAAAAAGGTTCATAACTTCGGATTAGATAAAGAAGAATTAGAATATCGGTTCAGTCCAGCTGGTGCAAATGAATTAATTGCAGAGAACTGGATGGAAATCGAATTTTCTAAAGTATTTAAACATCATAGTGATTTTATTAATTTAAATAAAAAGACAAAAGTCGAGTTAAACTCTATTAATGTTTTGGATAAATTAGTCCTTTGGAACAAACCTTTAAGTGAAAAAACTAGCGGAAAGAGAAAAAGGAATATTGTTATTTTTAATCCTGATGGCAAAAAAGAAGTCGATCTTCAATTGGTTTTCAATTTAATTGGAAGTTCAAAAAGCCTTTCATCTCAATATCTTAAGATTCCCAGACATTTTTCTTCAAACTTAGACGTTAAGGTAATGTTGACAAAATTAACTGCAAAAATTAAAACTGAACCAAACAAACCAACTTTTGTACGTTTCTCATATAAGCATGATAATAAAGCTGCTTTAGGAGCAGAATTTTCTATTGCGGTTTTACCTATTGATCCTATTTATTTGGATCAATATAAATCAAGTTATTTAATTGATGCAGATAATGGTAACCTACAAATTCAATATGAAGACGATGAGTTGCATTTTGGCGATGGTTTAGTTACTAAAAAAATAGAGATTAAAGAAAACAATCAACACATTGCTGTAACACAAGACGAAAAACTCACTATTATGCCTCTACCAGAAGCTTACAATGATGAGGATGAATTAAAAATAATAATTGATTTTGATCAAGTAAGCATTCCTATTATTTTAAAAAATGAGTTACCAGAATCTTCGCCAATATCTGGGTATCGATTATGGAAATTAATACGAGAAACTGACCGAGATATTCAGTGGATTAAAGAGAATAACCGGTTAATACTTGAAAACAGAGAGTTCTATTTCCATTCTGAATACCGTGAATTTTTTGAGTGGGAAAGTTACTGGATTGAAAAGGGTCTAAAACATGCTAAATTCGAATCAGGTCAGCTCATCACACAAAATATAAATTTGAGTGATAATTTACGCGAGGCATATAGTCGTTTAATAAATTACTTTAAAATTCGTAATTCTATCCCAAGTTTATGTACCATTACAGCGGATTTAAAAACTCGTGCTCTAGAGTATATAAACGAATATCAAAGGGAAATAAGCACTTTTAAAGATGGGTCTCCAGCAGGATCAAAAGGAAGAGATTTATTTAAATTAGGAACCATTGTTTCTAATGAAACTTTGTATTTCACTCCACTACACCCAATTATGCTCTCATTTAAATTAAAAGTTTATGAATTGTTGAATACAGAGGAAGTTGAAAATAGTATTTCAAGCCGTATTACCCCTGATTCTCTCGTTCCATATTTATATGACGAAAAAACACTTTTCAAGCCCGAACATCAACAAGCGGTTATGGAATGGTTAACTTTTAAGCCTGTAAAACAAATTTCTGTATCTGATGCTAATCAATTTCTAGCTAAAGTAGTTAGTGATAAAATATCACAGTTTAAAGAACATTTCTCTTACTTATTTATTCAACTGTCTCAGGCACCTCTTCAACTTAATGTAATAAATATTACGAATGATATAGAGGTTGTAAGAGGAATTTTACAATGGATGTTAGATGAGATTAAAAAAAATGGTGCCGAAAATTTAAAACCTATTGAAGTAACTTTATATAAAAACGAGAATATGGAAAGCGCTTTTGAAATATATGCCCGTACGGATACAGTAGAACATTTTGAGGAATTATTCCAAATCAGACTAAACAAGATTAAGGACATGGATCCTGAAGATGTATTAAGAATAATGAGAGAAAAACTTTTCTTTTATAGCCAAGAGCCAAGTTCAGAGTTTAGATATGCACATATTTCATTTTATAAAATGCACGCCCAAGAAAATTATGCTATTCAGCCTATTAACGATATGAATACTGGCCTAGCAATCGAAGGGTTATATTCAAGTATCCCTTCTATGAGAGACGCAGAGACTTACAAGAGCGGTTTCGGAACAAAGGGTTATAGTAATAGCGTAGATGATCTTAGCTATCTTACTAGAACAGCTTATTATTTTAATGAATTGGCAGCCAATTTACGTAATGGTGGGAATGATAGCTATAGAAAAGGCGAAGCCATTTTATCTCGTATTACAACTGCGGATGAAATGACTTTAGAAAAGATTTTCAAATCTTCTTATTGGGTAACGTTTGTTGACCCATCTGTCGATTTAGAATTCTTCAATAAATACAATGGTAATTTAGTTGTAATTCATTATAGTGATCAATATTCTTCGTCAAGTCGTTTTGATGCCATTACAGTGACGGATAAATCTCAACAATATTATGCTGTAATCAAAGAGTTTCTTCTTCAAAAGAATGTAGAAGGAACCGACGAAAATGTTCTTAATACAATCAAAGCCTTTAATACTTTTAATGGTGAATGGTTATTAAGAATCATTGGAAGCAAGGGACATTTTGATAGAGAGAAATTAAGTATAATATCTGCTATCAAATATTCTGTTTCATATTTTGATCATCCTAACATCTTATGGATTCCCATCTCTCTTGAAGAAGTTCTGCGTGTAGCCGGTGTGGTAGGATTAAGCAAAAGTGAAGGTGTTTTTACTGCAAAAAACCTTCAAATGAAAGGAAGTAAAAGCGACGACTTGCTATTAATCGGTTTAGAAATTAATAATGGGCAGATCGCTCTTCACTTCTATCCTATTGAAGTTAAAATCGGTTTAAATACGGGTGAAGTCTTAAATAAAGCTCGATCACAAGTCAAAAACACTAAAAACATCTTCATTGAGGCTTTAACAGGAGAAATGGGAGAATCTTTCTCTGGTAGATTTTATCGTAATTTCTTCGCTCAACTTGTAATATCAAATGCAAAAAAATTGGAGCAAAGTGACTTCTGGATTGAAAAAAATTATGCTCTCTCAGATGTAGTTATTGAAAAACTATTAAGGGATGATTATATTGTTTCAAACAGTTTATTGAAATATATCGGTGAAGGCGCAATCTTATCTTTCCAGAAAGATGCTTATCATCGAAGTGCTCTTTTAGAGGACGAAGTTTTATTGTTAAACCTTACAGAAAAAGATGGATATGAAGGGTTAGTAGCATCAATAAAACAAATGAGAACATGGATGCATGAAGAACAAAATGATTTTATAAAAGAAGAAATGCTTTCAAGCTTATATAAAACAGAGACAATATCTTCATCACAAAAAACAATAAGTGTGCCACTAACTACATCTGTAGAAAAAGGAATTTATACTCTAAATACCGAACCCATCGTTTCAGACACAACTCTTGAAGAGTCTCCTGATAGTGATGAAACCGAAATTGAGTTATTTGAAGGTTCAGGTAACGATTCTCCAGATAAAGAAGGTTTGTGTAACCCCATCCATAAAGAAGATTCCGTTTTAGATCAAGTAAACGATGAAAAGATTGATTCTATACCGCTGGAAAAGTTAAGAATTAAAATTGGACGAGCTGAAAATTCTAGTAGAGAAATATACTGGGAATATGGTAATAAAGGATTAGCCAATAGACATTTATTAATTTCCGGAAAATCTGGCCAAGGAAAAACATATTTTATGCAGTGTTTGCTTCTAGAAAAATCGAAATTGGGTATCCCGAGTATTGTGATCGATTATACCGAAGGTTTTTTACCAAATCAGTTAGAACCCGAATTTGTTGAATTTTTAGGTGACAAAATAATTCAAAAAATTGTATACAGTGAGAAATTGCCAATAAATCCATTTCAAAGGAATGTTCGCGATATTGGTGGTATTCATTTACCTGAATCTAACACAGATGTGGCTGAACGTATAAAAAGCGTATTTTCTGCGGTCTATAAAACATTAGGAATCCAACAACAAAATGCGATCTATGAGGCTGTTTTAAAAGGATTAGAAATATATGAAAGTAATTTAGATTTATTGAAACTTAAAAAACTTCTTGAGGAAGATGGTTCTAGTTACTCTAAAACGGCACTTTCTCAAATAAGACCTTTAATCGATCGCAATCCATTCAGTATCGATAATGGGATAGATTGGAAAAAACATATTGAAAGCAATGGTGAAATCTATATTATTCAATTAACCGGTTTTCCAAGAGATGTACAATTGATAATCACTGAATTCATCCTATGGGATTTATGGAATTATTCTGTAAGATTCGGTAATAAAAACGAACCAATTCCAGTTATTATGGATGAAGCGCAGAATTTAGATCATACTGAAAAATCTCCTTCTGCGAGAGTATTAACAGAGGGCAGAAAATTTGGTTGGTCGGCATGGTATGCAACACAATTTTTAAAATCACAATTAGACATAGATGAATTAGCTAGGTTACAAAATTCATCTCAAAAGGTTTATTTTTCACCCCCAGAACAAGAGTTATCAAATATAGCTTCTAGTTTAACTAAAGAAGTTCAAGAAAAAAAATACTGGGAAAATAAATTGAGCTCCTTAAGAAAAGGTCAGTGTATCGTTCATGGCCCTATTCTTCAAGACAATGGAGATTTATCTAACCCAACGGTAACGGTTGTAAACATAATTCCTCTTTCTGAGAGAATATAATAAAAAAATCCCACCTAATTGGTGGGATTTTTTTACAAAATACTTAAGCGGAAGTCTTCTAGAGAAGTTTTCCTTTCATATTCTTGTTTAAGTGTTTGTAATCCTTTTTCAATAAACAATATCATATGTTGATGTAAATGGTCCTCATCTAAAGTCTTTTGCACCTCGTTTATTATAAGATGCTTAAATAATAAGTACTCCTTGTCTTTTATTACATTATCTGGGATTGTCCATTTGTTTTTGGAATTAGGAAACACATCTTCTACTGGTCCATTTGAGACTGAGATCCCCTTTGCAAGAGCTATCCGGACAACCATTGGTCGTTCTGTTTCTAAAACCTCAACTATCAAATCAAGTATTTTCTTTCCCTCTTCTGATAAGTACATTCTGCGATTAGACATAAATTCACCCTTTTATAAAATCGAAGTAACCATCTCTGATAACAGTATATTTTTTTGTTTCATTATAATCCAACATATATTGTTTATAAGAATGTTCTTCCATCACATTTATATACTCTTTAGTAATTTCTGTATCTGTTGATAAAATAATTACTTGTTCACTTAGTTCTTTATAATAATAATTTATCAGATGATTTCTATGATAACTATCGAGCCTTCCTAAAGGAGTATCAATAACAATTGGCAGAGATAAATCGGAAGCCTTAGTAAGCGCCCAAATTAAAGCGGAAGAAATCATTTGCATTTCTCCTGCAGATCGCTCTTCGATACTAATTTCCTGCATTTTGTCATTGTAAAGTCGAATAGAATAAGTATTAATATCGAATTCGATCTTTCCAAACTCATCTTGTTTTCTAAACAATTTTTGTAACATCTTAGAAAATTCTTCTTTTATTAATGTTGCTTTCATTGTAGTAACCTCTGTAACATATTGTTCCATCGTATCTATTATATTGCCTATATCTTCTTTACTTTTTAGAAGATCTTCCAAACTGCCATCTTGATCTGCTAAACGTGTTATCTGATTTCTAAGATTGGTTCTTTCTTCATTCTTCAAACTTAATTTGCTATTAATAGATTTATATCTTAATTTATTTTCACCCAATTTAATTGTTAGTAAATCAATTTTTTTATTTTCTTCATCTAAATCAACGGATTCTGGAGCGTTCCTAATTTCTATTTCTAGAGAATTAAGTTTTTGTTGTAATTTTTCAATTTCATTAATATATTTAGTGATTTGGATTTCATCTTTAATTGGAGTATTAACAAGATAATTATAATCGTTATTGGATATATCATGAATTTCATTGTAATCAGAAGATATAGTGTTTTGAATTGAATTTTCTTTAATCCATATTTCTTCTCCAAGTTCATGAATTTGAAGTACTTGCTCTTTGGTTAATGCAGGTTCAATATTTTGATTTAGGAGCTGACTGATGAAATTACGATAAGGTGTTAATGAAGCATTTTGAAGGATCCTTTTATGATTTATTTCATTTTCGAGCTTTAATTGTTTTTTGAGTTTGTATATTTTATCTCTTAAAATAATATTTATTGTATATTTTTGTAAATAATTATCCAACTCATTTTTTTTGATTTCAAGTTCTGTTTCAATTCTTGATTGTTGTTTAATAATCACTTCACGAGATTTTGAGTTCCGTGAAATTTTTGTATTACGTGCTTCTTTCGTAGAATCAATTAATTTATCAAAATTTCGAATTTCGGCAAGATATTTGTCCCTTTTAACTTCAAAATTTTTCACATCTTGTTCTATTTTATCTAAATCATTCTGAATGCTATTTAATTTGACCACACTAACTGACTTTGCAATCTTATTTTCAACGGCATTCTTATAAAATTTCAAGTCAGATAATAGTTGGCTATATGCTGCCATTCCTGTAATTTTATGAATTGCTTCTTTCATTTCATGACTATTTTGTCTTAAGATAATATCTTTAATTTCCTCACCATCAAATATAAAAAATGGAGCGGCATGATACGGTATTATCCTATCAATAAATTTATTGTAAACTTCAATATTATCTATTCTTGCAACTTTAGATAAACTTGACCCAGGTTTTTTTACTTCTAGATTTCTTTCTTCATGTGTAACTCTTTTATATTTATCAAAAAACCATTTTGCTTTTAAATTCCATTCTTCTCCGGAATCGGTTTCCAAAATTAATGAGAGAGAACATTCTAGACCACCCTCCTCAAAAAATGTGTTATTTATTACATTAGAGAACAACCTTTTATGTTCGGTTTCGCTCATGCCTCGTTTTCCAAAAAGAACATAAAGAATTGCTTTAAGAATTGTTGTTTTGCCAGCCCCGTTTAAGCCACCTATTAATATAATATTTTGTCCTTTTTCTTCTCTAATGTTTTTCGGAATATAAAGATCAATTTCTTGAATGCCATAGTAAGTTTTATAATTATCAAAAACTAACTTTTTTAATAACATGGTTTATCACCTACTTAAGTTTAGTATGGTAGTTTATTAATTCTTGATACTCTTTAATTCTTGCACTTTGAGTTACATTTTCATAAGAGAATTTTTTACTTGAAGTTATTAAATCCTGTGCAAGAGCAGTCGAAATATTTTTTTCCTTACAAAGCTTATGTAATAGTTCTAATTCTCTTCTTTTACTTTCTTTCATATACCTCACCCTAATTCAAATTTTTCACTGGTCTGTAAATTTCCCACTGTAATTTTTAGTGAAAATAAACATTCAATTTAACAATTGATACAATTTTATCATAAAGAGACAGACAAATCCTTTTGATACCATATTTTGGAATATTTAAATATTAACTTTCTCTTCTGAAACAGGTAAAAGATCTCTAAATCTCATTTCTTAATTTACCGGCTCCCAGCCTTTTTCAAATCCGTTTAGCTCAGCATATTCATATAGTTTTACAAACTGGGTAAAGTTATAGTTCTCCATGTACTGCTTCACATATACGTCTCCTACTTGTTGGAACAGAAGGTTCCGTTCATTGATTTTCTTTAAGTATCGCTCAGCCGGCAACTTGCTACCTTTGCTCGAGTTCAGCGAGCCTGTCGTCAATACGAAGTTCCAGAGCTCATCGGAATGAACAAAGCTCCACGGAACAAAGTGATCGACGGCAATTGAGTTTCGCCCGATAGCTAAAGGTTTCTCGGTATAAAAGCAACTGATCCCGGAATGTTCCATCAGTAATTGTTGGAATTGAAGCAGTGATTCACGTTGCGTGATGTTTTCGATTTCCTCCAACAGTATCCCTTGTGTCGCAAACGGATTTTTCTTCTGCAGAAACTTCGCCAGCTCATAATTAACCAATTTGAAGACGTTTGTTTGGTATTTCAAGAGAAACTCATACCCTGATGGGGTCAGTTTTACCTTACGTTCTTTCTTCGAGAACCCGTATAGAACACCATCCGTATCTGCATAAAGTGCGCCAACGACATATTTCTGGACGATATTTCTTTCGATGGAATGTATAAGTGAAATCTGAAGATCCTCTGGAATGGAATCGAACACAACGCCATCTGGTATCGTGTGGTTCAGTTTAAACGCTATTAATTCCGTCTCAATCTGTGCTTGCTTCCCTTGTGAATAGCCGTTTCGCACAACCAAGTTCCAATATAATTTCGCAAAAGATTGAGCGAGCTGATTGAAGTAAATCTCCAGTTCACCATTCGCCTTATAAAGGTTTTCGATGATTGCTCTGAGCAATGCAAACTTGTAGGAAGTAGTCTTCTTTGCCTGTGGAGAGAGTACTTTCATCAAAACTGTCCAAATTTGATCTTCGGACACCACATGATATTGGCCTTCCCCTTCTTTCAACTCCCACCCTTGACTCAATCAGTTCACCCCACATACTGGAAAATATCTTATTAACTTTATCCTAGCATATCTTCAAGAGGATGGTAGACTTATGATTGATTCTTTCAGTTAAAGTGTTAGAAATAATTAAAGAATAGAGCAGCCGAAATTGCATCTTCGGCAAAGGTTGTAAGGTTGAGACGAACGCAGCCGCAAGATTGCTAATCAGAAAAAGAGGGACGAATGAAGTGACCTGGTCACTTCATTCGTCCCTCTTTCATTCATTGGGTTATGGTGCTGTCGGGTGCTGCCCATAGCGAACCCGGAAACCCTATACTCAACTACTCATTTGACTAAACGTTTTCAACTTCTGTAAATAGAAATTCTCTGCTTCTGCCCGGTTCCCAATCAGATAATCCTCTTGTGTTATTCGTCGTGCGGACACAATGCCTTTCGCTTTTACGCCGGGCATGTGTTGTGCATCTGCCATGACATCCAGTAACGTGTACCCTACAGGTTTGATAAAATGCCTAGCCACACTTACTTCTTTCCGTAAACCCACGTGGCCGTATTTCATAATGACTTTCCAGTAGGACCATTCCATCGTTTTCCACTCCTATCCTTAGGTAATGTGAAACGTTCAGCTTCGCTCAATACTGATTGAATATTCAGTCTTATCATTAAAGTATATTCTAATACCCCTTACCAAAGAACCTTTTTAATGGAAATCACTGATATTGGGTCTCAAAGGAGTTCATTTCTGACTAAAAAAGTGAAAGAGCAGCTGAAATGTATCTTCAGCTGCTTCTTTTTTGTAAAGTGAGTGACCATTGTTTCGTTTACCAAACCGACCTTAGGGTTCTACCTCTTTACGTTTTCTAAATACAATCGAATGTCTTTCTTACTCTTCAACGTAATGACTTCTTTGGCAGGACCTGTTTTCAGGAAGTTTTGAAGGCGGTCATCCATTTTTCGCTTTCTTGGATAGTAAGTCGTGATGATAAATTTAATGAATGCCCAATCGAGTTTTTCTTCACACCCAGCTGTCATATCCGGCCTCGTTTTCCCTAGGTTCATCAGCCAACGTTTGACGACCCGGTAGAGACATACATGTAGAGGCAGTTCTAAATAGATCATTGTATCGGCATGTGCTGCTCGAAGGTCAAATGTATTGGTGTAATTGCCTTCTATAATCCATTGATCTTGGATGACGATTTCCTGTTGGGCTTTTGAAAATTCCTCTAGAGAAGCTTCCACCCAATTAGGTTTCCAAAATAGCTTATCTAAATGGATAACCGGAAGAGTCAAGGATTCTCCCAATTTCCGGGCAAATGTTGACTTCCCAACGCCAGCTGATATCCCAATTACCATTATTTTTTTCATCCTGTCCCCCCCCTTTTATTGCATTTGGCGTTATCTGTATGCCTGTATTCCATTCTCTAATGCTTCGGCATCATTGTTGTCTACTCCGTGTAAAGCTTCTTGCAAGGCAAACGTACTCCGATAGAAATGGACCCGTTGTGCAATTTCTTTCCCATTTGGATAAAGAGCGATGCACCGATTGAAAAAGTCTTCTCCATAGCTCGAAAGGATTCCAGCTAAATCATAAGCAGGGTCGCCTATTCCCGCTCCACCAAAATCAATAATGCCTAATATTCGGCTTTCTACTGGGTTCCACAAGATGTTCGATCCCCCAAAGTCACCGTGGATTAAGGTTGGAGTGACTTGAAGGTCATCGTTTAAAAACGATTCAAATCGATGCGTTACCTGGTCTTGTGCATCTTTTCTCATAAATGAATAGAGCTTTGTTTGAATGTTCTTATACAATTCACCCATTTCTTCTTGTGGGGTTTTCATTTGTTTTTTACCCAGTCCAGAAATCGAATCAAGTGGTGTCGCATGCAGTTCCAATAGAAATGAAACGAGTTGTGTGGCAAGTTGACGCACTGTTTCTTCCTCTTCAATTTTTAAGAAGTCTTGCTTCCACAAGGGAGTACCTTCTATTAAATGGTATCCTGTAAAAACCATGCCAACCTCTTTTGGTTCGAATGATTGATACAGTGGATAAGGCGTCGGCAACTTCATTCGATTGTGTATTGCCTCTAAAATCTTCGTTTCTCGACTTAATTGCTCGATTCCTTTTTCATACTTTGGAAAACGGAACACCAGCGATTCGTTTACCACCAGCACATCGTTATTTTGTCCATTTTCATTTTGTGCGCATTGGTCAATAATAAGCTCTGGATAGACCTGTTGAATGCGTTCTATGTAACTGTTCATTCCTACCCACCACCCTAACCTTCTTTATTACTCCTCATTTGATTTAACCAATACAGTCGCCATAAGCCAATAATTTCCTATAAAAAAAGCTGAACGAAGTTTTCTTCGCTCAGCTCGTGGTATTTACTTATGGTCCGGATTAATTAAATAGATGTTCAATGCTTGTTGCAGTGTTCCGAATGTCTTGGTGTCTTTATCGAATTTGATGCCGAGTGTCAGCATTTTTCGGACGACATCCGCTCTTAATCCTGTAATGACGGTGCGGCAGCCCATCATGGATGAGCCATCGATCGTTTTCATTAAATGATCGATTACTTCCGACTCCATGTCGGCAATACCGGATAAATCCATAATTAACGTTTGGATGCGCAATCTTCCAACCTCTGTTAATACTTTTTCCTCTAAAATGCTATTGCGGAAAGAATCGACCGCTCCAATCAAAGGTAGAATGCAGATGGTTGAAGTAATCGGAATGACCGGTACCGATAAGTTCTCGACTAGTTGTCGTTGAGCCGTTAACAACTGGTCTTTATAGGAAGAGTAATTGATAAAGAATGAATTCAAAAATTGGTCAATGAGGTTGTTTACTCGTTTCTCTAAATTGAAAAAATGACCCTTTAATATATCGGGCGTACCTTCATTAAATTCTCGAATGAACTTCCATATCGTTCTGCGAATGGCTTGTACCCATTCGAGTTTGAAAGTTAACGCCAAAGAATGCGTAGCCCAGGCAATTCCTTCTTGTCTTGCAAAGGCACGGAGTTCATTTTCGCGACCTTCCAGAACATAAAAAACAAGACGGTGCGCATTGTTGATGAGGTCGATATCTCCGACTCTTAAAATATCGTTTATTTTATCTTTTACATTCACTGCTTGTTCAAGTAAATTGCACTCGAACTGTTGTTTATTTTCTTGAAAGTATGCCTTCAGTTCCGTATCTAAAATTGTAGTTACCATTTTAATCCCCCTTAAAATAAATAACGAAGGTCGACTCAATTATATCCTCTTAAATAAACCATATAAGTACCGCATTAACAAAGGTATATTTTTCTATTTTCAGACAATTGTACTAGGAGTTTCTCCCCAATCGGATTAATACCCTGTTTTTAATCCGCTAAACCTATTAAATTTTTGTTTTCCGAAACCATTTCCTCCCAATTTCGTATAAGTATGAAAAGAGGTGAAGCAACCAATGAGAAAGAACATAATAATGGTCACCAGTATTCTTGTGGTCACCGCTGCTCTCTTTTGGTTAGGGAATTTGAGCACACCCTCTCCTGGCTCGTCCTCTGGAAATGGAAACCCAGCGATAATATTCATGGGGTTGCTTCTGGTGCTGTTTTTCATCTTGGTGTATTTGCGGAAACGAATTATAGATGCCCTACGAATCACGCGCACTACTATACTCTTAGTAATCGCAGGGACCATCGCTCACTTTGTGCTCGGCATCCTGTATCAACGAAGTGCTTACCTCGCCTATCGTCAGGTCATTGCCAATGCGTATGAAAAAGAATTCGGCTACGTTGATTCGGTGTATATTAATCAAATTACCTCTTTCCAGTCTTTGTCCATTCACCTCAATAACCAGTACTTCAACGTTAATACATTTCTAATGTTTTGTTCATTGTCCATTTTACTTGCACTGTTCTGGAATCTTATCAAGAATAGGAAAAAGAATCAGAATCCGACGGAAAATACCTTGAAAGGGATTGATCAACTTGGGCATACAAAAATGTGAGCATTGTACCCACAGATTCAGTTGGAGCAAGCTATTTAAAAACAATTGGTTGTCATACAAACCGATTCAATGTAGTCTTTGCAGCACTAGACATCAAATCACTTACTTTTCGAGAGTATTAACATCTATTTTAATCATTGTACCCATGAACGTTTATGGGTTTCATTTTGCAAGAGAATGGCAAGTACCTCTTAACTACTCAGTGCTCATCATAATATTAATAGGAATCTTTATTTCGCTCTTATTTCCATTTATCGTGAAGTACAAAGCGGTTGATTAAACAGCAAAAACCATCCCCTTATGGCCATTCATGTGCCGGGGATGGTTTTTTATTTTGGTACTAACTAGTGAATTTCTTCCTCATTATGTTTCTCTTCTAGCTTGATATCGCCATCGACCATTTTGTATACCTTGTCACAGTAACTGATCAGACGGGTATCGTGCGTGACGACGATGGTGGTTGTGTTTTTGTTTTTCGTTTCTCTTTGCAGCAGCTCCATTACTTCGTAAGCGCGGTCCGAGTCGAGAGAAGCTGTCGGTTCGTCTGCGAGTAAAATGGAGGGGTTGCTGTAAAGCGCTTTGGCAATCGCCACTCGTTGACGTTCCCCGCCGGATAAGTCAGCCGGGTACTTATGACGCAAGTCGCTGATGCCAAGGTCTTCATACAGTTGCTCAAGTTCTTGTTTCGTCATATTGCCTTTTTTCACGTTATCGAGCAACTTCATTTGATTGTTCACTGTCAGGAAAGGAACTAAGTTTGATGCCTGCAGAATGAAGCCAATTTCCTTCAGACGGATTTTGGAGCGTTTTTTCTCGCTCATATCGGTGATATTGTTTGCGTTAATGATGACATCGCCTTCACTTGGCGTCTGTAAACCACCCGCGATGGTAAGGAATGTACTTTTCCCCGATCCAGAAGGCCCGATAACGGCAATCAGTTCTCCTTTTTCCGCTGTGAACTGTGTTTCTTTCAATGCTTCCACTTTTTTATGTCCCGTGCCAAACGTTTTCTTCACGTTTTTCAATTCTAGAATCGCCATGAGTTAACCCCCTATCGCTTTCAATGGATCGATTTTCACAATAGTCAATACCGAGAATACCGCTCCTAAAATCGCCACAACAATGAGAACCAAACCATATAGAAGCATTGTCGGGATATCAAAGGATACCGGAACCGCTGCCGGCAGGAATGCACCTGTCAATATCGTCAGCCCAAAGCCTACTGCAACCCCAACCGCTGCAAGGATGAATGTCTGTGCAATGACTGAACGTGATAGATAGCCATTTGAAATTCCTTGCGCTTTCATAACGCCGAACAGACTGAGTTTTTGCACCGTCAATACATAAAGGAAAATGGCCACGATAACAGATGAAATGACAAATAAAAAGTAAATCATGAATGACAGCGTTAGATTTTGTACGGTATAACCTGGCAAGTTCTGAATGAATTCTTCCATTTCAATCGTTTCCAAGTCTTCATTGTCCGTAACGGATTTCAAATCATTTGTTCTCAGGACAACGCCGTTGATTTGGTCTTCATTTTGTTCCGCCGCTTCCCCGAATTTCACACGATGGAAAGTGGCCAGTTCTCCATAAAGTACAGGAGCTGCATTGAATCGTGCATCTTCTGTAAAGCCGACGATGGTCAATTTTTCATCGGTAGAGGACAGTTCCAGTTCATCTCCTAATTGAAAGCCTTCTTCTTTTAATGAATCACTCGCAATGACTTCGTTTTCACCGCTGAACTCTTCACCTTCCGTGACATCCGGCATAATGAATTCGTTTTTCTCAATACCGAAGATGGCAACATTCGCTTTGATGTCTCCTGAAGTTGCGATGGCATTCAACTGTCCAAGAACAGCGACTTCATCTGCTTCAATATCATCCAGTTGATCAAGCGTCATGGATGACTGAGGCATGCTTTTATCTGACTCACTTGTCAGGACAATGCCATCCCCTTGCCATTTGTCGACCGCTTCCCTATTCAAGTTTTCAAGCCCACTTGCCAATCCCGACAGGAAAAAGACGAGATAGGATACAAGCATTAAAACACCTGTAATCAACAGAAAGCGCAGTTTGTTCTTTTTGATTTCATTCCAAGCCAAAAACATCGTTTCACTTCCATTCTTTTGTATAATTTCATGTTTTGTAGTCTACATAATCAGTATGTTAAGTGAGATTGTTAAATACAAGTTATAAGCCTGACAAATGTGTCGGAAATGAATTCGCTTGTGTTATGGTAGAATAATCCATATATAATTTCCTAAAATTTCACGAGGGACGGTGATCGGGTGAAAAGACGTATTTTAATCGTATTTCTTGCCATTTCTGTAGTGGGACTTATTTTCAGTGTGTACGATCTGCTTCATGAGTCTAAGGCGAAGGCCTTGTCAGTAGCTTTTATAGAAGAAACTTATCAGTGTGAGAACGATATGAGAGCCATTATATATGGGAAAGACGATGAATATTATGCGGTTTCTGTTCGCTCAAATGATGACCTATCAAAATCATTCTATCTGAAAATACGTTTGTCCATGTGGTTTCAACTAGAAGAGATTTTGGATGCGACCGAATACAATGAGGCTTTTTCTTGCGAGGAGGACTAAGATGTTTAAAGATATGAAAATACGTGTTTTTGTTGGCTTGACGATTGTCTTTGCAGTAGGAGTGGAATGGATTTTATCCAGGTATGACATTCCTGAAATCTCCAAACGTATGATTTCAGATTTCGTTACGTTTGAAACAGTGGCTTTGTTGTTTTTTGGGTTTAATATGCATAATACACCTATACATAACGTTGTTTCCAAAGGCAGAGAGAAGATTTCGATTCTTTCCATCCTAGGGATTGCACTAATTTTCAATGTCTTTTCACTTACTTCATATTGGTTCTACATATATGTACAGGATTCGTTAGTTACTTTGAATCCCTTTGTCATTCTACCTCCGACTGGAAGTACTTTTTTGTTAATACTCATGATGATCACGTCGACGTTAACCCGCCCCATTTCTGAAGAATTTGTCTTTCGTGGCCTATTGTTGAACCGTCTAATTAAGAAAACAAATATGTGGAGCGGCATTTTAATTTCGAGCTTGATTTTTGCGTCTGTACATATGCATTTAGAAAAAATGATTGCTACTTTCCTATTTGGCGTTATTGCATCACTCCTATATTTAAAGACGAAAAGTTTATTCGTTCCGATTCTCCTCCACATTGTTCATAATGCGATTGTCTTTATTCAAACATCCATATTCCCTGCTTGGACCAAATCCCTTTTTCTTAGCAAATTCTGACGATATCCATGTCAACGCTGTCCTGAAAAGCACGTCTCTTGTGATTAGTTTACTATTAATGATTCTCATCATTTTGTATCTGGCAAGAAGCATATACTCCGATAGACGAAAAGTAGCCTCAAAATCACAGATAGAGGATTTTCCTCAGCAATCCGAAACCATTTCCTCCCAATAACGTATAGGTAAGTAGAGAAAGATAGGGGTTGAGAAAATGTTTGAAGAGATGAAGACGCGTCATTTTATTGGCTTGCTTATTCTGTTGAGCATAGTATTTGGGTTTATATTTGGAGTACTCTCCATTTTCATTCCAAATGGAGATGAATTTGTTGAAGCAGGAATCACACTCGTTTTGTATGTAGTAGCACCAGTTTTGTTCTTCCGGCACCATTTCCGAAAGCAGGGTCGGTCTGTTCGTGAAGTGGTATTTAAAGAAGGGGCGGTTGAATGGCTGCCAAGTTTACTTGGCATCGTTGTGATTTCCATCGCATTTTCTTTAAGTATATTTTGGCTACAGTTATTTGCTTTGTATCCTCTGTTCCCAGGTTTTGTAGATTTCCTGTTGGAACCCATTCCAATGCCGGAAAATCCGGTTTATTTAGGCATTATGCTGATTAGTATTGCCGTTATTGGTCCCATTGCAGAGGAATTTATCTTCCGTGGTGTTTTATTGCACCGGATGATGAAGAAAACGTCGATGTGGGGCGGCATCATCATTTCCAGCATTCTGTTTGGTATTTTGCATGCAGATGTGTTTGGCGCATTTATTTTTGGTGTCATAGCTTCTCTTCTATATATAAAGACACGCAATTTATTGATTCCGATTTTGATGCATATCATTAATAATTCGATTGCTGTCATTTGGATGTACGTGGCACCGACTTCGCCCAAATGGGGCATTATGAATAGCTCTGAGTTATATGAGAAAGCGTTGCCAAACGCAATTGTTCTCGTCATCAGTTCTATTTTAATAGGATGGGTTATTGTGCGATTAATGAAAGAGTTACCGAAGAAACCACATATAGAAGTAGCGTCAGAAGAAGGGGCTCAATGATGGAAGATCAACGAATAATTGTCCGTAACATTAAAAAGTTGCTCTTGGGGATTGGCTTGATGGTGTTGGTGATGATTTTAAACTTTCCTTTTCCCCATGCAGAGCCTTTTGTTGCAGGTAATATGTCGGCCATGAATATCCCGATCAAGGATAGGGATGGTTACATGTTTGGCGGAATCATTTTATTTTTCATTTTGATTGTTGGCATTTATCTAGTTGGGACTTCAATTGGGAAGTATCGAAAGCGTCTGGTGTTCCTGGCGATTATCCTCTACTTCTCATTGCCTTTCATTTTAATCAATGTTTATCAAAACACAGTCGCATCGGGTATTTACGCCATACATTATGAATTGGACTCCAGCCAATGTGCATTTGAGAAATTAGATGAGACTAAGATGAAAGTCCAGTGTCAGTTACCCTTTGAGAACTTTAGTGAGAAAACAACTAATTTTGACGTATCATTTGATGACCAAGCGTTCTTTGAAGAACGATTCAATGTGATTCCTTTGATTAATGAAAATGGACCCTATCCCGTTACACTTCAAGGCCATGAATCAAAGCTAGTGATTATACAAACCGAAGTGGAATTATCCAAATTAAAAGGTTTAACTGGTGGAACCGCGTATCAAGTACACATTGAAATATCACAAGGAAATAAATTGAGACGATTATAAAGGAGGGTGTTTAAGATGACATTTGGGAAAGCTGTTGCTGCATTCATTTCCGCGTGGCTCATCAGTAACTTTACGTATTTGCAATTAGAGTATTTCCAATACAATTTGTTCAGTGACGGTCAATTTGTTTGGGTATCGCTCTTCAAATTTGTGTTGGATATTCTACTGTTTGTTATTCTTTACGTCGGCATGTATTATTTGATTTCATTCATTCAAAGTTGGAGAATGCGAGCACGGTATGAAGCCGGTCAAAGAGAGCGTGCTAAAGAGAAAAAATCTTAACGGCAAGTGTTGAATATTCATTTGTTATCCTTTGAGCTATTCTCAACAAATATTTTTATAAAAACACAAAACGCGCATGAGTTCATGCACGTTTTGTGTTTTGTTATTTTAAACTAAGATTATTGACGTATAGTTTTTAATGCAGTTGACCAAGGAATAACTTGATCTAGCATTTGGTTGACGGAATCCGCTTGGACTGGAGCCGGTTTCAGTTCTGCTCCGTTTTCAAAGTCAGTGAATAAAGACAATGCAGGGTGTACGCGTACATCTGCTACCGATAATTCTCCTAGAATTCCACGTAAATGTTCTGCCGCACGAGCGCCTCCGACTGAACCGTATGAAACGATGCCGGCCGCTTTGTTGTTCCATTCCACGCGCAAATAATCCAATGCGTTTTTAAGTGCCCCAGTAATCGAGTGGTTGTATTCTTGTACGATGAAAACGAATCCGTCCTGCGCTGCGACTGCTTCAGACCACGCAGCTGCACCTGAAGCGTCTGCGCCACTTTCACCAAGTAGCGGCAATTTATAATCCGCGATGTCGATAATCGTATAGTTCGCGTCTCCGCGCTTATCTGCCAATTCCTTTACCCAGTTTCCTACTTGTGGGCTTAAGCGCCCTTCACGTGTTGAACCTAGAATAATTCCGATGTTTAATTTTGTCATTGTTGTTTCCTCCTCTTTTTTTGTTCCAAATAATCTATTGAAAATTCCCATTTTGTTCTTTCACCTCCCTACAAATACTCTTTATTAATCGTTAATGTACTGCGCACGGTGTCAATCGAACGTACCATTTGTTCAATCTGTACGCGTTTTGGTTCCAAGAATGGAGGCAAGGATAGTTTTTCTCCTACCGTTTCGTATGGCTCATCCCCCATAAAGCCTGGGCCGTCTGTTGCCCATTCAAAAAGAATTCCTTGTGCCACTCGAGCGTAAAGCGATTCAAAGAAGAAACGATCGACATAACCGGATGTGTTGAATCCGAATTGTTCCATGCGGTCGATCCATTCCTGTAAGACGTTGGTATCGGCCACACGGAATGCCGCATGGTGGATCGTACCGAACCCTTGGTGTCCTCGAGGGAGCAAGATGTTATGTTCCACAATCACTTGAGCCCCGTTACCGCCTTCTCCTACTTCGAAGAGATGGAAGGAACCTTCTTTTGCGATTTCGCGCATCAGCATCGCTTTTTCCAGTACTTCTTTCAACTGATCAAATTCTGCAACTCGGATGTGAATCGGACCCAAGCCCGTGATCGCGAATTCCAGTGGAACCGGACCATTTTGCCACGGTGTTCCTGAGGCTATCCCTTCGTTGTTCTCATCTGAAATCAACATGTATTGCTGATCATCAAAGTCCACGAACGAAATGGTTTTCTTGCCGAACACTTCTTGAATACCTTTGTGTTTCACTTCGTATTTATCGAAACGCTTCATCCAGTAATTCAAAGCTTCATCAGTTGGAACACGGAATGCAGTTTTATAAATTTCGTTCGTTCCATGTGTCCCTTTCTGGATGCCTGGAAAATCAAAAAACGTCATATCCGTACCCGCTGATCCTTTGTCATCTGCAAAGAACAAATGGTATGTCTTTATGTCATCCTGGTTCACTGTTTTCTTGACCAATCTCATACCTAATACATACGTGAAAAACTCATAGTTCTTTTCTGCACTGCTGGTAATCGCAGTTACATGATGGATTCCTTTTATTTCGTTCATTAAAAATCCGCTCCTTTTTAGATGATATATATTTATCTCGAATTCGAGATATATGATTAAAAAAATTTAAACTTCGATAATAAGCAGTTCCAAAGATGAAAATTCTGTTGGAATGAGCGCATTGCAGCTCCACTTTAGCATTTGCAGGCCACACAATGATGCTTATAGCTTTAAGATTAAGATTCGGCAATTCAAATTCAATTAATCTTGAATTAATTTATCTTTAATTCGAGATAATAATACCATACATTTATTTAAACGTAAACACTTTGACTTTAAATTGCTGAGAAACGTTAGGTGCTATGGTTGTCTGTATATCCAGTGTAGTATGCAATTTAAAGCGCCAAAAAAATTTTGGGTCTCGAAGCACTTGTATTCCACTCGGACACGTTTATAATTCAAAATATATCCACCTATTCTTTGAATTTTGACGGAGATTCTTATGAGACCTTATAACGAGAAAATCAGTATATACAACGGCATGGCTTCGACCGTTGCCATGAATTTTTCCAATAACTTTTTTCCGATATTTGCGATTACCATTCTGAATGCAACCAATTACCAAGTCGGGTTGATCAGTTCTTTGCCTCCACTGATAGCTCTGTTGATGACCATTCCTGCAGCCATACTGGTGAACCGAGCGCACGAATATAAAAAATTGGTGTCGCTGTCGATTGTCCTGGCACGCGTTATGTTTTTATTAATTGTCGTACTTGTTTACTTGCCTACCGAGTCTATGCAAGCATGGGCATTCCTCGGTATTATCGCCTTTATGAGCATACCGAATACGGTAGCGAATATCGGTTGGCAGACGTTAATCAGTGGCATGATTAATGAATCGCGGCGTGGCGAGTTCTTTAGTGACCGTAATCGTTTGCTGACAATGGTCGGTCTAGTATCCACTTTGCTTATCGGCATCGTGATGAAGGACTTTTCGGAGAACACCACAGCCTATCAAGTTTTATTCGCCATTGCTTTCGGCTTTGGCTTAGTCGAAGCCTTCCTGATGATGAAGCATAAAGAAAATCCTTCTATTGCGGAAGGACCGGTATTGAAAAAGAAATTGATGGATTGGTCCATTTTCAAGCATTCAAACTATGTATGGTTTTTAGTCGCAGCCTTGTTTTTCAATTTCGCTTGGCAAATGGCATGGGGAATTTTCAATATTTATCATGTACGTGTTGTTGGAGCGACGATTTTTTGGATCAGTATGTTTTCCGCGGGTAATATGTTGATGCAGATATTGACGTTCCCTCTATGGAAGAAATGGGCGGAGCGCAAATCGAATGTCCGTGTCTTCGTATGGGCAGCAATCGGGATGGCGACTACTCCCTTTTTAACGGTGTTATCAACCAATTTGTATTATTTAACTGCGGTCCAAACCCTATCTGGATTCTTCTTGTCCGGAGTCGTATTACTTTTGTTCAATCTGTTACTTGAACAATCACCCGAAGCAACTCGCACATACTGCATCACCACATACAACGTACTGCTAGCATTCATGGCATTTCTTGCACCACAAGTCGGTATCTGGCTGTTGAATATATGGGGAGTCGAAAATGCCATGTATCTGAACTCAGGCCTTAGACTGTTAAGTGCCGCATTGTTTTATGCCGTCTATGTCCGTTATGGAAGAACGCCTAAAACGACGATTTAATATGAGAGCAAATAACTAATGTAACCGCTAATCCTTAATTGCCACCCGTTCAGTTATCTAGTACGAAACCTAAATTAAACACAAAAAGAGCCCAAATTCGCATATGAATTGGGCTCTATTAAATGCCTAAGGCTTTCTTATTTTTGTTCATCATTTTAATACTTGGAGAGATACATCTAGAAGATATTTATTTCATTCTTTGTAAAATTAAATTTGAAGTTATTTGAGTGGTCTAATTTATAATTACAATTTCTCCTTCACCATTTGGAACTTCAAAACCATTCAGGTAAGAAGTTAGAAGTTCTTCAGAAATAGGGAACGAATTTGCATCAAAACTTTTATTACGTATCTTAAGTCGTTCACGTAAATCATTTGGATGAACTTTTAAATAGATAAGTTTCCATTTACCGCCAGAATCCTCTATAAGTTTTTTATATTGGTTCCTTCTTACTCGATCCCAAAAACTGAAGTCAATTACCACCTGTTGTTTATCGTGAATTAACTTTATTAAACGGTTGCGTAATTTTCTTTCTGCATCTTTCCTGTATTCCTCAAATTTACCCATTGGGAAATCAATCCCCCAACGACCATTAGTGGCCCATATTTCTTCATCAATAGAAAGACGTACAAAACCTTCCTTTTCTAATAATTGTGAAAAAGTAGTTTTCCCAGAACCAGCCACTCCACACATCATCACCACTAAAGGAGTTACATCATTTCGTTCACTATGAATTAAGTCAAAATTGAATTTTTCAAACATCTGTATTCTCCTACACTTTTTGATGTGAATTCCTACATTCCCTTAAGTTAATATTCAATCGAATTTTTACTAAACTAACTTGTTAGTTGAATAACAAAAGAGCTTTTTGTACCAGTAAACTGAACGGGTTATCATAAGTGAATTAGCGATTTTTTTGAGCTTACTGCTGTTAGCTAAATCCTCATCTGGCGATCTACAATAATTAAAATAAATTTCTTACTATACGAATGAGCAGTCTCGGGATAAAGGTGAGGATACCTATAATAATCTCAGCTAGGATCGAATCTCGAATCTCCCTGTTCATCTGTCTTAAAAAACCATCTTCTTTTTTCCTTGGATTGTTCTTCATTCTTTTCCCCTCTGTATCTTTCTTCATGACTTAAAAACTGACTATTGTATGTTGCTGTGCCAATTTATCCGCAAGTTTAATATTGTGCTTTAAATAAACAGGCAAATCTTGATGATTCATGATTTCTTCGGTTGTCATCCACAAAACTTCATCCACTTCATCCGGGCTCTTAGCAAACGCTTCGCCCGATTGGTGATCGCAAAGAAACACGATGTCGACAACATTCTCTCTTGAATCCGTAACAAAGGATGAACTATTTACATACCTAAGATTGGCAACCTCAATGCCCACTTCTTCCGCAATTTCTCTTATTAGTGTTCTTTCTAAAATGTCTGTAGAGACGCCTTCTTTGTCAACCTGTCCGCCAACCAGAGACAGTTCTCCACCAGCGTGTTCTTCTTTCTCGCTGCGTCTGATTAACAGCCACTTTTCGTTGTGATAGATTGCACCCTCGACATTTACAATAAACATACTATTTCCTCCATGTGTTCAACATTTTCGTTCTTAAAATCTTCGATATGATTCTCACGAGTAATATTGATACTTTCACTCATCCTTATACTTACTCATCAACAAAATTTCCTCTCCCGGCAACTTCGTCCACTCTTCTAGGGATACGTCTGGATTCTCTTTTTGGAAGCTCTCCATTATTTGATAGCCAATTTTATAATTGGACCATTGTGGAAGTCCTTTAGCAGGGTTTCCATTAAAGAATTCATACCACAGTTCTAGATCCGTGGAATCTCGATTTTCCATAAAAAGCTTCCAGGCTTGTTCTTTAGCAGGACCTGCCAATGGTTCAATCCAAGGTACCTCAACATTAGGATAGATCATCTTCGCGAAGGCATCTGCCTTCCCCTCCATTACACTTCTATCTAACACGGAGTATACGCCAGCCTGCTCCAATGCGACACCATGATGATACTCGTGGGCAACTGTATACTTTAAGTGCTCTTCTAGAAATTCAGGATCAATTAGAATGATAATCGTGTTTTTGTTCCAGACCTCCCCTGACACATAACTCATGACTTTCAAAAATTCTTTCATTTCAGGAATAGCAGGCATTACATAGACGGACTTGTTCCCGCCTGGAAGTTGTTCAGCAGATTCTTTTAACGCCTCAGCAATCAACTCATTGATGCGTTCCTGTTTGTCGACTAAAGCATCCATTGACTTCTCCAAAGCCTTTATGTCAGTGGGTGGAGTGAACATCCAATGATTAATATACGAATACCCGTGCACGACTCTGAATGCCTCAACGACCGATTGTCGATATAGCTCATCTACCTTTTCGGGCTGTTTTTTCGCACTTTCTAGGAAATCTTCAAACTCTTGATAATAGGTGTGGATTTTAAACTCCTGTCCTTTATGCTCAAAGACAACCGGTGTTTGAAACTTCGTTTCTTTTGGATGTGCTACTTTTTCAGTTTCATTGGAACAACTAACTAGGGTGAGTAAAAGGCTGAATATCATGAAGATGCACGTCAATTTTTTCAAAGTAAATTCCTCCGATGGATGGGGTTAAAATGACCACGTACACACCTGATTTGTGTTATTTACTTATACGGATAAAAAGTAAAAAAGTTCCAATGTTTTTTGATTCACCTCAAACAAAAAGCACCCCAATCGGAGTGCGATTTCTTCAAGTTTTATTACGATTCCTTCGATCCACTAGGAATTCTTGTATTGTTAAATTGTCTTTCCTGTTCTGCCAGGATATCGTTGTCTTCCGCGTTATCACGCGTAACTTTTTGAGTAAGGATTGCACCGACTGCGACCAAAATCATCACTGCGATATAATACCCTTTTTCGTTTAATTGTAAGTTGTCTGCATTATATAGACCGATTGCGAACATGACTACTCCTGCAAAGAATGTAAAATACGCCAGGACGGTAAAGGCTACCGTATTGCGTCTTCTGTATTTTGTTGGATACATAAAATCCCCTTCTTTTCTCTATATTTACTTTTTATTATATAGGATATGAGTGGAATTTTTAGGTATTTCATAATAAATAATTGTATTTTCACATTTTTCAGACCAGTGTAATTGTGTAAGTAAAAACAAAGACAGAAGAAAGGGCTTGATGCCTTTCTTCTGCCTTATATACGTTTGAATCTGAAACATTTGATGGATGGCTAGACGACAAAATTGAATTGGTAAATCCCTTGATACTGATTAAGTAACTCATCCAATTCTTGGCTGCACACAACAACGCTTGGATGGCTCATGCCTAAGTGTTTTGCTTTCTTATACATTTCTCTTTTTTTACAGTTAATCTGCTTTAGTGTCACGTTCGTTTTACCCATAGGTTGCGTCTTCATATTTCCCTTCCTCCATACCCATATGATTTTGAGAGCACATAGTTGTAGCAGTCAGTCAGAAAAGCGTTTTAAACACAGGGCTTCGGTTGTCTAATAAGCATGTTTGCAGAAGGGGTTTTCCCTTTTAGGTTACACCATTTACTATACATTTCAATTATATAACGGCTATTTCTTGAAATCAATATATGGTATTAATTTTATTTTTCGACACAACATATTGTGCAAATAAGTCATTTTTCTCAAAAAGAAACCACAGAAAGCTGAATTGCTTCTTGTGGCATTCGGCTTACTCTTCATCCTCCAAACTTAAGCCTTTTACATGTTTACGATTAAGCTGTTTCTTTACTTTACGATACGTTTTAGATTTAAAAATGATATCGTAATCATAGTTTTCCGGATAAAGTTCACTGCCTTTAATGTGCAGCTGTAAACGTTTATGGTTGAAGGCTTTCTTATCACCTTTCACTTGCACAATGTAGTTCCCATTGCTGTCGGGCCCTTTATACACAATGCCCGTCTCACTCGTGGCAGTGATCGTCACATTGTCCCCTTGTTCAAACTGCGCTACTTTTTCTTCAATGACTTCCTTTTGCAGTTTCGTTTTTCTTGCATATTTATTTGTCGTGATTTGCTGCACGTAGTGGAGGTCCTTCAAATCCACTTCATTTGCAGTTTGAATAGTTGACGGCTCACCTTTATACGATATGTCTTGCGCTTTTCGGATCAACTGCGGGTGTAATCCGAGCTTCAATGCAATATCAAACGCCTGACTTTTTCCGCTTTGCCCAAGCAACAAACGATACGTAGGACGCAACGTCTCGAGATCGAATTCCATCGAACCATTCACAAACCCATCTTTTCGGTCGGCAAAATCTTTCATTTCACTGTAATGGGTCGTCGCAAACAACGTCGCCCCTTTTTCAAACAACTGCTCCAGGATAACGATGGCCAATGCCATCCCTTCACTCGGATCCGTTCCTGAGCCAAGCTCATCTAGCAGAACGAGTGACTGATTATCGGTTTTCTTCAAGATGTCGATGATATTCAAAAGGCGTGAACTGAATGTACTTAAATTTGCTTCAATGCTTTGGCCATCACCTATATCCACATAAATTCGATGGAAAAGGTGAAGACTGCTTCCCTTTTCTGCTGGAATGTACAAGCCTGTCTGAGCCATCATGGTCAGTAGTCCGATGGTTTTGAGCGTGACGGTTTTCCCCCCTGTATTCGGGCCCGTAATGACCAGTGCCCGATCGTTCTCCCCGAAATGGATGGACAAAGGAACGGCATTGCCTTTTAGCATAGGATGCCTAGCCCCATTCAAATAAATGATATAGTCTTCATTCAACATCGGACGTTCCCCATCAATGGAGACACTGTACTTCGCTTTCGCAAAAATGATGTCGTAATGATGCATCGTGTCCATCGCAATACTGATGGCCAGTTCCTGTTCCAGAAACTTTTCGGTCAGTTCATACAAGATTTTCTCCACTTCGTGCTCTTCCGCAATTCTTAGATAGTCAATCGATTCTTGCATCTCTTCCAACTCTTTCGGCTCCATGAATAAAGTAGCCCCCGATGCGGATGAATCAATCACCGTTCCTTTTACTTTCGATCGATACTCTCTTTTAACGGCAAACACGTATCGACCATTTCTTTCTGAAACCATCGCTTCCTGTAAATAAGGTGCAAACGTCTTTGACTTCACCATCGTTTGAGCTCGTTCCTTTACTTTAGCCAGTTGCATCGACAACTGTCTTCGAACGGTCGAAAGTTCTTTTGTGGCATAATCGTCTACTTGCCCGTGTTTCAAACAACGTGTGAGTTCCGCTTCCAAGTCGTTTAAGTCTCCGATTGATTCAGCATACAAATGAATAGTCGGTGCAGCATACTGTTTATCCTTCATAAAGCGCTTCAATTTATTGCAGTGATCCAGGAAAGAAAGTACGCGGGTAAATTGATCTGCCCGAATGTATAATCCTTTCTTTGCTTGTTCGATATATTGCTCCATGTCGTTCAATGTATGAATCGGCACACTGGCACTGATTTTCATAATTTGGAGTGCTTCATGCACTTCACTTAATGCATGTTCGATGCTTTTCTTATTCGTTGTTGGTCGCATTCCTTCAATTGAGTTCTTCGCCCGCTCCGTAATCGCAAAGCTCCCAACTTCCTGTAAAATCTCCTGATATCCCAATACATCAATGGTTTGTTGATTCATTTTTTTCGTCCTCCCTATTTTCAAACAAAAAAGCCGACATGAAAACACTCATGACGGCTTAGAAGATGTTTCTAATAATGGAGCCCCTGATCTGCGCACAAAAATGGCTTTGTTTGACAAAAATCAAACGAACGACCGTTTTTAGACACAAAAAAAGCGATGACAAATACATGCCATAGCTGGGATACCCCATTCTTCTTTGCTATGATGCTTGTTCTTAACAATTCTTGAAAAGCGCATACTGAATAAACCAAGTAATTCTTGGTTTTTTACTGCTTTCAAGACCGTATTAAAATGACGGTTTAGTTAAGAACTCCCACACTCATAAACAAACTCCTCTTTTGGATCTTTCTTCTTTAACACATTCAGAATATGCGAATGTCAGAATTTTGTCAATAATAGCATACCATTTTGGAAGGACTTTTCATCCATTTCTAGAATACCCTAATGGAAAGATACTATAATTAAACTTTTCATTCTTCCAGCATATCAATCTTCACTGCTACATACGTATTATCGTCGTATCTTTTGTCAACACTAGATACTAATTTGCGATACAAGTTGTTAGCACTCTTTTTATATCGTAGCAAATGTATATTTTGGAGGAACTATATGAAAAAGTACTTTTTATTAATTGCCTTATGTCTGTCCCTGGTTGGCTGTTCTCAGTTTTCTGCTCCTGAGCTACCAATAGACAATGTCCCGGTTGCCAATGCAATGGAAATTGAAAAGGGTAAAGAACCTTTGAAACCCGTCCCAGTCAAAGCTTTCAAAATTGAAAAGCCGGTGGTGACTAAAGCTAAACTTGTAGCAATTGGCGATATACTGCTTCATCAACCCGTGTATACAGATGCAAAAACGCCTGATGGTACCTATGATTTCATTGACATGTTTGAGAAAGTAAAACCGATTATCGAAAGCGCCGATCTTGCCGTTGCCAATCAAGAAACGATGATTGGTGGCGCGGAGCTGGGTCTTTCCAGTTACCCCCTTTTCAACAGTCCTTATGAGATTGGAGATGCTTTGAAGTACGCTGGAATCGATATCGTAACCATTGCCAACAATCACACACTGGATAAAGGCGAAAAAGCCATTCTGAACGCCATTAATTATTGGGATCACATTGAGATGCCGTATACAGGTGCTTTCAAATCGGCTGAAGACCGGAACACGATTCGCACGGTTACGAAGAATGACATCACGTTTTCTTTTCTATCGTATAGTTATGGAACAAATGGCTTGCCCGTCCCTGAAGGTAAACCTTATTTAATTAATTTGATTGACCTGCCTTTAATCGAACAAGACGTGAAAGCGGCCAAAGCGATTTCGGATGTGGTGGTTGTGTCCATGCACTGGGGAAATGAATATGAAAAAACGCCAAGCGACACACAAATCAAGTTAGCCAATGAACTATCGCAAATGGGCGTGGATATCATCATTGGCCATCACCCACATGTTCTTCAACCAGTGGATTGGATTGAACGACCGGACGGGACGCGAACATTCGTCATGTATAGCTTAGGAAACTTTTTATCTGGCCAGGAAGGCTTGGAGAGAATGACAGGTGGCATTGGTGGCGTAGAAATCACGAAAGTCGTGAATTCCGAGGAAACGGTTATCCTTTTAGATCATCCTAGTTTCGTCCCGACTTATGGGTACTACAAAGACAAGCGCGACTTTGAAGTCATCCCAATGCACTTGTTGACGGACTCCTACTTACCTGGCCATCAGCTGCACTACGAAAACACACAAAAACATATGAATGCATATACAAATGACCTAACGTTTATTGAAAAATGAATACGTAAAGAAAGAGGATAGCATGTTGGCTATCCTCTTTTCAGTTTGTAGAATGTTTGAATTTAACTGCATACTAAGTGAGACTCAGAAATGCAGATGTGGTTTTGCCGTGAAGAAGTATATGCTAAAAGATACTTTTACAACGTGAACGTCGATTTTTCCTACGTGGAGCTCAATTTTTCCTACGTCAACGCCAATTATACCTACGTGAACGTCATATATTACAACCAAGAATCTAATTAAAACAATTCTCTTTTAGGTTTCACTACGGGAAAAGTGTCTTTTCATGCTGCGAAAGTATTCTTTTGTCATCAGCCTGAAAGAGGATAGCACACTGCTATCCTTATGTCTGTTTATCTTTCTTCAAAGCAATGCCAATCATCATGATTAATACCAGAATTACGTAAAGTGTAAACCACCACAGTGTCCAATATTTTGCCACAAAGTCAGTGAAATCTCTCGTATTTCGATGAATTTCATTGCTCATCACCCAAGTGATGATGCCAACTGGAAGTAAAAAAGGATGATAATTTTCGTGTTTTGATATGTGTTGTAATCCTTTCAAAACTGCAAAAAGACAGAGACAAATTTTTACCAAAATCCCAAAAATCCAAACCACTGCAATTACCACTTCAACTCGTTCAAATAGTTCGATGATGGTGATGTCCTTCATCATCGCATAGGTTGAATACGTAATTCGGGTAACCATATAGGGACCTTCTGTACCTACTGTCAGAAAAACAGTAAAGACCAGGATAAATCCTGCAGATAATATGGCCATTAGATAACTTTTCATTAACTTTTCTTTTTGTGTGACGAAGGTAAAGACTGCGCCTAACAATATGATTTCGATGAAAGGGAATCCCAGTGTATTGTAGGCACCATGTGTGATTGAAAGGAAACTTTCATTCAAAACTGGCTTTAATTGACTTATGTCAAACTTATTGGCGATTAATGCTACTGAAACGCCAAAGAGTAACAGCATCCATGGCAGTAAAAATTCGTTCACACTCGCCATATTGTTCAATCCATAATAACAAGAGTAAATAGCCAGCAAAATAATCATGATTTGATAAGTCCACTCATTGGAATCAGGAATGACATTGATGACCATGAAGTTACTTAAATTGCGCACGATGTAAGCAGCTAAATGAATGCCATAGAATACAATCAGCAAGTTAATAAACATGCCTACCCATTTCCCGGTCACATTTTCCACAATCGAGAAAATGGATAAATAGTTATATCTCTTTAATAACATCATCCAAAAGACGTTTAGCAATAACCCCATCACTACAGCTAATAACATCGAAATCCAAGCATCCCGATAAGAGGCAGCAGCTGTTATGCCGGGGGCCATTAATAGAGAGCTACCGTAAATAAAACTAATTACTAGAAGAACAAGCTGCCAGCGGCTAATGGAATGATTCATGAGTTACCACCAAAGAAAAGTTGAAATATTGGTTCATAAACGGCGCCAATCCATTCGGCAAATGGCAGCGTTTGCTTCTTCATTAAAAAAACGCTTGTGTATCCCATGGTAAACAACCAAAGAATTGATAACGTAAATTGGTATCGTCTGCTATTCTTTTTCATGGATTGAGTTCACCCTTGTTCCTACAGATTCCATTCGAATAAAGATGACTGGATCAACCTTAACGTTTGCTAATTCGTTTCCCCACTCTTTTTTGTACTTTTCCTTCCACTTTTTAGGCTCTTTTTCGTACACTAATTTCCCGAATCCAAAAACATCAAGTTTTTGTTCTTTTGCTTGTTCTACTGCTCTTTCAATATCTTCTTTTATGGCAGCTTCCACTTGCTTTTCCATATCAATTAAATTATTGGGATCGCTGACATCCATATTGCATGTAATTTCTTGCAAAACAGCAGTACCTGAAATGTTTACTTGAAACGTAACTTCCGAGTCTGTAACCAATGGTTTTACATTGGATTTAATATGTTTCACCGAGAAACCAATGTATCCATCCTCATTTTCACATTCATCCGTAATAATAATTGGTTCTTTTACCCTGTTATTAACCATCGCCCAACCGATTGCTTGATTATCATCATACCAACCCGTCAGACGGTCTTTATTAAAAAGAGCGAGCCCTGTTATTTTAAACGTCTTATTGTTTGCATTAATATTCTCTAGATTGGACATTTCTTTTCCCATCTCAGATAAATTTAACCGCTCTACTCCAAGGATGACCGGGTCCCTGTGATCCCCATACGTCCAGTTAATAACTTCTCTTTCTGTGATTCCTTCTGATATTCCCGTCGAGGCAGACGCAATTTGTATTCGATTCTTTAACGATTCAGCAGGGTTTTTGAAAATCGGCGTATACAAGGACAATATATCTTTGGCTTTTGAGTTCTTAGCCACTAACATTGCTACATTATCTCTTATTTGATTATTCCGCTCGATAAAGTCAAAAATCATGGAAATACCTGTCTCTCTTGCATATTCTTCCCCTACGACAATACATGTCACATGCGAAAACATGGCTTTACGCGGGAGGATATTATTTACTTTCTTCACCGCTTCATATAAAGTTTTCCCTCGTTCCGTGTACGTGTAAACCGTGCCTCCTGATCCTGATCCCTGAACATTGCTTTGCCCGCTAGGATTAACGACTTGTAAATGGACAACCGTCTCTTCTCCTTCTTGGTCTATGCCAATGGATGAAACAATTAAAATTTCATTCAGTTCCGACTTCCCCTTGCAACCTGCCAACATCAAACTGACAAACAATAAAAGCAATATAAACTTAATAGAACCTCTCATGATTTATGAGCCCGCTTCCGATGGAACTTCGTCTGTGTCCACCATAATGGAAACCTGAAAATACCATCCTTCAGCTTATCAGGGTGAAAGGATAGAATCGGCGTAAAAAACGGTTTCCCCATCGATGTACGGGAACAAAGATGAATTAGTAGACCCAAAAAGAAGAAAATGATGCCAAAAATGCCCGCTGTCGCGGCAAAGGTCATGTTCACGAAACGTAACAATCTCGCCGCACCACTGTGTGCATAATAAGGTGATACAAAACTTGAAATGGCAGAGAGGGCTACCACAATGACAATGGCTGGTGACACCAAGCCCGCTGCCACTGCAGACTCCCCAATAACAATTGCCCCAACGATGGATACGGCTGAACCAATCGGTCTAGGCATTCGTATGCCGGCTTCCCGTAATATCTCAAACATAATTTCCATTAATAATGCTTCAACGAAAGCCGGAAAAGGAACACCTTCACGTTGAGCAGCAAGACTAACCAACAAGCTGGTCGGAATCAGTTCATGGTGATAAGTTGTAACGGCAATGAAAATAGCCGATAGGGAAATAGAAAGAAAAAAGGCAATGATCCGGATGAAGCGTGTTAACGTAGAGATGTCAAAATGGTGATAATAATCTTCTGCAGCCTGGAAAAAGGAAATAAATGTTGTCGGTGTAATTAATGCAAATGGCGTGCCCTCCATCATAATCAATACTTTACCTTCCACAAGGGCTGCAGCGGCACTATCCGGTCTTTCCGTCGCTTGAAAAGTTGGGAAAGGTGAATAGCCTTTCTCTTGTATCAACTCTTCCAGCATGCCACTTTCAAATACTTTATTGGTATTTACATTAGCAACTCTTTTTAATACTTCTTGAAGTACGTCTTGTTCCACTTGGCTTTCCAAGTAAGCCACCAAAATCGGTGTTTTGGTAATGTTGCCAACTTGAAACGATTTAAATCGAAGAGTTGGGTCCATAAGTCTTCTTCTAATCAAAGACGTGTTGACGAGCAGTGTTTCAGTAAACCCTTCTCTAGAACCCCTAACAATGGTCTGGGCTATTGGTTCTTCCACTGCACGGGACGGCCAGGTTTCCAAGGGTACAGTAAACGCTTCATTTAGACCCTCAACAAATATAGCTACCTGTCCTTTTAATATGGACATAATGACATCTTCCACTTGTTGGTTCGAACTGATCTCTGCTGAAACGTCCAATTGATGAATGACATCAGTTGCCTTACCACTTTTCCCTTTAGTGCGCTGCCAGTTATTGATTGGTTCGATGACCGATGAGTCCAACTGTTTTTTATTAATTAATCCTTCAATATAATAGAGTACAAAAGGAACCGGCTTTTCAAGGAAATGAATCATTCTAACATCTGAACTATCCCCGAATATCGTCTGCATTTGCTGGATGTTGTTTGCCAACACTGTGGATACTTGATTCACTGTTTTTAATGTCGGAACAACAGGTGTTTCCGAATTATGGCGTTTTCTTTGAAAAAACGAAAAGGGCTTGCTCATTCCTTGAACACCTCCTTATATACACTCATGTTTTGTTATAATGGCTATTTTTATGCAAAAACTTGGAAAAAGAAAAAGAGTCTCACCTATTCTGAAGGCGAGACTCTAAAAGAAGTTTTACTATGTATGATGAATTCAGTTGGAATAGTGAAGGAATCTTGGAATGTGTTAGACTCCTAACCAAATCATGCAGTTATTATTTAAACGAACGAAACGTATCGATAAAGATTTGTGGATTGCTGTGAATGTTGAATGGAAAGACGCCTTGATTGGTATGGAGATATAGAATGCCCGCTTCTGAGGAAAAAGGTTTGTAGGAAACGTCCAGGACTTGATTGAGTGTGAACTCTGCTCTTGCTGTCTTCACAGATTCTGGGGTAATCATCAGTTCGTGATGCGTGGCGATTTTCTGCAATTTGTAATACAAGTCGATTTTTCGTTCGACTACCGTGTAAATAATCACAGCGTGTTGCTTTTCATTCATCATCCGGCGTCCCTCCTTTGCTTTTATGGTACAGGAGATAGGCTGAAAAAAGCAAAACATACAAAGGACACTCGTCCCCTGTATGTTAAGACGTTTTTGCCGCTTTCTTTCGGGTCGCCGGCTTTTTCTTTTTGGTTTTATCCAGCGAGGCTTGAAGTGCAGACATTAAATCGGTCACATTTGAAGGGGCTGCAGCTTGTTTTTCGCTTGCTGTGACTGTCTTGTTACCATTTTTCTTGTCTTCGATTAATTCCATTAATGCGGTACGGTAATCATCTGTGTATTTTTCGGGTTCGAATTTCGTTGTTAATTGCTCTACCAATAACAATGCCGTATCCAGTTCTTTCTGGACGATCACTGGTTCACTCGGAATATTTGGTACGTCTTTCGCATTTCGTACTTCATCCGGAAAATGAATTGTTTCCATTATTAATATTTCTTCGTAAACTCGGACTACTGCCAACTGTTCTTTTGAACGGATCATGATTTTGGCCACGCCAATTTTCCCCGATTCCGTCAAAGCCTTTTTCAGAAGAGAATACGCTTTTCCTCCTCCGCCATCCGGTGCCATGTAATAACTTCTTTCAAAATAAATGGGATCAATTTCTTCCAACTTCACGAAATCAATGATTTCCACTGCTTTATCATCATTTTCCTTTTTCAATTTCTCCAGTTCTTCGTCGTCCAACACGACAAATTTATTTTTCGAATACTCGTAAGCTTTGATGATGTCTTCGCTTTGCACTTCTTTTTTACAGCCTTCACATACCTTTTGATAATTGATTGGCGTGTGACACTCTTTGTGTAATTGGCGTAATTTAATATCTTTATTCTCTGTCGCAGCGTGGAGCTTGACTGGAATATTCACCAGTCCAAAGCTGATGCTTCCTTTCCAAACCGTATGCATATTCGATTCACCACCTCTATTTCTTTTTCTTACTATGCATTTTTCGCCTAAATTTATGTATCAGGTGCTGAAAAATACAAAAGCTAGGAAAAACAACCGAGAGTAGGATAAAAATTTGAAGCCGATGCTGTTAACTGCTGCAACAGACATTCCAACGGGCAAAGACTGGTTGTACGAAGTAAAATACGATGGCTTTCGTTGCCTTCTTGAATGGGTAGAAGAAACGCCAACTCTTAAAAGCCGCAACGGCAAAGTGCTCAATCCGATGTTTCCGGAAATTATGGCTTTTTGTCAGGATATTTATCAAGATATCCGCTCTTTTTTGCCGTTGATGTTAGACGGTGAATTGGTTTATTTGGTGAATAATCAACAAAGCAACTTTTCCATTGTCCAAATGAGAAGTCGCATGCGCACGCAACGCGTCCTTAACCAGCATGCACAGGAATTCCCTTGTCATTATGTTGCGTTTGATATATTAACCAGTAAAGGTGAAATTCAACACAGCTTATCTTTCTCAGCGCGCAAACAGCTTCTTCGTAAGGTGTTTAAATCCCTTAACTTGCCACAATCCGTTAACTATCAAGATCGAGCTCTCATTCAAACGGTGGAGGAAACCAAACATAGTAAGAAATTGTGGCATCAAGTAAAAATTAATAACGGGGAAGGCATTGTCGCCAAGGAAAAAATGAGCAAATGGCACAGTGATAAACGTACCGGTCACTGGATGAAAATTAAAAACTGGAGATATGTAACAGTAATCTTATCCAAATACGATCACAACAATGGATTTTTCCATGGATCCATTTACTCCAAAGGCAAGTTGATTGAAGTTGTCACGTTTCGTCATGGACTGAAAAAAGAAGAAATAACTACTTTGAAAACGTTATTCGAATCAAATGGGACTTTAATTTCTTCTAATATATGGGGACTTGAACCATCTATTTGCGTCGACATTGCCTGTATTGACTTTGATGGCAAACACTTAAGGGAACCTCGATTTGATTCATTTGTCTTTGACAAAGACCCTGCCGATTGCGATTGGAAACAAATGCAACGTCAGCTTTATCCTCTACCCGAAAATGTAAAAATCACGAATCCGGACAAGCCCGTGTGGCCATTACTAGGTTTGAACAAAGATGATTACTTGCTTTACTTGCAACATGTCTCTCCTCACATGTTGCCTTTCCTACAGGACCGCCATCTTACTGTTATCCGCTTCCCACATGGTGCGGAAGGCGAAAGCTTCTATCAGAAAAATGCGCCTGACACGATTCCCTATTTTCTTGCAACGTCAAAGGCAGATGACATCACACATATGGTGTGCAATAATCTTGAATCCCTAATGTGGCTCGGGAATCAGCTGGCACTGGAATTTCACATTCCTTTTCAGACAATTGCGACCGACAAGCCGACAGAGATTGTTTTTGATTTAGACCCACCATCAGTTCATGAGTTTCCACTCGCCATTGAAGCCGCGCAACGAATGAAAGCCATTTTTGATCAATTTGGCTTGAACTCGTTTGTGAAAACATCAGGTCGCAAAGGATTGCAAGTGTATATCCCCTTGCCTTTTAATCGATTTTCTTATAATGAAACACGGGTGTTCACCAAATTTGTTAGCGACTTCTTATGCGAACAGGAACCCCAGTGGTTTACGACAGAGCGATTGATCAAGAACCGACACAACAAATTGTACTTGGATTATGTGCAACATCATGAAGGAAAAACCATCATTGCGCCCTATTCAGCCAGAGGAACCGAACAAGGTTTGATTGCGACACCGTTAACTTGGGATGAAGTAAATGAATCCTTAAAACCTGATTTATTCTCTATTCCTGCCGTCTTGGAACGACTGAAAAACAAAGGCAACCCTTTCCGAGATTTCCGGGAGAACGCAGACGAATTGAAATTTGCGGATGTATTAAGACAATTGAAAGAACTAGTTAAAAGTAAGGCGTAACTCTACGAATTGCTTCCTTCATTTCGGTGAAACTAACCATTAAAAGTAAGGATGATATCGATGCAAATTGAAAATCCAATGGTGACAGGTGCAGGTCTGCCAAGTGATCCACAACAAGCGATTGTGGTCTATAATTGCGATTACTGCAATGGGGAAATCTTTGAAGAAGACATCTGCGTGGTATATGAAGATTTAATCTTTTGCAGTAGCGACCACCTTGGCGAGCACTTAGTAAAACATGACCTGGCCGAAGAAATTACGGCGCATACAGAAACTTCACATTGAACAAGAAGAGCACCCGATAAGCGAAGCGAAAACTTAAAACACAAAAAAGGGACAGCTGCTGTTGCAGCTGTCCTTAACTAATTAGCTTTGTTCTTGGTTTCTCCCATATTGGGGGGCTATTCGCATTTCTCCAAAAACCCCATTAACACTGGCTCATGGCATCTATGTTTATTTACTTTATGGTCTTTCAATAAGGCTATGTTACCCATACTGGATAATTATGTTAAAATAAATAATATATTGTGAAATTTTTCACTTAAACTAACGGGGCAGCATTCCTGTTTGAAGGATGTTCAGGCTCTTGAAAGAAAAAGAGCCCTCTTGTATGATGCTGAGTGTCAACGTCGAATTGACCCAACATCAAACAGGAGGACTTCTCTATGAATTTTAAATGGAATGAAAAACTTAATCAAGTGACTGAACATACACTCGTCGTAGGCATGGACATTGCAAAGCGTGTTCATTACGCTTGCTTTGTTGATGAACGAGGGCGAGTGATCGAGAAAGCCTTTGCTGTACATCAATCAAAACAAGGCTTTGAAAATTTGTATGAAAAGATTCGCCAAACGATGAAGGAAGCTAAGAAAACGGAAGTCATTGTCGGAATTGAGCCTACAGGCCACTACTGGATGAACTTAGCTAGTTTCCTTGATCAGTATGGTATTCCTCTCGTTATGGTGAATCCAATGCATGTCAGACGCTCAAAAGAATTGGACGATAATTTGCCAACTAAGAACGATAAAAAAGATGCCTTAGTCATTGCTCGCTTAATGAAAGATGGGCGTTTTAGCTATCCACGTTTATTAAAAGACGTAGAAGCAGAACTCCGAATCGGATCTACCCTCCGTTCAAAGTTAACGGAAGACTTAGCGAGTATTAAGAATCGAATCATTCGTTGGCTCGATCGTTATTTTCCGGAGTTTTCACAAGTTTACCCAGCTTTCGGAAAGATGGCACTCGCGACACTCGAAATGACTCCGTTGCCGCAGGATATTGATGGGAAAAGTGCTGAAGAGCTAGTCTTTCTTTACCGTCAGGTAAAAGGAATGAGAGCGCCGCAGCTACCTAAAGCAAAGCTTCTCATTGAAGTAGCTATAAACTCAATTGGGCTGACAGAAGGGACGCAGATGGCACGACATGAAATCGCCACGCTCCTACGCCAGTACCGATTGTTAGAAGAAGAAATTGAGACGGTAAATTGCCAATTGGCCGAAATGGCCAAAGCGACTGCGGAATACGAATTTCTCGCTTCTGTACCTGGATTGGGGGATGCAACAATCGTCGATCTGTTATCGGAAGTGGGAAGCTTTTCAATCTATGAAAATCCACGCCAACTCATCAAACTAGCGGGATTAACATTGCGTGAAAATTCATCTGGGCAACATAAGGGGCAAAAACGGATCTCCAAACGTGGTAGAAAGCGACTTAGATATATTCTATTCAAGGTAATCGTTCCACTTATTCGCCATAACGAAGCCTTCAAACAGCTTCATGAATACTACACTACTCGTCAACAGAATCCTTTACGCGGAAAGCAGTCGATGGTGGTCTTATGCGGAAAATTACTGAAAGTATTACACGGCATATGTAAAAAGAAAGTCCATTTTAATGAGCAGTATATGATGAAGGATCTTTACTGCCTCTCAGAGGCAGCGTAAACATTTCAATGATCGATTTATGACAGAAGGATGACACGGAGAAGCCAGCAACATAACTAAACTAAGACCATGAGTCCCCGGGGCAGCTTAGCAGGCCTCTGCCTTATGAATAGACCGAACGAAGGAATGTAAGCGCACTGACGCTAAGAGACATGGGAGGGTCCGTCATCATAAGTTTCGCAGAGATCCATTGTGCATCACATAATGGCTAATTAAAGCTAATGATTACCATTAGTTTTAGCGAAGCGTACTCTCCAGATGGTAATAAAAACTATATATTCAAATCTATGTTTATATCAAACGAAAAAAATATTTTTCCTCACATCACGAAGTGATGTAAACCGTTGATACATCAATGTTTATTGAGGGAGGTTAGTTTAAGAAGGAAATCCTAATGATTTGTTGAAATTAATAATAATGATTATTCGGTGCGAAGGGATTTGGAGAAATGGACTTAGATATCCTAAGAAATGCAATAGAAGGCAGTAATATAGAGGAAGCAGAAAGTATATTAGAGGAAGTAGGGACAAATAGAAATGTAAATGCAGTTCCTCTTCTCATTGAATACTTGAAAAATACGGATAACCATAGGCTAAGAAATGCAATTGAGACAACAGGATATACTCTCGGATGCCTTAGAAATGTTATTCTCACTTAAGAAAATATAATACTGTGACTACAATCTTATTGAACTAACGGATGCTTTACTTCAATAAGAAGTAAAGCTTTTTTCTATCTCAACAAGCCAGCAGTTCGATCAGTAGAATAAGTTTGAACGCTTGGAACTTATATTTAGTAATAATCGTATTTATTAGAAAAGGAGTTAATTTTATGAAAAAAGTTGGATTGATTTTAGGTGTAATTTTAGTCATTATTGCCGTGTTTGTATTTGTTAATAAATTATACTATCCTTCTCTTCCGATAGAAGGTATTTCAGCAAAAGAAGCGATCGAAAAACTGAAAGAATCGAATAGTGAAATAGTTGAAATTGCATTAGAAGGTAATTCAAGGTGGTATATCACAAGTAAAGAAAACAAAGGCCTTGCCATTGCTGAAGAAAATATAAAACAAATGGTTGAATCTAATGGATGGGAATTTAAACAGAAAGATGGCGCTGGTTTGTTCTTTGAAAAAGAAGGAGAAAGATTAATTGCCACTACACAAATGTGGACTAAAAATTATGTTCTCGTTAAAATTCCAAAAAATTTCAATTAATCTTGAGAGTTTTTTATTATTCAACGAGTGCTTTACTTGAAGATCATTGAGCTACTTAGACAGCTTTTTTTCTTATTGTACTAGCCTTACTACACCATAACCTAAAGAATTAAAAAACGAGCTGTGACTTAGTCACAGCTCGTTTTTTATATTCGCACAGACAATAATGCGGTAGAGTTGGAAACAATCATTAATAGTTCAAAAATCCTTTATTAAGGATAAAAAAATCCGAGTATTAACGTCCCAATCTTCTAGAAAATTCCCACGCAATCTCAAGTTTTGAAACAGCCTCTTGTTTTTTCAAGTTAATATATTCAGCTAATATGTGTGGATGACATACCACAGAAAAAGCAACGAACTTCCCAGCTCCACTCATCAATAAACCAGCATAAATTTCATCTATCTTGCTTTCATCTTCCCCGATACTGTGCAAAAGTCTATTCGTGTTTGGATTTCCTTTTAAAGAAGAGAGTAATCTAGTTGTTTCCTCACTACTCTTTAGCATATTGTTGATAGAAAAATCCATTGGTTTTCTTTCTTCCATTTTCATATTATTTTTTAATTTAAATAACTTATAAGTTAATAGGTCAGCATCAGGATTAAACAATTTAAATATCATATATGAAAGTCTTGAACCTACCGGCACTAAGAAAACAAAATAAATTAAAATAATCGCGAACCCGCCAATCCATCCCTCAAACAAGAAACTTGCTATTATAAGTATCCAAGTAGCAATGCCGAATATTACTTCAATTTTCCCACTTTTCAAACCATTGTTATGTAATCCGAAAAAATTTAAAAAATCAGCAAGAAAAATAGCTATTACAAAAATATACCAAGAACTATGAGTATAGAAGTCCATACATAATCCCCCCTTTTAGAAAAATTATTAATTGCACCACTTCTTTTTTAATTTCAGTATTCTATTCACTTGGCTTCTATAAACGTTGCCAACATTTCTTTATAAATAACATAGAATTAAAGTTCTAATACAATTTTGTTATTCTCGTTTCATTTAAAGGTTTCTATATATTTATGAAATATATTCTAGACTTAAGGTGATAAGTTATTTAATATTTATTATTTTGTGATGCCCAGACCTAAAGCTAATGCTACTTCAGACATTGTGTCTCCGGATTGAATTCGAATGTCTTGGGCCCGATAGTAATTATCCAAATAACTACTATGCAATTTATATGAAACTTTTTTAGTACCGTATGTTTTAGCTTGCAGTAAACATATAAATTTCAAATAAGCGTCAATTTCAACAAATAAATTTTTTAAAAACCCTTGCATGCCTTTTATTTCAAAAGCAAAATCCGAGATTTCAGAGTTTAACATTAAATTGTCAATATATTCAATAATATCATTAATACGTTGAATTAAATCTTCGGTGGAACTTATCACTTCTTGAAAGGGATATTTCTTTCCCCCAATGAGTACTGGTAAGCTGTAGCGAATATTAAATTTTAATATAACATTCTCATTATCAATGTGTTTGGTTAATATTTGGTTAATTTCTATTGAATAAAATTGAAGGTCATCAAATGAAGTTGTGTTATTCATATATTTCTTCCTCCTTTCTAGTAAAATGAACCCTAAGACGTCTCTAATTCCTAAGTGTAAATATTACCATTTCATTTTATGTTTATATACACCATTTTATATTAGTCCAATAGTATCACAAAGCACCCTTTTATTATGAAAATATTTAGTTCATCATATACATTAGTAAAACGTATCTTTTTCTGTTTTCCACTTAGTGCTTCCGGTTAATTAAAAACTTTTACCTTGCATTTATTACAGTTCGAGAAAGGACCAAGTTTCGTGTTTTTAATAGGAATATTGATTTTATGCTATTTTCTATTGGATAGCATTTGGGCAGTAGGTTTATTATTCATTATTTATATGATTACTATGTTTTGGCATACAATTATGACTTTAGAACTTAACAAAGATGCATGGATTACTACTAAAAGAACAAAGAAAAAAAGAGAAGAATTGTCCACTGGTTAATAACTCTCGCGTGTATCATGTTTTTATGTATTTATTTAGGGGGTAGGTTATTCGGAAAAATATTTGTTTTAATTAGCATAGGAATATTTATTTGGAATTATTTTAAAGAAAAAGTGCATATTGCTTTTGAACAAAGGAACATATTGAGATGTTCAAGAATCAGGCAAAGTTTTTCATTGAGAACAACATCTCAAATCCGAAAGAATATTACAATTAATAATAAGTGGTCAATCTCTTTGAACTAGCGAAGCAGGATGGTTTCTCATTTTCGATTCAAAACAATGCTTAATATAGAATACTAATTGCTTACCATTAAAATATGAATAAAAAAGGACGTGCAACTCGATGGATTTCGAAACAGTTATGCAGGAGCTAGAAGCCCTTGGCAAGGAACGAACTAAAAAAATATACATATCTAACGGTGCACACGAGCCTCTTTTTGGTACAGCTACAGGCGCTATGAAGCCTATGTCAAAGAAGATAAAAATTAATCAACCTTTGGCTGAAGAGCTTTATTCCACAGGCAACTACGATGCGATGTACTTTGCAGGAATCATTGCAGATCCACAAGCTATGACTGAAGCGGATTTTGATCGTTGGATGGATGCAGCGTATTTTTACATGCTGTCTGATTATGTCGTGGCAGTAACATTATCAGAGTCAGACATTGCCCAAGAGGTTGCTGATAAATGGATTGCAAGCGGTGAAGAGCTGAGAATGTCAGCTGGCTGGAGTTGCTACTGTTGGCTTTTAGGTAATCGTAAAGACCATGAGTTTTCCGAATCTAAGATTTCCAATATGCTTGATCTTGTTAAAAATACGATTCACGATTCTCCAGAACGAACGAAATCTGCTATGAATAATTTTCTATACACCGTGGGGATTTCCTATTTGCCTCTCCACGAAAAAGCAGTTGAGACCGCTAAGGCTGTTGGGCTAGTAGAAATCAAAAAGGCACAGAAAAAAAGCAGTTACCTAAACGCTCACGAAAGTATTCAAAAAGAAATTGATAGAGGGAAGCTCGGTTTTAAACGCAAACATGTAAGATGTTAAAAATCAGTTTTGCATCGGTGTGTTGACAAGAATTAGCACTTTCCAATGTAAGTTCCTTAGATAAGGGATTAGTTTAATCAGAAGGAAGAACATTACGTACTAAAAAATAAAACGAGATAATACCGTCGCTAAATGCGATGCTATTATCTCGTTGTAAGCTGCTATTTACATCAAGAGAACCCGAAGGCTAAGCTGATGCTCCAGGAGATATTAAACTTCTACATCCATCCCTACTCCTGCTTCTTTTGCTTTGGCATAGACGCCTTTTGCAACAGCAAGATCGAAATAAGCAGTGCCTACGGATTTAAAGAATGTGATTTCTTCTTGTACTTCTCTTCCCGTCTCTGTTCCAACAACAAGTTCCCCCAGTTGTGCATGGACTTCTTCGAATGACCAGTTGCCGCTAGCTGCCGCGTGCATCAATTCCCCAGCTTCCTCTTTTACGCCCGCCAAATCGTCCACTACAATTTTATCTGCACTTAACACAGTAGTTCCGTCCACTTCACTCATATGGGGCAAGTATGACCCTACCCCATTAATATGAGTTCCTGGTTGAATATCACATCCCCTGAAGACAGGTTCGTTGGAGCGTGTCGCACAGCAAATAATATCCGCTTGCTTCACCGCATTGGAAACGTCGCTTGCAATTTCAAACGGCATATCGACGCCAAAAGAACGTAGCTTTTCACCAAATGTCTGCGCTTTTTCAGGTGTCCGATTAACTAGAATGATTTTGTTAATATTGCGAACCGCAAGTACTCCCAGCACTTGTTCAAAAGCCATGGCACCCGTGCCAATCACTGTAAGAATGCGACTGTCTTTCTTAGACAAGAAGTCCGTTGCAATTGCACTAAGTGCGCCCGTACGTAATCGTGTTAAATACGATGCATTCATCATTGCAATATGCTCGCCGTTAGTTGCATCTGAAAGCAATACAACACCTTGTGTGGTTGGCTTTCCTTGTGCAGGATTTCCAGGGAAAATCGTCACTACTTTGACCGCTGATACATTACCCGCCGAATCTGCACTTGGCATATATAATGCGGAGGCTTCCTGTTCAGGAAATTCCAGGACAGTTCGATGTGGATTGTTAATTTTCCCAGCCGCTTTCGCTTTTAATACCGCTGAAATATCTTCAATGGCATCCGCCATTTTATATAATTGTTGAATCTGCTGTTCGTTGATGATTAACATGGTCTTCCTCCTTACAAAAACGTTACTGCTCAAAATTTAGCCGACTAGGAAGAAAAAAAGAGTCGCTTACGCGCGACTCTCTTTTCCTACAACGATTCGTTTTGATTGTTGTCGACTGCGATCTTTCACTGCCCAAATCGATACAAGTGAAATAAGTGCCGTGAACACAATATAAAGTGCAACGGGTACATACGAATTATCAAAACGCGCCAATAATGCCGTCGCTACAAGTGGAGCTGTACCACCCGCTATTGCTGCACCAATTTGATAACCTAATGAAATGCCCGTATAGCGTACTTTTGCATCAAAGATTTCAGAGAACATTGTGCCAAGAACCGCCGTAATCGGAGCCCAAATGATGCCAAGTCCGATAACTGTTGCGATGATTAACAATGCAACGGACCCTTGTTGAATCATCCAGAAGTACGGGAATGCAAAAAGTGCCATCCCGACAGCACCAGCAACGTATAACTTTTTGCGTCCTACTTTATCCGATAAGTTCCCCATGATTGGGATTAAAATCGTTGTTACAACAGTAGCAATCATAACGGCCGTTAAAGTTGATGTTCGTGTAAATCCTAAATTTGTCGTTGCGTATGATACAACGAACGTACTGAAAATATAGAAAGGTGCCGTTTCCACCACTTTTGCTCCGATGGCAATCAACACTTCACGCCAGTGATATTTCAGTGTGTCGACAATCGGTAATTTAGGAATATCGCCAGACTCCTGCACTTTTTTGAACTCAGGTGTTTCATCAATGCCTTTACGAATCCATAAACCGAAGATAACTAATAAAGCGCTTAAAATAAATGGTACACGCCAGCCCCATGTCATAAATGACTCTTCAGGAAGCAAAGTCATTACCCATAAAGCGACCGTTCCCATCAACATCCCGATGGTTACACCCATTTGTGGAATACTGCCGAATAATCCGCGTTTTTCAGGTGGTGCGTATTCTACCGCAAGTAAAAGTGCCCCTCCCCATTCCCCGCCGATTCCTAAACCTTGGACTAAGCGAAGTGTAATCAATAGAATTGGAGCCCAAACGCCAATTGCTTGGTACGTTGGCAATAATCCCATCCCAAACGTTGCAACCCCCATTAAACTTAACGTTAAGACAAGCGTTTTCTTACGGCCAATACGGTCACCGATGTGGCTGAAAATCACACCGCCAAATGGACGGATGAAAAAGGCTAAAGCAAATGATGCATAGGCTAATAAGAGTCCGACTGTCGGATCCTCATTTACAAAGAATAGTTGGTTAAATACAAGTGCAGCAACTGTTCCGTATAAGAAATAGTCAAACCACTCGATTGAACTCCCTACTAAACTCGCAATCAAGACGCGACGGGTTTGTTTTTTGTCCATCATAAATCCCCCTTGTGAAATAAAATTGAAGTGACACTTTAATTTCTCTTGTGATTCATTTTAGACAGTACTAAATTTTCTGTCAATACTTTGTCGCAATTAAATATCATTGCTGTCCCCATTTTGAGTGATGTATGATGAAAGTAAGAGATTATGATGAAGCGAGGAATTCTGATGCCGCAAGGATCTATAGGCGATACATTAAAAAGTCTTCGCAAAGAACGGAAATTGACGTTAAAAGCTTTGGCTGAACAAACCGGAGTGTCCATCAGTTTTTTATCGCAGGTTGAACGTGGAAAATCGAGTGTTACGCTTGAATCGCTAAAGAAAATTGCGGATGCACTCAGTGTGAATCCGAGTGTGTTTTTTGCAGAAGAACATACCCAGGAAGATTTGGCTATCCGCAAAGAGCGGTTTTATTATAAGGACTTGTCCCATGGCGTTCGAGATGCCAGCTTCTCTCCTATTTTGGTCACCCTTCAACCGGGAGAAAATGAAGGAAATGCATTCTCACACGGTGGACATGAATTTCTGTTTATTGTGGAAGGCGTATTAACAGTTGAAATGGATGGCAATCGGGTAGAACTCAATGAACAAGAATCCATTCTATTCGACGCGCGCAAAACACATTATTGGTTTAACCATACCGCAAAAGATGTACGATTTTTGGTCGTTTCATCTAAAAATTAAGCAAACCTCTTCAGAATCTTGAAGAGGTTTTTTATTTGGCTTTGGAATACAATCGCAAACTTGATGTTTGATTCGAGTAGGTTGTTGTTATACTAGAAAAGGATATATCAAGGAGGATTTTAATAGTGACTTTTAGTTTTAAGAACAAATTAATATGCTTGATTGTTGGAAGTGCCCTTATTTTTTCTGGTTGTGGCACAACAAGCATTGATAATGAGAAGTATGAACCCGTTGTAAAAGAGACGACAAACAAAGAAGTTGTCACGAAAGAAGTCGAGGAAGATTCGAATGAAGATACAAATTCTTCTGGTGAAACGACTACCGTAAAGCCAGCAGCATCTAAGCCCGCTCCGAAAATCATAACCGCACCTCAACAAGGTACGACGGATCAAATACCAGTAACCCTGGTGTCGACAACAGACGGTGATACCATTCGCGTTATGTATAATGGCGTTGATGAACCCGTACGTTACTTGTTGATCGATACACCAGAGACGAATCATCCCCGTTTAGGAAAGCAACCTTTCGGGCCAGAAGCGAAGGAACGCAATCGGGCTCTCGTGAATAGTGGGAAATTAACACTTGAATTTGATATTGGGGAAAAACGTGATAAATATGGACGGCTATTGGCTTACGTTTATGTAGACGGCAAAAGTGTCCAGGAAATATTGATTCGCGAAGGGCTGGCACGCGTTGCGTATGCGTATCCACCAAACATACGTCATCTAACACTTTACGAAGAAGCGCAAAAAGAGGCACAGTCGAAGAGAGCTGGTTTCTGGGCAGTAGAAGACTATGCCACAGATTCTGGGTTTGATAGCTCTTCGACAACACCGAGCGGTTCAACAGGTGGCGGAGAATCTTCAAGTACAACAGGAGAAACATCCAATTCGACAGGAACGACCGAGTGGTTCGAAAATTGTACGCACCTTCGTACCAAGTATCCGAACGGAGTGCCAAGCAACCACCCGGCCTACCAATCGAAAATGGACCGTGATAAAGATCAATTTGCGTGCGAGCGATAGGTTGAACATGTGCTGGATGAGGAAATTCGATAGAATTTAACGATTTGTGCAACCTGGAATGCGATTCTGTCTACCTGGACTTGCATTCTGTCAACCTGCATCGCAATTCTGTCTACCTGGACCATCATTCTGTCTACCTAGAACTAATATTCACCTAGAGAATCTAAATAGGACCTTTCCAATAATTCGGAAAGGTCCTTTTGCTTTTCATTTACAAGAAACCTACGAAAATACCTGCCAGGATGACAGAAACAATCGTCACGGTAATGAAGCCAGCGACTAACATTGGTGGCAACATGTGACTTGTTAACACTTCCCGTTCTTTTTCATCCGGTGTTAACGAATTGATGACCTCATTGGTGATGATATAGTCCGCTGGGAACCCGTATAGTGCGGTTAAAGATACGGCAAACGCCATTTCTTTGCTGACTTTCAGTACCTTGCCCATGATGAATGAGAACACGTACATTCCTGCTACACCAATCGCAATACAACCAATCAACGGGTAGATTAATTCGAGCATCATATCTGGTGTGGCATTTTTTAAGCCATCCAAAATGAACAGCATTAGCCCTAAAATGGCGAACCCGAACCCGTTCGCTTTTTTCAATGGGTGTTTTTCCAAAAATCCAACACTTGTCGCAATTACACCAAAGAGTAAACAGAGGACGAATGGACTTATGGTCACAACTGGTGCAAGCCATGTTGAAACTTGATACGCTAAAAATCCGACAAAAGCCAGACGGAAAAATTTAAAGAAATCCGTGTTGTATTTTTCAGGCATCCAGTTAAATAACTTCAATTCACTTGAATGTGTTTTACCCCGCTCTTCCGCTTCTTGCTTCAAATCAATTTCGCCATTACGGAATTGTTGGAGTAAACGTTTTCCTTCTTTTTTCAACATCACAGACGTCAACGGATATCCAGCAAACCCTTGCATCACGTAGATCACAATGGCAAAAACAGCTAGACTCGGAAGTCCGGCATCCGCTGCGCCTTCAGACATGATAAGTGCGGACACAAGCCCGCCAACTAGTGGAGGAATGGCGACTATAATCGTTTCACTGCCAAATAAGAAAGTACCGATTGCAAATAAGGCTGCGATGATTCCTAGAATTCCTGCCAGTGCGATTAAAATGGTTTTCCATTGATTCATCAATTCCTGCAATGACAGTAAAGTACCCATATTAGTAATTAACAAGTAGATTAACATCACTGCTACGACCGATGGAATTCCTGAGATTTCCACGATATTTGCGGGGAAAAATGTCCAATAACCGATTAAGAAAAGAACGGCACTGATAAAGATTGAAGGAACCCACGCTTTTGTTCGAATCGCTACTACATCTCCTATAAAGAGAATGAAAACTAAAATACTTAAAGCTAACATCTGTGACATAAAATCCCCAACTCCCCGTCCACTAATCTCTTTCGCTTCGTTTGTCGAAGTAATGTGTACTACAGTAACATGATTCGACACGATAAATATATAGAATTAATAGAATTTAATGAATATTTAACATTTTAAAGCGAATAACATGCATGTAATCGGATAAATGATGCACGAGCGATTGAATATTGTCATGATGTATGTTGCGTTTTATGGGAATTAATGGACAAAGATACCAATTAGCACTCTTAAAATATGACGAAACCCCAAATATCTTTTATGCTACATATATCAGGAAAACATGACATATTAGAGGTGCCCTACATGAAAAAACTTTTACTTGGAGCGGCAACATTTGCTACAGCTTCCACTCTCTTTTTGCAGCATTATCCAGCTTTCGGGAAAGCACCGAATGCCAAGAGAAAATTAGTATTTAACGCATCCCCTAACTTTGAGAAGAATAAATTTAAGAATTTTTCAGATACGACCATGTCTAATGATTTACAAACATTAGGCTCCATCATTAGAGATTATGCTAAAAAAATTCCTGATTCAATGCCCACCCGTTCGCTTCCGACAGAACAGTTTCAATGGAATAACCTTCAAGATTCACAAACAAGCGTGACATGGTTCGGACATTCAACCGTGATACTGAATCTTCATGGGAAAACGGTATTCATCGATCCGATGTTGGGACGGTCACCATCCCCTTTTCCCCAAATCGGAATGAAACGGTATAGTGAAAATTTGCCTTTTGATATTAAAGAAATTCCAACTATCGATATCGTCCTTTACTCACATGATCATTATGATCATTTGGATTATGAATCCGTAAATTTGCTGAAACACAAAGTCGGTCAATTTATTGTGCCTCTTGGTGTCGGGAGTCGCCTGGAAGGTTGGGGTGTTGCACCTGAGAGAATTAAAGAACTCGATTGGTGGGACACTTTTGACCATTTAGATATTCAATTTATCAGTACTCCTGCCCGCCATTTCTCAGGCCGCAGTCTGTTGGATCACAATTCTACTTTATGGAGTTCTTGGGTCATTAAAAGTGGAGAATCGAATATTTTCTATAGTGGGGATAGTGGCTACGATACGCATTTTAAAGAAATCGGAGAGAAGTATGGTCCTTTTGATTTCACCATGATGGAGTGTGGACAGTATGACAATCGTTGGAAAAACATTCACATGAAACCAGAAGAAACAGTACAGGCCCATCACGATTTAAAAGGCAAATTGATGATGCCTATCCATTGGTCCGCTTTTACACTTGCCTTTCACGCATGGACCGATCCGATTGAACGTGTCACAAAAGCTACAAAAGAACATGACGTTGCTCTTACGACGCCTAAAATTGGACAGTCTGTATTCATTGGTTCTGAAGATTATCCTGTTGAGGAATGGTGGAAGTTGGTTTGATTTACACCTGTTACTGGCAATTAACCGATGTACGTTTTGGCAGTATGTTTATTAATCTTTATGAAACATTACTGAATGGGAAAACGAATAAATACTAATATTTATTCGTTTTTTTGATTGCATGATTATTGAACTAACGGTAGGTTAGGGTTAGTTGAAGAGGATTATGTAATGGGAAGGATTTTGCTCTAAATTTAACGAATAAAACCCCTTTGCTTCTTTTAGCTTGGATGTCAAATCAATGTAATATTATAAGTTAATGGTGGACTATAATAGTACTAATGAAGCAGGTTAATAAAAAATGTAGGGAGAGTACCCAATGATTTTAGGTAATCCCATAGCAAGAGGAAATACTGCAAAAATTTATCTTTCCGATAACAAAATAGTAAAATTTTTTAACGATCTTCTGCCAGATACGGAATCCATGAATGAAGCAAATAAACAAAAATATGCCTATTCATGTGGCCTTCCTGTACCTAAGGTTTTAGAAGTTACCAAGATAAACGGAGAACAAGCAATCATAATGGAATATGTTAAGGGAGAAACATTAGGAGATTTAATGTTGAAAGATAAAGAACAAGCAAAATATTACATGAATATTTCAGTCGATATGCAACTTGAAATTCATAGCATTATTCCAGATGCAATCGAACCAATGTATGATAAATTATACCGTCAAATCGAGACTGTAAATAAATTAGATAAAAGACAACAATCTTACTTGTTAAAGAAATTGGATTCATTTACATACGAGAATAGGCTATGTCATGGTGACTTTCATTTATTTAATCTGATTATGACAGATAACCAAGTGGTAGTTTTAGATTGGGTTGATTCGAGTGCAGGAGATATTCGTGCTGATATATATCGGACCTATCTTTTATATTCCCAATATTCGTCTGAATTAGCTGATATGTACTTGCGACTTTATTGTGAAAAGAGTGGCCTATTAATGTCTGAAGTTTTTCAATGGGCACCTATTATTGCTGGGGCAAGATTATCTGAAAGAGTCTCATCGGAGAATTCAGAACGTCTTATGGAGATTATAAATCACTACTGTCCATTATAGTATGACAACACTATGTGCGTAATTTCACTTAAACTAAACGAATGCTTTAATTTATCACAATAAGGGACTAAAATAAAAAATCAGAATTATGCATCTTTATGCATTTAATGCATATTTACATTCATAAAGATAATAACTACATTTTGCAATTGCCAAATACAATTTATTCTCCACTTTTATCAGCAGTCTCTTTTCACAATTATCGATAACTATTCAAATGGCATAAAAAACCCTTTTTCATCGCCTAATCTTATCTAATAAGATCACAGCTTTGAAAAAGGGTTTTATTTTACGCTAATGTATTTTTGCAGTAGGCAAGAATTTCTGCCTCTTCGTCATCTTCTAGTGCAAAATCCAAAACTTCATTCGAAGCTTTATCGGTAAAATGGTATTGCACGATGCGATGTGTATCCTCTTCTACAGCCAGAATAACACGCAATTCCAATCCGCCTTCTGTATATAACTCATCTTCTTCATCAACTTCAACGGCAAGCAGAAACTCAAAACGATCTCCAACAATAATGCCCGTAGGGTCGTTCATTTTTTCAACCATGTGATTTGTAATTTCCATGTGGCATTCTCCTTTGTCAGTTCTTTGAACTCCCCTCATTGTATACTGACCTGTAGCCACTAAACAACTCTATCGATTTTCTTTCCTATTCCTCCCACACATTAAACACCATTCCGAATGGGTCGCGGACATAACAATCTCGTCCTTTTCCTTCCCAGCGAACAATTTCACAACCGTTTTCCACTAAGTGTTGCTTTGCTTCATTCAAATCTTTTACAACGAATTCCATGATTGGACCCAGGTTTTCGTTTCCTTGCATTAGAAATATGGAGTTGTGATTCGTTTGGAATTCCACTTCCTCGACTTCACTTTTTTCAGGCTCTTTTAAACCTAAAACATTTTCGTAAAAGTGTTTTGCTTTTTCCAGGTCATTCACTTGGAACCCAATGTTCTTCGACATTCTGTAATTCATCCTAGCGCCTCCAGTTTATTTACCACCGATTAGTTGTTGAATCACTTCATTCGTTAAGTTTGGCACGATGTTCAGCGAAAAGCTCTTTTCCATTCGTTCGTATTGTTTGTGTGCGTCATATCCATAAGGTCCGATGTTAATGACTGGCACGTTTATGGCCCGAACGGCTTCGTAATCCACAAAATGTTTCGTTCCCCATCCTGGGTTATTCGCTGAAACTGCCGAAATTCCTGCAGCATCATCACTCAATGCCACAAAACTCATGTCTGAAATATACGGGAAGAAGTTTTTTGTCACGATTGGATGCGGATACTCAGGTTGTACAGTTTCGACCGCCACTTCCAATGCATCAAGCAAATTCTGTTCTTTGTCATTTTTACCTGTCACTTCGATTCGAGGTGAATAAAGGGATGAGTAGAACATGATGATGGCCGGATTTTTATCGGGCATCCATTTCCATGCTTCTTCGACGACACGGGCTGCGAACATGCGGGTATCCAGTTCCGGTTGCTGTAATAATTGTTCGTTGAACGCATTCATATGTGTGTCGTAGGCTTCGCCGTGCTCTTTTTGTAATAAGGAATGCATCTCCTCATATGTCATCACACGTGGTTCCCAGGGTATGTCATTCATCGGTTCCCCACTTACTTTACTGAAAGCCACATAGTTTTCTTTGAACTCCGATAATGCGGTCGTGAATGCCGTTTCCGCTTCTACTTTCAAGCGATCGAGCACTTCTTTCGGCGACCACGAGTGAATGAAGAAATTGAAGTACACATACGCAGAGAGTGCTGTTTGCACCGTGTATGTAGCCTTCAAATCCATCTGTTTCAATGAAACCGGAGGTACGGTTATCTCCCCGAAAGCTTCATTGCACAGTGCTGGATTATAACTGATTTGTCTCGTTAAATGCGCAGCGATGAAATTAGGATCAATTCCTTCAAAACAAGAGCCTACATGCGTTTCCGAGCCTGTAATGAAGAACGATGGCAATAACTTTCCGACCGTTCCTTTGTAAATGTAACGATTCGGATCCCCTTTGTAGCGCGGTGATACAAAGTCCGCATTGATTGCTGCTACATAATCAAATCCATGTACCTCACGTAGACGTTTCAATTCGCTTAAAGCAGAGATAATACCATGTGAACCGTCTTCCTCATCACATTCAAAGACCACCATTAAATTCCCTTCAAGTTCTTCAGGGTGTTCCGAATAATATTTCAACAAATAAAGATGGCTTGCCACGCCTGATTTCATGTCCAGCATGCCTCTTCCAAACTCAAACTCTCCCGATTCGAGATGGCTTCGTACTTCTTCTGTTAAGTCTTCCTTATGCAGCGCTTCCGCCAAAGCATCTGGGTCGAGTGCGAGTTCCTTTAAATTGAAATCATCAATGCCGACTGTATCGATATGGCCCATCAACAGAACAGTTTTATTCGAAGGATTCTTTGTCCCTTTCACAAAGGCAATGACATTGTAGCGCTCCTGGTCATCGTTTTCCGTCTGCTGGTAGATGACATGATCCACTTGCTGCTGAAAATAGGGGTAAGACGAAATTAATGTATGTAACGCTTGGGATAGAACCTTCTCCCCGCCTTCATTCACAATACTTTCTATTCGAACCAACTGTTTCGTCAACGCCAATACTTCTTCACGACAATCAAACATATGGGACACTCCTTTACATTAAATACTTAGATACCCGTAATATACCATATTCAGTCGACATGATGAACGAGGTTTGATTACAATGAAAGTAGTTAGGGGTGACCGAGAAATGCAACCATTCACAGCAGAAGTCGTTCGGATATTAAAGGAAATACCTGAAGGTTACGTCGTTACCTATGGACAAGTCGCACGCATGGCGGGCAGTCCCCGCGCAGCAAGACAAGTGGTGCGAATTTTACATACGATGAGTGAAAAACACGGCTTGCCTTGGCATCGTGTCGTCAATGCACGCGGGGAAATAGCCGTGCCCGATGAAGAATCAAAAGAGTTACAGCGCATGTTGCTACAAGGAGAAGACGTTGAATTCTTAAGTGATGGACGAGTGGATTTGAGTGTGTTTGAGTAACCGTTAGATATATTTTAGGCTGGGGGAAATCAAATGAAAGTTCGGCTGACTAGCTTCAGTGAAGAATGGGCACTTATGTATCAAAAAGAGGTTCATATTTTAAGTGGACTTTTTGGAGATGAAATCATTCGATTTGAACATTTCGGCAGCACATCTGTTCATGGTTTAAAAGCAAAACCAGTCATTGATATGATGGGAATCGTAAAAGACATCCATAAAATTGATTTATTCAATGAGAAAATGGATTCACTCGGATACGATGTGGCTGGAGAGTACGGGATTGAAGGAAGAAGATTCTTCCGAAAAGGCGGAGAAAACAGAACGCATCACATCCATATCTATCAACACGATAATCCACAAATAGCACGCCATCTAATTTTCCGCGACTATTTGCGTGCGCATCCATTGGAAGCTACGAAATATAGTCGTTTTAAAGAGGAGCTGGCGAAACAGTATGAGAACAGCCGTGAATATAGTGCAGCAAAAAATATGTTCGTGAAAGAAATGGAACAGAACGCACTGAAGTGGTTTGAGAAAACTAAGAGAACATGTTAATGAACGTTTAGGCGGTGCGGTTAATTGGGGTATAACCATCGTTAATTGGGGTAACTTCAAGTTTATATGGGGTTTGGTGTCATTTAAATGGGGTTGTGATGAGGATATTTGGGATTGGAATTCATTTATTTGGGATTGGAGAGTTTCTTGCACAAAAATACCTCCTCGAGCAGTTTCGAGGAGGGCAAATTGGTTCTTTTTTTCTATGGAAGAATCGCTAATATACTTTTAACTCCCGTTTTTCTTGTAATCAAAATAGTATTCCATTCTTTTCTTTGAGCCACTCTTTTTCATTTTCGAATTCCTCAAGATTTCAGTGGCTACTTTACACTCTGTATGGAGAAATCGACAACACTCCTTATTATTAATTTTATGACTAATCAACATCGAATAATCTGCTAATGCACCTATGTGAGCAGTTTTAGAATGAATTCCACAAATTCTGCATGTCCAACCTCTCAGAATTCTTTCCATTCTAACATTCTGGCATTGACTACAAATCACACCCGTAATAATGTCTTCTGGATTGATCGAATAATTTTTTGTTAAGGGAAATGGATTGTAATCTTGATGATTTCCCAACAACGTTTCAATAAGATTTACAATTTTTAATGGATTTAATACTCTTTTCATCCTCGGGCGGGTTCGAATAAAATGGGGTAAATCCTGAAGTCCCAATATGGGAATAGTAGTTTCTTCGAAAGATAAAGAACGATTAGCATCTTTGAAAACTACAGCAGAATAGATAGGAAGTTGGATATTCCTCATCTCCAAAAAATCATTAAACAAGTCAGTCATTTCAATAACTTGTCCAATCGGATTCTTAAAATAATCACTTTGGCCAGAAGGAAGCACTCTCTCTAATTGTGGATGATTATTACGAATGGTGATATTGCCTGAAATATTTTTCATTTCTAAGATGATTGCATAATAGGGAGTCAATATTAAACTATCCATTTGAAAATAATCTGTTGATTTCAAATGCAAATCATGGAAAATAAAATAATCAAACTTAAAGTTTAATCGATTTAACAAAGAATCTAAGTGGTTCTCCCCGTTCATGCCTGATTTAATAATCCTTTGTTGCAATTGAAGATATGAAAAACTCGGATGGGTCTCAGGAAGTCTTCGCAATGCTGCTTCTATTCCTCGCAATTTCATTGAAGATGAACGTTCTTTTACAATCAACGGTACAATCCCCCTTTTAGTAAGATTACACTCGTCCAACCTTTTCGACCTCCTTTTCAGCTAAACTTCCATTTTGAGCACTTTTGAGTGTACAAAATTAAATTTTGAGCTTAATTCCGTGGAGCAAAATTGAATTTTGCCATAAAGCGTCTCTGAGATAATAGAATAGATTTTTATTTGGGGTAACTTTAAAGATAAATGGGCTTCTTGGGATGTTAACTGGGGTAACGTTAGGTTTATTTGGGGTTTACGATAGTTTAATTGGGGTAACTTCCAAGTTATTTGGGGTAGCCGCTTTTTCTCCACAAAAATACCTCCTCGAGCAGATTTTCGAGGAGGGCAAATAATGATTTTTGCATAAACCGTCTCTGGGTTATAAGAATAGATTTTTATTTGGGGTAACTTTAAAGATAAATGGGCTTCTTGGGATCTTAACTGGGGTAACGTTAGGTTTATTTGGGGTTAAGGATAGTTTAATAGGGGTAACTTCCAAGTTATTTGGGGTAGCCGCTTTTTCCCCACAAAAATACCTCCTCGAGCAGTTTCGAGGAGGGCAAATTGGTTCTTTTTTCGCTTCGCTACTATAGTTGATACTTTACTTTTCCATCTTATCCTCTGGTCGCCAGCCATTCTGCAAGTCGCTGATCGATAAGTCGAAAGTATATTCTAAATGGGGGTAGTCCTTGAAACCAGGCCAGTCCGCTCCTGATAAAAATCCGAGATCCTTTCCGATGCGTATCACTTCAAACCAGTCCGCTTCCCCGTTGCCATTCAAGTCGCGCTGTAAATCATAGCTGATCGTTCCGTCACTGTTTTGCAGGACGAAATCGATGGCAAGTCCGTAGTTGTGGTAGCTCTCACCACCACGAGCGTACGTAACGATGTCACCATCGTATGTGCGTCCTTTTTCGTATAGAACGTCCTGTGATTCAACGGATCGGAAGCTATCAGTAATTAAAATTGGAATACCGATTTCCTCAGCTTCCTCGATTAATTGATTGCTCTTTTCTCCTACGATCGGATGCAAACCTTCCGGTAATGGGCGTTCTAGTCGTTCTTCTCTAAATTCAAGTTCATTGTGGACCCAAACAAAGAAGAGTCCGCCGATGACGAGCCACAATAGAATATTCAATACGGTCCATAATCGTTTCATACGAACTCCTCCTTTCCCCACACTGCTTTTCATCATACGTAAATTCTCCAGCGCTTTCAATGAATCAAACTGACCAATGGGCAATTGAATAAAAAAGTCGCTCCTCCGAAAAGGAACGACTCTTTCAAAATTAAGCTGTCACGTCTCGTTTTGTAAACGACCAATAGCTGATCAATAGGAATAAAACAACATACACAGTCAACACGGCAGCAGACAATGGCCAAGTAATGCCTGGAATAAACATATTGCCCGTAAGGTATCCAGTTAAATCAGTATGCGTAAACATGATGTACTTTGTAAATTCGTAATTTCTTAGGAAATAGACAATATTCGGACCCATAAACATAAGGAAAATCGATAATCCGATGGCAAGTGAACTTGTACGGAAAACACTTCCGATCATAAACGCAAAGGTCGTGAATACCATGATTCCGATAAATTGCAAACCATATAAAGCTAAAACTCGACTCCAATAAGATACTTCCACTACTTCCCCGCCGCGAACTTCTAGCAATGCACCAGTTCCTGCAGCGTCAAAGAATATGTATCCGGCAATCACGTTCGCAATAAGTGCAATAATCGTTAACGCTAATGCATAGAGCAATGATGTAACGTATTTTGACGTCAAAATTTTCCACCGTTTCACAGGTCTGCTCAACAACATTTTAATCGTTCCTTGAGAAAATTCGGATGCCACGATACTCGCTGCTGCAATGACTGCAAACATGAGCACCAAGGCCAGCAACTGATAGGAGTCCATCAAATTTTGTTCTCGATCACTAAATTCAAAAGGAGCTACGTTTTCAGTTAACCGGTATTCTGTAATCGCTAGTTCCTCTTCAAATTGTTTTTTGGTACCCTCACTAATCTTTGGGTTTGCGAGTTCAGCAGTTAAATACGCTTTCCTTTCAGCTGCGTTTTCTTTCCAAGTTGGTTGGTCTGTCGGTTGAACTGTATTATTATCTGCCCACTTTGAAATGCCTGTAATTCCAATTAAAATGACGACTAATAACCCCGCCATAATCCATGTGGCTTTTTTATGCCACAATTTCATCCATTCATTTCTTATGAGATTCAGCAATTTGGCCACCTCCAGTCATTTCGAGGAATTGATCTTCCAATGTTTTACGGAACGGTTGCACTGCGAATACTTGAAGATTTGCCGTTACCATCGCCTCAATGATTGCTGGAATTTGACTCTGCTCCACTTTAGCAATGAACCCTGCACCACTCGCTTCAATGAATAAACCTTGCGCGATCAATAGCTTACTAGTCAACTCAGCGGGTTGTGCCTCAATATAATAATGTGCTTCCTCCACTTGGTTCATTTCACGTATATTAATGAGTTGTCCGTTTTGAATGATGGCAATCCTGTCACACATCAACTCGATTTCGGAGAGCAAGTGACTCGAAACGAATACAGACACACCATCTTCAACGGCGATTTTACGCAAGTATGTTCGGAATTCACGGATACCGGCAGGATCCAAACCATTCGTTGGTTCATCCAAAATTAAAAATTTTGGACGATGTAACAATGCTTGCGCAAGGCCAAGACGCTGACGCATACCTAGTGAATAAGTAGAAACTCTTTCATGAATACGATTTTGCATGCCCACTTGTTCGACGACTTCCGTGATGCGTTCTTTCGAGATGCTTTTGTTCATACGCGCAAAATGAACTAAGTTTTTCCACCCCGACATGTATTTGTACATTTCAGGGTTTTCGACGATGACCCCGACCTTGCTCATCGTTTCTTCAAAGTGGTCACTCAATGACTGACCTTCCACCACTACTTCTCCACTTGTCGGCTTCATCAATCCTGCCATCATACGAATTGTCGTTGTTTTACCAGCACCATTGGGTCCTAGAAATCCGGTAATTTGTCCGGGGAATAATTGCAGATTCAAGTTATCAATAATCTTCTTTTTGCCTATGGCTTTTGACAAGTTCTTTAATTCAACAATCGGTTGTTGTTCCACTCTTTTCACCTTCCTTAAACGAGACTTTATTCATCTACTTACTAAGACGAAGTAACCAGATAAAAGTTCATATTAACTAATACGAAATACGCTCGCCTAAGTTTCATTTTTTTCACCACAAGGATTTATTTGGAAAAGCTTTTGAACTAAACTAAGGAAAAGGAGTGGGTTCAGATGAGGTTGGAATTATTTCCCGGGAAATATTGTTTACATTTGGAGTATCCAATTGGAGTCATTCGTTATTCGAAAAATATAGATGAATTATTTAAGTCTGCCAGTGTCATCAAGCTCCCTATTTTTCTCTATGGCATGCACCATGCAAAGGATATACATGAAGAGTTAGAAGTCTCCACTGAAGACGTCGTGGATGGATCAGGCGTACTGCAAACACTTGTTACACAACCAAGAACTTTTTCAGTTCGAGATTTGCTTGCGCTCATGATGGTCGTTTCAGATAATACGGCAACCAACCTTTTGATTAGACGTTACGGGATGAATCGATTGAACTCCTATATTCAACATCTTGGCATGACGAAAACGGTATTAGGTCGCGAAATGCGGGACCTTGTTGCCATCTCAGAAGGTCGGGACAATTTCACTTGTGGACGAGATATGGTCGCTTGCTTAAGACATATGGTTAGTTCACCGGTTTTTTATGATCTGTTGCAAATCCTGGAGAAACAGCAGTTTCAAAATAAAGTTCCTGCTGGAGTCAACAGTGACCAGTTTGTCTTCTTCAATAAAACAGGCGAACTAGATGATGTGGATCATGATGTCGGGTTATTTATGTATAAAGGCCAAGTCGGATTATTTGTCGGTCTGACTGAGGGGAGTAATTCTTCGGGGAGAGATTTGCTGCACGAATTCGGACATATGTTGGAAGACTTGTAATGTAAAAGTGGAGTCCTACTTACGGAGATAAAGAAGGATAATCGTTATGGGACACAGAATACAAAAATTACCACATTTAATAATAGAGGCGATGTATTCATGAGTGCTTGTTTTAATAACGTTCAAGATGTTCTGGAAAATTACAAATCTGCAATTTTCGAGAAAGATGTTGAGAGATTTTTGTCTACTTACGCATCGGGCATACATATTTATGATTGTTAGGGAAATTGGGAGTCCATTGGTATTTCCCATTGGAAGGAAACAGTAAACGGTTGGTTTAAGTGATGAATGGAGGTGTAGTTATGTGGATCATATTTGGGGTTATTGCAATAGTAGCAACTTTTATAAATCTTTATATGTATATAGCAGGAAAGGATTATAAGCTTGCTATGGCGCTAGGATTATCATTTACAGCCTTAACACTTTGTTCAGAATACAGTCTTGTATCTGGGTGGGTAAAAGCAGAAGATTGGTCAGCTTTATTAGATGTAGTACCCGGTATGGAAAGGGCATTATGGTTTTTGACAATTGTTTCTATCTTACTAAATATAGCACCTATACTTTTAGAACTAAAAGGTAAGAAATAATTACTTATTGTCACATCATTTATATAACATGCAATTATTGTGTAAGTCTTTATGTATAACTAACAGGTGCTTTAGTGAAAAAGATAAAAAAATGAGCTTTGAAATGCTTTTCCAGAATCATTTATCTATACAATATCAACCATTAACTTTAACAAAGCCAAACAAAAATAAAAAGAGGTATTCAATTGTATAGCTAATTGGATACCTCTTTATTTTGAATACGGATAGACGATTCAATACCGCCCGCTCTTTTATTTTTTCGGTAGCATAAGATCATCTATATTATTGTCAGTTGGTCCAAACCAGGATTTCATTTTCTCATACGCTTGTTTTTTCGTTGGTTCATCGATATGAGAAATCACTTGATACAAAGCATACGCAATTACACTTGCGTCATCTGCCAAACCGACCACTGGAATGAAATCCGGAAGTATGTCTGCCGGGAAAATCAGGTAGCCAAGTGCTCCTGCAATCGTGAGTTTTGCAGAAGTCGGTACTGCTGGATTTTGAGCAGTGAAATAAAGCAACAAGCTTGTGTATACTGTTTTTTCTCCTGCTTTTTTACCATACTTCACAATTTTATTCCAAAATTTTTCGTCATCGTAATGCTCATGCGAACTCTCGATTTGCTCCTGTGGATCCACGTTTTTCAGCAAATTCTCTTGAATATCTTGCTTGTTCATTTCATCACTCCTTTCTATTAGTATGTCGGTTTGAATGACAGTTTTCAATGATACTATAGGATGTTTTCCACGACCAATTGCAAAATGAGTAAAGCGGTTACGACACGTAATATGGGTTTGACGTATTGCGGTTTTAATTTTTCCGCAATACGGACTCCCAGTTGAGCACCCGTAATGGAACCCGCCATCAAAGCAAGGGTCAATGGCCAAATGATGGCACCCGATGAAATATAGCTGATTGCTGCACCGAAACAACTTGAAAAAGTAGCCAGCCTAACTAACCCTACAGATTTCACATACGCAATGTTTAAGTAGCTGAACAAATAAAGCATCAGCGTGCCTTGTCCTGGACCAAAGAGCCCATCATAAATTCCAATCCCAAATAAACCCGGTCCACTCACCTTACTCAGTTTCAATGGTTCTTCTCCTGTGAAATTGCCTTTGCCAATAAAGGATGTGACAAATGCAAAAGCGAGGAGAAAAATCGCCAGTACATACAAATTGCTCGCTGAGAGCTGGGAAGCAATAAATCCTCCGGTCACTCCGCCACCCAAACTGATTGGAATCAGCCAAAGTGAGTCCTTCAACGAAATTTGTTTGCGTTTATACAATGTAAAGAAACTGGAGAATGAACTCACTGTGTTGGATACTTTATTTGCCCCAATGGCTGAATGAATCGGCATTCCAAGCAGTAACATGGTAGGCAAACTGATGAGCCCACCTCCCCCTGCCAGTGTACCGATCGTTGTAGCTGTAACTCCTATAAAATACAGTAGAAAATAATCCAACCTAATCACCTGTCTTTCTTATTAACTTTATTGTACTTCGCGTCTCGAAATAAGAAAATGACGATGATATAATAGAGTACAATAAGAAAAACTTATGACAAGGGGAATATTCGAATGTTTAATGGTACTAAAATTCGTTTAACTGCCATGAGAAAAGAAGATTTACCAACATATCGCCAATGGAACAGCTTGGAATCATTTGGACGTTATTATAACGCTTCTCCTATGCGTGAGGAATCAGAAAAAAATGCTGAACAGTTATTGGAGCATTCTGACCGTAGTTTTCGTTTTGCCGTCCGACCGATTGATTCGGAGCAATTTTTAGGTGTTTGTGCCATCGAAGATATTTTATGGCCACATCGTGTAGGCTGGCTGTCCATAGCTCTTGGACCGGAATTTCACGGCAAAGGCTTTGGCACAGAAGCCATGCAATTGTTGACGATTTATGGTTTCAATGAACTGAATCTTCATCGTTTACAACTGACGGTGTTTGGCTACAACGAAGGTGCCATCAAACTTTACGAATCCCTCGGTTTCAAGCACGAAGGAACATTCCGTGAGTTTTTGCAACGTGACGGTAAGCGTCAAGACATGCACTTATATGGACTGCTCGTTTCTGAAGTGGAATAAGGTTAAAAAAAAAGACGCTCGTCCCCAAAAATCATTTTACAATGACTTTTGGGACAGCCTCTTTTATTGTACTTTTGACTTAGTAAAACGTTGATATAAGTTACGAATGATGCCACTCACACTTAGGATAAATAAAATGATTAAAGTAATTTGAATGATCACGATCATCCAATCAGGAAATGACAGGATACCCGCTCCGATCAAATGATTTAAACTCATGAAAATCAGAACTAGCGCTACGAGTGAAGCGGCCAATATGCCAAAAAGCGCAAGTAATTGAACAAAAGATAATCGCTTTATATGTTTTCGCAAACGCACGATTTGCAAGAGGATTACCAGGATGAACAATATAGAGGATAGTTCCGCAGACCCTATGTAGATGGAATTGACAATGTAGAAAGCTAAGATAATGCTGATAATGATGCTTTGGTATTTATCGATAATTGCTAGCATGTTTGTATCGCTCCTTTATTAGTACTACGCAAAACCTGACGAAAAGTTTCAACTTAGATGAAATAAGAGAAATGAGGAATATTATGCTGACTCTATATATTACACGACATGGTCAAACAGAATGGAACGTTCAATCCCGCATGCAAGGATGGGCAGACTCTCCGTTAACTGCTACCGGGATTTCTGCCGCTTCTCAGTTAGGCAAGCGACTTAAAGATGTTCCACTCGATGCTGTTTACAGCAGTACTAGTGGCCGTACCATCCATACCGCACAACTCATTATCGGGGAACGTGATATTCCTCTCATTCAAAAAGAAGATTTACGCGAAATCAATGTTGGTGAATGGCAAGGGCTGCTTTCTTCTGATATTGAACGGGATTATGCGGAGCAAGTCAAAACCTATTATGAACGCCCGAGTCAATACGAGTCTACTTCTGGTGAAAGTTTTCATATGTTGAAAGAACGTGTGCTGCGTGCAGTAGAAGAAATTGCCATCGCACATCCTGACGGTCACGTCTTGATTGTCACGCACGGTGTCGTTAAGAAGTGCCTTATCAATCACTTCAGTGGGGCTGATTTGGATATATTGTGGGATCCCCCTTTTATTCACGGTACAAGTTTGACTATGTTGGAGATTGATACAGATCGACGCGAATTGACCATGATCGGCGATATGTCGCATGCGGAAGAAGCGAAAGGTCCTGTTAAAGTACAATAAAAGAGAATTTGAAGGCTGCAGATGCAGCCTTTTTTTGTTAATCAAAATACTCACCAAAAGAAAAAGCATTACCGGAGTACCAGCAATGCCTTCTTACATATTTACTTTTCCATGTATTCCTTAATTTTTCGTTCTTCCCAATCCGCGCCGAATTTGCCATAAGCGAGAGTGGAAATACCATGTACAGTTACACCAATTCCCCAGCCACATAGTGGATAAAAGAACCATAAATCACTTGGATCCGAAATCATGTTAATAGCAAATAACATGATGTTTACTAAAACGTAAACCATTAAATGAATGTAGAATGCTTTTAGATTCTCGACCCTTTTCTTAGCCCTTGCATACTTTTCATTTGTCTCCATGTGCCACTCCCCTTAAAATCACAGTTCTTGACTATATTATGCTCATCTTTAATCGTTAATTAAAAATGCTTACTTTTTATTCAAGACTGTTGTAATGCTTTCTAGGAGTTGAATCAGATCTTTGATTAGAGCTTCAAATGATTATGTCTGCATGTTTTATCCCTTCAAGGAAAAATCTTTTACGTTACATGCTACTTTCGAGAGTTTTACTTTCCAAATCATATGATCTGATCCCTCTCCCCAAAAATTATTCAGCAAATAAGACGGAGATCCATATTTCTTTTGCCAAATCTTTTGTGCCGTTTTATAGCCACTGTCCAAACAAAACTCTTCTGTTCCCTTATTTTGCAATGCACGATACATGGCATTTAAAAGTAAGTTCCCTATCCCATTGTTTTGGTACTGAGGGTGGACAAAGACTGTACCAATCTCAATTAACTCTTCATAAGCATTATCAGTGCACTTGCAAATAAGTTCATTTGCCGGACCGTAAGCAATTGAACCAACAATTTGATTGCCATCCAAAGCAATCAAGAAATATCTGTTTTCTCCGCAACTATCCAAATCAGCTGCAAGGAATTGTTTCTTGGATTCTATTTCTTCTTTCATCTCATTTACCAAGTCCCCAATGCCTTCTTTGTTAAATGTATCCGTAATCACGATTTCGAAAAAATGATGCAATTCTTGAATGTCTTCATATTTCGGCCTTCTAATTTCAATGTGTTCCATGTAAAAACGCCTCCATTACTTACAGACCCCCAAAGATATAGGATTGTGCAAGAAAAATAACAATTAACTATTATTGAAACGCCAAAATAATGCAAACAACTCCCAATCCCGCTGATGGCAAATAGACCCATTTATCTTCTTTATTAAAAATACTAGCTGCTGCTTCCAAAAACGCAAAAAGAGCCACGCAACTAACTACTAATCGGAAAAATAGTTCTCCAAAATTAGTGGTGAACCCGTAATAAAGGACACCAGCAAAAGCAATTATCAACAAGATATTTACTATTTCTAATGGCTTTGAACGTTTTCTTGTTCTCTTTTCAAAAAATAAGCCCATTCTTAAAACCACCTTTACTTGTACTATCCGAACAAAATAGTTAAATTGCACACATCTAAAGCGAACTGCTTTTTTGGCATACATAAATCAATTCGGTACTGCCTTTTTGAATTGGTGATTTGTTCCACGAATCATATGTATAGAGAATGCTGAATCCATTTTGTTCAATCAATCTTTCCATTTCCATTGGAAAAACGTAACGCAACAAGATGCGATCTTTTTCAGTTGAAACAACTTGATTTTGATCATTCAAAATTTCCCTTGTGGAAGTACTGGTAAGTATTTGGGTTAAAGGATCATATGAGTCCACCTCATATTCAGTGACTTTTCGCATACGTTTATCGACATACGTTCGTTTTGATTCATCTATGATTGCCAGCTCACTTAAAATAGGAAACCTTGTATTAAAAATGAAGATACCTTCCTCAATTAAGTGTGCATGCACGGACTGGAATAAGTTATTCTGGGCCTCATTCGTTAAGAAGTGTTGAAATGAGTTTCCAGTCATATAGATTAATGAGCCAGATTTATTTAACTTTAACTTTGTACAATCCTGTAACTCCCATTGAATAGGCAAATTTGTATTTCTGGTTTTCTTTCTCGCTCGATCTAACATTCCTTCATTAATGTCTACACCCGTTAACTTGAATCCCTTTTGTGCCAAGGGGATTGTCAAACGCCCCGTCCCACAAGCAAGATCAATTATCTCCCCATTTATTTTCTCTGCCCATTCTAAAATCAAAGGAAAATCCTTTAAGTAATTTTGATACTGTAGGTCGTAATATTCCGGGTCATTGTATTTTTCCATGTTATTTTCAAAAATATCTAGCGCATGTTTGGTCAATTTCAAACTCCCTTTTAAATTAATTGATTTTGCCATAATAAAGTTTGTTATTTTATAGTCATTTTTTCTTATTTAAGGTCCGCGCCACTTGCATGGTTCTCCAACTCAGTTAGTAACCACTTCTTTTTTTAAAATGAAGATTTCTCGTATAAACGCCCCAATCACGCCAGATAGGAAGACGATGGCAATCAAGTTGACTACTTTTACTAGAGTACTAGGCGTGTAGATGACTTGAATACTTTGGCCAATGACAAATAAGCCATAGACTATGCACATAATCAGTAGAAATTTTGGTGTAGCTTTTATTCGATTCTTCATCATTGGCCTCCAATAATAACTGTCATTTGTAAATTCTATACAAATACAGGAAATTCCTTCTCCTGCGACAATCAACACTTACATTTAAGCCTCATTTAGCAGTGCTTTGATATCGTTAATTTCGAACAAAACAAACAATTTGTTATTGAGTAACTTTCTCAGCCTGAAAATGACATTTTTAATTAGAGTCTAGACGAAAGTAGAAATGTTGTACTGCTTGTTCATGGAATCAAGAAAAGTGTTTGGTGCGAAAACTTTAACGCGACTTGCGCATTGGTGTTTTCAGACTTCAATGGCATTTTTTCAGACGTGATGCCTCTTTTTTCAGACGTCGTCTCCATATTTTCAGACGTGAATCGTTAAAAGTCAGACTGAGCGTCCGCTCACCCGATAAAACAATAGATTTTGGGTGCTGATTGCTTTGCTTCGTAGCCTTTTCTATCCTCCTGCGGTTACTCGTCGCGAGCCCGCGGATAGTGGAGCTGGTTTTTCAAAGCACCAATGAGGAAAGTGAGAAGTGCGAATGTCAATATGGATATCCGTTATGATAGCCACACATAAAAATGATTCCTGAATATGCTAAGAATAATGTCAATTATTAATCGAACTTGGAAAGAGGAATATTATGATTCAAATATCGGGGGTGCCTTTTCAGCAAAGTGACTTGTGGACAGCTGGGAGTATTGAAAGATTGATTGTAGAGAAGATGATGGAACAAACCGTCGTTTACTCATATGAATCTATAGCTGAATTATCGTTCGAGCTTATATTACGAAAAAATATCATAGCAAGCGCAAGAGCCATGCATCAAAGCAATCCGCGGTTTGAAACATTTGCAAATGCCCGTAGTAATCCTCAATACTGGCAGTTGACGAGTAGCGGCGGATTCCTATTGAAGAATGGTGTAAAGCCATCTGAAGCCATTCAAGATATCTACTTGAACAGTGAACAATATGCTTTTGAATGTGCTACGGCAATGGTCATAATCTTTTACGATGCGGTCTTAAAATCTATAGGCGAATCGTTATTTAATCAATTATTTCAAAACAACATTTATTTATACAGCTGGCAATATGATTCCGAACTTCAAATTAGACCGTATTATTCGTTCCAATCTTTGCCTGGAGATGTCATATATTTTAAAAATCCAGAGTTCGACCCGCAAACCCCTCAGTGGAGAGGGGAAAATGCCGTTGCTTTAGAAGATAGTACGTATTTTGGTCATGGGTTAGGAATAATGACCTCCGAAAAAATCATAGATGAACTGAATCTTAGGAGGAAGCCAGAGTCAACTCAATCTGCCTATCTAACAAATGTAATTGGAAGACCTTCTTTTAAACATTTAGCAAAAATTTCTATGTCGCAACCCAGTTATGTGGTTCATAATCTCCAACCTATCGTCCATCATAACGAAAGTTCAATTCCAATTGATCGATTAATGATCTAAGTACGACCATTGAGGTTGTCAATTATTGCGATAAAAATAGAGATATATCCACAAATAAAGGACGATCAATTGTACTGCACCCCGAAAGTTAGACCACAAAATCTAACTTTTGAGGTGTTTTTTTGGTCAAATATGATGGATTCAAGCAAAAGTTGTTCACACTTATTTAGCTGGTGAAGGTGGATATTATGCCCTGGCTACTAGATTTGGAGTTCCAAGTAAAAAGAATTTAAGAAAATGGGATCAGTACAAATTCACCCATGAAGATAGTCTTTTTGTGTTGTACTTAAAATTTTTGCATCTCATTAGATACGTTGTTAACACTTGCTTACCATGACTCTGTCCATACTGGCCAATGATAAATAAAATAACCCTTCTTTTTGAAACCGCAATTAGAATTTATAATTTCTTTTCCATAAATACGCTATTGGGGTCCTCCTTGTAATCAGAAAACGGGTTACAATAATTGAACCCGAAACTTGAATAAAGTCTTCTTGCTGGATCGAAAGAATCCATTGATCCCGTTTCCAAACTTAACTTTTGATAACCACGTCGTTTGGCTTCTTCAATTATGTGTTGAAGTAGTCGTTTTGCAGCTCCTTTGCGAAGATGGGATGAAGAAGTTCGCATTGATTTGATCTCTCCATGCTGACTATCAAGTTCTTTAAGTGCCCCACATCCAACTAATTCTTTCCCTTCCCATGCACTCCAAAATGTAATATCTTGTTGTTGCAACTGCTCATGATTGAGAGCATGTATACTTTCTGGCGGTGAATGCATTGTCATACTATGAAGATGCTCATTTATCAATTTAGTAATTTCTGAGCCCTTTAAATCATCTATTTTAATATCCATCATTATCCCTCCGTAGTTTTTAATTGTAGTGGACTAGCAATCTCATTTCATATTTAAAGCGTTAGTTACCTTATGTAATGAACTATTTATAGACCACCAAATAAGTAGGATAGAGCATTTTTATTTCTAAATATCATCACGACCAGTACTGACCATAAAAAAGCGGCAGCCTGTAAGCCACCGCTTTCTTTCTATAATTTCATTTGAATTCTTTGTTTCCGGTGTTCTCTTCTTGCAGGTCCTGAGTCAAAGAGGCGTTGTTCGCTCTCTGTTTCAGGTCGTATACCAGGAACCGGCATAGGTTTTCCATCTTCAACTGCTACAAATGTTAGGAAAGACTCCGTTGTTAACTTCGTTTCTCCAGTCAATAAGTTCTTCGATTGCACACGTACATACACTTCCATCGAAGTGCGGCCTGTCGAGCTCACGATGGCTTCCATCTCCAGCACATCTCCAACCCTTGCGGAAGATAGAAAATCCACTGAATCGATTGATGCGGTGACAACCGGCATATTGCAATGTTTCATCGCCGTTATTGCACCGATTTCATCAATATAGGATAAAACTCTACCCCCGAAAATTGTGTCATGGTGATTCGTGTCCGGCGGTAAGACGAGATGTGTTTGGATTGTTCTCGACTGGCTCATTGGTACTGAATTTGTCATGATGATCTTCCCTTCGTTGCTGAATAGATTCATCATACAAAACGATATAGTGATTGAAAAGTTTCACGGTTTACAATTGTTGTTACTCGTACAAGTGACACGCCACAAAATGACCTGGTTCCTGTTCCTGCCATGCAGGTTTGACGTTTGCACAAACCTCCATCGCCATCGGACAACGCGTTCTGAACACACATCCTGAAGGTGGATTGATCGGACTCGGTAATTCTCCTTCGAGTAAAATGCGTTCGCGCGATTCTTCGATGTCCGGGTCAGGAATCGGAATAGCGGACAATAATGCTTGCGTGTACGGATGAAGTGGGTTTGCATACAGTTGGTCACTGGTCGTCAATTCCACCATATGTCCTAAATACATCACGCCGATACGGTCTGAAATGTATTTAACCATTGAAAGGTCATGCGCAATAAATAAATAAGTTAAGCCTTTTTCGCTCTGCAATTTCTGCAGTAGCTTCACCACTGAAGCTTGAACAGATACATCCAGCGCCGAAATGGGTTCATCCGCAATGATGAAGTCAGGGTCAAGTGCCAAGGCACGTGCAATTCCGATACGTTGACGTTGACCGCCAGAGAATTCATGCGGATACCGGTTGGCATGGTCACGATTGAGACCAACATCCTCCAATAACTGATAAACCCGGCGTTGCATATCTTCTTTTTTCTTATGTAACCCGTGAACTTCCATCGGTTCAGCGATAATTTCAAATACCGTTGAACGTGGATTAAGTGAAGCATATGGATCTTGGAAAATCATTTGCATATTGCGTAAAAATGCATAACGGTCGTTTTCGCCCATCGTATGCACATTTTTCCCAGCGTACGTTACTTCGCCTTCCGTTCGATTATATAACCCCATAATCGTTCGTCCCGCTGTTGATTTACCACAACCTGATTCCCCAACGAGTCCGAATGTTTCTCCTTGGTAAATGTCAAAACTGATGCCGTCCACGGCTTTCAATGTTTGGTTTTTACCTAGATCAAAATGGCGTTTTAGATCTTTTACTTCAAGCAATACTTGACCGGTCATGACGCTTCCCCCTCAGCTCTTGCGTAGCGTCTTACCGCGCACAATTCTTTTACAAATTTCGTTCCCTCAAGTTCGATTACTTCAATGTGTTGTCCTGTGGATGGTGAATGAATCATTTGGCCGTTGCTTATATAAATGCCGACGTGTCGAACATTGCTAGAACCAACGTTTGCAAAGAACAATAAATCACCAATTTCCCACCGACTCATGTCGGCTATCTCTACTTCTTCACCACTTTTTGCTTGATCGTCGGCATCCCGAGGGATGAAATAACCATGCGCCTTTAACATATTGTAACTAAACCCTGAACAGTCATAGCCATAAGAAGACATCCCGCCCCAGAAGTACGGAAGTTCCAAAAATCGCATAGCACTCGATACGATGTCGTCCCCTGAGCGTTCAATGAAAGCTTCAATTCCTGGCCCATGCTCTATTTCTTCGCTCGATAGTAGCGCTTCACCATGTGGTGTTGAAACTAAAGTGAATTGTTCATTATTATCGATAACTGGAAGAATCGTATTAAATGGTACTACCAGTAAAGGCTTTAAATCTTTTGTCCAAAGCTGCGCTTTCGGCACTGTCACTTTGGCAAACCCAAAGTCTGAGATGCGTTCCATTTCTTTTAATTGAGCAACCGGTATCCATCCCGGATAACCACGGCTATCCTTTTTGGAAGGTTGCCATGTACAGATGACTTTCGCCCAGTCACCAACGATTTCCTCAATCAATACATGTTCCCCGTAAAGGATTTGTGTTTGGACACGATTGCCATCACACAAATCAAGCAAATCCTCATACTTCATAGCCTCCAGCCACTTTGTAAAACGGACTGGGTTTTCAAGTCCAGGGGCATCCTGTTCTCTTGCAGACTCAGGCGAAGTCCATACTGTCGCAACAGCGACTGAACAAACCCAAGTAGTAGATGATTGAAATAACATATGAAATTCCCCCTTACCCTTTACGATGAAATCGTTTATTCATTAAATCTGTATGTAACCCGAGCCCTGGCTTGCGTGTAAATCGAATATGTCTGCCGTCGTATACGATGCCGCCTTCAACGATATCTTCTGCTAGCATTAACGGCGCATCAAGATCAAAGCGGGTCACATTCGGCTGACTTGCAGCAAAATTTGCGGCCGCCGTTATGCCCAGTTTCGTCTCAATCATGCTACCTGTCATACATTCAACACCATAACTTTCAGCCAAGGCATTAATTTTTAACGCTTGATAAATGCCGCCAGCTTTCATCAGTTTGATGTTGATTAAGTCCGCCGCACGGAGTTGCAGAACGCGTAATGCGTCTTTTGGTGTGAAAATACTTTCATCCGCCATTATCGGTGTATGTGTGTGCAAGGTTACATGCTGTAAACCTTCGATATCATGCGCTTTCACGGGCTGTTCAATCAATTCGATTTCAAGTCCGGCATCTTCCATCTGCCCAATCGCACGAACCGCTTCTTTCGCTTCCCAGCCTTGGTTGGCGTCCAGTCTAAGTTTCGTTTCATAGCCGATTTTTTCACGAATGGCTTGAATGCGTTCCACGTCTTTCGCGATATCATCGATGCCTACTTTTATCTTCAGCACATTAAATCCGCTTTTCACATAACGAGCTGCGTCTTCAGCCATTTCTTCCGCATCATTAACACTGACAGTGAAATCGGTTTCCAGTGTATCGCGATAACCGCCCAATAATGTTACTAGCGGGAGACCTGCAAGTTGCCCAAGCAAGTCATGAATCGCCATATCAATGGCGGCTTTTGCACTTGAATTTCCTACCATGGAACGATGCAGTTTTTGGAATACCCGCTCCGAATGATGTAAATCCAGCCCAATCAGTTGTGGACCCATTACATGATCAATCGCAAACTGAATACTCCCTAGGGAATCACCCGTAATAACATGGGTAGGTGGGGCCTCCCCCCACCCAATATATCCATCTTCTGTTGTTATTTTTACAAAAATGGAGTCTGCAATCGTCACGGTACGAAGTGCAGTTTTAAAAGGTTTTGTGAGCGGTACCGCAACCGAAAAGGTTTCAATTGAATGTAGAATCATGGTCGTTTCCCCTCCCGTTTTACTTAACGCCAGGTAAAATCGTCAATGTTTTGGCATCGCCATCCAATTTCGCTTCCACTCCTAGTGGCACAGCAAAATGCGGCTCGCAATGTCCGATTTTAAATCCAGAAACGACTGGTTTTCCTAAGTCGCCTAGGTAATGTTCCAGTACTTCGCCGAGTGTTAAAGTCGTTTTGCGTTTTTTCGGCTCTGCTCGAGCAAAATCACCAACTACGATACCAGCTACATCTTGAAGTTTCCCAGCTAGACGTAATTGATTTAACATGCTGTCTACTTTATAAGGTTCTTCATCTACATCTTCAAGCAACAGTAACTTCCCACGTGTATCGATTTCATATTTAGAGCCTAGTGCACTCACTAGTAATGAGAGATTCCCGCCGACTAATTCCCCTTGTGCATTCCCGCCACTCAATGTAGTTAACGGAGAAATAGCTTCTGTATAATGCAGTTCAATTGGTTCGAATAATTGATTGAACATACGTGCGGATAAATCCTGGAATGTATCTTTTCCTACATCGGATGCCAACATTGGTCCATGGAAAGTTACCACATTCGCGAATTGTCCGATTGTTGTATGAAGGAATGTGATGTCGCTATAGCCCCATAAAATTTTCGGTTGTTCCGCCATTAACTGAAAGTCGATACGGTCAGCGTAACGGCCTGCCCCGTACCCACCTCCTGCGCAAATGATGCCTTTAATGTGTGGATCAGCAAGCATTGCTTGTAGATCTTCCAGACGTTCATCATCTGTACCTGCCAAATAGCCGTGGACGTTTTCAACGTGTTTGCCCATTTTGACGTTCAATCCCAGTTGTTCCAAAAATGCGAGCGAGCGTTGCAAGCTTTCTAAGTTGGGAGGACTTGACGGGGCAATAATGCCAATCGTATCCCCTTTTTGTAATCGTAATGGTCGTATGCGCATGCGTGTGTTGCTCCTCTCTTCTATTTTCAAAAAAAGTTATTTTCTTTAGTATAACTTCTTTTGAAAACAGAAGGGTGCGGCGCCATATTCAGACGCCGCAACTTCTATTATTTATTCATTCGTTTTGTCTACCCATTTAAGGTCTAAGTAACCCACTGGGTGACGAACGATTCCTGAAACGTTTGGTTTTTGCAATGCCACTTGGTTATAGAAGTGGATTGGGAAAATCGGCATTTCAGCCATTAATATTTTCTCTGCATCCATCAATAACTGCCAGCGAGCTGCTGCATCAGTTTCTGCTTTAGCATCAGCAATCAACTTATCGAATTCTGCATTTGACCAGCCCGTACGGTTCATTGAAGAACCTGTGATAAAGCTTTCAATCGCGTTCACTGGATCTGCATAGTCATGTAAGAAAGAAGAACGTGACAATTGGTATTTCAATTCTTTTTGTTCAGAAGCAAATACACTTCCTTCAACGTTCGCTAATTCAACATCCACGCCTAAAGCTTCTTTAAACTGCGCTTGCAACGCAACTGCTATGTTTTGATGTGTATCTGAAGTTGAGTACGTTAAAGTTACAGTCGGCAATGTGTCGTAGCCTTCTTCTTTCATACCTTCTTCTAACAATTTCTTCGCTTCTTCAGCGTTGAATTCAACTAAATTGCCTACTGTGTCACGGAATTCTTTACCGTCCGGACCTTGGAAGCCGTATGAAACGAAACCATGTGCTGGTTTTTCACCGTTTTTCGTTACGAATTCAACTATCTCTTGTTGGTTAACTGCTGTTGCGAAAGCTTTACGAATTTTTTCGTTCGTGAAAGGCTCCATTGTCGTATTGAAACGGTAGAAATAAGTACCTGCTTGGTCTTGAATTGACACTTCTTCGCTGTCCATCAATTCTGCAGCCAATTCAGAAGGAACGTCAGATACGTCAAGTTCATTTGCTTGGTACATTTGGTACTCCGTATTCGTGTCGTTGACCATTGCCCACTCGACTTTATCAAGCTTCACAGTGTCAGCATCCCAATACTCTGGGTTTTTCTCAAATACCATTTTCGCATCATGTTCCCACGTTGTTAATTGGAATGGTCCGTTTCCTACGAAGGATTCAGCTTCAGTGAACCACTCTGCGTTTTCTGTTGCTACTTTTTCATTGATTGGGAAAAAGCTTGGGTTAGTAATGATATTCAAGAATGCATCTGTTGGTGCAGTCAATTTTACTTCGAATGTTTTTTCATCTACTGCTTTCATTGCTACATCTTCAATCTTACCTTCACCTGTGTTGAATGCTTCTGCACCTTCGATGAAGTATCCAAGGAATGCTGCTGGTGAAGCTGTGTTTGGATCTAACATGCGTGTCCAGCCGTAAACGAAGTCATTCGCTGTTACTGCGTCTCCGTTCGACCATTTTGCATCTTCACGAATGTGGAATGTGTATGTCAAACCATCTTCAGATACATCAATCTTTTCAGCCGTTGCTTCTACTGGCTGATGGTCTTCTCCTAAACGAGTCAACCCTTCCATCAAGTTGTTCAATGCATTCCAAGAAACAGCATCAAAGCCAACCGATGGATCGAATGATGTAGGCTCGCTGCCGTTGTTCAAGTAAAGCACTTTTTCTTCAGCTGTTTCTGTTTCTTTGTCGTCTCCGTCTTTGTCTGCTGGCTTTTCGCCTGCGTCATTATTCGCAGTACATGCTGTTAGTACAAGTGCGAATACGGCTGTCAATAATAACAAGAGCCATTTCTTCATGTGTGTTTTCCCCCTCGGAATTGTTTTCATGCTTTATGATTATGCACCTAGGTGCGTTCATCCTATTTTTGAGCTGCTGCCAAAAATGCTTGTGCACGTTCGTCCTGCAACCAGCAGTCAACGCGATGTGTCGCTGATTTTATCGTTGTGTCCGGATGTACGTGTTCACAAACTTCCATTGCAAACGGACATCTTGCTGTAAATGCACACCCTTTTGGTGGCGCAAACAAGTCGGGTGGCGTGCCTTCAATCGGCTGTAGTTCTTCCGCAATCAAATCGAGACGCGGCACCGAATTGAGCAAGCCTTGCGTATACGGATGCTGAGGTGTATAGAAAATTTCACGCTTCGTACCAAGTTCAATAATCTTACCAGCGTACATCACCGCGATACGATCCGCGATTTTTGCCACAACGCCTAGGTCATGGGTAATCAAGACAATGGATACCCCTGTCTTCGCTTGAATTTCTTCAAACAATTCGAGGATTTGTGCTTGAATCGTTACATCTAGTGCAGTTGTCGGTTCGTCTGCGATTAATAATTCCGGTTCGCAAATGAGCGCAATCGCAATGACAATTCGTTGACGCATCCCGCCTGAAAACTGGTGAGGATACTGTTTCAGACGTTCCTGTGGGTTTGGAATGCCCACCAGACGAAGCATAGCCAGCGCTTTTTCTTTCGCTTCTGTTTTGCTTGATTTCGTATGAGTAAGTACACCTTCCATTAACTGCTCGCCAATGGTAAGGGTTGGGTTAAGTGCCGTCATCGGATCCTGGAAAATCATCGATATGTCGACACCCTGTACTTTACGAAGTTCTTTTTTCGTCATATTCGTCAGATTGACATCTTTGAACATTACTTTGCCATCCGAAATGCGACCTGGTGGCTGTGGAATGAGTCCCATGATGGCATTGGACGTTACGGATTTCCCACAACCCGATTCGCCTACAATCGCCAGTGTTTCTCCTTTTCGAAGATTAAAGGATACACCACGGACAGCATGGACATTTCCACCATAGGTTTTGAATGACACATGTAAATTGTCTACCGACAAAATGATGTCTTCGGTTATGACTTTTTTACGTTTCGTTTTTTGCGTGTGCGCCGTCACAACCGCTTGTTGAGTACGCCCGACTTCCGCGCGTCTTTCTCTCGCCAATTCTCGGGCGTTTTCTAGTTGCTGTTCGTTCATATGTGTCACCCCCTTAACTTCGGATCAAGTGCGTCTTGTAGTCCGTCACCAAGGACGTTAAATGCAAACATGGTTAATGAAATAAAGAATGCCGGGAAGAATAGTCTCCACCAGTGACCTGATAGGATAACTGGCAAGGCATCATTCGCCATAACACCCCAACTTGCAAATGGGGCTTGAATGCCGAGTCCAAGGAAACTCAGGAAGGCTTCCGCGAAAATGGCACTCGGAACTGTCAATGTCATTTGGACAATAATTGGACCCATGGTATTCGGCAATAAATTACGTCGAATGATTCGTGGGGTCTTTGCTCCAAATGATTTGGAAGCTGTCACGAATTCATAGTTTTTGATTTGCAATACTTGTCCCCTGACAATCCGGGCCATTCCGACCCATCCGGTAACAGTCAGAGCGACGATAATTGTTGTTAAACTCGGACCCATAACGACCAATAATAAAATAACAACTAATAAATGCGGCAAGCCGTAAAGCACTTCAATGATGCGCATCATGATAGCATCTGTACGGCCGCCTTTGTAGCCACTGAAACCGCCGTATATGACTCCGATGAAGAAATCAATCAATGCTGCGGCAAGTCCAACAAACAATGAAATCCGTGCGCCATACCATGTGCGTGTAAATACATCGCGTCCCATTTCGTCCGTCCCAAACCAATGTTCACTTGAAGGTGCCTTGTTTTGGTTCGGCAAGTCCATTCCATCTACAGCATGTGGGGAGAACATTGGGCCGAAAATCGCGAGTACGGCAAGGAGAACCAGGAAAATCAAACCGGTCATCGCCAATTTATTTGTGCGAAGTCGGCGCCATGCATCTTTCCAATAGGATAAGGAAGGACGAACGACGGCTTCCGCTTCGACTAAATCTTTTTCTTTCTTACGGAACCATTCATCAGGTACTTGGTTGGGTGATACGGGTGTTGATTCGTGGTTGATAGTCATCACGCATCCCCCTCTTTCTTATGCAATTTAATACGTGGATCCAGGAAGCCATAAACCAAATCGACGACGAATAACATGAACACAAGAATCGTGCTATAGAATACGGTTGTTCCCATAATGACCGGATAATCCCGGTTGTTGATACTTTCAACGAAATATTTCCCCATCCCAGGAATCGCGAAAATTTTCTCGATGACGAACGTTCCTGTCAGAATCCCGGCAAGCATGGTCCCCATAATTGTGACAACAGGCATCAAGGCATTGCGCAATGCATGTCTTGCAACAATACGAAACGGTGACAACCCTTTTGCTCTCGCCATCTTTATGTAATCCTGCGTCAATACTTCAAGCATCGATGAACGTGTCAGACGCGCAATGATGGCCATTGGACCAGTGGCTAGTGCGAGTACCGGAAGCACCATATGCATCGGACTCGACCAGGTGGCTGGTGGGAAAATATTATAATCTACTGCTAGTTTTTGAATCAGTAATGTAGCAAGCACGAAGCTTGGAACGGAGATTCCAATTACCGCAAACGTCATTGCAAAGTAATCAATAATTCCGTTGTGCCGCAGTGCCGCAAACGTTCCGAGTAAAACACCCGAAATCACCGCTACCAAAATAGTGACCATCCCAAGCTCAAAGGATATCGGGAAGCCCCTGGCGAGCAGTTCATTGACTGTCTCATTCGGTTTTTTTATAGATGGTCCGAAATCCAACGTAACGATTGATTTCAAGTAGTATAAATATTGGACTGGAAGGGGTTCATCCAGCTTATAAAAGCGTTCCAGATTGGCTTGAATCGTTTCATTTGTCGTCCGTTCTTCATTGAACGGTGAGCCTGGAATTGAGTGCATTAAAATGAATGTCAGTGTCGCGATAATCAGAATGGTCATGATCATCATCAAGAAGCGTTTGATTGTATATGAGAACATGTCGCGTCCCCCTTAACAGAACGTCGTCTGCATCGCTAGTTCCACTTGAACTAACATTGCTCGGTACGCTTCCAAAATATCTTTTGCTTCAAATTTCACAATCGTTGTTCCAGGTTCGATTTCACAGCCAGGCATAATTGCTGCCCATTCTGCTTGTCCGTAGTTTGCGAATTCAATTCGCAGTGTTGGGTTGGTAGGAGGGATAAGTGGTTTAACCAAATGACGATTGTCCACCGCTTTTTGGATTTGCTCATTCAACAATGCATGTGATTTCTTCGGATGCATCGTTTTGACCGCCTGGCGTGTGATGGATTCTTTCACTGCAACTGTTGTAATGTTTGGAATGAGTGCTGCCGCTTCACGGCAAGCTCCGTCATCCCCTGCAACCATGATGACCGGCACACCAAAATGACCAGCTACATAGGCATTGAAACCAAGCTCCCCAACTTCCACTTCATTGATGTACATATTCCGTACACCAAAAATCATAGAGTGACTCATGACACCTGGTTGCCCTGCACGCGAGTGGTAACCAGCGAAAATCGCTCCATCATATGTTTCATCGAGTGCTTGCACCATGGAGTAAGGTTTCACTCCACCCGTAATCAACATTGCTTCCGGATGCAAATCTTCGACGAGTAAATTATTCATTTGTGAATGGCTATCGTTTACTAAAATATCGGTAGCCCCTTTTTTCAGTAAACCCTCAATTATGGCATTTGCTTCGTTTGTCATGATACGACGGGCGCGTTCATAGTTGTGTTTCTTCGAATCTACGAAAGTGTGATCAGGCAAACCTGTAATCCCTTCCATATCGATCGAGATAAAAAATTTCATATTCGTGATGTCCCCCTCATACCATTGATACATATTTTTATTTTTGTGAATTTTTGGTTATTGTTATTATTAAAAGGTACCAAAATTATTAGAATATTTCAATATACTTTGAGGATTTTTTTCGTTTTACGAAATGATTTTATGAGGATGTTGGAAGAAAATTGTAGACCTCGAGAGTGGGAATACCCCCTAAAGAAACGTGCTAGAACAACATTTAATGGCCGAACCCCATTTAAACGGGTTGGTACCCCAGTTAACTGGTTAGATACCCCAGTTAACGCGGTGGATACCCCAGTTAAACGAGTCGGTACCCCAATTAAACACCGTCCAACACCAAATAAAATGCCATCTATTACGAATATGCATTTCCCGCCAACTTATTCCTTTAAAAGGATTTCAGTTGACATCTGCTTTCATGCGTACTACGATAGGAACAACTTTTTTGTTCGGGATTTAGGCAGAAGGTGTCGGGAGCGACATCGCCGGTGAGAACACCAAGTTGAGCTGAGTTGAGTTGAGAAAAATCGATGACAAAGAATAGTAGCTCAAGTGCGTCTTCATAGAGAGTCAGCGGACGGTGGAAGCTGATAGACAACTTCGTGTGAATGGTCTTTGGAGAGTTTCCCAGAAAATTAGTATGGGAAAACGTGTGATCTACGTTACAGATCCTAGAGTGAAAGCCAGTATTGGCTTTTAATTTGAGGTGGCACCACGGTCATTCCGTCCTCTGTACATGAACTTTTCTGTTCATGTACAGGGGACTTTTTTGTTTTCCGGGTGCTAACGAGCTGAGCAGAGGAGAGATTAGATGCAAACACATGCCGTAAAAACAACACGTGTCACAATCAATGGAGACACTTTATCGCCCATCGCGATTTTCAAAAGGTTACAGGGAACGCGGAAATTCCTGCTCGAAAGTTCTTTGAAACATGAGGCATCAGGTCGCTATTCCTTCATTGGCGCAAATCCAGTGCGAGAATTACGTGGTTCCCCAAACGAATTAATTGAACGTTCACTGCTGACGGGGGAAATCACCGTGCATAGCGGAAAACCTATTGAATCTTTGAAAACGTTGCTACCCTTTGAGAACGATGATCTGGAGTTCCCTTTTACGGGAGGAGCAGTTGGTTATATCGGATACGACGTCATTGCACACTATGAAAACATTGGTACTGCCCTCCCTGACGAACGTAATATGCCGGATATCCATTTGCTGATTTATGAAACGATCGTTGTCTATGACCATCAAAAACAAGATGTCACCATTTTGCATAATGGCGCAACCCCTTCTCCTATCGAAGAAATCGAACGCCAGCTGGCAGAGAAGGAATTTGAAGAAGAAGACAGTGACCAAACTTGTCTTCCCTTCACATCGAATGTCACCAAACAATCGTTTATCGATCAGGTTGAACGCGCAAAAGAATGTATTCGCGCTGGGGAAGTTTTTCAAATCGTTCTTTCTCAACGATTGCAAGCAACTTATACAGGTGACCCTTTTTCGCTGTACCGAAAACTACGGAAAGATAATCCTTCCCCCTACATGTTTTACGTCGATTTTGACGAACACGTAGTACTCGGTGCTTCTCCTGAAAGTTTGCTGAGCATTCAAGGAAATCGCGTGACGACAAATCCGATTGCAGGAACGAGAAGGCGAGGTCTTACACCCGAAGAAGATGCGCTACTTGCAAAAGAATTACTCGCTGATCCAAAAGAACTGGCTGAACACCGTATGCTCGTGGACTTGGGAAGAAATGATTTAGGGCGAATCAGCGAAGTTGGCAGCGTCCATTTAACGAAATATATGAACATCGAAAAATACCAACACGTCATGCACATCGTTTCTGAAGTGGCTGGCACTTTGCGAAATGACCAGCATCCGCTTGATGCACTGGTCGCCTGTTTACCTGCAGGAACTGTAACGGGAGCACCTAAAATTCGTGCTATGCAAATCATTCAAGACATGGAAAACGTTAAACGCGGCGTGTATGCAGGCGCAGTTGGCTACATTGGATTTAATGGAAATATCGATATTGCGTTAGCGATTCGAACACTGGTTATCAAAGACCAAACCGCCTATGTCCAAGCGGGTGCCGGCATTGTATATGATTCCGACCCCCAATCGGAATTTGAAGAAACGTTGCACAAAGCGAAGTCGTTATTGGAGGTGCTGTCATGATTTTGCTGCTAGACCACTACGACTCGTTTACGTACAACTTGTACCAAAGCCTTTCGATGCTTGGCGAAGAAGTAACAGTTGCCCGCTATGATGAGATTTCGATTGATGAAATTCGTCACATGAACCCAAGAGTGATTGTCCTGTCACCTGGTCCAGGTTCACCAAATGACAAGTTGCATTCTTTATCGATTATCCAGGAATTTTACCAAACCATCCCCATGCTCGGCGTTTGCTTGGGTCACCAACTTCTTGGCGTGGCATTTGGTGCGAAAATTAAACAGGCTGCGATGGTCATGCATGGAAAAGTATCTGCTATACGGCATTCACACGTAGGAATGTTTGCTTATTTGCCGCAACCCTTACCTGTCATGCGCTACCATTCGCTCGTCTTGGAGGATTTGCCTCCTTGTTTCAAAACCACAGCCATTTCGATGGATGATCGTAGCATTATGGCCATTCAACATGTGGAATACCCTCTTTATGGCTTGCAGTTCCACCCTGAATCCATTGGAACGCGAGATGGAGAGAAGATTCTTCAAGCCTTTTTAACGGATATCGCTCAGCCAGTTGAGATTTAGTCAGAAGAGATTTAGCCAGAGGAGAGATTGAGATGAGAAGATTTACAGAGAGTGTACGTGGTGGAAATTCACTGACGTACAGTGAGATGAGAGAAGCTACAAACGCCATGTTTTCAGAAGAATCTGCTGGTGTGGATATCGCGAATTTCTTAAACGCCTTATCTATAAAAGGCGAAACTACAGAAGAAATTGCAGCACTGGTTGAAGTTTTACGGGAAAATGCGACACAGATTCCTGTGACCTCCCCCCTTGTATTTGATAACTGCGGAACGGGAGGCGATGGTTCCCAAAGCTTTAATATTAGCACCACATCTTCATTCGTTTTAGCAGGGGCAGGACTGAAAATCGCCAAGCACGGAAACCGCAGTATTTCGAGCAGAACCGGTAGCGCCGATGTACTTGAAGAACTTGGCATTGCCTTGGATTTTCTACCACGCGAAGTGGATGAATTATTGAATCAAACGAACATCGCTTTTTTATTCGCTCCACATGTTCATCCAAAAATGAAACGGATTCAATCCATTCGAAAATCGATGGGAAAACCGACAATATTCAATATGATTGGTCCCTTAACCAATCCAGTGGAATTAACGTCCCAAATGGTTGGTGTATACCGTCCGGATAAATTGATGGATATCGCCGCTGCCCTTCATCGACTTGGCCGAAAAAGCGCAATTGTCTTGAGTGGTGCTGGCGGAATGGATGAAGCATCTTTGGCGGGAGATAACCATCTCGTGCTCATGAAAGACGGCGATTGTATCCCGTTTACTCTGAATGCCCAGGAAGTTGGGTTGCCATATGCTTCACTCGAAGCGATTCGTGGTGGAGACGCTAAAGATAATGCTGAAATTTTGAAGCGTGTTTTACGTGGGGAACCATCCCCTTATTTAGATACTGTGTTGTTAAATGCAGGAATCGGATTGTTCGCAGCAGGTACCGTTTCAACCATTCAGGAAGGCGTTCATAAAGCACGGAAGACCATTTCTAACGGTCGGGCGCTTAGTGTCATGAAATCAGTGATCGCATACAGCCAGAACCGGAATCATTTGGAGGTGAACGCATGACAATTTTGGAGCAGATTTTAGAAGTGAAGAAACTAGAAGTAGCAGGTTTACTGAAGCAACAAGACCTTTCAGAATTTACTAAAACGACTTCTAATCAACCTTCACTTTTTGAGAGTTTATATAACACGCAGCATTTACAGGTCATTTCAGAAATCAAACGCGCGTCCCCTTCAAAAGGTTTAATTAATGGCAATGTCAATCCCGTTCAACAGGCACTGGCTTATGAAAAGGCTGGCGCGGCAGCGATTTCTGTATTGACCGATCAACAATTTTTCAAGGGATCGATGGATGATTTACAAGCTGTTTCTTCTGCAGTCAACCTCCCCGTTCTCTGCAAGGACTTTATTATCCACCCTTTACAGATTGACCAGGCAAAACGTGCTGGCGCATCCGTCATTCTGTTAATTGTTGCGGCCCTTGAACAACCGCTTCTTCAGGAGCTATTTGACTATGCCAGTAGGTTGAACCTGGAAGTTTTGGTTGAGGTTCATGACGTAGATGAATTGCAAAGAGCTTTGGCGATAGATGCAAAAATGATTGGTGTAAATAATCGCAATCTCAAAACGTTCGAAGTGGATTTAGCGAACACCGTACAAATCGCAGCACACTTCCCTTTTCATGAGCAACGTGTATTAATCAGTGAAAGTGGAATTGCAGACGTTTCTGATGCCATTTCAGTTGCCCAAGTCGGAGCACATGCAGTACTGGTTGGGGAAACGTTAATGCGTACTAAAAATATTGACGAAATATTGCATACGTTTCACGTGAAACGTGGTGAATATTGATGACTAAAGTCAAAATTTGTGGATTGATGGAACCGGAAGATGTGAAAACAGCTATTAACGCAGGAGCTGATGCGGTTGGATTTGTGTTCGCACCCAGTCGCCGTCAACTAACTGTTGAAACTGCAAAAGAACTTGCCGATGCAGTTCCGAGTGAAGTATTGAAAATTGGCGTCTTCGTCAATAAAGCATTAGAAGAAGTGGAACGAATCGCAAAAGAAGTCCCACTGGATGTCGTTCAGCTTCATGGTGATGAAACACCCGAATATGTTCGAAATTTATCTTTCCCTACAATTAAAGCGTTATCGATAAATAGTTTTGAAGACGTACAAAAGGCCGCTCAATATGAAGTTGATTATTTCTTGTTTGATGCGCCAGGCTTAGAATTTCGTGGAGGTTCGGGTCAGTCATTTGACTGGACACTCCTTGCAAAAGCCAATATTCCGCTTGAGAAAGTCGTACTAGCTGGCGGCTTGAATGAAAGTAATGTAAGAGAAGCCATAAACACCGTCCACCCTTTTATGGTGGATGTATCTAGTGGAGTTGAGACAGAGCAAAAGAAAGATGCAGAAAAAATCCGCACGTTTATACGTGCTGTTCGAGATGAGGAGAGATGAGCGTGCAAACTACCTACAACCAACCAAACGCAACTGGACATTATGGCAGATTCGGCGGAAGATTTGTTCCTGAGACATTGATGCAAGCTGTGATTGAATTAGAGGAAGCTTACGATTTAGCTATTCAAGACGATGCTTTTCTTGAGGAATTCCGTTACTACTTAAAAGATTATGTGGGTCGGGAAAACCCCCTTTACTATGCCGAACGCTTAACGAAGAAAATGGGTGGTGCCAAGATTTACTTGAAACGTGAAGATCTTAATCATACAGGCGCCCATAAAATTAACAACACGATCGGTCAGGCACTTCTTGCTGTCCGTATGGGCAAACGCAAAGTTGTTGCAGAAACCGGCGCTGGTCAGCATGGTGTGGCAACTGCAACGGTGTGTGCGTTGCTAGACTTGGAATGTGTGATTTTCATGGGCGAAGAAGACGTCCGTCGTCAGCAACTGAATGTATTCCGTATGGAGCTGCTGGGTGCAAAAGTCGTTACCGTGACACAAGGCAGTCGAACGTTGAAGGATGCCGTTAACGAAGCGCTGCGTTACTGGGTGACGAATGTTGGGGACACTCACTACATTATGGGCTCAGTTTTAGGACCACACCCCTTCCCTAAAATTGTGCGTGATTTCCAACGCGTCATTGGTGACGAAACTCGAAAACAAATCGTCAAAAAAGAAGGTCGCCTGCCGGATGCAATCGTTGCCTGTATTGGTGGCGGCAGTAATGCCATGGGAATGTTCTATCCTTTTATTGAAGACAAAGACGTGAAATTGTTCGGCGTGGAAGCAGCTGGCGCTGGTCTGGATACCAATCAACACGCAGCTACATTGACGAAAGGTTCTGTAGGCGTTTTGCACGGCGCACTTATGTATTTACTACAAGATGATGCAGGTCAAATTCAGGAAGCACACTCCATTTCAGCTGGACTCGATTATCCAGGAATCGGACCCGAACATAGCTTCTTACATGAAAATGGTCGTGTGGAGTACACGTCGGTAACGGATGAACAGGCATTAGCTGCTGTCCAACTGCTTGCTAGAACGGAAGGCATCCTCCCCGCTCTTGAGTCTGCTCATGCCATTCATTTTGCCGGCGAACTGGCAGCTCGGATGAGTGAAGAGGAGATTGTCGTGATTTGTTTATCAGGACGCGGAGACAAAGATGTCGTTACGGTTCGCGATGCGCTTGGAGGTGGACCAAATGACTAAAATGAAATTGCAAACCGCAATAGAACAGCAAGTCGCCACTGGTGGAAAAGCGTTCATCCCTTATATCATGGCCGGGGACGGCGGGTTACACAACCTCCGTGAACAATTACTGTTTCTTCAGGAATCCGGCGCCACTGCAGTCGAGCTCGGAATCCCTTTCTCTGACCCTGTTGCAGATGGTCCAACCATCCAGGAAGCCGGGAAACGCGCCTTAGCTTCAGGCGTGACATTGCGTGGTGTGTTAGAAGAAATCATGTCTTTGCGTAATGAGGTAACAATACCGATTGTCTTAATGACATACTTGAATCCAGTGTTCCGCTATGGGATCGAAAAGTTTGCACAAGACTGTGCTGAGGCTGGCGTTAGTGGATTGATTGTTCCCGATTTACCGCTTGAAGAAAGTACGATGGTGAAGGATGAGTTCTCAAAACACGATTTGGCTCTCGTTCAATTGGTCAGTCTGACTAGCCCTCAAGAACGAATCGAGCGAATTGCGAAAGCTTCAGAAGGATTTCTATATGCAGTTACGGTTACCGGTATCACAGGTGCGCGCGCTGAGTTTGCAGCGAATGTTGGCGAACATTTGGCGAAGCTGAAAGAAGTAAGCCCGGTCCCAGTTATGGCAGGGTTCGGGATCTCCACGCCTGAACAGGTACGCGAAATGGGCAAGCTTGCAGACGGGGTCATTGTGGGAAGTCGTATAGTTGATGCATTTCATGAGGGGAATCTTGATTGCATCCGCGAGTTGATTGCCGCTTCAAAAACGGTGGAGATTGTTTAAAGTGTAAAAGTACGATTCATAATCGTCCTATACATTAAAAAGACTAATTGGAACCTCATGCGCTGAATGCACATGAGGTCTTTTTAGGAAAAAATATTATGCACTCTAATTACAACCGTACGAAAATCGACACCACAATATTTTTCCTACACAGAAAAGAAACTCTACGCATTAAATAAATATGATACCAAAATTTTATGACATCAATGAAGAATATTGGGGGCAAGAAGATTGAATAAAAATCATATGAATTCTGATTCTTATATTCAAAACACCTCAATTTCAGAAAACAATTCTGCTAAACTTGCTTTGATTGCATCAGTGATCACTACATTCGGTGATGCTTTAGCAACTGTTGCGGCTGCGCTAGCCTTAGAAGAAGCTGCTAACAGCAATACACAAGACTTCCAAAATCAAAATAGCCAAGATAAGCAATTGATACAAATGCAAAAACAAATTGATTATTTAACAAATCAAGTTGCCAAACTTAACAAGTCAAGGAACAAAAATTAGTAGAGTCAAGAATCCTTCAACTTTTCAGCTGTTATTTGTGCATCTTGTTCTTTACTTATTTTCAATAATGCCATGGTAAATATTGAAAGTCCTATTGTAATTAGCCCTCCTGCCAACCATCGAATACCATCTGGTTCCGTAAATGTATCAAAATACGTCAACGTCAATATGAGAAACCCGAACAATAGAAACAGTGTTGCGATTAAATTATTCAACCATATCCCCCCGATTTATTTTTGAGTTCTTACACCTTACGATTGGTTATTCAAAGTTTATTACTAATAAATTCTCTATTACTCTCGTTACTCCTTCTCATTTTATTAAAACGGACTGGTGTGTCTTTCCCGAAAAGAATCGTGTCCTCTCCAGAGCGAATGGACGGAAACGACGAATGACTGGACGAAAACTCAACTTGAGTGGACAGAAAACCAACTTAACTGGACGAAAAACAGCTCCGAATGGACGGAAACCCGCTCCAAATGGACAAAAAAATCACCACAATTGAGCTGATCAATTGTGGTGCTTCTTCATGTTCAAAACACGGTTTTCATCGTAATAAACTTCAATTCAGTCATTTCATCGACGGCAAATTTGACGCCTTCGCGGCCATAGCCACTCATTTTCACGCCGCCGTAAGGCATGTTGTCGACCCGGAAAGTTGGAATGTCATTGATGATGACAGCTCCCGCTTCAATTTCATCGGCCGCTTTCATCGCATCCGTCAAGACATTCGTGTAAATGGCTGCATTCAATCCAAACTGTGAAGCATTTACCCACTCGATTGCTTCATCCAATGTGTCATAAGGAATAACGGAGACAATTGGCGCAAAGACTTCTTCGCATACAACTTTCATATCTTCTTTAGCACCTATTAGTACAGTAGGATGTAGCTGACGTTCTGTAAATTCGCCTCCTGTCGCAACTGTCGCCCCTTGCGATTTTGCTTCTTCAATCCAACTGACAATGCGTTCCACTTCGTCTGGATGAATCATTGAACCGACATCGGTTTGTTCATCCAGTGGATCGCCAACTATTAGTTTTTTCGTTTCATCCACAAACCCTTGCACGAATTCATCATAAACTTCGCGGTTCACGTAAATGCGTTGTAAAGAAATACATACCTGTCCCGAAAAGCTGAATGCCCCTTCTGCACAACGTTTGACGATTTTTTCGATAGGCACACTTGGCTCTACAATCAAGGCAGCGTTTGAACCTAGTTCAAGCGTAATTTTGCGTAGACCCACTTTTTCTTTAATTTTCAACCCGACAGGAACACTTCCAGTAAACGTCACTTTTTTAACTGCTGGATGTGTAATGAGAGCGTCACTTAACTCGCTCCCGCTTCCTGTTACAATTTGAAGCGCACCATCCGGTAAACCAGCTTCTTTGAAAATATCGGCCATGACCAGTGAACTCAACGGTGTTTGGGTTGCCGGCTTCAAAACAACCGTATTCCCCACTGCGAAAGCAGGTCCTAGTTTATGCGCCACTAAATTGAATGGGAAATTGAACGGCGTAATCGCTGCCACAACCCCGATCGCTTCTTTTTTTGTCCAGCCAATTCGGTTCGCACCTCCTGGGGCAGCGTCCATCGGAATGGTTTCCCCTCGGTATTGCTTCGCTTCCTCTGCAGCAAATTGATAGGTCGCAATCGTGCGATCCACTTCACCACGAGACGTTTTCAACGGTTTGCCAGCTTCTTGCGCCAATATCATGGCGAGCTCTTCTTTACGTTCGCGCATAATGTTGACCACTTTATATAAAATTTCTGCCCGATCATAAGCCGTCCATTTTTTGAAGGAATGAAAGGCTTGTTCCGCGCCAGCAATTGCTACTTTCACATCTTCCGGTGATCCTTTTGCCACTTTAGCAAGCAGTTTTCCATCATAAGGAGCTTTCAATTCATACGTTCCACTTGCTTCACGCCAATCTCCATTAATCCAAAGTCCGGTTTCTTTCAAAAGAAACACCTCCTGAAGTCGTTATCTATACATTCGTCCCTATTCTAACATTCTCCTCCACCACTTGACGCAACTGCCGCATTCGTTGCTGCCATCGACGCAATCATGGCAGCTTGTTGGGCTTGCATCACCATTTCAATCGTAGTGGCGAAGCTAACGGAGGCTGTTCCTTCATTATCGATAATGTGTTTCGTTTCGAGTTGGACCGCTATTGGAAAAATCATCTCTTTATACCAATTGAAAAGCTTCATTGTTTCCAATTGACGGTACGTTTCAATGACATGTTGCAATTCCTCATCTTTTATTTCCAAGGTTGCCAAAAAGCCTACCATGACATAATGCATGGATTTTATTTTAATGCCTGCAGCTTTCAGTTGGTCCCTTATATGCACAGCCTGACCAACTATATTGGTTTGATAACTCGGGCTTTTATATGTAAGAATTTGCGACATCCATTGAAGTTCATTTCCCATATGAAAACCTTGTGGCCAAAGTTCCGTATAATATCGATTCATTGTTGCCGCTCGTTCTTTCTGATCTCCTGCCAGTCTTCCAAGCATGACTGCATACGGCACATCATCCGGCTGTGTCAGGAATGGATGATGTCCCTTCATCGCATCATATAAGAGTTTAGCTTGCGCAGCTTCGGCATCTTGTAAGGATTTTTCGTCACTCATTAAAAGAGCCGCTAAGTAACTGTAGACATTTGTTTTAAAGCCTGCAGATTTTAATGATTCTGTTTTCGTCAGTAAGGTATCAATTGAAATGGACGGATCTTCATCATCCTTCGTCAAGATTGCCGCCATCATATAGTGAATATGTGATCGAAGTGGTGATGTCCAGCCAGATTTTTGCTTAATCACATCTGAAGTTGCCAAGAATCGTTTGCCATCGAATGTTTTACCTGTTGTGACATAGTAACTCGCTATCGATAACGCAATTCGCTTATCAACAGTCCAACTAATTGCGCTTTTTACTTGTTCATATGTTGATAGCAAATCTTCTTTCACCTGAACCATCTTCATATCATTCACTCCTTTTTATGTATTTACGAAAAGTCGCGATTAAAAGTTTCGTTCATCCACGAGGTGAATTCTTTTTCATACGGCGTTTTTCGATATCGTAAGTTCACTTCGAGTTCCTTCAACTTATCAGACTGCCATTGTTCCAAAGTATTTTTGTTCCATGTTTTCTGAAACAGCAGGTACAAAAATAATTCCCTTACCTGTAGAAACAGCTTGAGCTGGATTAAGTCCGCTTCATTGAGTGACCGAATTTGAAGATATCCATCGAGAAAATGATTCAAGAATTCTTGTTGGAAAGTAATCCATTCTGGATGGTATGCGCTTCCAGTCCACATGGCATGATAGATGGAAGCTGACAAATCTTGGACAAACCAATTGTAAGCACAATCATCGAAATCAAAAATAATGAGTTGTTGTGCTTTAACGAAAAAATTCCCTTGATGCAAATCATTGTGAATTAGACCAAAGCGTTTTTTAGTTTTTGGATCAGATCAACCAGAAGCGCTAGATGTGAATTATGAAGAAGAAAAAGACTCTACGGATGCTGAGTATAGAAATACTGCAGATGGTGGTAGTGAGGTTACTGGTGAGGAAGCCATGGCAAAATTGAAGCCCATCCTTGAAAAATTGCGATTAAAAGAAAACATGTCAGATGAAGTAATTATTGACCAAATTGTCAGCGCTTTTGGAATTAAAGATAATTACACGTTAATTGAAGCAGATATAACTTGGCAAAATGAAGAGAAGAAAGCGATTGAAGTCAAAAAATGAATTTATTTTGAGTCCTTGACGATTGTTGAGGACTCTTTTCATGTAAAAAATAACTGGGTAAGGTACATTACTTCATATAGCTAATTATTTTACGGAGGGATGAGGATTATGCAGAAGCAAATTAAATTGATTAACCGACCTAAAGGTACACCGACGAAAGATGATTTCAAAATGATTAGTGGACCTATCGAGAGTGCCTCTGATGGCGAGGTCGTAGTAAAAACAGTTTACATATCAGTTGATCCTTATTTACGTGGCCGGATGAACGATACAAAATCGTATATTCCTCCCTTTGAATTGAATGAAATGATAACAAGCGGAGTCGTAGGACAAGTCATTCAATCGAAGTCATCTCTTTTCGAAAAAGGCGATGTTGTTTTAGGAGCTCTTCCTTGGCAAGAATATAGTGTAGTAAAAGAAAACGCGGTTCGAAAAATTGATCATCGAATGGCACCGGCGTCAGCTTATTTGAGCGTTTTGGGCATGACCGGTTTGACTGCTTATTTTGGCTTACTGGATATTGGGAAACCTAAAGAAGGCGAAACAGTGGTTGTTTCAGGAGCGGCAGGAGCTGTAGGGTCCATCGTAGGACAAATTGCAAAATTAAAAGGTGCACATGTAGTCGGCATTGCTGGATCTGAAGAGAAAGTGAAGTTCCTGCTCGACGAACTGGGTTTTGATGCAGCTATCAATTATAAGACGCAGGATGTTGCTCAAGCGTTGCGGGAAGTCTGTCCAAACGGAATCGATGTTTACTTTGAAAACGTTGGCGGAGAAATTTCAGATGCCATCTTCCCTCTTTTGAATAATTTTGCGCGTATTCCCGTATGTGGAGCGATTTCTTCTTATAATAACGAACAAGCAGACGTTGGACCTCGTGTGCAAGGGCATTTAATTAAGACAAGTTCATTGATGCAAGGCTTCACTGTTGGCAATTACTCGGCTCGTTTTGGAGAAGGTGCAAAAGAATTGGCCACTTGGTTAAAAGAAGGCAAACTGAAGTACGAGGAAACCATTACAGAAGGTTTCGATCACACAATCGATGCATTTCTCGATCTTTTCAATGGTGCAAATCTTGGAAAGGCGATTGTGAAAGTAGCGGATATTGAATAATGAAAGTAAGCGTCGTTCTGGAGTAAACCAGAGCGGCTTTTTTATAAAACAATGCATTTTCAAAGGCATCCTTTCTCCTTTACAATTGAACTATTAAAGATTTCGGAGGCCACCTACATGAGTGAATTTGATTTAGTACAAGAAACCACCTCTTTCCAATCAGTTGAAACGTTAAAACAGCAATTGCAGACGCTTGGCATTAAAGCTGGAGATGCTATCATGGTTCATTCATCCATCAAATCGATGGGTTGGATTGCCGGTGGAGCTAAAGCAGTCATCGATGCATTGATGGAAATTATTACGGAAGAAGGCACCATTATCATGCCTGCCCAATCGGCAGAGAACTCGGAGCCTTCTTATTGGATGCTACCGCCTGTTCCGAAAGAATGGCATGCTGCAATCCGCGAACATACACCTGCTTACGACCCACATCTGACCCCACTTCGAGGAATGGGAAAAATTGCGGAATGCTTTCATCGGCATCCGAAAACCATTCGCAGCTATCACCCTGTCCATAGCTTTATGGCCTGGGGCAAGCACGCTGAACAATGGATGATGGAACACCCACTGGAAGATTCTTTTGGGATGACTTCACCACTCGGCGCATTTTTGAATGAAAACGTTAAAATCGTTTTAATTGGCGTGGGTTACGATTCCTGCACAGCTTTGCATCTTTCAGAGAACTTACTAGAAAAGAAGACTTACACAAATCAAGGTGCAGCTATGCTTGTTGACGGCCAACGACAATGGATTGATTTTCAAACTTTAGATGTGGATTCAGATCGATTCTCTGACCTCGGGGAATCATTTGAAAAAGAACATCCCGAAGCATTTTATGCAGGAAAATTAGGTCAAGCCGATTGCCGCATTATTCAAATGAAACCACTGATCGATTTTGGCGCGAAATGGTTAAAAGAAAATCCAGTTAAAGAAGATTAATAAATTTTATTAGTAAAATTCTCATTTTTGTTCATCCTAATGGAATCAACATGATGGAGGAACAATATGAAAAATACGATAGTTAAAATTGCGGTTGCAGCGATTCTTGGACTGGGTGTTATTGCTCCGATTGCCTTCGCGACTCACTACACTTCTAATCAGCAAGAAGAATCTAACACTGAAACTAAAATCCTGCAGTCACTAAATGCTGATAACATGTATAACAATATTAAATTTTTATCCAAAACACCTCGAGTGGCGGGAACACAACAAGAAGACACTGCGGTTGCTTTCATTAAAAAACAATTCGAGTCCTATGGTTATAAGGTCAAGGTACAGGCTTTCACTTTCACTGACTATACGGCGCCTCACACCATTGGTTTACAGATCGAGCGTTTTTCAGTAAAACTGGATCCGCAGGCTTTGGAATATTCGGTTAGCGGAAAAGTTACCGGAGAAGTCGTTGATGCTGGGCTTGGTCAGAATAAAGACCTCGAACAATTGGACTTGACCGGAAAAATTGCACTTCTGCAGCGTGGTGTCATTAGCTTCAAAGAGAAAATGTTAAATGTGGCTGCGAAAGGTGCTGTAGGGGTCATATTTTACAACAATGAACCGGGAACCATCATGGGAAGTTTAGGTGAACCTCATAAAGGATTTGTTCCATCAGTGCTGTTGACCCAAACTGAAGGCGAGACGATGATAAGTCATATTAAGAAATACCCTCGAGCTGTTGCCTCTTTAAAAATTGAAGGAGCAAAGTCCGAACAAAATACATCGCACAATGTCATTGCCACCAAAAAGCCCAACGTATCCAAAAAAACAAAAGAAACTCATGACATCCTGGTCATCGGTGCGCATCACGATTCAGTTGCAGGGGCGCCTGGTGCTAATGATGATGCATCCGGAACTGCCATGACACTTGAACTTGCACGGGTCATGAAAGCCGTTCCAACGCACACAGAAATCCGATTTATCACGTTTGGTGCAGAAGAACTGGGATTGATAGGTTCCAATCACTATGTAGAACAGTTATCAAAAGAGGAAATCAGCCGAATCGTGGCCAACTTCAATCTGGATATGGTAGGAAGTAAAGATGCAGGTGATCTGATTTTGCAAACGGTTGATAATAAGCCGAACCTTGTGACTGAACTGGCACAGGAAGCCAGTACAGATCTGAACGGAGAGCCAACACCTTATAATCAAGGTGACAGTAGCGACCATGTTCCCTTTGCAAAAGCTGGAATTCCAGCTGCTTTATTCATTCACAACCCAGCGGAGCCTTGGTATCATAAGCCCGAAGATACTATAGACAAAATCAGTAAAGAAAAACTGAAAGACGTTTCGGAAATCGTCACTCTCGCCGTCATGAATCAAACACGCAGAGCGAATTATGCGAAGTAATTTATGAAATTGCTCTAATTCCTACGTGGATGGCGATTTTTCCTACGTGAACAGTGAAAATTCCTACGTCACCTTCATTTTTTCCTACGTGAAGGTCAATAATTACAACTGAGCGATCGCTCAGTAGGAAATCATAATCGATTGCAGTCTTGCGAAACCCCACGTACCTGGATATTGTCCAGATTCGTGGGGTTTTTTGCGCACTAGCTCGACCTACATTAACTTAAAATTGGTTTTATATGCATGATTCCTTTTTGGACTGATGTTTCTATGTATCCAATGATTTGCTCAAGAGTAAAAACATTTAATTGTTGTTTACTAAGTGCAATATCATATTTCATATCTTCTAACACATATGGAACAAAGTCATGGATGTCTTTAGAGGATACTTCTTCAATCTCAATAACTGAGCCACTACTTTCTAAAATCTCTTTAAGTTCATCTGTGACTCCGTAGTAATCTAATAACAACCCATTTAATGTTTGAAAATCGCCATGATATAAATTGAGGATATTCTGATCGTTTTCCAGTCTGTTTTTTAACCATGGTAAATAAAATCCCTTTAACCACAAGTCATCTGCGATTAGATGTGAATAATATCCTAAAATAAATGAACTGTTTTTATCAGAACGATATTTTTCAATAAAATTTTCGTAATCTACATTTCTTGAATAATCATTGACGTCGCCCGTAAAGAAATGTGATAACTCTTTAGGAGACCCTGCATCTGGTGCTATCCCTCCTAATAAAAAGGACGTTTTATCTGATATTGGAACTGATTCAGCAATTTTATAGGCTATAATACTATGCATAATTCTTGAACCCATAATAACCTTCCTTCACCTTTTGTTAGCGATTTTCATGACCACTCATATCTATTCTCTTTTAAGATATTAATTCCCTTTAAAATGGTAAAAATACAACCCTATTTATCGATAATATTATGTTTTAACAAATGCCATTAGGTAATTTCCAGATTGTTAGATTGGTTGACAGATAAATTATGTTGTTGTAGACTGTTGAACATAATTGAATATAACCTCACTTTTATGGTGAGGTAGAGGCGCGATATTTAACAGTCCTTAGAGGAGTTTGAGATACTTTGATTCTAAGGAGAAGGAAATGTCGCCGAAGTGTGTAATATTTCTCGGTATTACTTGCTGGGTCTGTAGTTAAGAACTGCAGGACTGTCTCAATAAACTTCCCGGTTTATTGAGGTGTGCTATCTCATTTGGGAAAAGAAGAGGATTTAGGGCAACTATACATATTGCGACCTGAGATCATCTCAGGTCTTTTTTTGTGCAGTTGGCCTTTTTAGTCTATAAAGACAAAGTAAAACATATATCAAACAAAAGGGGAGAACTAGTCATGAGAAAAAAATCAACCATATTTTTAACGATATTCCTTTCAACCATTTTGCTTTTAACAGCTTGTGGGTCAAGCACTTCAGAAAAAACAGGAACATCAGGAGAAAAAGATACATTTAAGGTAGGACTTGAAGCGGGATATGCACCATTTAACTGGACTCAAATGGATGACTCAAACGGTGGAGTGAAAATTGATGGCAATGCAGAATATGCAGGTGGCTATGATGTGGAAATCGCCAAAAAAATTGCTGAAGAACTAGGAAAAGAATTAGTCATCGTGAAAACTGAATGGGATGGGCTTGTACCAGCATTGGTTTCAGGTAAAATTGATGCCATTATTGCAGGTATGTCCCCTACAGCAGAGCGTAAAGAGTCAATCGATTTCTCGGACAATTACTACACATCAGAATTAGTGATGGTTGTTAAAAAAGGTGGAGAGTATGAAGGTGCTACTTCCCTCCAAGATTTCAAAGGAGCAAAAATAACGGCTCAATTAAACACATTCCACTATTCAGTAATTGATCAAATAGATGGCGTGAAGAAACAAACAGCGATGGACAATTTCCCTGCAATGCGAGTTGCGCTTGAATCAGGAATGATTGATGGGTATGTGTCAGAACGTCCTGAAGGAATCAGTGCTTCTGCGGCTAATGACAACTTTGCAATGGTAGAATTTACAGATGGCTTCGCTACTTCTGATGATGATACAGCTACTGCGGTAGGACTTCAAAAGGGCAGTGACTTAGCAGAGAAAATTAATAAAGCCTTATCAAAAATCTCAGAAGAAGAACGCCAAGAAATTATGGATAACGCTATCAAGAATCAACCGGCAGCACAATAAATGATCATGTGATACCGGCTGCAACGGCAGCCGGTTTTATATTGTTTAAGGAGGACAAAGATGAGTACTGAGTGGATTATGACGATTTTAACCAATAACTGGCCGATGTTCATTCGTGGAGCGGTTATGACACTCTTGATTTCCATTATCGGAACGATTCTGGGGGCAATCATCGGATTACTGATTGGTGTCATCAAAACGATTCCAATGCCTGATCGAGGGGCTAAAAAATGGTTATTAAAAATAATAAATGCAATTTTATCTGTGTATGTTGAGTTTTTCCGCGGCACGCCTATGATTGTGCAAGCCATGGTTATATTTTATGGGTCGGCCCTGGCATTTGGCATCAACATGGACGTATTGACTGCGGCCGTCTTTATCGTATCAATCAATACTGGGGCGTACATGGCAGAAATTGTCCGCGGTGGAATCGTGTCCGTCGATCAAGGGCAATTTGAAGCTTCCCAGGCAATCGGTATGAATCATTTTCAGACGATGATCCATGTCGTACTGCCGCAAGTCATTCGTAACATTTTGCCAGCAACAGGCAATCAATTTGTCATTAATATTAAAGATACGGCTGTTCTGAACGTCATTGGGGTAACCGAGTTGTTTTTCCAAACGAAATCTGTTGCCGGAAACAACTTCAGGTATTTTGAATCGTTCTTTGTTGCCTGTGTTCTGTATTTCATCATGACGTTTACCATCACACTTATCCTGCGATACATCGAGAGAAAATTGGATGGACCTAAAAATTACAGCATGATTGGAATGCCGTCAGATGTACTTGGGAACGGTGAACGATAAGAAAGGAGAAGATCAAATGGAAGCAGTTATTGATATACAACATCTAAGCAAATCTTTTGGAACACATCAAGTTTTGCGTGACATTGATTTCTCGGTGAACAAAGGAGAAGTGGTCTGCGTCATTGGTTCTTCAGGATCCGGGAAGTCCACTCTTTTGCGCTGCATTAATCTATTGGAAAAACCGAGCGGCGGCCAAATCATATATAAAAAAGAAAACATTTTGGATAACAAGCATGATATCCATGCTTACCGAACAAAACTCGGAATGGTCTTCCAGCAATTCAACCTATTCAACAATCATAACGTCATCAACAATTGCGTAATTGGACAAGTAAAAGTTTTGAAGCGCTCAAAGGAAGAAGCGGAAAAAATTGCAATGAAATACCTGAAAGTCGTTGGGATGGATCGATATATCAACGCTAAACCAAGCCACTTGTCTGGCGGACAGAAGCAGCGTGTAGCGATCGCACGTGCACTTTCAATGGAACCTGACGTCATGCTGTTTGATGAACCCACATCGGCTCTCGATCCTGAGATGGTTGGGGAAGTTCTTAAAGTAATGAAGGAACTTGCTGAAACAGGTCTTACGATGTTAATCGTCACGCATGAAATGGAATTTGCAAAGGAAGTTGCTGACCGTGTCGTATTTATGGACAAAGGCGTTATTTGTGAAGAAGGAACACCTGAGCAAATTTTCAATCATCCAACACAAGAACGCACAAGAGAGTTTTTAAAGAGAACCTTAATAAAGATGTAAAATAATCTAAAAATGATAACAAATTAGCATCGCATTTAGCGGTGTTTTTTTTTTACGAAAAAATACTGAGAATTATCTCTGCGTATTTTTGATTTATACATTTCTCTTCTCATTTTGTTAGTTTTTTCATGACCACTCACCTCTCTAAAAGATATTAATCCCCTTTAATATGGTAAAAGAAGGCATTTGATTTTTAAATGACGAATACCATAAGGATTAAATGTTTTTTAATACATTCTCTAGTAAAGGAGGACTTTAACATGACAACAACCTATGTAAACTGGGGGAAGTCTCGAATAAAATTAACCTGGACATCATCTTACAAACTGCCTCAACCTGAATTAATAACAAGTGTTCATGCTATTTGCTTTCATCAAGAAAAATTGCTGTTAGTGGATATAAAAAACCGCGGATGGAATTTTCCTGGTGGACATATTGAACAAAATGAATCACCACTTGAATGTGTGAAACGTGAAGTGATGGAGGAAGCGTGTGTTGAGGGAGATTGCACGTATCTTGGATATGTCGAAGTCAACCACAGTGAAAACCCATCTTGGAATAGCAATAGTCCCTATCCATTAATCGGATATCAAGTCATGTATCGAATGGATATTACTCGTATACTTCCGTTTGATGCCATTTTCGAATCTGCTCAAAGGATTTTTATCCAGCCTTTTGAAGTACCCCTGCATTGTGAAGATTGGCATGAAGTTTATGCAGACATTCTGAGTAGAGCGTTGTCATATGAAATTAATTAAGAAGCTTTAAAAAGAAGGGCTGAGAATAATCATGTTAGAAAAATTCAATTTCCGTATTTCCGCATTCAACCATGATCGGACTATTCGCGTCTATACGCCTGTCAATTACGCGGAAGAAACGAAGCGTTACCCCGTCCTTTATATGCATGATGGACAAAATGTCTTTCTGGATGAAGAGGCTATTAAAGGTATTTCACTAGATTTAAAAAATTACTTGGATGAACATAAATTAGAAATCATCGTGGTTGGGATAGATACCAATATTGTTGGGGACGAACGCAAAAACGAGTACTGTCCTTGGGTAGATGGTGAGTATAGCAAGAATTTAAGTGGTCAGGTCAGTACAACTGGAGGCAAAGGTGCCGCTTATGTTGACTTTATTGTCCATGAACTTAAGCCTTACATAGATCGAACTTATCGAACTTTGGAAGACTCGACAAGTATTGCTGGGATTTCACTAGGCGGATTAATTTCCACATATGCCGCTGCTCGTTATTCACATGTATTCACAAAAGTCGCAACTATTTCCTCTGCCTGTTGGCGTAATCAGGAAGAAATAGAGAAGCTCTTGAGAAAAACGGATTTGTCTTCAATTGAGAAGTTTTACATGGATTGTGGAACGAAAGAAGCGCATGAAAATGAAAGAATAAGCAAAGGTTTTTTAGACTCTAATCAGCGAATTTATGAAATATTAAAAGTAAAAACCCCAAACGTTAAATTTGATATTCTTGATGATGAAGAGCATAGCTATTCCTTTTTCAGAAAGCGAGTGCCTGGCGTTATTAAGTATTTATTTGAATAGCAAAAACTATTGGCAGTTAGGAGAAGTCTATGCATAACGAAATTGGAAGCCTTATTTTCAGAAAGTTAATTACAACGTCTGTCACTACAATCATTTTCTCGTTGTTGCTGGCTTCTCTCAACCTAATAGGAAGAGAAGAAATCACTTACAACCAAGGAGATCAATTCATTGGTTGGTTTCTTATTTTCTTTATGTACATTGGGGTTATCATTCTCATATACGGGAATTTGGTTTCTGTCGGAATTGAGTATTTACAACGCAAATGGTTTAAGCGACACGATTGGCTTTATGTGTTGATTCTCGGTTTTTTCGGTTTAGCGAACCAAATATTTTTTCAAGAATTACAAATGGCTATAGTCGGAGTGCTAGCTGCTTTGTTATATGCGGTGATAGACAAATTGCTCTATAGAAGAATGACAGAAAGTAAAAGCCTTAAACTCTTTTTCTTCATTCCCATTACTTCCCTTCTGATATTCTGGGCATATTTTCATGTTATTTCTCCACCTATGCCACCTTTTACAAAAGAAGATGCGATAGAATTTGCAACTTCTGGAGAAGGAACGGTTATCGATGATTTTCCTAGAGAAGTTGGGCAGTGGGAAGGCACGATTAATGGTTATCAAGTGACTCGAGAAAGTAATGCTAAGGAAATCGGAAAGGAAATTTATCTGGTTACCTTTACAGAACGTTGGCTTTGGAGTCAAAATGTTGGAGAAGGTATTTATTCTATATCTTATACAGTTGAACGAGGAAGTTTGTCTGTGCATAGTGAAGAAGGCAATTTGCCTCCGTGCTATCGCGAGAATTAATTCTATTAATGAAGTGAAATCCTCTTGAAGCATAAACAAAACAGACGTCTTCTTTATTAAGTAGAACGTCTGTTTTTGACATGATTTTTATTTTTTTAAAAACTTAGCCAAAAAACTCCACATGTTCTTTCTTATCTTTGTAATATTGCAGTCTATCCCGCATCGTGCCCGTGTGAAATTCAAACTTATGGCCATCTAAGTCTTCAAAGTAAATGGATTTTTTATCCCGCTCATCCCGCTCTCTGCCAGGCAAAATCGACACATTCAAATGGTTAAGCCTGACTAGCTTTGCTTCATATTCTTCCTCGGTAATTGTGAAAGCCATATGTGTGTAGGATTCCTTTATTTCATTTCGCGGAATGTCAGTTTCCTCATTTAGAGCCAACCACAATCCATCCAAGTCAAAATAGGCTGTCTTTCGTCCTTTCAACAATAACTTGGCTCCGAACACTTCCTTATAAAATCGGATAGAACTGTCCAAGTCATTCACGGAAAACAGAAGATGATTTATTTTCATCCGTTAACTTTCCACTCGTTCAAGTAATCGATATGGTTTTGTTTCGTACGATTCGTATGCGACATTTCCTGGTTTCATGGCATTATGGACACGTGTTGCGAAATGCTCTCTTGTGATCCAGTCGCTGACATTCGTTTCATTCAATTCAACAAACTGTACGTCGATCGTTTCACCGGGTTGAGGTGTAGGTTTCCCTTCTATCGCCTTTCCTCCATAAACGATACAAAAGACTCCGCTTGTGACATTTTGATAAACGCCTAGTATGTTCCCGATTTCCGCATGGATTCCCGTTTCTTCAAACACTTCCCGCGCCACCGCTTGTTGCAAACTCTCACCCGGTTCTACACGTCCGCCTGGCATTTCATATGTATCGGATCTATGTCCATTTCGAACCAAAAGTACTTCTCCCGCTTCATTTTGAATGAAGCCTGAGACAGCCACAACAAATCGCGAAATTGAATAGTCACCTGTCCACTCCATAAAATCTTCAGTGCTTGTCTCAAATAATGCTGGCAAAGTTTTTCGAAAAGTTTGTGCCGTTTCATGGAGTTCAGAAGCACGAATCGCTTGATCCACACGCTCAAAGTCTTCCATATCTCGGTAACCCCACATTGCCATAATTTCCGTTTTATCCGTGTTGACCCAACGACCGATTAAACGTGCACCATGCGTCAATTGATTCGGCAATAAGTAAGTGTGAAAAAAGTGATTAAACGTCTCCAGCATTTCTGGTTTGATGGTGTACATTTTTCTTCTGAACAGCATGCTATACCTTCTTTCGTTTCAGTGGATTTAATGAAAAACCTAGACGAGAATCAACTATTAATCCTCTTTTTTCGAAGTGGTTTCTTCGTACTCTGTTTCATGCTTTGTATCATGAAGTGATGACGCTTTCATATCATCTTTAGTTCCTTCTATGGCGTCGTCAAATGGCTTGTAATGATTTAGGGGCAATCTACGTTTCGTCCCTAGTCTCCACAGTGTCCAAATGATGACTCCTATTAAAATTGCCAAGAAAAAGTAGCCCACTTCAATTCACTCCTTTTAGTTGTTAGTTTCTGGTGAAGTATGTTTATTCTATTTGATACCTCTTCTACATACGTCTTGAAAACCCTTTATTCCTTGGGTTGCATTTATTCCCTTTCAACTTGATTTGTTCCTTACATGAGGGGGTTATTCCCATTGGGAGTGACTTTATTTCCCTCCAAACCTCGTTTTTCCGCTTCAACAGCGGTTTATGCCCTTCCACCCAAGTTTACTCATAAAAAAACCGTTATGCTCCAAGTTTGCACTTGAAACATAACGGATTCAAAGCTATTGATTTGAACTTGCTTGTATTTCTTTATTCTCTTCAGCAGTGAAAGCACGGGATCTAGTTAGAAACCTTTTCCCTTCCACGCCTTCGAGTGAAAACATGCCACCTCGACCATCTACCACATCAATAATTAACTGTGTGTGTTTCCAGTAGTCGTATTGGCTTTTATGCATATAGAAAGGACTGTCGCCGATTGAACCGAGCAGCACATCTTGATCCCCTATTATTAAGTCACCTTCCGGGTAGCACATCGGTGCAGACCCGTCACAGCAACCTCCCGATTGGTGGAACATAACAGGACCATGCTTGCTTTTCAATAAGTCGATCAGTTCAAGCGTAGCGTCCGTTGCGATGACACGTTCAATCATTGGTCATTCTCCTTTCAATCAAAAGAATCCTAATTTGTTTTCGTTGTAGCTAACTAGCAAGTTTTTCGTTTGTTGGTAATGGTTTAACATCATCAAGTGGTTTTCGCGACCGATACCTGACATTTTGTAACCACCGAATGCAGCGTGAGCTGGGTATGCATGGTAACAGTTTGTCCAAACACGGCCCGCTTGAATCGCACGACCGAAACGGTATGCAGTGTTCATGTTACGAGACCATACACCAGCACCTAGACCGTATAATGTATCGTTGGCAATTTCAAGTGCCTCTTCTTGTGTTTTGAACGTTGTAACAGAAACAACCGGCCCGAAGATTTCTTCTTGGAAAATACGCATTTTGTTATTTCCTTTGAAGACAGTTGGCTTCACATAGTATCCGCCAGCGAAATCGCCTTCAATGTTATTACGCTCTCCACCGATTAAGCATTCAGCGCCTTCTTGTTTCCCGATATCCAAGTAAGACAAGATTTTTTCTAATTGTTCATTTGAAGCTTGTGCACCCATCATTGTGTTTGGATCTAGTGGGTTACCTGTCTTGATTGCTTCAACACGAGCCAATACTTTTTCCATGAACTTATCGTAGATTGATTCTTGAATTAATGCACGTGAAGGACATGTACATACTTCTCCTTGGTTCAATGCGAATAATACAAAGCCTTCTACTGCTTTATCAAGAAACGCATCGTCATGGTCCATAATATCTTCAAAGAAAATGTTCGGTGATTTACCGCCAAGTTCCAACGTAACTGGAATCAAGTTTTGTGATGCGTATTGCATGATCATGCGGCCTGTAGTTGTTTCACCAGTGAAAGCAACTTTGCCGATACGTGGATTCGATGCAAGTGGTTTACCAGCTTCCAAACCGAAACCGTTTACGATATTCATAACACCTGGTGGTAATAAGTCGCCCACAAGTTCAGCAAATACTAGAATACTAGCTGGCGTTTGCTCAGCTGGTTTCAAGACTACACAGTTACCTGCAGCAAGTGCCGGTGCAAGCTTCCAAACTGCCATTAACAATGGGAAGTTCCAAGGAATGATTTGCCCAACAACACCGATTGGCTCATGGAAATGATAAGCGACTGTATCGTCATCAATTTGGCTTAAAGATCCTTCTTGCGCGCGAATTGCTCCTGCGAAGTAACGGAAATGATCAATCGCAAGTGGTAAGTCAGCGTTTAAAGTTTCACGAACGGCTTTCCCGTTGTCCCAAGTTTCTGCTACAGCAAGCATTTCTAGATTTTCTTCCATGCGATCCGCGATTTTGTTTAAGATATTAGCACGTTCAGCAACAGACGTTTTTCCCCAAGCATCTTTTGCTGCATGAGCTGCATCAAGCGCAAGTTCAATATCTTCAGAAGTTGAACGAGCGATCTGTGTGAAGTTTTGACCTGTGACAGGAGTCAAGTTATCAAAATATTGACCATTTACCGGAGCTGTCCACTCACCATTAATATAATTATCATACTTCTCTTTAAAAGTTACGATTGAACCCTCAGTGTTTGGAAATGCATATACCATTTTTAAGTTCCCCCTTTAATTGACCGACTCTTTATATGTATGCGTTTACATAATCTATCATACATACAAAATTAAGAAGTCCGTACCTCTTATATTGTCAGATTACACGGAAAATTACAACTAATATTCTACTAAAATTTTAAAAGAATCGTTAACAAATACTAATCTATCGTTTATGGTTGTTCTATATTGGAGGTGATTGATAATGAATCTTTCAAACTTTAAGCAGTTCATTCCTTCCCGTATATTTAAACGGGGCGAAGATTATTTTCAAAATGGTTTTGTCCAAAATTTAAAACAAGATAATGCTTACACTTATTCCGCAACAGTTGTAGGCTCTGAAAAATATTTAGTATTTATAGAACTGAATAATAATTATGAAATTGTTTTCTCTCAATGTGATTGTCCACATGCTCTAGAAAATTTTTGTAAACATCAAGTAGCGGTATGCTTGAAAATACTTGATAGTCATTCTTCACGGTCACAGGTTAATCCTACAAATACCGCGGTTCGTTCAAAACTTATTTACAATGATATTTTGGATAAAAATGAGTTAAGACAATCCGGTATGCTTGTTCAATCTTCTATAACTTCCGCAAAACATCGAGGTTTCATTGATTACCATCAATCTTTCAATGCACTCCACGGTGCAGAATCTGTTGTAAAATTAATGGACATATATATAGACACGAACCGTTACCAGATGGCTGTTATGACAGGTCTTCAAACTTTACAGCCAGTTGTAAAGGCATTACAGTTCTCAGATGATTCATCAGGTAATTTCGGTGAACTGATTCAACAAATACTTGCTAAAATTAATTTCGCTGTTTCATGTGGGGTTTTCTCTTGGACAAGCAAAGAAAAAAACTCTATGTTCACTCAAATTCTTAAAGCGTCTGAAAATAAGATATATGCAGATTGGTCAGACTGGAAATTCACTTTGCTCAGAGTTGCTATGCTGCTATGTGAAGATGAAAAACTGTACAACATAATGGAACAGCATTTGAAAATGCTTGAACTTCCTTTGCAATCAGAACTCGATTTCATGACCAGATTTGAATTCAGTCAGTTAAAAATTCTACAGTTTGACTTATTATCAACAAAAAAAGATGAGCAAGCTATCGAAAGTTTTCTGAAAGAAAATTTGTATTTAAATGCGATAAAGGAACTGGCCATCGAAAGAGCATTGGTTCTGAAAGATTTGGATGAAGCTATGAACATTGCTGTTGCAGGTGAACGTGAGCATGCTGAATACCCTGGATTGGTCAATCAATGGCGGATTCATCAATACAAAATATATAAATTACTTAACGACGTTCCTAATCAAAAATCCCTTGCTTTTCAACTTGTGAGGAGTGGCAATATTGAATTATTTAATGACTTTAAACAGTTGTATCCCTCTGATGACTGGCAAGATGTTTTAGAAAACCTCCTATCCATATTGAGCAATAAGAGAATAGATTCTACTTACGTTTTCATTTTAAAACAAGAGTGTTTGTATGAACGTATGCTTGACTACTGTAGGGATAATTTGCACGCTATTCAACAACACGCTCAGTGGTTGAATGCTGAATTCCCAACTGAAACGAAAGTATTGTATGGTCAATGGTTACACAACCAAGCAGAAAGTGCCTCCGCCCGTCCGAAGTATCGCCAGGTTTGTCGGGAAATCAAAATATATAGAAGTTTATTTGGTAATGATGACACTAATTTGTTGATTGAAACCTTAAAATCAAAATTCCCTAAGCGAACCGCTTTTTTAGATGAACTCAATAAAATCAATACTAAAAAAAGCATGCAGTGAAAATTCTCACCGCATGCTTTTTCTTTCAATTAATCTTCCATCGTGTTAATTTCAACCAGCATGCCTACTACCAAGGTGATGACGACAAAGAAACAGATCAGCATTAAGACCATTTCACTCAACTCCTACCATGTTTTGAATCCTTCTGAGCCAGGAGGTGCATGGTGAATCATTCCTGTTAAAGGAATGGCATAGGCAATAATGATAAGGACGAATGCAATACCAATCCAAATCCACCAGTTTTCAAGAAATTTCGGTGTGTTTTGAACGTCACTTTCTGCCATTGGAAATTCAACAAAATCCTCGGCACGTACAGCTTTTGGTGATAAAAATAGTGACATCACGACGATATAAATTAGGATCATGGCTGAAAGGAACAAAATGCTTCCTCCGATTGCCATCGTTACATGATTCGTCAGTATTCCGTCAAACCATTCCAATGCGGAAGGATGGTTATTGTAACTAGAATATGCCGTACGTCTTGGTGCTCCGAGAAGTCCTAGCAGATGCTGCGATGTTGACATTAAGAGCATACCAATCGTCCACGTAATAATTTGGATAAATCCTAGTTTTTGCATGGACTTAGAAAATTTACGACCTGTTAAATATGGAATCAACCAGAACGTCAGTCCCATGAACGTCATTGCTACCGGTGTTCCGACAGTGATATGGAAATGTCCGACAATCCATAGTGTGTTATGGACGATTTCGTTTAATTGGAAACTCGCGTTAATGATCCCGCCCGCTCCACCAGGAATGAAGAATGCCATCGCTACAAAAATGGATGTAAAGCGAACGTCTTTCCAAGGAAGTTTCGTGAACCAGCCGAATAACCCTTTTGCTCCCTTTTTACGGCCAGAAATTTCGAAGGTTGCAAACATAGAGAACGCAGTCATTAATGATGGAATGATGACCATGAATGTCAGCACGACCTGAAGGAACTTCCAGAAATTCGAGATTCCCGGTTCTGTTAATTGATGGTGGAAGCCCACCGGAATTGAAAAGAGAATAAATAAAACAAATGACAACCGTGCTAATGAATCACTGAAAACTTTTGTACCGATTAATTTTGGAACGATCACATACCAAGCCATATATGCTGGCAATAACCAGAAATACACGAGCGGATGACCGAAATACCAGAATAAAGAGCGGCTTAGCTCCACGTTAATTGTGTCCACCAAACCAAACGCCCAAGGAATGTACTGGAATAGTACAGTAGCTACCACACCTAAACAAGCGATGATCCACAGGATAATTGTCGTGATGGTCATGAAAGCAAATAATGGACTTAATTGACCTTTATGTTTTTTACGCCATACAAGATAATGACCTACCAATGCAAAGCTACTAATCCATGTACCTACTACAAACAAAGCCAATCCTACATAATACCAACCACTAGCTTTCAACGGCGCATAGAAAGTATAGAGAACTGAAGCTTCCCCAGAAACAATCATCACTGTCGCCATTAATGTTCCTAATGTTGTTACCCAAAAGCCTATCCAAGAAAAGAGACGAACTTTTGGACCGAAACTTCCTAGACTTTTACTCATACCCGTAATAAAGAAACCAAAAATAAAATAAGTCGTAAATATAAGTGCAAGCAATACGCCATGAGCAGTTAATATTTGATAATAATCTAGCCAACTTGGTAATTGAAGTGCATCATTTCTTATAAAAACCTGCAGCAACCCGCATAATGTCCCAATAAGAAAAGCGATATATGCTACTCCGATATTCCATAAAGCTAACTTTCGATCTTGTGCAGCAATCATTTTTAATACACCTCTATTTCTGTAGACATCAAGTGATGTCCAGCACCGCAGTATTCATTACAAAGAATTAAATATTTACCTGGTTTATCGAAGGTATATGATTTTGTTGTAATCTGCCCTGGAACCACCATCATATTTACTTTTGTATTATCAATCGTAAAACTGTGAACAACGTCCGTACTTGTTACTTTAAAAATAATTTCTTTTCCTGCAGGTACTTTCAGTTCTGGTGCATTATACCCGAACGCCAATGCCACAATTGCTACTTGATACGTATCATCATCGAGCTGTGTAACACCAGGCTTATCAAATGGTGCTGTTTCGTTTACTTTTTTAGGATCAATTGTATCCATTCCTCCCGAAGGTGTGTGGCCGTGAGAGAATGCACTTACGCCGACTATACTTAAAAATAAGATTAGTGAGACTAAACCAAAGACGAGCCAAATCTTTTCATATTTATGAAAATGCATATAAATCTACTCCTTTCATCTTGCTACATACATGAAATAAACAACAAACCACATGACGAGAATAATGACCCCGACTGAAAATACACTGATTAAAGTTCCTTTTAAATTTAAATCTGACGATTGACCTTTTTTACTCAATCTCATTCACCTCTTTGCGTTTCTATATTGTATCTTCAGCGTAAGCCATTGATGAGTCTGGTACTGTGACATACATCACAGTTGGCGGGGTATTTACCACGAGTGTCGTTAATTTGTCAAAATTAGAATTCGTCGGTGAGGGGCTAGATATTGATGCTAATGTTAATTTAATCGGCATGCAGCTCTGTTTAATCGGCATGCAGCTGAATTTAATCGGCATCAAGTTCTTTTTAATCGGCATCAACGGGAGTTTAATCGGCATCAAACCAGATTTATTCGGCATCGCCCAATTTTTTCAATATAAAAATCCCTTCACTAAGTCTGAAGGGATCCATGGGTCATTTTTGTGGTCTCATATTTTGATATTCTAGCAAGTACTCTCTCGTTTTTTTGGATCCCGTTTTATTGAGTTTCATCCTTCTTATAATGTCAGATGCTTCTCTCGGATTTTGTATTTTTAAGAATCGGCGAAATTCACGATTATTAATCTTGTTACTTAAAACCAAGGCATAATCCCTTAGAGCTTCATAATGTGCCGTTTTAGTAACCATGCCACAACTCCGGCATCTCCATTCTCTAAACCTTTTTTCAACTGTAAGAGCTTGGCATATATTGCATAACACTCCAGGCATAATATCTTTTGATTCGATAAAGAAATGCTGAACGATGGGTAAGGGTATGTATTCACGGTGATTACTTAATAATACATCCACTAAATCGGACAGCTCTAGTGGGCTAAGCTTGCAAAGTTCACGAGGTAATGTTCGAATAAAGTGAGGCAATTCTTGTGGACCAAAGATTGGAATAGTCACCTCATCAAATTGAAGAGAACGATTTGCATCCTTAAACACAATCGCACGATAAAGTGGCAAGCTCACTCCATTCATATTTAGAAAATCCTCAAATACATCTGTAATCTCCATTATTTGACCAACAGGATTTTTAAAATAATCAGTCTGACCAGTAACTAGAGTTCTTTCCATTTGGGGGTGGTTTTGGCGTATCTTTATGTGTCCTGATATATTTTTCATTTCCAGGATTATGGCATAATACGGCGACAGAAATAATGTATCAATTTGAAATGTCGCGGAAGATTTTAAATGAAGGTCATGAAATATAAAATAATCAAAGTTAAATTTTACACGGTTAAAAAGTTTGTTTAACACTTCCTCCCCGATAATACCTGCATTGATTTGTTTCTGCTGTTGCATTAAATATTCTCGCCTAGTATGTCCCTGTGGCAATCTACGAATGGCCGCTTCAATACCTGCCAACTTTAAAGAATCAGAACGATTCTTCATTATCATTAAATCACTTCCCAACTCATTGTTTTTTTGATTTTATATTGAATTACATTTATTGACACGTTTATTCCACAAAATTTTGTTTTGTGGCTCTTTTTGAGGGAACATTTAAAATTTCGTGCTCTCAATATGGAGGGAAATTTAATTTTGCTAACACAATCTGCTCAGTAGAGATTTTCAGAAGATGGATCGGGGAGAATTAATCGGCATGATCCTCTGTTTAATCGGCATAGAAGGTGGTTTAATCGGCATCCAGCTGAGTTTAATCGGCATCAACTGGATTTTAATCGGCATCACCAAATTTTCCCCACAAAAAAAGCGACTTACCTAGGAGGTAAATCACTTCATTAATCAATTTTACAGAAAGCAATCGGGCAGTTTTCACAATTGATTTCATCTTTTAGAAAGTCCAAATCGTGTATCAATATCTTTCCATCTACCATGGAAAGTTTGTTTTGTTTTTTCAAGTCACTTAGTAGCCTGTTTACCACTTCACGTGTCATGCCGCAAAAATTTGCAAGTTCCTGATTGGTGAGGGTCATATCAATTAAGATGCCCTTTTCGTTAGGAACGCCATAGCTATTCGTCATTCTGATCAATGTTGAATAGAGCGCTCCTTTTTTTCCATGTAACAGAAGATCACGGAATTTGGTCTGTGTTTTTTGGTGATTGATGCCCATCCACTTCATAAAGGAAACAGCAAGTTTGGCATTATGGGTCAGCTCTTCTTCCAGATCCTCAACACTTATTTTGATACATTCCACTTCTTCAATAACCTTGGCATCCAGCATATATTTGGCTGACTCAGCAAAGAGCGTGAATTCCCCGACGAACTGATTACGTCCACAAATCCTAAGAGTCAATTCACGACCCTCAGGTGTGACTTTGCCAATTTGAACTTTTCCGGTTCGTATGAAGTAAATCCCTTTGATGGGGTCGCCTTCTCGGAACAAATAAGAGTCTTTATTATACGTTTTAATACTGTGGCGTATGGAGAGCAACTCTTGCAGTTCAACGGACGTATCAATCATCCCTTCTTTCAATCAAAACACTCCTTTCATCGTTTTCTCTTGGGTAAAGGGTATCATAGAACCTTTTCTATTGGATAGTACTACCTGTGCGACATTGCCAGATTCGCGATGTTTCCTACGTGAACTCCATTTTTTCCTACGTCACCTTCGATTTCTCCTACGTGACCCCCGATAATTCCTACGTCACCCTCGATTTTTCCTACGTGAATCATATAGGTATAGAATATGGGGTATAATTAACGTACTAAATGAAGCAGGTGATGATATGCGCATAAATAAATTTTTAAGTGAAGCCGGCATTGTCTCAAGACGCGGTGCCGATAAATGGATTGAAGACGGACGCATCACAATTAATGGACAAAAAGCTGAACTTGGCAGCAAAGTGGAACCTGGAGACGATGTCCGTGCAGACGGGAAACCGGTCAAACACGAAGATCCTTATGTCTATATTGCACTGAATAAACCAGTAGGCATTACCAGCACAACCGAACGCCATATTAAAGGGAATATCGTGGATTTCGTCAATCATCCTTTACGTATTTTTCATATCGGGCGACTGGATAAAGATTCGCATGGATTGATTTTACTAACCAACGACGGAGATATTGTAAATGAAATTTTGCGTGCCGAAAACGAGCATGAGAAAGAATATATCATTAAAGTGGACAAACCAGTCACGCAAGACTTTGTTAAAGAAATGTCTGAAGGCGTAGAAATTTTAGATACGAAAACATTACCTTGTAACGTAGAAAAACTCTCTTCTCATATGTTTAAAATCACGTTGACACAGGGACTGAACCGTCAAATTCGTCGCATGTGTACTGCACTGGGATACGAAGTCAAAAGTTTACAACGTATTCGGATCATGAACATTCATGTGGATGGACTGACGGTCGGTGAATGGCGTGATTTAACGAAAGTCGAGCTGGAAGAACTATTTAGTACGCTTAACTATTCGCCAAAAAGGTAATAGAGTAGTAGGAGGCGATACCTAATGTTATCGATAACTCATACACCGAATTTTACCGGTGCACTTATACGTGGAGACTATTGGGATCTCGACGAGGTCAATCAAGCTATAAATCAAGTGATCGGCGATGAAAAGAAGTATTATGACTGGGCCGGCTCACGAAAGCGGGTACTGGATGTGGCAATTTCTATCCAACAAGCTTCACGCGCTGAGCATCATGTTGATTTTGCAGCGAATGGTTTGCATAAAGAAACGATGAAACAGCATGAAATTGTGACTTCCGAAAAAAATATTTATTATTCTGTAGAAGTGTTATGGCCCGAGCTCATTTTTAGCGTCATTGCCTTAAATGATTTCGTGCGTTTATACAGCAATAAGCACCCATATCCAACGTTGGATGTTCATGTCACAACGATTCGTAAATTTCAATCTGTGGTTGGAGAAGCCCTGCAATCCGTTATGACCAAAGAAGAACATGATCAATTCATAAAGATCCTTAGCAACAGTGAAACAAATGTTCAAGAGTATGCCATCCAATTTGTTGATATGCTTAATTTAAGTTATATTGACTTAACAAAAGAACAACGCGAAAAAGGGCTGGGCAAGCTGGCGTTAAAATTGGCATTCCCAGACAAAGACTATTATGACGTTCGCAATCAAGTAATTAAGTCCGCCAATCCAACGAAAAGCGATATTCATGATATGTCCATTACAAAAAAATATCCTGAAAAAATTGAATGGTAATTGGAGTGTGAATTTCACACTCTTTTTTTTTTGAGATTCCCCTGACACATTTGTAGGGTTGACAGCTAATTAATAGCTCGGAAGAAGGCTCAACATTCCGGCTAACTTTACCCAAAATAATTAAAAAAAGCGGTCCTATTCTTTAGGATCGCTTTTCTTCATCATCATGACATCTTCAGTTTGCTCAGTAAAGCCTAATTCATTTAATGAAGTATTTTGAGGGATATGTGAAGCAGCAATGCTAATCAATTTTGCTCCTCTGCTTTTACATTCTTTCATGATGGTTTCAATCATCTTGGAGAAATTTTTAGTGTATGGATTAATGGCAACTGCCACTATTTCAACATATCCTGTATCTTGACGTAGCGTCACACCGAAATATCCTTCTTCTTCAAATGAAACCGTGAAATCAAAATCGACCGATCCATAGTATTCCTTCATCATGGCAAATTGCTCTTCTGTTGCATTGTCGTGCTTTTTCACTAGCCTTTTCCATTTCTCAAAAGTGAACCCATTTTCTACTATCAAATCATTCTCTGCATTCACGTTGTCAAAATTACTGACCAGAATTGGCGTTCGTCTTGTTATTTCAAAACCTTTTGATATGAAATACTCAATTTGTTGTGTCCAATCACTTCTAAAACGTTGGGCAAACATCTTCCCTCCAAAAGCCTCACTCTTCGCAAATCCATATATACGACGGTAAAGTTCCTCTTGGACTTCTCCTTCATACCCTCGTAAAACCCAAGGATACCCTAAAGATATAAAATCTTGATTCCCTGTGAAGCTCATGTATCCTACACAACGTTCACCATCATAGGCAAAACATCGTAATTGCGGATGGAATTGTTGTTGTTTAATGAATTGATTTGGTGACAATGTTGGCTTCCATGCAAAAGGAAGTAGTTTCGTACAAGCATTCCAAAATTCAATTTGCCGATGTAAATCTTGAGGTCCTTCATAAAAGCGATATGTGATTGTCATTTGTAATTGCCATCCACTATTTTTTTATATGCCATTCTGTTAATGACCACTTCTTGTTGAGGATATAATTCCAATAATTCTTCTTGTGTAAAGAGCTCGAAATCATCGAAATTAAAACCAGGCGACACCATACAACCGACTAAAGAAAATGTAGATTCCAGATCAACTGAGGAACCGAATATAGCTCCTTTAGGCACGAGGACTTGTGGCATTTCCCCTTTATTAAAGTCCAACCCTAATTTCTTAGCTGTATATTCACCATTAGGGTGTATCACGTGGATAGTAAGTGGACTTCCGTCATGGAAAAACCATAATTCGTCCGATTGAAGTCGGTGTAAATGAGATATTTCGCCACTCTTTAAGCAAAAGTAAATTGTCGTGTAGAGATTCCTTGTTTTGCTATCCGACGTTTCCATTTTTTCTTCAGAATAGAAACTCCGTGTATAGTGTCCCCCTTCTGGGTGCGCTTCCATATTTAAATGTTCTATGTAATAGGTTGCATCTCGTTTTGTCATTCTCTCTCGCCCTCCCCTTATACATTCATCTTCCGCTATAAAAGAAATGGATTCAATACCTTTCGACAAAATGTGCCACGTGGAACATTTTCATTATTATCTGAATCGACATTTGGGTCACGAAATCTTTTGAATAACAAGTGAATCGATATGTGTTAAACAACATTTTATCAATAGGCTAGATAACTTACTTCCGTTATTAAATTTCTCTGGATTTGCCCAAACATCTTTAAAGACTTCGTTTAAAATTTGCTCACAGATAGCATCATCAGCAACAGTTCTGTACGAAATTTTCCACAAAAGCTGAGAGTAGCGGTCATATAAATCGGTCAGAGACTGTTGTTCCTGGTTATAAAGACCGATGATTAATTGCTCATCTGTAGTCATCTAGTCACACTCCTTACTCTGACACTACCCGACACGAATTGTATGAAACATTTTAATATGCTAAATCTAGTAATTATTTAAAAAATAATAATAAAGCACGTTAATAGTAAGCACCTCAAGTACTTTTGACGCATTAATTATTATACGTTTTATAATGTTTCTTCTTACAGAACACCCTCCTCTGGTAATGCATTTAAAGTTTTTTAGAACAAAAAAACACTTGGAATTTAATATCCCAAGTGCTGCTAATTAGTCATTTAATAAATAAGTCAATGCGTTCTTTTGACAGAAAGCAAATACGCCTGCTCCTAACGATAATAGAGCAGAGAGATAAAAGGCATTTTCAATTCCAAAAGTTTCGGCTATCCATCCGAAAATAAAAGTCGCGACTCCAAATGCCCCCGTCACCAAAACAGATTGAACTGAAAATACATGACCAAGTTGATCTGCATCTGTATGAGTTTGCATTACAGTCAATTGGGCAATCAGTTGTAATTGACCGAAGACACCAAGGAACAATGAAATGACCAGCGCAATAGACGCATAATACGGAAACAGAAACCACACTGTTAATAGGCTTGTAAGGAAACAACCCGCTCCAATCATCAGATGCGCAGGTGCCTTCATTAATTTCGTAAACAAATACCCACCGATCAAAAAGCCACCTGAATAAAAGGCATTGATGTATCCCCACCAAGCAGTGCTTTTCTCAAGTACTTCGTCAACATAGACATATAGAATTGCAGAAATCCAGACCGCTCCTGCAAATGCTGTCAATGTATCTAGCAGCAGTATATTACGTATAGGCTTTACGGAAAAGCTATACTTCCACCCTCCGGAAAGCTGCTGAGATAAGGATTGCACTTCCTCCTTGGCATGGGGTATCACTTTAATTCCGTATGTGAGCATCCATGCCAATATATATAGACAGATGGTTACAAGCAAAAGGGTTCCCCCACTATAAAGAGCGACAAAAAATGCGCCAATCGGCCAACTTACCAGATTGATTGTGTTATCGGAAATGGCTACTAAACTATTAACCTTTGGCAAATCCGATTTCCCCACCAATTCAGGCAACATGGCTTGTCGAATTGGGGTTGCCCACCCATCCAGGAAGGCGATAACACTGACCAAAATAAGAATCCATAGAATACTTTCTTCTTTGCATAAAAAAACGCCACTTAAGACAATGATTTTCCCGACCATCGAAAAAAGTAATATTTGACGTAAAGGAAACCGGTGCAAAAGAAGTGGGGTTAGAAAACTCCCAACCAGCCGTGAAAAGGTAATGGTTAATGGGATCAGTGTCAGTGTTAAAACAGACCCACTAGAGACATAAACCAGTTGTATCAGTCCCACAATATAAAGGACATCCCCACCATTGGCCATCATTTGGCTTATCCATAGAAAATAAAAAGAACGACGATCGTTCACATGAATCTCTCCTTCACTCTATTCAGTTTATTAGATTGAAAGAAGAATCTTACACTCGTCGCACCCTTTCCCCGGTTCATACTATATCCAATAATTTTACGGGAATAAAAATCTCTCTGCAAGAAATGATTTGAACGCCGTTGCCAAAAGGAACAAAATTGCATCTATTAAAAGAGATAGAATGGAGGTGAATTCATTATGTATCGCAATATGCCAGGATCAAACTGTGGTTGTGGACGTCAAGGTTTTCAAGGTGTTCAAGGTATGCAACCAAATATGCAAGTAGGTGCTCAACCAAACATGCCACCGAATATGCAACCAGGTATGCAACCAGGTGTTCAACCAGTTGTATGTCCTCCTTTATGCCGTTATACTAACTCGTATGTGAAACGTGAAGTTCCTTATATTCAACCTTTAATTACTTGCAACAGACAACACATTGTTGACGTACCTAAAACTTATTACCGTGAAATTACTCAAAATATTGTTGTTCCTCCGAACCAAAACCAAATGCCTTTTGGTGGAATGAACCCATACGGCTTCGGTCGCCGATAAACCGAACATTTTTATTCGTTCTGATGTAAAGTCCAAATGTGGGGTTGACTGTCAGACGATTCCCGAACAGATACTCCTCTTTTTATCCCCATACAAAAACCCCGATGACCAGCTTAAACTGATCATCGGGGTTTTTTCCATTTAATCGACTAATTGAATAAATTGTTTAGTACGTTCGTGACTCGGATTTTCAAAGAAAGTAACTGGATCTGCAGACTCAATAATCCGACCTTCATCCAGCATAATGACACGGTCTGCCACTTCACGCGCAAACTTCATTTCATGTGTCACCACAACCATCGTCATGCCTTCTTGTGCTAGTTGCTGCATAACACTCAGCACTTCCCCTACAAGCTCAGGATCAAGCGCTGATGTTGGTTCATCAAACAAAAGAACTTTAGGTTCCATTGCGAGTGAACGTGCAATTGCCACACGTTGTTTTTGTCCACCAGATAGCTTACTTGGGTAAACATCTGCTTTGTCAGCCAAACCTACTTTTTCAAGTAAACCTTTAGCCAAGGCAACAGCATCCTCTTTTTTCATCTTTTTCACAATCATGGGTGCTTCGATAACATTTTCAAGCACCGTCATATGCGGGAACAGGTTGAAATGTTGGAAAACCATGCCGACTTCAGCACGGATTTTTGATAATTTATGTTTCTTGGGATCCACCACTTGTCCATCCACTTCGATGGTCCCTTTATTGATTCGTTCAAGAAAATTGAAACATCTTAAAAGCGTACTTTTACCAGATCCACTGACCCCGACCAGGACGACCACTTCCGAAGGAGCGACTTCCAGATCAATGCCTTTCAAAACTTCCAAATCGCCAAACGACTTATGGATATTTGTCCCTTTTAACATTTGATCTCCTCCTTCTTATTTGTCGACATTCAATTTGTTTTCATAAAGTTTCAGTAAATATGTGAAGATCATAACCAAGATTAGATAGTAAACTCCAACTACTAAAAAGGTTTCCAGTGGTTGATAAGACTGGGCCGCTTCTCTGTTTGCCAGGGCAAACAGTTCCTGCACACTGATGATATAAACCAATGAAGAATCTTTCAAAGTAATGATGAACTGATTGCCAAGAGGTGGAATCGAGCGTTTCAAAGCTTGCGGGAAAATGATGCGTCGCATACTCTGCGCTCTGGTCATCCCAAGGGAGCTACTAGCTTCGCGTTGACCGCGATCAATCCCTTGAATAGCGCCACGGAAAATTTCCGCAATGTAGGCACCATTATGAATACCTAGTGCGATGGCTCCTGCCCAAAAACCAGACAGGGTGATAATTTCAGTTATCCCGAAATATAGGAACATGATTTGTACAATTAAAGGCGTACCTCGGATAATTGTAATATATACATTAGCAATTGTTTGCAAAATCTTTGAGCGTGATATTTTCATCAATGCAAAAACTAATCCTAGAATTGACCCTAACACAAGTGCAACAGCCGTGATTTTTAATGTCATTAGCGCAGCTTCGAGGAAGCCTGGATAAGTTCGCATGAAAACTTCAAATACTGTGTTCAATAATTCCATGGTCGTCTCCTTTCATACATGTGATGTGAATTATTTTAAAATCTCTATTCCTTCCAATTCCACATCAAGGAGATTACGTTTGAACCATTTGTTTGAAATCTCTTCATATGTTCCATCTTCTACCATTTCTTTAATTGCTGCATTAATGTCTTTTAATAATTTTTCATCTTCCGGACGTACGGCAACTGCAGCTTGTTCGATCCATAACGGTTCGCCTACTTCTTTAATTTCCATTCCTGAAGCGATTGCTTCATATCCTACAACGTCCGCAGTAATTACTGCATCTAAACGTCCTTTGACCGTTAAATCTTTCAATGCCACAACATCACTGCTGTAGTACTTGATGTCATCACTATATTTTTGAGCCGCTGTATCGTAAGTACTTTGTGCTACCACACCAATGCGCTTGCCTTTTAAGTCTTCTGCTGAAGATATATCACTGTTGGCTGGCACAAAAATCATTCCCCCAGAGTAATAGTATGGGTCAGAGAAGCTTACTTGTTCTGAGCGTTTATCTGTAATGGCCATTGATCCGATGATCGCATCGAACTTGTTGCCTTTAAGGGATTGAATAATTGTTTCCCACGGAGTCGTAACTGGGTTAGGTTCTAACCCCATTTTTTCAGCGATAGCAGCACCGATTTCCACATCGAAACCAGTTAATTTACCGCCTTCTTGGTAGTTAAATGGCTTATATAATCCACTGGATGCATAGGTTAGTTTTCCATCCTCAGTCAAACTAGTTTCACCATTAGACTTTGATTCATCACTTCCACAACCTGTAATAAGCATAGCTATAGCTGCAAGCGCAGTTAAAAACGAGTATTTCTTTTTCAAAATAAATCTCCCCTTAGCTGTTATTTTTCGTCAGTTAGTTCGGTCGTTTCATTTCGGGTGAAAATACCCTTTCTTTCGTACATGGCATCAATTCTTGCCAAGTTTTGTTTTACCTTTTCGTGCTCTTTCACATAAATGAAGCGCATGATTGAAGTAAGTAAGGCGTGTACAGCCGTGTAGGAATCGATGCTTAGCGTCGTAGAAATCGGTACGAGCAGCAATTCATCCGCGTACGGGGCAACAGGTGCATCAACATGATCTGTGATGACAATAACGGTAGAACCTTGTTCTTTTGCCGTTTGTAACGTTTCCATCACATTCTTTGTGTAACGTGGAAAAGCGAAGGCAATGAGGATATCATCTTCAGTCAGTTTGGACAATTGATGGTAATATTGCATGTCTCCTTGCATTAACAATTCTGTTTTGTCTAATACCCTATTCATCCAATGGGTAAACGAATGAGCTAAACCGAAATCGAAAAAGTTGCTTGTTACATATATTCTCTTAGCTGAGCCTATCAAATCCACAACTTGAAGTAACTGTTCTTCCTGCAACGTCTCCTTCAATTGTGAAATGCTCTTTATATCTGCATCAAGCAAATTTTTCACGATAGATTGTGACGTGTATTCGGTTGTATCTTGGTCTTCTACTTGTTCAATACGCCGCTCTGCAAGTTTCTTTTGTATTACATGCTGGAACTCCGCATATCCTTTAAATCCAAGTTTCTGAGCCCACCGGATCACCGTTGATTCACTAACTTCTACCTTTTTGCCAATCTCTGAAGCTGAAGAAAAAGCCAGCAAGATTTGATTTTCTTTAAACAAATCTGCAATTCTTTTCTGCCCTGCAGAAAAATCCTTATAGGAATTTTCTATCTTATGCAGTAAATCCTTCATAAATATTCCCTCCGAAACGATTAATCAAACTGTTTGACTCCTTCATTGTAACTAAATGCAGGTTTTCCTGCAAGTTTTGTCATTCCTTTGTAAACTTTGTGTCATTAAAACTTTTGATATCCACCATCAACTAAAAAAAGCTTACCCGCCCTAATCGGCAAGTAAGCTTTAATACATAGTTTAATTTAAAATTTTAATTTTAACTGTTTTGCGTCCCCATTTTAAAGCACTTGTCTGGTTTGGCATAAACAAATCAATTTTATTTCCTTTAATTGAGCTACCTGTATCGCCTGCAATCGCGTATCCGTAGCCTTCAACATATACTTTTGTTCCAAGTTTAATAACGCTTGGGTCAACAGAAATTACTTTTAAGTTTGGATTCTTTTTTAAATTAATACCAGTTGCCGTAATGCCAGAACAACCTCGGCAATTCCCTGTGTAGGCAGTTGTCGATACCATGAACTCTTTTACAACTGTGGTATTCGAACGGGATGGCGTTTTTTTCTTAGCGGCAGCAGTAGTAACTTTTTTTAATTTGATTTTTTGGTTCGGTTTAATCACGTCAGTTTTTAGGTTATTAATTGATTTTAATGTAGAAACTGTAATGTTATATTGTCTGGAAATTTTATATAATGTATCACCTTTTTTAACTGTGTGCACAGAAGCAGCGGCTTCCGAATCATTGGCAAAAGCGACGAGGAACATTAGTACAAAACTTAACACGAAACTGAATTTTTTCAAGTTGGTAGTTCTCCTTTATTTCTCGTTTGTAGAAATAAAATAACATTTAAACATTACAGTTTCATGACAAAACATAAGATATTTCTTTACAATTTGAGGGTGTTTATATTACTAAGGAAAAACACTAGTATTTTAAAGTTCAACAAAACATAGGTATTTTTGACTAACATACTCGAAAATCGCCATGAAAAAATGGCAGGGACCGCCACTTCGCATTCCGTGGGTTTGGCTTCAGCCACCTATGGGGGTCTTCAGCTCAAGCTATTCCCACAGGAGTCTTCGTGGCGATCCCTGCCTTACTTTTATTACGAGTATGAGGCTATAATGTGACCTGAAATTTATAATGACCTTCTCCCACTAGATGATGTGTTTAAGAACAGCGAGTGAACAACTTTTAATTGCATCCTATAGGCAACATTCATTTCTAATGTTTAAAGTGGTTCTAAAAACACCTGCCATACTTAGTGCACGGCACATCAAAATTCTATATTTATTATCTATTTAAAAATCACCCCCAGTAATTACAAATGGAGGTGCATCAATATTATTTGTCGCTTCCTAATATTCCCTCGTGAGTCAACTCTACATTCACCGCCATCGCAGCTTCCGCCCCACTAGCAGCCGCTATGATTAATTGTGCTGGGTAAACGTTAGACGCTTCTCCGGCAACAAACAGGCCATGGATCTTCGTTTTTCCTACCTCGTCCGAATGATGGCCACCAGTATCATTTAATTTAACTCCAAGGCGAGTACCTAACTCACTTGCCTGTTCGAGCTCTGGTGTAATAAAACCAGCCATGCGTTCTATGGTGTTACCATTTTCCAACTCTATTTTTTGGAGCTTTCCTTCTTTTCCGATTAAAAGACGAATCGGACTTGTCTCAGCCCTAAGCTCATTTTTTTGTATTTCTTTCGATTGGCTTTTCGTCAATTCTTCCCCATTCGTAAATAGGACGAGATCTTGAGACCAATTTCGTAATATCTTGGCGGTGTGAAGGGTGTAATCAATCCTTCCAAACAAGGCGAGTGGTTGATCTCGTACTTCCCAACCATCGCAATACGGACAATTGAAAATACTTGTACCATAAAAATCTCGCAGATTTGGGATATTTGGAAATTTCTCTTTCACCCCCGTGGCCAGAATGACTTTACGAGTAGTCCATTGTTTTTTCATTTCAGTTTTTACTAAGAATCCAATCTTCTCTTTCGTAATTTCCACCACTTTGTCTTTCAAAGTCTGGATAGTTGGGTACCGACTGAACTCTTGATGGGCAATCGCTCTGAATTCTGCTGGTTTTACGCCATCTCTCGTGATAAAACCGTGAGAGGCGTCCGTTATTTTATTGCGTGCTTCATTACTATCGACTAACACTACATTTCTTCTTGCTCTTCCTAATACTAGAGTGGCATTTAATCCTGCTGGACCTCCACCTACTACTGTGCAATCTATCATTCTCTTCCTCCTAAATATAACTATTCTAGTAACGTATTTCCCGATTTATACTTATAATCTTTCCTTCTTTGGATTCAATCAAACCGAAAGATTATTTTTTGTTCAAACGGGTAGTTATGCTATTAACAGCACCAAAAGGGAGGAGTAATTGTGATTAATTCTACTTATAAACTATTTAAGTTCGAAGATGATGGCACTATTCCAAATAATCCAGAATTACCAGTAATCTTATATCCCGGCGTTTTCAAGCAGCATCCACAAGAAATAGAACCGACTTTCAGATTGAATAATTGGCGAAACAGTTGGGTTGATGGCGTGTTTGACTATCATCATTACCATAGCAATGCACACGAAGTTTTAGGCGTGCGCTCTGGATCTGCCATATTAAGACTAGGGGGTAAAAACGGGGAAACAGTTGAAGTTAGGACAGGGGATGTTTTGGTTTTGCCTGCAGGTACGGGGCATAAAAAAATTAAGGGCAGTGCAGACTTCGAAGTTGTTGGAGCATACGCCGAGGGTAAAGAATACAACCTTAAAACAGGTCAATCCAATGAAAGACCTCATGTTATAAATGAAATTAACCAAGTTGCCGCTCCTTCAATGGATCCCGTATTCGGGAATTACGGACAAGTGATTGATCGATGGATACTTGAATAGCTAATATCTTGAAGCATTTTAAAAATGCATCCATCACTTTAAATTCTTGGATGGATGCATTTTTTTGCAGTAGTTATCTATATTTCTATATTACTTCTTGAAACGATAAGGAACTGTAGTTACAACAACATCTCTGCGATATAGCAGGATGGCTCTGATCAGTAAACTTGACTGATTGTGAAGGATATTATGCCACCCTTTTTTCGGGATAAACTGAGGAATCAAGACGGTTACACGATGGTTTGATTCATTTGCCTTATATTCCACCGTACGAATAAATTTCCCCAATGGTTGGGTAATACTCCTATATTGAGAATGCAAAGTAACAAGCCGAACATCAGGCTGGAATTTTTTCCACTTTTCTTGGAAAATATGTTCATCTTTTCTCTCAAAAGATACATATACGGCAATAATTTGTGTCGGCTTAAGTGACTTGGCATAGTTTAATGAGTTTTCAACTACATGCGTGATTCCTGCGACCGGCACAATAATGACGTTTCCTTCTATTGGCATTGCAGGTTCACAAGTAGATATACTTAACTGTTCGCCAACAGAAATATAATGTTGCTTTATTTTATGGAAAATATATACGAGCAGAGGCAAAAAGATTAGAACCGCCCAAACCTGTCCGAATTTGGTAATAAAGAAAATCATCATGACCGCAAAGCTGATAAATGCCCCGACAAAGTTAGTGATTAGTTTGACCATCCAACCCTTTGGCTTTTCCCTCATCCATTTAACGAGCATCCCTGTTTGAGATAACGTAAATGGAATAAATACTCCGACTGCATAAAGCGGAATAAGTTGTTCCGTTTGTCCTTGGAAAACAATGATGAGAAGGATGGAAGTAATTCCAAGTGTGATAATCCCATTGGAATAGCCCAATCGATCGCCTCTCATTTTGAACATGCTTGGAATGTATTTATCATTCGACAGGCTGAATGCCAAAAGCGGAAAAGCTGAATATCCTGTATTAGCTGCAAGGACCAGGATCAAGGCAGTCGTACCTTGTATGAAATAATACATGTAGTTTCGCCCAAAAATCTCGGAAGCCATTTGTGAAATCACAGTTTCCTCCACTTTGGGAGATATTCCGTAGTAATAAGCCAGAAAGACAATTCCGGTGAATAACAAAGCGAGCAATGAACCCATCATTACTAACGTTTTTGCTGCATTTTTTGCTGCTGGGTTTTTAAAGTTTGGAATTGAGTTCGAAATGGCTTCAACCCCGGTTAATGCAGAACTTCCGGATGCGAATGCTCTGAGCAATAGGAATAAAGTGAGACCCGCAACAGGTGTACCTAGAGGTGCATGCAAATCAGGTGACACATTTCCCGTAATAATGTTGAAAAGACCCACGCCAATCAGAATAAATAAAGCGATAACAAACAAATAGACTGGATACGCTAGTATGGACGCCGATTCGGTAATACCTCTTAAATTCAAGATGGTAACAAAGATAACGAGTACACTTGCAATGGCCACATTATGATCGTGCAGGCTTGGGATTGCGGAAGTAATGGCATCGGTACCTGCCGAGACACTTACTGCAACCGTCAGGATATAATCCACCAACAGCGAGCCGCCTGCTATCAACCCTGCATTTTCACCAAGATTCTCTTTCGCCACAACATAGGCGCCACCGCCACGTGGATAAGCAAAAATAATTTGTCTATATGATAAAATAAGTGCCAACAACAGAACAAGGACACCTATTGCAATCGGAATCGAATACCAAAACGCGATTACCCCTACCGTAGCCAATACAATCAAAATCTGTTCCGGTCCATATGCTACAGAAGATAATGCATCTGACGATAGGATGGCTAAAGCTTTTGTTTTGTTAAGCTTTTGATCACCTAACTCAGATGATTTTAATGGACGACCGATTAAAAATCTTTTTACTGCCGACAACATGTTTTCCACTTCTTTCTTTGATGAGCCGTCGTTTGGACAGCCTTGGATGCACTGCGAATTCCTGTAAAAGAACAACAAAATAGCCCACTAGGCATAGGGAAATAGCCTAGTGGGCTTATAGCATTCTCACTAGTTCGTATTTCTCTCTCATGACGCTTACGGAGTTAGCTGTCGGGTTTGGGCTAAAAGAGTAGCCCTACCTACATTAGTAGGATTCACCCCAAGCGGCTGAGATAGCCACGATAAGTGGGTCCCCCGTTCCAAATGGATTAAGCGATTTAGAAATATGAAACTGAAGATTATAGTACTCCCATAAAAACAACTTGTAAATATAAATTTTATATCTTTTACAATGTCTTAATATTGTTAGTTTATGCGTTAAAAGAATATACTCTTGCAACATCCGTCCATTATTACTTTAAATAACATAATTTTGTTGACTCATGTGGAATATACGACTAGCACAAATGTATGATAAACAACATTTTGCATTATGTTTTAACAGACCCAATAAAAAAGGACCAGATACTTTGGTCTGGTCCACCTTTTTAATCTTATTAATGAGTTCCCGCGTGTTGGATAGAAGATGGTGCGTAAGAATTCACAATGGCCATCGTGTCTTGTTGTGCAAGCTGCGGCACTTGGTAATAATGGTGTTTGTTTTGATAAATAGAGACTTCGTATGCCATTTCAATGCAGTTTGGCACCGAGTCTGCAAGTACTCGACGAACTACGGGGTTAGTGGTTTCTAAGGCGCACATTGCTTTTAAAGAGGCACCTGATTTGTGAACACCCAGCATGAAGCCTGAAATAATTTCATCTGACAACTCTGCACCAGATTGAATCGGTTTCTTCGGTTGTGAAGGTTTTAAACCAAAGATGAAATCATTATCTTGTTTCATCATGTATTTTTGAGTTGTTTTAGACGGATCCATACCTGTTTTGAAACATTCTGCTGTAATGTTGTATTCCTCTTGCATGAAGCTGAATTGTCTATCCAACATCGTTAATAATTCCTGATCTTGAACATGAGGGCGTAATAAAGTAAATTGGTTTAATCCCGCAACAGAAGCAGACAATACTTCATGAACATCAAACATTTCGTGACCACCATGATTCATTTGTGGTGGCACTGGACCTGTATGCATATTTTCGTGCATTTGACCTTGTGGATTTTGAGTCATTTATTAATTTCCTCCTTGTTTCATTTAATGTGCATCAGAACTAGTTTGCATCGAAACAAAAATGCTATTCACAACGTTTTTAAAAACGTTTGAATCAAACCCTGAAATGTAAACTTAATCGGAGCCATTTTAATAATCTTGATAAATAAAAAAACGTGCTGAAGGATAAAATAATCCTCAGCACGTTTTCAACAATTGTTTCTTATTCTTCTTCGGAAAGTTTTCTTTTTCGGAACTTCCCTAAAAATTCATATACCACTGGTACTACGATTAGAGTCAATAACGTCGAGCTTGTCAGTCCACCAATAACCGTGACACCCAAGCCTTTGGAAATCAAGCCACTGCCTTCAGCGCCAATCGCTAATGGTATCAATGCTCCGATTGTTGCGATTGCTGTCATCAGGATTGGTCGTAATCTTGTTACGCCGGCTTCCAAAATAGCATCACGTGTACTCAAACCTTCTTTTTCTTTATGAATGACACGATCGACTAATACAATGGCATTCGTTACTACGATTCCAATAAGCATAAGCGCCCCAATCATCGTGGAAATGCTAATCGTTTCTCCAGCGATCAGCAAGGCAACCAATGCTCCACTGATTGTAAACGGTAATGAGAACAATATCGCGAACGGCGCAATTGCTCCGCCAAATGTCACAACTAGAATCAAGTAGACAATGGCAATCGCTGCTAGCATCGCCAACCCAAGTTGCGTGAACGATTCTTGCATATCCGCTGTTACACCAGCTGTTTCGATAGTAACGTTCGCAGGAAGATCGAGTTTATCAACTTTTTTCTGAACTATTTTCGATTCAACAGAAATGTCATCGGTTGTTATTTTACCTTTCACACTCGCATAAATCTGCCCATCTCTTCTCGTAACGGTATCAGACGTTTTGCCGTCAGTAACTGTTACAACATCTTTTATAGCTACTTCCATTCCAAGTGGCGATGGGATAGTTTTATTCAATAATTCTTCCAATGAATCTGGTTTTTCTTTCATAGTATCAATGTACACTTCGAATGTTTCGCCATCTTGCTCAATTGTTGTCAACATTTCGCGCTGCACATTTGGATTTAGTGCCATCCCTACTTGAGCGGCCGTCAATCCATATTGAGCAAGTTTTGTTTGGTCTGCCACTAAAGTATGTTCTTCATAGGAATCTGCAATTGTTGATCCTACGTTAGCGATGTTTTTACCTTCATTTAGAATCTTTTCAATATCACGGATTACAGGTTCAATCGTTTCCAAATCTTTACCATATACAAAGTAGCTTATTTCATTACTGCCACCACTTGTTGCAAAGTCTTGTGATTTCCATTCCCCTGTCGTCTTGAACTTTTGAACTTCTTTCATCGCTTGTTCTTTTTCTAAAGTAAACTCTGGTGTTTCATCTTCATAAATGACATACATCAAAGCTCCGTTGTTTTGTCCAGGCATCATCGGATTTTCACCACCGATTGATACTTGAACACTTTCCACATTTTTACGATCAATGAAGAATGCCTCGACATAAGAAACTGCCTCTTCTACATCTTCTTTCGTTTCACCTGGTTTAGGTGTATAGGTGACATACATCATTTTCTCATCTTCTTCAGGCAAGAAACTTGTGCCAACGAACGGAACTAAGGCTAGACTGCCTGCAAAAAGGGCAACTGCCAATAAAGTTGTAATTAATTTATGATTAAGTGTCCATTTAAGAATTGAACGGTATATACCTGCAATTTTACCTGGCTTTTCAGGATTATGTGTATGTTTGTCCCCTAATCCATTTTTAAATAGCGAGTGGGACAACATCGGTACCAGCGTAATGGCCACTAAAAGTGAAGCCAGTAACGCAAAGACAATCGTTAATGCGAATGGTAAGAATAATTCGCCCACCATTCCCCCAACTAAACCGATTGGTAAAAACACAGCAATTGTTACGAGAGTTGATGAAAGGATTGGTACAAACATTTCCTTTGTCGCTTCTCGAATAAGGGCTTTCCCTCTTAACTTTTCAGTTGGTGAGGCCATTCTTCGGTATATGTTTTCTACAACAACTATGGAATCATCAATTACTCGACCGATTGCTACGGTCATAGCCCCTAAAGTCATCATGTTCAGTGTGATGTCCATTTGTTTAATCAACAATACGGCGATTAATAATGATAGAGGGATTGAAATAATCGCAATCAGTGTTGAACGTATATTTCTCAGGAATAGTAAAATAATCAATACAGCAAAACCAGCACCAAATAATGCCTTACTCAGCATCGTTTCTACTGATTTTTCAATTGGTTCACCTTGGTCAAATGTAAAGACGATTTCGAAGTCAGCATTGTCCTTTTCAAATGTCTTCACTTCTTCTTTCATCAAATTCACAACATCTACCGTATTGGCACCTTGAGATTTTACAACTTGTACAGCGATCGATTCTTTCCCATTCGTACGAGAAATTGATTCTGCTTTACCAACAAGTTCGATATCTGCCACTTCGCCCAATTCCACCATTGTAGGTTTAGATGGGACTGCATCGGGACTAGTTGCGACAACCGGAATTTGAATTTTTTTCAAGTCATCAATCGAAGTAATATCTCCATCGACAACAACAGATTTTTCCGTACCGTCAAACGGGAAAAGACCTAAAGGAAATGTTACGTCAGAGCCTTTTACCATTCCTTTTACCATCTCTTCAGTCAGTCCATATTCAGCCAACTTCTCTAGGTTAAACTTAAAACTGACTTCATTTAGTTGCTGACCAGTAACCGCAACGGAAGAGACTCCTTCAATTCCTTTTAATGTAGGAACGAGGTTCGTTTCTACATTTTCCGTAAGGTCCGCTAGGTTATCTTTTTCACTTGATACACTAATTGCGGCTACAGGAAATGCATTGATGCTTACTCGAGCGACTTTAGGCTCTTGTGCACCTGCCGGTAGTGGAATATTTTTAAGAGCAGCAGCTACTTCCGCTTCTGCTTCTTTCATATCTGTACCAAATTCAAACTCAATTTGGAGGGAAGAAGCATTTTGATAAGAAGAAGACATAACCATTTTCACGCCTTCTAAATTTTGAACAGCTTTTTCATGTGGTTCTGATAGTTCGTTGACTACCTGGTCAGGAGTCGCTCCTGGATAAATCGTTGTTGCTGTAACAACAGGAACCGTGATATCCGGTATTGTTTCTAGTTTCATCTGTAAACCAGCTGTTATGCCAGCCACCGTTATAACAATGGTCATTAACCATACTGCAAACTTGTTCTTTAAAACAAAATTAATGATGTGGTTCATTGTGTCTGTTCACTTCCACCCTACATTATTTGACCAACTGGTCATAATCACTCATAATATTACTGACTGGTCATTCAAAGGTCAACTATTAACCTATTATTTTACATCGTTTTTTTCAGAAAAGAGGCTTAAATATGACAAATAAAAAACATTTAATCATTGAACAGGCTTTGCACTTATTCGCCTCTCAAGGATTTGAATCTACATCCATCCAAGAAATCACCGATGCTTGTGGCATCTCAAAAGGTTCTTTTTATTTATCATTTAAATCAAAAGATGAATTGCTTCTTTCGATTTTTGAATACTTTTTCAGTGAAATATCTAAAAGATTTACAGAACTTGATGCCATGCAACACGTGACTCCTAAAGAAAAATTTCATCAGTTATTAATTATTCAATTCGAAGAGATCGACCGACATGCCGATTTCATCTTGATGCAAATTAGAGAACAGACGAACCCAATGAACAAGAATATGACAGAACTGTTAGCTTCGATGCAGATACAACATCATACAATTTTGCATAAAACATTTGTGGATGCTTATGGGAAAGATATTGAACCGTACGTTGCTGATCTGATTGTTATGGTAAAAGGACTTGTTCATGGCTATATCGAAATTATCCTGACACATCGCCATCAATTAAATACGCATCAATTATCTGCTTTTCTTATGGAACGAATAGACGATATCGTTGCTTCTTTTTTATCAAGACTGCCAGAACCTTATTTAAGTCTTCCTATGTTAAATAAGAATTTATTGCAAAATTTAGCTTCGAATTCCCCCAAAAAAGTCCTTCTTCAAGAAGTTTTAGAATGCAGAACGAACACAGTCGATGAAGATTTACTTGTGACCTTGGATGTAATTGCAGAGGAATTAAAAAAAGACAAACCTAGAATCCCTGTTATAAAAGGAATGTTGGCTAACCTTGCGGGAGATGAGGAAATGCTTTCGTTGCAGAACCAGTTGATGGTTTACGTTAAGAATCAAACGGATTAATTGCGAGGGAAATTGTTATCCTATGTTCTAAAATGTTTTTAAGAACAAAAAAAGACTTGTCGTCGTGATAAGTCTTTTTTGCATGGTAAAAAGATTAAGTTTATTAAACAACGCCTTCCTCTTTTAATACCTGTTCAAATTTATCCACTACTTCTTTATCATAATGAGTGTTCGAAAGTTTTTTCAATTCATCCAATGCGTATTGAGCACTGAAAGCTTTCCGATATGCACGGTCTTCGGTCATTGCATCGAATGTATCACTAACAGCAATAATACGGGCTTCAAGAAGTATCTCGTCATCTTTCAATCCCTTTGGATAGCCGCTACCATTTAACCGCTCGTGATGCTGTTCGATAATGATTGCTACATCCTCGTAAGCGCTTCCTTTAATCATTTCAGCTCCATCAGCTGGATGCTTTTTAATTACTTCAAATTCTTCGTACGTCAGTTTATCCGGCTTATTCAATATTTCTTTAGGAATATGTATTTTACCAATGTCGTGTAAAAAGGACGCTGTTGCAAGATTTTCTAATTGCTCATCATTTAATTTAAATTTCCTAGCTATTTTCAATGCATAATTGGCGACTCGATCACTATGCATATATGTATGTTGATCTTTGATTTCTACTTGTTTAACAATCTCCATGAACGTAGACATTTCATTTTTAAGGACGCTAAAAGTTTTTTCAGTTATTACCCATAGAAAGGTTACGTCTGTTAATGCTGTAAAATGGGTCGGTTCAGTAATTCCTTTAGCTGTGAAAGAATCATGTGGACCTAAAATCACTTTTTCTCCATTAAGTTCGCAGACAATCTTTCCCGACAAAATAAAATAGTATTCCATCACTTCTGCATTTTCAGTAGGATAAATGTAAAATAATCTATCCTTCTCAATAGTTTGAAGCAACACTTCAACTCCATCACCATCAGCCAGTAAGCTTATTTCGTTTTTATCATATATTACTTTTTCCAGAAATGACCCTTTATGTCCTATGCTAAAACCTTCCATAACGAATTCTCCTCTGTACAAACTTCTCAAAAAAAATGAGTTCTATGAAAGAACTCATTTTTTCTAATTATACCAATATTAAAATAAAACGATAGAGGATTATTAAAATAATAATTGCGATGTTTTAGTGTCCACCAATCCCAATTACACGAAGTGGATCAATCCATACTAAACGATGAGCAAAGCGTACCAGTACCCAAGAACATTCTGCCTGAACGCCAGCTTCAGCAGCTATTGCAATCGTTTCTTGAGACATTTTCAACGTTTCGTTATAAACGTCATCAATAATCACATCTAGATTAGCATTATACGTTTTTGTTAATTGAAGGAATTCAGATGCACTCTTCGTTTTACGAACGTCATTTAAGTACTGAGCTTGAAGCTCATCTGCAGCTTTCACACCTTCTTCAATTTTCACATCGATTGCTTCGTTTGTGGATTCGATAAGCTCAAGTGCATTTACTACAGAATAATCAAGTTCTTCTGCTGATGCATTTGTTCCTAAACTGAAGAATAATGATGCCGTAAATAAAATTGCTAACAACTTTTTCATGTCTTATTCTCTCCCCAAAACTATGTTTTTTTGTGTATATACATAATACAATAGGTAAAATGTTTACCATTGTAATGATGTTGTAGTGAATATTGGTTCATTTTCAATTAGTATAACTCTATTTAACTTATCTGACTATATTTATTTGTAATTTTTTGTATTATTTGATATCTAATGACTTTCTATGACATGAATCCGTGCAACGCACCTAATAAGATGAAAATCACTAGATGATCGCCAATCGCTATCATCAACGATTGATTTGTCATAAGTCCAAACAATCTATTTTTCACGTACACCAGGGTAATAATGAACCCTACCATAAATCCTACTAGCATCCCGGGTCCAAACCCGTCCGCCCCTGTAGCCTCTACTAAAATTGCCATGATGAATGAACTAATGAACGCTACTATCCCTGAAAAGATATACTTCATTGGTCCTTCAATTTCATTATGCTTTTTATCAGGATGTTGATCACCACCTAGTCTAATGGAGTAATAAACACCTCCATAAACCATGTATAAAAAACCACCAATAATAATGGCCAGTACATTCAATTCGTTTAAATCGGCTAACATAGAAATCTCTCCTTTCTCAACTTAATTCAATTTTACCTGTCGGAATTCCTGCAAGCTCACATCTTTTGTTACCAATAATTTCATTTATAAATGGATTTATATGGATATAGAGTTATAGTTATCCTTGAACTTCAATCCTCTATCATTTACCTGAACGAAAAACCTTGCGAAGTGATTCTGTTACTTTGCGAGGGTCATTCTTCTGGGCTTTGTTGTAATAATCGGGGTTGACGTAGGAATTATTCACGTTGAGTAGGAACTATCGGAGGGCACGTAGGAAAAATTGAGTTGACGTAGGAATTATCGATGGGCACGTAGGAAAAATTGGCGTTGACGTAGGAATTATCGGAGGGCACGTAGGAAAAATCGGGGTTGACGTTGTAAAAGCATCTTTTGGCTGGTGTTTCTTCGCGGCAATACCTTCTTGGTTACACTAAACTGCGAAGAGTAATCGCAGTAGCCAAACAACACTCGAACACACAGTCGCAAGTCCGCGGAAAGCGTAGCTGATCAGCGACATGTTATTCGCATTTACTAGTACAGTTTCTGCAAAGGCAATTATTTTCTCTTAAGAATGAGGTTATTTGAAAAATTTTAGTTATTTATATAGAAGAAAACCATTTTCTGTAGAAACTTTTTTCTTTTGATCCAAAATTAATTTCCTTTTTATAATTCTCATACTTGTTGGCTCATGTGGAACATATAGATGCGTCAATGTAAAAAACCTGTCCTCCACTAATTTGGAAGACAGGCTTTCATATTTTCAGCTACTGACATACTAAAACTTCTCTGGAAAATAGGCCTTTTTTGGCTACACATCGGTCGATGATCTGGAAACCAGCTTCTTCAATCATGTGATCAATTGTTTCAATCGTGACGACCACGAGTTTCTTTGAAAAAGGTCGTGCATGCTTGAGAATAGAAAGTTGATCTTCTGGAGTGGCGTGAGTGTAGAGATTGTATGGCATATCAATTATGGTGGCATCATAGTTGGACGTTACTTCCGCAATCGGCCCAAGGTCAACGTCTCCAGATAAACCGAAATGTGCTATGTTTTCACGTGATCCTAAAACGACCAGTGGATTAATATCGCGGCCTACTATGTCGATTCCCATTGACAGTGCTTCCACTAAGACGGTACCGATTCCACAACAAGGATCAATCGCTCTCACACCTTCTGGATTCGGTACTGCAATATTGGCCACTGCTCTGGCAACTCGTGTACTTAAGGCAGTGGAGTATTCACGCGGTTTTTTTAAATGATGTAACCACACGGCTTCGTTTTTCAGGTATTTCCCAAAATACCACCGTCCTTCAAATGGCACTAAACCAAATGTTATATCGGGATTATGAACATCCGCTTCCCCTTCAATAATCAGGCCAATTTCCCGTTCAATTTCACGCTTTTGTTGGTATTCCACTTTTTCCGTTGCAGCCAAATCATTAATTTTGACAAAAATAACTTTAAACGTAGAATCCAACATATTAACATCTTCCACTTGCTTTAAAATATCCGAAAGCTCATCTCCATCAAAAATCACTTGAATTCGTTCCTTCATAAAAGGACTTCTGCTCGGGTTTATTTCTTTAGAGCTTTTGAGTATTTTAGCTTGTGTATCCTTCTCAAAAAAAAATCTCATTTCCAAATGACATAAAGATTCTTCGTCACCGGTATATGCGTATGTATAAATAAAATCGCCAGTTGGCGCAAGTTGATTCAAATTATTCCCATCCTTTATCATGCTCTTGAAGGAGCAGTTACTTGTTAGTATATCAAGTGGCGGATATTTATGCCGCGAATGTGAAGAATAATTCATGCGCAAGTTTTATCGATAACTAAGTGAATTGTTTATCGATAATATTATTTTAGAAAAACTTTTTTTGTGTACATAAAGAAGAACTTTTCTACCCATACTTACTACGTACGGCCAACTTGAAAGGAGACATGATCAAATGCCAAAAAACAATCAGAATTCTTCAGGTAAAAACACTCGTAACAACACGCAAACACCTCCGAAAACCGGGCAAGCAAAAAATGGTGCTACTGGTCGTGAAGAATTCTCTCGTGAATTAACTGAAATCATTAACAAAAACACGCAAACTGGGCAAAATCAAAAAACAGCTCAAAAACGTAAAAACAACAAGTAATTCAATGTAAAAATGAAAAGAAGCAGGTTTTCCTAAATTGGATACCTGCTTCTTTTCTCTATATAAAAGGCAAAACTGCCGCCTGTTTTATTTTCCCTCATGCATAGACTTGAGATGGGCCATGTTTAAATAAATGGTTTTCCCATTTCCTTTTACCAATTCCACCAAAATATTTTCAACACCATTCAGGATTCCGATTTTTTCGGAATCTTTCCCTAAATCAAATAGCACTATTTTCCCTAAGGACTTTTTCATTTGCTCTTCAAATGTTTGAGCGAATGATTCGCCAGAAGAATGGATTTGTTGACCTGTCTTGATTTGATAAGGGGTTTGGTTGAGGTATGGGATTAGCCATTTTAGGTGCGCAACTGGAATGTACATCGTTTTAAATGCCGGCGAATTGAATACAATATAGTCTTCCTGAACGTTTTGGATATAACCGTGAACATGATGATTGCCGGTTAAGAAAAGCTCCACAAATATACCGGATGCGTTCGTCAAGATCTGTTTCAGGGATAGCTGTTTCCCCTCGAATGGTGCTGTTTCAGCATTCATGTATTCTGTATCCGTCGATTCTCCCTTGTTAACTGAAAGAAGATGGACGACTGGTAAATACACATATTGTCGACCGTTAAAGAGGACGATTAGGTCAGAACCTAATTCCAATAGCTTTCCTACAATCGTTTTTTTGGAGGATACTTCAACCTCTATTATTTGTCCTATATATGATCTAAGGCTATTCATTAATTCAACTCCTTTACTTATAAAATGAAGAGAAGCCACAAATTAAATGCAATCAACGTGACGAAAAGAGTCAATGGGATGACTAACAAAGCGACTTTAAAATATTTGGACCAGGTGATATGAACGCCATTTTTCCTTAATACAAACATCCATAACAAAGTGGCCAGTGTTCCTAATGGAGACAGTAAGGCACCAATATCGCTCCCGATGATGATGGCTATATAAGAAACTTGTAGCGTTTGCAAATCCAACCCCATATCTGTAATCATCAATGTTCCTAACATAACGGAGGGTAAGTTATTCATCAGATTGGAAAGAATACTAACTAATAGCCCAGTGATAAAACTTGCAAAGACAAAATTTTGTTTCATCATGCCTTCAAATAATTCGTTAAAAAAAGTGGTGATTCCCGTATTGTTCAATGCATACACCGTGACGTACATACCAAATGCAAAAACGAGAATATGCCACGGCGCTTTTTTAATTACGTCCAGGATTCCCATTCGCAAACTGATCCATCTAACTATGATTAATAAAACTGCACCAACAATAGCTATCGCCTCAATAGAGATGCCGTACGTAGGTAAAATAAAATAGCTTCCTCTAATGATAACAACTAAACTAATACACACTCTGAACAAAGACCAATTGATCGCTTCCAGCGGTTGAGGTATCCCTGACAATGGATGTGTCTGATGTGAATTTGAGATAAATCGTTCAATGGAGGTGTTGTTTAACGTGGATATGTTCTTTGGGATATCTTTCTTAAAGAGAAGATATAGTAACAAGCTGAGTGTGGAGATTCCAACCATGGAAGGAACAAAAGCAAAATGCGTATACGAAATCAAATCCAAACCAACCATTTTCAAACCAATCAGATTGGCAATATTACTTACTCCAATAGGTAAACTAGCTGACGTAGCAATAAATACACCTGCGAATAAATAAGGTAACTTTTGATGGGGTTTCAGCTGTAACATGTTTACGATATGGAGGATGATTGGTGTGGTAATAAGAATACTGCCATCATTATTGAAAAAGATAGTCATTAAAAAACACAGAACCATAATGTACAGGAATAACTTAATTCCAGACCCTTTTGCTTTATTGACGAGATTAACAGCTGCCCATCGGAATACCCCGATACTTTCCAACACTATACACATGACAATGGTTGAAATAATGGTGATGGATGGGCCGCTTACCAGCTTAAATATCTCGAGAATATCACTAAATGGAACAACACCTGCAACAAAGAGCAGCATAGCTCCAATGATTGCTGGGATGGATTCATTTATTCCCTGCGGTCTCCACATGATAAACAAAGTTGTGAGTGCAAATATCGTAAATGTATAAACGAGTACGTATTCATGCATTTGAATTAACCCCATTAAAACGGAATTTCATTTTCTTCTTATTCTTACGGTCAATCGGTAATGCCTGCTCTTCTATTGGAGGTGTTAATAGTTGGTAAAAGAATAGTCCTGAGACCATTAACAAAGAAAAAATGATCATTTCCTCCCCCCTTTCTACTGAAATGGAGAGTGCTCGTCACCCTCTATTTATTATTCTTCTTTCTGAATTCTGCGACTGCGCTTTTTTGTTTACCGGAACGTCTTCTTTGTATAGGAGACGTGTTGGTGGGCGATGTCACTGGAGAAGCCTCAACTACTACTTCTTTTTTTTTTCACTTGCTTGAGATGGCGTTTTTCCTTTTTGCGCTTTTTTCTTCCAACGTCTATTTCTTCGTTTATTGGCAAGATTCAACTCTTCTTCATATGTGCGTTTTGACTGAGTTGATGTTTCTTGATTAGTTGATTCCTGCTTTTCCTGCTTTTGTGATTTGTTTGCTTGCTCGCTATTAGTTGAGGTGTTAGTTGTTTGAGCATTATTGGTTTCGTTTTTTTGTTTATCTTTTTGTTCATCTTTTTGCTCGTCTTTTTGCTCTTCTGATGTATTAATGTTCAGACTGAAATTTTTCACATGATAGGTCGCGATTCGGAAAATTTCATTATTCACAACCAATACAAGGTAATCATCATTGGCTTCCACTAATAAACCTTCCATGCTTTCAGGACCTTTTCTATTGATCTTAATCCAGGAATATTTAAGATTTGTCATTAAATTAGCTGTGTTATCAGCTATTATTTGTTCATAAACTTCCTTCATTTTATTCACATTTGATTCTTCTGTTGTTTCTTCTGTCACAGTGGTATGGTCCTCTTCCACAACTACTTGGCTCGTAGTTGGAATGGGGTGACTGAAGCTCTTGATGTGTTGTTCTTTGTAAAACAGTAATCCGTCCTGTTCCGTATAAAGAACTAAAAAATCATCTTTAACGTCAATCAATGTCCCATACTTCGATTCTGGACCTTTCCCATTAACCCGAATTGTTTGATCCTTGAAGTGACCTACAAGCTCATTAAATGTAGTTGCTTTTACTAGATTGTTGGAGTCGTAAACTTTTAAAATGGAGTTAAATCGAATCTGTGAATTTTCTTTAATACTCTTTATGTGAGCCGTTTTGTAATAAATTATTTCGCCGTCTTCTTTTTGCAACGTTAAATAATCGTCGTTTACATCCAATAAAACGCCTACATTTGAATCTGGGCCACCTCTGTAAACTTGAACCGATCTTCCAACCAATGAGCTTAAATACTCATCTTTCATTCCGTCTTCCCCTTTCTTCTTATCTCAATTAACTACAAACAAATAAAAAAGCCTTTCTGAACTTAAACAGGGCAAATTATTTTGTTAAGTTTATGATTATATATATGTATGTGCTTTTCAGATGCATAGGTAAATAAACCAATTTCCAAATTGCTTAAAGGAATACGTATTTAAATTGGAGAATATATACTCATCATGTTTTTGGGGGATTCAACGTGGAAAAATTGCAATTTTTATATCAACTAAAATTAATTCCGTCTTTACTGGAAGAGACAAATTGGACTGATTATGAAAATAATATTGTTCAAAAGCACTTCGAAGAATTACAGCGATTGCAAAAAATAGGAACGCTCATTTTAGCGGGCAGAACATTAGATATGGATTCATCCGGATTTGGCATTGTCATTTTGGAAGTGAACTCCGAAGAAGAAGCAAGAACGTTGATGGAAAACGATCCGGCAGTAAAAGAAGGGATTATGACCGCCACATTATTCCCTTATCGCGTAGCATTAATTAGAGATTAATTAGTCTTAATTCAGTTACATGAAAACACCCTTTTTTAGCCATACTTTTCAAGAACAAATACTTTGGAAAGAAGGCGAGAAAATGGGTAAAGACAACCATAATTCATCCAGCAACAACAAAAATTCCTTACCGCAGACACCAAAAGCATTGAAACAAACGCCTCAGCAAGCAAGGGAAGAATTTTCTCGTGAGTTCACTGAACTTAACAATACGAATGGGAAACAAGCTAGAAAATCGACAAATCAACAAAATAGAAACAAAAGATAATCAAGCTGTACCCAATTGGAGTGATATCACGTGAGTTTCAATCGCGAAAAAGAGATTTTTTCCGATCCAGCCAATACGATTGTGAGTGTAAACGGAGTTCAAGTGTTTCTCGATAACAAGTTTGAAGATGAAACTTTAAATGAGGAAATCGCAAGAGAAAACCACGAGGAAAATGAAAAAAAATCAATTACGAAGCATCCAGAAAATAAACGGCATTAATACTGACGAACCCCCTTTCTCGTATAAAAGGGGGTTCGTTTTCATTTTCAAAGATGCAGCCTTGAAGCTTGCTGCCAGTAGATATTCTAGTGGTACACCAAGAAGAGCATATCCATCTAGAATTGAACCAACAAAAACTTATCGGAATCTTCACAAATACTCGAACATAAGTAATTGGTTATTGTTTGAAAAGAGCTTTAAAACAGGATTTCGCATTGTAAAACTTTTCCCAAACAATAAATAAAAAGAATATCTTGTGGGAATACTTCTCATAGTCATTTAACTTAGGAGGATATTTAATTTGGATACGGTAGAAAACTCATTATCCATTTTCGCCCTAGGCGGCGTAAATGAAATCGGAAAAAACATGTATGTCCTGCAAGTTGAAAACGACATTGTGGTCATCGACTGCGGATCTAAATTTCCAGATGAAAGCTTACTCGGCATAGATTTAATCATTCAAGATATTTCGTATTTACAAGAAAATAAGGACAAGGTTCGGGCGTTAGTCGTTACACATGGACATGAAGATCATATCGGTGGTATTCCTTACCTATTGAAACAATTAAATATGCCGGTTTACGCCACAAGAATGACATTGGGATTAATTGAAATTAAATTGAAAGAACATGGTCTTTTAAGACAAACTGAGATGAATCTGATTGATTCCAAGTCGAAAATCACTTTCAATGCCATTACATGTACTTTCTTTAAGACAAATCACAGCATTCCAGATTGTTTAGGAATTGCCTTTCACACGCCTGAAGGGACGGTTGTTCATACAGGGGACTTTAAATTCGATCTGACTCCTGTGAACAATGAATATGCGGACATTCATGAAATGGCTGAAATTGGTAAAAACGGTGTGCTCGTATTATTGTCGGAAAGTACGAATGCCGAACGACCGGGATTTACACCTTCTGAATCATTGGTAGGCGGGCACATTGAAGATGCATTTCGGAAGGCCAACAGAAAAATCTTTATTTCTACATTTGCATCCAATGTCCATCGGGTGCAACAAGTAGTGGATGCTGCCCAAAAAACAAACCGTAAACTCGTCTTATTAGGTCGCAGTATGGTGAATGTGGTCTCCGTCGCCATGGAGCAAGGTCATTTAAATGTTCCAGAAGGGATGATCATTGATCCGCATGATATTAAAAGAATGGCACCTGAGAACGTGGCTATACTTTGTACAGGAAGCCAAGGGGAACCGATGGCTGCTTTATCGCGCCTCGCAAGCTCCAACTATCGACAAGTAGAAATTCTACCTGAAGATACAGTGATATTCGCTTCCTCACCAATCCCTGGAAATGAACGAAATGTTTCGCGAGTTATCGATAATTTGTATCGTTTAAGAGCAAAAGTCATTTATGGTTCTGGCAGGGCTACAGGTATGCACGTTTCTGGGCATGCCTGCCAAGAGGAATTGAAGTTGATGCTGACATTGATGAGACCGAAATATTTTATTCCCATTCACGGGGAGCTCAGGATGCTACATCAGCATAGGTTATTAGCCGAATCAGTTGGTGTGGAAAGAGACAACATTTTCATCATCAACAATGGAGATGTTGTAGATGTAAACAACGCCACTGCACGTCAAACGCGAAAAGTCCCTTCAGGAAATATTTTTGTCGACGGATTGGGTATTGGGGATGTAGGGAATATCGTTCTGCGTGATCGCAAGCTGCTTTCTGAAGACGGGATGATTGTCATCGTCGTTACACTTAGTAAGTCGGATGGTCAAATTATTTCAGGTCCTGATACCATTTCTCGAGGCTTTGTCTATGCACGTGATGCAGAAGAGCTGATGAAGGAAGTAGATCGATTAGTTGTGACTACCATTCAAACGACTGAAGCTCCAAATGGACGCCAACGCAATGTACTGAAGCAAAGCATTAAAGCTACTTTAGGGAAGTTTTTATATGAAAAAACGAAGAGAAGACCGATGATTCTCCCCATCATTATCGAGATTTAACTTGATTGCACACATGAATAAAAGCGAACTCCAAAAATTAAAGGAGTTCGCTTTTTTAAATTTATAACTTTACTGGTGTGTCATTTAAAAAAGGTTTCTTCATTTTCCAGTTCGATACGGTAACGATTCACACTCTTGGGGGGAAGATCACAAACATAGTCTTGCAAACACCATCTTCGAAAATAGAAGATGGATGTTTAGTGGACCATATATAAAATTATTCACAAGTTATTCCATTTACTTTTTACTCACACCCAAATGCATCATACTAAAATTCCTCTTCAAGAGTTCCCAGGTTTCAGTTATTGAGTAAACGTCGAATAAGCTTTGACGATATTAATGATGTTCAGGATTCTTTTTTTAATTGGTTTTTGCGTAACGCATATATAACTACTAACAAAAGAGGTAAAAATAATCCTATTGATAATGAATATGAAACAAGCGTTGTACTGTCCCAATTTTTTTGGTAAATAACGTTTGGATAAACCACAAGAGAAAGGGCAATGGCAATCATGCCTAACGGTATAGTTAAGGGACGATATTCTTTTAAATTTAAAATTTGTGCAATCCCTAAAACGGAAGCGTAAAAATAAAGGGTCGCCTTAAAGTAGAGCGCAATAATCCAAAAGGCGGCCATTAACGCCTCGATACGCTGTACAAAATCCCCGATATTTATCCTTTTAGCCAATTCATAGCCAGGATATAACTGTCTTGTAGTATTCTCGGCACCTAATACCGCAACACACAAAAATGTAATGATGATGGTGACGATTCCACCTATTAAGTTTCCAATTAAAAAGGATTTTTTTCCTTGTGTAGCTTTGTTTATAAATGCAGGAAAAATCATTACCAAAATAACAGCATTGACAGAAGAGTAAACCACTAAATTCAGGGATGATTGAACAATTTTTTTTGTTCCTGCCTCATATACAGGTTGTATGTTTTCAAACTTGATTTCTGGTGAAATAAACACCACTAAAATGAGAAATAGGAAGAAGAAAACAACAATTAAGATTTCGGCCGACCTAGCGATTGTCTCTAATCCAAGACGGACACCCATCATGATAATCATTCCCATAAGTGTATTTAGCGCTACCATTGGAGTACTTGGCAGCACATGGATATTTAGAAAAGTTCCAGAATGAGCTAGAAGAGTAGAGGTATAAAGAAAAGAAAGCGACACAAATAAAAGAGAAAATATTGTCCCTATCCATTTCCCAAAGAGTTTATTATTGATTTCAATAAAAGTGAGATTTGGAAACCATTTCCCTATTGTGCAAAATAGCCAAATGACTAGTAACCCAATCCCCATCCCGAATATCGCGGCAATCCAAGCGTCTTGCTTCGCATTTTGAGCTAAGCCTGATGGTACAAGCAAGATGCTCGAACCTATCGTAAATAGGATGACTAGAACAAGAAATTGGTACGAATTTATTTTTACATCCTTCATCATTTCATATCATACCTTCCGCTCCAATAGGACTCCCGGGTACCTGTCACTGAGTTGGCAATACATTGCCAAATTGGCTTTTAGCAAATTTTTTCCCTAAGGATTTCTGGCCTCTTTTTTTAATTTCTTTTTTCGTAACCCATATATAACTACCAGCAAAAGAGGTAAAAAAAGTCCGTATGACAATGATAAGGTATTACCCGTTGTACTGTCCCAATATTGTTGGTAGATGACGTTAGGATAAATCACGAGAGAAAGGACAACAGCAAGCATGCCTAAGGGGAATGTTAACGGGCGGTAATCTTTCAAATTTAGAATTTGTGCCAAACCTAAAACGGAAGCGTAAAAATAAAGTACCGTCTTAAAGTAGAGCGCAATAATCCAAAGTGTGCCCATTATCCCCTCAATACGCTGTACAAAATCCCCAACATTTATCCTTTTAGCCAATTCATAGCTAGGATAAGACTGCCTTGCGGTATTTTCAGGACCTAACACAGTAATAGTCAAAAATGTAATAATAATAATGATGATGCCACCTATTAAGTTTCCTAATAAAAAGGATTTTTTACCTTGCTTCATTTTGTTAATAAAGGAAGGAAAAATCATTAAAAAAATAACGCAATTAACTGAAGATACTACGAAATAAAAAAAGGATGATTGAACGATCTTTTTTGTACCCACCTCAAATACAGGCTGTAAGTTTTCAAACTTGATTTCAGGTGAAATAAACACCACTAAAAAGAGAAAAAGGATGAAGAAAACGGCAATTAAGATTTCTGCAGAACGAGCGATGGTTTCCAATCCAAGACGGACTCCCATCACCACTACCCCCGCCATAAGAATATTAAGGACTACCATTGGAGTACTTGGCAGCGCATGCATGTTTAGGAAAGTCCCACAATAAAACAAAAGTTCTGAAGTATAAAGAAAAGTCGTGAGTACAAAAAAAACAGAAAAGGCTTTACCTATCCATTTTCCAAATACTTTTTCATTGATTTGGATAAAGGTGAAGTGAGGAAACCAAAGAGCTATAATGATGAATAGCCATATGACCAATGACCCCATTCCCGTACCAATTATAGCGGCAATCCAAGCGTCTTGTTTCGCTTCGGCCGCTAATACAGATGGTACAGTTAAGAGACTCGTACCAATCGTAAAAAAAATAACTAAAACTAGAAATTGGTACGAATTTATTTTAACGTCTTGCATCATTACATATCATACCTTCCGCTCTACACTGTTCTTTTACTTTAACAAAAGAGCAATAACATCATTAAGAGGTTTAAACACAAAAGTGAGTAAATCTAGTGGAGTTGGAATAGATTTTCCAAATCCTAGTGTAATACTTATCCCTACAGCAATGGCAAGAAGAATAGCAAACACAAGTAACTCTTTTTTTAACTTTTTTTCCAATAGAGGTGGAACTTCAATCCACAGAATGGTAGCCGCAATCAGGAGTATTCCTATACTTTTCAACATGATTATTTAGTTTCCTTTACATCATCTAGGAAGGAATTACCTACTGTACCCGTATGCTGAAGTTTCACGTCAACTTTAACGTTCGCTGTCAACTCTGAAAATCCACCTTTATCCCACTGCTCTTTCATCTTTTTCCATTCTTTCGGATTGGATCGATGAATGGCTTCACCAAATCCAAATATGTCTGATTCATATTGTTTTTGTACCGTTTCAATGGTCTGGTTAATGGTATCTTCCGTATCATTTTTCATGATTTTCTCTAGCTCAACAATTGTTTTTTGTTCACTAAGATTAATTGGACATTCTACATCCCCTATATTTCCTTTTACTTTAATATTGACATCTACTTCGGGTTTCCCTTTATTCATTTTACCTTTAATGTCAGATTTTAACTGAATGATTTCTATAGAAATTTTTCCTTCTTTAGGACAAGATATTACACTTATTGTATTTTCCACTGTGTTGGTGATGTCATTATACCCTCTGCTTTCCTGTTCAGTTAACCAGCCCAACAGTTTATCTTTTTTAAACACAGCTAATTGATCATATACAATTCGCGCTTCAGGAGTAATTGATTCTACATTCTGTTTGCTTGTTCCTATTTCTTGGTTCCCTGTTACTAGAATCCCCGTTAATACCGCTTCTTTTCCTTCATTTGTTAGATCTTTTATCAGCTCATCTAATACAATGCCGCTCGTTGCGGCCCAGGCAGCTTCTGACGTTTTAAGCGTGTTAAACATTTTATTAGCGGGTATGGCTTCAAGAGTTGTTGTGACATTTAGTATCTCTTCCGCGGTCATTTCCTTAGCAATAACAACATAAAAATCAGATCGAAATTCCCAATCTCTTGACAGAAACTCTAAGGATTCGCCTATTCCTTCTTCAGCTAAATCCTCACCGATTACAAGCATTCGAAGATGTCCAGGATATATTTTTCGAGGCGAGTTCTTTGTTATTTTTCGAAGAGCTTCATATACCGTTTCCCCGTTCGCCTTAAACAGGGTTACCGGTGAACGCCCAGTTGGTTTCATGGATATTTCAGAAGGTACAACCACTTGAGCAGTTACTTGGTATTCATCTTCTACTTTATCGATACCTAATGCTAATGCAATGCCAAGCTCATTTAATTCCCTCCGGTCCCAACACCCCGTGAGAAAGAGGCTGAGAATCAGGAGTACAAACATGCACTTTTTCATCGTTTACTCCCTTTCATACTCCTCATTTTTTGTTGGTTGTGGTTTTGAAGAGGCGGGATCTTGTTGACGAGTCATATTTTGTTGATTGGTTAGGCGAGGTCGAGTAAACATTTTCCATTTAGGCAAACGAATAAACGTGTCCTTTTGATCCGAAATATTAAATGGAGCTAATGGAGACATATATGGTATTCCAAAAGAACGTATACTGCATAAATGCAGAATAAGAGCAATTAAACCTATCGTAATTCCAAACAAACCGAACGCTGCTGCGATTGCCATAAATACAAAGCGCAACATCCTGACAGCGATAGCCAAGTCATAAGTAGGAGAAACAAAACTTGAAATGGCTGTTATTGAAACTACGATGACCATCGCAGCAGAAATTATGCCTGCTTCAACGGCTGCTGTTCCAATTACAAATGCCCCCACTATAGACATGGCTGCACCGATGTTTCTAGGCATTCTTATACCTGCTTCACGCAAAAGTTCAAAGGTGACTTCCATTATTATTGCTTCAACAAATGTCGGAAATGGGACGCCTTCCCGTTGGGCTGTCAAACTAATAAGGAGTGCCGGTGGTAGCATTGTGTGATGAAAAGTGGTGATTGCAATAAATAATGATGGTGCCAATAAAGCAATTGTAAATGCAAAAAAACGAAGAATTCGAATAAGACTCGCAATATCTGCACGTTGATAGTAGTCCTCGGAAGATTGAAAAAATTGAACAAATAATGCCGGAACAATTAGTACAAAGGGTGTTCCATCAACTAAAATAGCTATGCGCCCTTCCAATAGTGCCGCAGCAACTATATCTGGACGTTCTGTATTAAAAACTGTTGGAAAAGGTGAGAAAGGTGCATCCTCAATCAATTCCTCGATGTTTCCACTTTCAAGAATTCCATCAATATCTATTTTATCCAAACGCAAAAAGACTTCTTTTACTATTTTGTCATTGGCAATGCCGTTCATATACATCACGGCAACATTCGTTTTCGTGCGTTTTCCAATAATTTTTGATGCCATCCAAAGATTTGGATCTTTAATTTTCCTGCGAACTAAGGCTGTATTTACACGCAAATTTTCGGAGAAACCTTCGCGTGGTCCCCTGACTACCATCTGAGCTGATGCTTCGGTTACTCCCCGATCAACCCATTGTCTGTTGGAAATGATTAAACCTTGCTTATAACCATCAATTAAAATAACCGTATCTCCCGATAAAAGACCAGTAAAAAGTACATCGAAATCCGTTAAATATTTTATATCCCCTACTGTCATGGCAAAATCTTTTAATACGCTAATAAGATCTTGTTCAGGAGATATCTTTTCCTGCAATTCCATCCCTTTGGTATCTAACATGAGCGTTTCCAAAATGAAGTTTTGTAATGAGGGTGTGTCAGTTAACCCATCTGTATATATGATAGCAGCTTTAATGGATCCTTCTTTTCCAATATTGATTTCTCGAATGATAATATCAGTGCTTTCCCCAAGGGAATTTTTAAGAATTTGTATATTCTCTTGAAGATTTGTATTTATATCGTTTGTTGAACCTTTCTTCGTCGTTTGACTAGGTGAAGTAGATTTGGGTTGTATCTTATTCTTATTTTTGTTTTTGAAAAAGCCCATACACTACCTCACTTAACTATTTCGTTTTTTTGCACGCTTTTTCTGAATTTAATTTGAAGGAAATTCACGAAATACTACTAAAGCTTTCTTCGTAAGCATGTTCTATTTTTCTTTTTTTTATACGATTAATATGGTCATATTAAGTGAGTCCCTTGAAATAATAGGGGTATTCTTAATGGAAAACCATCGCTTTTCCTTATTTGCAGAACTAATAATGGAAGAACTAAAACCTAAAGTTTTTTGAGTAAATGGATAAATAAAAGAGATTCGGATTTTGTGAATTTTATAGAGAAAAACAAAAACGATAAAACCACTGCTAGGTTTTATCGTTTTTAGTTAGAGAGCCATTTTAATGATGATTACGATTATAGTAAATGCTCTTAATTGAATCCAGGAGATTATGTTCTTTTGTTGCAATGCTTACTTTCTCAACGAATTCGGGGCGAATAAGTGGGTAAAGTGGCTGTTCCACTTCATAAAAATGTTGGAGGGAATCAATAACCTTTGCATCCCATTCTTCATGGAAATGAAGCAAATCATCCGGGTAAACCCGCGTCCGATCCGTGCCGTCTTCCGGGAAACAATCAAATGGTTCATCGATATTTAATGTTCCATAATCATCTGTCAGCTGTTCGCCGGGATGAATATCGCGAATGGCCACTTCAAATTCATAAGCGGTCCCCATGCAATTGGCATGAAAACTGTGATTTACATATCTTCCGAGATCCCAGCAGAGAACGTATTTCCCTTCTTGATTTCGGTACGCATATTTCTTTAAAATCTCCCCTCTGTATTCGTCAATCTTCTGGAGATAATCTGCGTCCAATATTTGATCGAGATCATCCAATGCCCATATTATGGTTCCCTTTGGAATGAACTTCGTCGCAAATACCCCGAATCCTATTTGATCATTTATAAAACGTAATTCCGTATGTGGATGCATCATCTCTTAGTATTCCCCTTCACTTAGTTGGTATTAAAATTAGTTTATGCACTTGGGGAACAACTTGTTGAAAACTGTGTTTGGGATCACTTAATTCACAAGTAAAAAAACCTCCAGAAGAAACTTCGAGAGGTTTTTCTTATTATGAAATGGTCTGTTTTTTTAGGATGATTTGCTGCAATGCCTTTTCGAGTGTATCGAATGTAAACTGAAACCCTTCTTTCTCGAGTCGCTCTGGCAATACCCACCGACTTTTCAAAATGAGTTCTGTTTCGGTTTTCATGAAGACGGCACCGATTTCGAGCATCCACTTTTGAGCCGGCAATCCTAGCTTTCGATTCATCGCCTTGCGCAGTTGATTCATGAATTCACGATTTGAAACAGGATTTGGCGCCGACAAATTAAAGGCACCATTTAAGTCGGTTCTTTCCTGAAGAAACAGAATGGCCCGGTACACATCTTCAATATGAATCCAACTGAACATTTGATTCCCTGCCCCCTGTATCCCGCCGAGTCCGAAGCGTACTAAGTTGAAGTAAGGCTCCATCACGCCACCCTCTGCACCGAGTACAATGGACATGCGTAAAGCTACTTGTCTAGTACGCGGAAGTTGATAATCGAATAAGGATTGTTCCCACGCTTTGGCTACATCTACCGAAAAACCGGTGCCAATTTCTCCATTCTCTTCTGTCATGGGACGATCTTCTGCATGCCGATAGATTGTAGCTGTGCTGGAATTGATCCACAACGGAGGAGGACTGCTACAAGCCAACAGCGCGTTTCCAAGAATTTGAGTCGTCTTAGTACGGGAGCTGATGATTTCTTCTTTATTCTTGTCATTGTATCGACAGTTAACGGATTTACCTGCAAGATTGATGAGCATCTCCGCACCATCCAAAGCGTTGATTATACCCGCCTTGTTTGACCAACCAATATGCTGAGGCTGTCTAGAGATTATCATCACTTCATAACCTGTAGCTGTGAATTTATCCTCCAGGTATTGTCCAATAAAGCCTGTTCCTCCAGCTAAGACAATTTTCTTTTTCATATGACCCACCCGTTTCATAAAAGTCTTTACTAATAAGACGTCGGAATCGTGATTTAGGATGCCGTGGTGGATAGTTTTTAAATATAAATTTCCTTTATTCCTTTTCGATAACCATTTGTTCCTTTTCGATACTGTTTATTGCCGTATAAAGCTGATTTGTTCCCATACAAGCTATGTTTATTCCTCTTCACGTGCGACTTATTCCCTTTCAACCAATTCACCCCAACAAATCTACTTTATAGTCTTGGAAAGGGTTTTAGATCGTTGATGCCGAAATAGTGAACAATCGTATTTTATGGGGAGGAATTATGAATGGCAGAAAATCCAGAACTACAGGTCACACGTACATTTGATGTTCCTAAAGAAACTCTTTTTCAACTATGGACCGATGCGAACCATTTAAAACACTGGTGGACGCCTTCAGGATATTCAATTGATGTGGTCAAGTTTGAATTGCATCCGGAAGGACAGTTTCATTACAATCAAACGTCTCCTGAAGGTCACACGATGTGGGGAAAATTTGTCTACAAAGACATTGAAATGCCTGACAGACTTGTTTACATCAGTTCCTTTTCAGATCCAGATGCACAAACTTGCCGAGCACCATTCCATCCAAGCTGGCCTCTTGAAATTCTCAATACATTAAATTTCATAGATGAAGACGGGAAAACGGTTCTTGCTATGCGAGGGATGCCAGTTTCTGCTATTGAAGAAGAACTTGCCGTATTCCAGAACGCGCGGGAAGGCATTCAACAGGGATTAGCAGGAACGTTCGATCAATTAGATACCTATATTGAACACTTGAAGTCTTAATGCATTCACTAGAAATAGAAAAATGCACCCGCTGTTTATATGCGGGTGCATTTTTATTCGATTAGCCTATGACATGAACAACGAAATTCATCAGGAACAATCCTGCGATTACGTAAAGTGCCGGTGTTACTTCTCGCCATTTACCGATCGCAATTTTCAGGATTGGATACATAATGAAGCCGATAGCAATGCCATCTGCAATACTATAAGTGAACGGAATCATTGCAATGATGAACAAAGCAGGGAAACTTTCGCTCAAGTCTTTCAATTCGAGGTTGCGAATGTTCTGCAGCATCAAACTGCCAATGATGATCAGAATCGGTGCAATGGCGCTATCCGGAATCAGTTTGATCACCGGAATGAAAAACGCCGCCACTAAGAACAACACTCCTGCAGTCACAGTTGTCAGTCCTGTTCGACCGCCCGCTACCATACCAGCAGCACTTTCAACCGAAGCTACCGTCGGACTCGTTCCGAAAATACCGGACGTCATCGCAGACACGGAGTTCGCCTGAAACGCACGACTGAATCTGTCTGGACGGTTGATAAACCCTACGTGTCCATGGACTAGCCCGATGTTCTCGAAGACAATGACCATGGTCAGCGAAAATACAGCAATCCAAAATGTCATGGACAGGATATTCCCGAACGATAATGCACCGAATGCACCAAATGCTTCAGCCAAGCCTAAGGAGGCACTGTCTGTCTGATTGACATCAATCAAACCGAAGAAAGACGCAATGATGGTTCCAACCACAATCGTAATGAGAAAATTCCCAGGTACGTTGCGGATGAATAGCACGATTGCTATAAGAAATGTCAGCACGGTCGCAAGCACTTGTGCTTCTCCCAAAGACCCTAATGCCAAAATGGAACTTGAGCCTTTTTCGACGATGCCGCCTTTTTCCAATCCGATGAGCATCAGGAACAATCCAAGACCGACCGTAATCGCTTCTTTAAGCGAATGTGGTACAGCGGCACTTAATATTTTTGAAAATGGCGTAAACGCGATAAACACGAAAATAACGCCAGATACAAAAACAACTGCCAGTGCTTCCTGCCAAGAAAGACCCATTGATTGAACCATCGTATAGGAAAATAACGCATTAATTCCCATTCCCGGTACAAGCAAAATCGGTACATTCCCCCAGAAGCCCATAATCAGACATCCGAACACTGATGCTGCAATCGTTGCGACAATCGCTGCTTCAAGCGGCATTCCCGCTTCAGACAGAATAAGTGCATTTACTGCAATGATGTAAACCACCGTGAAAAATCCGATGACTCCTGCCATTACTTCGCGCTTTACTGTCGTTCCGTTCGTTTTAAGACCGAAAAATCGGTCAAACCAATTAAGCATGTTTTCAACCTTCTATTAAATTAGCCCTCTCCCAACCCGCTCTGCCTGATAAACAGGTAAGCCATTAAGGATTCTAATCATAATCTGGTCATTTGTCAATCTTTTAAAGGATCTGTAGCTGGGGCTAATTTGTGGTTTCGGAAGTTCTATTCACGGATTTTTGTCGGCTATTCGCGTTCGAAGGACAACTATTCGCAATTTTACATTCCATCGATTTTCCATAACAACAACATAAAAAGACGTCCCTTTTCCAGGTAACGTCTTTATATTTTCTTCAAGGTTGTTTTTTCTCGTGATCTTTTTGTTTCTGGTTAACCAAGAAGATTGATTGATCTGAACCCGTGAAAAGTTTTGCTAAATAAGAAGCCGTGTAGTTATACCCTGTATCAATTTTTTCAGATAAGTAATTTGTTCGTTCAAATAGAACAGAACGGAAATGGTCGATTTGTCTTAAGATTTTTTCCGTCAATGCTTCTTGGTTATCCAATCGGTTCAATACTTCAGATTGTGTATTTTCCTGGGTATTCATATGTTGCGCGATTTGTTTTTGCAGGATCAGTTGCTCATCCACTTTTTGCTCCAATTGCTCATTTTTCAACCCAACTTTATCTAATTGATTAACAACCTCTTGATTTGATTGGCTCAGCTGATTCATGTAGTTAATTAAATCTTTGTTACCTAAGACTTCTTTTTCTAATGTTGATTGAAGAGCCACACTTTTTTCATCTAACTTCCTTAACCATTCCAACACTTGAATTTCAATCTTTTCATGGTGGAAGTTCAATTTCTTCTGTTCACTAATCCCGTGTTGGAAAAACTTCCACTGATTGGTTTGTTTCGTAGCTTGCTTTTCAAATAAATCCTTTAGCTCGCTGAATGATTGATTTAATGTATCATTCGTTTCTTGCTGCGCTACCAGCAAATCAGCTAAGTGATTCTGTTTGAAAGACGTTTGATTACGCTCCACTATTTTTCCATCATTTTTATAAACATCCGGGTGCTTATCTGTATTCATAAATAATCCCATCGCTACTTACACCCCTTCCTGCAATCTTTTTTTATAATATGCATGGAATGGGAGATTGGGCATTACGTTTGAGATGAAATTTGATTTTTAATGGGCGCGAGCAAAAAAAATTTTCCTCTTCAAATCTATCGAGAGACCTTCTTTCATACACTTACTAAGAAGTTTAATAGATAAAGGGGTTATGAATGATGAAATTTAGATATTGGTTATTGTGCATCTTGTTTTTTGTCCTCACATTATTTTCTCTGCCAACTGCCAGTCAAGCCACAGACACTTCTAACCGCTATATTGCATTACATGACCGCTTATTGGCATTTAAAAAAGAAGAAATCCGTCTGGAGAACGCACAAATAATGGTTCCATTCGAAAAAATGTCACGCTACTTGTATGCGGATGTTCAAAAGTCAGACGAACAAATCACTATCACGAAAAATGATACGTCTATTTCTTATAATTTTGTTACCTCTGAAACAATCATTAATCAAGAGATTATTCCGGGGAACGCGTTGAAATTAATTGATGATATTCTGTACATCCCTGTTCGCTTGTTAGGAGAATCTACAGGTTTTAAAGTGGATTATTTATCCGATATCTTAACTGTCCGACTCTATTCAGATAATTACCCACATATGAGCCATCCACAGTTTATTCAAGAATTGAAGAAGCAACGTAAAGAAACTCCATTACCTAAACCATCACCACCTGCCGATCCTGGAAAACCCATTGTTTATTTGACCTTCGATGATGGTCCGAATCGGTATACATCCGAGCATTTGAAAATCATGCAAAAATTTAATGTAAAAGGTACATTCTTTTTTGTAGGAAATCAGATTGCCAGTTTTAAATCTTTGACCCAGTTGACTTATAAAGAAGGTCACACACTTGCGCTTCACAGTATGACGCACGATCGTACTAAAGTTTACGCATCCGCGCCAGCATTCATTAATGAAATGAAAAAAGAAACGGATATGATTCATTCACTGACCGGGTTCAAGCCTACGTTGGTTCGGACTCCTTATGGAAGTAAACCATACGTTACTTCAGCAATGCGTGGTTTGCTTAAACAGGAAGGGTACAAACTGTGGGATTGGGATGTCGATACATTGGACTGGCAAGTGAACGAAGCCAATTTCCAACAAATCATAACGAGGGTTAAAACAGGAGTGGAGAAAGCTCGCCAGGCTAAGGATCAACACATTGTCATATTGCTTCATGATCGTGTGCAGACCACTAAAGCGTTACCAGGAATCATTACATGGCTTAAGCAACAAGGGTATTCGATTCAACCTTATAAGGCTGAAAAGCATGTTTCACAAAACTTTTGGCATGATAATGAGCTTTAAAGGAACCACCTTTTATGAGCCCATTGAAGATATTTCCTTTTATCAAACAACGTTTTAATCCAATCCATATAAAAAAGGGAGTAGCTTTTAATCTACTCCCTTCAAAAATTGCTTATATACCGCCTAGATATGCCAATTTGATTTGCTCACTTGCTTGTAACTCTGCAGCTGGCCCTGAAACGACCACGCGTCCAGTTTCAATTACGTAACCTCGGTTTGCAATGGATAAGGCAACGTTTGCATTCTGTTCAACTAATAATATCGTCGTACCTTCACGATTGATCTCTTCAATAATTTGAAAAATAGTCTTTACCATAAGCGGTGCAAGCCCCATGGAAGGTTCATCAAGCAAAAGAAGTTTCGGTTTTGCCATGATGGCTCTTCCCATCGCGAGCATTTGTTGTTCCCCACCCGAAAGTGTGCCAGACAACTGTTTTCTTCGCTCAAATAATCGAGGGAAAAGTTCATACACTTTTTCAAAATCTTTGCTAATTTCTTTTGAATCTTTTCTTAAATAAGCCCCTAACTCCAGATTCTCCAAGACGGTCATATTCGAAAAAACACGTCGTCCTTCTGGAACATGAGAAATTCCAGCTTTCACAATGCCTTGAGCTGGTTTACCTGCAATTGAGGAATTCATGTAATTAATGAGTCCTGATTTGGGCTTAAGTAATCCTGAAACCGTTTTTAGTAGCGTGCTTTTTCCCGCTCCATTTGCTCCGATTAACGTTACAATTTCGCCTTCATTAACTTCCAGTGAAATTCCTTTTAATGCCTGTATATTTCCATAGTAAACATCCAATTGATCTACTTTAAGTAAAGTCATTTCGGAACCTCCTCTCCTAAATAGGCCTCAATCACTTTAGGATGGTTACGGATGTATTCAGGTGTGCCATCAGCTATTAATACCCCATGGTCTAACACATAAATTCTTTCACAGATACCCATAACCAAGTTCATATCATGTTCAATTAATAAAATCGTTAAATTGAATTTTTCTCGAACGAATGCGATTAATGACATTAGATCGTGTGTTTCTTTATGATTCATTCCGGCAGCCGGTTCATCTAATAATAATAATTGAGGTCCCGCTGCTAAAGCACGGGCAATTTCCAATCTTCTCTGTTTCCCATAAGGAAGATTCTTTGCAAGTTCATCTTTGTATTGGTCCAATTCGAAAAGCTTCAAAAACTCAAGCGATTTCTCTTCCATCTCTTTTTCTCCAGAAAAGTGATTAGGCAAACGTAAAATTGAACTAAACAGGTTGTGTTTTGCTAATGAGTGATAGGCAACCTTTACATTATCCAAAACAGATAACTCATTGAAAAGACGAATGTTTTGAAAGGTGCGACTGATTCCACCGCGTGTTACTTGATATGGTGCGAGCCCGTTCAAGCGTTTTCCGTTGAACAAAATGTCACCTTCTGTCGGTACATATACTCCGGTCAATAAGTTGAAGCTAGTCGTTTTTCCGGCTCCATTGGGTCCTATAAGACCGATTAGTTCACCCTGATGAATTTCTAAGTTAAAATCAGAGACAGCCTTTAGTCCTCCAAAACGAATGCCTACATTTTGCACTTGAAGTAAAGGTTTACTTACCATATTGATTGTCTCCTTTCGAACCTTTCCACGTTTTAAAATAATCGGTAATTTCACGTGTTCCCATCAACCCTTTAGGTCGGTATAACATGACAATGATTAAAATAAGACTATAGATAATCATTCGTGTTTCTGGATAGCTTTGTAGGAAGGTTGAAACTATCGTTAAAAATATAGCTGCTATGACAGCTCCAGATAGACTTCCAAGCCCACCCAACACAACGTATATTAAAATATCAAATGACTTTAAAAATGTGAAGTTTGTCGGCTGAATAATATAAAAATTATGAGCATATAAAGCACCTGCAACCCCCGCAAAGAATGAACCTATGACAAAGGCTGTTACTTTATAATAGGTTGTATTTATCCCCATAGCATCTGCAGCAATTTCGTTTTCACGAATAGATATACAAGCGCGTCCATGTCTTGAATTCGTAAAGTTTACAATCACAATAATAGTAATTACTAAACAAACGAAAGAAGTTGTCCATGTAGTCAAATGAGAAACTTGCATACCTGCTGCCCCACCAACATAATCAATGTTAAGAAAGATAATTCGAATGATTTCTCCAAATCCCAATGTGGCAATTGCCAAGTAATCCCCTCTTAATCGTAAAGACGGAATGCCAACAACCATACCGGCTAACGCAGCCACCAAACCAGCCATGACGATCGCAAGAGGAAAAGGTAGCTGAAGTTTCATTGTTACGATAGCTGATATGTATGCCCCAATCGCCATAAATCCCGCATGGCCGATTGAAAATTGCCCAGTAATTCCAATTATTAAATGTAAGCTAACAGCTAATATTATATTGATGATAATAAAGATGAGTGTGTTTGAATAAAACTGATCTAAAATTCCACCGGTAATGAGAAATTGGATAACTCCATAAACCACGACCGATAAAATGATAAATAACCAGAATCCGCTTATCTTTTTCATATGTCCCTTCACCTACACTTTCTCTCGTGTATTTTTCCCAAAGATGCCATTCGGTCTGAAAATTAGAATTAAAATTAGAATGATGAAAGCTGCAGCATCTCTCCATAATGAGAACCCCAAACCACTTACCACCGTTTCTACAACTCCAAGGACAAGACCTCCGACCATAGCTCCTGGAATAATACCAATACCACCGAGAACGGCAGCGACAAATGCCTTCAATCCTGGAATAACGCCCATCAACGGTTCAATCTTTGTGTAATACACACCAAAAATCACACCAGCTGCTCCAGCTAAAGCTGAACCAATCGCAAAAGTAGCGGAAATCGTATTATCTACATTAATACCCATCAATTTTGCTGCGTCTGCATCATGTGAAACGGCACGCATTGCTTTACCAATTTTTGTTTTATGTACGATTAATTGCAACATAATCATAAGTATCACTGATACAGAAAGGATTAAAATAGACTGACTGCTAATTTGAGCCCCGAATAAATCAAAAGAAATATTAGGCACTACATCTGGATATGCTTCCGGTTGAGCTCCTCTAACATATATAACACCGTATTCAATAAGAAGTGAAACCCCAATTGCGGTAATTAAGGCGGCTATGCGAGTGGCATTTCGAAGTCGTTTGTAAGCGATTCTTTCAATGAGGACACCAAATGCTGCACATGCAGCCATTGACAATAATAATGCCGGGAAAAATCCGAGACCAAACGCAGTAATTGAATAAAACCCGATAAAAGAACCTACCATGAATACGTCCCCATGGGCAAAGTTGATTAACTTAATAATTCCATAAACCATCGTGTAGCCGAGTGCGATCAACGCATAAATGCTGCCGAGAGATATTCCGTTAATAATCTGTTGAACCCATTCCATGTTTCTCACTCCCTCATAAAATCCTAACAATCTAATAAAAACAAGATGGGAGGATGATCGACTCATCCTTCCCATCTCATGTTAGATCATTCAGGATTTACTTTTGTATTAAAGACTTGTTTGCCGTCTTTGTATTCCAAAATTGTTGCAGACTTAACTGGATTATGCTGTTCATCAATTGTTACATTTCCAGAGACTAAAGCTAAATCTTTCGTTTCAGCCAGTGCATCTTTAATTTTCGTTGTGTCTAAATCTCCAGCACGTTTAATTGCGTCTACCAATAAGAAGACCGAATCATAACCAAGCGCGTTAAATGCGTCTGGTGATTTGCCGTCATATTTATCAGAGAAGCTCTTAACGAATTTTTGAATTTTCTCATCTGGATCTTCAGAAGAATAATGATTTGTAATAAATGTATTATTAAGTGCTTCAGCACCTGCTAATTCGACTAACTTCGGAGAATCCCAACCATCAGCACCCATTAGAGGAACATCAATGCCCATTTCACGAGCTTGTTTAACAATCAAACCAACTTCTTCATAATAACCAGGAATGAAAATGAATTCAGGTTTTGCTGATTTAATACGCGTCAATGTCGAACGGAAATCCGTATCTTTTGTAACATACGCTTCTTCAGCTACAATTTTCCCACCTGCTGCTTCAAATGTTTCTTTGAAAGATTTTGCAAGACCTTTTGCATAATCACTTGAACTATCAGCATAGATAGCAACTGATTTAATATTCAACTCATTTGCTGCAAAGTTAGCTGCAACTGTTCCTTGGAATGGGTCGATGAACGAAGTTCGGAAAGCAAACTCGTTTACACTACCATCTTCATTAACAGTTACATTAGGACTTGTACCCGAAGGTGTCAGTAGGATAGTTTTTGTATCATTTGCAATTTGTGCTTGAGCAACTGTATTACCACTTGTAGCTGCCCCAATAATTGCTGTAACTTTTTCTTTGCTTGTTAATCTTATTGCCTGATTTGTTGCTTCAGAACCCTCAGATTTATTATCCACTTTCACAATTTCTATTTCTTTACCATCCACTCCGCCGTCTTTGTTGATTTCTTCAACAGCTAGGTCGATTCCTTCAGCGATTGAAGATCCAAAAGAGGCAACACCGCCAGTTAGCTCTAAGTTTGCACCAATTTTAATGGTATCTCCGTCAGCTGAACCTCCACCTTCTGCTCCACAACCTGTTAAAATACTAGCCATTAATGTAGAAACCACAGCCAATTGTGTAAACTTTCTCTTTAACATACGCAATCCCCTTTTTGATAATTCTGAATACTTAACACATAATTAGATTATTCACTTTAGTAGTCAGATATTATCATTATTTTATAGTAAGCAATTTGATTGTAAAACAAGAAATCCGTTTAGTCTATATCATATTTTGTTAATTTAGATATTTCGGAATATTAATTATTATAATTTAAAGATTTTTAAAATTATATATTTGTATAAGTGTGACTTTTAATATTAATAATCAATAATAAATAGTTAGAATAATCCATATTTTTGTTTTAATTTGAAACCACAAGCTTAGTAAAAACGTATAGATGGAATAATAGGTAAAAAATGTTAACTCCACAATAAGTATAATGATATTTTAAATGATTAGGAGTGAGGTTTTGAAAAAGTTTATCACCTTAAGCATAACGATATTAATTATTGGAAGTGTGCATGGAATTACTGCCTTTATACTTGACTCTAATTTTACTGATATCGCCATTCCCTTCGGGTTAGCGGCTATATTTTTGGCATACATTTTTACAAACAAGGGCGGGGCATTAAGTCGTCAGATGGATTCGCAGATTCAAGGAGAAACTGGAATTCGAATGGACAAGACTAAAAAAGTGACAAGTCAATCATTTGTCTTCCACGGATCCATTGTGTATTTTTCTTTGGCTTTATTACTTACCCTTTATATTTATAAAGATTATTTCATTGAATAATAAGGAAACTTAAAGGAGGTTTTTATGCGAAGTTTTGCAGCCATACCATTAAAATTCATGCTTGGTATTATCGGGATATTGTTCATTAGCTGTTCACCCGTACTCTTTTCTATAAACAATCCCTTTAATTTTCAACTTTTCTTCTTATCTTTTGTAGATTTAGTAAAAGATTTAATGAACCCCTCTGAGTGGCATTTCAATTACACAGCCTCATTAAACGAAGTTGGCACATTATCTTTTAATGATTATTTTAAAGGACCCTACTTGTATTCTATGACCATATTGATACTGTCTCTACTAGTATCTTTACTTGTTTCTTTTGGATTGGCACTTTGGACTACGCTGACAAAAGGAAGTGTGAAAAGAATCACTCTAAAAGTGGTGAAGGTTTTAGAGTCATTTCCTGATTTTTCATATATTTTTCTCATACAAATAGTAGTTGTTCAAGTTTTCTTAGCCACAGATATCTTGATATTGGAATTTTACAGTTTAGGAGATAATTTAGTATATATTGCTCCAATTCTATGTCTTTCCGTTCTACCAACACTACTATTTTTCAAACTCTTCATACTTTTGTATGAAGAAGAGGCTGAACAACCATATGTAGAACTAGCAAAGTCTAAAGGATTAAGTCAATTTGATATTTTCATTCGGCATTGTACACCCAATGTGTTAAAAAGCATCTTTTTTCAATCTAAATCCATCGTATGGCTGACGTTGTCTTCCATGTTAATTATTGAATATCTATTTGGAAGCAACGGAATTCTCTATTATTTATTGTATGATTTCAGTCCTAAAGGGACCACTTTTATATTGGTTTCGATCTTTGCGCCGTTCTTTATTTTCTATTCTATTTTAGAATATGTAGTTAACAAAGAACGAATTGAACGAAATACTATTTTTGAGAAATACAATCTCCCTTTTTTGGATATTATTCAATTTCAATCGATTTTACGTCATAAAAGATTAGGTGCTAAACTAGCACAAACTTTTAAAACACTGAGAGTTACTTTATTTAAACACCGGAATATTATGATATCCATCGCTGTTGTCCTGGGGTTAATGGTCATCAGTTTCATGTACTCCGTATTATTTAACGATCAAATCGATCAAATTAATTTTGTTTATAATGATGAAGGGCGAATCATCAGTAAAGCTCCTCATCCCCCTTCTGGTGCTGTATTATTTGGAACGGATCCGTATGGTTATTCAATTTTGCAGCAATTATTGGTCGGACTTAAATACACCATCATCATTACGTTGATTATTGCCACGTTTCGGATCGTAGCAGGATATATATTCGGCCTCATTTATGTATTCTATTTGAATCAGAAAATCCGGAAAATCATTAATTCTATTGCCGACGGTATGCACTTTCTTCCTTTGACTCTGGTCGTATTTATGCTACTCCAACCGATATTGATCAATAATACTGGAGAGTGGCATACGACACTGTTTGAACGATTGCTGTTTCAGTCCTTAATTATGGCCCTCATTGTTTTACCGGTTACGACCAGCCTCATAGGAAACGAAATGAATGAAACGTTGAAAAAAGAGTACGTCCAAAGTTCTGTTGTAATGGGTGGCTCCTTATTATGGATACTAATAAAACATATAAATCCACAGTTATGGCGGAAACTTGTTTTATTTTGGACCCAACATGTCGTACAAGTACTTCAAATGTTTGTGCATCTTGGGATTCTTAATATTTTTGTTGGAGGGGCGAGGTATTATCCTGACACCCCGTATCGCTTGGTGCCAAAAATATACGAGCTATCTGGCATGATTGCCATCTCCAGAGAAGTATTTATTACGAAGCAATTCTGGATGATTATTCCGCCATTACTGGCATTTATGTTGTTAATATACTGTTTCAATACAATTGCAGAAGGGATTTCTCCTAAGTCCGCCCTACTGCTGCCTCAGCGTCTAAAAAGGTCAGAAGCAATGCAGGTGAAATCGAACATAATTAATCAAACTCTGGATTCTAAAAGCTTTGTGCGGTTGAGTGATGTAAAATAACCGTTTTAATCGCGAAAAAGTGGCTGAATCTTACCTCAGCCACTTTCTTTTATTTAAATATAATTATAATTTATCAGCCATAATATAATGGTTTTGTACAAACTGACCCATTCTTGTCGTCTTCAGAAGTTCAAGCTTTAGCTCGTGAAAGCCCTCTCCAAACAATGGAATTCCTTTTCCGAGCAATACAGGGGCTACCGTGATGATGAATTCATCGATTAGACCGTTAGCCATGAATGACGCCAGCAACGATGACCCTCCAACGAACCAAATATCTTTCCCACTTTCGCTTTTCAACCGCTCCGCAAAGTGCACAATTTCTTCTTTCACAAAGTGGACGTTCTCGCCGTCTTCATGTTCTTCAGAAGTAAACACATAGTTGATCCGGTCTCGATGTGGATACTCACCTTTTGCCATCCGTACTACGTCTTCATACGTTTTTCTGCCTAACACCATCGTATCTATTGTTTCGTAAAAAGCACCAAATCCATTGTCACCTTCGCCTTCTACCGCAAATAACCACCCCAGGTCGCCATCTTCTTTAGCGATAAAACCGTCCAAACTGGTCGCTATAAATAAAATTAACTTACGTTTTTGTTCCATTTTGACTATCCTTCCATGGATAAATTAAAACTTTATGTCATTTCAATTTTCTTGATCACTCGAGCGGGATTTCCTCCAACAATCACATTAGCTGGAACATCTTTCGTCACGACCGCTCCAGACGCAATAACAACATTATCACCAATCATTACACCAGGATTAATGATTGATCGTCCTCCGATCCAAACGTTGTCCCCGATTGTGATTGGTTTGCCATATTCGCGCATCGTGTTGCGTTCGATCGGATGAATCGGATGAGTAGCCGTATAGATATGGACGCCAGGTGCCACAAAGCAATTGTCTCCTATTCGAACTTCACATACATCGAGAATGACGCAATCAAAATTAGCGAAAAAGTTCTCTCCTACATGAATGTTGTATCCATAATCACATCGGAATGTGGGTTCAACGTATAAGCCTTCACCCGTGGAGCCAAACAAATTTTTCAACATCTCTATTCTCTTGTCCGTTTCATATTCAAGGGTTTCATTAAATAGTCTGGTTTTAAGACGGGCTGTACCGCGTTCATTTATAAGTTCTGGATCTGCGGGGTCGTACATCTTACCCGCAAGCATTTTCTCTTTTTCGGTCATCAACTTTTACCTCCAATCTCATTACACATCTATAGTTCAAATCGCTCTTGAATTAACTTCGCTGTCTCGGCTGCAGTTAAATTTGTATTGTTAATTTTCATGTAATTTTTTCTCGTCACTTCTCCATCGAACGAATTGAGCCTGAATTTATTCGCTATGCTTTTCAGATGCTCTTCTGACCATTTAATGTCACGCTTCGTTGGTTTGTGTTCAAGTCGATGAGGGGATTTATTTCTTTCAAGCCTTTCATCCATGTCTGCCTGCAACTCGACGATATAGACTTGTACGCCTTTGGATTCGAATATTTGGCTGGTTTTCTCGACATAATCCCAGTCGACTTGAACGTCGAAGCGCCACACAAATGTAAAAATCACGCCATACAGATCACTTATCGCAAACTCTTCGAACATTTGCTGTCGAAACGATTTAACCAATCGACTTCCTACTTCCGTCCCGTATTCAAAAAACGGATGTACAAGCTCGATGGTCAAATGATTATGAAACAACTTCAATTCTGTAATCTTTTCCAATTCATGCCCCACAGTCATTTTTCCGACGGCCTGAGGTCCCACGATGATGATAAATTTCATTATTTCTTTCCTTTCCAAATAACGCATTCGTTATAACGCATTGCGAATTTGCTATAAGATATATTTCGCAGGATATTCACTAAGTCAGCACAAAACTTTCCAATTTCATTCCATTGACTTGTTTTCTACATTTATACAGTAACTTCCTTTATTTACTCACTTTCGTAATTATAGAACATTCTACTTGATAGAAAAAACACCTTCGAATTGTGTACTTTAAAAAGTACTTTTCGAAGGTGTTTTAAAAATTTTTTAAAGGCGCCCTAAATACATTTTCATTTTACAATGCCAGAAAGTATCAAGTTCCATACGACTTCAAATTCTGAATTAATCGTAGGGGATGTCCACTCTTTGGCGTGTGCTGGATGATGAAATCGCGCAGTTGCCATAAAAACTCCACTTGCTGTGGATGCGGCATTACTCGATTTAAACTCTCCATTCGCTATGCCCGCTTCAATAATCGGGGTAATTTGTCCGATTAATTCCGCTATGTGAGCATTGACCACTTCTACTGATTCTTCAACAAGCGTTGTATACATTGTAAACAGCTCGGGATCTTCTTGAGCCTTTGAATGTTTGATGTGTATCAATTTTTCAATCCATAACTTTAATTGCTCTGATGACGGGCAATTCTGTTCTGTAACTATCGTTAATGGTTCCATAATACTATGGAGCCATCTTTTTGCTACTGCTTCACGTAGAGACGCTTTACTTGGATAATGACGATATATGGTGCCATGACTTACATTTAAAGCTCGCGCAACATCAACTACACTGGTTTTCTCAGGTCCAAATCGGCGAAGCACTTGCTCTGTAGTATTTAAAATTTCTTCTTTTGTCAGAGCTTGATCAGCCATCAGCGTTCACTATCCAACATGCCCATATCGGCTTCACGATAACGAGTACCAGCAACTGCTTCAGCAGGCACAGCCGCTTCAATTCGTTCCAAGTCAGAATGGCTCAAATGCAACTCCATTGATCCAAAAGCATCCTGTAAATGAGATACTTTTCTCGCACCTATGAGCGGAATCACATCTTCCCCTCTCGAAAGAACCCAAGCAATAGCCAATTGCGCGACAGTGGTTCCCTTTTCATGAGCGAGAGATCGTAAAGCCTCAACTAAAGCCAAGTTCTTATCGAGGTTTTCACCTGAAAAACGAGGAACATAACTACGGAAGTCACGAACATCCGTTTTCCGCTCCTTGGACCATGCGCCACTCAACAAGCCTCTCGAAAGCACACCATAAGCAGAAAGAGAAATCCCTAATTCACGTAAAGTTGGCAAGATGTTTTCTTCAATTCCTCGGCTGAATAGAGAGTACTCAATTTGAAGCCAGCTAATAGGGTGAACGGCATGAGCACGACGAATTGTTTCTTCACCTGCTTCAGACAAGCCAATTTGACGTACATAGCCAGCCTTCACCATATCTGCTATAGCCCCAACGGTCTCTTCAATCGGTACGTTCGGATCCACACGTGCTGGTTGATAAAGATCAATATAATCGACGCCTAATCTTTGTAATGTGTAAGATAGAGAATTTTTCACCGCTTGCGGCCGGCCATCTATACCAACCCATCCACCATCAGGAGAACGCATAGCACCAAATTTAACCGCAATAAATGCATTATCGCGCTTTGTTCCTTTTAAGGCTTCTTGCAATAAAAGTTCATTGTGACCGACCCCATAGAAATCTCCCGTATCGAATAAAGTGACGCCATCTTCAATTGCCTTGTGTATCGTTGCAATACTTTCTTTTCGATCAGTTGCACCATAAAGGTCCGACATTCCCATGCATCCAAGACCTAAAGCCGAAACGGATGGACCATTTTGACCAAGTGTTCTGTACTTCATACTATCCCCAACCCTTCTCTTCAATTTGGAGTTATTGTATCAGATTCGACAAACAACAATCAAGTGACAGATTTTGTTTTTTGTCATTATATCTAATCAACACCACTAATAACAGTTTGAGGTTATTCGATTTTCGCTATTATTTTCCCTTTAATATGGCGTTCTGAAAGACGTGTTAATGCACCTGGGTACCACTGTGAGTGTAATAGTTTCCGCAAGCATTAAAGTCCTTGTGCCAATAGACTGAGCAATTCAAATCATTCATATCCATTTTTGGCCAAGTCTTGTTGTGTCTTTAAATCTCCCGACTCGTGAGCAGCTTCTAATGAAAACAAAACTTTTCGTTGGAAGTAGTTGACCATTTCTCTCATTCATGTTAATTTGTATATGCAAATGAAACGGAGCTGATTGAAATGAATGAAGAAGAACAAGTATTGATTCATTGTCTATATTTTACGGCAAACCGATTTGCGCGTAACATGACCAAGTTGGCTGAAAGTACATTTGATTTCGGTGACTTAGCTCCATCTTATTTGTACATGATCATGACTGTAAAATTCCATCCAGGAATCACTCAAAAAGAGCTATGTCACAAGCTATCCATCGCTCCTTCTACAAGTACAAGGTTCATTGACAAGCTGGAGAAACAAAAGCTTGTCGTTAGAAAATCAAGTGGTAAAGAAACATTAATCTCTTTGACTGAAGATGGAGAAACAGTCTATGCTCAGTTTCGTATCTCACTAAAAGAATTATTTGAAGAGTATTCTGCTGTTTTAGGTAAAGAATCCAGTTTGGAATTAAGTAAAATACTTCACGAAGCAAGTAATAAATTAGAAAGAGATAAATAATTTTTTGTTTTTCATTTGCATATACAAATAACTGCTTTAATAAGTTATTTAAATACTGGAATTCTGCCGTATGCACAAAAACAAAATAAAATTTTTACACTGTCATTTGTATATACAAAATTAAAAAGGATGATTATTATATGAAAACACTAATACTAGTAGCTCACCCAAATTTATCGGGTTCTGTTGTTAACAAGACTTGGATGGAAAGATTACAGAAGGAAGAAGAGATGACCGTCCATAATTTATACGCAGAGTATCCGGATGGCCGAATTAATAAGGAACGTGAACAGCAGCTTCTGTTGGAACACGATCGAATCGTTTTTCAGTTTCCGTTTTACTGGTACAGCAGTCCTTCATTACTAAAGGAATGGCAAGATGTGGTGCTCTCTTACGGTTGGGCTTACGGACCAGAAGGCACTAAACTTCGTGGAAAAGAGTTTATTTTGGCTATTTCTACAGGTGGACCAGAAGCAGCTTATCAAGCAGGAAGCTACAATCACTACAGCATGAGCGAATTGACAAAACCATTTCAAGCAACTGCTAACCTTACGGGCATGCGTTTCTTGCCCACATTTAAAATCCAAGGCGTACGTTTCTTAGAAGAAAATCAAATTCAGGAGAGTGCTGAACAACTAGTTCGCCATCTTAAAGCTACTTATTGACCAAAAATTTAGACCCTACTTCGATATTCGAAGAAGGGTCCTTTTTATTCTTAGTGTCTGACAACTACCGAGAGCCCTAGAATTGTGAACCAAAAAACTCACTCAATACTCATCTACCTAGCGGCTTTGCTGTTGTTCTCGGAAAGATGAGTACCCAACCAATGATGACTGCCCCTAGTAGAAGGATGAAATAGATAGGCAAGCCGTATGGAATCTTCAATGCTATATAATGAGCGCCGTAAAAGAGACCAGTTATCAAGGCGAGCAAGAAAGACTTGGCTGACTTCGCTTCTTTAATAAATTTGAACGACTTTGAAAAAGGATAGCGATCATGTTTTATTAGCTTATAGGTTACAAGAGACTGTACGATTCCCGCCAGAAAAATAATGAGTAGCTGAGGAATGAGACTGATGGAAAACAGCCAAGTAAACCCGATGCTGACAGCAAGAAAAATCGGCAGGTATAGCTTAACGATGAACGATTTTAATGTGCCACTATAAATAGACGCAGTCTGCTGAATAGGAGCAGTCCCAAAAATCCAACTTGCTTTGTAGTCTCCAGAGTATTGGAGCATCTGGATGACGGGAGGTATCATAAAGTTACAGAAGTAGATTGATAAGTAAGCATTCCCACTGAAAACTTCCTCCATGGAACTAAATCGGATTTCATTCACTACAAATAGATAAGGAATGAAAAGTGACAAAGCCAACCCCGGATAAACTTTTAGTTTAAACTCCCTATCCTTTTCCATCATCAATCCAGCAAAACGAAATATTGCCCGTTCCTCTTTTGTTCGACATAGTATCTTCGACCAAAGCTCGCCAAAGCCCCTCCACTTCTTTTTCTTCCTACTCGAGTGAGTCAACAGTTTCTGCAGATTCCGTTCGAATGAAGGCATCATTTTCACATACATCATTAACGAAATGACCGGAACCAATAAAGCCAGGATGGACAATGCCAGCAACGGTATGGACGAATCCTCATGCAGTAACAGTTCGAACGGTGCTCCGAACCAAAAGGCAGGAATGAAGAGGTGCCACCAGTCGAATTGATACTCAAACCCCGCCTCGGTGAATTCAAGGGATCTCCCCACCAGTTGGTACCCTAAGAAAATGCCAATGCTCATGATAATCTGAACATAGTTAATAATGTCCTTCAGACGCTCTCCATCAAAAAATTTCAAGACTAACAAATACAGTAAAGCCGTAGCTACCACTACGAACAAGCCAACAAATATCAAGGTACCCACAAACAACAACGCAAATAGGGGGCCTTGGCTGAACAAACTAACCGCTACTGGTACGGCCACAAACGCTCCAGTAATCGATACCATATAAATCAACACGTGAATGGTTTTTGCCGCTTGTATCGTCCGATTGTCAATCGGTCTCGTATTCAACATGAATCTGTCCCGCAAATCAAGCAAAACCGTAGAAAAATCGGAAATCATCGTCGTCATCAAAATGAAGATGATAATCCCAAAGACCAGGCTCATTTGAATCATTGTATTTCCATTCATCAGAATGAAAGGAATCAAAATTAATCCGTAGAGCGCATAAATTCCCAAAGATTTCAGGAATTGATTATTTTCTTTTTCTGGATTTCCACCCTCGAAAATAGTTGGTACACGGCGGTCATCCATTGTCAGTTTCGACTGAAGAATTTTCCGCATGATATCGTAATCGATTCCGAGTCCTGTGAACAATTTACGAAATGCATCCAGCATTCGTAATGAGCGAAAATCATCCATTTCGCTGTCCTCCCGCCATTCTGGCGACAAGACGTTCGGCAATATGGCGATGATCACTAAAGCCGGTCAATTGATTGAAAATACCTTCTAAGGACCCTTCTTCCCCTTGCATGACCAGCTCCTTAAACGTTCCATCTGCTACAATCGTGCCTTCTACCAGTAGGACTATGCGTGTACTTATTTTTTCAACGACGTCCATGATATGGGAAGAATAAAAGATGGTCTTGCCTTCAGCGGCAAGCAACGTAATCATTTCCTTAATGACCATCATGCTATTAGCATCAAGACCGCTCAGAGGTTCATCAAAAAATAATAGGTCTGGATCGTGCAACAAGCTCGAGATAATCAAGACTTTTTGTTTCATTCCCTTTGAAAAGGAGGAGATGCGACTGTCATACACTTTCTCCAGTCCGAAATCGATCATTAGGTCGAGTGCTTTGTGCTCTGCTTCTTTTCGCTCGAGACCATAGAGCTCCCCAGTGAACGTCAAATATTCCCTTGGCGTCAAGGTTTCATAAAGCTCCGCATTTTCAGGTACGTAGCCAATTTTTTTCTTATATGTATTGTCACCGCCCGCGATATCTTGGCCGAAAATCTCCACTTTCCCTTGATAGCCATCAATCAGTCCTAGCATGATTTTGACGGTGGTACTTTTTCCAGCTCCGTTTGGCCCGATATAGCCAATAATCTGACCTCGGTAAACATCTAAATTAATATCGTTCAAGACCGTTTTGACTCCATACTTCATCGTCAATCCGGTCAGTGAAAGCAGTTTTTCTCTATTTTCATTCATATCCATCCCCCTATTCCAGTTTATCATAATTCCAACATTTGGAACTAAGGTATTCTGAATTTTCTACTATGTTCTATTTCTCCATAAAAAATTGGCAGGGACCGCCACTTCGCTTTCTGTGGGCTTGGCTTCAGCCACCTACGGGGGGCTTCAGCTCAAGCTCTTCTCACAGGAGTCTTCGTGGCAATCCCTGCCTTACATTTATTACGAGAATGAGGCTGTAATGCGACAACAAAATTTATGATAATTCCTTACCACTAGATGATGTGTTTAAGAAGATCGAGTGATCAACATTTAGATACATCCTATAGGCAACATTCAATTCTAAAGGTAAAAGTGGTTCTAAAACACCATCAACACTTGGTACATGGCAAATCAAAATTCTATACTTTTATATCTTCCAAAAAACCCGATTTCACATGGAAATCGGGCTAATTAAAGTGACTATGGGGACTTTAAGCAATTCGACTTCCAACATCCACCTTGATGTTGTCTTTTATCGCGCGTGAATATGGACAAACGTTGTGTGCAGCTGTGACAAGCTTTTGAGCAACTTCCAACTCTACATCACGTACAAGAACATCTAGTTTAACGGAAAGTGCATAGCCATCCGTATTTTGGTGCAATGTAACATGAGCAGTGACTTCCGATCCACCGTGTTTAATTTTTTCTTGTCCTGCCACCAAATTCAGAGCGGAATCAAAACAAGCTGCATAACCCGCCGCAAATAGTTGTTCTGGATTCGTTGTATCCTGTTTGACACCGGGCATTGCCAAGGCAAGATCGAGTACGCCATCTTCTGAGCGGATTCGCCCTTCCCGCCCTCCAGTCGCCGTAACAGTTGCTGTAAATAGTTCTTTCATTGTTTTACCACCCTTTCCTTTTGGTCTGCTTAACATCTTGTTAAAGCGCTACAACTATTGTTGCCCGTATTAAATAACCTATCCAATTAACTTGAAACTGTTTAATGTGAAATTTTGGATGTTAAAAGCACTTGCAAAGTGGGTATTTAAACCAAAGGAATACGAGTGATTAAAAACTGAATATTATACCTAGTCTTACTTGTAAAAATGTACGACTTTTTCCTTGACAGCTTAAGCGCTTGTGTCCAAAATTACAAACCTATAGGGGTATTTTAAATAAAGGAGCACGTAATCATGATTAACATTATTATCGGATTAATTTTACTAATGGCCCTCGCCTATTTAGGGTGGTCCATCATATGGATAGCACCTCTCATTGCGCTTTTGGTAGCAGGGTTAGAGGGACTTGATTTATTGCCAGCATATACAGAAATTTATATGACTGGGTTTGTAGATTTCGCTAAAAAATGGTTCCCTGTATTTTTACTTGGGGCAATTTTTGGGAAACTGATGGAAGAAACGGGCATGGCCCAATCAGTAGCTTATAAAATCACTCAATTCATAGGGAAAAAACGAGCGGTCTTAGGTGTATTGGTTGGAGCAGCTGTACTAACTTACGGAGGCGTTAGTTTATTTGTAGTTGTATTTGCTATTTATCCTCTAGCCCTTGCACTATTTCGAGAAGCCGATGTTTCAAGAAAGCTCATTCCGGCTACTATTACACTTGGAGCTTTTACGTTTACGATGACGGCACTTCCAGGAACGCCTCAGATTCAAAATATTATTCCGACTGAGTACTTCCAAACAACTCCGACTGCTGGGCCCATTATGGGTGTGGTATCTGGATTAATTATGGCGGTGGGTGGTTACCTTTACTTAGCTTGGAGAAGTAAAAGACTGCAAAGCAAAGGCGATGGATACACAGAACCTAAAAACGGGGACGAAGTGAAAGAAATTGATGCTTCCACTCTTCCAAACCCTTATCTGTCCATTTTGCCATTACTAATCGTGGTGTTTGTATTAAATATTTTAAAACTAGATATTCTTCCATCTTTATTGATTGGAATCATTGCGATCATGCTGTTGAGTTTCAAGAAATTCAAAACGTTCATTAAATCGATTAACGGCGGTGCAGCAGGTTCAGCGATGGCCATTTTAAATACGAGTGCGGCTGTTGGTTTTGGTGCAGTTGTTACGGCCGTACCAAGTTTCAAACAGTTAACCGACTTGATTCTAGGCATTAAAGGAAATCCTTTGATTTCAGAAGCAGTCGCTGTTCAGTTACTAGCAAGTATTACTGGTTCGGCATCTGGCGGTATGGGGATTGCGCTCGAAGCTTTGGGGGATAAATATTACCAACTATCCCAAACAACCGGCATCGACCCAGAAGCTTTTCACCGAATTGCTTCTGTCGCATCAGGGGCATCGATACTGCCACATAATGGCGCATTACTGACCTTATTGGCTGTAACGGGGCTAAAACACAAAGATTCATATTTAGATGTTGCGGTTGTTGGTTTTATCATTCCAACCATTGCCGTAATTGCAGCAATAATATTAGCAAGCATGGGACTTTATTAATTTAAAAGGAGATCTGATTATGTTAAAAGATAAAGTAGTGTTTATTACAGGTGCGGCTCAAGGTATTGGTTATGAAGTTGGGGAACGATTTGCTGAAAATGGAGCAAAGGTTGTCCTTACAGACTTAAATGAAGAAGGCGTCAAAAAGGCAGCTCAGCAACTTGCTGACAAAGGATACGAAACTCTTGGCATCAAGTGTGACGTAACGAACGAAGAAGAAATAAAAGCAGCCATCGATCAAACAATTGCGCATTTCGGTGAATTCCATGTCTTGATTAACAACGCTGGCTTACAATATGTATCACCAATCGAAGAATTCCCAACCGAAAAATTCGAGTTATTAATTAAAATCATGTTAACGGCACCGTTCATGGCGATTAAGCACGTGTTCCCTCAAATGAAAAAACAAAAATATGGTCGTATTATTAATATGGCTTCCATTAATGGTGTAATTGGTTTCGCTGGAAAAGCAGCTTATAACAGCGCTAAGCATGGCGTTATCGGTTTAACAAAAGTTGCGGCTTTAGAAGGTGCAGAACACGGCATTACGGTAAATGCATTATGTCCTGGCTATGTGGACACGCCACTTGTAAGAAATCAGTTATCGGACTTGGCAAAAACACGCAATGTAGAACTGGAGAAAGTATTAGAAGAAGTAATCTACCCTCTTGTTCCTCAAAAACGTTTATTGTCAGTTGATGAAATTGCTGACTACGCGCTATTCCTTTCAAGTGAAAAGGCAAAAGGTATTACAGGTCAAGCAGCCATTCTTGATGGTGGCTACACAGCTCAATAAGAAAATTTTTAAATAAAAGGAGTGTACATCCATCGTGGAAGTACACTCCTTTTTGTATGTCTATGGTAGTACCGTTGTCCCCATCAAATAGCGATCACATTCCCTCGCTACTTCACGACCTTCATTGATGGCCCATACAATCAAGCTTTGTCCTCGGCGCATATCACCTGCAGAAAAAACGCCTTCTACATTGGTTGCATACTTCCCGTATTCCGCTTTCACTGTTGAGTTAGGGTTTGTTTCCACATTCAATTGCTGAAGAAGTCCTTGTTCCGGACCATTAAATCCAATGGCTAGCAACACAAGGTCCGCTGGCCATACTTTTTCGGTACCCGGTATTTCTTCGCGTATTCGATTTCGGAGCTTTACATGGATGGTATGGACTTCTTTGACATGACCCTCGTCGTTCCCCACAAAACGCGTGGTTTGAACGGCATAAGCTCGTGGGTCTTCCCCGAATTTACTTGCAGCCTCTTTTTGCCCATACTCCAACCGATGAATGATCGGATATTGCGGCCAAGGATTGCCCAGCTCATCACGCACTGCGCCTTTTTTGTCGTATATATCAAACTGCGTTAAACTCTTGCAATTATGACGAACGGCTGTAGCCAGACAATCTGTCCCTGTATCTCCACCACCGATGACAATGACATCTTTTCCTTCCGCTGAAAGGTATTTGCCATCTTGAAGATTCGAATCCAACAAACTTTTGGTGTTGGCATGAAGAAATTCCATTGCGTAGTGAATTCCTTTTAATTCGCGTCCTTCCACTTGAATGTCCCGATGAATGGTTGCACCACCACATAAAATGCTGGCGTCAAATTCAGATTGCAGTTTTTCAACGGGATAATTTTTGCCAACTTCCATGTTTGTCATAAATGTAATGCCTTCTTGCACTAATAAAGCAACACGTCGTTCTACCATTTCGTATGGCAGTTTCATTTCTGGAATCCCGTACGTCAAGAGACCACCTACACGGTCGTTGCGTTCGAAGACTGTTACCCAGTGACCGGCTTTATTGAGTTGCGCCGCAGCTGCGAGGCCAGCTGGTCCAGACCCAATGACCGCTACTTTTTTACCTGTCCGTTTTTCGGGAGGTTCCGGAACGACCCAACCTTCTTCAAAGCCTTTTTCGATAATAGCGCGTTCCACGGTACGAATGGCGACAGGAGGTTCGTTTATTCCCAGGACGCATGCACCTTCGCACGGAGCTGGGCATGCAGTGCCGGTAAACTCAGGGAAGTTATTCATTTCATGTTCCCGCTTCAACGCTTCCTTCCATTGTCCTTGATAAACGAGGTCATTCCATTCAGGTATCAAGTGATAGACCGGACATCCGGATGTCACCCCATTGATTTCGGTTCCTGTATGACATGTAGGCACGCCACAATCCATACAACGTGCTGCTTGTGTCTGGACTTCCTGTTCCGTCATCGGCACCGTATAATCCTGCCAATCCTTTACACGCCGCTGTGGTTCGCGTTCACGTTGTGATTGACGCTCATACTCCATAAATCCAGTTGGTTTTCCCATCATATCCCTCCTTTTTGCCAGATTATTTTGCGGACCCAACCTTTTTACTTTCCTCGAATGCCGTCATCTGTGCATCGAACATGGTCAAGCCACTGTCCTGAAGCTCTTTGATTCGATTGTTTATCGTTAAATAGGATTTTGGAATAACACGCACGAATTGTGAAGAATACTTCTCCCAATATGCTAAAATGCGTTTTCCGAGACCACTATTTGTATACTCCACGTGCTGTTCAATCATCGAATAGAGCTCTTTCATCTCTTCCTTATTTTCAATGGGTTGGATCTGAACTAGTTCCGTATTGCATTGGGATAGGAATGTTTCATCTTCATCAAAAACATACGCTACGCCACCTGACATTCCTGCAGCAAAGTTGCGTCCTGTCGAACCTAAGACGACAACTTTTCCACCCGTCATATATTCACAACCGTGATCACCAACTCCTTCGACTACTACATTTGCGCCACTATTACGTACACAGAAACGTTCGCCGGCGATTCCTTGTATATAGGCTTCACCAGCAGAAGCTCCATAGAAAGCTACGTTGCCAATAATAATATTTTTCTCAGGAGGGAAAGTGACCACTGGATCGGGATGAACAATAATTTTCCCTCCAGACAATCCTTTTCCTACGAAGTCGTTTGAGTCCCCAACGAGTCGGAGCGTTATTCCCCGGGGAATAAATGCACCAAAGCTTTGGCCCGCGGATCCTTTTAATGTCAGACGAATGGTATCCTCAGGCAATCCTTTTTCCCCGTATCGTCGAGTGATTTCACTGCCGAGCATCGTTGCCGTGACCCGGTTAATATTTCGAATCGCTGTTGTAAATTCCACCGGTTGCTGATTTTCGATGGCTTTACGACAAATTGGAATCAGTTCCTGGAAATCGAGCGTCTTCTCTAAGTCATGATCTTGATCAATTGTATGATAACGTCCTACTTTTGCGGGCAAATCAGGTGAGTACAGAAGAGCAGTCAAATCGATGTCTTTTGCCTTCCAATGGTCAATCGCTTTGTTTACTTCAAGCGCATCTGTACGTCCCACCATTTCGTTGATGGTTCTGAAACCGAGTTCAGCCATTAGCTCTCTCGTTTCAGTAGCCACAAAACGCATGAAGTTCGCGACATGTTCAGCATCTCCCGTAAATTTCTTGCGCAGTTCAGGATTTTGCGTTGCAATTCCTACTGGACATGTATCCATATGACAGACACGCATCATGACACAGCCGAGCACCACAAGTGGGGCTGTTGAAAATCCGTACTCTTCCGCTCCGAGAAGTGTAGCTAATACCACGTCTCTTCCCGTCATCATTTTGCCGTCCGTTTCCACAACGATGCGATCACGAAGTCCATTTAACAGGAGTGTCTGATGGGTTTCAGCTAATCCGATTTCCCATGGTAATCCAGTATGTTTTAAACTCGTACGAGGTGCTGCTCCCGTACCGCCATCATAGCCACTGATTAGGACAAGGTCCGCTCTTCCTTTTGCAACGCCTGCAGCTATTGTTCCCACCCCGACAGCGGAAACCAATTTAACGCTAATACGAGCTCGAGGATTAGCATTTTTCAAATTATGAATGAGCTCTGCCAAATCCTCAATTGAATAGATATCGTGATGCGGTGGCGGTGAAATCAGTTCAACTCCAGTTGTAGAGCCACGAACTTCAGCAATCCACGGATATACTTTCTTACCAGGCAAGTGCCCACCTTCACCAGGTTTGGCCCCTTGTGCCACTTTAATCTGGATTTCATCTGCATTGACCAAATAGTGGCTCGTCACACCAAATCGGCCTGATGCCACTTGTTTAATGGAACTTCTTCTTGAGTCTCCATTTGGATCAGGCGTAAAACGGTCGATATCTTCTCCACCTTCACCTGTGTTACTTTTCCCACCTACACGGTTCATCGCAACAGCCAAGGCTTCATGTGCTTCTTTCGAAATGGAGCCATAAGACATCGCTCCGGTTTTGAAACGTCGGCAAATCTCCTCGACAGATTCCACTTCTTCAATCGGCACAGACTGTCCCTTCTTAAATTTCAAAAGCCCTCGTAATGATTGGAGGTTGGTTGTTTCGTCTGTTAATAGTTTTGTGTACTTTTTGAACACTTCATAGTTATTCGTTCGACATGCATGTTGAAGTGTATGGATCGTACTCGGATTGTATTGATGATCCTCACCGTTCGCACGATATTGGAATTCGTCACCAGTTTCCAGCGCTTGATTATTCCCGCGATTTTCACCAAATGCCATTTCGTGACGCATGAGCACTTCTTTTTCAATCATTTTTATGCCGATTCCACCCAGTCGTGAAGACGTTCGGGTGAAATACTTATCGATCACATCCATGTGAATGCCCACTGCTTCAAATATTTGAGCTCCACGATAGCTTTGAATCGTGGAAATCCCCATTTTGGAGAGGACTTTAATGACTCCGTCTGTTACTGAATGGATATAGTTATTTACCGCTAACTCCACTGACTCTATTTCGATTTCGCCTTTTTCTATCAGTGTGCGCACGGAATCAAAGGCTAAATATGGATTGATTCCTTCCGCACCGTACCCAAGTAAGATTGCGAAATGATGAACTTCTCTCGGTTCGCCTGACTCTATTAAAATACTGATTTTCGTACGCGTGCCTTGACGAATTAAATGATGATGCAAGCCAGAAACCGCAAGAAGTGCCGGAATGGCTGCGTATTTTTCTGACACGCCACGATCAGATAGAATCAGCAACGTATGTTCTTCTTGAACTGCCTGGTCAGCTTTTACAAATAATGCGTCGAGTGCCTTTTCCATTTGACAGTCGCTAGTTCCACTTGACGTTGCATCAAATAGCGTCGAAAATGTAATCGATTTAAACCCATCCAGTTGTTGGGTTCTAAGCTTTTGAAGTTGTTGATTTGTCAGTACTGGTGTTTTCAGACGGATATGCTTACAGCTCTCAGGACCAGGCTTTACCAAATTGCCCTCAGCACCAATTGTGGTGTCAACCATCGTCACGATTTTTTCGCGAATGGCATCAATCGGCGGATTGGTGACTTGAGCAAAAAGTTGTTTAAAGTAGTTGTATAGTAATTGTGGTTTTTTCGATAAGACGGCTAGTGGGGAATCATAGCCCATGGAACCGACTGGATCTTTACCTTCCAACACTAAGGGCTTGATGATTTTATTTAGTTCTTCTCTTGTATAGCCAAATGCAAGCTGTTGTTTTAACAACTCTTCGCCATTGTGAATGGGTGGTTGTTCCACCGCTTCAGGTATATCTTCTAGATTCTTCATGTTTTTCAGCCACTCTTTATACGGCTGTTCAGAAGCAATTTGAAGTTTGATTTCTTCATCTGGAATGATCGTTCCTTTTTCCAGATCAACTAAAAGGATTTTACCAGGAGCTAGTCTTCCCTTGTATTCAATATCATCAGCAAAAATATCCAATGCCCCAACTTCGGAACCTAGGACAATCATGCCACCCTTCGTTACATAATAACGGGCGGGCCTTAGACCATTTCGGTCAAGACAGGCACAGATTTGGTTGCCATCTGTAAATACCAGTGCTGCTGGACCATCCCATGGTTCCATTAACGTACTGTGGTATTCATAAAAATCACGTTTTTCTTCTTTGATTGTTAAATCATTCGCCCAAGGTTCCGGTACCATCATCATGGCTGTATGGGCCAGCGAACGTCCAGAGAGATGCAGGAATTCGAAGCAATTATCAAACATCGATGAATCACTGCCGTCCGCATCGATAATTGGTAATACTTTTTGCAAGTCTTCCGGACTGAAAAACGCGGATTCACATAGTTGCTCACGAGCACGCATCCAGTTGACATTGCCTCTTAAGGTATTGAACTCTCCATTGTGGATGGTATAACGATTAGGATGCGATCTCTTCCAACTTGGGAAGGTATTTGTACTGAAACGGGAATGTACAAGTGCTAAAGCGGATTTAAATTCAGGATGATTCAAGTCAATGTAAAATGAATCAAGTTGTTCGGGGATTAGCATGCCTTTGTAGACAATCGTGCGAGTTGATAAACTGCAGATGTAAACATCCTCATAGTCTTTCACACTTGCCAATTCTTTTTCAATTCGTTTGCGAATCACGTATAGCTTTCGTTCAAAATCCATTTGATCTTTAATATTTTCGTTTACTTGAATGAAAAATTGCCTAATGGTCGGCTTCGTTTTGGTCGCCACTTTTCCAACAAAAGAGTCATTGATTGGAACAGGGCGCCAGCCAAGAAATAGCTGACCTTCTTCTTCAATAATTTGTTCAAAAACTTCTTTGCTTTTCATGCGCAAGTCGTGATCTTTAGGTAAATAAACCATTCCCACACCATAGTCGCCTTCTCTCGGCAACAGGATGTTCTCTTTCTCACATTGCTTTTTAAAGAACCGATGGGGAATTTGAGTTAATATCCCTGCTCCGTCCCCTGTACTCGTATCAGCGGATTGCCCACCGCGATGCTCCATATTACAAAGCATGTTAATGGCATTCTGTACAATCCCATGGGTCTTTCTCCCGTTAATATTAGCCAGCATCCCAATTCCACATGCTTCGTGTTCTTGTTCTGGATCATATAAACCTTGTGCTGCAGGATATCCAGTTTTCGTCATGACAACGTCCCCTTTCGATTTAATCTGCTGAAAGATGTTCATTGTTTCATGAAGGGGCTCTTCATTGCATGTACACTTCCAATTTCGAAACAGTATACCATAAAATCCACATTTACACACAATTCCGATAATATTATTTATTCATTTTAATAGATAAATATGAATGAAAACGCTCTCATCATTGTTATTAAATCATATCAAATATAACAAAAACATATATGCACCAACGATTTTAGACGATTTATAGAAATTTAACTGTTTCTCTTAAAAACATTATTTATACATGTCTTCACTCTGAAATCTCGAGCAGGAGTTTAGTTTTGTGAAAGTGGGTAAACTACTTATATGTAAATAATTAAAGGAGGCAACACCATGAAAACGAAAACTAAATTTCTAGCAATGCCATTGGCGGCAGCACTTTTACTTGGCGCATGCGGCGACGATGAAAAAGAAGATGATATTGAAGTTGAGGACCCGATGTTAGAAGATGACGGGGAAAATGATGTAGGTGGATGACTTGAAGTGAAGAGATGAATTATCTCTTCGCTTTTTACTTGTTTTAATTGGAAGGGTTTTTCATCGCCAGAAATAGGGAACAAACAACTATTGTTTGAGGTTATTTTGGAAAGCTATGTGCTTAAGGAAAGAACATTACATAATTAACTATCGCTCTTATTTTCCTTTTCCCTTGAATTCCATTTTTCAAAATACCTTAAAATCATCTGCTCGTTCAATTGATTCGTTTGGAACAATAACGACGGCAAGACCATAATGAGGAGGATTTGTTAATGACAAAAGCCACAGAGCGAGCGAATACGCGTCGCATAACAGGTAACATTTTTAAAGGTTCGGTTGGAAATCTAATCGAATGGTATGACTGGTATGTCTATTCTGCTTTTGCAATCTACTTCTCTTCCGAGTTTTTCCCTGAAGGAGATTCGACGAGCCAACTTCTTAACACAGCTGCGATTTTCGCCGTCGGTTTCTTGATGAGACCCATCGGTAGTCTTTTGATGGGTCGCTATGCTGATCGTCATGGACGGAAAGCAGCTCTGACGCTTTCCATTATGGTTATGGCTGGCGGTTCTTTAATCATTGCCTTGACGCCTAGTTATAGCAGTATAGGCATTATGGCGCCGATTATTCTTGTTTTAGCCCGACTTCTTCAAGGTTTGTCTTTAGGTGGAGAATATGGAACATCCGCTACCTACCTGTCTGAAATGGCTAGTAGCGGACGTCGCGGTTTCTATTCAAGCTTCCAGTATGTCACGCTTGTTGCCGGGCAAATGGTTGCGCTCGGCGTTCAAATCGTCCTTCAGCAAGTGCTTAGTGAAGCAGATATGTATTCCTGGGGCTGGCGTATTCCTTTCGTTATCGGTGCAATGGGTGCATTAGCCGTTATGTGGCTTCGTCGTACGATGGATGAATCGGAACAATTCACTAAAATGGATACGAAAAGTAAAGAAAGCGCCGGAACTATACGTGCCCTTATGAAACACCCGAAAGCGGTTCTGACGGTTGTTGGCTTAACACTAGGTGGAACAGTTGCTTTCTATACCTACACAACATATTTACAAAAATTCATGATCAATACAGTTGGACTGGATAAAGAAGTCGTCAGTTGGATAAATTTCTTGGCATTACTTGTTTTTGTCGTCCTTCAACCTATAGCAGGTATGCTTTCGGATAAAATCGGCCGTCGTCCTTTACTAATGACTTTTGGGATTCTCGGTACGTTACTGACGGTGCCAATATTCTTCATCCTGGAGCAAACGACTAGTCCCGTTATTGCTTTCTTGTTGATGATGCTTGGTTTGGTTATCGTTACCGGCTATACTTCCATTAACGCGATTGTAAAAGCTGAACTTTTCCCTACTGAAATACGTGCTCTAGGCGTGGGATTACCTTACGCTTTCACTGTCGCTATCTTTGGTGGGACAGCAGAATTCATCGCGTTATGGTTAAAAGATATCGGACATGAATCACTCTTTTACTACTATGTAGCTGGCTGTATTGCCATCAGCTTTATCGTTTACTGGCGTATGGCAGAGTCTTCGAAAGCCTCGCATATTGAAAGAGAATTGGACACAGACAAATTTTAAAATAAAAGGGCATTCCTCCACGGGAATGCCCTTTTTATATAAGAAAATACAATGTTTTCATTCGTTGAAAAGACTAATGAACTCTCCATATCCTTGCTGTTCAAGTTGATGTTTTGGAATAAAACGGAGTGCAGCTGAATTGATGCAATACCTTGCACGATCCAGGCCTGGTCCGTCATCGAACACATGACCAAGATGTGCATCAGACGTTTTGGTGCGGACTTCAATACGGCGCATGCCGAGCGATGTATCCAGTTTTTCGGCAAGTTCATTACGACGCAGTGGTTTTGTAAAGCTTGGCCAGCCACATCCCCCATCAATCTTATCGATTGAACTGAATAAAGGTTCACCGGAAATACGATCGACATAAATGCCATCTTCGGTATGATCCCAGTATTCGTTTTCATACGCGGGTTCGGTCGCATTTTCTTTCATGACTTTGTATTGGAGCGTTGTCAGTTCTTTCTGGAGCTGTTCGTCGGTTTTCGTCATTTTCCAGTGTTTACGGATGAAATCGGCACGTCCAGATCCTTCTTTATACAGATTATAGTGAAAAGGCACTTTTTTGTAGTATTGCTGATGCTTTTCTTCCGCATCGTAAAATGGCTGTGCGGGCAAAATCTCAGTGGTAATCGGCTGGTTAAAGCGTCCACTTGCTGCAAGGACTGATTTTGATGCTTCTGCCATTGCCTTTTGTTCTTGATCATGATAAAAAATCGCCGTGCGGTACGCTTTACCACGGTCGTTGAACTGACCCTCCTCATCGGTCGGATCGATTTGCTGCCAAAACAAATCGATCAATTTTTCATACGGGAAGACAGTTGGATTAAATGTTATTTGCACAGCTTCATAATGGCCGGTAGTGTGCCTATGAACTTCTTCATACGTTGGGTTGTCGACGTGGCCACCTGTATAGCCTGAGACGACTTTAAGAATTCCGGGCTGCTCATCAAATGGCGACACCATGCACCAGAAACAGCCCCCTGCAAAGGTAGCCAGATGCGTTTGTTCAGACATTGTGCCACCTCCTTTAGTTTTACTGAGAATTTATGCGTGATGGTCATACTTCGCATAAAGAAACTAAGTAGCATGATCTTTTTTATTTGTTTAATGGTGAAGGCAACGATTGTTTCCAAATTGATCGATAATCCAAGTCGACAATCGGTTCGTTTTTCAATAGGCGTTTGCGGATACCGACTACGAGTTCGTTTTCACGTTCATTGTTGGCGAGGTCGACCTTCTTATGGAACACGCCGTACAAAGTATAGTCACGCATCTTCAAGAATAAAGGCAAGCGCTCAATCCATTCAAGCGGAATTGCTCTTACATTCATATACCCTCTCAAGAAGTGAGTCAATACTTCAGCGCCAAACGCCGAACGTGTTTCAAGCGTTTCTTCCCTGTACTTCCACCATGTTGTGTAATAGAGGGGAATGGCAATATCACTCACAAAATAGAAAAACATCGCATCATCAAAATCAAATACATGAATATCGCCTTCATGGTAGAAGAAGTTGCCAGGATGTATGTCCGAGTGAATCAATCCAAATGTTTCCCTTGTTTGTGGCAACTGTTGAATCTCCATGACAAGATTGCGATTGCCATCAATGATGACTTTATCTCCAACCGGATCGATATATTTTTCAAGCTCAATCAAATCATCTTCATCCCAACGATGACGCTGCGTTTCTGACTCATGGTAATCTTCGGTTACCAAGTGCATTTTAGCTGTAATAGCTCCCCATTTTTCAAATAGTTCCGGACCAAATTCTTGATCGTTCATTTTCACTGGGGTACCTGGAGCTTTATCAAATAAGCAGACATAAAAATAGGAATCTCCCACTGATAATTCCTCAACAAGTTGTCCATATTCAGATTTATGTACAAGAGACACATGGATATTGTGCCCATGCAGGAAATTAATCCATTTCAATTCACCTTCAACTTCCACTTTCGAACGATGCGACGAGTGTGTCAGTCTCAAAATGTATGGCTTGCCTTCCCGCTTCACTTCAAATACGTAATTCTCGAAATCGCCAAGCTTCTTAGCGTCTGTTGCATCCGCTCCAAATCGCGTTGCCGCTTCATTCAAGACGTCTTCTGAAAAAAGATTTTCCACCCATTGTTCCATATCAATATGCCCCCATTGATTTCTATTCTTGTTGTGATGAACATTACTTATCGCCGATTAGGATTTCTCTGGATACATGTTCTGCAAGAATGTGATTGATTGTCTAATTAAGTCTTTCAGTATATTTACTTCAATATCGTCAATTTTATTAATATACACACAGGCTTTTCCAGAGGTGTGCTTACCAAACTTCTCAAGCAACTGCTCCCGTTCAGTATCACCCGTTGCAAAATAGAGGCTGATTTTCGCTTTTCGAGGTGAGAATCCTACGAGTGGCGCATCGCCTTCATGCCCAGTGGGATATTTATAATGATAACTGCCGAATCCAATAATACTTGGCCCCCACATTTTCGCCTCAAAACCTGACGTCTCTGTGAATAGATCAAGCAGCTTGTATGCGTCTTCTCGTTTTTGGGGATTGTCCACCCCTTCAATAAACTCAATCACACTATAATCATTTTCCTTCGTTTTCAATTCATACAGCATATATTTTCACCTTCCTTTTTAACGAAAAAGAATTTTGCTTTGCTAATCCTTTTCGATTTTGGTTTGATGAAATCCTTTATTTTAGAAAGAATGTCCCATCATTGGAGACAATTATTAACCTTTTTATGTTCACTAGAACTTTGTGATGAAAGAAATTCAAATGCTCTCCCATTGGATTTAGGTTATACTTTTCAATATCTAAGTGATTGATTCTTTATCGGGATTCAACGAGATCGGCAAGGAAGGGTGTATGTAGAAATGGAAGATAAAAAAAACTCAAACGACAAAGGTTTACGATGGCTGTTAATTGGGCCAAATATTCTGATGTGGGGTTTATTTTTAGGTCTGTTATTATGGTTTGGAGTAAACCTAGAAGAAATCAAAGAAAATAATCGCTTAATTGTGTATTTAATTCTGTTGGGTGCACTGTTATTCGTATCGATTTTTGGTGCTTTTCGTAATTGGCTTTGGATTAAAGAAGGCAAAATGTAAGATTCGGCGCTTCAAGCATTTAAAACATCAAACCCCTCCAATCATTTATAAATTGGAGGGTTTTTTGAAAGGTTATTTAGGCTGATTATTTAAGAATTCAAGAATTCTCTTACTCTTTTCGCATATTCCTCAGGCTCTTCCGCCCCAGGCATATGTGAACTGTTTTCGAATACGTGAAACTCGGAACCTTCAACCAAACTCGCATAATATGCCGTTGTTTTTGGTGTTGCTTCATCATAGTAGCCACATGTGAAAAGACTTGGGATATCGATTTCGTGCAATCGATCGGTGACATCAAAGGTTTTTAATGTGCCCGTCACAGTGAATTCTGACGCTCCCCACATGTAGCCATATATTTGACGGTTACTCTTCGCAAAATTCGCTTGAATTTTTTCTGGTAACGGCGACAATCTGCAGACATGCCGTTTATAAAACTCAATCATTGCTTGATGATATTCTTCTGAGTCCGTTGTATTGTCCCGTTCACATTGCTCGATGGTGTCCTGTACTTCTTGAGGTAGATGTTTCATATGTTGGCGCTGGTCTTGTTCCCACATGCTGGACTTCAAACACGGACTGGAGAAAATAATACTTTTAACGCCTGTCGGTTTCTCAAGAAGGTATGCTGCGCCAAGCATGGTTCCCCATGAATGTCCGAGAATATGCACTTCATCCAATCCAAGCGCTTCTCTCACTTGAGCTAATTCTTCTACATAGCGTTCAACCGTCCATAAAGCAAGATCAACCGGACGATCTGAATTTCCACATCCTAATTGGTCGTATTGAATGACCGGTCTTTCGTCTCCAAGATCTCGAATCGGATCAGATTCCCGGCTCATCCCGCCTGGTCCCCCGTGTAAAATCAACAGTGGTATGCCAGGTCCATCCCCCGTCTTGCGATAATAAACATTTCCCCCTGTTACAGGAATGAATCCTTCGGTAACTTGCTTCATGTAATAATCCCCTTTTGTATATGTTTCTGTTAAGTTACTACTTTTTTTAGTATGGAACAATAGTTGAACGGTTTATTTGTCTTTTATGAGAAATTAATCATGAACATTAATACGCCAAGGCCCACCACCCATAACATCGGAATCGAGTTGATGATGATGGCTGTTCGTTTTTTATACACATACAGAATCCAGGAAAAAATGGAACAGAGGATAACCGCAACCGGATATATGCCAATCCCCAAAACAAAAGAAATGTTCCCAGCACTAAAGCCATTATCAAAACTCATAAATGACAAGCCCCAAATCACAAACCACGGAATCAAACACAGCACATAAAGAATCTGACTGCCAATTAAATAGATCTTCATTCTACCCTCCTTACCTATTGGGAATCTTCACTTAGCTCCATATATAAATTGGCCAAACGTCGTATTTCTTCACCCATCCGCTGATTGACAGGAAAAACATCTTCTAAATACTTTAATATATGCAAGGCAGATTCCGGTACATACTTGTACCCTTGCATCATGTCTCCGATGACTTGTTCAAACCGAGGAAATCTTTTTTCCAACCGTCGTTCATTACTAAATACATCCGGGAAGTAATCTACTTCTGGCTCGAGTAAATGCAACACGTTTAGTATATTCTCGATTGCTTCTCCTTGGACAAACTTCAAAGCGGATAATTTCTCTCCTCTGGCATAACGGCATAAGCCCACGTACAAATTGGTTAATGCTTCATTTAGTGAATAGTCCAGTGAGCGATCTTTATTTGACGAAACGTTTTTTATAGAAGGTATGTGCAGATTGTTATGACTAAAATTGGCGTCTTGCCATACAATTCGTCCTTCAGAAAACGCAATTTGTTCCATTTCTTTCTCTTCAAAAATGGCAAACTCAGCGTAAATACCGTCTTCAAAAAAAATTTTATGTCCGTCTTTCGTATTTCTAAAAGTAAACGCTAACGGATGAACTGATTCGAGCCAATCCAACTGCTCAATGAACCTGGATTTATACTTTGGCTTCACAATAACGAAGAAATCTAAATCAGAATAGTCATCCAACCTTTCAAGTTCAATCCCCACTGAACCTAACCCAAATAATAAAAGTGCCCCTCCCGTTCTTTCCAAACTCTGACCAATCGCATCCAATCTGTACAATAAATCTTGCTTTCTCAAACTCCATCCCCCTTTTGAATAGAAAAAGGGTTCAACCACCGAACATGCGAGGTTGAACCCAATCGTTACATTGCCTTTAGTAATCTTAATTTGAAATTATCATTGTGAGTAAAATCTGTCAACTTCAGTTATCTATTACGTTTGGGTCGTCTCTGTGACTTCCGGAGGAACGAGTGCATATTTTTCCCATGCTCTGCTTTTCCATCGGAAATACATAATGATGGCCCGCGTCCATTCATCTGCTGCAATAGCCAACCATATGCCCGGCAGACCCATATCCAAATGAAAGACGAAGAGATATCCTAAGGGCAAACTCATCAATACCATTGAAAAGACCCCGATAAGGACCGGAAATTTGGCGTCTCCTGCAGCTCGCAGTGAATTGATGATTACGATATTCATTGTCCGTCCTGTCTCCAAAAGGATACTGAGTAACAAAACGGTGGACGCGATCTTGATTACTTGTGGATTATCCGTAAATAACCCAATTAGCTGATTGCGGAAAATCATCACCAGCATGACCATACTTAACGTGAAGATAAGGGCTGATTTCAAACTCTTCCATAATCTCGAATAAGCTTCTTCTTTTTCATTCGCCCCGACTAATCGTCCGACAATAATGGCAGTTCCCATTCCGATGGCAATGGCAAACAAAAACGTGAACATGGAAATATTCATCGCATATTGTCTGGCTGCCAAGGATTCTGCCCCAAGGTAGGTCGCGTAATAGAAGAAGACAATTTGACACGCCTGATACATGACCTGCTCAAATGCCGCCGGAATCCCGATATGCAGAATCTTGCCAATGTATTCCTTGGATAAGGTAATGTAATAGTGAAATTTCACTCTATATTCCATGACTTGATAGAGCAACCAAAAGAACACAATGAGTGCCAGGAATCGACTGATCACTGACGAAATGGCGGCACCTTGAACCCCCAATTCAGGAAATCCGAATTTCCCGAAAATAAGCAAATAGTTACCGACAACGTGAAAGATATTCATGCCCAATGAGACATACATGGTTTGTTTCGTCCATCCATGCACGCGAATAATGGCCGCTAATGAATTAATGATGGCTTGAAGAAAAATGGCGCCACCTACAATGGACAAGTATTGTTCAGCGTATGCCAATACTTCACCTTGTAAGTTCATGGCCGACATCATGCTTCTGGCAAACACTAAGTACCCTGCACTTATGACAAGCCCGATGCCGAGATTTAATGTAACTGCTAGCCCCGATATTTTGGATGCTTCGATATACCTCTTGGAACCAAGATATTGGGAAACAACGATTGCCGCACCAGTTCCCACGACTTCAAGTACTAAAATCGCGATGTGTATATATTGATTTGCTGCCCCTACTCCGGATACAGCATCATCCGAAAGCGCACTCAGCATGAACGTATCGACAATTCCCATTAACATAAAAAGAAAGACTTCTAAAAATATAGGCCATGTCAGACTGAATAATTTCAGCTGTTTCATTGGCTTGTTCTCTGCTTCAATTGTTGCCATTTTTTCACCTACTTCCCAAGTAACAATATGTTATCTTACCAATTACTAGGAAAAAAAGAAAGACAAGTAACCCAGTGGTTACTTGTCCCAATTATTTTTCAGAAAGGTCATTTCTTCAGAAAAGCTATATTAGATAAATAGTCCAACGACTGTAGCTGTTAATACCGATGCCATTGTAGCAACTAACAACATCTTGAGGCCAAACTTGGCTACAACGCCTGATTGTTTTTCATCAATTGCCTGTACCGTTCCAATGATGATTCCAATCGAACTAAAGTTAGCAAATGATATTAAGAAAGCTGATACAACGCCTACAGTTTTAGCAGACAAGTTAGGAATCATTTCTTGGAAGCCTAACATGGCAACAAACTCATTAGAGATGATCTTTGTTCCCATTACTCCGCCTGCTTGTACCATTTCATTAGCTGGTACACCCATTAACCAAGCTACAGGTGATAATACATAGCCCATAATCGTAGTCAAGTCTATTCCAATAGTTGATGTAAGAACAAAGTTAATCATCGCAATAAGAGAGATGTACGCAATAAGCATAGCTCCTACAATTCCTGCAACTTTCATCCCATCAATAGCACCATTACCAATTGCCTCAAATAGAGACTTGTCATTGATCATATCTTTAACTCTAATTTCTTCTCCCTCAACGGATTGAGCCGGAGCCACCATAGAGGCAAGCAGTAAACCTGACATTATATTAAGAGGTAGAGCTACCAGTACGTATTCAGCAGGTATCATTGTCATATAAGCTCCTACAATGGATGCTGATACACTTGTCAGTGATGCCGTAGTAGCAATAAATAATCTATTCTTATTCATTTTAGGAATATGGTTCTTTACAGCAATTAAAGCACCTGTATCTCCAAAGATTGAAGAAGCGACAGTAGAGAAAGATTCAATTACAGGAAGACCTGTTAATTTAGAAACTGCTCCTCCAAGATACTTGATCATAAGAGGTAAAATTCTGATGTAAGTTAGAACACTTAGTAAAGTAGATGTGAAGACAATCAGCAGTAAAACCGAGATAAAGAATACTGGACGGTCATTCTCAAACTCAAAGCCACCAAAGACAAAAGCTATCCCTTCATTACCAAACACCATCAACTTCGCGAAAAAGTCAGTGACAGCTTTTACTACCTGTCCACCAATTGTTGTGTTAAGCATTGCATAAGCTGTAATAAGCTGAGCTACGAACAAAATTACAACTGCTCTATAGTTGATGTTTTTCTTATCATTCGACATTAAGAATGCCGCTCCAAGTAATACAATAACTGATAAGATTGCTGTTAATATTCCTGTCATGTTGATTACTCCCCATTTCATCAGTTTATTATTTTGCATCCTCTGATTTGATAACCATGTCTGTCCTATCCATAATCTGCAGACTTAATTCTTTAAGTTTTAAATAATCCATGTCATCGCGGAATTTTTCAGTTCCAATAATCTATCTACAAAGATTTAGCTTTTCCCAATCATTTAACAAAATACATTGTTAAATGAAATCGTTTTCTTAAAACGCTACATATCTAGAAACCACAATTTTTTTAAAAAAATTAAAGTGATGGAACAGAACATTTTATACACACGTGATTATTACTACAAATTGCTTCATCGTGTTAGGTTTAACATAATCAAGAGGATTTATTAAAAGGTGAACTTATTTCTCCAAAAACAAAAGCTACAGACGATAATAAAAAACAAAAAATGCATCTCAAGAGAGATACATAAACAATATACTATATCAAAATGGAATCTCTTTAATTTTGAAAACTTATACTTTACTGATTTTTTGATGGTCTAAATAAAAAATGGAAATACTACCAACAACTGAGCAGTATGAACAGGTACCAGATCACTGTTTCTCTTTGATAAGATAATGCTTACCACATTTCCTTTTTCAGCCTTGTTTGTTGCCATTTTCCCACCCATTGCTAGCTTAAACAGACTTCATTTTACCTATAAACAGGAAATAAAGCTCATCCAGGGTCTTATCATAAAAAGAACCCATTCACTGTTTATGTGAATGGGTTTATCTAGAGATTGGAAAGCACGAATTCTCTTTTTATAGCTATTGCTCCAATCTAGCCAGCGGATGCGTTACAACTGGGAAACGGACAATAACGGTGGTTCCTTGTCCCTCTATACTTTCAAAATGAATCGTCCCATTATATTTCTCGACAATGTTAAAGCAAATCATGAGTCCAAGTCCCGTACCTTTACTTTTTAAGGAGTAAAATGGAGACCCAAGTGATTTCAATACTTCTTCAGACATACCAAAACCTGTGTCGACTACTCTAATTTCAATTTCTTTCTTTTTTTGTTCAGCCACAATTAGAACAGACTCGCCTTTATTGGATACCTCAATTGCATTTTTTACCAAGTTAATTAGTAACTGTTTAAATTCGATGGGATTGGCTGCAATATATATTCTCTCTTCTACAAGCAGTTCAATGTTATTTTGATGAAATACGCCATAAGACATCAGCAAGTCCGCTACACTTTGCAGGGCTTTTCGAACATCTACTGTTTCCATTTTTTGATCTTTATCTGGTTTTGCTGTGGTTAAAAATTGGGAGATAACATGTTCTGCTGTATTTAATTCTTCAATCATCATTGAAAAGTTGCTTTTTACGTCTTTGCTGACCGAACTGTCATTTTCATAAAACTGTAAAAATCCTTTTACCACAGTTAGTGGATTTCGGATTTCATGTGCGACTGCAGCTGCCAATTGGCCCGTGGTTTTTAACCGCTCCGATTGCTGCAACTCCTCATAATACAGTTGTTGTTTTTTTATTCGATCAGAAGAAATATAAAAAATAAGATAGATAATGATTTGGCTCCCGATAAAATTAATAATATTTCCGGTTAAATCCATCGTGATATGCGAATAGTTGTCACCTTGATCGATTAATACAACATAACTAAACGTTAAAGTAATTAACAAAACATTAAACACTAAAGAGAAATAAAACAGTTTTGAATCGAAAAACAAAATGGAAAATGCAGGAATAAAGCAGAGGAAAATAAACGTCGACCAGGTTTCTGGATATAAAAAGAAAAGCATATAGAAATAAGCTGCACCTACAATGATGGTAGTGAGTCTAAAAAGATATTTCTCATACTTTGGATAGATTAATAAGCTTGCCGATAATAAAACGACTAATGAAATATGTACAAGGAAACCTGCCTCAGGACCATCATAACGTGGAATTACAACAATTAACCCACTTGTCATTAGAGCAATCGTCATGATGGTTAAAAAATAATACTGTTTTTGGTTCATATTTTTATAAAATTGTTTCACGAAGACACACCTTTGTTTGTAAAATTCTTCAAGCTAATTCTATTATAATCTTTTTTTTTCATTTACGAAAAAATATCAGCACTTCTATAAGAATAACATCAGATCCAGATGGATTAGACGAGCTGATGAAAAAAATGCTGACATTACACAGAACTCAGTGACACCAAGCCTGTATTAAACGTGCATAACTCCGCGTACTTTGTCATATCGTGATGTATGGAGGGAATAAAATTACGAAGGAACAGAAAACTGCAGATGTCATAAAGAAAGGAATCGGTTTTGGATCTTGCCTTGCGATGGTTATCTCTTACACAGCTTATCAGTCCATTGGTTGGGCCATTATTCACGGTTTTTTTAGTTGGTTTTATGTCCTTTATTATTTTATAAAACATTCACCTGAATTATTTTAAAACCAAAAGACAGACTTCAGAAAACGAAGTCTGTCTTTTGGTCCTGATTATTGCGTTGCTTCCCACTTCGAGACTTCTTCCCGAACGATCGGTGCCACTTCTTTCCCTAACAGTTCAATGGCATTCATTACATCTGCATGTGGCATCGTTCCAACCGGTACGTGCAGCATAAAACGTGTGATGCCTACGTTTTTGCGCAGGTGAATGATCTTTTGGGCAACGGTTTCCGGATCCCCTACATACAATGCCCCTTTAAAACTTCGAGCTGCATCAAATGCCGCACGATCGTAATGACCCCAGCCTCTCTCCCGTCCAAGGACGTTCATGACTTGCTGGGTCGGTGGGAAAAATTTATCTGCAGCTGTCTCATTTTCGGCTGCAATAAACCCGTGTGAATGGGACGCAATCGGTAATTTGGATACGTCATGACCTGCCTTAGCCGCCGCTTTCTTATAGAGCTCAACAAGTGGGGCAAACTGCAAGGGGCGTCCTCCTATTATTGCCAAAACCAGCGGCAGTCCCAATAGTCCTGCGCGGACGACCGATTCACTATTACCCCCGCTTCCAATCCATACAGGCAATGGATTTTGAACTGGACGCGGATATATTCCCAGATTATGAATGGCAGGACGATGCTTTCCAGACCAGGTTACGAATTCGGACTTCTGCAATTTCAGCAACAAGTCCAACTTTTCTTCAAACAGTTCGTTATAGTCCTCTAAATCATAGCCAAACAGCGGAAAGGATTCGATAAAAGAACCCCGTCCAGCCATAATTTCCGCACGCCCATTCGATATGCCGTCAAGCGTTGCAAAATCTTGAAATACCCGGACAGGATCTGCAGAAGAAAGCACCGTTACTGCGCTCGTCAGTCTGATCCGCTTTGTCTGTGAAGCGGCGGCGGCCAACACAACGGCTGGAGAAGATGCTGCAAAATCATGACGATGATGCTCCCCTACCCCGAATACATCTAAACCCACTTGATCCGCAAGCACAATTTCTTCCACGACTTCCCGCAATCGTTGCGCATGACTGATTACTTCACCCGTTTTTAAATCAGGTGTGGTCTCTACAAACGTGCTGATTCCTATCTCCATATACAAATCCTCCTATGTAATCATCCGTTTTCTTATGATATTTTTATTTTCTTTAATATACTTCATTTTCGAGATTTTTACCTTTCGAAGGATTTCTAAAGTTAGTGGGTTGAGAGAGAGGTTATTGCTACTGTTTTTGCAGAGGAAAGGTATCTTCATAAATATTTTGTTTACCGGTAATGGCAGAGTACTTATCGGGGATAAAGAACGCTTTTTCTCACAATCATTGAAAACAGAGTGTCCTATACATCAGCAGAACAGTACTATATATTAAAATCAGGTGATGATATGAAAACAAACATATATTTAAACAATGAGAAATTTATTGCAGGAATGACCTTGAAAGATAATGTTGAACTGGAGCACAACAATATGGCTCTCCACGCCTGTCAAACCACGGCTGACATAGTGGAAAACCGCAAAAAATTAGCTGCTTACTTGAACTGTGATTTGGGCGATTTGGTTTGTGCTAATCAAACACATAGCTCGAATTTCTATCGGGTAACACTTGAAGACAAAGGGCGAGGTGCCAATCAGGTTAATACCGCTATTGCTGATACAGATGCCCTGTATACGTATGAGCCTAATATCGTTTTAAGTAGCTTCACAGCCGATTGTGTCCCTGTGATTTTTCACAATGAAGTGACTGGCCTTATTGGCGTAATTCACTCGGGCTGGCAAGGTACCGTCAAAGAAATTGCCTTGAAGCTTTTTGAGCATTTAACACAAGTGGAAAACTGCAATCCGCATGATTTGCATGTCCATATTGGTGCAGCACTAAGCCAGGAAAAGTTTGAAGTCGATGAAGACGTCTATTTAAAATTCAAAGACCTCGGCTATGCTGACGATTTCATGTACTTCAACGAAAAAACCAATAAGTATCACATTGATAATCAGTTAGCGGTTAAAAGGCAATGTGAACTGGCAGGCATCCCATCTGAGCAAATTACCATGGACCGGATGTGCACATTTATTAGTCCGGATGGATTCTCCTATCGCCAAGATAGAAAGAGCGGTCGGCATTTGAGTTTTATTATGAGAAAAGCGATTGATTCGGAATAATATTCTAACAACAGAGTAGATATTAAAAGCACATCAACTTAAACGTTGATGTGCTTTCTTTGTTACAGAACGCCTTCAATATCTTTATACATACAATTCACACACCGCTAAGAGGATGCATAGCATAAGAAATAATTTCCTAGCGATGGAGGTACAAGATTGGTCAATTTTTTTTCTTTCCGGGGAACGGTTACGGAAATCAATGATTTTATAATAGGAGCTAACGGAGAAGGCGAAGGTTGCTATACGTTGATGTCGGTAGACAATGGTGCGGGAGCTTCAGTTAATTTTGTGGTGTCACCGTCCACTTATTTTGTGAACCAAGAACAGGTTGCTGTAGGAGACACAATAACTGGATACTATGATGGAGATGCTCCAGTTCCTCTTATTTACCCGCCACAATATCGGGCACTTGTCATTGTCAAAGACGATCCATATCAAATCATTAAAGTGGACTACTTTAATAGACAATTGGTCAGCAAAGATGGGCAATTACAATTAAATCTTTCCCCTTACACTCCGATTTCATTGAGGAATGGGCAACCCTTCACCAAAAACATTGCGAATCGAAACCTAATCGTTAACTACGGTCCGACTACGAGAAGTATCCCCGCGCAAACAACACCATATTGGGTTATTGTTTGGTGTTAAAAAAACCGCTTCTGCGGTTTTTTTTTCGTTTATTTCTCGTATGGTTCCTCTTGGTTTTAAGGAAAAGTAGCTTCCTACACTCCTAAACGCAACAAAACAGCTAAATCAGTTAAAGATATTTGAAAAGGTCCTATGTCTAACTATTATTTAGGCACGTTAGTCACTAAAAATCAGCTATATCCTGTTTTCTCTATAGATGATTTTCAAACACACTTTACAATCTGACCCCTACATTTTGTGTTAAACTGATACTTTTAAATATGCCAGTCCTTTGCTAATGTTATCAATGAAATCACAAAGCGAGGAAGGTTTTTACTATGCAAAAAGCACAAACACAAAGTTATACTGGTTCACGAACACAAACGTTTAGTTTAATTCTTACATCCATGTTAATTGCACTTGTATTCGTTGCTACGCTCTTATTAAATATTAAACTACCGATTACGGCAAATGGCGGTTTAGTTCATCTAGGAACAGCTATGCTATTCATTGCTGCCTTCTTATTTGGTCCTAAAAAAGCAGCCATTGCTGGGGCTGTTGGGATGGGATTGTTCGACTTATACGCTGGTTGGACATTGTGGGCACCTTTCACCATTGTGGCTCGTGGCTTACAAGGATACATTGTTGGGAAAATTGCTTGGTCAAATGGTCGAAACGGAACGAGTGTTGCTTTCAATCTACTTGGGGTGATCGTTTCTGTTCCTGTGATGTTAGCCGTATATTACCTTTGTGAAGGGGTTCTTTATGGCAACTGGATTGCACCAATGGCCTCAATTCCTGGAAACCTCGTTCAAAATGTTGTCGGAATCATCGTGGCCATTCCAGTGTGTGTGGCCCTGAAAAAGATTTCTTTTTTCAAGAATTTAAAGTAGCACATCATTTTATTAGCTAAATATGAAGGAGAATGCTGTGTATATGCGTTCTCCTTCTTTTTGTTATTAGATTATTATTTTACAAACAAAGAACCTTCAATCTATAGAAAGATTGAAGGTTCTTTGTTTGTATTACTTATGTCTTAAAAATTATCTATTTTGACTCTGGATAATCAATTACTTCATCATGTTTCTCTGGTTCTATATCTAAAAACTCTTCAGATCCGCTTTTCTCGTTTAGACGAAGCGTTTCATTGGTTGATGAATTAATTTCTTCTAGAAGCTCTGGATTTTCCATTAAGGAGACACCATAAGAAGGAATCATTTCTTTGATTTTCGGTTCCCACTCTTGGAAATGTTGTGGGAAGCATTTTTCAAGTACCTCTAGCATTACTGGAACCGCTGTAGAAGCACCTGGAGAAGCACCTAATAATGCGGCGATTGAGCCATCAGCGGCAGTTATAACTTCTGTACCAAATTGAAGCGTTCCTTTTCCACCAGCTTCAGTATCTTTAATTACTTGCACACGTTGACCAGCTACCACTGTATCCCAATCCTCGAGTTTAGCGTTCGGAATAAATTCACGTAACTCCTCAATGCGCTTTTCTTTGGACAACATTACTTGTTGAATCAGGTATTTTGTCAATGACATCTCTTTTGCGCCGGCTGCCAACATCGTCAAGACATTGTCCGGTTTTACGGAGGCAATCAAATCGAGATTTGAACCTGTTTTCAGGAATTTTGGTGAGAAGCCAGCAAAAGGACCGAATAGTAATGATTTTTTATTATCGATATAACGTGTATCAAGATGCGGCACAGACATTGGTGGAGCACCAACTTTAGCCTTTCCGTATACTTTGGCATGATGCTGCTCCACAACTTCTGGGTTATTACACACTAAGAATAAGCCGCTCACTGGGAATCCACCAATATTTTTCCCTTCAGGGATACCGGATTTTTGCAGTAAATGCACACTTCCGCCTCCGCCTCCGATAAAGACGAATTTTGCATTGTGGTGTTCTACGATTCCACTGTAGACATTTCGTACTTTTAATTCCCATGAACCATCGCCATTTTGGTACAAATTATCAACATTGTGGTTATATTTAATACGGACGTCCTTATTCAACAAATGATCAAACATCATACGTGTTAAAGCACCAAAGTTAACATCCGTTCCTGAGTCGATTTTTGTTGCCGCAATCGCTTCATTTGATGGACGGTCTTGCATAATAAGTGGGATCCATTCCTTCAGTTTTGCTGGGTCATCAGAATATTCCATCCCTTGAAACAGGGGATTTTTTGAGAGCGCTTCAAAACGTTTCTTTAAGAATTCTACATTTTGTTCCCCTTGTACCATACTCATATGTGGCAACGGCATGATAAAGTCTTCCGGATTTTTTAACAGCCCGTTTTTTACAAGGTGTGACCAAAACTGGGTGGATAAACGGAACTGTTCATTAATTTTAATTGCTTTACTAATATCTATCGATCCATCGGGTTTTTCATTTGTATAGTTAAGCTCACAAAGAGCGGCATGACCTGTTCCTGCATTATTCCATTCGTTCGAGCTTTCCTCACCTGCATTGTCGAGCTTCTCAAACACTGTAATTTTCAATTCCGGTGCTAATTCTTTCAAAAGTGTCCCTAAAGTCGCACTCATGACTCCGGCACCAATTAAGATAACGTCTGTATTAGTTTCTCTAATGCTCATTTTTACCATCCTTATACCTTAAATTGCAGAAAGAATGTAGGTACTCCTGTTAGAAGTTAAGACCAGGCAAGACCTAGTCACACACCTTTTCTGTTTTAAAAATATCCATATCAAGTGTAATACAATAATTTAAACATTATAACATCTATTATTACCTAATAAGTATAAGCTATTTATAGGAAGATAAAAAGGGAGACGTCCTTATATACGCTCTGGTAGCACAGAAAAAACCAAAGCAAAATCCTTAAGATGAAAGGATTTTGCTTTGGTTTGCAATTTCTTGTAATGAGAATTCCAATGACTTTGATACTCTAAAAACTACTCGTCAGCACTTCAACTTTACGTGACAGCTGCTGAGGAAGCAGCTGCTTGATCAGCCTTTACACAATCGATTGCAACAACGAGTGTAATCATGATGGTCTCCATCTCTTCATTCAATACTTCAACTTTATAACTATCGCCCCAAGTGAACCACTCCTTGCTCACTTTACCGATAACTTCCCCGTTCTGTACCACCTGAAAATCCATTTCCCACCAGTTTCCATGTACCTCAATACCCGCCGCATCAATCGTATAGCGTGCTTTTAAGAAGGAGAACTCCTTCTTAATCGTTAACACCTCTTGACCATTCGCTTCAACAAAAAACTTTGGTAAAAAACTGAACACCTTTTTCGTAATGAGCGCGACTTCTTCTCTCGCTGTATTCATAATGGAGAAAGTTTTTGGAACTTGCATAAAACTACCTTCCACATAGTAAACATCCTTCTCCTGCTGATCTTTTACCGTAAATTTGCCACTTAGACTAAATACTTTCTGCTTTATGTATAGTTGCTTCATACTTTACCTCCTTTATTTTGAAGAGCAGTTTAGTGAGCATAAAAAAGCGAATGATAATCTTGGTTTTGTTGGATCAAAATATATTTATTCTTTAATATTCAACACATTCCATAGATATGCCTTTTTCACAAAAAAATGACTGTTAGCCTTAAACAAAATCAATTTCTGGATATATTTTCACGATCTTCGTTCTTCAAAAAAATTATTAATTATTAGGTTATTAAACTAAGTCAAACCTAAAGTACTCGCATAATCATATTGGCAATGGCCATATTTTTAAAAATGGGTTGGGTAATTTTGTAAGATAATTATTTACGATTATTTGCAAATTAAGCAAATGGAATACTAGGAGGACAATCAAAATGATGCATCCAGATACAGAAATTCGATATGTAAGTAAGGAAATTGGCGTTGGTGTGTTCGCAACAAAATTAATCCCTAAAGGAACCATTGTATGGATTAAAGATGATTTGGATATTATTTTTGATGAAGATTATATTGATAGCCTTGATGATATCCAAAAAGATTATATATATAAATACTCCTATGAAGATCATGACGGCAAATACGTTCTCTGCTGGGATCACGCAAGGTATCTAAATCACAGCTTCAATCCAAATTGTGTAGATACAGCATATGATTTTGAGTTAGCTGTGCGGGACATTCAACCTGGAGAACAATTAACAGCCGATTATGGTGCAATGGGGGATGATGAAGAGTTTGAATGTATACCTGAAGAGGGATCTTCTCGAACAAAAGTGACCGCAAACGACTATTTAATCTATTATGCAGAGTGGGATGAGATGGCAATCGAGGCGTTCAAGTCTTTCAAAGATGTAGAACAACCGCTAAGACATTTAATGAATAAGCAATATATTGATAAAGTTAATGCGATTGCAAATGGCACAGAGCCACTAGATTCCATCCTCACTATATTTACTAATGATGAGAATGCCGAAGACGAAAGATAATTTTAAGTTATTAAGATTATAGGCTGAGAGCACCTAACAAATACAATTTTTTCTTTTGAAACTTGTGGTTTCCCCGTTTCATCCCAAAGTAAGGAATTAATAATAATTGCAATCTGGATCGTTTCGTTTCTAAGTGGCAGTACCCCACATTACCAAAGCGTAACAGTTTGACAATTTGCACTCGAAAACTTTACAAAAACCGTTTAATACTTGCAACAGCCACCTGAGACAGGCGGCTGTTTTCTTGTTGCGCTTAATCTACATGATCCATACCACGGTTAGTCTTTTTTCAATTTATCGTTCTGCTCTTTCGTAAAATCCGGTTCCTCGCCGAATTCTGTCCTTAAATCAGAATTGGAGAAATGTGAAGGGCGGGCGGTAACCGTGTCGACCTCTTCATTTGGCTTAAATAGTAGACCGAGACATATCAGACCACCAATCCCAACAAGACCATAGACCACTCTAGACAAGAATGCATCTTGACCACCAAATATCGTTGCAACTAAATCAAATTGAAATAATCCAATCAAACCCCAGTTAAGTGCACCGATAATAACTAGAGCTAGCGCGATCCGTGAGAGCATACTCATTCATGAACTCCTCCTTCGATTAAAATATAATTGAATCCATAATTACCGTAAGTAGTTTTGAACCGCTACTTTATATCAGTCATTTTAATCACTGAATAGTTACGTCGCAACTCAAAAAAACTTACCCAATTGCGTATTGATTCGTACTTATCTTTTGCCAAAACCGCTATTTAATACATCATTGGCAAATGAAGACAGGTCTCACACATTCATGGTTTTTCGCATTATTTAGTGGATGTCTCACACAATTTAAAGGAGATGATAGAAAGGATTTGCAGCAACAAAAAGCATAAAGCCACCTGCTTACGCTTTTTTATTATTCAAGTAAATTTATAGCTTGTCTTAAAAATGAGACTTTATGAAAATGAACGTAATTCATTTAGCTTGTCTCTTTTTTAAATTTCCCATTATTATTACTTCATTAAAGTGGGACTAAAGAGATGATTCCCCTTTAGTCCCCTTAGTCTCAATGTTTAGTACACAGCTGCACATACTAGACCTAATTGGACCCCCATTACAGTATTAATTATGGTCATCTTTAGGTTTGAACGTTTTACAGCACGTATCTGCAGAACGGCTTGCTTCTTCACTAATAGTGCTGTAATCAAATTCAGAAGCAAACTCTGTATTTTTTTGGTTTGCGTGGTGATCCATATCTATTTCAATTTTGTCAGCCCCACAAACATTCCCTTTTAAATGGAAATTACAATTTGATACAGTACATTTCACTTCTACATTTGGCATAGCTGTCCCCCTCATTGAGATGTTTTGAGAAATACAGGAAGTTATTTCTCATAGAGTATCTTGTCCATTTCAGCGTTTTTAATTTATATAAAAAAGATTAGTTGCACATTTTAAAAAGAACCTTCAATCTATAACTAGATCAAAGGTTCAATTCAGTATTTTTTTAATATTACTCTGCTTGGATAAAATGCTAGCAAACCAATTAGCAATCGATTGGCTGGCTTAAGTATTAACAAATCTCTCCCTTACTCCAACAGCTCTTCCGGAAGCAACTTAAATCCTTCAATCATCGTGTCTTCTTCCACCTCGATCAACAGACATCGTTTACCATTATAATTGACCTCTTTGACATATCTTAAGTCTTGAGGGCTGATTGAAATATCCGCTACTTTTGTGCTGATCTTGATGGACTTGGACGCGTAGCTTGGAACGATATGGCTTGCTTTCATTTCGTAGTTTTTGTCTTCAACCACCTGCTGAAAGGCTCTTTCTACTTTTTCTATACTTACATCTTTTACGCCGCTCGCCTTCAACACACGTGCGACTTCTACAGTATCCAAAGTAGGCGCACTGGCTTCTTCGTCCTTATTGTCTTCTTCCACCACTAGCATATGATTGATTTCATCATATACACCAGCGAGGGTTTTCGAATTCACTTCATCTCCGATTACTGCTTTGACAATTTCTTCAAACACCGCTTTGTCATCCTCGGCCGTCATGATTTCATTGCCGTTCAACACATTCTCGATAAATTGGTAATCCGGTTTATTCGCTTTGCTCGCTGCGTAAAGGATGTGATGGATATCTGCGGCGTTGTCCGTGAAGCTCGGGAACAGAAATCCACCAATTGGAGAAGCCAGTTTAATGACGGGATCTGTCACCAGGCTCGATTTAAACTCTTTCTCGCCAAAATCAAACACCAATGAACTTTTCGGCAATTCGGTTTGATTCATGCTGCAAAGAATAAAAGGAGTGGTATACACTTCATCCCGCATATCAATTTCCGTTTCATCAGGCTGGCGCTTCGTCGTTTTAAAATGATTCCCACGAATAAATGTGACGACCATGTCCTTTTCGTATTGTTTGTCCTGAACCATTTTCAAGGCGATCTGCTGCATATGCGATTTCCATTCACCTATATCTTCAGTCTGAAGTCCTTCATATAAAAGTCGTTGCGTATGGTCCGTTTGCTCTTCTGCCTGAGCCTGAAACTTCACCTCAAACAGCTTCACATCCAGTTTCCCACCTAAAACCTTTTTAAAATTGGCTAGAAACAGCTCTTGCTGCTCCCGGTCCATCAAGGAAAATGAGCGGCTCTCCTCATGATAGATCTCACTGCTTTCCTGCTGGATGTATATGTTGTAAATATCAGCGATTTTCAATAAATCAGTATCCATCTTAAAGTGTTTGCGAATCTCTGCTATAGCTTTATTATTCATCTCTAATTCCAACTCCCTTGCTGTTAAAATCCCTGTTGTCTACAAAAAAAGAGCATCCAAAGCTATAGGTTAGCTTTTGACACTCCTTCATTATAACAACATTTAAGATGGAGAAAGGAACACAGTCAATTTTGGACTGAGTGACTCTTGCGGGAACGGCTTCCATAGAAGTGCTTCGTAACGGAAATCGACAGCGGCTTTTTTAATATGAAAAGAGGGCTACTCTTATATGTCATTTTCGTTGACTTTTGGAGCAGCCAACATTTGAAGTTTTAGAGCACTTCTTGGAAGAGGATTACTTATTATTTTTTCAAAATCAATATTTTTGCAACAAAAATATAACGTTAATAAATAAAAATTTATTGTTAATCAATAAATATCCTGTTAAAATCATATAATAATACATATGTGAGATGCTTTTCTTGAAACAAGAAACACTATATTGAAAAATGGAAAGGAAAAAGCGATTCGATAATCAATTTTAGAGGTCATTTGTAAGGCTTTAAAATGTCAGACTGGAGATATTTTAGAATACAAAAGGGAAGAAGACAGTTAAAGATAACAAAGTTCGGTTAATAAACATCATGGAGGAAAGCAGGACTTAATATGACAATTATTAGAGGAGGTAAAACCTTGGACATTGACAATATGATTATTGAAAATATCGCAGATCCCAATGAGCTGGAAAGATTGTTTAGAGAAGACCCAAAAGCTTTTAAAAAGGCATTTTCACACGCTTTGGAACAAAACCCTGATTCACCGGTTCTTGCCGTTTGGTATGAAAGATTGCATTTCAAGGAGGCGGTTAATACAGAAAAAGCCTTCTTGTTTCAAAAAGATTTCTTATTCATGGGCATTTTAGCAATTCTGGCCGGGATAAGCACCAGGATTATATTCCATTTTGTCGAACTGCAAGCAATTGCCCCAATTAACCTTGCTTTTGGGGTACTCCCCTTTATTGCAGCTTATTTTGTATATAAGAACCCCCCCAAAAAAAGTGTTCTTTACTGCCTTGCAGTGTTGTTCCTAATCTCTGGGTTTTATCTTAATATGCTGCCCTTAAATTATAAAGACAGTATTATACTTGCTTATTTACATCTTCCCATTTTCTTATGTGGATTGGTTGGTCTTGCATTTACAGGAAATCAATATGGCAAAGGCAACACCAGATTAGCCTATCTTAAATTTAATTTAAATTTCTTCATACTCTACGCCAGTATGGCAATTAGCGGGATGCTGCTAGCAGCAGTCACCATGCAGTTATTTAGCTTTGTCGGATTAGATATAGAAGAATTTTATTTTAGAAATATCGTTTTATTTGGTGCTGCTGCTATCGCTATCGTGACTGCATACCTGGTATCAAGGAATCTTAAACTTGCTAAAAATATTGCACCGCATATAGCTAAAATTTTTAGTCCACTAGTCTTGGCAACATTGTTAGTCTATCTTATAACAGTTATTTGGCTCGAAAAAAATCCATTCTTGGACCGCAATTTCCTAATAGCCTTCAATGGTATACTCCTTGGTGTGTTGGTCGTCACCATATTTTCCATTACCGAAAGCGGCTCAGACGAGAAAAAGAACATTTCTGATTATATAAATTTCTCCTTAATTGTTCTTGCTCTTATTATTGACAGTGTAGCTTTATCAGCAATAGTGTTCAGACTTTCTTCTTATGGTATTACACCCAACAGGCTTGCTGTTTTAGGCGTAAACATACTTATTTGGGCCAATCTAATTTGGATTATGCTTTCCTATATGCGTTTTCTACAAAACAAAACCGGACCTTCCACTATCCAAGATGCCGTTACTAAGTATTTGCCGGTCTACGGAATTTGGGCAGCTTTCGTAACATTTACTTTTCCTATAATTTTTAATTAGAAAAGCTCTGTTTATGTAACGGGATCTTTTCTCTCTTACTCATGAATCTACACAAGCCAAGAATATCAAGTAATTTATATAAATTACTTGATATTCTTGGCTTGTTATTTTTTATTTCTATAAGGACTCACTTACTTAAGATAAGGTTCTCCGTATTATCTCTAAGTGAGGTTTTATTAAAGTAATTCTATTTATTGATTAAAAAAACTTACCTGGTTGGGTAAGTTTAATAATTGATTTTTTATCACATACCCTATATTATTTCTTCAAATTCCACATCAATAATCTCTGGATTGTTTTGCTTCAGTTCTTCAAAACTTTGTATTATTTCCTCTGGTGTAAGATCGATATTTTCTTCCAAAGCTTTTGCAAGTCGATTTCCCATTTTGGTCATGGATGCATACGTCAATCCTCCAGACACAAAACCTCCAGCAACTGGTATGGCTTTTGAAACTCCTTTTGCAAAAGATCCCTTTGTAATCTTAATTCCAATGAACCCCAATGTCTTTTTAATGATTGGATAATAGATTGTATTCATTAAAGCTTTGTTTGGAATCTTTTTTAATGCTTGTTTCGATAGCTGCGAAGACAATGCTTTAATCGTTGCTGTCGCTCCACCTACGCCAAACATCACACCTAAAAATAAGATTAAATCACCGCTTACTTTTTCCTCATTCAATTCCTCGCCATCCCAAAAATCTTCATAACCGAAAATATAGCCTAGCTCTTGAGAAAGTAGTAAGGCCATGGCAAAAAATTGCGCTGTATCGGCTGGAATGGTAGCGGCCATCGCCAAACCACCAGGTATACCTGAAACAAACGAAATACTTGAACTTTTCATCGTGCGATCCGCTATCACTTTTTTGGCGACTTTATTTATTATCTTTTTATCAATATTGGCATCTACAGGACCAGTTTTGATGATTTCGGATAATTCATCTGGCGATACATATTTCATAAAGCTTTTTGCTAAAAATTCATTTCGATTCACTTTTACTCCGGGTATCTTAACAGCATTAGTTAATAAGACTTCAAGTACTGTAGATTCATTCGACATAATGGCCACCTCTAGTAAAATAGTTTTACCTATCATACCATGAAAATTGCAAATATTATCCATTCGATGTACTTAATACGATTCTTTATGCTATTCTTTAATTACTTCCTCAAATGAGAGTATCTTACATAAATTTTTCAGCTTTATCATATCAAATAGAAAGGGTGAAATTATGGATATTAATGAAGAAATTTTGAAAGCAAAAGACGAAAGAATTGCGCGACTCGAGAAGATGATCATCGATTTAACGGAAGCTAAACAACAAAATGCTGCAACTATTGCAGAACCTTATAACTCAAGAACATTTTCCACATCGAAAAGTAAATTTAATTTTTTCACAATTGTCAGTAGCTTAAAAGCCTTTTTTATACTTCTCCTATTACTCGTCATCATTGGTGGAGGAATTTGGCTATATCAAATGAATAAACCTAAACAAAGCTCTGAAACATTCCTTAAAAATGTACAGGAACTGTCGAAATTAGCAACCGCTGAAATTTATACGGACACGGTCTTGCAAACAGAAGATAATAAGGTTTTTGGAAAAAATATCCCACTTAATATTTTAGGAACGAAACGAGAAGTCATGTTCGTTGTACCTGCATCCGTTATTGCTGGTGTAGATTTGAAAAAAGTTACTTCTGATGACATGGTTATTAATAAAGAGACAAATGAGATTAAGATTACCCTTCCTCACGCAGAACTTATTCAAAAACCATCCATAGATGTAGCTAAAATTCGTTACATCGTAAATGGTAGTATTTTTAATGGGGAACTAGATCAAGATGAAGTGATTGATTTTGTCGCAAATGCGCAAAAGCAAATCAGTAAAGAAGTTACTTCTGATGGGTTATTAACAACCGCAGAGGTTAACGCTGAAAAAGTTTTAACGGAATTTTTTAAGAATATGGATTTCACCGTACATATCACATTTGAGGAATAAAAAATTTTTTATTCCTGATCCAGCTTGAATCAAAGTAAAACAGCACCATCCTAAAAATTGGAGGGTGCTGTTTTTGTCTATATGAAAACTATAACTCATCCTTTGAACAACTTATGAATGTCATCATATAATATTATTTTGGAAAATAACCTTATTCGAGTTTATTATTGGTCCACATCAGACAAGTATCGGTTCAATGCTTTAAAATTGCTGCTTCTGTTACAGAACTTCAAAATACTAGAAACTTCCACTCATTTCATAGCAACAAAATCCTTCTTTGAAAAATAGAGAAAGGTATAAATGAGCATAATAAAATTGACCTTCTTCACTATTTGCAGCTAATTATTTCCGAACCCAAACATTTATAAAATTGAACTCTTATTCACATATAGAAATAGTGCCCTTCCAAAATCCTCAATTACTTATGATAAGGTTCCCCTTTAATAATACGAAAAGCCCGATACACCTGCTCCACCAATACTAACTTCATCAATTGGTGTGGCAAGGTCATTTTTGAGAATGACAGCTTTTCATCTGATCGCTTCATTACGTCTTCATGCAGACCGAGTGACCCTCCGATGACAAAGGCGATTTTGCTGCGACCGTATGTCATGAGTGACTGCAAATCGTCTGCCAGTTGTTCAGACGATTTCATTTTTCCTTCGATTGCTAAAGCGATGACATACGTATCCGCTCCGATTTTTGACAAAATGCGTTCGCCTTCTTTTTTCTTGACGATTTCCATGTCGGCATCACTTAAATTTTCAGGTGCTTTTTCGTCTGGCACTTCAATCAAATCTATTTTTGCGTAACTTCCCAATCGTTTTGTGTATTCTTCAATCCCCAATTTTAAATATTTTTCTTTTAACTTCCCTACGGATATTATTGTGATATTCACAGGTTATCCACCTTTACACTTTATTTACAAACACGCTATCCACAGAAGTTATACACATATCCACAAGGTAAAACTATATGTAGTAGGCAATCATTCGTTCGCTACTAAATATATTGCAGAGACCTCGCAGTAATCGCAATTTGTGGATATCTTTTCTTCTTCTGTGAGTTCCGTTAAAATTGGAAAGGTATTTTGCTCAGCTACAAACATGTCCAATGCATGATCTATATGGGTTTGGCAGCATTTAATTTTCATTTTTCTTCATCCTTTCGATTTTCAAATAATTCACTAAGTTATACACAATTCACACAACTTTATCCACAATCTATTTTAACAAACAAAAAGCGAGTAGGAAAGGCAGGCATTCGCACCTTCTACTCGCTGTGTAAATGTTTTGTGAATAAAGAATTGTTATCCACAATTCTTTTTCTTCATCCACAAGCTAAATGAAACGATTTTATAACGCTGAATTGTCAGCTAATGTTAAGGTAACTTCCAGCATTTGACCTTTGCGATACACTTTCAATTTCAAATCGTCACCGATTTCTTTTTCATTATATAAGTGTTTGCGTAAATCAATCATGTTCTCGATTTTTTCTCCATCCATCTCAACAATTACATCATATTGTTTTAATTCAGCTTTATCTGCTGCTGATTCTTCTACTACTTCATCAATGACCACTCCTGTTGAAACTTCTTCCGGTAAACGGAGCGTATCTCGTTGGTGGTAAGCAGAAACGTTTGTCACATCGACTAATGTTACACCCATTGACGGACGTTTCATTTCTCCGTATTGTTCGAGGTCTTCAATGACTGGAATGGCAGAATTAATTGGAATCGCAAGTCCAATTCCTTCAACTGTTTCTTGGGAAATTTTCATGGAATTAATTCCGATTAATTGACCTGCTAAATTCACAAGTGCACCACCGCTATTTCCCGGATTGATGGCAGCATCCGTTTGCAATACTTCAGCTTGCCAATCAATTTGGTTATCGCCATTTAAATCAACAGGAATTGCACGGTCTTTACCAGAAACAACTCCTGTTGTCACCGATCCCGAAAAATCAAGACCAAGTGGATTCCCGATTGCAATAACCGTTTCCCCTTGTTTCAACGAATCTGAATTTCCAAATTCCGCGACTGTGGTTACTTTCGAAGCATCCATTTCAAGGACGGCCAAGTCTGTCCAAATATCAGTCCCCAGTAGTTTTGCTTCTACTTTTACTCCATCTGACAATGTCACTTCGATTTGATTCGCACCTTCAATCACATGGTTGTTGGTAACTACGTATGCTTTATCACCGGATTTTTTATAGATAACACCTGAACCTGTTCCCGCCTCTTGTCCTTCATTTGAAGGTCTTAAAAAATCAGACGTAGATTGAATATTCGTCACGCTAACAACAGCGTTCGCTGCCTTGTCGACTGCAGTTGTGACATCTGTCGTTATATCCGCAGTTAATTGTTGAGTAGTTGAAGACACAGCTGACGAACCGTTCCCACTAGATTCGTTTCCACCAGGTATCATGCCAACAAGTGAAGGAAGCATCAGCCAAACGATTAATGCCCCAATCATAACCCCGATCAGTCCACTGAAAAAGTAGCCACCTTTACTTCCTCTTCTTATAATCCGGGTCTGTTGTTCTTTATGTGGATCCGTTGGTATTTGATCATAGTATCCCATAGATGATCTCCCTTTCTGTTATTCGATATCTTTACTTTACCCTCCCAACATTAAAATTAGATGAAAATGAATTTAAAACTTGCTCAAAATTAAGAAAAGTAAAGTGTTATTCCCTAAAAAAGAAAAACCTCCACAGATGTGGAGGTTAGACCGTTACTAATTCGGTTGCTTTATTGGCATCAGTATCAAAGAGATTTAAATATTCACCGGTAACAATGCCGCACGATTCAAGTGTTTGGGTAACACTCATACGCGCAAGATCTTTCATATTATTATCTTTACTTAAATGTGAAAGATAGATCCGCGTTGGTTTTTCTTCAACTACTTCACTCATTGCAACAGCAGCATCTTCATTGGACACATGTCCAACATCACTTAAAATGCGACGCTTAATGGACCAAGGGTAACGACCCATTTGTAACATTCCGACGTCATGATTGCTTTCGAACACAAATGAATCTGCACCCTTAATATAACCTTTCATGCGGTCACTTACGTATCCGGTATCCGTAATTAATACCAGTTTACGTCCATTTTCATGAAAGACGTAAAACATTGGGTCTGCAGCGTCATGGGATACAGCAAACGATTGAATATCTAGGGAGCCGAACGTTTTCACGGTTTCCATATCGAAATGAAAACGTTGCTCGAGCGGAATGTTTCCGACTAGATGTTCCATTGCCATCCAAGTCTTAGCATTGGCATATATGGGTACTTTATATTTTCGGGCAAGAATCCCAATCCCTTTTATGTGATCACTATGTTCATGCGTAACCAAAATTCCGCTTAAGTTTTTCATACTGCGGTCAACAGAGGCGAACAACTCCTCCATTTTACGTCCACTCAGACCAGCATCCACTAAAAATGAATGTTCCTCGTTTTCAACGTAAATGGCATTTCCGCTACTGCCGCTTGCTAGAACACTAAAACGCATGATGAAAACTCCTTATTCTTCTATTTCCTCGGACTCTTTGTTAAATTCGATAATCTTACCTTCTACTGCATTTACAAAATAGTCTTCTTTAGTACCATCTTGTAATTCTACACGAACTCGCCAAGTCGGTGCAAATACTTGCGTTTCTGTCAGTTGAACGAGCGTTGAATAGCCTAAACTGATTTTTGTAATCGTGGAGTTTGGTTTCAATAAATTACGTTGGTACAATACTTCCACTGCACGTTCATCTGGCAATAAGTCTTCGGTCTGCTCAAAATCATCATCCAATTCTTCAAAAGCGGTTTGCTCATATTTAAATACTTCATTTTCTTCATTCCAATAAATTGTGAGCAGTGCATTTTGATTAAAGAAGATTTGACGATCATTAATTGTTTGAAAGAACACGGCTTTTTTTCCCTCAAGATCGACATCAAATAATTCATAAGACATGCCTTCAAACACATGCTTATTAACAAAATCCTTGAAGGTTGTCGGTTCATCCAAATTTAGCAAAGCTACGGGTTTCTCCAATGTCGCAACTAGTTCCGTACGATCAAAAATCTCATATTTTTGATTGTCCATTGGTTTTAATTCCTCAGGGGAATAGACACGAACGTTTCCAGAGACATATGATTCTTTTAGTGTATTGTCTGGTGCGCTTTCATATCGAATATTATCAGCTTGGAGCCGTTCTTCAATTGTTGTTTCACCAAGTATTTCAACCTTCTGGGCTTCCTGGTAACGATCCACATAAAGCGAATACAAAAAGACGTTTAATATTGAGAACACGATAATGAAGATGGTTTTGGTTTTATTCCAATCCAAACTTCCCACCTCCTAAAACGTCAGATGAAATGCGAGACCACTGATTGTTTGATAAATAAAACCACGACGGTTCCAATATCAGTAATCGCTGATCATTATCGCGTGTTAAGTAATAACCAGTCGTAATCTCATCGACATTGTTAAAATCAAGTTCGTTGACGTTTTTCATAACACGGGAAGCTTTCTCACCTGAAGGTAAAGTCGAAATCACTGTATCAAATGGCAATGATAAATCAAGAGTATAGTAAGGTCTCCAATAGCGATAAATGCCTGGATCGCCCCAAAATGCAGTGATTTTTGTAGATGTTTCATCACTAAAAACGGGATAACCCAATAAATACAATTGATAATCTATTTGTTGATTTTCCGGGTTGATGCTGGCAAAACGAAATTCATCTGTCCAGCCACCGTGTTCATTAACAAAATCCAAACTATCAAATACCAATTTGGAAGGAACCGCAGGCACAAATGTCTCCGCAGATGGATTTACAAAACTTAATGTACGTTCAAGTAAATTCACATTCATCAATGATGTACCATCTGAATATTCTTCATTTGTGGCACCAACTGGACTTTGGCGAATCAAGTTCGGGTCACTGAATAGTGCTTCCCTAAAACGATTGGTATCGATTTCTTTCAAGTAATACGTATAACGGATACTCTCAACATCTTGAGCTGATACAAATAATGAAGACTTGCCTTTGCGTTGAATTTCAGTGAATTTCGCAAATTCAGCCGTAGGCGATACAATTTTTTGCTTCAGTACATTCATATCGACATTGCCAGCAATTGCTGAATACAATGTTTTGGATTTCGAACTGGCAAAATAAATTTTCAGTTCTCCGTTTTCGGTCCGATTCCAATCAACAATCAAGCGATCAAATCCATTTTCAGGCGGGTTTGTAATCGAAAATGGCAATATGATATCATACACCGGAAATGGCACATCATCCGGGAAAAACAATGTATAGCGATCAGGTGTATGAATCAATTCATTTAAATCTACAGCGTTTAAATTGTTGCTCTCTAAAGTCAGATCACTAATCTCCCAATTTTTCATAACATTAACTACGCGTTCCAAATCAAATGGAGACATCGACCCCGTCATGTTGTCTTCCCGACTTGCAATCATTTTGTAAGGTTTGATTACATCATCTACTCGCTGTTGTTCAGCAATTGATATATTAAGTACTGGCGCATGTTGAATCGTCTTATAGGTAGGTGTATAGGTCCATATCGTAAACGTCAATAACACACTTAATACAACTAACAAGGTGAGGACAATTGATTTTATTTGCTCTACATACTTCAATCCCATTCACCTGCCTCATCTAACTCAAATGGCAACGTAAAGAATATCGTTGTACCGTGTCCTTCTTCACTCTCTGCCCAAATGGCTCCACCATGAGCTTCAATCATTTCCCGGGCAATGGCGAGCCCAAGTCCCGAGCCTCCCATTGACCTTGCACGTGCGCGGTCCACACGATAGAAACGGTCAAAAATCCGCTCTACATTTTCACTTGGAATCCCCATACCATCATCTGATACCATGACTTTTAAAAATCCTTCTTGAACGATAATACCAAAGCGGATGTTGCCGCCGTCTGGCGAATATTTCAAGGCATTCGAAATGATATTATCAATGACTTGCGTTAATTTATCAGCGTCAATTTCCACGAAGAATTGTGAATCTGGCAATAAACGTTGGAAATGAACTTGCTGGGATTTTGACATTTCAAAACGATCGATGATTCGGTTGAAGAATTTATTAAACTCAACGAATTCTTTATTCAAATCGTAATCTCGGCTATCCATTTTAGATAACTGCAGCAGGTCATTAACCAAACGAATCATACGCTCAGTTTCTGTCTGGGTAACATTTAGGAATGACGGTGCTAAATCCTTGTCCCGCCACGCACCATCCGCTAATGCTTCTAAATAACTCCGCATCGTTGTTAATGGTGTGCGAAGTTCGTGGGATACGTTTGCTACGAATTCACGACGCTCCATATCAATTTTCTCTTGTTCGGTATTGTCATGTAGAACTGTGATTAAGCCGTTAACGAATCCTGTTTCTTTTTGAATGACTGAGAAATTCGCTCTTAAGATATAAGGACGTTCAGGTGAACTGAAGTCCAAATTAATGGATTCTTTCATATGAATTAAGTCTTCAAATGTATATTGTGCTTCAATTCCCAAAACGGATGGAATAGGACGATGTAACACTAAATCTCTTGAAACTCTCAATAGTCTAAGTGCAGGATCATTGATTAAAATGATGCGACCTTTTCGATCTGTCGCTATTACGCCATCCGTCATATTCGAAAGGACTGAAGCCAGTTTGCGGCGTTCACCTTCCGTAGTCGACTGTGCTTCTTGCAAACGATTTGTCAAATGGTTGAAAGCAATCGCCAGTTGTCCGATTTCATCATTCCCGTAAACTCGTACTTTGCGGGAGAAGTTCCCTTTTGCCATAGCTTGAGCTTGTCTGCGCATATCGGAAATCGGTCGTGTAATTGTCTGGGCGATCAATATCCCCAATATAATCGTGATGGCAAGCGACATTGCGGTACCACCAGCAAGAATGCGATTAATTTCATTCATTTGCTCAAAAACAGTTTCAATATTTGATTCCAAGTAAATCGTACCTAGTATTTCGCCTTGATCTGTAATCGGTGAAGCGAGAACCCATATACGATCGCCTTTTTGCGGATCCAATGAAATGGAATTTTCCGGTGTTTCAGAAGAGATAGAGCGACGGACAATCGGATCTGTTGAACGTTGGCCGACAATAGATTGATTCGTTGTTTCAGATGTAGCTAAAATACGGAAATTAGGATCTATTACTCTGATTTCATTGATATCTTCCGAACGAATACTGAAGAGAACAGAACGTAAACTTTGCTCTAAAGTGAAATCTTCTTCTCCACGCTTCTTGATAATTTCTTCACGCACACTAAACTCCACCAAATCCACGCGTTCTTCAATGGATTTAGTGAAGCTGTCTTTAAGCGTATTTTCTAACTCACGTGCAAAATATAATCCGATGATTTGCATTGCCAAAATAATAAGCAAAATGTAAACAAGGACGATTTTGACGTGAATCGATTTAAAAAAGCCTACCTTTTGCATTCTGTCTACTCCTGTTCAGGATTACGCAAATAATACCCTACGCCGCGGCGAGTCACAATCCATGCAGGGTGACTTGGGTTATCCTCAATTTTTTCACGCAGGCGACGAATAGTTACGTCTACAGTTCGAACATCTCCAAAATAATCATATCCCCAAACAGTTTGTAGCAAATGTTCACGTGTCATCACTTGTCCGATATGTTTCGCCAAGTAATGCAGTAATTCAAATTCCCGATGAGTCAGTTCAATCGACTCGTCCCGTTTCAACACTAAGTACGCATCTGGCTGGATAATTAATGAGCCTACCATAATATCATTTGAAGCCTCTTCTGCATCTTCAGATTGAACTGTTTGATGGCGACGCATATTGGCTTTCACGCGAGCAATCAATTCACGTGTGCTGAATGGTTTGGTTACATAATCGTCTGCACCTAGTTCCAAACCAAGTACTTTATCAATTTCTGAGTCTTTGGCCGTCAGCATAATAATAGGAAAATCATATTTTTTACGAATCTCACGACAAACTTCCATACCATCACGATTTGGTAACATAATATCTAATAACATCAGATCAGGCTTAATTTCTTCTGCCTTTGCTAAAGCTTCATCTCCGTCATAAGCACAAACGACGTTGTAGCCTTCTTTTTTTAAATTAAACTGTAGAATGTCCGCAATCGGTTTCTCGTCATCTACTACTAATATTGTTTTACTCATTCTTCGTCATCCTCTCTCTTGCCATCTATCTATATGAATATGAATTGACCTCTTTATACTACTTACTCTATCACGGTTTACCCTGTTGCGCACCTATGGGCTAAAGGAATCGGTGTGGTGAATATTTCCCGGGCAATATTTCGACAAGATTATTTAGAAAATACCACTACCTTGTCGATGTATATAAAAAAAAGGCCAATTCTGTCGAATTGACCGGTTAAGAGGATATTATCTCTTTAAAAATTTAAGAGGATTCACATTAACTCCATTATGTTCCACTTCGAAGTGCAAATGTGTTCCTGTAGATCTTCCAGTTGAACCCATCACACCTATTTTTGAGCCGACAGGAACAGTTTGTCCCACATTGACATTAATTGATGCTAAATGAGCATATGTTGTTTCATAACCATTTTTATGGTCGATGACCACTTTGTTACCGAATGTTCCGTCTGCTCCAGCGAACTTCACAACACCGTTATCAGCAGCTTTTATCGCAAAACCACTTGGTCTTGCAATATCAATTCCGCGGTGCATTCGTCCCCATCGTTGACCCATCTCACTCGATATGTAGCCACCTTCTGCTGGCCATGCGAACTTCCCTGACCCACGAGATGGTACGACTTTAATACCTTTTAAGACAATACTATTTTTCACGTCTTTTACAACCGCTTCATTTTTAATTGATTTACCCACGAGTGTGCCGTTTTGCTCTCGGATTTCGTATGTCAGTTCTTTGGCGCCGTTGCTGCCTTCTTGAATGACTTTAGAATCACCTTTAAGCATGTCTTTTGATTCGCGTACTTGGTTTTCAAATTGAACAGCTTCTGTCACTTTTTTCTCTCGCACAACTTCAATGTTTACTAGAGGTTTTAAGGATGTTACTTTCAATTTCTCTCCTATTTGAAGAGAGCTATTTTCATTTAATCCTTTGTTCAGCTTTGACAACTCTGCTGTAGTCAAATTGTGTGTTGCTGCTATTTTGCTGAACACGTCACCCGATTGTACAGTATATGTTTTCTCTTCCACTGCACCTTTTTGAAGACTTTTCACTGCTTGATCCACAGTTAAGATTTTTTCTGGTTTTGTTTGTTTCGTTACTCCAGAAATCGATTCTTTAATATTAATATCCAAAATTCGTGTTTCATTGTTCTTCAATGGTGGTAAAGAATCAGTAGAATCTTTTCGAGCTTCCAATTCGGTGAGTTCTTTTTCAGTAACAGTTTGAAGTTTGAGTTTGCGCACAACTTCATGATACGATTCCAAGTCTTTGACGTAGACGGCAATCTCGTCATTAACGGACAATGCAAATGCATCTGCTGCGACAGTTACTAACTTGTCTAGCTTGTCTAATGTTTTCGCATCATTTGTTTCTGAATTAAAAACTTGTTCTGAGACAATGGATAAATTTGATCCACTTAGATTGAGATCATCGTACTGGGAGCTTGACTCAGTAATCTTTTCGTTTACAAGCTCTTTTACTGCTTTTTCATCTGAAACCGTACCTACATATTCGCCACTAGCATATATATGAAAAATTTCCTGCAATTGACTTCCCTCATTGTCTTTTGCAAAACCGATATTAAATGTAAAACTTGAAGCAAGCACTGCTGTTATGGCTGCTTTTTTCATTATATTTGATGTGCGGTTTGGCTTGCGGTCGGATGAAATCTTCTTCCCATCACCAGTATTCCTTTTCAAATGCATGATAAAGCCCCTCTCAAAATTTCATCCGTAAAACGAATGGTTCTTTTATTGTGAAAAATTTCACGCCCCTTTAATTTAACACATCCTATTTCGTACTGGTAAAGAAATGGCATAATGTAAAGAAAATGACTCATTCCTACCATCAATTGCATTTAATTGTCTGTATTTGTAAATTAAAATAGCCTTTTCTCTTAAATTATTCGAAAATTCCACTTTTAAATTCTACCTTTATACCCTCTTCATTCTTTTTTAAAGTAGATTTTTGTCATTTGCTCCCCCTCAGGTTGACTTTCTACCTGTAAAATCCGAATTAGGGTATAATTAGTGTATATAATGCGAAAAGAGGTTTTCCACTTGACTGATGAACAACTCCAGCGACAAGTAATTCCAAAACCCTCCTCTTCACATCGAAGGGCATCAAAAGCCGTCATCGCTAAACGTATTATCATGATTATTGTCGGTGCCGTATTTATGGCTATGGGTATTGAATTATTCCTCGTTCCCAATCAATTATTAGATGGTGGAATTGTAGGTATTTCCATCATTTTGTCTCATTTAACAGATCTTCAAATCGGACTATTTATCTTCCTTTTGAATATTCCTTTCTTTTTTATCGGTTATAAACAAATTGGTAAAACATTCGCTTTGTCTACTGTTTTAGGAATTACGGTTCTTTCAATATGTACATACTTTTTACATCCTGTTGCCCGTTTTACAGATGACTTACTACTTGCTACTGTTTTTGGTGGCATCGTGCTCGGCATTGGCGTAGGTCTTGTCATCCGATACGGTGGATCATTAGATGGAACGGAAATATTGGCCATTTTGTTCAGCACGAAATCTGCTTTCTCTGTTGGGGAAATCATCATGTTCTTCAACTTAATGATCTTTACTATTGCAGGTTTTGTATTTACGTGGGAACAAGCCATGTATTCTGTACTCGCTTATTTCATTGCTTATAAGACAATTGATATTGTCATTCAAGGCATGGATGAATCAAAATCGGTCTACATCATTAGTGATTTCGTTGATGAAGTCGGCGAAGCCATTATGGATCGTCTCGGACGTGGCGTCACTTATTTACATGGTGAAGGCGCCTACACTGGCGATGATAAAAAAATCATTTTTACCGTCATTACCCGTTTGGAAGAAGCCAAATTAAAAACGATTGTAGAAGATATTGATACACAAGCATTTGTGGCCATTGGCAATATAGCCGAAGTACGTGGCGGTCGATTTAAGAAACGCAATATCCACTAATAACAAAAATGCGTTGCCCAATAGTATACGGGCAACGCATTTTTAATTGTGTGATTCTATTGGATATCCCTTACCGGAAACGTCTTTTGCAGAGTACGGAGATGGACGATAAAGGCGATATGTACAGCCAATGTTAGCACAATAGTAGCCACCAAAATTGATGACTGGACACCCTGTTTCATATGGATTAAAAAGGGCTGAATAAATGCAGAACTCAGTGAAATAGCCATATAAACTATCATTAATTTTCTTGTGCGATTTGGTTTTTCAGCAGTTTCAATTGGATAATCCACTTCATGTATCAGCATCCGAAACACGAAATAAATTAAAATTAAGTTTGTTACCGTAACGCTCAAGCCATATGCGACCCAACCTGTGCTATTAATTTGCATTGGATTAAGTAATTGACCTGATAAAAAAAGAGTTGGAATAGACAAAGCCATCAAGAGATACGCCGTTATTTCTGCTCTTAATGCGTTTGGTTGCCTTGCGCCCAGTTGATGAATACCTGATGCAATCATCATATACCCTATTGGATCAGGGAGAATATCGAAATTATGAATATCAATCAACACCAACAAAAAACCGCCAATCATATACTTGAATGCTCTTCTATGTGCCATCATTCACCTCATTCTTCATCAGGTTCTTTAAGTCTTCATCTGTCAGCTGTGGTATATGAAGCAAGGAAAAGAACGACGTGAAAGGCTGCCCAACAGCCGTTTGCCCTTCCCATGCAACAAACGCATCGATAGCTAAGACGCAATGATTGCTAGTAGTGCCCCCCAAAACCAAAACTTCTTCATTTCCCACCTCAAATCGCATGAAAATTCACATTACTTCTACATACGAAAAAAGAACGGGAAAAGTTTCCTTTTCCCGTTCAGTAATATTTAGCGCCAAACGCTCGCAATGATATTTGTTTGATTCCGATCTGGTCCTACAGAGAAAATCGAAATTGGTACACCAGTTAATTGTGAAATGCGTTCCAGATAGTGTCTCGCATTTTCCGGAAGTTCATCAAGCGATTTACAAGATGTCACATCTTCACTCCAGCCTGGCAATTCTTCGTAAACAGGTTCACAGTCAGCCAGCATACGTAAGTTCGCTGGATATTCTGTAATTAATTCCCCGTTGTAACGGTAAGCTGTACAAATCTTAACTGTTTCTAAGCCAGTCAAAACATCAATCGAGTTGACGGTTAAATCTGTTAATCCGCTCACACGACGTGCATGACGTACGACCACACTGTCAAACCAACCAATGCGACGTGGACGACCAGTTGTAGTACCATATTCTTTACCGACTTCACGAATTTGGTTCCCGACTTCGTCAAACAATTCCGTTGGGAACGGACCGTCTCCAACACGTGAAGTATAAGCTTTACATACTCCAACTACGTGGTGAATTTTCGTTGGACCAACGCCAGCACCGATTGTAACGCCACCAGCTACTGGATTTGAAGAAGTTACAAATGGATAAGTACCTTGGTCGATATCAAGCATAACGCCTTGTGCGCCTTCGAACAATACGCGGCGACCTTCATCAAGTGCATCGTTCAATACTTTAGATGTATCCGTTACGTACTTCGCAATTTCTTGCCCGTAACCGTAATACTCTTCAAGAATTTCTTCTTTTGTAAAACCTTCTGTTTCATAGAACTTATCGAATAAACGATTTTTCTCTTCTAAATTACGTTCGAGTTTCTCTTCAAATACTTCCTTATCAAGTAAGTCCGCCATACGAATCCCTACACGTGCTGCTTTGTCCATGTAAGCCGGTCCAATACCTTTACCTGTAGTTCCGATCTTGTTGGCACCACGACGAGCTTCTTCCACTTCGTCTTGCTTCAAGTGGTAAGGCAAAATGACGTGTGCGCGGTTAGAAATACGTAAGTTTTCTGTCGTTACCCCACGGTCATGTAATCCTTTTAACTCTTTCACTAATGCTTTCGGATCGACAACCATACCGTTACCGATTACTGAAATTTTGTCTTTATAAAAAATACCTGATGGAATCAAATGAAGCTTATACGTTTCGCCACCAAAAATAATGGTGTGTCCTGCATTATTCCCACCTTGATAACGTGCAATTACTTCTGAATTCTCGGATAGGAAGTCGGTAATTTTCCCTTTACCTTCGTCTCCCCATTGTGTTCCTACTACTACAACTGATGTCATAATCAGCACCTCCGTCAGACGCTATCACGCGTCCTGAATCAAACAGTGTTATTGTATCAACCGAAACCAGTTAAGTCAACCAAAAACAAGAAAAAACACGAACGGAAAAATGTTTTCAGACATTTATCGTTCGTGTTTTTGCATCAATCACAATGTAGAGATATTTGTTGCTACGCATTTCTTTGTGTCTAGCTCCAAGCGCTAGCTCGCACCTAAGCTTCAGGCCCTCATGCGAAAGCAGGCTTTCGATTCGGCCCTTCCAGCGTCGGTGTCGAGCTTGAGTAGCGCTTTCCGCTTTTCTAGTAATCCGGGGTTGGTTGTTGGTGCTGGCTCCAGTCAATGTTAACGAATTTGTTAAATTCTTTTACGAAAGCCAGGGTCACCGTCCCTGTCGGACCATTACGTTGTTTTGCGATGATGATTTCAATCATGTTTTGATTCTCGGTTTCTTTATCGTAGTAATCCTCACGATATAGGAACGAGACAATATCGGCATCTTGCTCAATACTTCCTGATTCACGTAAATCGGACATCATCGGACGCTTGTCCTGACGTTGCTCTACACCACGGGAAAGCTGTGACAAGGCGATAACCGGCACTTGGAGCTCACGTGCAAGGGATTTTAATGAACGGGAAATTTCCGAGACTTCTTGCTGACGATTCTCTTTCCCATTCCCGCTTCCTACAATCAGTTGCAAGTAATCAATCAAAATCATGCCAAGTCCATACTCTTGTTTTAACCGACGGCACTTCGATCGGATTTCGTTAATTCGAATACCCGGTGTATCGTCAATAAAAATACCTGCGTTGGATAAACTCCCCATCGCCATTGTTAGTTTGCGCCAATCTTCAGCAGTTAATGCACCTGTACGTAAAACTTGGGCATCAATATTTCCTTCCGCACAAAGCATACGCATGACCAGTTGCTCTGCACCCATCTCCAAACTGAAGATGGCTACGTTTTCTTCTGTCTTCGTTGCCACATTTTGCGCTACATTCAGGGCAAACGCTGTTTTACCAACAGAAGGACGTGCTGCTACTATAATTAAATCGTTCCGTTGGAAACCGGCTGTAATGCGGTCTAAGTCACGGAAACCTGTAGGGACACCCGTAATGTCACCTTTACGAGAATGTAGAAGTTCAATATTGTCATACGTTTGGACAAGCACATCTTTAATGTGTCTGAAATCCCCCGCATTTTTACGATTGGAAACTTCCATCATTTTCTTTTCGGCTTCTGACAGCAAGGCTTCGACTTCATCCTCACGGGTAAAGCCGTCTTCAACGATATTGGTTGCTACTCGAATCAATCGTCGCAGTAATGCTTTTTCTTCAACAATCCGCGCATAGTGCGCGATATTGGCAGCAGTTGGTACTGAATTTGCAATTTCCGTTAAATACGAAAGTCCGCCAACATCTTCAAGTTCTTTCTTAGATGCCAACTCTTCCGTCACTGTTACAACGTCAATCGGTTTACCTTGGTCGCTGAGGCGGTTCATCGTTTGGAAAATCTTCTGATGTGCCACGCGATAAAAGTCTTCGTATTGCAGTATTTCTGCAGCCGTAATGAGCGCTTGAGGCTCTAAAAAGATTGCCCCGATCACGGACTGCTCGGCTTCTTGGTTGTGAGGGGGTATCCGGTCCATCATGGGCTCGCTCATTGACGTCTCTCCTTACGCTTCTTCTGTTACGTGTACTTTCAATGTTGCTGTTACTTCTTGATGTAATTTTACTGGAATATTTGTAAAGCCAAGTCCACGAATGGCATCGTCTAATTCCATTTTGCGTTTATCGATTTTAATTCCTGTTGTTTTCTGAAGTTGTTCCGCAACTTGTTTCGTTGTAATCGAACCAAACAAACGGCCGCCTTCACCTGATTTTGCTTTTAGTTCAACTGTAATTTGCTCTAATTTCTCTTTTAACTTTTTCGCTTCTTCATGCACTTGCTCCGCATGTTTATCTTCTTTACGTTTTTGACCATCTAATGCGCTGATTGTCGCTTGATTCGCTTCAGTCGCTAAATTGTTTTTCAGTAAAAAATTATGTGCATAGCCATCTGCTACATTTTTGATTTCGCCTTTTTTCCCTTTGCCTTTAACATCTTTTAAGAAAATTACTTTCATGTTGGTTGGCCTCCTTCGACAATTTCAATAATTGATAATTTTAGTTGTTCAATAGCACTTTCAATCTCCCCATCACGAATCTGACAAGCAGCATTGGTCAAATGACCACCGCCACCGAGCTTTTCCATAATTAACTGGACATTGATTTCACCTAGAGAACGAGCACTGATGCCTATGTCTCCATTGTTCTTTTTAGCAACTACAAACGAGGCTGATACACCCTTCATCGTTAGTAGAATATCTGCGGTCTGTGCAATGAGGACTTGGCTATAAAGATTTGATTCTTCCCCATGCGCGATCGCGATGCCTTCGCGGAAAAATTCAACCGTTTGGACGATTTTTGAGCGTTCTATATAAGTTTCAATATCTTCTTTCAGTAAGCGTTGAACCAGCACGGTGTCTGCGCCGTTTGTACGTAAATACGAGGCTGCTTCAAACGTTCGTGCTCCTGTTCGAAGGGTAAAGCTCTTCGTATCAACAATGATACCGGCAAGCATCGCGGTTGCTTCAAGCATCGTTATTTTATCATGTTTCGGTTGGTACTCGAGCAATTCTGTTACAAGCTCTGCTGTCGATGATGCATATGGCTCCATGTAAACAAGCATTGTATTCGAAATAAATTCTTCTCCGCGGCGATGGTGATCGATCACCACTACTTTTTCAGCACGATTCAACAGTTTCTCATCAATGACCATGCTCGGTTTATGTGTATCCACAACAACCAGCAATGTACGATCGGTTAATTTGGATAATGCTTCTTCAGGTGAAATAAAGCGTTCAAATAGTTGTGGCTTGTTTTTCACTTCTTCCATCAACCTGGTTACACTTTGGTCGAGTCCATCAAAGTCCACTACGACATAGCCATTGATTTGATTCATCTCTGCCATTTTACGTACCCCGATAGAAGCACCAATGGCATCCATATCAGGCAATTGATGCCCCATGACAAATACTTGGTCACTATCTTGAATTAAATCACGCAACGCATGTGAAATAACGCGTGCCCTGACTCTCGTTCGTTTCTCGACAGGGTTCGTTTTCCCACCGTAAAACTTCACTTTTCCACTTGGTTGTTTAATGGCTACTTGATCTCCGCCACGTCCCAGTACCAAATCGAGACTTGACTGTGCAAGTTCGCCAAGTTCAACTAATGAGGATGATCCAGCACCAACACCAATACTGAGTGTTAACGCCAAATTTAATTTGGATGTTGCTTCTCTTATATCATCCAAAATGGCAAACTTCGTTTTTTCAAGCTCCAGTAAAATGGATTCATTCAATACAGCAAGGAATCGGTCGGAAGAAATCCGTTTAACGTATATGCCATGGCCCGCTCCCCAATTATTGACGAGAGACGTTACCAAACTATTTAACTGACTGCGCGTTTGGTCGTCCATTCCCTGTGCCAGCTCATCGTAATTATCAATGAACAACACACCAATTACGCTGCGATCTGAATAGTACAGCGTCTCGATTTCTGTTTGCTCGGTAATATCAAAGAAATAAAGAAGTTTTTCTTCTTGTTTGTAAAACACTTTAAATTTCTTCCCTGACAAACTGATTGTCTGTTCTTTATTATCTTCTTGCTTTACAAGTGAATGAAATTCATCTGACAGCGTAAACAGCTCTTCGCCAATAAGTGAATCAAACTCAAGCTCTCTCGACATGTATGGGTTCGCCCATTCAATGGTCCAATGTTCATTGACCAATAATATTCCGATGGGCATTTCGAGCAATGCTTCTTCCCCTACCCGTTTCATCCGGTAAGAGAGTGTTTCAATATGTTTTTCGGTCTCTTCGTATAAACGCTTCTCCATTTGCCAGCCAATGACCAGGACAACAAGGAATAGAGCAGCAAGAACACTACCTATCCAAATTTGCCAGTATAGGAGCAAAAGCGTGCTTATCAAGCCGAGCAATGATAGAAAAAATAAAGGGACACGAATCGGTCTTTTTCTAAAGAATGCTGACATTTGTTCAGCTCCTTACTTTCTGTTCTTGTCTTTGACATATGAACGAATATTGAAACCTAAATCGAATACACCTAAAAGTAACGTAAACGATTGTAAAGGAAATGCTAAAATAGTTCCAACAATGGCAATCCATTTTGGCCAGCCTTTTTCATGTATGTAGAAATGAATGAATGATATACCTTGTAAAGTAAGCAATAAACGGATGATCAGAGTTGCGTTGGCAAATACCATAAAGGCATATGTTCCTCGTTCTAAATCCACGAACAAAGTAACAATCATCACAATCATGTAATACCATAATATGGACTTAGGTAGCCGCATGTGTCTCATCGCCGGAAACTTGGGTACTTCTATGCCTAATTTTTTCAAAACCGGAAGCTGAATATTGATGAATACTAACACGAAAGTGAAAACTCCTAGTATGAGTAGAGACGGAAAGACCGTTTCAAACATAAACAAAGCATCCGCTATGGTCTGATCATAATTTTTGGGCAAAGCATTATAACGTTCTAGAAACGCACCCATTTGATCATATTGAGCTTTCGTGTATGCCATCATTTCTTTTACAGGATTAAAATTAAAAACTAGGACTACGATTACATATTCAATAACAATTGTTACAAGTAACACAATGCCAGTAGCCATTAACATAAAGAGCTTACTTTTCTTCAAACGAAGCGTATCTCCTATAATGAGGCCAAGCAAGACATGTATCAGTGCAAATGGAACGGCCAGAAGTCCACCAATAAAATAGGACATCCCTATACAAATTGCAGCCAAGTAAATGGAAGCTGATCGAGTAAATTTGGTACTATACCACGCGATTGGTAGAGCAATAAAGAGCGCGGTAATCAAATTCAAAACAGGCACATAAAAAGAAACAGCCAACAAAATAGAAAACAGCGCAATCATCATTGCACCCAATGTCAGCTGTTTCGTTTGATCATTTGGCATTCAAAATCCTTCCTAACTTAAAAAACATGAATTCATTATCCAATGTCCCAAACCTATACCATTAGTGAATATTAACTACTAATTTAACTGGTCATCTCTCTTTCACTACTTATGAGATTTTTTAGAGAGGAAATGGACAACTTTATCTTCTATTGTATCATGTCGTACAAGATGCAACAAAAGTTCAAAATCAAAGACATTAAAAAAAGACCGGTTTCCCGGTCTTTTGAGCGTTCATAACATTTCTTATCTCTCTTCAGTAGAGAATGGAAGTAATGCCATGATGCGTGATAATTTGATTGCTGAAGTCAGTTTGCGTTGGTATTTCGCGCTTGTTCCAGTAACTCGACGTGGAAGAATTTTTCCGCGTTCTGATACGAACTTTTTAAGCAAATCAACATCTTTATAGTCGATATGCGTAATATTGTTAGACGTGAAATAGCAAACCTTTTTGCGTCTTTTGCCTCCGCGACGTGGTGCCATATCGTTTCGCCTCCTTAGTGTTTGGTTTTATTTTGGTTGTGCATATAAAGTCATTTCGTTTTTCTAATTAGAACGGTAAATCGTCGTCTGATACTTCGATTGGGCCGCTTCCAGAAGAGAAAGGATCTTCATCTACACGTGTATAGTTTTGCTGATTTGGTGATTGATTCTGTTGATAAGATGGATATTGATTGTTTTGGTTTGAACCGCCACCATAAGGTTGTCCTTGTTGTGGACGATCTCCGCCTGAACTATTGCGTGGTTCAAGGAATTGAACACTATCTGCTACGACTTCAGTCGTGTAAACACGCTTTCCATCTTGGCCTTCATAGCTCCCAGTTTGAATACGCCCTTCGACACCTGCCAAACTACCTTTTTTCAGGAAGTTAGCTGTGTTCTCAGCTGGCTTTCTCCAAACAGTACAGTTAATAAAATCCGCTTCCTTTTCACCTGACTGGTTAGAGAATGAACGATTTACAGCTAGTGTAAAACGCGCAACCGCTACGCCACTCGGTGTATAACGAAGCTCCGGATCTTTTGTCAGTCTTCCGACTAATACGACTCGGTTAATCATCAGAATGCAACCTCCCTCGTCTGCAAATTGTTTCGAGTATACTCGAAGTTAAATTCTTATTTATCTTCTACGTTGACAGCTACAAAACGAATAATATCTTCGTTAATGTTAGCAAGACGGATGTATTCATCGATTGCTCTTGAATCAGCGTTTGCTTTCACGATTTGGTAGAAACCTTCGCGGAAGTCATTGATTTCGTAAGCTAAGCGGCGTTTGCCCCACTCTTTAGACTCGATGATTTCAGCACCATTCGTAGTCAAGATTTCGTCGAAACGAGCTGTAAGAGCTTTTTTCGCGTCATCTTCGATTGTTGGTCGAATGATGTACATTAATTCGTACTTTTTCATCTTTTTGCACCTCCTTATGGACTTAGGCCTGACTGTTGACAGTAGGCAAGGAGTAAGTAACGTTCATTACTCACATCAATTGATTGTACCACACACGCTTACCACGTGCAACTACTGATTCAATAGACAACTTATGCTTTTCAGCTATACTACCTATTATGAGGTGAAAATATGAAAGATTTAAATACGCCCACTAAAATCATTGACTTGGACATTCAAAAAATCGGAAAAACAAGCTTAGTATTAACTGTCGTCTTAAGTGTCGGGCTCTTACTATTAAATAGTATTGTGCATCAAGATTTTTCTTATCAACCATCCTGGCTCGGATTATGCCTGTTCGGCTTTGGATATATCCTGTTCATTGTTATGCATGAAGCAGCACATCTAATCGGCTTTGTCCTATTTGGTAAAGTGCCTTGGCGTTCACTTGACTACGGTTTTAATTTGAAACTTGGAGTTGCCTACGCGACAACTACTGAACCAGTTCTAAATAAAGCAATGAAAAGAGTGTTAATCCTGCCATTTTGGATAACAGGTGTATTACCCGCTGTCATTGCTATTTTCATCAATAGCCCGCTTCTTGCTTTATTAGGTGCCTGGCTGATTGCCGGTGCTGCAGGAGATTTTGCCATGATCAAGGAATTACGTACTGTAAGAAATGATGCTTGGATTAAGGATGATCCAGAAAGACCAAAATTATTTGTGTTTGAACAATATTAAAGCTGCTCCCATTCGAAATGGAGCAGCTTCACTTTATGTCATGAGCTTTTCGATAAGCAATCCAGTCTCCGGATGGAATTACGACTTTCTTCATCGTTTCATCACATACGGTGTACACAACGACATCCATGACGCTTTCTTTCGATTGTATGTGAACCATTTGTTTAGAGTAGAGATCCTTATCAGGATCCCCTGTATATCCTTCCAGCTCATCTAGACTTGCCCATATATAATCAGGCACTTCATAAACATCTCCAATTATAAGTGATTCTTGGGATAGCTCGATTGCTGGATAACCATTTCCTGTATCGTACATAATTGCTTGAAGAGTTAGACCTTTAAATAATAGTTTAGCCTCTTCGAGAACATGATGATTGCACTCTCCATGCAACAACGTTCCATAGACAAATAATTTCATGCGAACTCTCCTCAGTTATCTAAGAGATTTTAAAAAAGGGTCAGCCGACAAGTCGACTAACCCAAAATTGTTTTATACGTTGAAACGGAACAACATAACGTCGCCGTCTTGTACGATGTATTCTTTACCTTCCAAACGCACTTTTCCAGCTTCTTTTGCAGTAGCCATTGAACCGTTTGCTACCAAGTCATCATAAGAAACTGTCTCGGCGCGGATGAAACCACGTTCGAAGTCTGTATGGATAACACCAGCACATTGAGGTGCTTTCATGCCTTTACGGAATGTCCAAGCACGAACTTCCTGTACACCCGCTGTAAAGTATGTCGCTAGTCCCAATAATTGATAAGCGGCTTTTACAAGCTGGTCCAGCCCTGATTCTTTAATGCCTAACTCGTCAAGGAACATCGCTTTCTCTTCCTCATCCAATTCAGCCATTTCTTCTTCAATCTTCGCACATACAACAATTACTTGTGCGTTATCAACTTTAGCGAATTCGCGAACTTTTTGTACGTACTCATTTTCATCAGCATTCGCAATTTCGTCTTCTGCAACGTTCGCCACATAAAGCATAGGCTTGATTGTTAATAAATGAAGACCTTTGACTACGCGCAACTCTTCTTCTGTAAATTCAACAGAACGAGCTGGTTTTTCTTCTTCAAAAGCATCACGAAGTTTGACCAATACTGGTTCTTCAACCATAGCATCTTTGTCTTTTTGTTTCGCCATTTTACCTACACGTTGTAAACGTTTTTCAACGCTTTCCAAGTCAGCTAAAATCAACTCCAAATTGATTACTTCGATATCTGAAATCGGATCAACTTTCCCTGCTACATGCGTTACATTTTCATCTGCAAAACAACGTACCACTTGGCAAATTGCATCTACTTCACGAATGTGAGCCAAGAACTTATTTCCAAGTCCTTCACCTTTACTGGCACCTTTAACAATACCTGCAATATCTGTGAACTCAAAAGCTGTAGGAACCGTTTTCTTTGGAACAACAAGTTCCGTTAATTTATCTAGACGCTCATCTGGCACTTCTACAATTCCAACGTTTGGATCAATTGTACAGAATGGATAGTTTGCAGCCTCTGCGCCTGCTTTTGTAATTGCATTAAATAAAGTGGATTTACCGACATTCGGTAAGCCTACGATTCCTGCTGTTAACGCCATTTATGTTCCCAACCTTTCATAACTTACGAATTCTATATTGAAGTGTGTATAATCAATTTCAACGCTTGATTAAAGCTAATACTTTTCATTTAACTAATCTATTATAAATTTTTGTCAACCAAAAGTCTATTCCTCTGCGGAAGGCTCAGCAGCTTTAATCACTTTTTTCATTTTTTTAGCGAATTCTCTTCTTGGAATCATCACACTGTGTTGGCAACCTTCACATTTTATCCGGACGTCTGCGCCCATGCGAATAACCTTCCATTCATTGGTCCCGCAAGGATGCTGTTTTTTCATTTCAACAATATCACCCAGCTCAAATGACTTCGTATTCATCAGACTTTCCCCTTATCTTCAGGCTTCACAGGATCCCCAGTACCCGCATCAACTGAACCTGTTTTCTTTTGATACATTACCATTTTCGGATATGGAATTTCGATTCCATGTTCGTCCATGAATATTTTCAGGTCTCGACGAATGATCCGCCCTACTGCAAAATGTTGCATCGGTTTTGTTTCGGCCGAAATGCGCATAACCACTTCAGAAGCTGCCAGATTTTGAACACCTAACAATTCAGGTTCTTTAACCAATTGCTCATATTTTTCAGGAAGCTCAGATAAAAATTCACGTATAAGCTCTTCTGCCTTTGGTATATCTGCTTCGTATGCCACGCTCACGTCAACAATCGCAATTGAATTATTTAATGAGTAGTTTACGACTTCCACAATCGTACCGTTAGGGAAAATGTGAATCTCCCCGTTTAATCCTTTTAACTTCGTTGTTCGCAAACCAATTTCTTGGACAGAACCTTCGGATGCACCGATCCGTACATAATCACCGACCGAAAATTGATCTTCAAAAATAATGAAGAATCCTGTGATGACATCACGAACCAAGTTTTGGGCACCAAATCCAATTGCCAGACCGAGAACCCCTGCCCCGGCAAGCAAGCCCGTCACATTAATTGTCAACGCAGACAAGACTGCCAGAATCGCTGCAAAATACACGACATATGCAATTACATTTTCGAGTAATTTCAGCAAGGTGTTCTGTCTGCGTTCCGAGTAGCGCAATGGTGCTTTCATCCGGACTTCAAACACTTTACGAATGACCACTTTAAATACTTTCACAACAATTCCAGCCAGGAACATTATGAATATAACTTTTAACGTAATAACGCCAGCGGCAATCCAGATTTTTTCATCTAAAAGCAAGTCTTTAACACTTTCAATCGTTTTGTTAATGTCCAATTGATATCTACCACCTTTTTGAATAAAGCCCATTTCTAATACGTATACTACGAAAAAAGAGAGTGAGCTAAACTATGTTTGCATATTCGTCTCATTTACATTCAGAAGATTTTTCTTATCAAGATTCAGGCGTTGCCTGGCGCTTAAGCTCGCTTTTTCTTCAACTAATTCCATTTGAAAAACCAAATCTCACATTTTGTTGCATAGGAACCGATCGGTCGACTGGAGACGCTCTAGGACCATTAATCGGCACTTGGCTTCGCGATCATCCCACATTTCCGTATGAAGTAATTGGCACCTTGCAACAACCTTTGCACGCTTTGAATTTACAACAAACCGTCGAGTCACTTCAAGCAAGAACATTATCTCCTTATGTAGTTGCCATAGATGCTTGCTTAGGGAAAGTCGAGAAAATCGGACATATTGTCATCGAAAAAGGTCCTCTTTTCCCCGGCAAAGCAGTAAAAAAGGAATTGCCACCTATTGGCGACCTATCCATTAAAGGCATTGTAAATGTTGGTGGCTTTCAAGAGTACACTGTCTTGCAAAACACGAGACTACAATTGCCATATGATATGGGCAAAGTTTTGTCTCGTGCCCTTCTACTTGCTTGGCAGAGGTACCAAATGAAACTGGTACGCAATAGCCACGACGATCGCTACCACGAGAATGCCTGGTAGTAAATTGGCTACTCTTATTTTGGTCAAACCAATCATATTTAATCCAATAGCTACAATCATAATCCCACCGGTTGCAGTCATTTCCTGGATATATAATGCAAGTGCTTCTTGTGGGATAACACGGCTTATTTGAGTTGCGAATAGTGCAATCGTTCCTTGATATAAAATGACAGGAACGGCTGATAACAGAACGCCTATACCTAAAGTGGTAGCCAGAATAATAGAAGTGAATCCATCTATCAATCCTTTTACAATCAATAAATCATGATCATTTCTAAGACCACTATCCAATGAACCAATGACCGCCATCGATCCAATAACAAAAATTAATGTAGCGGAGACAAAACCTTGCGCAATACTAATATTTTCACCTTTTTTATTCTTGCCCACTTTTGATTCCAACCAATGGCCAAATCGATTGAGTTGATGATCTAAGTCAATCCACTCTCCTATGACTGCACCTACAACTAAACTAATGATGACGATTAAAAATTGTCCGCTTTCAAAACCCATTTGAAGTCCGATAACAGTTACAGCAAGCCCAATAGCATACATCACTGTTTGCTTCATGTTTTCTGGGATGTTTTTCAATAATCTTCCGATGATTGTCCCAACGATGATGAGAAGCGCGTTAATCAATGTCCCTAATAACACCATACGGTACTCCTCATTTCAGCTAAAAATAGAACCTATCCCCTCAAAGTTAACTCCTTTAAGGGAATAGGCAAGTTAGTCTTCTAATAATTCTAAAATACGTTCCAAATCATCTTCAGAGAAAAATTCGATTTCAATTTTCCCTTTGTTTTTCGATTTCTTAATGGAAACAGTAGTGCCGAAATATTCACGCAGTTGTGATTCTTTCTCCTTAATAAAAATATCTTTATTCGGGACTTTTGATGTTTCACGTGAAACATCCTCATTCATTCGTTGGACAAGCGATTCAAGTTGACGGACATTCAAGTTTTCTTTCATAACTTTTTCCGCAATCGATGGAATTAGCTTTTTACGTTTTAATCCAAGTAATGCACGCCCATGTCCCATTGATAGCTTATTGGATGAAATTAACTCTCTCACTACTTCAGGTAATGATAACAAACGAATATGATTGGCAATATGAGGACGACTCTTACCTAACCGAAAAGCTAATTGCTCTTGCGTTAGACTTAAGTTTTCCATGAGATTTTGGTAAGCATCGGCTTCTTCAATCGGCGTTAAATCTTCACGTTGTAAATTTTCAAGAATCGCAATTTCCATCATTTGTTGATCAGTAAATTCGCGAATGACAGCGGGAACTTCTTTCAAGCCTGCAGCTTTTGAAGCACGAAAACGACGTTCCCCTACGACGATTTCAAAGGACTTGCCTCTTCTTCTAAGAATAATCGGTTGAAGAACGCCATGTTCTTTAATCGATTCGGTTAACTCACTCAATGCTGTTTCATCAAAGATTTTGCGGGGTTGATATGGGTTTACTTTAATTTCTTTTACAGGAATTTTTTCAACACTTTCCATTTGATTAATTGATTCTCCAGGAAATAATGCATTAATTCCTTTACCTAAGCCTTTAGACATTACGAATCACTTCCTTCGCCAAATCTAGATATACTTCTGCTCCACGAGATTTCGGATCGTAAATAATAATTGGTTCCCCATGACTTGGCGCCTCGCTTAGACGTACATTACGAGGAATAATCGTTTTATACACTTTATCTTGGAAGTATTTTTTCACTTCTTCAATTACTTGAATTCCTAAGTTCGTCCGGGCATCAAACATAGTCAATAACACACCGTCAATGACGAGTTGATTATTCAAATGTTTTTGTACTAAACGGATGGTACTCAATAATTGGCTCAGACCTTCCAATGCGTAATACTCACATTGCACAGGAATTAGAATGGCATCGGAAGCCGTCAATGCATTGATTGTCAGCAAACCCAGTGAAGGCGGGCAATCAATGATGATATAATCATATTCTTCTTTCACATCTTGCAGCGCACGTTTTAATCGCACTTCACGTGAGATGGTAGAAACCAGTTCAATTTCAGCACCCGCTAACGAAATCGTCGCAGGAACTACATGTAAATTTTCCACTTTTGTTTCCAAAATGACTTTCTTTACATCTATATCATCTATTAAAACATCATAAATACATTGGTGTACGTCGCCTTTATTCACGCCAACTCCACTTGTTGCATTCCCTTGGGGATCTGTATCCATTAACAATACTTTTTTCCCTAAGTACGCAAGGCATGCGCTCAAACTTACAGATGTTGTCGTTTTACCCACGCCGCCTTTTTGATTGGCGATCGCTATGATTCTACCCACGCTTGCACCTGCTTCCTTCTAGTTGTCTATTTTCGCTATTAACATTTATTACTGGAAAGATTCATACTTGTATTACTTTCCGCTTTTCTTTTCATTCTATCAAAAAATTGATTAAAAAAGGATTATATTCTGATTACAAACAAAAAAACTCTTGCTACTTTCAGAGCAAGAGTTCACGATTTCGCAATATCAAGATTTCTTTTTCGGGATTTTCACAGTAATTTGGTAAAAATCTTCTAATTCTTCTTCTTCCGTTTCCATCTTAATCCCCGTTTTCGCAACCATCGCAAATGACTGTCTGAGTGTATTCAGTGCAATTCTTACATCACGACTAACTGTTTTTCTTTTAGGCTTTTCTTTCTTACCTTCAACCACAGGTGGATTTAACAGTTCTTCCACTTTCTTTTCAAGTTGCTTCACATTATATTGCTGCTCCACTACTTCCTTGAAAAGTGCAATTTGCTGTTCCTCTTCTTTAATGGGCATGAGCGCACGGGCATGACGCTCTGAGATTTCACGTCTCAATATTCCATCCTGAATTACTTGGGGAAGTTTCAGAAGTCTTAATTTGTTGGCAACAGTGGATTGACCTTTGCCTAAACGTTGAGCCAAAGCTTCTTGCGTAAGTTCATGAAGTTCTAACAACTTTTGATAAGCTAATGCTTCTTCAATAGCAGTTAATTCTTCGCGTTGTAAATTTTCAATTAAAGCAATAGATGCAGTTTCTTTATCACTTAAATTACGGACGATAGCAGGAACTTCTTCCCACTCCAATTTCGTCATCGCGCGGAAACGACGTTCCCCAGCAATAATCTCATATCGTCCATCTTCCATTTGACGAACTACGATTGGTTGAATAACCCCGTGTGTATGAATGGTACGAGCCAATTCTTCAATTTTGGACTCATCAAAAACAGTCCGTGGTTGAAAACGATTCGGAACAATCGATTGCAAAGGGATTTTCATTACTTCTTCATATTGTTCAGTTGTTTGCTTTGTAGCCGCTATCTCTTTTTCGCCACTCCCAAAAAAACGTGAAAAAGGACTTTTCATCCCCTGGCACCACCTTTAAGAAACTCACTACTTGTATTAATTCGAGATAAATCTCTTCAATCCTTTATTAATGTTTCACGTGAAACACAATATTACAATGGAGTCTTATTAGGAACTCCAGGTTTTCTCGGATATTTTTTAGGGGTGCTCTTCACTTTATTAAAAACAAATAATGATCTTTCACTATTTTCTACAGGAAGTGTGAAAGAATATTCTTGAATTTTTTCAGCACCCAAAATTGTTAATGCTTTTTTTGCATCGTTTAGTTCGTCTTGAGCAGCTGCAGCTTTCATTGCTACAAACTGACCTCCAACTTTTACTAATGGAATACAAAGTTCCGACAAAACAGATAATCTCGCTACCGCTCTCGCTGTGACAATATCATACTGTTCTCGGTAAGCTGGATTTTGTCCAAATTCTTCTGCTCTGGCATGTACAAATTGAACATTGGAAAGACCCAATTGTTCACTTAAATGTGTTAAAAACTGAATTCGTTTGTTCAATGAGTCTACGATGGTAACTTGCATTTGAGGGAAACAAATTTTCAAAGGAATACTTGGGAATCCCGCTCCTGCACCAACATCACAAATTGATTGGCCTTTTGAAAAATCTACATAGAAAGCCATGCTGATTGAATCATAAAAATGTTTCAAGTAAACGGATGGTTGATCTGTAATTGCGGTTAAGTTCATTTTTTCGTTCCACTCAACCAGCAGCTCGTAATATTTATGGAATTGTTGAAGTTGTTCAGGGGTTAAATTGATCCCTTTTTCTTTTAGAGCTTCAACAAATTGTTGTTGATTCATATTGGACCCCTTCCGTATATGAAGAGTGGCTATATGCCGAAATTAGCGAATAGCCACTATTATACTTATCCGGATATTTTCGCTATTCTACCTTGTTCAATATACACCAGTAGGATAGAAATGTCAGCAGGATTTACACCCGAAATTCTAGATGCTTGTGCAATTGATAATGGTCTAACTTCTTTCATCTTTTGCTTCGCTTCAGTAGCTATACCAGAAATCGCATCGTAGTCAATTAAATCTGGAATTTTTTTGTCTTCCATTTTCTTTAATTTTTCTACTTGTTGAAGTGCTTTTTCGATATAACCTTCGTACTTAATTTGAATTTCGATTTGATCCTTCATTTCATCTGTTAAGTTGAGTGGCGAAGGAGAAAGCTTCGCAATATCATCATACGTCATTTCAGGGCGCTTCAGTAAATCTTGACCTTTAATTCCGTCTTTTAATTCAGTACCGCCTTTTGAACGAATAATTTCTTGCGTTTCTTCATTCGGCTTAATGATTGTTTTTCTTAAGCGGACGATTTCTTCCTCAATCAATTTCTTTTTCGCTTCAAAACGCGCGTAACGTTCTTCCGAAATCAACCCTGCATCAAATCCGATTTTAGTCAGTCGTAAGTCTGCATTGTCATGACGTAACAATAATCGATACTCTGCTCTTGAAGTCAGCAAACGATAAGGTTCATTCGTTCCTTTCGTCACTAAATCATCAATTAACACACCGATGTAAGCATCTGAACGGCTTAAAATAATTTCTTCTTTATTTAAAGCACGAGCTGCTGCATTCATACCAGCCATTAACCCTTGTCCAGCCGCTTCTTCATAACCGGATGTTCCGTTAATTTGACCAGCAGTATAGAAATTACGGATCTTTTTCGTTTCTAAAGTTGGCCATAACTGAGTAGGTACCATTGCGTCATATTCAATTGCATAACCAGCACGCATCATTTCAGCTTTTTCCAAGCCTGGAATGCTTTCAAGTAATTTACGTTGTACGTGTTCAGGCAAACTTGTAGAAAGTCCTTGTACATATACTTCGCGTGTATTGCGGCCTTCAGGCTCTAAGAAAATTTGATGACGCGGTTTGTCGTTGAAACGAACGACTTTGTCTTCAATGGAAGGGCAATAACGTGGGCCCGTTCCTTTGATCATGCCTGAATACATCGGTGAAAGATGTAAATTTTGATCAATTATTTGATGCGTACGTTCATTCGTATACGTCAACCAACATGGCATTTGATCCATGATGTATTCAGTTGTTTCGTAACTGAATGCACGGGGTACATCGTCGCCAGGCTGAATTTCCGTTTTACTGTAATCGATTGTTTTACTATTAACGCGTGGAGGCGTTCCTGTTTTAAAACGAACTAAATCAAAACCTATCTCCCGAAGATTGTCAGCAAGTTTTAATGAAGGTTGTTGATTGTTTGGTCCACTTGAATATTTCAAGTCGCCGATAATTATTTCACCACGTAAGAATGTCCCGGTAGTAACAATTACTGTTTTTGCACGGTATATTGCCCCTACTTGAGTAATGACACCTTTTATTTCGTTATCTTCAATAATTAATTCCTCAACCATTGCTTGATGGATGGACAAGTTCTCTTGTTCTTCCATTAAACGTTTCATTTCCGCTTGGTATAACACTTTATCCGCTTGTGCACGTAAAGCACGTACAGCTGGACCTTTACCTGTATTTAACATTCTCATTTGAATGTGCGTTTTGTCGATGACTTTCCCCATTGCGCCTCCAAGGGCGTCAATTTCCCGGACAACAATTCCTTTAGCTGGGCCTCCGATAGATGGATTACACGGCATAAATGCAATCATATCTAAATTGATTGTTAAAACGAGTGTTTTTGCACCCATTCCCGCTGCTGCTAAAGCTGCTTCAGAACCGGCATGGCCTGCTCCGATTACAATCACATCGAACGAGCCCGCTTCAAATTTCTGCATGTTCGTTCATTCCTTTCGTTTTTCCTATTTGTTATTTATAAGGTGGTCTATTTAAATTTATGGCTTTGTTAGACTAGACTGTGCATTTCCATTACAACAGAATTTCATGTTTCGAAGCTAGCGTAGCGACGAGTAAACACATGACCACGTTGTCGCGTATTTAGCCTTCGTTCCTATTACTTCCCTAAACAGAACTGAGAGAACAGTTGGTCAATTAAGCTTTCCTCTACTGTATCTCCAGTGATTTCACCTAAAATTTCCCACGTTCGTGTAACGTCGATTTGAATCATATCGATTGGTACGGCAGCATGCGCTGCGTCTATTGCATCTTCAATCGTTTTTTTAGCTTGGTGTAACAAAGCAATATGACGTGCATTTGAGACATACGTCAAATCGCCACTTTCTAGTGACCCTTCAAAGAACAACGATGCAATTGCTTCTTCCAGCTGATCAACGCCTTCTTCCTGTAATAAGGAAGTGGTCACGATTTTACGGCTTCCTGCAAGTTCTTCCACGCGTTGACTGTCGATTTTTTTCTCTAAATCTGTCTTATTGATAACCACAATGAAGTCCATTCCTTCAATTGCTTCAAATAAACGTACATCTTCAGGTGTTAGCTCGTCCGAATGGTTGAGTACCAAAAGAATTAAATCGGCTTGTTTAAGCACTTGTCTGGAGCGTTCTACCCCGATTCGTTCCACAATGTCTTCAGTTTCTCGAATCCCTGCCGTATCGACCAGTTTTAACGGTACTCCTCTGACATTTACATACTCTTCAATGATATCGCGTGTCGTTCCCGCTACATCGGTCACAATCGCTTTATTTTCCTGGACTAAACTATTTAATAAAGATGACTTCCCTACATTCGGTCGACCGATAATGACCGTAGATAAGCCTTCTCTTAATATCTTCCCTTGAGATGAAGTACGTAATAACCCTTCAATTTCTTGTTTGACCCAAGACGACTTTTCAATAATCATGGGCAAGGTCATTTCTTCAACATCATCATATTCTGGGTAGTCGATATTCACTTCTACCTGTGCCAATGTTTCCAATAACGCTTGTCGCAAGCTGGCAATGAGTCGTGATAATTTTCCATCCATTTGTCCTAGTGCCACATTCATGGCACGATCTGTCTTGGCACGGATTAAATCCATTACAGCTTCTGCCTGGGATAAATCAATACGGCCATTCAAGAATGCTCGTTTCGTGAACTCTCCCGGCTCTGCTAATCGGGCACCGTGTCTTAGCACTAACTGCAACACGCGATTAACGGTGACGATTCCCCCATGACAATTGATTTCGACAACGTCTTCTCTAGTAAAGGTTTTTGGACCTTTCATTAAAGACAGCATAACTTCTTCTACTACATCGCCTGATTCAGGCTCTATTAAATGTCCATAATGGATCGTGTGTGATGCTTGACTGCTTAAACTTTTATTTCCAGGCGAACGAAAAATTTGATCAGCTATGGAAATTGCTTCTGGTCCACTTAATCGCACAATTGCAATTGCTCCTTCACCCATGGGTGTGGATATCGCAGTAATCGTATCGAATTCCATAATCGTCCACCTCCTGTCTGCTAATTATCCACATGTGGATAACTGAAAAACGGTCATGATTCTCTAACATACAACAATAGCATAAAATCACTAAAATCGAAAGTCGCAAACGTCATTTCGACAACAAGAAAGCGGACCTTTTCGTCAAGTGACGTCAAGGTCCGCTGTTACTTACTTTAATGGTTCAATTACGAGATAACGATTAGGATCTGTTCCTATTGATACCGTCTCAATATCCAAACGTCTGGATAATGCGTTGTGTATCACTTTTCTTTCATAAGAAGGCATTGGTTCAAACTCTACTTTTTTTCCAGTTCGGATTGCTTTATCTGCCATACGTTCAGCTAATTGTTCCAAAGATTCTTGACGGCGCTCGCGGTAGTTTTCTACATCAAGCTGGATCATCAAAAATTGGTTAGCATACTTATTTGCAACTAATTGAGATAATTGTTGCAAGGCGTTTAACGTTTGACCGCGCTTTCCAATAAGTACAGCTGCTTTTTTACTTTCCAGTCGAAGCGTAACGTACTTACCATTCTGCTCCGTATGAATCGTTAAATCATCAATTTTCATTTCTTTTGCAATAAGTGTTATATACGCTATTGTTTCTTCAACTGCCTCGCCTTGAGTGGACTCAACATTCTTCGAAACGACTTTTTCTTGTAAAGGCTCGATTGTTTCTTCTGTCGGTGTTTCTACCGCCTCAACCGAAACAATTTCAGCCTCCTGCACAACGGGTGGTGCTTCGTTAACTGTAACTTGCACTTCTGCAAGTTTAGAGCCAAAGCCCAAAAACCCTTTTTTACCTTCAGTTAAAACATTGATGGTGACTTGATCTCTAGTTGTCTCAAGTTTAGCTAATGCTGCAGATATCGCTTCTTCAGTTGTCGTACCCGTTTGCGTAATCTGATTCACTTTTTAGCCCCTCCAGTTTTAGCAGGTTGAACGGTGTGTTTTTCCCATGGTTTGTAAATCACCATGTTTTGCATCAATGAAATGATATTTCCGATTACCCAGTACAATGTTAATGCAGAAGGTAAGAAAATACCGAACCCGATAATCATAACGGGCATGAAATACATCATAATTTTCATTTGAGGATTGTCCATTGCTGGACCAGTACGTAGTACCAGGAATTGCATGATACCCGCGAGAACTGCAAGAATAATACTCGGTTCAGCAAGTGGGAACCAAAGGAAGCTACCCAAGTTAATTTCTGGGGTTGAATTCATACGACTAATCGCATGATAGAATCCAATCAAGATTGGCATTTGAATAACTACCGGTAAACAACCTGCAGCTGGATTCACACCTTTATCTTTGAACAACGCCATCATTTCTTGTTGGTACTTCTGTTGTGTAGCCGCATCTTTTGAACTGTATTTTTGTTTAAGTTTAGCTAGTTCGGGTTGAACATCTTGCATTTTCTTTGCACTCTTCGTTTGCTTGATCATTAAAGGAAGAATGGCCAAACGAATGATAATTGTCACCATGACAATCCCTAATCCGTAAGTTCCGAGTAATTCCTTGAACAATGTAATGAATGAAACAAGAGGCCAAACAATAAATTCGTTCCAAAATCCATTACTGTCCTCATAAATCGGTTGATTATATTCTGTACATCCACTAAGAAGTAGCGTCACAGAAACAAGCATGAGGATAATAAGTAAGCGTTTGTTCACCCTTCTTCCCCCTAAAACGACATTCCATTTCTTCTATATATAAATACACGAAAAACTTCTTGTCTTTTTTACTTGATCTTTTGAATCATTTTAGCGATTTTCAAAACGTGCTGCAAACTTTTCTTTGTTTCATGAAAATCTAAACTGGCCGCCTGATTTCTGGCGATAATGACATAATCCATGTTCGGGTTGACTTCATCTTTCAGTTCCAAGAAAGATTGTCTGATATAGCGTTTGATTTGATTGCGGACGACTGCATTTCCGACTTTTTTACTCACGGATAGGCCGATGCGAAACTCTTCTTGTCCTTCTTTCGGTAAGAAATATAAGACAAACTGGCGATTCGCAAAGGATTTCCCGCGTTTAAAGATTTTTTGAAATTCTGCATTTTTCTTTACTCGTTGACGTTTATTCATGCTTCACCTTCTCCACCTGATCATTCATTTCTAATAGGTAAAGAAAAAAAAGACCACTGATGCGGATCAGTGGGCTTAAGCTGATAATACTTTTCTTCCTTTACGACGACGTGCTGCTAATACGCGACGGCCGTTTTTAGAACTCATGCGAGAACGGAATCCGTGAACTTTGCTGTGTTTGCGTTTATTTGGTTGGTATGTGCGTTTCATCTATATGACACCTCCTGAAAATTGAAAGTCGATTTATTGCTCATAGACAGTCTCCGATATTATATATAGTTTGAGCCCTAATTGTCAATAGCTATTCGAAATATCCTTCTCTTCCAGTAGATCAATCCCTGCTTACTAGTTGTCCACATATATGAAGTTTTCTGCACATGACGTTGTGGATAACAAAAATGGGGTAATTTTTCTATCCACAACACTTATCTACAACTTTTTCACAAACTAACCTACTGTGGACAACACCAGTGTGCATGAATATGCATTTTGTGGATAACCGTCGAGAACGCTTGTAATTTCTAGTTAATTTTGATACGATGTTTGTGTTTTACTCTTCAAAACCGAAAATCACTATTCGTTGTTATCCACAACTGTTGATAATCTGTGGATAGCTTATCCCAAGGCTCTGATTAACCTTTATCCACAACTTGTGGTTTTGTGCATGACTATACATATTATGTGTAAGATTGTCGATAAAAAATATTTTTAAAGAAGGAGGTACGTTGTTGGAACATTTAGAAGAACTATGGTCGAGCGTTCTTGCTCAAGTGGAGCAAAAAATCTCGAAACCTAGCTTTGAAACGTGGCTCAAATCTACAAAAATGTTGACCTATCAAGGTGATACAGTGACGATTGCCGCTCCAAACTCATTTGCAAGAGATTGGCTTGATACACATTACGTACATTTGATTGCCGGTATCTTGACCGAATTGACGGGGGAAGGCCTGTCCATCAGATTTGTTGTACCTAAAGATCAAAGTATGGAAGATTTTTCGCCTCCAAAACCGATCATTGCAATGAAAGATGATGAACAACCAGAGTTTTCACCTGGTATGTTGAATTCGAAATATACATTTGATACATTTGTCATCGGTTCTGGTAACCGATTTGCACATGCTGCTTCACTTGCAGTAGCGGAAGCACCAGCAAAAGCCTATAATCCACTGTTTATCTATGGGGGAGTAGGACTTGGAAAAACCCATTTAATGCATGCAATTGGGCATTATGTACAGGAACATAACCCAAATGCAAAAGTTGTTTATTTATCTTCAGAAAAATTCACAAATGAATTCATTAATTCTATCCGTGATAATAAAACGGTAGATTTCCGTAACAAATATCGCAGCGTGGATGTTCTATTAATAGACGATATTCAATTTTTGGCCGGAAAAGAACAAACGCAGGAAGAATTTTTCCACACCTTCAATACGTTGCATGAGGAATCTAAGCAAATTGTCATTTCGAGTGACAGACCGCCTAAAGAAATTCCAACATTGGAAGATCGCCTTCGTTCTCGTTTTGAATGGGGCTTAATTACAGACATTACGCCGCCAGACTTAGAGACGCGCATTGCCATCTTACGTAAGAAAGCGAAAGCGGACGGCTTGGACATCCCAAATGAAGTTATGATGTACATCGCTAATCAAATCGATTCAAATATTCGTGAGCTTGAAGGTGCTTTGATCCGTGTCGTTGCTTATTCTTCTTTAGTTAATAAGGATATGAATTCTGATTTAGCAGCTGAAGCATTAAAAGATATTATGCCGAATTCAAAGCCTCGTAAAATTACGATTTTGGATATTCAAAAAACGGTAGGTGAGCACTTCCATATTCGTTTAGAGGATTTTACAGCGAAGAAACGGACGAAATCCATCGCTTTCCCAAGACAAATTGCCATGTATCTATCTCGTGAGTTGACGAGTTTCTCTTTACCTAAGATTGGAGAGGAATTTGGAGGCCGGGATCATACAACGGTTATCCATGCTCATGAAAAAATTTCTACTCTATTAAAAGAAGATCAGGCCCTTCAACAGGACCTCAAACAAATTAAGAGTCTATTAGGCAAGTCTTAACAGTTGTGGATAACCCCACAATCGACCGCCTAGTTTATACACAGTCTATCTACATGTGGATAGACTGATTTTATTCGGTAAAATGGACTTATCAACAAATCCACAGGCCCTATTACTATATCTATTATTCTTTTAAAACATTAATAAATATATAAGCGAGGTATTTATCATGAAATTTGAAATCATGCGTGAACGGTTATTAGATGGGTTAAACGATGTTATGAAAGCAGTAAGTTCTAAAACGACGATTCCAATTTTGACGGGGATTAAATTAGAAGTTACAGAACAAGGATTGCACTTAACTGGTAGTGATTCCGATATTACAATTCAAACTTTTATTAAAGCTGAAGAAAATGGCGAACAAGTTATTCGTGTAATTGAAGAAGGAACAATTGTTGTTCAAGCTCGTATGTTTAACGAAATCGTTCGTAAGTTACCAACAAGTGATGTGGAAATTGAAGTAAATGAACAATATCAAACGCATATTCGTTCAGGTAAATCAGAATTCCATTTAATTGGACTAGATGCTTCTGAATATCCATTACTTCCAGAGATTCAAGATGATCGCCAATTTGTCATTCCAGCTGATTTATTAAAATCAATTGTTCGCGAAACTGTATTCGCTGTATCAACTTCTGAAAGTCGTCCTGTATTAACAGGCGTTCATTGGGAAGTGAAAAATGGGGAGCTTGTTTGTGTAGCAACAGACAGTCACCGTCTAGCTCGTCGTAAAACGACTTTGGAGCAGCTGCCTGAAGGAGAATATAGCGTAGTTATTCCAGGAAAGAGCTTAAATGAATTAAGTAAAATCATTGGAGACTCTTCAGAACCAGTTCATATCGTCATGACACAACAACAAGTGTTATTTAAAACTTCTGATGTCTTATTCTATTCACGTTTACTTGAAGGAAATTATCCGGATACATCACGTTTAATTCCAAACGAATACAAAACGACAGTAACAGTGAACGGAAAAGCATTACTTCAAGCAATCGATCGTGCTTCTTTGTTGGCACGTGAAGAACGCAATAATATTGTCCGATTCAGTTCTTTGGAAGGCAATGTGGTTGAAATTTCATCTAGTTCACCTGAAGTAGGGAAAGTAGAAGAAGAAATTCAAGCAACGTCGATTGAAGGGGAAGAACTTAAAATCTCGTTCAGTGCGAAATATATGATGGATGCATTAAAGGCTGTAGATGGACAAGATGTAATGGTTCAATTTACAGGAGCGATGCGCCCGTTCATTTTAAAATCCGTTCATGATGACGCGATTTTGCAACTAATTTTACCTGTTCGCACATATTAAAAATTAATTTTTTCAAGGGTAGTCCTTAATTGGGCTATCCTTTTTTACTTATTAAAGAAAATGAAGTAAAATGAAGGGATAGACTAAAAAACGAAGGATGTAATTAACTTGAAAGAACTAGAAATTGGAACGGAATATGTAACCCTTGGGCAAGTACTGAAAATGACAGACGTAATAAGCTCTGGTGGAATGGCTAAATGGTTTTTATCGGAAAATGAAGTATTGATAAACGGGGAAGTAGATCAAAGACGTGGTCGTAAACTACGTAACGGAGATTTAGTGAACATCCCTGGAGTAGGCGAACTTCGCATTGTGGATCCATTGAGCGGGCAATAATATGCACATAGAAAGTCTGGAATTAACGAACTATCGAAACTATGAATCGTTATCGTTAAATTTTTCAAAAACCATCAATGTTCTAATCGGAGAAAATGCACAAGGAAAAACCAACATTATGGAATCCATTTATGTGCTTTCGATGGCAAAATCTCACCGAACGTCCAATGATAAAGAATTGATACGTTGGGCTGAAGAATATGGTAAAATAAAAGGTGATGTTCATAAAAAATATGGCCGCTTACCGCTTGAATTGACTTTATCCAAAAAAGGCAAAAAAGCGAAAGTGAACCATTTGGAACAAAATCGTTTAAGTGATTATATCGGTCAACTAAATGTGGTGATGTTTGCACCAGAAGATTTGCATCTTGTAAAAGGCAGTCCTCAAGTAAGAAGACGTTTTTTGGATATGGAAATTGGGCAAATATCGCCTGTTTATTTACACGATTTACTGACGTTTCAAAAGTTATTAAAACAGCGAAATCATTTACTGAAAATGCATCAAGGAAAATCATCTGTAAACGATGTAATGTTTGATGTTTACACAGATCAATATATTCAAGCAGCTGTCAGCGTTATCCGTAAAAGATTTCAATTTATGGAGCTTCTTCAAAAATGGGCAGAACCGATTCATTTAGGTATTTCCCGTGGTCTTGAAAAATTAGAAGTTCGCTATAACCCTGTCAGTGGCCTTGACCAAAATGCAACATTCGAACAAATGGCTGATTTCCTTCAGCGAAAATTGCAAGCAGGCAAAGCGCAAGAGTTGGCGAGAGGTGTAACTTTGACCGGTCCACATCGGGATGATTTGCAGTTTTTCGTCAATGGCTACGACGTGCAAACTTATGGTTCCCAGGGACAGCAACGTACAACGGCACTGTCACTGAAACTTGCAGAGATTGAATTAATCAAACAGGAAGTCGGGGAATCACCGGTATTATTACTCGATGATGTTTTATCCGAACTGGATGACTACAGACAATCTCACTTATTAAATACCATCCAAGGCGAAGTTCAAACCTTTGTTACCACAACAAGTGTGGATGGCATCGATCATGAAACGATTACGCAAGCTGCAATATTTAATGTGAAGCAAGGACATGTTGATGGAGGAGCGTGAGTATTTTGTATGTGGTTATCGGCAAAGACATTGTCGTCATGTACAGCGAAATCCTCTCGATATTAGATTTTCGCGAGATAAAGGATGAGACGGAGCGGGACTCGTGGTTGCAAAATCCACGTACACGATGCTTGGTAGAAATACCACGTGTAAAGTCTTTAATCGTCACTCCTTTTTTAACGTATGCATCACCTCTTAGTCCGCAGAACATCGTAAAGAAATTTATTCAATTACAAGGGGCAGGCCCCCTTATGAACAATAGCGACAAGACAGTAGGAAAGAGCAGGTGAGCTAAATGGCGATGGAAGAAAAAGAACTGCAATCTTATGATGCTGATCAGATACAAGTATTAGAAGGTTTAGAAGCGGTACGTAAACGTCCAGGAATGTACATTGGTTCGACGAGTTCAAAAGGACTTCACCATCTTGTATGGGAAATCGTAGATAACGCAATTGACGAAGCATTGGCTGGTCACTGTGATGAAATTGCCATCACAATCGAGAAAGACAATTGGATCAAAGTAGATGATAACGGCCGCGGAATTCCAGTCAGCAACCATGAGAAAATGGGACGCCCAGCTGTTGAAGTCATTATGACTGTCTTACATGCCGGAGGTAAATTTGGCGGTGGCGGATACAAAGTTTCTGGTGGTCTACATGGTGTTGGTGCCTCGGTAGTTAACGCCCTTTCGGAAGTAACGGAAGTATATGTTCATCGTGATGAAAAGCTTCATTACATCAAATTTGAACGTGGTGCTGTAACAAAAGAATTATCGGTCGTTGGTGAAACTGACAAAACTGGTTCTACTGTCCGTTTTAAAGCGGATCCAGAGATTTTTACCGAAACAACAGTCTACGAATATGATATTTTAGCTAATCGTTTACGTGAGCTAGCTTACTTGAACCGCGGTTTGAAAATTATCATTTCGGATGAGCGTGAAGAAGAAGTGCGCACGAACACTTACTACTACGAAGGTGGTATTAAGTCGTACGTTGAGCACTTGAATAAATCAAAAGAGCCAATTCATGACGAACCGATTTATATCGAAGGTGAAAAAGACGGAATTTCAATTGAAATCGCTATGCAATATAACAGTGGTTACTCGTCTAATATTTTCTCATTCGCGAACAATATCAACACGTATGAAGGCGGTACGCATGAATCCGGATTTAAAATGGCGTTGACGCGTGTAATCAATGATTACGGACGCAAAAACAACATGTTGAAAGATGCCGATACGAATTTAACAGGTGATGATGTGCGTGAAGGATTGACTGCCATTGTGTCAGTCAAACATCCAGATCCACAATTTGAAGGACAAACGAAAACGAAATTAGGAAACTCTGAAGTCAGCACGATTACGAATTCATTGTTCTCCGAAGCGTTTGAACGTTTTATGCTGGAAAATCCATCGGTTGCCCGTAAAGTCATTGATAAAGGATTAATGGCAGCCCGTGCACGTGTTGCAGCGAAAAAAGCGCGTGAATTCACACGTCGTAAGTCTGCTTTGGAAGTATCAAGCTTACCTGGTAAATTGGCGGATTGTTCTTCTCGTATTCCTGCTGATAGTGAATTGTATGTAGTAGAGGGTGACTCTGCCGGCGGTTCAGCAAAATCAGGACGTGATCGTCATTTCCAAGCGATTTTGCCGTTAAAAGGGAAAATTTTGAACGTGGAAAAAGCACGTTTGGATAAAATTTTATCGAATACTGAAATCCGAGCGATTATTACAGCACTTGGAACCGGGATCGGTGAAGAGTTTGCGTTGGAAAAAGCACGTTATCATAAAATCGTCATCATGACGGATGCCGATGTAGATGGTGCCCATATCCGAACTTTATTATTAACTTTCTTATTCCGTTTCATGCGTCCGTTGATTGAAGCAGGATATGTATATATCGCACAGCCTCCATTATTCCAGATTAAACAAGGGAAAAATGTGGAGTATTGTTATTCAGATAAGCAACTGGCTGAAATCCTTGAGCGTTTGCCAAAACAACCAAAACCAGTCATTCAACGATACAAAGGTCTTGGAGAGATGGATGCGACTCAATTATGGGATACAACAATGGATCCAGCAGTTCGCACATTGTTACAGGTTAACTTGGAAGATGCGATAGATGCAGATGAAACATTTGAACGTTTAATGGGGGATGAAGTAGAACCTCGTCGTCAATTCATCGAAGAAAATGCAATTTATGTGAAAAACTTGGATATTTAATACCCCAAGTGAAGGGAGGTCGCCTGCGTGACGAATATAGCAAATGATGGAGTTAAAGGAATTAATATCAGTACAGAGATGAAAACGTCATTCCTTGACTATGCAATGAGTGTTATTGTTCAACGAGCTCTTCCAGATGTTCGGGACGGTTTAAAACCTGTTCACCGACGTATTTTATATGCGATGCAAGATTTAGGGAATACGGCAGAAAAACCGTACAAAAAATCAGCTCGTATTGTTGGAGACGTAATTGGTAAGTACCATCCACATGGTGATACAGCTGTTTACGACACCATGGTTCGAATGGCGCAACACTGGAGTTATCGTTATATGTTAGTAGATGGTCACGGGAACTTTGGATCAGTTGATGGAGATGCGGCGGCAGCAATGCGTTATACCGAGTCTCGTATGTCGAAAATCGCGATGGAATTACTGCGTGATATCAACAAAAACACAATCGATTTCAAAGATAACTATGATGGTCAAGAAAAAGAACCAGTTGTTCTTCCAAGTCGTTACCCAAACTTATTAGTAAACGGTACTTCAGGGATTGCTGTTGGTATGGCAACGAATATTCCACCACATCATTTGGGTGAAACCATTGAAGCAGTGTTGGCACTTGCTGAAAATGAAGCGATTACTACTGAAGAGCTTATGGAAATCATTCCAGGTCCTGATTTCCCTACTGGTGGTATTATTTTAGGACGAAGCGGGATTCGTCGTGCTTACGAAACAGGGCGTGGATCAGTTATTATCCGCGGTAAAGTTGAAATTGAACAAAAATCAAATGGCAAAGAAGTCATTTTAGTTCATGAACTTCCTTTCCAAGTGAATAAGGCCCGCCTGATTGAAAAAATCGCGGAACTTGTGCGCGATAAGAAAATTGATGGCATCACGGATCTTCGAGATGAGTCTGACCGTAATGGAATGCGCATCGTCATTGAAGTCCGTAAAGACGCCAATGCCAATGTCCTATTAAACAATCTATATAAACAAACAGCTCTTCAATCAAGTTTTGGTGTGAATATGTTGGCGCTTGTCGACGGTCAGCCAAAAGTACTTGGTCTGAAAGAGATTTTATATCATTATTTGGAGCACCAAAAAGTCGTTATTAAACGACGTACACAGTTTGAACTGACAAAAGCGGAAGACCGTGCTCACATTTTAGAAGGTCTTCGTATCGCCTTGGATCATATTGATGAAATTATTGCATTGATCCGTAGTTCACAAACAGGAGAAGAAGCAAAACATGGGTTAATTGCTCAATTCAACTTGTCTGAACGTCAAGCACAGGCAATTCTTGATATGCGTCTTCAACGTTTAACTGGTTTGGAACGCGACAAAATTGAAGAAGAATACCAAGAACTTCAAAAGCTGATTGCTGAACTTCGTGCGATTTTAGCGGATGAATTGAAAGTTATTCAAATCATTCGAGAAGAATTAAATGAAATTAAAGAGCGTTTCAGCGATAAACGACGTACGGAAATTACTGCGGGTGGCGCTGAAATGATGGAAGACGAAGACTTAATCCCACGTGAGAACTCTGTTCTGACATTGACTCACAACGGATACATTAAACGTCTGCCAGTTAATACGTATCGCAGCCAAAAACGTGGTGGGCGAGGCGTACAGGGAATGGGCACGAATGAAAATGATTTCGTTGAACATCTTCTTTATACTTCAACCCACGATACCATCCTGTTCTTTACAAACACAGGTAAGGTATACCGTGCGAAAGGATACGAAATTCCTGAGTACGGCCGTACAGCTAAAGGATTGCCAATCGTCAATCTGTTAGGTGTCGATAAAGAAGAGAAAGTTACGGCAATGATTCAAATGGCTTCATTTGAAGACGATGCATACTTTATCTTCACTACTCGTCTGGGTGTAACAAAACGTACACCAGTCAGCGGGTTTGCCAATATTCGTGCGAATGGTCTTATCTCAATCTCTTTAAGAGAAGACGATGAGTTGATTTCCGTTCGTTTGACAGATGGGAAAAAACACATCATCATCGGAACGCGCAAAGGAATGCTTGTGCGCTTTGAAGAAACAGATATCCGTTCAATGGGTCGTACAGCTTCTGGAGTTCGAGGAATTCGTTTACGTGAAGACGATCATGTCGTCGGCATGGAAATCCTGGAGCCAGGTCAGGAAGTATTGGTCGTGACGGAAAATGGTTACGGAAAACGTACGCCAGAAGAAGAGTATCGTTTACAGTCACGTGGTGGAGTTGGAATTAAGACAAGCCAAATCACCGATAAAACTGGTCCGTTATCAGCTGTTAAAGCGGTAGATGGCTCAGAAGATTTGATGCTCATCACGATTAATGGAATGTTAATTCGTATGGACGTTAACAGTATTTCAATCACGGGTCGCAGCACGCAAGGTGTCCGCTTAATTCGTTTAGGCGATGATGAACTTGTAGCAACGGTCGCAAAAGTAGAAAAAGCTGAAGATGAAGAAGAATTTGATGAAGATGGTGAAGAAAGCACAACTACAGTAGTTGAGGGAGAAGAATCAACTACAGAAGCAAGTGTGGACTTACCGACAGAAGCAGATTCTTCAGAAGAATAATAGAAGGACTAAGGCGCTTATGCGCCTTAGTCCTTTTTTGATTGAAGATTAACAGCAGTTTTTCAATCTATTGCTCCACTGCATTCAAGATAGTGTTGCGTTTTTGCTTTTCTAGTATGTGCACATTCCCTAAGTAGTAGAAGAATATGCTGCACAAAATAATACCTGCGATTACAGAAAACAAGATATCCCCGCTGAAGTCCTGGAGCAACCATCCCCCAAGTACAGGTCCCGTGAAATTTCCGATTGACCGAAACTGCCCAGCCCCAAAGTAAGTTCCTCTTCGATCTTCGGGAGCAATTTGATCAATAAAGACGCTGGTGGACGGGAAAATGAAAATTTCCCCGATAGTGACAATCGCCATAGCAATCATCATGCCAACTGCTGAGGTAGCAAATCCAAAACTTGCAAACCCAACTGCAAAGAAAATACTCCCGAAAATCATTACACGAAGAACTGGCCATTTCTCAGATATTAAACTTAAAGGAACTTGCAAAATGATGACGAGTATCGCATTGAGAGCAACAAGCCTTGCAAAAAGAGCAACACCGTCAGAAAACGATTGTTGTATGTATTGAGGTAAGTTCGAATCAATTTGCGAATAGCCGACATTTATCAAGATCCCCCCAATGATAAATACGAGCAAGGTTTTGTCTTTCCATGTCACCATTAACGTGTCCAACAGTGGCAATTGATGAACAGGAGTTACAAGTGAAATTGAATAGCGATTTAACATGATGAACAGAGTTCCTCCATATAGAAGGTACATCAAACCCGTTAACAAAAAAGGCAAGGAAGTCGAAAACTGCGCAATATAAACGCCAAGTAGCGGTCCGAGTGATGCACCAATATTAATAGCCGTGTATCGTAGTGAAAATACACGCTTTCTTTTTTGAGGAGTAGTTAAATCTGCCATCATCGCCTGGGAGGATGGTTCAAAGAATGAACGACAAAGACCGTTCATGGCATTCAGTACCATAAATATCCCGATGTGTGATGCTTGAGAAAATCCGAAATAAACCAGACCCCACACAAGTATCGTCCATAACATTACCTTTTTCCGTCCAAACCGATCCGAAATGTAACCCCCAATGAAACCTCCTATGGTTCCGGTTAACGGAGACAGTCCAATCGTTAGTCCAATCCAAACAGGATGAATTCCATGAGTGTTAGATAAATATAAGGCCAGAAAAGGCAGAGCCATAAAACTGGCCCCTCTTGCAAAAACAGTTCCAATTAATAATGTCCATACCACAGGATGAAATGTGAACTTCTCTCTCATACGTAACCCTTCTTTCTATCTTTCATACTAAACTTCTATAAGTAGTCTGGATAGTTCGAAAAATGAATAAAAGGTCTTCAGATTAAGTAATGACTAAGGCGGTTAGAAAATGCTTATGAAACTTACAAAAAGAGTAGCAGTCCAGGTTCAGTATATAGACTCCATTCAATGGTAATTCAGTAATTACACACCACATGTAGTACGTCGGTTCTTGCATCCAATTATTTCTAAAAAAATTTTAAAAGAAAATGGATAAATGTCTAAAATACTGTTGACACTCGTGTGGGAAATAAGTTATTATAAGTGAGTCGCCAAAACAAGCGGCAAACAAAAATGAAAAGCAAAACTTTTTGTTGACATGACAAACTGGATTTGCTAAGATATAAAAGTTGCTGTCGCGAGAGTGACCAACGAAATGAACCTTGAAAACTGAACAGCAAAACGTCAACAATTAAGCGGAACGCACTTCGGTGCCGGAAGCAAAACTTGAACTTAAACGTTCATTATAAACGTCATTAATTTGACGCCAGCAACAAAGTCGAGCTAATCGACTCACCTATTATGGAGAGTTTGATCCT